>NZ_JBIWMK010000009.1:68769-334984 GCF_044766605.1 Nocardiopsis sp. NPDC101807 | reverse complement strand
GTGGCCCTGGATGTCGTGCAGGTCGCCGGCGAAGCGCACCCTCTCCCGGGCCACGGCCAGCTCCGCCTCGCGCTCCCTCGACTCCTCCAGCTCCGCGACGAGGCGCGAGACCATCTGGGTGAGGGAGGTGAGGACGACCGCCACCACGGCGATGCCCGCGGAGCCGACGACGTACCCCAGGAGGGTGCCGACGACATCCCCCGGCGCGACCGCCAGCCTCGCCGCGACGACCGCGGCCGCGAAGGCGGCCAGCCCCACGGCGGCCGCCGCCCGGTGGCGGTGCGCCTGGTGCACCGCGACGGTCCCCACCACGGCGAAGCCGTAGGACGCGGTCGGCGTCTGCGCCACCAGGGCCCCGAAGAGCCACACGGCCCCGGTGACGGCGAGGGCCGGGAACGGGACGCGGCGGACGCGGCCCTCCGCCCACCGCGTGACGGTCACCGCCGCCGTCGCCACCCCCAGGGCCAGGACGAGGGCCTGCCACCAGGTCGGCGCGTCGATCACCACCAGGAGCGCCCCCACGGTGGAGAGCGAGGCGAACACGATGCCGAGGTTGACGGTGCGCAGCTCCCCCCGGGACGCGTCGGCGTGCTCGGACATCGTGCCGGCCCCGGACCGGGACGGCGTCACCGGTGCCCGCCCGGGGCGCGGAGCGGGGAGGCCGCGGGAAGGGCGGGCCCCGGGCGGACGGGCGGACCTGCGGCCGCGGCGACCGCCGGCGCAACGCGCGGGCGTCTGGTGTCCATGCGGGGCTCTCCGTGATCGGCGGCGGGATCTCCCCCCAGTATTCCTCCCGCTCCGCGGCGCCACCAGTGACGCTGCGTCATGTGCCCGCCCGGGGGAGGGCGCGCGGCGCGGCGGCCCCGTCCCCCGCCGCGCGGACGGGGGCGGTCCCGCCACTACACTTCCTCCGGTGATCGATCTACGGCGGGCCGCGGAACCGTGGCGGGGCCTCGACGTCACGGTCCGGGACCTCCCGCTGGGACTGGCGTTCTTCGCCGCCTCGTTCGTGCCGTCGTTCCACAACCACGGGACGATGCTCGGGGGCGTGCCCGACCGCCCCTTCGACCTGCTGGCCGTCGTGGCGATCGCCCTCCAGTGCCTTCCGCTCGCCCTGCGCCGCCGGTGGCCGACCGCCTCCCTCGCCCTGGTGTGCGCGGGCTTCGCCGTCGACCAGCTCATGGGCTACCACACGCTCGCCGGCACGGGGCTGGCCATCGCGGTGCTGAGCGCGGGCGCCCACCTGGAACGGGGCCGGCGCGTCACCGTGCTCGTCCTGACGGCCGCCTACGCGGCGCTGGCGGCGGCGCTCGCGCAGCTCGGCACGGGCGAGACGCCGGTCGGTTTCGTGACGTTCTACCTGGCGCTGGCCCTCGTGTGGGGCATCGGCGCGTGGCTGCGGTCCACCCGGGCCATGGAGGCCGAACGCCGCCGCCGCGTCGCCGAGGACACCCGCACGGCCGAACGCACCCGCATCGCGCGCGAGCTCCACGACGTCGTCACCCACCACGTGACCGCGATGGTGGTGCAGGCCGAGGCGGCGCGCTACCTGACCGCGGACCCCGAGCGGCTCGACGGGTCGCTGACCGCCGTCACCGACACCGGTCGCAGGGCCCTCACCGACCTGCGGAGCCTGCTCGACCTCCTCGACCCCGACCACGGCGCCGGGACGGGGTCGCCCCCCGCCGCCCGGGTCCTCACGCTCGTGGAGCAGACGCGCCGGGCCGGGCAGCCGGTGGAGTTCTCCGAGGAGGGCGCCCCCGCCGGGTCGGCGGGCGGCGCCGACCTCGTGGCCTTCCGGGTCGTGCAGGAGGCCCTGACGAACGCGCTCAAGCACGCCAGGGGCAGCCGCACCTCGGTCCTGGTGCGCCACGGCGAGGAGGAGATCACCGTGGAGGTCGGCACGGAGGGCTCCGGCCCGCGGACGGTCTCCCCCGGCGGGAGCGGGCGCGGCCTCGCCGGACTCCGCGAGCGGGTCGGCGTCCTGGGCGGCGACCTGGAGGCGGGGCCCGAACCGGGGGGCGGCTTCGTCGTGAGGGCGCGCATACCCGCGGGGGGCCGCCCGTGACCGCGCCGATCCGGGTCCTGGTCTGCGACGACCAGGTGCTGATCCGCACGGGGCTGGTGACGATCATCGGCGCCCAGCCCGACATGGAGGTGGTGGGCGAGTGCGGTGACGGGCGGACCGCGGTCGACCTCGGCGCCCGGCTGGGCCCGGACGTCGTGGTGATGGACGTGCGCATGCCGGTGCTCGACGGCATCGGGGCCACCCGCCTGCTGGCCGGCGCCGGGGTGCGCGAACCCGTCAAGGTGCTCGTGGTGACGACGTTCAACCTGGACGAGTACGTCTACGAGGCGCTGCGCGCGGGGGCGAGCGGGTTCCTGCTCAAGGACGCCCCGCCCGGCCAGCTGCTGCACGGCATCCGGACCGTGGCCTCGGGGGCGGCGCTCCTGGACCCCGGGGTGACCCGCCGGCTCGTGGGGAGGTACGCCGCCCGTGTCCGGCCGACGGGCGGCTCCCCGGACGACATCCCGCTGACCCCCCGCGAACTGGAGGTCCTGCGCCTCATCGCGGACGGTCTCTCCAACAAGGAGATCGCCGGGGCCCTCGTGATCAGCCAGGAGACCGTCAAGACCTTCGTCTCGCGCATCCTCGCCAAGCTCGCGCTCCGCGACCGCGTCCAGGCCGTCGTCTACGCCTACCGCCACGGCCTGGTGGCCTGAGGGGCCGCGGTCCGGACCGCGAGGGGATCCGGGGGACGCGGCCCGGGGGCCGACCGGCGCCGGGTGGTCACGGCAGCCCCGGAGGGCAACGGGTGCGACGCCCCGCAGGCCGTGACCGCGGCCGTCGTCCCCTGCTCCCGCATGGACGGACCCGCTCCGCGCCACCCGGGGTCGCGTCCGTGCCCCGCCCCGCCCACGGCGTCCCGGTCGAACCCGGCCGGTGCGCCGCGCCGGCCGACCGCGGGCCGCGCCGGCCGGCCCACCGCGTCCTCGCGGTTCACGAGGCCGGGCCGCCTCCCCCGGCCGCCGCCAACGAGGCGATGAAGCGCTCGGCCGCGGCGTCGACCTCGGCGGAGGGGGCCAGCAGCCTCTGCAGCAGCAGTCCTCGCAGGCACGAGGTCGCGATGATGCTCTGCTGCCTCGCGTCCGCCGCCGTGCGACCGTCGCGAAGAGCGGCCGCTTCGAGGAGGGACGCCAGATCGTCGATGTCGGCGACGAACTCCTGGAAGACGTCGCGCTCGTACACCGCGAGCCCGACCAGGTGGAAGAAGGCACGGATGCGGTCTTCGTGCTCGGCGTTCGCGTAGAAGCTCCACACGGCCCTGCACAGGGCGGCGAACCCGAGTTCGCCGCCGGTCGCGGCGATGAGGAGGTTGTCGCGGCGGCGCGCCTCCAGCAGCACGGCGCGCAGGAGTCCCGGCCGTGATCCGAAGTGGTAGGTCAGCAGCGTGTGGTGTACGCCGAGCCGCTCCGCCACCTGGCGCATGGACAGGTTCGGGCTGGGGCCGCTCCCGCCGTACTCCTCGAACAGCGCCTGCAGGAGGCGCTCCTTCCCTTCCCCGACCGGTGACCTCACACTGCCTCCTTGACGAATTCACCACTGTTGAGTACGTTACCGCACAGCGAATTCACCACTGTTGAAGACGATGGGACGCAGCCCCGGAGACCTCCCGTGCGGCGGGCCCGCGGATCGGCCCGGACCCGGACCCCGTCGGCCCGGACCGGCGGCGCCGGGGCGAGGAACTGCGCCTGTGCGCCGAGCCGGAGCCGCCCCTGCGGGCGCTCGCGCCGGCCGCCGGCGTCGACGCCGACGTCCTCGGCCCGGGCGGGACGATCCGCGCGGGGACGCGGGCCGACGCGGTCGCCCGGCGGCGGGACCCGCTCCGGGACGCGGCGGTGTTCGCAGATCCGGACATGGCCGTCCTCGTCGTGGAGGACGGCCGCACCATGAAGGGGGAAGCCCGATGAGCGGGATACTGCACGGCTGTCTGCCGGACACGGAGTACCTGGAGATCACCGCGCGGTCGGGGCACCGCTACGGCGTCTGGGTGACGACGCCCCCCGGCTACGCGGACTCCACGGATCCGCTGCCGCTGGTCTACGTGTTGGACGGCAACTGGACGGTCGGCCTCACCGCGCCCCTCATCGTCACCCAGGCGGACCCGTATCTGACGATCGCCCCCTACATCCAGGTCAGCGTCGGGTACACCGGCGAGGAGGCCGAGGCCTGGGCGCAGATTCGCAACCGCGACCTCGTGCCGCCGGGGGAACCCGTCGGTGACGACATGCTGGCCACCCTCACCGCAGCTCGCGACACGGGTGCGATGACCCAGGAGCAGGTCGACGCCTACCTCGCGGAACTGGCGGAGCCCCGCGCCGACGTCTTCCTCGACTTCCTGACCGGCGAACTCCACCCCCACCTGCGGTCGAGGCTGCGTGTCGGCGATTCCGGGCACGGCCTCTTCGGCTACTCCTACGGAGGTCTCTTCGCCCTCTACGCATGGCTGCGCGGGACAGGGCTCTTCGCGACCGTCGGTGCGGGCAGCCCCGGTGTGGCCAGTACGGACAGCCAGATCTTCACCCTCGTCGAAGCCCTGCCGGAACGCGGCGAGGACGCGGCCGCCCCCCAGCTGCACATCACGCTGAACGAGGCCGAACTGCTGGGAGACATCCCGTTCTATCGCGGAATGGCCCGTAACGTCCTTGCGACGGTGGAACAGCTGCGCGCCAAGGGGCGGTCGCAGGAGGTCTCCACCGCGATGCTGCACGAGACGCACGTCACCGGGCTGCAGGCGTCGTTCCTGAGCTACCTGAAGGCGTGCCACGCGCGCTAGCCGACGCCGCTCCCCGCCGACCGCGCTACGGGAGCGCGGCACGGGCCGCCCCCCCCGCCCGTCCCGGGAGACGGCACGGGACCGCGGCCCGCCTCCGCCGGGAACGGCCCATGGCGGGCAGGGCGCCGGGCGGGCGGCGGAACCACCGTTCGGACCGCCCGCGCACGGCGCCGCCGCACCCGGCGGCGGCGCCGTGCGCGGGGCGGGCGACGACCGCGCCCCGCGCAGGGCGCCGGATCGCCCGGCCGCTTCCCGCACGGATCGGGCCCGTCGACCGCGGACCCGACCCGGACAACAAAAAAGGCCCTGATACCAGGGCCTTCTGTTTGTGTCCGAGGGGGGACTTGAACCCCCATACCCTTAACGGGCACTAGCACCTCAAGCTAGCGCGTCTACCTATTCCGCCACCCGGACCGGGTGTTCGGCGCCTGCCGCGCCGTACAGGTCAACCATAGCAAAAGTCTGGGGTGGCACGAACCAGGTTTTCCGCCGGGGGGCCTCCATGGCAGGGTCGGGGGGACAGCACGGCAAAAGGTGCGGCTGGACGGGAGCGTCAGATGGCAGAGCCAGACAGGGTCCTGAGCGCGGCGGAGGCGGAGGTCGTCGACCTGTGCCGGGAGCTCATCGAGTTCGACACCTCCAACTACGGCGACCATTCGGGGCCGGGGGAGCGCAAGGCGGCGGAGTACGTCGCCGCCAAGCTCGACGAGGTCGGCGTCGAGTCGAAGATCTACGAGAAGCACCCGGGGCGCAGCAACGTCGTGGCCCGGATCACGGGGGAGGACCCCTCCCGCCCCCCGCTGCTCATCCACGGCCACCTGGACGTCGTCCCCGCGGCGCCCGAGGACTGGACCCACCACCCCTTCGCGGGGGAGGTCGCCGACGGGTGCGTGTGGGGCCGCGGCGCGGTCGACATGAAGAACATGAACGCGATGGTCCTGGCCATGCTGCGCCAGCGGCTCCGGGAGGGGCGCCGCCCCCCGCGCGACATCGTCCTGGCCTTCCTCGCCGACGAGGAGGCGGGCGGCACCTGGGGCGCCCAGTACCTCGTGGACGAGCACCCGGAGCTGTTCGCCGACTGCGACTCGGCGATCAGCGAGGTCGGCGGGTTCTCGTTCACGGTGAAGGAGAACCGCCGCCTCTACCTGGTGGAGACCGCGGAGAAGGGCATCGCCTGGATGAAGCTGACCGCGCGCGGCACGGCCGGGCACGGTTCGATGACCAACAGGGACAACGCCGTCACCGAGCTGGCGGAGGCGGTCGCCCGGCTGGGCCGGCACGAGTTCCCGCTCGACCTCACCCCGACCGTGCGGACCTTCCTGGAGGAGATCTGCGAGGAGTTCGGCATCCCCTTCGACGAGAAGGACGTCGACGCCACGGTCGCCCGCCTGGGACCGATCTCCCGCATGATCGGCGCCACCCTCCGCAACACCCTCAACCCGACGGTGCTGGGGGGCGGGTACAAGGCCAACGTCATCCCGGGCGAGGCCACCGCCCAGGTCGACGGCCGCTTCCTGCCGGGCACCGAGGACGCGTACTTCGCGAAGATCGACGAGCTGCTCGGTCCGAAGGTCGACCGCGAGTTCATCCACCACCTGCCGGCCGTGGAGACGCCCTTCGAGGGCGGCCTGGTCAACGCGATGTCGGAGTCCCTGCTGGCGGAGGACCCGGGGGCCAAGGCCGTCCCCTACTGCCTCTCCGGCGGGACCGACGCCAAGAGCTTCTCCCGCCTCGGCGTGCGCAACTACGGCTTCGCGCCGCTCAAGCTGCCGCCGGAGCTGGACTTCGCGGGCATGTTCCACGGCGTGGACGAACGGGTCCCGGTGGACGGCCTCCACTTCGGCGTCAGGGTCCTGGACCGTTTCGTCGGATTGAGCTGACCTGGCCACGTTTTGCGGTGTCCTGCCTGGTGAACCGTGCCGAAAACTTTTTCGGCGCGGTTCACGTTTCGGTGTTGCATCACCCAACGTGATGCTACGGTTGCTTTGAGTTCGAGGGTGTCGCGGTTCTCCCTCCCGCCTCCGCGCGGGACGGGGCGGCACCGGTACGACCGTGGCGGCTCGGCCGCACGGGACCGTCCAGCGGTAGCGGAACGAGAGGGCGTCATGGTGCTCACGGGCAGGGGGTGGCTGGTGTCGACCGGTCGCGCCGCCTGTGTGTCCCGCAACGCCTGTGCCCGCCTGCTGCTCCTGTCCGGCATCGTCGCCGTCGCGTGGCTGGCCGGGGGGATCGGTGTCGCCCACAGCGACACCGCTCCCGGCTCCGAGGGCCTCGTCGACCGCGTCATGGGCGTCGGCGACACCGCCGAGGACGCCGGCCGCGCCGCGACCCAGGAGCTCCGCAAGACACGGGTCTCCGACACCGCCGCCCGCGCGGGCTCCGCGACCGGTTCGCTGGCCGGGGCCGTGGCGCCCCGGGCCGCTGCCCTCCCCTCCCAGGCCCTGGACGAGACCGGTGTCTCGTCCGCGCTGGAGGAGAGCGGGGCGGGAGCCGCGGCCGCCAGGGTCGTGGGCGACACCGCCGCCACCGTGGACGGGACCGCCCGCGGGGCGGGAAGCCTCGTCGGCGGCATCGCCCGCACCGGTCAGGACGTGGTGCGGTCCACCGACGGTTCGCTGCGCGACAGCGGACTCGTGGACACGGTCGCCGCAGGGCTGACCGAGTCCACACGGGTCGTCCGGGGCGGCATCGACGGTGCCGCGAACGCGACGGCCCCCCTGGGCCTGCCCCTTCCCGGAGCCACGGACGAACTTCCCCACGACCCGGCCGGCCCCGCCGTCGAGCGCGCCGCCGCCGAGACCGGTCGGGGCGCCGATGCGCCCCGCCCCGGCACGGCGGCGACCACCAGCGCTTCCGCGGTGCCGTCCGCATGGAGTTCGGCCGCCGTCGAGGCGGCCGAGCGGGTGCATGACGACGACCCCGGTGAGCGCATCCGCCTCATCGGCGGAGGCGGCTCGCACCATTCGGCCGGAGCGGACGCCACCGGCGCCGCCGCCCCGTCCTTCCCCGCGCCCGGCGCTGCCGGGTTCCTGATGGCCCGGGCCGCCCACCTGGCTCCCCGTGCCCAGCGGGTCGCCCTTCCCGGCGACCCCACCCTGGTCGTCCGCGACGCCGCGGACGACCCCAGCTTCGCCCCCGACTAGCCGCGTCCACGACCGCGGCCGGTCCGTGCGCTCCCGCACGCAGCCGTCCCGCCGACTCCGGCGGGCGTGCCTTCTCACCGGCTTTCCCAGAGCCCGAAGCTCTCCGACCGCGGTCACACGTGTAGCCAGCCGATCCTTCTCGCTGACATAAGGACACGCGATGACCCACGAGACACAAGCACGTATCGCCGCCCTGGTGACCGCCGGCTTCATCGCCGCCACGGCCGCCGCCACCGCCGGAACCGCCTACGCCGACACCGTCACCAGCGGAAACGGATCCATCGGCGGAGGCAACCAGCTCAACGCCGACCTCGACGTCCCGCTGAACGTCTGCGGGAACGCGATCGCGATCCTCGGCCTCGCCGGCGCCCAGTGCACGGACTCGGGAGCCGCCGTCATCGAGGGCAAGTCGTCCTCCGTCCGAGGGCCGAAGGGCGGCTACGAGGGCGCGGAGGAGGTCCCCGGCGGGGAAGCCCCCGGTGAGGAGGCCCCCGGTGGAGAGGGCCCCGGCGGGGGCTCCACCGAGGGCGAGAACCCCGGGGAGGAGGCCCCGGAGGGTGAGGACCCCGGCCAGGGCGTCCCGCCGGAGGTCCCCGAGGACCGTGAGGGGCTCGCCGAGGAGAGCCCCGCCCCGGTGGACGAGCAGCCCGCGCCCGACCCGGCCGACTCCCCGGCCGGACCGTCCGCGGAGCAGCCCGACCAGCAGTCCTTCGAGCAGTCCGCGGAGCAGTGGTCCGAGCAGACCCTCGGGCAGCCCGCGGAGCAGGGCCCGGGCGCGGAGCTCGCGGTCACCGGCGCCGACTCCACCGGCCTGTTCGGCCTGGTCGCCGCCGCGGTCGCCGCGGTCGCCGCCGGGGCCGGCCTGGTCGTGGCGGGGATGCGGCGCAGGGCCCGCTCCTGATCGGCTCCCCGGGCCGCCCCGAGCGGCCCGGGGGCTGACGCGAGTCCCGTAGCACCGGCCGAGGCCACGTGCTCGGGGTTCACGTCAGCCGCCGCCCAACCAGGGCGGAGCTGATCGACGGGGCGCGCGCGTCACCCGCAACCAGCGGGCGCCGACCGCGGCGCGCTCTCCTGAACCGGCCGGCACGCACCGCCCAGGTGTGAGGCCGTCCGGACGATCCCCGGCCCCGGCCGGAGGCCTGCACCCCACCCAGGGATGTGGCACGGCCTGTTGCCCGAGCACAAGCACGCACAAGCACACCTGTTCTCTTCAACATGTCTTCATGTCTTCTCGAAAGGACTCCCCACATGCGTAAGTGGGCCAGCATCTCCGCGAAGTCCGCGCTCATGGCGGCGGGATTCGTCGCTCTGGGCACCGGCGTGGCCTTCGCCGACACCGAGCCCGTGACCTCGGGCAACGGTTCGATCCTGGGCGGCAACCAGGCCGTCGCCAACCTCGACGTCCCGGTCAACGTCTGCGGGAACGCGATCAGCGCCGTCCTGGGCACGTCCGGCGCCCAGTGCACGGACTCCGGCGCCGCCGTGGTCGACCACCACAGCGACGAGGTCGCGACCTCGGGCAACGGCTCGGTCCTGGGCGGCAACCAGCTCGTGGTGGACGGCGACGTCCCCGTGAACGTCTCGGGCAACGCGATCGCCGCGGTGGGCGGCATCGCGGGCGCCGCGGCCACCGACACCGGCGCCCTGGTCCACGAGGGCGGCCACCACGGCCACCACGGCCACCACGGGCACGACGAGCGCGGCCACGCCCACCAGCAGGGCCACGACGGCTACGACGTCGAGCACCAGGGCCACGAGCACCACGGGCACGACCACGACCCGGACGTCGCCACCTCGGGCAACGGCTCGGTCGCGGGCGGCAACCAGCTGGTCGCCGACCTGGACGTCCCGGTCAACGTGTCCGGCAACGCGATCAGCGCCGTCGCGGGCGTCGCGGGCGCCGCGGCCACCGACACCGGCGCCCTGGTCCACGAGGGCGGCGGCCGTCACCACCAGTCCGCCCCCGCCGGTCTCACGGCGATGGACCTGGTCAACGAGGCCGTCTCGAACGCCAGCATCCTGCCCGACACCTCCGGCGTGGACGCGGGCATCCTGCGCCAGTCGGCCGAGCGCGAGCACCAGTCGGGCGTCGCGACCTCCGGCAACGGCTCGCTCGTGGGCGGCAACCAGCTGGTCGCGGCCCTGGACGTCCCGGTCAACGTGTCCGGCAACGCCATCGGCGCCGTGGGCGGCGTCGCGGGCGCCGCGGCCACCGACACCGGCGCCCTGGTCCTGGAGGAGGAGCCCCACGTCGCCACCTCGGGCAACGGCTCGGCCGTGGGCGGCAACCAGCTGGTCGCGCACGCGGACGTCCCCGTCAACGTGACCGGCAACGCCGTCGCCGCCGTCGCGAGCCTGGCGGGCGCCGGCTCCACCGACAACGGCGCCGCGGTCGTGCACCAGAGCGCGACCGAGCACCAGTCCGGCGTGCTGCAGGACGCGCCGGTCGTGCGCGACCTGCCCGAGATCCCCGTCTCGCAGATGCTGCCCGTCGACTACACCCTGAGCGAGACCACGCACCAGGCCGTGGCGGAGCACGCTCCCGAGCACCTGGACCAGCTGCCCGCCCCGGCTCCGGGCGTCGACCCCGTCGGCACCCTGCTCGGCGCCGCCGGCGTCGGCCTGTAGCACCGTCGTGGGGTGGGCCCGGGGGCCCGCCGTCCGGCCTGGAGGGTGACGGCGCCTCGTTCCGTTTGGAACGCGGTGGACTGCGAGGTGCCCAATCCCACAGGACGGCGGCGGCCCCCGGGCGGGGCCCCGCTCCGGCACACCGGTGCCGTGTGCGTCCGCAGGGCAGGTCGAGTCGCCTCCGCACTCCCGTTCCGTTTGGAACGCGGTGGACTGCGGGAGGGTGGAGGTGGCGACGCCGGCTCAGGACGTGAGCCGAGTCCTCCCGGGAATATCCGGGAGGACTCGCCGCATTCTGGGGGATATCGGCACTTGGGGGTTTTCAAGTGTGACCGAAGTCACTCACGAGGCGGGTTCCGGGTGCTCGACGAAGGCGGCCACCGTCGACCGACGGGCGTTGCCAGGACCGCTCGCGTACGCTACGGACCGGTACCGGTGCGCGAAGCGCTTATTCTGCGGATGCCGGTGGGTGTGAGCCGGGCGCCCTGCCCGGGGCGGTGGACCCCGCACACGCGGAGAGGGCCCCGCTCGCCCATCGACGGGGGAGTGCCTGGAGTTTCGGTTACTGTCGGTTCCCACGGGAACCGACAGACCGCGGCCGGATAGATCACGTAAGGCTAGACGTAGGGGAACAGCGTGCCACCCACGAAGGGCAGCGCCGGCAAGAACGGCTCGAAGGACAGCGGACGGCAGGGGGCGGGCACCGCTCTGGTCATCGTCGAGTCGCCCGCCAAGGCGAAGACCATCGCCGGTTATCTGGGGCGCGGCTACGTCGTGGAGTCCAGCATCGGTCACATCCGCGACCTGCCCAACAAGGCCGCCGAGATCCCCGCCAAGTACAAGGGGGAGTCCTGGGCCCGGCTCGGCGTGGACGTCGACGGCGACTTCGAGCCGCTCTACGTCGTCAACGCGGACAAGAAGTCGCACGTCAGGAAGCTCAAGGAGCTCATGGCGGACGCCGACCTCCTCCTGCTCGCCACAGATGAGGACCGTGAGGGCGAGGCCATCGCCTGGCACCTGCTGGAAGAGCTCAAGCCCAAGATCCCCGTCCGCCGCATGGTGTTCAACGAGATCACCAAGGACGCCATCCAGCGCGCGGCGAGCAACACCCGCGACCTGAACACCCGCCTGGTCAACGCCCAGGAGACCCGGCGCATCCTGGACCGCCTCTACGGCTACGAGGTCTCCCCCGTGCTGTGGAAGAAGGTCATGCCGAAGCTCTCGGCGGGCCGCGTCCAGTCCGTGGCCACCCGGCTGGTGGTGGAGCGCGAGCGCGAGCGCATGGCGTTCACGTCCGCCGAGTACTGGGACCTCAAGGCGCTCTTCGACGCGAGCGAGGCGGGCGTCCCCGAGGGGCCGGCGACCTTCCCCGCCACCCTCGTCTCCGTGGACGGCACCCGCGTCGCCGTCGGCCGCGACTTCACCCCCCAGGGCACGCTGCGCTCGGACCGCGGGGTCCGCCAGCTGGACGAGGCGACGGCGCGCGGCCTGGCCGAGCGCCTGGCGGGGGCGGGGTTCTCGGTCCGCTCGGTCGAGCGCAAGCCCTACCGCCGCTCCCCGTACGCCCCGTTCCGCACCACGACCCTCCAGCAGGAGGCGTCGCGCAAGCTCGGGCTGTCGGCCAAGCAGACCATGCAGGTCGCCCAGCGGCTGTACGAGAACGGCTACATCACCTACATGCGCACCGACAGCACCACGCTGTCGGACAGCGCCGTCGGCGCGGCCCGCTCCCAGGTGCGCAGCCTGTACGGCGGCGACTACCTCCCCGACAAGCCGCGCGTGTACGCCAAGAAGGTCAAGAACGCGCAGGAGGCGCACGAGGCGATCCGCCCCGCGGGCGACGCCTTCCGCACCCCCGCCTCGACCGGCCTCTCCGGACCCGAGTTCCGGCTCTACGAGCTGATCTGGAAGCGGACCGTCGCCTCCCAGATGAAGGACGCGGTCGGCGAGTCGGTCACCGTGCGCATCGAGGGCACCTCCGCCGCCGGGGAGGTCGCCGAGTTCAGCGCGACCGGCAAGATCATCACCTTCCACGGTTTCCTCAAGGCCTACGTGGAGGGGTCCGACGACCCCGCCGCCGACCTGGACGACCGTGAGCGCCGCCTGCCCGCGATGGCCGAGGGCGACCCGCTCAAGGCGCAGAACCTGGAGGCGGAGGGGCACAGCACCCGGCCGCCCGCGCGCTACACCGAGGCGTCGCTCGTCAAGGAGCTGGAGGAGCGGGAGATCGGCCGCCCCTCCACCTACGCGTCGATCCTCGGGACCATCCTCGACCGCGGCTACGTGTTCAAGAAGGGCACGGCGCTCGTGCCGTCCTTCCTGGCCTTCGCCGTGGTGCAGCTGATGGAGCGCCACTTCGGCAACCTGGTGGACTACGAGTTCACCGCCCGCCTGGAGGACGTGCTCGACGACATCGCCCGCGGCGAGGCGGAGAGCCTGCCCTGGCTGCGCCGCTTCTACTTCGGCGGTGAGGACACGCAGGGCCGCCGGGAGACCGGTCTCAAGGAGCTCGTGGGCGACCACCTCTCCGAGATCGACCCCAAGGAGGTCAGCTCCGTGCCCCTCCCCGGCACCGACATCGTGCTGCGGGTGGGCCGCTACGGCCCCTACCTGGACCGCGACGGCGTGCGGGTGAACGTGCCGGAGGACCTGGCGCCGGACGAGCTGACCGAGGCCAAGGCCGAGGAGCTCTTCGCCCAGCCCAGCGGCGACCGCGAGCTGGGGACCGACCCCGGGACGGGCCGCCCCGTCGTGGCCAAGACCGGCAGGTTCGGCCCCTACGTCACCGAGGTGATCGAGGAGCCGGAGGAGGCCGAGGGCGAGGCCAGGCCCAAGCGGGCCAAGGCCAAGGCCAAGCCCCGCACCAGCTCGCTCCTGAAGTCCATGAGCCTGGACACCGTCACCCTGGAGGACGCGCTCCGCCTGCTGTCGCTGCCCCGGGTGGTCGGCGAGATCGACGGCGAGGAGGTCACCGCGCAGAACGGGCGGTACGGCCCCTACCTCAAGAAGGGCACCGACAGCCGCTCCCTGGAGACCGAGGAGCAGATGTTCACGGTCACCCTCGACGAGGCGCGCGCGATCTTCGCCCAGCCCAAGCAGCGCGGTCGCCGCGCGGCGACCCCGCCCCTGCGCGAGCTGGGCGAGGACCCGGTGTCGGGCGCCAAGATGGTGGTCAAGGACGGCCGCTTCGGCCCCTACGTCACCGACGGGGAGGTCAACGCCTCCCTGCGCAAGGACGACCAGGTCGAGTCGATCACCGACGAGCGCGCCTCGGAGCTGCTGGCCGAGCGCCGCGCCAAGGCGCCCGCCAAGAAGAAGCCCGCGGCCAAGAAGGCCCCGGCGAAGAAGCCGGCCGCCAAGAAGACGACAGCCGCCAAGAAGACGACGGCGGCGAAGACCGGCACGGCCACCCGGACGGCCGCCAAGAAGGCCCCGGCCAAGAAGACCGGCGTCCCCCGCGCCTCCGCCGAGGAGCCGGCGGAGGGGAACGGCCCGTAGCCGCCGCAGGCCCCCCTCCTCCGGTCGCGGCCACCACCGAAGAACACCGCTCACCTGGGCATTCCCCGAGGGGGTGCCCGGGTGAGTACTATCTCCGTGTCCGCACCGGGTGGGCCGTCTCCACCCCTGTTCGGGAATGATCTTCCGTACTAGTGTGGGCATGACTCACGAGGACGCAGAATCGTGTGCGATCCCCGGCGTCATCCACCGAATTCTGGGACGGATCCCGTGTCCGTCTTTCCCTTTCCCCCTCACCGATATCTTGAGCGCTATGAGCAGATCTGCACCCGGAGCGCCAGTCGAGGCGCGAAACGTCCTCGCGATCACACCCTTCCGCAGGCTGTGGATCTCGCTTTCCCTCTCCAGCCTGGGCGACTGGCTGAGCCTCCTGGCCCTGATGTCCCTGGCGGCGATCTTCACCGCCGGCGGTTCCACGTTCGCGCAGTACCTGGCCGTCAGCGGCGTCGTGGTGATCAAGCTCGCCCCGCCGATCCTGCTGAGCCCGCTGGTCGGAGCGGTCGCGGACCGCCTCGACCGCAAGTGGACGATGGTCGCCACCGACGTCCTGCGCGGCCTCCTGTACGTCTCCATCCCCGTCGTGGGCCTCCTCGTCCCGGGCTTCGCCCTGGAGTGGCTGCTCATCGCCAGCCTCCTGGCGGAGCTCGTCGCCCTGTTCTGGACGCCCGCCAAGGACGCCGCCGTCCCCGGCCTCGTCCCCCGCAGGCTGCTGCCGCAGGCCGACCGGCTGAACCTGCTCACCTCCTACGGCACGGCCCCGGTCGCGGCCCTGCTGTTCGCGGCCCTCGCCTCGGTCGGCAACGTGCTCGGCGCGCTGCTGCCCTCCATGGCGAGCCCCGAGGCCGACATCGCCCTCTACCTCAACGGCCTCACCTTCTTCGTCGCGGCGGCCGTCGTCGCCGTGCTGCCGATCCCCAGGCACAAGGCGTCCGGGGACGGCGGGAGCGACACCCGCGACAGCGGGATCCTCCGCGTCGTGGCGACGGGCCGGCGCCCCGGGGGTGAGCCGCTCCCGCGCGGCCTCGTGGCGGGCCTGATCGGATCGCTCGCGGGCGGCGCCGCCGTCATCGGCGTCGCGCGCGTCCACCTCGAGGCGCTGGGCGCGGGCAACGCCGGTTTCGGCGCCGTCTTCGCGGCGGTCTTCGCGGGCATGGCCCTCGGCGCGCTCGCCGGGCCCCGCGTCCTCAAGCAGTTCAGCCGCAGGCGCCTGCTCGGCCTGAGCGTCGCCCTCTCCGGCCTGGCCCTGCTGTTCACGGGAGCCGTCGGGGACACGGTCCTCATCGCCGTCCTCGCGGGGCTCCTCGGCGTGGGCGCGGGCATCGCCTGGGTCACCGGCCTGGCGCTGCTCGACGACGAGGTCGGGGACGAGAACCGGCCGGGCGCGGTCGCCTTCGTGCACGGCGCCGCCCGTGTCGCGCTGCCGGCCGCCATGGCGCTGGCGCCCCTGCTCGCCGGGCTCGTCGGCGACTACGCCGTCCCGGTCGGCCCGCTCACCTACGACCTCCGCGGCGGCGGCGTCGTCCTGATGGCCTCCGGTCTGCTGGTCCTCCTCGTGGCGCTGCTCTGCTACCGCCTGATGAACAAGGACCGCCCCGACGCCGGCCCCGGCCTGCTCCCCGAGCTCTTCGCCGCCCTGCGGGGCGTCGCGGTCAGCGACGGCGACGGGGAGGCGGCCGCCCACTCCGGCGCGTTCATCGTGGTCGAGGGCGGTGAGGGCGCGGGCAAGTCCACCCAGGTGCGCGAGCTGACGGTGTGGCTGCGCGAGCAGGGCTTCGAGGTCATCGGCACCCGCCAGCCGGGGGCGACCAAGCTGGGCATGCGCCTGCGCGGTCTGCTCCTGGACCGGGAGAACTCGCACATCACCCCGCGCGCGGAGGTGCTGCTGTACACCGCGGACAAGGCAGACCACGTCGAGCAGGAGATCCTGCCCGCCCTGCGCCGCGGCGCGGTCGTCATCAGCGACCGCTACGTGGACTCCCTGCTCGCCTACCAGGGCGCGGGCCGCGACCTGTCCGTCGAGGACATCCGCGACATCAGCGCCTGGGCCACCCAGGGACTGGTCCCCGACCTGACGGTGCTGCTGGACGTGCGGCCCGAGGACGGGCTGGCCCGCCTGGGCGGTCCCGCCGACCGCATCGAGTCCGAGTCGGTGGAGTTCCACGCCAGGGTCCGCAAGGGCTTCCTGGACCTCGCCAAGGCCGACCCCGACCGCTACCTCGTGCTGGACGCCCGGGAGCAGCAGGACAAGGTCACCCGCGAGATCCAGCGCCGGATCCGCTCCGTCCTGCCCGACCCGGTGCCGAGCGGCTCCGAGGCCGTCACGGGCATGATCCCGGTGATCAGGGCCGACTGAGCGGGACGCCCGGCCCGGCGGGCCGGGACACGACGGACGGGGGAGGGCCCCGGCGGAGCACCGCCGGGGCCCTCCCCCTTCGGTCCGCCGGGCCGGGCGGTGCGCGCCCGGCGCGGGTTCCGGCGGTCCCCGCGACACCCCGGAGCCCGGGAGACGCGGGGACCGCGGACCGGGGGGCCGGAGGCGGGGCTCCCCGAGGCGCCGGGCCGTGAGGGCGGCGGTGTCCCGGGCGCAGCCCGGGAGGTCCGCCGGTCCGGGGCCCGGGACACCGGGCCCCGGGCGGCCCGTCAGACCGGGAGGAGGACGGCGACCCCGATCGCGACGAGGGCGACGAGCGCCACGACCACGCAGCCGAGGACGATCGCGGCGGCCCGGTCGGCGGCGGACATCCCGCGTCGCCGGGGCTCGGGCGGGGCGAACGAGGGGCGGCCGGAACCTCCCCCGAAGGGCGACCCGTCCTCGGGGAGGGAGGAGTCCCACCCGGGGCGGGACTCGGGCTGCGGCTGGAAGGAGGGGGAGGGGGAGGGGGAGGGGGAGTGCGTCAAGGGGGACTGCTCCGGATCTTCTGCGGGGGACGGGGAGAGGGGGTGTGGTCGGACCGCGGAGGTCGGGGGACCGCCGCGGCGGCCGTACGCGGAGCGGGCGCCGGGCCGTGACGGCACCACGCTATCCACCCCCGGCGGGCCTGTGGACGACGGCCCGGGCGTCGGTGGCGGCTCCTATCCTGAGAGCAGACATCAGCGGTGGTTCTCGGGGGGAAGCGTGACGGTCTTCGACGACCTCATCGGCCAGCAGGCCACGGTGGGCCAGCTCCGGCGGGCCGTGGCCGGGGCGTCGGACCTCGTCGCCGGGGGCCGGGGCGCGGGCATGACCCACGCCTGGCTGTTCACCGGCCCGCCCGGATCGGGCCGCTCGGAGGCGGCCCGGGCCTTCGCGGCCGCACTCCAGTGCCCGGACGGCGGCTGCGGGCACTGCCCCTCCTGCCACCAGGTCCTCGCCGGAACCCACCCCGACCTGCTGTACGTGCGCCCCAGCGGTCTGAGCTTCGGCGTCGCCGCCACCCGCGACCTGGTGCTGCGGGCGGGCTCCAGGCCCTCCGGCGGCCGGTTCCGCATCGTGCTCTTCGAGGACGCCGAACGCGCCACCGAGGCCGCCTCCAACGCCCTGCTCAAGGCGGTGGAGGAGCCCTCCCCCCGTACGGTCTGGCTGCTGTGCACGCCCGCGCCCGACGACCTGCTCGTCACCATCCGCTCCCGCTGCCGGCTGGTCACCCTCGCCACCCCCGGCACCCGGGAGCTGGTGGACGCCCTGGTCCGGCGCGACGGGGTCGACCCCGTGCTCGCCCAGGCGTCGGCGGTGGCCGCGGCCGGCCGGATCGACAGGGCGCGGCAGCTGGCCACCGACCCGGACGCGCGCAGGCGCCGGGAGGAGGTGCTGTCCATCCCCGCCCGCCTCGACGGGCTCGGCGCGTGCGTCACCTCCGCCGCCCGGCTGTACGAGATCGCCGAGGAGGAGTCCAAGGCCCTCACCACCGCCCTGGACGAGAAGGAGAAGGACGAGCTGAGGACCGCGTTCGGCGAGGGTTCCACCGGCAAGGGCGTGGCCAAGGCCATGCGGGGGTCCGCGGGCGCCATGAAGGACCTGGAGGAGCGGCAGAAGCGCCGTGCCACCCGGATCAAACGCGACTCCTACGACCGCGCCCTGCTCGACCTGGCCGCCTTCTACCGGGACGTCCTGGCCCTCCAGCTGGGGGCCTCGGTCGAGCTGTCCACCGGAGAGCGCTCCGGGGACCTGGACCGCGTGGCGCGCTCCAGCGCACCCGAGACCACACTGCGACGGATCGACGCCATCATGGAGTGCCGCGGACGCATCGAGGCGAACGTGCACCCCCAGATCGCCATGGAGGCCATGACCTCCGCCCTCCTGGCCGACGGGAGAGCGTGAGCCGCACCGTCCGAGGCGCCCCGGCGGGGCGCGGACGGCGCGGAGGGCGTCCTCCGGGGCCCGTGCGCGCACGGCCCGGGGCCGGACGGCCCCGGGCCGGTCCGGAGCGGCAGGAGACGGCCCCGGCCGCGCGTCGCGACCACCCGGTGGTCGCGTCCCGGGACCGTGGGAGGACAGAGCCGCACGGCCGGGCCGGTGCGGAGCAGACGACGCGCCGGCCACCAGCGGCCGGCGGAAACGAGAGGGCGGACATCCGTGGCGACGAGAGTTCGGGGGGCACTGGCGGCGGCACTGGCCGGTGCGGTGCTGCTGGCGACCGGGTGCACGGGCGGGGAGGGCGCACCCGAGGAGGGGAACGTCGCCGCCCCCGACCCCGCACTGACCGACTTCACCGATCAGGGCCTCGACTGGGGTGAGTGCGAGAGCGGGGCGGACGGCGCGGAGTGCGCGGTCTACGAGGTGCCCCTGGACTACGACGAGCCCGGCGGCGACCGCGTCGAGATCGCGGTCAAGCGGTTCCCCGCCGAGGGCGGCGACCGCATCGGCTCCCTGCTGGTCAACCCCGGCGGCCCGGGCGGCTCCGGCTACGACTACGTGGACCACGCCGCCTTCACGGTCAGCGACGCGGTGCGCCAGAGGTTCGACGTGGTCGGGTTCGACCCGCGCGGCGTCGGCCGCAGCTCACCGCTGACCTGCCTGGACTCCGAGGGGCTCGACGAGTTCCTCGGCGGGGTCGACAGCGTCGAGGGCGACGGCGACATGTCCGAGGTCACCGAGGCCGAGCTGGCCGAACTGGAGGAGGACAGCCGCGGGTTCGTCGAGGCCTGCCGGGCCAACGACCCCGAGCTGATGCTCCACATGGGCACCGTCAACGTCGCCCGCGACATGGACATCCTGCGCGCCCTGGTCGGCGACGAGCAGCTGACCTACCTCGGCGCCTCCTACGGCACCCACATCGGGGCGCAGTACGCGGAGGAGTTCCCCGACCGGGTCCGCGCCCTCGTGCTCGACGGCGCGGTGGACCCCAGCCAGGAGCAGCTCGACCTCAGCGTCGCGCAGGCCACCGGCTTCGAGACGGCGCTGCGGGCCTTCGTGGAGGACTGCCTCGGCCAGTCGGACTGCCCGCTGGGCGCGTCCGGCGACAGCGTGGAGGACGGCGTCGGAGCGCTGAGCGACTTCCTGGCCGACACCGCCGCGGAGCCGCTGTCCAACAGCGCCGACGACCGCGAGGTCAACCGGGCCCGTGCCGAGCTGGGCGTCCTCGCCGCCCTGTACTCCGAGAGCTGGTGGCCCCGGGTGCGCGAGGGTCTGACCGAGGCGGTGGAGAACGGCGACGGCACCGTCCTGCTCCAGCTCGGCGACGACCTGTACAGCCGCGAGGACCCGGCCGCCTACGAGAACTCCACCGCGGCGCTCATCGCGGTGAACTGCTCCGACTCCCCGAGCCCGCGCGACGTCGACGCGTATGTCCTGGCCGCGGCCGAGGCTGGCGAGGAGTCGCCGATCTTCGGTCCGACGCTGGCCTGGGGAGCCCTGCCGTGCGCCTACTGGCCGGAGGAGGCGGTCACCCCGACCACCGGCCTGGACGGAGCGGGGGCCGCCCCCATCATGGTGGTGGGCACCACCCGGGACTCGGCCACACCGTACGCGTGGGCCGAGGCGCTCGCGGGTCAGCTGGAATCCGGGTTCCTGGTGACCCGCGACGGTGACGGCCACACGGCCTACCGGATGGGCGACCAGTGCATCGACGACATCGTGGACGCCTACCTGGTCGACCTGACCGTTCCCGAGGACGGCATGGCCTGCGCCTGACCGCGGGGGCCGGGGGCCGCCGCCCCCGGCCCCGCCCCGTTCGCGGCGGCGGGACCGGCATGACCGCAAACGTGTACACGGCACCCGTCGGAAGGCGTTAGACTGGGACCGCTTCGCCGCGTGTGACACGTGGCGTCGCGCCGCCTTAGCTCAGTCGGCAGAGCGATTCACTCGTAATGAATAGGTCGTCGGTTCGATTCCGACAGGCGGCTCCGACATCAGGCCCGTCCGGAGTTCCCCGGGCGGGCCTGACGCGTGTCCGGGGTCCGTTCCGGCCGGAGCCCCGGGGGTGTGCGCCCCGCTCGGCGGGGGCGGACCCCGCCGCACCCCGCGCGGGGCCCCGGGGCGCCGGAACCGCGGCCCCGGCGTCCGGGGCCGCGGTTCCGCGCGGCCCGGCGAACGCCCTTGGTCAACAGATGATTACCCGACGTGTCGGCGGTGTGGGGCTGTGCCGACGGGAACGCGGGTAGGTGCACGCCATGAGCTTGATGTTCATGCTGTTCGCGCTGCTCGGGTCCATCGTCGTGCTCGCCGCCGGTTCCTTGGCGCTGCGCCGGGTGGTGGCCTACCTGAACGACCGGCTCGTGGTCGCGGAGGAGCCGGCGCCCCGGGTGGAGCCCGAGCGGCATGTGGGCGGATACGTTCCCGTGCCGAGGGGGTCGGAGGATCTGCCGCCCTCCCTGCGCGCCCGCGTGCACGACCTGGTCGCCCTCGGGCGGGGCGAGGAGGCGGTGCGGGCGGTCCGCGAACGCCTGGGCGCGGACGAGGCCCGCGCCCGGCGGATCGTCGCCGGGCTCGAAGGCGACGGGACCGGCTCCGGGCGGGCCCTGGAGCCCTAGGGGCCGTCCCGAGGAGGCGGCTGAGGGCGCGGCGCCCGCGGTCCCGTCACGGGCCGCGGAGCGCGGCCCGGAGCGCGCTCCGCGGCCGTCGCGTCGCGGTTCCTCCCGGCCCGGGCCTCAGACGCGCTGCCGGTTCTGGAGCCATCCCCACACGGCGGTGGCGACGAACAGGATCGCGCCGATGACGGCGAGCCAGACCAGCCCCTTGATCACCACGCCGATGATGGTGAGGATCAGCCAGACCGCCAGCAGTACCAGGATGAGATAGACCATGCCGCCTCCCGAGGATGTGCGCTCCGTGGGGGTGGCCTACCCGTTCGCCGGGGTTCCGCACATCACGGCCGCGGGGAGGCCCCTCAGGGCCAGGCGCCGTCCACCACGGTCCCGTGGTCGGGCTTGTTGCTGTCCATCCACGCCTGGCGGTTGCGGGCGTAGGAGAGGGACCAGTCGACCTGGCGCCGGTGCAGCTCGGCGAGGTCCGCCGAGGCGAGCCCGGGGTGGCGGGCGCCGATCTCCTCGGCCAGGGCCAGGGCGGCGGACGCGTCGCCCCGGGCCGTGTGGGCGTCGGTCAGCTCCACCCCGTAGTACTCGCACATGGCGCCCAGGTTGCGCTTGCCCTTGCGGTAGGGCTCCACCCCGCGGTCGATCACGAGCGGGTCCACCACGGGCGCGGGAGGGCCGCCCAGGCGCTCCTCCAGGGAGGCCAGGCCGTGCCGCCGCAGTTCGCAGGAGAGGACCCGGAGGTCGTAGGGGGCGTTGAAGACCACCAGGCCCTCGCCGGCGGAGAGCTGCCCGGTCAGGGCCAGGGCGATCTCCTCCAGGCACTCCGCGGCCGGTCGCCCCTCGGCGCGAGCCCGTTCGGTGGTGATCCCGTGGACCGCCACCGCTCCCGCCGGGATCTCCCGCTCGCCGGGGCTCACCAGCCAGGTGCGTGCCCCGCCCTCGCGGTCCACGAGGGCGGCCGACACCAGGAAGGCGGTGTCGGGGTCGCGGGAGGAGGTCTCGGAGTCGAAGCCGAGCAGGGGGGTGGTGTGCCAGCCGGGGTGCGCGCCCCGGGAGGGCGGGACGGGGCGCGGCTCGTGCTCGGCGCAGTAGGTGAGCCAGCGGCCGTCCCCCTTGCGGACGACCCCCTCTCCGGTGCCGACGGCGACCTGGCAGGCGGTGCATCTCCCGGGGTAGCGGTTGCGCATGGATTCCTCTCGGCCGGATGGTCGGCACTGCTGTGAGCAGCGGCGATGTTCCATCGTAGAGCGGCTTTGCGACAGTCGGGGAGGGACGGGAGGGGCGGTGCCGGTGGGGTGCGTGTGTGCGGGGGCCTTCTTCTGGGGAGGGGAAGGGCATGAGTTTGGAAGAGGCATCACGTCAGCTGGAAGCAGCGATCCACGACGCACGGGTTTCCTTCGACTGCATCCTGTTGGAGGAGCTCGACCGCGCGCACACGAACGCGATCACCGCCAGAGCCGCGGTCGACGCGGCGGAGCAGGCCATCAGGGTCGAGTTCGAGAGGCGGGAGGCCGCCAAGGAGGACTCGTCGGAGGCGACGGGGACCGCCGACTGACCCACCACCGAATCGAACATATTTTCGATCAAAGGGTATGCTGGTCGGCATGCCCGATCAGCCGCTGACGCCGGACTGGCCCGCGAGTGTTCACCCGCCCGGGTCGGACTCCTTCGAGCAGACCGCCCTCGTGTGGCTGTTCGACCACGTGCCCGCCGACTACCGGCTGCACGGGGTCCTGCGTCGTCATCCCGTCGCCCTCTCCCGGCTGGCCCGCCAGTACGTCTCCGCGGCGCTGGAGGCCGCCCGGGAGGGGTACCGGACCGCACGGGTCGACCTCCGCGACCATCTGCCCCCGCACGCGCTCGACCAGGTGATGAACGCCTACCTCGCTGAGGGGCAGCGCATGGCGGGGGTCCTGAGGTCGGTCGAGGCGGTCGACGCGGCGCTCCGCTCGGCCACCGGCGAACGGGGCGCGGATGCGTGAGCGCTTCGCCGCGGGACCGCGCACGCGGTCCGGGCGCGGGCGGTCAGGCGGTCACCCGGACCACCACGGCCACCTCGTCCCCGGTGTTCACCAGGAAGTGGTGTCCCCGTGCGGCGCCTCCCACGGGTGCGCCGATCACGCGGGCCCGACCCTCGGCCAGCTCCGAGGCCGAGCGCATCTGCCCGTCGGGGGCCGACGCGATCAGATGGGCGCGACCGCTGACCAGGTAGAGGACCTCCATGCCGTGCGGACGCGCGGGGTGGTCGGCGGGGCCGGCCACGAAGCTGTGGGGTTCGAGGGCCACGGTGCTCACCCGCAGCCGGCCGCTCGCGTGGCGGCGGGCGGCGCGGGGGGCGGGCTGCCAGTGTCCCCGCCGGGACGGCCACAGGGTGGGACGGCGCAGCGAGGACGCGGCGCCGCGGGCGGCCGCCACCAGGCGGCCCAGGGTCGGCAGGCGGCGTTCGCCCAGGTGGGCATAGCCGGAAGGGCGTCCGGCGTCCACCACGTCGCCGATCCCCTCCAACGAGACCTGTCCGGGGGCCGGGGTCCCGGGGTCGGAGGGGCGGCGGGCGGCCGGCGCCGACACGGCGGGCGACGGGGCCTCGGAGGACGGGAGAACGGCGGTGGGGTCGAGAGTGCGCTGGGGCATCGTGAGAGGATCTTTCCCGTGTGCGCGCCCGTGTGTGCGGGAACGCGCGGATGTCGTCGGTGGGTCCCGGCGGGCCGGGCGGCAGGTGCGAGGTCCCCGCGCGTACGCGCGGAGGCGGGAATCACCCTGCGGGATGCGCCCCGTGTCCGGACCACACGCAGAGGTGGTCGGGGCGGAGGGGCACGCGGTCGGGCGACGGCGTACGGAGACGCCTCAGAACCGGCTCAGTGACGACAACACGGACACGCCGCACGGGCCAGGTGGCAGAGGGCCCCGGGGGCCGTGCGAGCCGTGGCGTCGGTGCGGGTGCGCGGATACATAGGTGCAAGGACACCAGCAAAGTCCGGGAGGAGTCAAGCCATCGTCGGGAATCGCGCGTGTCGGCCACCTCACCCCGGAGGAGCACCGGGTGTGTTGCGGGTGGCGCTGCGCGGTGGTGACATGTGGAGCCCGAGTACGGCGTGCGAACACCGCCGGAGCGGGCACCATCCCCCAGCCGTAGTGACAGGAGCGGCCGTTATGGCATACCTCCCCAGAAGGCACAGTTGAACCCCGAGGCCCCGGGGCTGTGGGCGCGTGTGCTCGTGCGCGCGCTCGTCGTCGCGGCCGCCGCGGTGATGGCGCTCGGCTTCCTCGGACCGGGCGCGGCCGTCCTGGTCGCCGCGCTGACCGCTCTGACCTTCGTCCTGCTGTGGCTGCGCGCGCGCCACCGGAGGCCCTCCCGGCCCCCCGGCGGATCCCCCCGGCCCCCGGAGCCCCGGGGGCCCCGGGACGCGGACTGAGGGGCCGGCGCGCACCGGTTCCTTCGGTTCGACGGGCGGAGCGCCGGTACGGAACGTCTTTCGACAAAGGGGGATGTGCCGCCCGCCGCGCCGCGTAGATTCTTGGTCTATGACGGACCAGGATCTCCTCCACGCCCTGCGCTCCAGTCGCATACCGCGGGCCGACGCCTACGCGAGGCTGCTCGACGCCTACGGGGAGGAGCTCTACCGGCGCTGCATCCTGGTCCTGCGCGACCGCGACGCCGCGCACGTGGTGCTCAGGGACACGCTGATCGCCGCCCGGGCCCACATCGGCCGGCTGGAGGAGCCCGAGCACCTGGGGGAGTGGCTGCACGCCCTGGCGGAGGCGGAGTGCGCCAGACGGCTCGCGGCCGGCCTGCGCACGGCCGCGCCGGTCGGGGACGGGATGTCCATGCCCGAGAGGACCGCGCTGGTGCCGGTCCGGGTGCTCAACGGGATGAGCGGACCCGAGCTCGACGGGTACAGGGCGCACGTGGCCGCGCGCGCCGACCACTTCGACCGGAACGGGTTCCCGGTGCGGCCCGACGGTCCCCTGCGGCTGCGGGGGATGGTGGCCCTGGCCCCCGTCGCGCTGGCGGTCGTGTGCGCCCTGCTCCTGGTCGCGTTCGCCGGTTTCGTGCTCGCCAGGGACCACGCGCCCGAATCCGCCCCGGGGGAGGCGATCCCGCAGAGCCGGAGATGACGCCGGTCGTGTTCCGCGCCCGCCGGGGACCGCGCTTACCGCCCGCGGGCCGCGGCGCACGGCCGCCCGCTCCGCGCCCCGGTCCGGAGCCGCCGGGGGCCTCCCGCGCCGCCACTCGCGCCGGTCCTGCCGGAGCGCGGCCTCTTGCGCCGCCCGCGTCGGGGGCGTTCTCCCGCGCCGCCACCGCGCCGCCCGTGTCGGCCCTGCCGGGGGCGTTCTCCCGCGCCGGGCCCGCCGGCGGAGGCGGCCGTACCGCCGCCCCCACGCCGTCCACAGCCCCTGCCGGAGCGGGGCGAACCGGGGTTTCATGGATACAGGGGGCCGCCGTCCCCGACGGCGCCGGCGTGCCCCGACGGCGGAGGGCCGGTGGGGTCGTCCCCACCGGCCCTCCGCCGGCACGGCCGGACCACGCGTCGGCGACGCCTACTTGTCGCCCTCGGTGTCGGAGATGTGCGAGCTGTCGCCGTGCGCCCCCGCCTCCTCCGCGCGCTTCACGGAGGCCACGATCTCCTGCTCGGCCTCGTGGCGGCCCACCCAGCTGGCGCCCTCGACGGACTTGCCGGGCTCCAGGTCCTTGTACACCGTGAAGAAGTGCTCGATCTCCAGGCGCTCGAACTCGTTGACGTGGTGAATGTCACGGAGGTGCTCCTGGCGCGGGTCCGTCGCCGGAACGCAGAGCAGCTTGTCGTCACCACCGGCCTCGTCGCGCATCCGGAACATGCCGATGGCGCGGGCCCTGATCAGGCAGCCCGGGAAGGTCGGCGCCTTGAGCAGGACGAGGGCGTCCAAGGGGTCGCCGTCCTCGCCGAGGGTGCCCTCGACGAAGCCGTAGTCCGCGGGGTAGGTGGTGGAGGTGAACAGCATGCGGTCGAGGCGGATACGACCGGTCTCGTGGTCCACCTCGTACTTGTTGCGCTCCCCCTTGGGGATCTCGATCGTAACGTCGAATTCCATGCTGATCTCGGCTCCCAATGCGACTAATGTCGCCGTATAACAACAACGTCAGGCCGCGACACCGAAGGAAGGGCAGGTGCCCCGGGTGCGACGGGTACGAGGCGAGGGGTTCCTCGCACTGGCCCTGCTCAACATATTCGTGCTGATCGCCGGGTTCGTAGCCCTCGACGTGATCGAGGCTCGGCCGCTTCCCGCAGTGCCCAACCCGGTCACGAACGCCGAGGGCGTGGCGGCGGCGGAACCCGCGGCCTCGACTCCGGCGGACCCGGAACGGATCGCGGACATCCTTGATGATCCCATGTCGTCCCCGGGGCTCGAGGAGGGCCTCTCCGGTTACGTCGTCGACGGAACGACCGGTGAGACGCTCTTCGAGAGTGACGCGGACACGCCCGTGACCCCCGCTTCGACGACCAAGATCGCCACGGCCGTCGCCGTCCTGGACACCGTCGGCCCCGACCACGTGCTGCGCACCGAGGCGTACCTCGACACCGGTGCGAACCGGGTGGTGCTGCGCGGAGGGGGCGACACGACCCTGACCGCGACCGCCGACTCCGCAGCTTACCCGCAGGTAGCCACGCTGGAGGAGCTCGCTGCGCGCACGGCCGAGGCGCTGGCGGCGGAGGGTGTCGGCACCGTCTCCCTGGGCTACGACGACTCGATGTTCGCCGGCCCGGAGACACCGGAGGGCTGGAAGCCCAACTACGTCCCCGAGGGCAACGCGGCCCCGGTCACCGCCCTGATGCTCGACTCCGGCCGGGTCTCCCCGGAGGCCAGCGGCTACGGTTCGCGCACGACGGAGCCCTCCCTGCACGCGGCGCGGGCGTTCGCCGAGCAGTTGGAGGAGGCGGGCGTCGAGGTCGAGGGCGAGCCGTCGGAGGCCACCGCCTCGGGCGAGCCCGTGGCGTCGGTGGAGTCGGCGCCGATGGCCTCCCTGGTGGAGTTCATGATGCTGGCCAGCGACAACATCCTGGCCGAGTCCATGGGACGGATCACCGCGATCGAGACGGGGGAGGAGCCCACCTTCGACGGCGCCACGGCGGCCACCGAGCGGATCATGTCCGGGCTGGGCGTCGAGGGCGTTTCACTGACGGACAACAGCGGCCTCAGCACCCGCAACCGCATCACGCCGCGTGCCCTGGTCGAACTCCTGGAGCTGGTCGCGAGCGGCGACCGCCCCGACCTGGGCGCGGCGGTGACCGGGCTGCCGACCGCCCACGCCACCGGCACCCTGGCCGATCGCTACGCCGAGGGCTCCTCCGCCCACGACGCCGCGGGCCTGGTGCGCGGCAAGACGGGCACGCTCAACGGGGTGGCCACCCTCGCCGGAACGGTCCACGACCGCGAGGGCAACGTGTTCGTGTTCGCCTTCATGGCCAACAACCCGGCGGCGAGCGGCTACCAGCTCGACTCGCTGCCCGCGGCGCTCAGCCGCTGCGGCTGCTCCTGACCGCTGCCGCCCCTCCCCTCCGGGCGCCCGGAGGGGAGGGGCGATTCGGCCGGTCTCAGGGGTATCCCTGGGGGCACCCGGAATTCCGACCCTGATCCCCGTGCCCTCCGCCGCTGCGTGGGTAGGCTGGCGGTGTGACTGTGATCGACTGGGACGTAGCCGTCAACACCGGTGTTCGCCTCGTGCGCCCTGGGCCGCAGGTGGACCTCTCCGACGCACGGCAGGCCGTGGCGCAGTTGCGCGAGCTCTCCACCGTGGCGGCCGGGCACGTGCGCGACTTCACCGGAATGAACCCCCTCGAACCAGCGGGACCCGCGGCCGTGGTGGACCGCCCCGGCTGGATCCGAGCCAACGTCGACGGGTTTCGAGTGGTCATCGAACCCGTACTCGAGCAAATGGGCGCCGACCGGCTCAACAACAGCCCCGCCGGGAACCTGACCAGCGCGGTCGGGTCCCGGATCACCGGGATGCAGCTGGGAGCGATGCTCTCCTACCTGGCGGGGAAGGTCCTCGGCCAGTACGAGCTCTTCCTGCCGCCGGGCCCCGACGGCTCCGTGTCGACCGGCCGTCTGACCCTGGTGGCGCCCAACATCGTCAACGCCGAACGCGAGATGGACGTCGACCCCCGGGACTTCCGGCTGTGGGTGTGCCTGCACGAGGAGACCCACCGCATGCAGTTCACGGCCACGCCGTGGCTGCGCGGGCACGTCCAGGGGCTCATGCAGGAGCTGCTGCTGTCGTCCGACATGAACGCGGGAGACCTCATCGACCGGCTGCGCGCGGCCGGCGAGGCCGTCGCGGACGCCGTCCGCGGGGGCGGGGAGACCAGCCTCATCACCGCGATCCAGAGCCCGGAGCAGAGCGAGATCATGGACCGCGTCACCGCGGTCATGAGCCTCGCCGAGGGGCACGGCGACTACGTGATGGACGCCGTCGGGCCCGAGGTGGTGCCGACCGTGGCCACCATCCGCGCCCGCTTCCAGAAGCGCCGCGAGTCGGTCAACCCCCTCGACCGGATCATGCGGCAGCTGCTGGGCATGGACATGAAGATGCGCCAGTACGAGGAGGGCGCCGCCTTCGTCCGCGCCGTCGTGGCCGACGTCGGCATGGCGGAGTTCAACAAGGTGTGGACCTCGCCCGAGACCCTCCCCACCCTGGAGGAGATCCGCAACCCGCACACGTGGATCGCCCGGGTCGTCCGCCCCGCCGCCATCACCGAGTGAGCGGACCGCCCCCCGCCGTGGCCGCGGTGCGCTCCGCGGTCCGGCGGGCGCTGTCCGACCTGCCCTCCGGCGCCACGGCGCTGGTGGCGTGCAGCGGCGGCGCCGACTCCCTGGCCCTGGCGGGGGCGGTGGCCTTCGAGGCGCCGAGGGCCGGCCGGGCCGCGGGCGCGGTCACCGTCGACCACGGGCTCCAGGAGGGGTCCGCGGCGCGGGCGGAGGCGGTCGCCCGCGTCCTGCGCGGGCTCGGGCTCGACCCGGTCCTGGCCGTGGGGGTGGAGGTGGGCGCGGACGGGGGGCCGGAGGCCGCCGCGCGCCGTGCCCGCTACGACGCCCTGGAGGAGGCCGCCGCCGCGCACGCCCCCGCGGTGGTGCTGCTCGGCCACACCCTCGACGACCAGGCGGAGACGGTCCTGCTGGGGCTGGCGCGGGGGTCGGGCGCCCGCTCCCTGGCCGGGATGGCGCCGCGCACCCGCGGCTACGCGCGCCCCCTCCTCGACCTGGACCGCGCCACGGTCCGCGAGGCATGCGCCCTCATGGGCCTGGACCCCTGGGAGGACCCGCACAACCTGGACCCCCGCTTCGCCCGGTCGAGGGTGCGCCACGACGCGCTGCCCGCCCTGGAGAGGACGCTGGGGCCGGGGGTCGCCGCGGCCCTCGCCCGTACGGCGGCGCTGCTGCGGGCCGACGCCGACACCCTGGACTCCTTCGCCGACGCGCTGTACGCGCAGGCGGCCGAGACGCCCGACCGCCTCCCGCCGGCCCCCGCGGTCCCGGTCGGGCCGGAGCTGGCGGTGGCCCCGCTGGAGGCGGCCCCCGACGCGCTGCGCACGCGCGTGCTGCGCCGGGCCGCCCTGGCGGCCGGGTGCTCCGCGAGCGCGCTGACCGCCCGGCACGTGCGCGAGCTGGAACGCCTGGTCGTCGACTGGCGTGGCCAGGCCCACATCGACCTGCCCGGGGGCGTCAGGGGGCGGCGCTCCGCGGGCCGTATCCGGTTCGAGGCCGGACCCCGCTGAACCCCTCCCGCCTGTCCGGCATGTCCGACCTGCGCGGACGTCGAGGGGGCCGGGGGCCGACGGTCGGGGGCCGTACCCGTGTTCGGCACGTTTATCCTGGTTGCCGCAAACGGGGAACCCAGCAGCGAGGACAGTGAGCGTGGACGCTAAGGACATGGGTCGGGACCTGGAGAAGGTCCTGGTCACCGAGGAAGAGATCAACGCGCGCCTGGCGGAGCTCGGTGCGCGGATCGACGCGGACTACGCGGGCAGGGACCTGCTGATCGTCGGAGTGCTCAAGGGCGCGGTCATGGTGATGGCCGACCTGGCCCGGGTGCTGCACAGCCCCGTCTCCATGGACTGGATGGCGGTGTCCTCCTACGGCGCGGGGACGACCTCCTCCGGGGTGGTGCGGATCCTCAAGGACCTGGAGACCGACATCAAGGACCGCGACGTCCTGATCGTCGAGGACGTCATCGACTCGGGCCTGACCCTCTCCTGGCTGGTGGGGAACCTCAAGTCGCGCGGGCCCAGCTCGGTCGAGGTCTGCACCATGGTCCGCAAGCCGCTGGCCTTCGACGTCGACCTCGACGTCAAGTACATCGGCTTCGACCTGCCCAACGAGTTCATCGTCGGCTACGGCCTCGACTACGCGGAGAAGTACCGCAACCTGCCGTTCATCGGCACCCTCGCCCCGCACGTCTACGAGGAGTAGCCCCCCGGGAACGCCGCCGCGCGGGCCCCGCGCGGCGGTGGGAACGCCCACGGGAACAACGGGGCGGGTTGCCGTCGTTGCTCTCATGACGACCCCGCGTCCGGCTTCCCGAGCGGTGCCACCGCCCGGTGGGGTGCGGTGTACCGTCGAAAGGTCCCGGCGTTCTCGCGGGGAGCCACGTGTCCGTTTGGTCCTGCTTCGGATAGTCCTCTGGGGCGGGCGGCCTGGTCAGGAGGGACGGACCCGACAGGGTTCCGCTCACATGAATCTGAAGCGTTTTTTCCGCGGCCCGTGGATCTGGGTCCTGGCCGTCGGCCTCATGCTCATCATCGGTTTCCGCGTCTTCGACGTCGGTGGCGGACCACAGCCCACGGAGACCGACACCTCGACCGTCTACCAGCTCATCGAGCGGGACGAGGTGGACAACGCCGAGATCGTCGACCGCGACCAGCGCATCGTGCTGACCACGACCGACGACGAGATCTACGAGGCGTACTGGGTCGAGGGGCAGGGCCTCCAACTGGCGGACATGCTCCAGGAGTCCCTGGAGACCGAGGGCAGCAACCTCGAGTCCTACGAGGTCACGGTCGCCACGACCTCCGTGTGGACCACCGCGCTGTTCAGCCTGCTGCCGCTGATCATCATCATCGTCATCTTCTGGTTCATCTTCAGCCAGATGCAGGGCGGCGGCTCCCGGGTCATGAACTTCGGCAAGTCCAAGGCCAAGCTCATCACCAAGGACACGCCCAAGAACACCTTCGCCGACGTCGCCGGCGCGGACGAGGCGATCGAGGAGCTCCACGAGATCAAGGAGTTCCTCCAGAACCCGTCCAAGTTCCAGGCGATGGGCGCCAAGATCCCCAAGGGCGTGCTCCTGTTCGGCCCGCCCGGAACCGGTAAGACCCTGCTGGCCCGCGCCGTCGCGGGCGAGGCCGGGGTCCCGTTCTACTCCATCTCCGGTTCGGACTTCGTGGAGATGTTCGTCGGCGTCGGCGCCTCCCGTGTGCGCGACCTGTTCGAGCAGGCCAAGGCCAACGCCCCCGCCATCATCTTCATCGACGAGATCGACGCCGTGGGCCGCCACCGCGGCGCGGGCATGGGCGGCGGCCACGACGAGCGCGAGCAGACCCTCAACCAGATGCTCGTCGAGATGGACGGCTTCGACGTCAAGGGCGGCGTCATCCTGATCGCCGCCACGAACCGCCCGGACATCCTCGACCCGGCCCTGCTCCGCCCGGGGCGCTTCGACCGGCAGATCGTCGTCGACCGCCCCGACATGGACGGCCGCCGCGACATCCTCAAGGTCCACTCCAAGGGCAAGCCGCTGGCCGACGACGTCGACTTCGACGTCATCGCCCGCCAGACCGCCGGGATGACCGGCGCCGACCTGGCCAACGTCATCAACGAGGGCGCGCTGCTGTCCGCCCGCGCGGACAGCACGGTCATCACCCACGCGGTCCTGGAGGAGGCCATCGAGCGCGTCATGGCCGGCCCGGAGCGCAAGACCCGGGTGATGTCCGACCAGGAGAAGAAGATCATCGCCTACCACGAGGGCGGCCACGCCCTGGTGGGCCACGCGCTGCCCAACTCGGACCCGGTGCACAAGATCACGATCCTGCCGCGCGGCCGCGCCCTCGGGTACACGATGTCGGTGCCGACCGAGGACAAGTTCCTCACCTCGCGCTCCCAGATGATGGACCAGCTCGCCATGATGCTCGGCGGACGCGCCGCGGAGGAGCTCGTCTTCCACGAGCCCACCACCGGCGCGGGCAACGACATCGACAAGGCCACGAACCTGGCCCGCAACATGGTCACCGAGTACGGCATGAGCGAGCGCCTCGGCGCCCGCAAGTTCGGCTCCGGCAACACCGAGCCCTTCCTGGGCCGGGAGATGTCGCACGCCCGCGAGTACTCCGAGGAGATCGCCTCCATCATCGACGAGGAGGTGCGCCGCCTCATCGAGTCCGCGCACGACGAGGCCTACGAGGTCCTCGTCGAGTACCGGGACGTCCTGGACGACCTGGTCGTGGCCCTGCTGGAGAAGGAGACCCTCACCAAGACCCAGGTGCTGGAGATCTTCGCCCCGGTGGCCGAGCGCCCGTCGCGGGGCTCCTACACCGGCTACGGCAAGCGCCAGCCCTCCGAGCGGCCCCCGGTGCGCTCCAAGAAGGAGCTGGCGGTCCTCAACGGGGCGGAGGTGCAGACCCCGTCCACCAACGGCCGGCTGCCCGAAGCCCCCTCCAACGGCACCCAGGGAGACGACGCGTGAGCGGAGCCGGCGAACTGCCGTCCAGACCCGTGGACCGTCCGCGCATCGAGCGCGCGGTCAGGGAGATCCTCATCGCGATCGGCGAGGACCCGGACCGCGACGGCCTGGTCGAGACCCCGGGGCGGGTGGCGCGCGCCTACGAGGAGCAGTACGCGGGGCTCGGCCAGAAGCCGGGCGACGTGCTCACCACGGTCTTCGAGGCCGACCACGAGGAACTGGTCCTGGTCAAGGACATCGAGCTCTACTCCACGTGCGAGCACCACCTGGTGCCGTTCTACGGGGTGGCGCACGTGGGCTACATCCCGGGCGCCGACGGCCGCATCACCGGTCTGAGCAAGCTCGCCCGCCTGGTGGACGTGTACGCGCGCCGCCCGCAGGTCCAGGAGAGGCTCACCGGCCAGGTCGCGGACGCCATCATGGACCACCTCCAGCCCCGTGGCGTGATCGTCGTGGTCGAGGCCGAGCACCTGTGCATGACGATGCGCGGGGTGCGCAAGCCCGGGGCCAAGACCGTCACCTCCGCGGTGCGGGGGATCTTCCGCAGCAGCGACCGCACCCGTTCCGAGGCGATGAGCCTGATCCTCGACCGGCGCTGAGGACGGTCCGGGGGCGGAGCCGCCGGAAGTGACGTCGCGGACACCCGGCCGGGGGCACGAGCCCCCGGCCCCCGGCCGTACGCGTAGGGTGATCCTTATGGGGCCGAAACACACACTTCCGGGCCTGCCCGACCTCGGGCGGTGCCTGGTCATGGGGGTCGTGAACGTCACCCCCGACTCCTTCTCCGACGGCGGCGCGTGGTTCGATCCCGACAGGGCGATCGAACACGGTCTGCGCCTGGTCGAGGAGGGCGCGGACATCGTCGACGTGGGCGGTGAGTCCACCCGCCCCGGGGCGCAGCGCGTCTCCGCGGAGGAGGAGCTGCGAAGGGTCGAGCCCGTCGTACGCGAACTCGCCTCGCGCGGCGTCGCCGTCAGCGTGGACACCATGCGCGCGGAGGTCGCGGAGCGGTCCGTCGAGGCCGGCGCGGTGCTCGTCAACGACGTCAGCGGGGGCCTCGCCGACCCGGCGATGGCACGCCTCGTGGCCTCTTCCGGCGTTGCCTACGTGTTGATGCACTGGCGTGGGCATAGTCATGACATGCAGAGCCGTGCCGTGTACACGGATGTCGTCCAGGAGGTCCTCGATGAGCTCCGCGACCGTATGGAGGCCATGATCAGTGCAGGTGTCGACCCGGGTCAGATCGTTCTGGACCCGGGACTGGGATTCTCCAAACGTCCCGAGCAGGCGCACAACTGGGCGCTTCTCCACGACCTCGAACGCTTCCACGAGCTGGGGCGGCCGGTGCTGGTGGCCGGTTCGCGCAAACGCTTCCTGAGCCGGCTCCTCGGCGACGCCAAGGGCGAGGACCGCCCGTTCGCCGAGTGCGACGCCGCCACGGCCGCCGTCACCACGCTGTCCGCCGACCGCGGGGCGTGGGCCGTGCGGGTGCACGACGTGCGGCCCAACGCCGACGCCGTGCGCGTCTCCGCCGCCTGGGCCGACGGCGGCGCCCGCCTCGACGAGGGGCGCTCCGAGCCGCTGGACCGGGGCGGCCGGTGAAGTCGCGCCAGGAGGTCATGGAGCGCGTGGCCGAGGCCAACGCGCAGTTCTACAGCGCCATCGAGAACGGCGACATCGACCTGATGCGCAGCGTCTGGGCCGAGGAGCACGAGGCGCCCGACCTGGTCTGCGTCAACCCGGGCTGGCCGCTGCTGCGCGGGCGGACCGAGATCATGAGGGCCTGGTCGCTGATCATGGCCAACGTGACGTACATCCAGTACGTGCTCACCGAGACCCACATCGGGGTCGGAGGCGACATCGCCATGGTGACGTGCGAGGAGAACGTGCTCACCGCCGAGGACGGCAGCCCCGGCTTCGTCGCCGGGGGCCAGGTGGTGACCACCAACCTGTTCGTGGACACGGAGCAGGGATGGAGGCTGTGGTCGCACCACGCCTCTCCCGTGCTGATGGAGGACGACGACGAGGAGGACGAGGAGTGACGCGGGACCGCATCGCCCTCCGCGGCCTCCGCGCACGCGGCCACCACGGGGTGTTCGGGTTCGAGCGCCGCGAGGGCCAGGACTTCGTGGTCGACGCCGTGCTCCACCTGGACACCGCGGGGGCGGCGGCCTCCGACGACGTCGGCGACACCGTCCACTACGGGCTGCTCGCCGACCGGCTGGTCGCGATCGTGACCGGTGAGCCGGTCAACCTGATCGAGACGCTCGCCGAGCGCCTGGCGGACGCGTGCCTGGCCGAGCCCCTGGTGGACCGGGCCGAGGTGACGGTGCACAAGCCGTCCGCGCCCATCGACCACGAGTTCGCGGACGTCGCCGTCACCGTCGTCAGGGACCGGACGACCCCCGGAAACCCGGGGGAGCCCGGCGCCCCGGAGCCCGCCCGCGTCCCGGACGGACGGGGGTCGCGGACGTGACCCGGGCGGTGCTCTCCCTGGGGTCCAACCTCGGGGACCGGATGGCGACCCTGCAGGGCGCGGTGGACACGCTGCTGGGCGGGTCCGGTGCGCCCGTCCCGGTGGCGGTCTCCCCGGTCTACGAGACCGCCCCGGTGGGCGGGCCCGAGCAGGGGGCGTTCCTCAACGCGGTCCTCGTCGTGGACACGGCCGACACGCCCGGGGGGCTGCTGGCCCGCGCCCAGGGCGCCGAGCGGGCCTTCGACCGGGTCCGCGAGGTCCGGTGGGGGCCGCGCACCCTCGACGTGGACGTCGTCTCGTACGACGACGTGCGCGACGACGACCCGGCCCTGACCCTGCCGCACCCGCGGGCGCACCTGAGGGCGTTCGTCCTCCAGCCGTGGCTGGACGCCGACCCCCTCGCCGAACTGCCGGGCCGCGGCCCGGTCGCGGACCTCCTGGCCGAGCTCGTGGCCGGGGGCGCCGACGGCGGACAGGGACTCCGCGTGCGCGAGGACCTGCGGCTGCGGCTGCCGGGCGGGGAGGACCGCTGATGGCCGAGGACGACGAGGGGCGGCTCCGGCCCACGGGCTGGCGGGTGCCGGCGCTGCTGGCGGTGGCCGGGGCCCTCCTGGGGGTCCTGCTGACCAACGCGCTGCCCGCCCTGCCCCTCCTGCCGTGGTCGGCGATCCCGACCCTGCTGCTGCTCGCCCTGGCGGAGGGGTTCACCGCGGGGCGGACCCGCAGGCGCATCCGCCACGAGCCCGGCACGGAGCCGATCCAGCCGCTCAGCGCGGCCCGCCTGGTCGCCCTGGCCAAGGCGAGCGCGCTGTTCGCGTCGCTGGCGCTGGGCTTCTTCGCGGGCATGGCGCTCACGGTGTCGGACATGCTGGTGCTGCCCACGCAGCGGGAGGTGTTCCTGACGGCGCTGTTCACGGCGCTGTCCGCCGGTCTCCTGCTGGCCGCGGCCCTCTACCTGGAGTACTGCTGCCGGGTCCCCGAGGACGACGACAGGGGCGACGAGCCCCCGGCCGCCCGGTAGGCCGTGTCCCGCGGACCGTTCCGGGCCCGCGGCGACCGGCGCGGGCGCCGGGAGCGTCCACGGGGCGCGTCCCGGGCGCGCCGATCGCGGAAGCCGGCCGTCCCGCCCGACACGGTCGGGGAGGGCCTTCCGGAGCCGACGGGAGCCGGACCCCGCCGGTGTGCGGGGCGCCCCGTTCCGGCCCGCCGCGCGGCCGGGGGCGGCCGTCCCCCGCGACGGTCCGCCGGGCGCTTCCGGGGCGCCCGCGCGGCAGTCCGGCCCGGGGCCGCGCCGAGCCGCTCCGGCGGGGGGTTGCCCGCTGATGGTTGACTGGCTCCGTGGAGACCAGTGATCCGACACCGCAGCCGACGCCGCCGCCGAACCCGACCGGGGAGCCCCGGCCCGCCCGGCCGCTCGACACGGCGTTCGCCCCGCCCGCGAACACCTCCTGGAACCGCGTGTCGCCCGCCCTCGCGTGGTACCGCAGGCTCGCGGTGGGCGCGGTGTGCCTGATCGCCGGGGTCGGGGGCGCCGTGACGCTCTTCGTCTGGGCCTCCTGGCCGTGGGCCGCGGGCTGGACGGCGGCGGCCCTGGCGGCCTTCGCCGCGGGCTGGCTCCTGGCCGGGCGGTTCCGCGGGTCGTGGGGGTACGCGGAGGCCGCGGAGGAGCTGTACCTGACCTACGGGGTGCTCGTCCGCCAGCTGGTGGTCGTCCCCTACGGCCGCATGCAGGTCGTCGACGTCACCGCCGACCTGCTGGAACAGGCACTGGGGATCGCGACCGTGCGGGTGCGCACCGCGGCGAGCACCGCCGACATCCGCGTGGTCGGACTCCCCTTGGCCGAAGCCGTCCAGTTGCGCGACCGGCTCGCGGCGCGCAGCGAGAGTTTCTCGACGGGGTTGTAAGTGCACGGACCAGCTCAGCCGTCCCAGGAGCCCCAGCGTCCACCGGGGGAACAGCCCTCGGGGGAGGGCGCCGCGCGTGAGGACCCGCCGGGGCCGCAGAACACGGACCAACCGGGGTGGGTCCCGCCGGGCGGGGGCCCGCGCCCGGCGGCGGAGGGGGCCGAGCCCGGACCTCCGCCCGGCGCCCGGGCCCCCTCCGGCCCACGGTGGCCGGAGGGGCCGTCCGGCCCCCGGAGGGCTCCCGGCGCCCCGGGGGCGGCGCCGGAGGGGGCCGCCGGACGCGTGCCGGACGGCCCCCCGCCCGGCGCGCAGGAGGGTTCCGGCCGTCCGGGCGCCCCGGGCCGGACGGGACCCGTCCCCCGGGGGCCGCGGCCCCCGTACGGTCCGGGGGTCCCGCACGGCCCGGCGCCGCAGTGGCCCGGCGGCCGCACCGGCCGGCCGGCGCACCCGCCCGCCCCCGGAGCCGCCCCGGGACCGTACGGTCCCCCGGGGCCCGGCGGGTACCCCGCCGGCTTCCCGCCGGCCGGCCCGTACCCGCAGGCGCCGACGATGCTGCCCCCCTCGGTGGCGTGGCGCCCGCAGCCCGTACCGCGGCGCGAACCCGACGAGGACGTCACCACGGGCGTGTTCCGTCCGCACTGGATGCTCGTCCCGCTCCAGGTCGTCGGCGTCGCCCTGGTGTTCGTGGCGCTGGCCGGCCCGATTCTCACCATGTTCGGCTTCGGCTGGGTGGTGATGATGACGGTGGCCGTCGTGTTCGGCTCCCTCGCCTACGCCCTGCCCTCCTGGTGGTACGGCACCTTCGGCCTGCGCGAGGACCACCTGGTGGTCCACAGCGGTCTCGTGATGCGCAGCTCACGGGAGATCCCGCTCAGCCGCCTCCAGGCGGTGGACGTGGTCCAACCCCTGCTCATGCAGGTGTTCGGCGTGGCCGACCTGCGCATCGAGCTCGCCGGGGGCGACGGGAGCGCCATCCGGCTGAGGTGTCTGCGCAAGGGCCTGGCCGAACGGGTGCGCGCGGCGGTCCTCGCCCACGCGGCGGGGCTTCCGGGCCGTTCGCCCGAGGCGCCGGAGTGGCCGTTCTACCGGCTGCCGTTCCTCCTGCTGCTCGGCGCGCTGACCTTCCGGGTGCCGGTCCTGCTGTCGTTCGTGCTGCTGCTCATGCTGGCCACCGCCGGCGCGGTCTTCGCCGAACCGGGGGTGGCGGGCGCGCTCGTCCCCCTCACCCTGGGGCTGCTCCGCTACTTCTGGGGGCCCCTGGCCCGCTACACGGACTACTACGCCTCCCTGTCGTCGGACGGGCTGCGGCTGCGCTACGGCATGTTCCAGCGCCGCATGCAGACGGTCCCGCCGGGCCGGGTCCAGGCGGTGCGCGTGGTCGAGCCGCTGCTCTGGCGCGCGCTGGGGGTGGCCCGGGTGGAGGCCAACGTCGCGGGATACGCGGGAGCCCGCCAGGGCGACTCGGCCACCCTGCTCCCGGTGGCCCCGCGCCGGAGGGCCTACGCGCTGGTCGACGAGCTGTTCCCGGACAGCGCGGCGGCGCACGTGGCGATGGTGCCGAACCGGACCTGGGCGCCGGGGCTGGTCGGCGTCGACCGGCGCCTGTTCATCAGCACCCGGGGCCTGTTCTGCCAGGTGACGGAGATCGTCCCGGTGGAGCGCGTCCAGTCGCTGCGGCTGACGGCCGGCCCGCTGGCCCGGTTCACCGGCCTCGTGTCGGTGGACGTGGACACGCCCCCCGGCCCCGTCCGGGCGAGGGCGTCCGCCCGGGAGGCGGGGGAGGGCCGCCGGCTCGTGGACGCGCTCGCCGCGTACGGTCGCCGGGCACGGGTGCCGTCGGCGGGGACGGAGCGCTGGGCGACCCGTTCGACGCTGGAGCGGCGTCCGGGGCACGCGGTGGGATCCGGGGTTGCGGACGGGACCTATGACACCCCCGAAACCTGATGTGACGTGCAACACAATATGGGCCCGAAGTGCCTCCCATTGTGGACCACATGTCGGACATGGTTGATCACGAATGGTGATATCTCCAGCTCCGGGCCGCGGAAGACTTCCGAGTTTTGGTCACATGGAGTGGTTGCGTATGGCTAAATAGTGACTGAACACGGCGAGTGTTCAGTGTCATACACATAGTCAACGTTATCGACCGGTTGGCGCCCCCGCCGACCGGTCCGACGGGAGAAACACATGCTGAAGAAGGCTTTCGCCGCCAGTGCCATCGTTGCCGCCGCCGCCGGCGTCCTGTTCACCGGTGCTCCGGCCATGGCCAACAGCAACGTTTTCACCTCCGGCAACGGCAGCATCCTCGGCGGCAACCAGCTCGTCGCGGACCTGGACGTGCCGATCAACGTCTGCGGCAACGCGATCTCCGTCCTGGGCGTGGCCGGCGCCAACTGCGTCGACTCCGGCGCCACGGTCAAGAACTAGTACCGCGGTTCCCGCGGTACACGCAGGACAGATCGATCCGGCCCGACCGGGCGGGGGTGTCCAGCCGGAGACGTCCCGGCTGAACCGACCCGGCCGGGGTCCGCGAGCTCTCCGCGCGAGGCGCCATCCCGTGACGACGGGGTGGCGCCTTTCCCGTGTCCGCCGCCCGCCGCCCGGCGCCGACGCGCCCCGCCGTCTCCGGGCGGGGCACGGAGTCGGCCGCCGGGTCCCGGCCCCCGCGGAGCCCGCCCCCGGCCCTCCGGTCCGACGCGGCCGACCGCAACCCGTATTGGTGCGCGACTGGAACCCCGTGCTGCGGTGACGCAGTGCGCACGCGCCCCTCCCCGGTCTGCGACCTTTGCCCCGATCGCCCCCGAGACGCTCGACTACTCAGAGTCGGCATCTCCCTCGATTTCGTGATCACTCCAGCTCAACCCCGTTGAAGGGGCTTCTCGCCCAGTAACTTCTTCACCAGCGCCTCCGGGCGCCACGCACAACCGCGATCCGGCCGGCCCTCCCGGCCGGACAAAGAAGGAGTTCCATCGTGCTGAAGAAGACGTTCGCCACGGGTGCCGTGGCCCTCGCCTCCGCCGCAATCCTTCTCTCCGCCTCGCCGGCGGCTGCGGACTCCGAGGCATGGACCCAGAACTTCGACTCCGTGCTCAGCGGGAACACCACCCTCCACGAGCTGGAGAACGAGAGCGAGGGCTGCGGCATCTCCAACGCCGTCCTCGGCGGCAAGTCCGTGGGCTCCTGCTACAACACCGGCGTGATCATCCAGAACTGACCCGGGCCCCGCACGGGGGCAGGGGGACGACGGGCGGGGGCGGACACGACGTGTCCGTCCCCACTCGCGTCCCGGGGGCGGGGCGGCAGGTCACCGGCGGGGGAGGGCTATCGTGTGCACAGGCGTCACGGTGCGCGAGAGCCGGACGCACCGCACCACGAGGGGGCACGCACATGGAGACGACGCAGGGGCGCCCCGCCCGACTGCGGGTCGGCGTCATCGGTCCCGGCCGCGTGGGCTCCGTCCTCGGCCAGGCCCTCGGCCGCGCCGGGCACAAGGTCGTCGCCGCCTCCGCGGTCTCCGACGCCTCCCGCGAGCGCGTCGCCGCGCGCCTGCCCGCCGCGCGCGTCCTCGAACCGGCGCAGGTCGCCGAGGCCAGCGACCTCGTCCTGCTGACCGTGCCCGACGACGCCCTGCCCGACATCACCGAGGGGCTCGCCTCCACCGGCGCCGACCTGCGCGGAAAACTCCTGGTCCACGCCAGCGGGGCGCACGGCTACGGCGTCCTCGCCCCCGCCACCCTGGTCGGCGCGCTCCCGCTCGCCCTCCACCCGGCGATGACCTTCACCGGCCGGGACGAGGACGTCGACCGCCTCGCCAACTGCGCGTTCGGCGTCACGGCGCCCGAGCAGCTGCGGCCCATCGCCGAGGCCCTCGTGGTCGAGATGGGCGCCGAGCCCGTGTGGATCGAGGAGGAGAGGCGCACCCTCTACCACGCGGCCCTCGCCGGGGGCGCGAACCACCTCGTCACCCTCGTCGCGGACAGCGCCGCCCTGCTCTCGGCCGCCGGGGTCCCCGAGCCGGGCCGCATGCTCGCCCCCATGCTCAGCGCCGCCCTCGACAACGCCCTCCGCCTGGGCATCCACGGCCTCAGCGGACCCGTCCTGCGCGGTGACGCCGGGACCGTCGCCGGACACATCGAGCAGCTCCGCGAGAACGCCCCCGAGAGCGTCGCCAGCTACGTCGAGCTGGCCCGGCTCACGGCCGACCGCGCCATCAACGCCGGGATGCTCAAGCCCGAGGACGCCGTGCGCCTGCTCGACGTCCTCCGCCGCTGACGCCCTCCCCACGTCGCGCCCGGTGCGCGCCCGGCCGCCGCGCCGTGCGCGCCGCAGAACTCCACCACGGGAAACCACCGATGACCGAACCCACACCGCAGACCGCGACCGCCGCCGGCCCCCTCGTGGCGCGCACGCCCGAAGAGCTGCGCCGGGCCCTCTCCGGCCCCGGGCGCGTCGCCCTCGTCCCCACCATGGGCGCCCTCCACGGCGGCCACCGCTCCCTCATGCGCCTGGCCCGCGAGCGGGCGGACACGGTGGTCGTCAGCGTCTTCGTCAACCCGCTCCAGTTCGGCCCGGACGAGGACTTCGACCGCTACCCGCGCGACCTGGAGGCCGACACCGCCCTCTGCGCCGAGGCGGGGGTGGACGTCGTCTTCGCCCCCTCCGTCGCGACCATGTACCCGGCCCCGCAGATGGTCACGGTCGACGCCGGGCCGATGGGGGAGCGGCTGGAGGGCGCCTCCCGCCCCGGGCACTTCACCGGGGTCCTCACCGTCGTCGCCAAGCTCCTCAACCTGGTCCGGCCCGACACCGCCGTCTTCGGGGAGAAGGACGCCCAGCAGATCGCGCTCGTCCGGCGCATGGTCGCCGACCTCGACGTGCCCGTGGAGATCGTCGGGGCCCCCATCCTCCGCGACCCCGACGGGCTCGCCTCCTCCAGCCGCAACGTCTACCTGTCGGAGGCCGAGCGGCGCAGCGCGCTGGCGCTGTCGCGCGCCCTCCGGGCGGGCCGGGAGGCCGCGTCCGGGGGACCGGACGCCGTCCGCGCCGCCGCCCTCGCCGTCCTGGACGAGGCGGCCGGGGCCGCTCCCCCCGTCGTCCTCGACTACCTGGCCCTGGTCGACGCCGCCACCTTCACCGAGGCCGCGCCCGGCCACCGGGGGGACGCGGTCCTCGCCGTCGCCGCCCGCGTGGGCTCCACCCGGCTCATCGACAACGTGTCGATCCCCCTGTGACCGCCCCGGCCCCCGGGGCGGCGCCTCGCGAAAGAGACCCCAGATGAGTACACCCGCACAGACCAGGCTCGACGCACCCGGGCCCGGGTGGACGGTCGCGGCGGACGTCGCGGTCGTCGGTTCCGGCATCGCGGGCCTGAGCACCGCCCTGCGCTACGTCCAGAGGAGCGGGAGCGGCCGGGTCGTGCTGGTCACCAAGGACCGGCTGTCCACAGGGTCCACCGCCTACGCCCAGGGCGGGATCGCCGCGGCCGTCGCGCCCGGTGACGACCCCGTCGCCCACATGGTCGACACCCACCTGGCGGGGGGCGGGCTGTCCGACCCCCACGCCGTCAACGTCCTGGCCACCGAGGGCCCCGGCGCCCTGCGCTGGCTCATCGGCCTGGGCGCCGAGTTCGACCGCTCGGAGGACGGCGCCCTCGCCCTCACCCGGGAGGGCGGCCACCGCGCGGACCGCGTCGCGCACGCGGGCGGCGACGCCACCGGCGCCGAGATCCAGCGCGCGCTCGTCGCCGCCGTCCTCGCGGAGGAGCGGATCGAGGTCGTCGAGCACGCCCTCGCGCTCGACACCCTCCACGACCCCGCCACCGGGGCCGTCACCGGGGCGACCCTGCACGTGATGGGCGAGGGGGCCCGCGACGGCGTCGGCGCGGTCGTCGCCCCCGCGGTGGTCCTGGCCACCGGCGGCATCGGGCAGGTCTTCGCGGCCACCACCAATCCGCCCGTCTCCACCGGGGACGGCCTCGCCCTCGCCGCCAGGGCCGGGGCCAGGCTGCGCGACCTGGAGTTCATCCAGTTCCACCCCACCGTGCTCTGGCTCGGCGCCGACGCACGCGGTCGGCAGCCCCTGGTCTCCGAGGCCCTGCGGGGAGAGGGCGCCTACCTGGTGGACGCCGGCGGCGCACGCATCATGGAGGGCGTCCACGAGCTGGGCGACCTCGCCCCGCGCGACGTGGTCGCCCGCACCATCGCCCGCACCATGGCCGAGCAGGGCGTGGACCACGTGTACCTGGAGACCCGCCACTTCGGCGCGGCCACCTGGGAGAAGCGCTTCCCCACCATCCTCGCCTCCTGCCGCGCCAACGGCGTCGACCCCCTCACGCAGCCCGTCCCCGTCGCCCCCGCCGCCCACTACGCGTCCGGCGGCGCCGAGGTCGACATCGACGGCCGCACCAGCGTCCCCGGGCTCTGGGCGGTCGGCGAGGTCGCCCGCACCGGCGTCCACGGCGCCAACCGGCTCGCGTCCAACTCCCTGCTGGAGGGGCTGGTCTACGCCGACCGGATCGCCGCTCGCCTGGCCGAGGACCCCCGACCCGTCCCCGCGACGGGCGCCACCGCCGGCTCCGTGGCCCCGCTCGCCGACCCCGCCACCGCCACCCGGGTCCGCACCCTCATGTCGCGGCACGCCGGGGTGCTCCGCACGGGCGAGGGCCTCACCGAGCTGGTGGCCGAACTCGACGCCCTCGCCCGGCCGGCCGCGCCGGTCACCCCCGGCGTCGCCGCGTGGGAGGCCGCCAACCTGCTCACCACGGCCCGCCTCGTGGCCGCCGCCGCCCTGTACAGAACCGAGAGCAGGGGCTCTCACCAGCGTGCCGACTTCCCCGAGCCCAGACCGGGGCTCAGGATCCGGCCCGTCGTCGTCCGACTGGAAGGGGACACCGCCGTGACCACCGCCGAGGACTGGGAGCCTTCCCTGCCGTCCGCCCTCGTGGCCGAACTCGACGCCGTCTCCTTCCCCCTCGCCGGGGCGGACCGGAGCCCGGAGGCCCGGGACGAGTTCGCCCTCACCTGCACCGCCCCCCACCGGTCCCACGTGGAACTGGTCCGCCGCGCCCTCGCCGAGGACCTCACCGGGGGCCCCGGCATCGACGTCACCAGCGTCGCGACCATCCCCGCCGACCAGGTGCGCACCGCCCAGGCGGTGGCACGGGCCGACGGCACCGTCAGCGGGCTCCCGCTCGCCGAGCTCGTGTTCTGGCTGGTCGCCGACGGCGCCCTGGAGGTCACGCGCACCGCGCGGGACGGCGACGCGGTCAAGCGCGGAGACGTCCTGATGACCGTCACCGCCCGTACGCGCGACCTGCTCACCGCGGAGCGGACCGCGCTCAACCTCCTCACCCACATGTCCGGGATCGCGACCGCCACGCGCTCGTGGGTGGACGCCGTGGCCGGCACGCGGGCCCGCGTCCGGGACAGCCGCAAGACCCGCCCCGGGATGCGCGCCCTGGAGAAGTACGCGGTGCGCTGCGGAGGCGGTGTGAACCACCGGTACGGCCTCGGCGACGCGGGTCTGGTCAAGGACAACCACGTGGTCGCCGCCGGGGGCGTCGGCGCGGCGGTGCGCGCCGTCCGCGAGCGCTTCCCCGACCTCCCCCTGGAGGTCGAGGTCGACAGGATCGACCAGATCGAGGACGCCATCGCCGCCGGCGCGGAGGAGATCCTCCTCGACAACTTCACCGTCGACGGGCTCCGGACAGCGGTCGCCCAGGTCGGGGGCCGTGCGCGACTGGAGTCCTCCGGCGGACTGACCCTCGACGTCGCGGGGGACGTGGCACGCACCGGGGTCGACTACCTCGCCGTCGGCGCGCTCACCCACTCCAGTCCCGCGCTCGATATCGCCCTCGACCTGTTGTGAGGGTGCCCGAGTGGTGGAAGATTCCTTGAGAACACACCACTTCGACCATGGATGAGGCCCTCAGAATGCTGCTCGCGATCGACGTCGGCAACTCCGAGACGGTCTTCGGTCTCTTTGAATCCGACGAGCTCCTCGAACACTGGAGAGTGGGTACCGACACCCGGCGCACCGCCGACGAGTGGTCGGTGGTGCTGCGCGGGCTCCTCGACGCGAGCACCCTCGGCGGCCCGGAGGACATCGACGGGCTCGCCCTGTGCTGCTCGGTGCCGTCGGTCCAGCACGAGATGCGCGACATGTTCCGCCGCCACTTCGGCGACGTCCCCGCGGTCATCGTCGAACCCGGGGTCAAGACCGGGGTGCCGATCCGGATGGACAACCCCAAGGAGGTGGGGAGCGACCGGATCATCAACGCCCTCGCCGCCAACCACCTCTACGGCGGCCCGGCCGTGGTCGTGGACTTCGGGACCGCGACCACCTTCGACGCGGTGAGCGTCAAGGGCGAGTACGTGGGCGGCGCGATCGCCCCCGGCATCGACATCTCCGTGGACGCCCTGTCCCGGCGCGGCGCCCAGCTGCACATGGTGGAGATCGTCAAGCCGCGTTCGGCCATCGCCAAGAACACCACGGAGGCGCTGCGCTCGGGCATCGTGTTCGGGTTCGCGGGCCAGGTGGACGGGATCGTCGACCGGATGGTCGCGGAGCTCACCGACTCCCCGGACGACGTGACCGTCGTGGCCACCGGCGGGCTCGCGTCCACGGTCATCGGCGAGTGCGAGACCGTGGACCTGCACGAGCCGTGGCTCACCCTGATCGGGCTGCGCCTGGTCTTCGAGCGCAACACGGGCTGAACCCGGCCGGGGGAGGGGGCGCGCCCCCTCCCCCGGGCAGGGCCGGTGCGGCGCCGGGGCCGCACCGGGCCCGGCTCACGCGGAGGTCCCGGCCCCGGGGGAGGAGGGGGACCCCGGAGCCGTGCGGAACAGGTCGGGCTCGATGTAGATCAGCGTGGCGATGGGCACGGACGCGCGGATGCGCTCCTCCGCCTCGTCGATCGCCCTGGTCACCCGGCCGGCGTCGTCCCGGGCGTCCACCGCGACCTTGGCGGCCACCAGGAGCTCCTCGGGGCCCACGTGCAGGGTGCGCATGTGGATGAGGCGGTCGACGTCCTCGACCGACTCGATGGCACTCCGGATCGCCAGGACGTTCTCGCGTGTGGCGGACTCGCCGACCAGCAGGCTCTTCACCTCGGCGGCCAGCACGACGGCGATGACCACGAGCAGGACGCCGATGGCGGCGGTGCCCAGGCCGTCCCACAGGCCGTTGCCGGTGATCAGGGTCAGGCTGACGCCGAGCAGCGCGAACACCAGGCCGAGCAGGGCGCCGGCGTCCTCCAGCAGGATCACGGGCAGTTCGGGGGCCTTCGCCCGGCGGACGAACTCCACCCAGCTCGCCTTGCCGCGGACGGCGTTGGACTCCTTGACAGCCGTCCTCATCGCCATCGACTCCAGGCCGATCGCGATCACCAGGACCGCGACGGGCACCCACTGCCACTCGGTGATGGGCTCGGGGTGGGAGATCTTGTGCCAGGCCTCGTAGAGCGCGAACAGGCCGCCCACGCTGAACAGCACGATCGCGACCACGAACGCGTAGATGTAGCGTTCGCGCCCGTAGCCGAAGGGGTGCTCCTCGGTGGCGCCCCTCCGGGCGCGCTTGCCGCCGATGAGCAGCAGCGCCTGGTTGCTGGAGTCGGCGACCGAGTGGATGGACTCGGCCAGCATGGAGGACGAGCCCGTCAGTACATAGGCCACGAACTTCGTGACGGCGATCCCCAGATTCGCAACCAGTGCCGTGACGACGGCCTTCGTGCTTCCCTCAACGCTCATTGTCCGACTCTCGGTAGGTTCTGCTCCGGTGGTGGGGGCGCGGGTCAAGGCAGCGCAATACTAGTGATCCGGACACGCCCGGCCCACCTCCCGGAACCGCGTGGCACGGTCCCGGCGCCCCCGTCCGGGCGGGGTCCGCGCGGTCGGCCGGGGCGCGGACCGCCGGTAGGATCGTGCGCGTGACTGACACGCACGACGACACCTACGACGACCTGCCCGAACAGATGCGGGTCCGGCGCCAGAAGCTGGACCGTCTCCGGGAGGAGGGGATCGACCCCTTCCCCGTGACCTTCCCGCGCTCCACGTCGATCGGTGCCGTGCGCGACAAACACCAGGGACTGGAGCCGGACGCCCACACGGGCGTCGTCGTCTCCATCGCCGGTCGCGTGATGCTCTACCGCACCGGCGGCAAGCTCTGCTTCGCGACGCTGCGCGACGAGACCGGCGACGTCCAGGTCATGCTGTCCCTGGACCAGGTCGGCCAGGAGCGGCTGGACGCCTGGAAGGCCGACGTCGACCTGGGCGACCACGTCGGCGTGGAGGGCGAGGTCATCACCTCCCGCCGCGGCGAGCTGTCCGTCCTCGTGAACTCCTGGACGCTGACGGCCAAGTGCCTGCGCCCGCTCCCGGAGAAGCACAAGGGCCTGACCGACCCCGAGGCCCGTGTACGGCAGCGGTACGTCGACCTCATCGTCAACCCCGACTCCCAGCTGATGGTGCGCCGCCGCTCGGCCGCCATCCGGGCGATCAGGGAGGGCCTGAGCCGGCGCGACTTCATCGAGGTCGAGACCCCGATGCTGATGCGCGTGCACGGCGGCGCCACCGCGCGGCCGTTCACCACGCACATCAACGCCTACGACATGGACCTGTACCTGCGCATCGCGCCCGAGCTGTCGCTCAAGCGCCTGGTCGTGGGCGGCCTGGAGAAGGTCTTCGAGGTCAACCGCAACTTCAGGAACGAGGGCGCGGACTCCACGCACAACCCCGAGTTCACGATGCTGGAGTTCTACCAGGCGTACGCCGACTACAACGTCATGGCGGACATCACCCGGGAGCTCGTCCAGGACGCGGCGCGCGCGGTGTTCGGCACGACCGTGGTCGAGCGCGACGGCGAGGAGTACGACCTCGGCGGCGAGTGGCCGCAGATCACCCTGTACGGGGCCGTGTCCGACGCCCTCGGCGCGGAGGTCGACCCGCGTACCCCCGTCGAGGAGGTCCGCCGACTGGCCGGGGCCAAGGGCGTCGAGTTCAGCTCCGACTGGGGTCAGGGCAAGCTCGTCGAGCACGTCTTCGAGGAACTGGTCGAGCACACGCTCCTCCAGCCGACGTTCGTGCGCGACTTCCCGGTCGAGACCAGCCCGCTCACGCGCCAGCACCGCGAGGACCCGCTGCTGACCGAGAAGTGGGACCTGATCGGGTTCGGCATGGAGCTGGGCACCGGCTACTCGGAGCTGGTCGACCCGGTCGAGCAGCGCGAGAGGCTCACCCGGCAGTCCCTGATGGCAGCCGAGGGGGACCCCGAAGCGATGCAGCTGGACGAGGACTTCCTGCGGGCGCTGGAGTACGGGATGCCGCCGACCGGAGGCGTGGGGGTCGGCATCGACCGTCTGCTCATGGCCTTCACCGGCAAGAACATTCGGGAGACCGTGCTCTTCCCGATCGTGAAGCCCTCGGGGGACTGAGCGGGGCGTCCGTCCGCCGCGTCGCCGGGGCCCGGAAGGCCGTGCGGCGCGGGGGGCCGGGACGCGCTGCGGCGCATCCGCGCAGGAATGGCCGATAAGGGCCGCGCCGGGTGGCCGAAATTGGGGACCGGGGTCGTCGCACCAGGGGTGCGCCGGCCCCTTCCGCGTGTCCCGGCCCCGGCGCCGGAACAAGGGACATGACTCACCGACCGGACATAGAAGGCGAACCCGCGGTCAGACCGTGATGGCCGCGGGGATAGGCCAGAGTTTTTCCAGGGGCCGGAGCGCTATAAGCAGCCGCTCTCAGGTAAAGATTGTTTACGCAGGTCAATGCCCTCGGGGATTTTTCTTTCCCCTTGCCTTGTCACAGAAGGATCTTGCATAACTACACATGGTGATTTATCGGGTCTTGACGGTATCATCTCTGCGGCCTAGCGTGCTGAGGGCGGGCCGAGGCCCGTGAGTTTGCCGAAGTGGATCGAGAACGACGGCGAGCGCGAAACGGGACCGCCGATGCGGTCCGAATTCGCGCGCGCATGCGCGCCCTCGGTGTGGTCTGTCCGTCCCAGACCCCAGCGAGTCGGCCAGCCTGCGACCCGTGCGCCCGGAACTCCCCCCGACCCCTGTGCCAGAGGGGTCCGCCGGGGATTTCGAGGCCCGCGGAGTCTCCGTCCGCTCCGACGGGGCGACCCCCGGTCGGCGCACTCGCGTCCATCAGGTGACGAGTTGATGTTCCGCACTCACATGATGAGGGAGGACGGAGTGGAACAGGCCACACTCGTACGACGTACCGTTGAGGACCATGGCGCTCTCCAGCCGAGGGAGCACCGGGAGAGCGTGGTTCCCCTTCAGACCCGCCCGCGCGACACGGCTGTCAGCAGTCCGTACGCGCCGGTGGAACTGAGCCACGAGGAGCTCGAACTGCTCGCAGAGATCGCCACCGGCGTGACCACCGAGGTCGCGGCCCGGCACCTGGAGCTCAGCGCGAGGACCCTGCGCCGGCGTATCCGCAACATCTGCGACGTACTCGGCGTGAACACACCCATCGAAGCGGTCGTCTGGGCCGCGCGGCGGCAGCTCATCTGAGCCGAACCCCCGGCTGGAGCCGGATCCGCACACGGGAATGACCGACCCAGGGGGCGCACGCGCACCGCGAGGGCCGGGAGGAGACTCTCCGGCCGGCGGTGCCGCGGTGCCCCCGATCTCGTGTCCGCGGCCGGGAGCCGGAGCACCCCCCGCCCGCGCGGCGGTACTCCGTGGGGTCCGTGCGCGTGTGGTCGCGCACCTCGGGTGGGGGTTCGTGCCCGCCCCCCGCCCGCGCGGCGGTGCTCCGTGGGGTCCGTGCGCGTGTGGTCGCGCACCTGGGGTGGGGGTTCGCGTCCGCCCCCCCGCCCGCGCGGCGGTGCTCCGTGGGGTCCGTGCGCGTGTGGTCGCGCACCTCGGGTAGGAGTTCTCGCCCGCGTGGGCATAGTCTGGTCCGGCTATGCCCGTTCGCCATGTTCACGTGCGTCGCGCCAGGACGCGCGACGTCGCCGCCATCCGCCGTCTCGTCGACACCTACACCGTCGACCGGAGGGTGCTTTCCAAGAGCACCGTCAACCTCTACGAGGACGTCCAGGAGTTCTGGGTCGCCGAGGCGGAGGTGGTTCCGGACATGTCGCCCGCGGGGCCGGAATCCTCCCCCGGTGCGGTCCCCGAGGCGGAGGTCGAGCACCGCCTGGTGGGTTGCGGAGCCCTTCACGTGCTCTGGGAGGACCTGGCCGAGGTGCGGACCGTCGCGGTCGACCCCTCCCTGCGCGGTTTCGGCGTGGGACACCGAATCGTGACCGAACTCCTCGCCACGGCCCGTGAGTTGGGTGTGCGCCGTGTGTTCTGTCTGACATTCGAGACCGGTTTCTTCTCCAAACACGGCTTTGCCCCGATCCAGGGGACCCCTGTCTCGTCCCGTGTGTACGAGGAACTCCTGCGTTCCTATGACGAGGGAGTTGCCGAATTCCTCGACCTGGAGCGGGTTAAGCCCAACACCCTCGGGAACACCCGGATGCTTGTGCGCCTCGACGACGCGGCCGACCCCGCCCGCGCCTAAAGGATTTCGGGTGTGCTTGGTACGGAGTTCCCCTTACGCGGCCCCGCCCGTGCCGCTCCGGCGTCCGGACTCGGGGCGGCTTATGCACACCGGGGGGTATGGAGGTGGAACAGGGCAGGTAATGTGTACCTGCGTCCGGCTGGCCGTCCTCATGATCGAGTTCGGCGGGGCGGTGACGAAGGGTTGTGATTTGACCCCGCAAGACCCCGTGTTCCGGCCGCACCCGCACGAGGGCACCGAACCCATGACCGGACATTGGCGCCCACGGGGTTTGCGGGAGGCCGCTCGGGTACGTCCGGTGTCAAACCGGGGGCAAACGATGTCTATGATGTCGGGTATGCGTTTGCCAGGTCGTACGGCGCGCCATCCCCCCGGAGTGGCCCGACACTGAGTCGGGTATTTGCTGCAATAAGTAACAACCAGGAAGGGTGGAGCGCTTCGATGGGTGACTTTTTGTCGTCGGTGGTTCCCCCTGGACTGATCGACGTATTGTCGGCGCTCATCCCCCCTGTGGTTGTCGGTACCGTCTTCTGTGCCTTCGTCATCAACCTGCTGCGCAAGGAGATGGCGCCGCGGCGGATGGACGGAAGCCTGGTCAGCAATGACGGGGCGGCGCAGGACGCGACCGACCACAAGGGCGCTGCCGAGGTCCGCGAGACCGGGGCGACGAACGAGACGCCGATTGTCCAGGGTGGGGAACGCGCCGAATCCGACGGTCGTTGATACGGTACTTGACCGGTTGCGTGAAGCCCGGGGGCCGGGTCTCGGTCCCACCGCGTGCGCGGGCCAACTCGCCGCACCCGCGCTGCTCCGGCGACCCCCCAAACCACGGTCGGCCCCAGACGATTTCTGGCACGCCGGGAATTGTCTTCCGCGTTCGCGCGGGATAGCTTTATATTCAGGTGTGCAGACACCGCTCTTCTGAAAGGTTTGATTCCATGGCACAGAAGGTCCAGGTTTTCCTGGTCGACGACCTCGACGGCGGCGAGGCCGAGGAGACGGTGACGTTCGGTCTGGACGGATCGACGTACGAAATCGACCTCAGTGCGGGTAATGCCGCCAAGCTTCGCGAGGCCCTTAACCCGTTCGTCGAAGCCTCCCGCAAGGCTCCGTCCAAGACGAACCGCCCCGCCGCCCGCCGGGGCAGCCGTAATGCGCCCAGCCGCGAGCGCAGCGCCGAGATTCGCGCGTGGGCGAAGGCTGCCGGCAAGCCCGTCAATGAGCGCGGCCGGATCCCCGCCGCCATCGTCGCCGAATATGAGGCCATCAAGGGCTAGGTCCCGCGACCGCCTTCGGTTCGCCGAAATGTTGTCAGGGCTTGATCGAATTTCGACCGGTGCCCACCAGGAGCACCCGACTCCCTCATCCGGCACCGCCTGACACCGGTGGACCCGTCACACGCGGATCCTGTGACACGGGGTTCCCCGCCATGGGGATGCAGGGGACGAGGGGATACGACGGGCACCGGATCCCCGGCGGCCGGCGCCGAGCCGGCGCCGCCGGATCCGGACCGCGGGCGCACCGCCGCCCCGGGTCCTTCCGGCTCCCGTCTCCGTGACGCGGCTCGGACGGGGGTCCCGCCGCTCGCCGCGGTGTACGCGGACGCGCCGACGACCGGGGCGCCACAGCGCTTCCCGTCCTCGTGGAGGCTCTCGACTTCCGGCCCTGCGGCCGCACGGCCGCAGGGCCCGGGGCCGTTCCGCCGACCCGGCGGAGCCGTACCGCGGCCCACCGGGGCCGACGCGCATTTCCCGCTTTCGGGGCCGACTGACCCGGCCCGAAGAACAACACGCGGTTCGGCTTGTTCGCTCAGAGCCGATTATCGGGCTTGTACACGTGCGGTCCGGGGACTCCCGTGATGGATGGGAGTGTCCGGGCCGTTCGCCTTCGGCGTACAGGGAAATCTGACGCGTCAATTGGTAGTTGGATGTTGGGTGAACGCCCTATCGTCGGGGAAAGTCTCTGGCACGGACGGCTGAGAGGTCGGCCATGCGGAGAGGTTCGCCCGGTCGGCAGCCTGTCGACCGGCGGGTGCGACAGTGCTCCCCTGGGCGGTTATCCCTGTGGGGCCGATATGCGGAAGAGTTGGGTCGGCGAGACCGTCCCTGCCTGACCGCTCTGTAGAGGAGCGACGAGACATGTTCGAGAGGTTTACCGACCGCGCACGGCGAGTGGTGGTTCTGGCCCAGGAAGAGGCCAGGATGCTCAACCACAACTACATCGGTACGGAGCACATCCTGCTCGGCCTCATCCACGAGGGTGAGGGCGTCGCCGCCAAGGCTCTGGAGAGCCTCGGTATCAGCCTCGAAGCGGTTCGGCAGCAGGTTGAGGAGATCATCGGCCAGGGCCAGCAGGCGCCGTCGGGGCACATCCCCTTCACCCCGCGCGCCAAGAAGGTCCTTGAGCTGTCGCTGCGCGAGGCGCTCCAGCTCGGCCACAACTACATCGGTACCGAGCACATACTGCTGGGTCTGATCCGCGAGGGCGAGGGCGTCGCCGCCCAGGTCCTCGTCAAGCTCGGCGCGGACCTGAACCGGGTCCGCCAGCAGGTCATCCAGCTGCTGCACGGCTACCAGGGCAAGGAGCCGCAGGCCACCGCGGGCTCCTCGGAGTCCACCCCCTCCACCTCCCTGGTGCTGGACCAGTTCGGTCGCAACCTGACCCAGGCCGCCCGGGAGAGCAAGCTCGACCCGGTCATCGGCCGGGACAAGGAGATCGAGCGCGTCATGCAGGTGCTCTCGAGGCGGACCAAGAACAACCCGGTCCTCATCGGTGAGCCCGGCGTCGGCAAGACCGCCGTGGTCGAGGGCCTGGCCCAGAAGATCGTCAAGGGCGAGATCCCCGAGACGCTCAAGGACAAGCAGCTGTACACGCTGGACCTGGGCGCGCTGGTCGCCGGAAGCCGCTACCGCGGCGACTTCGAGGAGCGCCTCAAGAAGGTGCTCAAGGAGATCCGGACCCGCGGCGACATCATCCTGTTCATCGACGAGCTGCACACGCTGGTCGGGGCGGGCGCGGCCGAGGGCGCCATAGACGCCGCCTCGATCCTCAAGCCCATGCTGGCCCGGGGTGAGCTCCAGACCATCGGCGCCACCACCCTGGACGAGTACCGCAAGTACCTGGAGAAGGACGCCGCCCTGGAGCGGCGCTTCCAGCCCATCCAGGTGGACGAGCCCACCATCAAGCACGCCATCGAGATCCTCAAGGGCCTGCGCGACCGGTACGAGGCGCACCACCGGGTCTCCATCACCGACAGCGCCCTGGTGGCGGCGGCCCAGCTGGCCGACCGCTACATCAGCGACCGGTTCCTGCCGGACAAGGCGATCGACCTCATCGACGAGGCCGGCTCGCGGATGCGCATCCGCCGGATGACCGCTCCGCCGGACCTGCGCGAGTTCGACGAGAAGATCGCGGGCGTGCGCCGGGACAAGGAGTCCGCGATCGACGCGCAGGACTTCGAGAAGGCCGCGTCCCTGCGCGACGACGAGAAGCAGCTCCTCAACAAGAAGGCGCAGCGGGAGAAGGAGTGGAAGGCCGGCGACATGGACGTCGTGGCCGAGGTCGACGAGGAGCTCATCGCCGAGGTCCTGGCCGCCTCCACCGGCATCCCGGTCTTCAAGCTCACCGAGGAGGAGAGCTCCCGGCTGCTGCGCATGGAGGACGAGCTGCACCGCCGGGTCATCGGCCAGGAGGACGCCATCAAGGCGCTCTCCCAGGCGATCCGCCGTACCCGCGCCGGTCTGAAGGACCCCAAGCGCCCGGGTGGCTCGTTCATCTTCGCCGGTCCGTCCGGTGTCGGCAAGACCGAGCTGTCCAAGACCCTGGCCGAGTTCCTGTTCGGGGACGAGGACGCGCTGATCCAGCTGGACATGTCCGAGTTCATGGAGAAGCACACGGTCTCCCGGCTGTTCGGCTCGCCTCCCGGCTACGTCGGCTACGAGGAGGGCGGCCAGCTCACCGAGAAGGTGCGCCGCAAGCCGTTCTCCGTGGTCCTGTTCGACGAGATCGAGAAGGCCCACAACGACATCTTCAACTCCCTGCTGCAGGTGTTGGAGGAGGGCCGTCTCACCGACGCCCAGGGTCGCAACGTCGACTTCAAGAACACGGTCATCATCATGACCACCAACCTGGGCACGCGGGACATCTCCAAGGGCCAGGCCATGGGCTTCGCCAAGGAGGACAACGCCCAGACCAACTACGAGCGGATGAAGGCGAAGGTCAGCGAGGAGCTCAAGACCAACTTCCGTCCCGAGTTCCTCAACCGCGTGGACGACATCATCGTCTTCCACCAGCTGACGGAGGCGGAGATCTTCCAGATCGTGGACCTCATGATCACGAGCCTGGACGCTCGCCTCAAGGAGCGGGACATGGGGATCGAGCTGCGCCCGAAGGCGAAGCAGATCCTGTCCGAGCGCGGTTTCGACCCCGTGCTGGGCGCCCGCCCGCTGCGCAGGACGATCCAGCGGGAGATCGAGGACCAGCTGTCCGAGAAGATCCTGTACGGGGACCTCAAGGCGGGTCAGATCGTCGTGATCGACGCCGAGGGCGAGGGCACGGACGCCAAGTTCACGTTCAAGGGCGTGCCGAAGCCGGCCGCGGTCCCGGACACCCCGGAGATCGAGGAGTCGGCCGCGGGCAAGAGCGACTGACACGGCTGAACCGGACGCCGTCCGTCACGGGGGCACCCCTTCGGGGGTGCCCCCTTCGGCGTTCGGCCGTTAGTGTGCGTTCGTGACCCATTCAGAACCCCCGCAGCACGGTCCGTGGCCGCCCCACGGACAGCAGCCGCAGCAGCAGCCCCCGTACCCGCAGCCGGGCGCCCCCGGCGGCCCCCCGCCGGGCGCCCCGCAGGGGCAGCCGCCCCACGGCGCGATGCCGCCGACCGGGATGCCGCCGACCGGGGGGTACCCCCCGCCGGGACCGCCCGGACCCCAGGGGCCGGGCCCCCACGGGCCGCAGGGGCACTACGGGCCGCAGGGGCCGTACCCGCCGCCGCAGCAGGCGGGGGGCGGGCGCGGCGCCGGGCTCGCCCTGATCATCGGGGCGGTGGTCCTCGTCGTGCTCCTCGTCGCGGGCGGCGGGGTCCTCTACGTGGTGACGCGCCCCGGGGGCGGGGAGGCCGGGGCCTCGGCCGGGGCGGGGCTGGAGGCGGTCCGGCACTACGAGGGGCTGTCCGCCGACCACGTCGAGGAGGGCGAGACCGTCGAGTACGACGTGTTCCCGCCCGTGGGCGGGGAGCACTACCCCGTCTGGCAGGACTGCGGCGTCTACGGGGAGCCCCTGCGCACCGAGTACGCCGTGCACTCCCTGGAGCACGGGGCCGTGTGGATCGCCTACGACCCCGGTCTGGACGCCGATCAGGTCGAGACGCTCGCCGGCCTCTACTCGCCGGGCGACTACCTGGTGATCAGCCCCGTCGAGGGGCTGCCCTCGCCCGTGGTGGCGTCGGCCTGGGGGTCGCAGATCCTGTTGGAGGGCGCCGAGGACCCGCGCCTCACCGAGTACCTGGTCGAGTACGTCCAGGGCGAGAACACCCCGGAGCCGGGGGCGCCGTGCAGCGGCGGCTTCGCCGGGACCGAGGCGGAGTTCGACGCGGGCAGCGGCACGAGCGCCCGCATGGACGACTGACCCGGCGCCCGAAGGGGCCGGGTCAGGAGGGCAGGGCGTAGCGGCCGTCGTCGAGCGGGTCCACCAGGCCGTCGGACACCAGGGCGTCCAGGGCGCGCTCGCGCTGCACGTGGTCGTCCCAGACGGCGTCCAGGGCGTCCTTGGCCACCGGGTGCGCGGAGTCGCGCAGCACGGCGAGCAGGCGGCCGCGCACCTGGCGGTCGGTGCCCTCGTAGGTCTGGCCCCGCCGGGGCGGCCCGTCGTAGGCGGGCTTGCCCGCGAGCCTCCACGCGCACTGCCCGGCGATGGGGCAGGACGCGCACGCGGGCGTGCGGGCGGTGCACACCAGGGCGCCGAGCTCCATCACGGCGACCCCCCAGCGCGCGGCGACCTGGGCGGTGGGCGGCAGCAGCGCCTCCGCGAGCGCCGTCTCCGCCTTGGTCTGGGTTTTCGGAGGGTACTGGACTCCCGTTTCGGCCCTGGCGAGGACGCGGCGGACGTTCGTGTCCAGAATGGCGTGCCTCTGCCCGTAGGCGAAGCTCGCCACGGCCGCGGCGGTGTAGGCGCCGATCCCCGGGAGGGAGAGCAGCGTGGCGTGGTCGTCGGGGACCCGGCCGCCGTGCTCCTCGGTGATCGCCACGGCACAGGCGTGCAGGCGCAGTGCGCGGCGCGGGTAGCCGAGCCGGTTCCACATGCGCACGGCCTCGCCCGACGCCTCCCCGGCCAGGTGGGCGGGGGTGGGCCAGCGCTCCATCCAGGCGCGCCAGGCGGGCAGGACCCGCACGACGGGGGTCTGCTGGAGCATGATCTCGCTGACCAGGATCGACCAGGGGGTGGCGTCGGGCGCGCGCCAGGGGAGGTCGCGCGCGTTCGACTCGTACCACGCCAGAACGGCGGTGCTGTAAGGGTTATCGCTCATCTTTAAAGGGAATCGGCGGGTTGAGTAGGTGGGTGGCACGCAAAACCGCAATACTACGGGCCATGGCGTCAAGTACCGGACATCCAGGAGCCGTCAGCCGCGAGACCTACTGGAAGCGGCGTGCCTTCGTCCTGATCGGGGTCATGCTGGTGGTCGCGCTGATCGCGTTCGCCTGTCAACCCTCGGACGAGGAGAGCGGTGAACCGACCCGGTCCGAGGCCGGTATCGACGCGTCGCCCTCCCCCAGTGTCCCATCCGAGGACCCCTCCGCGGACGAGAGCCCGGAACCCACGGCCGGGGCGTCGGAGGGGGCCGAGGAGAGCGCCTCCCCCTCGCCCGGCGACGAGGCGTCCGAGGGCGCCGGCGGCGAGGAGGGCGGAGAGGGCGGCGGCGCCGGAGAGGTCGCCGCGCCCGAGCGCGCCGAGGACCTCTGCCGCCCGGAGGACGTCGTGGTGACGTTCGAGCTGGAGGGTGACCAGGAGGTCTACGGCTCCGGGAGCGCCCCGGGCTTCAGGATCACCGTGGTCAACACGGCGGAGCAGACCTGCACCGTGGACGTGGGGGGCGCCGCCCTGGAGGTGCGCATCCACTCCGGTGACGACAGGATCTACTCCACCGCGGACTGCCTCAAGGACGGCGGCGCCGAGGAGCAGCAGCTCAGCCGGGGCGTGCCGCACGAGTTCACGGTCGACTGGGAGCGCAACCGCTCCTTCACGGACTGCCGCGAGACCAGCGCCGGCGCCCGGGCGGGCTGGTACCGGGCCAACCTGCACGGCGACTACGCGGGGGACCAGCCACAGCTGGCGTTCCAGCTCAGGTCCTGAGCCGAGCGGGGCCGCGGTCGACGCGGCCCGCCGGGTTCGCGCCCCGGGGCCGGGGCGGTGGCGCCGCCTCCCGGGCCCCGGGGCGCGGCGCGTGTCCGGTCCCGCCGGGTGCGGCGGCCCGTCCCGCCCGGAGGTCCCGCGTGCCGCCGCCCCGCGAGGACCTGCCCGTTCCGGGAACCCCCCTTCCCGCACGGGCGGGTCGGAGGTACCCTGCCTGCGGTTGGGAGCGCTCCCAGAGCGTTCCTCCCGGGGACCCGCACAGAGCAAGGAGCTTCCCCATGGACCAACGACTCTCCCGGGCCGTCCGGCGCGCCGGCGCGGGCCTCGGACTCGCCCTCGCGCTCGTCGCGGGCGCGTTCGCCCCCGCCGCGGCGGAGGCGGGACCGACCGGCGCGACCGCGGCCGGGACCGCGCGAACGGAGGAGGACACGGTGCGGATCATGCCGCTGGGCGACTCGATCACGGGTTCGCCCGGGTGCTGGAGGGCCCTGCTCTGGGCCGACCTGGTGGAGGCCGGGCACACGGACGTCGACTTCGTGGGCACCCGGCCGGGCGACGGCTGCGGCTTCGAGTACGACGGCGACAACGAGGGCCACGGCGGCTTCCTCGTCACCGACGTCGCGGACCGCGGCCTCCTCGTGGACTGGCTCGCGCGGACGGAGCCGGACGTGGTGCTGATGCACTTCGGCACCAACGACGTGTGGAGCGGCGTCCCCGTGGAGGCGGTCCTGGACGCCTACGGCGTGCTCGTCGCGCAGATGCGGGAGCAGAACCCCCGCATGCGCGTCCTGGTCGCCCAGATCATCCCGATGGACCCCGCCCGCAGCTGCGCCGGGTGCGGACAGGGCGTCGAGGACCTCAACGCCGCCATCCCGGCGTGGGCGGCGGGGGAGAGCACGGCGGAGTCGCCGGTGACCGTGGTGGACCAGTGGACCGGGTTCGACACCGACACCGACACCTACGACGGGGTGCACCCCTCGGCCGGCGGCGACCGCAGGATCGCCGACCGCTGGCTGGAGTCCCTGCTCCCGCTGTTCGCCTGAGGCCCCGCGCCGGACCGGGCCGCCCCCGGCCCGGTCCGGCCGTTCCAGGGCGAACCCGGAGGGGAAGAAGTCGCCCGTGTTTCGGTAAAGTCGGCCGATTCCGGTGATCGAATGGTTACGATGCGTGGTGTTCTGATCGTTCGCACACCGGGAGCAGTCGTGCACCGCACCGCCCTGGCCCTCGCGGCCACCGCCGTCCTGTCCCTCGCCGTCGCCGTGCCCGCGCAGGCGGAGCGCACCGTGACCACCAGCCACACACTGAGCATCCGGACGCCGTCCACGGGAGAGGTGCGGCAGGTCACCCTGGAGTGCCGGCCGACCGGCGGGGACCACCCCGAGGCGGAGCGGGCCTGCGCGGCCGTCGACGGGGCCGGGTCGATCGCCCGGGCCAAGGGGGAGGGCGGCATGTGCACGATGATCCACCAGCCCGTCGTGGCCGTCGCCGAGGGCGCCGAGAGGTACGAGGAGGAGTTCTCGAACTCCTGCCTCCTCGTCAGCCAGAAGGGCGTCCTCTTCGACTTCTAGGACGTGTTCCGCGGGCGCCCGCGCCGGCCCCGGACGGTCCGCGGACCACGGCCCGGGGCCGCTCCGGGGCCGACGGGCGGGGCAGGGGCCCGGCCCGCCGGCCTCAGCCGTCGTCCTGGGGCTTGCGGGACCGGCGCGAGCGCTTGGCGACGCGCAGGAGCGCCTCGCTCAGCTCCTCGACCTCCTGGGTACGGATGCCCGGGACCGGGTCGCCGAAGTGCTTGGGGACGATCGCCTCGGTGAACCCGAGCCGCTGCGCCTCCGCGACCCTGCGGCGGACGCCCGAGACGGTGCGCACGTCGCCCGCGAGGCCGACCTCGCCGATCGCGATGAACCCGACGGGGAGGGCGACGTCGTTGCTGGAGCTGGCCGCCGCCATGGCCAGCGCCAGGTCCACGGCTGGCTCGGTGAGCTTGACGCCGCCGACCGTCGACGCGTACACGTCCATGTTGGCCAGCCGCATGCCCGTGCGCTTCTCCAGCACCGCCAGGATCATGTTGACCCGGGAGGTGTCCAGGCCCGAGGTGGCGCGGCGCGGGGCCGGCAGGGGCGTGGGCGCGACCAGCGCCTGGACCTCGGTGATCAGGGGGCGCCGGCCCTCCATGGCGACGGTGACGCAGGTGCCGGGCACGGGGTCGGTGCGCTCGGTGAGGAACAGGCCGCTGGGGTCCGGCAGGCCGACGATGCCGCTCTCGGTGAGCTCGAAGCAGCCGATCTCGTCCGTGGGGCCGTACCGGTTCTTGATCGCGCGCAGCAGCCTCAGCTGGGAGTGGCGCTCGCCCTCGAAGTGCAGCACCACGTCGACCAGGTGCTCCAGCATCCGGGGCCCCGCGATGGAACCGTCCTTGGTCACGTGGCCGACCAGGATGGTGGCGATCCCGCGCTCCTTGGCGATCTGGATCAGCGCGCCGGTCACCTGGCGGATCTGCGTGACGCCGCCGGGGACGCCGGTGGCGTCGGGGGAGACCATGGTCTGCACCGAGTCCACGATCAGCAGCCGGGGGCCGACCTGGTCCACGTGGCTGACGAGGGAGGCGATGGAGGTCTCGGCGGCGAGGTAGAGCTTGTCCGACAGGGCCCCGAGGCGCTCGGCGCGCAGCCGCACCTGTCCGGCGGACTCCTCGCCGGTGACGTACAGCACGGGCCCGTCCGCGGCCCGCATCGCCGCGACCTCCAGGAGCAGCGTGGACTTGCCCACGCCGGGCTCGCCCGCCAGCAGGACGACGCCGCCGGGGACCGCGCCCCCGCCCAGGACGCGGTCGAGCTCGTCGACCCCGGTGGGGACGGCCTCGGCGCTCTCCACGCTGATCTCGGTGATGGGCCGGGCCCGGGAGGTGACGGGCGCGGCGGCGACGGACGTCGCGGCGGGGGCCCCGGCCTCCTCGACCGTGCCCCAGGCCTGGCACTCGCCGCAGCGGCCCACCCACTTGAGGGTGCTCCATCCGCACTCCGCGCACCGGAACGTCGTCTTCGCTGCCTTTGCCATGGTCGCCACGCTAGCGGCTCCCGGGGACAGGCCCGCCGGGGCGGAACGGATTCGCCGCGACACACGAAAGTTACCTACGGGTTATGGGGAACTTCCGGTAGGTCGTGTTAAAGAATCTGTAAGGGTCCGACTACTCCCTGCCCCCCGCTCCCTGGAGAGGAACCCGCGTGCCCCGTAACGACGCAAACCCCGCCATCCCCCGACACCGGTGGCTCCGCCGAGTCCTGGTCCCCGCGGCCGCGGCGGTCCTGGGCCTGTCCCTGGTCTCGCCGCCGTCCGCCGCCGCGGAGGAGGCCGAGGCGGCCGCCTTCCAGCACTACGTGGCGCTGGGCGACTCCTTCGTCGCCGGGCCCCTGGTCCGCCAGCAGCAGGCCCAGGCCCGCGTGCCCCTGCTCGGCTGCATGCAGTCGAACCACAACTACCCCAAGATGCTCGCCGAGCGGATCGGGGTCGCCGAGCTGACCGACGCCAGCTGCTCCGGCGCGCGGATGGAGCACTTCTACGAGAACCAGTTCACCGACACGCTCCCGCAGCTCGACGCGCTGCGGCCCGAGACCGACCTGGTCACGGTCGGCATCGCGGGCAACGACTTCGGGTTCTCCGACGTGTTCGTCGAGTGCGCCAAGCGGAGCCTGGGCAACCCCCTGGGCAGCCCGTGCGCCAACTACTACGGTGACGAGCTCGACGTCCGGATCGAGGGCCTGCGCGGCGAGATCTCCCAGGTCTACGCCGACATCGCGGAGCGCAGCCCCGACGCGACGGTCCTCAGCGTGGGCTACCTCCAACTCCTGCCGGAGAGCGGGGGCTGCTGGCCGAGCACGCCCATCGCCCGCGGGGACGTCCCGTTCCTCGACGCGGCGCAGACGTCGCTCAACGCGGTGATCAAGGAGGAGTCGGAGGCCAACGGCGCGGTGTTCGTGGACGTCCTGGAGCGCGGCAGGGACGTGTGCAAGCCCTCCGGCACCCGCTGGGTGGAGGGCCTGATCCCGGAGAACGGGGCCCCGGTGCACCCCAACCGGCTCGGCATGGAGGCGACGGCGGACTTCGTCCAGGCCGCGGTGGGCGTGCCCTCCCCGGCTCTGTAGCGGAGGGTCGCCACCCCAGGGAGAGGGAGTCCGTTTGCTGGTCGAATGACCGGTATATCCCCTCGGGTAAAGCAGCCTTTACCCTCCTTGGTGGCCAACTGGACCACGGAGAGTGATTTCTTCGGGTGGCTGTGTGACGAATGGTGGTGCGTCGAGGCGGAGAGATCCGCGTCACAGCGGCGCGGACGCCCCGGCGTGACTACTCACACGAGTGGAGCACCACCGTCATGCGACTACCGCGAAAGCACGAGCAAACGCAGGCCTGTCGTCCTCAGGACCCGGGGCGACAGGCCTCGTCCGCCCGCCCCCGCCGGGGCGGACCGCGATCGCTCACGGCCGCCGCGCTCGCCGCGGCCTTCCTGACCTCCGGCGCCGCCCCGGCCCTCGCCCAGCACGCGCAACCGGCACCGGGCGCCGGCGCGCCCGCGAGGGTCCACCAGGCGGCGCTGCCCTCCTCCACCGTCGAGAGGGCCATCAGCGCCGCCGAGTCCAAGAAGGGCACCCCGTACGGCTGGGGCGGCACCGGACCGGACTCCTTCGACTGCTCCGGCCTCGTCCAGTGGTCGTTCGGGCAGGCCGGGGTCAGCCTCCCCCGCATCGCCCACGACCAGGTGAGGGAGGGGACCAGGGTCTCCTACTCCGACGCCAGGAGGGGCGACATCCTCTACTGGGCCGACGGCGGAGGGTACGCCTACCACGTCGCGATCTACCTCGGCGGCGGCCGCATGATCGACGCCCCGAAGTCCGGGGACCAGGTCCGCGAGCGGGACGTCAACCGCTACAACCTCGCAGGCGCGGTACGCCTGTGACGGGAACGGTCCCCGCGGGCCGCGCCGGCGGCCGCCGAGCGCGCCCCGGGCGGTGAGCCCGGGACCCCGGACGCACCCGTCCACCGGGTCAGTACCGCTTCCACCACAGGTTGACCGCGTAGTCCACCGACAGCCCGGGATGGGACCGCACGATCTCCGCGGCCAGCGCGGAGGGGAACTCGATCCGTACCACCGCCTCGAAGGCGCGGCGGTCGGTGAACGACCAGCGCATCGTCAGGGCCTCGCGGGTGAACCCGCGGGCCGCCCAGAACCGTTCCACGGCGGCCGGGTCGTACGACGGCAGCGAACGCCGGAACCACGAGCCGAAGGTGGAGCGCGTGGCGTCGTTGTCGATCACGAACGCGACCCCGCCCCGCCGCATCACGCGGTCGAGCTCGGCCAGGCCGGGCTCGCACCCCGGGCCGAAGAAGTAGGCCCAGCGCGCGTGCGCGACCTCGACGACGGAGTCGGGGACGGGCAGCCGCTGGGCCACTCCGTCCAGGACCCGGACGTGGTCCAGGCCCCGCACCCGGGCCCGGGCCGCCCCCGCCAGCGACGGGTGCGGTTCCACGCCGGTGACCCGGCTCGCCCGCGCGGCGAACCCCGGCAGGTGGTAGCCGGTGCCGCACCCGACGTCCAGGACGTGCGCCCCGTCCATGGGGCGGACGCGGTCCATGGCCGCGCCGATCACGCCCTCGGGGTCCACCGCCCGGTTCTCCAACTCGTACGTCTGCGGGTTCCGCCAGATGTTGGGGCTGGGGATCGCGTCCCTGGGGATCATGCACCGCACACTAGCCATCCGGCCCGGCCGACGGGTCCCCGGCCGGTCCCGGCGCCGTGCTTCCCGCGCCCCCGGCCCGGCCGGAGGGACCCCGCCCCGGCCCGGCCGGAGGGACCCCGCCCCGGCCGGGCCCCGTACGGGGGAGGGGCGTGACGGGAGGGGACGGGGAGGCCCCGGGGGCACGGCGCGCCGCGCTCGCCCGGGCGGAACGCACGGAGGGCCCGACAGCGCATAGTCTGGGTGTGTGAGTCCTATCCAGGTCCCAGACGCACCCGTCGTCCTGTCGTCGGCGTCGGTCTACCCGGAGAAGACCCCGGCCGCCTTCGAGATCGCGGCGAAGCTGGGGTACGACGGGGTGGAGGTCCTCGTCTCCTCCGATCCGGCAAGCCAGGACATCGACCTCCTGCGGCGCCTCTCGGACTACCACCAGATACCCGTCACCGCCGTCCACTCGCCCTGCCTGGTCCTCACCCAGCGTGTGTGGGGCAGGGAGCCCTGGGGGAAGCTCGTCCGCTCCAAGGAGATGGCCGAGGCCCTGGGGGCGAAGACCATCGTCGTCCACCCCGCCTTCCGCTGGCAGCGCGAGTACGCGCGCGAGTTCGAGAGCGGGATCTCCCGTATGCAGGACGAGACCGACGTCGTCTTCGCGGTGGAGAACATGTACCCCGTGCGGGTCCGCGACCGCGAGGTCGTCCCCTACGCGCCGAGCTGGGACCCGCTCGACCGCGACTACCCCGACGTCACGCTCGACCTGTCGCACACCGCCATGTCCGGCTCCGACGCCATGCAGATGGCCAGGCAGCTGGGCGACCGCCTCTCGCACGTCCACGTGACGGACGGCTTCGGCGGACAGAACCTCGACGAGCACCTCATCCCCGGCCGGGGGACCCAGCCGGTCGGCGAACTCCTGGAGTACCTGGCCGAGGGCGGCTTCGGCGGACAGCTGGTGCTGGAGGTCAGCACCCGCAAGGCCGCCGACCGCCAGGCGCGCATGCGCGAGCTGGCCGAGGCCCTGGCCTTCACCCGCCTGCACTTCGCGCAGACCTCCGCGTCCCCCGGCCGCACGCACGACCGCCGCGAGCGCATCGCCCTCCTGCGCCGGAAGCCGTCGGCACCGCCCCGCCGCTTCTCGGTGGACGGCGGCGGCACGGTCGACGACAAGGGCACGGTCGACCCGGGCGGGAGCTGACGCGGCCCGGCCCCGGCGGGGCCTGCGCGGTCCGCCGTCCACAGGCCGGGACGCGCGGTCCCCCCGGGGCGGCGGGGCCGCTAGCGTGGACGTGACCCGCAGAGAGGACTCTTCATGATCGCGATCATCGGTGCCGGGAAGATGGGCGAGGCGCTGCTCGCCGGGATGCTGGCCAAGGGCCACGCGCCGGAGGACGTCCTCGTCACGGAGCCGCGCGAGGAGCACGCGGAGGAGCTGCGCCGCCGCTACCGGGTCGAGGTGGTCCCCGCGACGGACGCGGCCAAGCGCGCGGACACGCTCCTGCTCGCCCTCAAACCCCAGGACATGGTGGCACTGCTGGACGACCTGTCCCCGCACCTGGGCTCGGAGCGCCTGATCATCTCCGTCGCGGCCGGCATCACCACCGCCGTCCTGGAGAACCACCTGCCCGCCGGGACGCCCGTCGTCCGCGCCATGCCCAACACGCCCGCACTGATGGGCGAGGGGATGACCGCCGTCGCGGGCGGCGCCCACACCGACGGGGCCCACCTGGACCGCGCGGAGGCGCTCCTGGCCACGGTCGGCGAGGTGATCCGGGTCGGCGAGCAGCACATGGACACGGTGACCGCCATCTCGGGCAGCGGCCCCGCGTACTTCTACTTCATCGCGGAGACGATGATCGAGGCCGGTGTCGCCATGGGGATGCCGCGCGTCACGGCGCAGAAGCTCGTCGGGCAGACCATCACCGGCGCCGCCGCCATGCTCAACGGTTCGGGGGAGCACCCGGTGGTGCTGCGCGAGGCCGTGACCTCCCCGGGCGGCACCACGGCCGCCGCGCTGCGCGAGCTGGAGCGGCACGGCGTCCGGACCGCGTTCACGGACGCCATCGAGGCGGCCCGCGACAGGAGCGGCGCGCTCTCCGGAAGCTGACGGGGCCCGGGCGGGGCCGCCGCCGGCCCCGCGGGGCGCCGGCCGGCGGCCGTCCCCTGGACCCGGGGTTCGGATCGGAGCCCGGTTTTGCGTACTGTGTGCTTCGGAGCACGCACACCTGAAACGGGGGTCACCACATGGGAGGGCGCACGTCCTGCTCGCTTCGGGTGGCATGGGATGACGGACTGACGGCCTACGACTTCGGGCCCCAGCACCCGATGGCGCCGATCCGTGTCGAGCTGACGATGGCCCTCAGCCGCGAACTCGGCGTGCTGGACGCCCCCGGGGTCGGCCTCCTGGACGTGGAGCCCGCGTCCGACGAACTCCTCTCCCTGGTGCACGACCGCGCCTACATCGAGGCGGTCAAGCGCGCGGGCAGGACACTGGCGCCCGACGACGCCCACCTGCTCGGCACCGCGGACAACCCCGTCTTCCCCGACATGCACGACGCCGCGGCGCTCATCACGGGCGCGTCCGTCGCCGCCGCGAGAGCGGTGTGGACGGGGGAGACCGCGCACGCCGCGAACATCGCGGGCGGCCTGCACCACGCGATGCGCAACCACGCGTGGGGCTTCTGCGTCTACAACGACCCCGCGATCGCCATCAGCTGGCTGCTGGAGCAGGGCGCCAAGCGGATCGCGTACGTGGACGTGGACGTCCACCACGGCGACGGCGTGCAGAACGCGTTCTACAACGACCCCCGCGTACTCACCATCAGCCTGCACGAGTCGCCGGTGACCCTGTTCCCCGGCACCGGGCAGGCGTCCGAGACCGGCGGCCCGGACGCGGAGGGGTACGCGGTCAACGTCGCCCTCCCGGCGGGCACCGGGGACACCGGCTGGCACCGCGCCTTCGACGCCGTCGTCCCTCCCCTGCTGCACGAGTTCCAGCCGGAGATCCTCGTGACCCAGCAGGGCTGCGACACCCACGCCCTCGATCCGCTCGCCAACCTCACCCTCAGCGTGGACGGCCAGCGGCGCGCCTACTCCGAGCTGCACAAGCTCGCGCAGAAGACGGCGGGCGGCCGGTGGCTGCTCTTCGGCGGCGGCGGCTACGGGCTGGTGCACGTGGTCCCGCGCGCCTGGACCCACCTGCTCGCCGAGGCCGCCGGCCACCCGGTCGACCCGGACGCCGAGACCCCGCAGAAGTGGCGCGACTTCGTGCGGGAGCGCACCGGGGAGCTGGCGCCCCTCTACATGACCGACGGCCGCGAGGTCTCGTTCGCGCCCTTCGTGGACGGCTACGACCCGGGCGACGCGGTGGACCGCGCGATCCACGCCACCCGTACCGCCGTCTTCCCCAGCCACGGCATCGACCCGAGCCTCTAGGCCCCGCCGGCCGGACCGCCCGTGTTCCCGAACGCGCTCCGCCGGCCGCCCCGGAGCGGTTCCGGCGCGGCCGGATCCCGGCCGGTTCGGGACCGCCGCGCATTCCGGGGTTCCGGTCCGTGGCCCGGCCCGCCGCGGTGCCCGGGAGTACGGAGGTGAATTCATGGGGATTGCGCGTTGTACGCCGCAGGCGGGTAGGACAGAGGTTGAATACCGGGCGAACAGAGGCCGGCGTCGTGGTGGCATCACGGCGGGGCGCACGCTCGCTGCCCAGTCGAGGAAGGGGAACGCCAGGTGACGCCGCCGACACGCGCTGAACTCATCACCTATCTGGTTCGCACGGGGATCGCCGGGCACGTCGACACCCCCCGCCAGAACAACCTTCGGCACTACCGGCGGCTGGTGCAGAAGGACCCCTACCACCAGTTCGGTCTGACGTTCTCCCACGACTGGACGTTCTCCGAGGTCCTCTCCCTCATGAGCAAGCGGTGCGGCGTCGTGGGCGACGAGGAGTACGTGTGGGGGATCGACACCATCGACCCCGACCTGACCGTGGACGCCCTGGAGGCGCTGGCCGATCGGATGGCGCTGGCGGCGGAGCGCCGGGAGAGGGTCATGTTCGCCACCGGACACCCCAGCAAACTCCGTGAGACCTACCGGGTCTGGAAGGACGCACTGGCCTCGCGCGGCTGCCCGGTCGTCACCGCTGCGGGCGGTTATTCGTACGAGGTGACTACCGAGAAGCCCCCCAACCGGCGGATCGTGGTCTGGAAGGACGAAGTCGCGATCGTGACGGACGGACACCTCGCGCGTCACAGCCACCACCCCTTCGCCATGCGTGCCATTCTCGGGGACCTGGAGAACCGGGGTGAGGCATGGCCGCAGTTGGTCATCGCGGACCACGGGTTCGCGGGTGCGGCGGGGGAGGCCGGAGTGCCGACGATGGGGTTCGCGGACTGCAACGACCCCGCTCTGTTCCTGGCCGAACACGAGGGAAAGCTACTGGTCACGGTGCCTCTGGACGACGGATACCTGACCGAGGACTACGCCCCCCTGCGCGAGTACGTCCTCGCGAGGGCCGGTCTGATCTGACCAGGGCCGACCATTTATACCCACCGTTAAACCTCATCCGTCCCGTCGTCAACGTGTATCCCCGAAGACAGGACAATCGACCTTTCGCAGACGGGGTCTCGGCTCTACTCTGAAAACGGACGTGTCAGTAGTGACAGAGTGACACGCTGGCGTGGGGTTGGGACGGGCACATACCGGGGTTGCCCCTACCGCCGTACATCACGCCGGGCTGAAGAGTGGACAATGCTCACGTCCGGGAATGAGGGCGTCGGAAGATGAACGGGAGCAAACCGCCTCTCGAAGAGGTCAGGTTCTTGACCGTGGCGGAAGTCGCCACGATCATGCGTGTGTCCAAGATGACCGTTTACCGAATGGTGCACTCGGGAGTTCTCCCCGCGATTCGTGTGGGGCGTTCCTACCGGGTTCCCGAGCGGGCCGTGCACGACTACCTCCGCGAGGCATTCGTCGAGGCTGGTTGATCCAGGGCCGAGGCCGGCCGGGGCCGCGACACGCGCGCCCCGGCCGACGCACAACCCCCGGGGGCGGTGCCTGACGGACGCCGTCCCCTTCGAGGTCTCCCCACCTCGCCGCAGGCCGCCCGGCACACCGGACCGAAGGTCCCTTGTGCCGGGGCGGCCGAAGGGGCGCCAGGGCATCTACTACAATCTGTCGTTGATGTAGTCCGCCCTGTTCACCCCCGGTTCGCGAGGTTCCCTCGATGCCCAGTACCAGCTCCGGTACGCGGTCGCGCCGCGGCGTGCCGCGCCTTGCGGCGACCGCCCTGGCCGCCGCCATCGCCCTCACCGGCTGCGCCGGGGGCAACGAGATCGAGTCCGGGGGCGAGGACGAGCGGTTCATCTCCGGCGACGGCAGCGCCACCGTTTTCGAGGCCGCCGAGCGGGTCGAGGCCCCCGAGGTCGAGGGCACCACCCTCGACGGCGACCCCGTGTCCCTCGGCGACTACGAGGGCGGCATCGTCGTCCTCAACGTCTGGGCGAGCTGGTGCGGCCCCTGCCGCGCCGAGCAGCCCGTGCTCGACGAGGTCCACGCCGAGTACGGCGACCTGGGGGTGGACTTCCTGGGCGTCAACATCAAGGACGACGAGACCGCCGCGCGGGCCTACCTCTCCGACAAGGACGTCGCCTACCCGAGCCTGTACGACCAGCCCGGCGAGGTGCCGCAGGCCTTCCGCGACACCGTCCCCCCGCGTGCGATCCCCAGCACCCTCGTCATCGACCCCGACGGCCGCATCGCGGCCCGCGTCATCGGGCCCACCACCTACGGCCAGCTCACCGAGCTGCTCAACCCCGTGGTGGTCGAGTTCGGCCTCGGCGATCCCGAGGAGCGGCCCCGGGTGGCCGACCAGGAGGCCGGGGAGGCGTCCCCCCAGGAGGGCGGGGAACAGCCCTCCGACGCCCCCTCCGACGGGGACGACCGCTGATGGACGCGATCGGCACCACCGTCCTCACCGGGTCCCTCCTCGCCGCCGTCCCCCTGGCGCTCGCCGCCGGGCTCCTGTCCTTCCTGTCCCCCTGCGTGCTCCCGCTCGTGCCCGGCTACCTCTCCTACGTGACCGGCATGAGCGGCGCCGACGTGCGCGAGCGCTCCGCCGCCCGCGCCGCCGGGGGAGGGGGCGCCACGGCGACGGCCGTCGCCGACGTCGACGCCGAACTCGCCACGCGCCGGTGGACGATGGTCACCGGCAGCGTCCTGTTCATCGCCGGGTTCACCCTCGTGTTCGTCGCCGTCGGCGGCTTCATCGGCTGGCTCGGCGACCTCCTCGTGGACTACACCGACCCCATCACCCGGGTCCTCGGGGTCCTCACCATCGTCCTCGGCCTCGCCTTCATGGGCGTGATGCCCGGGTTCGGGCGCGAGTTCCGCTTCCACCGGCTGCCCCGTGCGGGCCTGGCCGGCGCACCCCTGCTCGGGATGCTCTTCGGCCTCGGCTGGACCCCGTGCATCGGCCCGACCCTGGCCGCCGTGCAGACCCTCGCCTTCATCGAGGGCGGCGCCGGCCGAGGCATGCTCCTGTCCCTCGTCTACTGCTTGGGCCTGGGGCTGCCCTTCGTCCTCGCCTCCCTCCTCTACCGGCGCGCCCTGACCGCCTTCGGCTGGCTCAAGCGACACACCCGCACCGTCACCGTCATCGGCGGGGCCATGCTCGTCCTCGTCGGCCTGGCCATGGTGACCGGGCTGTGGACGCAGCTGACCGTCGCCATGCAGGGCTGGGCCGCCGACTTCCAAACGGTGATCTGATGAGTACGACGACCACGACCGACGACGACACCGGGGGCGGGGCCGGCCCGGGAGGCGGGACCGGGACCGAGGACCGGGGCGGCGGACAGCCCCGGGGCCTGGGCGCGCTCGGCTGGCTGCGCTGGGCGTGGCGCATCCTCACCTCGATGCGCACCGCCCTGATCCTGCTCTTCCTGCTGGCCGTCGGCGCCATCCCCGGCTCGATCCTGCCGCAGAACGTCGTGAGCGTGGACGAGGTCAACACCTACGTCCGCGAGAACCCCGAGCTGGCCCCCTGGCTGGACCGGTTCTACCTCTTCGACGTGTTCTCGTCGCCCTGGTACGCGGCGATCTACCTGCTGCTGTTCGTCTCCCTCGCCGGCTGCGTCATCCCGCGCGCCGTCGTCCACGCCCGCGCCGTGCGGGCCAGGCCGGTGCACACCCCCAGGAACCTGGGACGGATGCCGTACGTGGCGACGTTCACGACCGGCGCCGACCCCGAGACGGTCCTCGGTCAGGCCCGCAAGGTCCTCAAGGGCTACCGGATCGAGCGCTACGGGGACTCCCTCTCCAGCGAGACCGGCTACCTGCGCGAGGCCGGGAACGTGCTGTTCCACCTCGCCCTGCTGGGGCTGCTGCTCGCGCTGGCCGCCGGATCGTTCTTCGGCTACCGGGGCAACATGCTGCTGGTGGAGGGCGACGGGTTCGCGAACACCCTGCCCTCCTACGACGCCATCTACCCCGGGCACTGGACCGACACCGACGCCCTGGAGCCCTTCACCCTGCACCTGGACGACTTCGAGGCGTCGTTCATCGAGGACGGCGACCTGCGGGGGCAGGCCGAGTCCTACGTCGCCGAGCTGACCTACAAGGAGTCCCCGGAGGCGGAGGAGGCCCGGCACACGCTGGAGGTCAACCACCCCCTCACCGTGGACGGCGTGCAGGTCTACCTGCTCGGCCACGGCTACGCGCCCGAGTTCGAGGTCCGCAACGCCGACGGCGAGGTCGTCTTCGACCAGGCGGTCCCGTTCCTGTTCCGGGAGACCGCCACCTTCACCTCCGACGGCGTCGTCAAGGTCCCCGACACCGGCGGGGAGGAGCTGGGCTTCGTCGGGGTGTTCCTGCCGAGCGCGGCGGAGACGCCCGAGGGCGACCTCGTCTCCGACTTCCCGGGCGCGGAGAACCCCCGGGTGACCCTGGAGGGCTACCGGGGCGACCTCGGCATGCTGGACCCGCAGTCGGTCTACCAGCTCCAGACCAGCGGCATGGAGGAGCTCGGAAGCTCCCCGGTGCTGGGGATCGGGGACAGCTGGGACCTCCCGGACGGCGCCGGGTCGATCACGTTCACCGGGTACAGCGAGTACATCAGCCTCCAGACCAACCGCGACGGCGCGCGCCTCCCGGCGCTGGCGGCGGCCACCCTCGCCGTCCTGGGCCTGGTCACCACCCTGTTCGTCCGCCCCCGCCGCGTGTGGGTGCGAGCGACCACGGGCGGGGACGGACGCACGCGGGTCGAGCTGTCCGGCCTCGGCAAGACCGAGGTGGCGGGCAACAACGCGGAGTTCCACGAACTCACCACAGAGCTTGCCGGACGGCTCCGGAACGACGAGTCGGACGACAACCCCCGAAATCCCCGAAGCAGCACACCATCCGACCCGCCAGAGTCGACGACAACGAGGGAGTGACCGGTGACGTACACACTCGCCGGAACGGTGGACGAGACGATGGCGTCGACCAGCGACATGTTGATCATCGCGATGATCGTCACGTACGCGGCGGCCCTGTTCCTCTTCGCCATCGAGGCCGCCTACGGAAAGCGCACCAACCTGAGGGCCGGCAAGCTCATGCCGGTGGCCGCCGGGGCCGGGAAGGGCGCCGGAGCCGACGGGGGCGGTGACGACGACCTCGACATCGACGTCAACGTCCGCACCACCGAGGGGGAGGCGCAGGCCTCCCAGAGCAACCTCGGCCGGGTGGCGCTCGGCGTGACGACGCTCGGGTTCCTGATGGGCGTCGCCCAGATCGTCACCCGCGGCCTCGCCGCCGGCCGGTGGCCCTGGGGCAACATGTTCGAGTTCATCGTGGCGCTGTGCCTGGTCGCGGTGGGCGGGCTCCTGTACGCCTCGTTCCGCTACCAGGCGCGGTTCCTCGGGGCCTTCGTCCTGGTCCCGGTCCTGCTCCTGCTGGGCATCGGCGTCAAGTGGCTGTACGTGGACCCGGGCCCGCTGATCCCGGCCCTGCACTCCTACTGGGTGCCGATCCACGTGACCGCGACGATCATCGCGGGCGGCGCGTTCATGGTGTCCGGCGTCGCGGGCGTCACCTACCTGGTGTCGCACCGCACGGAGGCCAAGCGCGCCCTGGGGCAGAAGGTCGCGGGCATCGCGGGGCGCCTGCCCAGCCCGGAGCTGCTGGACCGCATCTCCCACCGGTTCATCCTGTTCGCGTTCCCGCTGTGGACGTTCGGCATCATCGCCGGGTCGATCTGGGCGGACGAGGCGTGGGGCCGCTTCTGGGGCTGGGACCCCAAGGAGGTGTGGTCGTTCATCTCCTGGGTGATCTACGCCGCCTACCTGCACGCCCGTGCCACGGGCGGCTGGCGCGGCCCCAAGGCCACCTGGATCAACGTGCTGGGCTTCCTGACCATCCTGTTCAACTTCTTCGCCGTCAACTACATGTTCAGCGGCCTGCACTCCTACGCCTGACCAGGGCTGCGCACGGCGGCGGGGACCCCTCGGGTCCCCGCCGCCGTCTGTTGCGGCCCCCGAGCGAAGGTCCTGCCGGAGGGCCCGGCCGCTGCCGCGCACGGCGGCCCGGCGCCGGGGCGGTCAGGGGCGGGCCGGGGCGCCCCGGGGCGGCGCGGTGGACTCCCGGACGACGAGGCGGGTGTCCAGGGTGACGGTCCCGGGGTCCTCCCCCGTGGTGACCCGGTGGACCAGCAGGTCGATGCCCCTGCGCCCCGCGGCCACGACCGGCATGTCCACGGTGGTGAGGGCCGGGCGGCAGTGCCGGGCGATGTGGGTGTTGTCCACGCCGACCACGCTGAGGTCCCCGGGCACCGACAGCCCCAGGGCCTCCACCTCACGGATCAGGCCCAGCGCCACGAGGTCGTTGTAGGCGAGCACGGCCGTCGCCGGACCGGACGCCACCTCGGCGGCGGCGGACGCCCCGCCCTCCTCGGTGGGAGGGTTCGGCCCGACGGGGTGCAGCCCCGCGCCGTGGCGCGCGGCGGCCTCCTCCGCGGCCCCCCGTATCCGCTGGGCGGTCCAGGACGCGCTCGGCCCGGTCAGCACGGCGATGTCCCTGTGCCCCAGCGCCACCAGGTGGTCCAAGGCCTGCCGGGTGCCCGAGGCCACGTCCATCAGCACGCAGGGCAGGCCCCTGACCCGGCGGTTGACGACGACGAAGGGCACGTCGCGTCCGAGTTCGGCGATCACGCGCCCGCTGAGCCGCGAGGCGACGAGCAGCGCGCCGTCCACCTGCTTGGCCATGGAGCGCACCAGCTCCTCCTCCACCCGTGCCCGTTCGTCGGTGTCGGCCACGAACACGTGGTAGTCGCGTTCGCGCGCCTGCGCCTGGGCGGCCTTGATCAGCGGCGGGAAGAACGGGTTGGCGATGTCGGCGACGATCACCCCGAGGTTCGCGGTCCGCCGTGTGGAGAGGGCCCGCGCGGCGCGGTTGGGGCGGTAGCCGAGCCGCTCCGCCGCCGCCATGACACGGGTCCGCGTCACCGCGTTGACCATGTGGGCGGCGGAGAAGGCCCGGGAGACGGTGGAGACGTGGACCCCGCTCTCCCGCGCGACGTCCCTGATGGTGACGGCCACCCGGGGCCTCCGTTCCGTGGATGTTCCGATGTGCTCCGCTGGGACCCGAGGGTACGGCAACCGGTTGTGGAGCGGCAGGGTGCGGGCCGGACCGCCGGTACCGGGTTTTCCGGTGTTTTCCACGGAGAAGGCGGGGCGGGAGGGTTGACGTGGGCGGGGGAGTCGGGAGATGTTCATGCAAACGTTTGCAGCCGGGTGCGGACCAGCACCCGGGATCCCCCGACCAGGAGCACGAACATGCGCAGGCTCATACTCCCCCTGGCCGCGGCGGTGGCGCTGACCGCCGCGCCGGCCACCACCGCGAACGCCGCCCCCGACCTCGGCCGGGAGGTCCTGGCCGACGGCGACGGATGGGGCTCCGCCGGGGCCGGGACCACCGGCGGGTCCGCGGCCGCACCGGAGCACGTCGTCACCGTCTCCACCCTGGAGGAGTTCCGCGAGGCGGTCTCCGGGGACCACCCGAAGATCGTCCGCGTGGAGGGCACCGTCGACGCCAACACGGCGCCGGACGGCACCCCGATCGCGTGCGAGGACTACGCGGTCGACGGCTACACCCTGGAGGGCTACCTGGCCGCCTACGACCCCGCGGTGTGGGGGTGGGAGGACCCGTCCGGCCCGCTGGAGGAGGCCCGCGCCGCCTCGCAGGACGTCCAGGCCGAGCAGATCCGGGTCCGCGTCGGCTCCAACACCACGGTGGTCGGAGCGGGCGACGACGCCGTCATCGCCGGCGTGAACCTCCTGGTCCACGACGTGGACAACGTCATCCTGCGCAACCTCTCCTTCTCCGACACCCACGACTGCTTCCCCGGCTGGGACCCCGCCGACGGCGGGACCGGCAACTGGAACTCGGAGTACGACCACGTGGAGGTCTCCGGGGCCACCAACGTGTGGGTGGACCACAACACGTTCGACGACGGCGACAACCCGGGGGCGGAGCTGCCCGACCACTTCGGCCGCAAGTACGAGGTGCACGACGGGCTGCTGGACATCGTCCGGGGGTCCGACCTGGTCACGGTCTCGTGGAACGACTTCGTCGAGCGGGACAAGGCGATGCTGCTCGGCAACAGCGACAGCCGGACCACGGACCGGGGCCGCCTCCGGGTGACCTACCACCACAACCACTTCGACGGGCTCGGCCAGAGGGCGCCGCGCGTGCGCTACGGCCAGGTGCACGTGTACAACAACCACTACACCGTCCGGGGCGGGCTCTACCAGTACAGCCTGGGCGTCGGGGTGGAGTCCCACGTGTACGCGGAGAACAACGTGTTCGACCTGCACGACGGGATCGGGGCGGAGGAGGTCCTGTACAACTGGGGCGGCGACGACATCGTCGAGCACGGCAACGCGGTGATGCGCGACGGCCGCGGGCGGCTGTCCCCGGTCGACCTGGTGGAGGTCTACAACGCGGCCAACCCCGGCATGGAGCTGGGCACCGCCGCCACCTGGGTCCCGGAGTTCGCCGCGGACGTGGAGCCGGTGCACGCGCTGCGCGGGCTGCCGCGGGAGGTGGGGGCCGGGCTGCTCTGAACCTGGGCGGGCCGGGGGCCCGCTCCGGGCCCCTGACATGACGGTGGGGCCGTGCTCCGAGGAGTGCGGCCCCACCGTTGTGTTCACGCCTGTCGTGCCCCGCCTGTCGGGGCGGCCTTGTTCCACGCGGTCCGTCGGCGAGGTTCACCCGGGCGGGCCGGCGGCGAGGGGCGGGTGGGCCCCTTCTCCGACCGATCCGGCGAGGAGAACCTATTCTTCCGGGTCGATGCGCCGTTTGAGGCGTCGCAGGAACTCGGGGTCGTCATCGGGTCCGAGCGGGTGCGGGCTGTCGGAGGGCTTGGCGAAGTCGGACGGGTCAAGGTCGTCGGCCGACGCGGCTTGCGCCGGGGAGGGCGGGCTTCCGTCGACGGGGGCCGCCTGGCGCGGGCGGCCGAGGAAGAGCCACAGGATCGAACCGACGGGCATGAACAGCGCGATGACGATCATCCAGAGGACCTTGGGCAGGTTCCGGACCTCTTGCGCAGGGGTGGTCAGCGCGTCGAAGAACGCGTACACCCAGAGAACGATCGATACGAGCGTGATCAGGCCACCAAGCCACACCATGGTTCCAGCCTACTCTTGCTGTCGACTCCTCACGGTCGGGACACCGACCCAGGGGCGCGGGAGACCCCGCGGAGTCCGATGTCCGGGGCCGAAGGGGTGGGGGGCGTCACCTCGCTCTCAGGGGGTGCTCTCGCTCGGCTCCCCGAGAAGGAGGGCACGCACCTCGGACTCGCGGAACCGGCGGTGGCCGCCGGGGGTGCGAATACTGCTGATCCGCCCGGAGGCGGCCCAGCGCGTGACGGTCTTGGGATCAACCCGGAAGAGTGAGGCCACTTCCCCGGGGGTCAACAGGCGTTCGCTTGCTCGTTCCACCTTCACATTCCCCCAATCGTGCCCGCCTCGGACTGTGGGGGCGGCGGGCGTTTGATCCCCTAGTGTGCACGAGTTGGTCCGTTTCCTCCCTAGTTTTCGGAGAAATTGCGGTGATGGGGGGAGGAGTACCGGATATGTGACCGGAACGTGATGTTCGGGCCCTGCTGTCGGGATTGGAAACATCCCATGACTATGTGAATCCAGTGGCCTGTGTGGTCCCGTCGCCTTTGCGGCGGGGGACACGCCGCCCCGGTGTCCGCTGCGCCCGACACGCCCTTAACCTGGTGGTGAGGACATGCGGGAGCCACCCGTTCGGTCCTGTTCGGGGACCCGGTACCGCCCGGGCCACATGTGTGGACCCGGTCGTCTCGTGTGCTGATGGGCGTAGCGACCAATCTAGTCCAGGTAATCGTCTGTTGTGAGGCTTTTTCATGCGTAGCTGGCTGACCTATACCGCCGCCCGGGTGGGACTCTTCCTGGCGGCCTTCGGAGTGGTCTACCTATTCGGCGCCCGTTCGTGGGTCGCGCTCATCCTGGCGTGGCTGGTCAGCGGCCTCGCGTCCTATGTCCTGCTGTCCCGGCTGCGCGACCAGCTGTCGGCCCGGACCGTGGAGCGCCTGGAGAGCCGCCGGGGCGCCAACGTGGGCGACCGCCTGGTCGGAGGGGCCTCCCGTGAGGACGACCTCCAGGACGCGGCCGCGTCCGGGCCGGCCGGGAAGCCCGCCGACGCGGCCCCCGAGGAGGTCGGCGCGGGGAACACGGCAGGGACCGCGGACGCCGAGGCGAAGCGGGACGGGGGCACGGCCGCCGCGTCCAAGGACGCCTGACCGGTCCTCGCCCGCCACGGGCCCCACGACGGGCGTCCGGGCGGTGCCCGCCCGCAAGCCCCCCACGGAACACGCCCCGGGCCCGCAAGGCCGTCAGGGGCTGACGCGCCCGCCCCTGGGGCCGTCCTGTCGCTGATCCCGTCGGGGCGGCACGCGTCGGCCGGGTGGGGGCGGCACGGTCGGCCGGGCGTGCGGACAGGACTGCGGCGGGGCTTTTCGACCGGGCGCCTCCGAGGCGACGGAGGCCGGCCCGGTCGCGTGCGGCGGCCCCTCCGAGCGGGCCGGGGAACCCCGTGGAGGACGACCTCGCGGTCCCGGCCTCCGGGGCCCCTCCCGGGGCGGCGCGCCGGGGAGACGGCCCCCGGGCGGACGCCGGTCACGCCGTCCCGGTCCTGCCGTGCCGGGCTTCCCGCCCCGGCCCCGCGGCCCCGGCCGGCCGGTCTCGGACGACCGACCGGGACCGCCGTCCTCAGGCCAGCGGGAACATGCCGAGGCGCGCGTGGTACTCGCCGGCGAGGCGTTCGGTGTCGCTCCCCACGTACAGCCCGTCCGACGTGGCGTGCAGGGCCTCCGCGCCGTGCCCGCGCGCGCGTCCCGGGTTCCAGGCCAGCGCGCGTCCCGTCCGCGGATCCACGGCGCCGATGCCCTCCCGCTCCACCGACCCCGGCCCGGGGTTCAGCTCGCCCTTCTCGTTGTCCATCCAGCGCTGGTGCCCGCCCACGTACACGGCCGACTCGGTGACCTCCACCGAGTACAGGGAGTCGCCCCCGGTCTTGTTGCTCCACGTGGGCTGGGAGTCGGGCCTGTCGGTGTTCTCGAACCGGCTGGTCGACTTGCACAGGCCGGGCTTGACCTTGGGGCCGCCCCCCGTCACGACGGCGAAGTACGAGCCGTCGGGGGAGAACGCCATCTGCCGCATGTACGTGTGGATCCGCTCGTAGTCGCACGGGGCCTCGTAGGCGGACGTGGACCACGGCGTGACGAAGGCCCCCGCGGTGTCGATCATGGCGATCTGGTAGCGGTTCTTGTCGTCCACCTTCGTGAAGGTCCCGTTGATGGCGAGCCGCCGGCCGTCCGGGCTCAGGGCCAGCTCCTGCACGCGCAGGCTGCCTCGGCGCGGCTCGGCGAGGCGCGGCGCGAAGTTGCGGTCCACCTCGCCGGTCCGGAGGTCGAGGCGGGCCAGGCCCGTGCGCTCGGCGCCGCTCACCCCCGTGAAGTTGCCGCCCACGTAGAGGCGGGCGCCGTCGGTGGCCAGACGGTTGGTCGCGCCGTCGTCGAGGACGGCGCCGAACTCGCGCACGGGGCCGCCGTCGGCGAGGGACAGCCGCGCCAGCCCCCGGGAGGGCTTGCCGTCGACGGCGGTGAACCGGCCGCCGACGACCACGCTGTCGTCCGGCCCCGGGGCGAGCGAGGTGACCATCGCGCTGACGTCCGGCTCGAAGTCGCGGATGATCCGCCCGGTCCCGTGCTCGAAGGCGAAGAGGTTGCGGAGGGTGTGCTCGTCGCCGCCGACCTCGGCGACCCTGGTGAACTCACCCCCGACGAGGACCGTGTTCCCGATCCTCAGGATGTCCTTGACCGTCCCGTCCAGGACGTGCGGGGTCCACTGGACGGGCTGCTCGCCGACCACGCCCCGGTGCGCCGCGTGCGCGGCCGGGGCCGTCACCGCGATGCCGACGGGGAGCAGGAGCATGGTGCTCATCGTCAGCGCGACGAACGAACGGCTGGGTTTCACGGAGGATTCTCCTTGGTGTGCGGACCTGCTTGTCGGGCGGGAGGCCGGACGGCCGGGGGGTGTCCGCATTCTGTCAAAGAGTCGCGGGAAAATCACACACAGTAACCATGTTGGCTCCGTCCGTGCCTTCCTGGTTCTGTCCCCCGCCGGCCGACAGGCCGCGCGGCGGCGGGAACGGGCGGCGGGTCCGCCGCGCCACCGGCGGGGCGGGGGCGCCGGGGGGCGGGCCCGGTCAGGCCCGGGGCGCCGCGGCGAGGTGGCGCAGCTGGGCCGCCACGGCCTCGGCCGCCCGCTGACGGGTCGCCTCGGCGGGAGCGGGGTACCAGATCGCGCGGGCCCCGGCCTCGCCCAGCGGTTCTCCCCGCAGGGGGCCGGCCAGCGCGTGCTCCTCACCGGCCCGACGCACCCCGTCGGGGCCGAGGGCCATGCCGACCGGCGCGGCGAGCCCGTGCCAGCGCGGCTCGAAGGTGACGTCGCGGCGACCGCGCGCCCGGCGCACGTGGAGCACGTCCAGAAGGTTCTCCGCCGCCAGGGCCTCCACGAGGCCGGGGAGCGCCCCCAGAGGCAGCGCCTCCTCGTCCTCGAACCCGATCGCCAGCGAGATCCGCTCCGCCGCCCTCTCCCCGTCGGGGGCCCACGAGACGCGGGCGCCGCCCGTGAAGGGCGGGCCGGCGCCCTGGTGCCCGGCGAACTGGAGCAGGGCCGTGCGCGGGGCGCGGTGGCGCACCAGCCGCACGAGCCTCTCCCGGTCCCAGGGGGCGAGCGCCGGCTCGTGCGGCCCCCAACCGGCAGGGAGGACCCCGGCCAGGTGTCCGGTGACGAGCTCGACCGCCCGGCCGAGGGGCGGGGCGAAGGACGCGCCGTGCCGGACCGCCAGGTCGACCAGCAGGTGGGCGCCCATCGGCGAGATGTCGAGGAACCCGACCGCGGGCTCGGGAGCGCTCCCGTTCCGGGAGTCGGGCACGTACCCGTGCACCCGGTCCCAGCGGAGCGGGAGGCCGCTGACCCCGTCGAACTGGCCGCCCTCCCCGTCCAGCACCACCCACCGGGCCATCGGCTGCGTGATCAGGGTGCGCAGGCCGTGGGTGAGCCGCGACGACCTGGGGGTGAGCACCTGGAGGACCGTGCCCCGGAGCGCGTTGGCCGACACGGCGTCGGTGATCCAGGAGGACAGCGGGACGACCTCGCGGTCCTGGGCGACGACGAACGCCTCCTCGGCCTCGAACTCGACGGCCGGGTGCCCGGTCTCCTCCCACAGCGAGAAGTCGCCCGGACCCGAGGTCCACACGCCGCCGCCCAGCCGGAGGGCGAGGCCGTCGGCGACGCGGTGCGCCGCCTCGCGTCCCGCCGCGTCGGGCCGCGCCCGCACCTCGGCCCACCAGCAGGTGTCGGGCAGGTTGACGGCGGCCTCGGCGCCGAGAAGCCGGGAGACCTCGCCCCGGGACTCGACCAGCTGGGCGGGTTCGAGGGTGGCCAGGACACGGGCCTCGGCGTCCCGCAGCTGGACGACCCCGCCGTCCAGGGGGCGCACCGCGAGGTCGGCGCCCGCGTCGCGGAGCGAGTGGGCGACCGCGACCATGCCGGGTTCCGCCGCCAGCAGTGCGACCACGTCGTAGCTCAACGGTTCTCCTTGGCGATGCCGCCGGGGGCGGCGGGGTCGGGTTCGGCGTGACCGGGCGACACGGGAGGGGAGTCCGGTCCGGGACCGAACAGGGCCGCGCGGTCGGCGCCGGGTGGCTGGTGGCTCGGTGCTGGTGGCTCGGCATGCGTGCGTGCGGGGGGCCTGCGGGGCGGGGAAGCGGGGGAGCGGACGTCGTGGGGCCCGTCCCTCCGGGAGAAGCGGTAGAGGGGGCCTGCGGTCAAGGGGTATCCGGAACTCCGTGCCAGTGCGAACCGCTTCCGCGAGGGAGGGGTCACACATTGTCGTCGTGCATCGGCATAATACGCACAATGAGCCACGGGGGGCGGCGGTTCCGACGGAGCTGGGCAGGGTGACCGGTACATGAGATTCGAGCTGGTAGAAGTCCCGGGCGCGCTCGGGGAACCCACGGGCGACCTCCCGCGCGACGGCGTCCCGCCGGTGCGGGTTCCCGGAGCGCACGAGATCCTGGCCGTGCGCATGCGCGAGCGCACCGGGGAGCTGCGGACACGTCTGACCAGCATCATCGAGGCGGTGCGCCCCGCCCTGGACCGCATGGACGCGAGCATCGTCCGCTCCGAGCGCGAGTTGGCCGATACCGGCCACGATTCGACTGCCGAACCGCCCGACAACTTCCGGGGCGACCGCTTCTCCGCCCGGGAAGGCGGTGACCGGTGAGCGCGTGGGACATCGACGCCCCCTCCGTCGGGACGGTGCTCAACGAGGTGCTGGGCAAGGCCGGCGACGGCAGCGGCGACGCGCTCGACGGCGCCCTGACCACCACCGGCGACGAGATCATGAACGCCGCCACGGCCGCGTGCAGCGGCCCGGTCGAGGGGGAGCTGTACCACTTCCTCGAACACGTCGGAGCCCTCGCGGAGGAGATGGTCGAACGGGCGGGCTCCGCGCTGGAGGGGTGCGCCCTGGCCGTGGACGCCTACCTCCTCGGAGACCTGGAGATGGCGGAGGAGGCCCAGGCCAACGCCGCGTACGTCGAGAACCCCGTGAACGCTCCGCACTGACCCTCCCGCCCGTCCGGCGCGCACGCTCCGCCGCGCGCCGACCGCGAAGCCCCGACCGGGCCGCGTCCCGGTCGCCCCCTCACCCCCCACCCCCCTGCCCCCGCCGTGCCGACCGCTCCGGCCCGGCGGCGGATCCCCCACCCCCCACGGAGTCGCCATGCCCCCCGTCGACGTGACCAGACCCGAACCCGACCCCCGGAACCAGCAGCCCCTCGACAACGACTTCACCGCCCTGATCGTCCCCGGCGCCATCCCCATGCCCGGGACCTCGGTGGAGGTCCTCCAGACGGCCGCGGCCAACCTCAGGGCCGCCGCGGAGGAGGTCGCGGAGGGAGGCGCGGGGGTCGAGAGCTCGTGGCAGGCCCTCCAGGCCCACTACACCGCGCCCGAGTCGGAGACCCTGCTCGCGGCGATGGGCCCCGTCGCCCGCAAGGGCGACACCCTCCTGGAGGACGTCTCCGCGGTCGTGGCCGCGCTGGAGACCTTCGCCGAGGAGGCCGAGAGCGCCCGGACCAGGCTGCGCAACATCAAGAACGACGCCCTGGCCTTCGTGGAGGAGGTGCGGGACGAGGAGTTCTGGGCGCTCAACCCCTGGCACTACGGCAAGAACCGCGCCCTGAAGTTGTGGGCCAACATCGTCTGGGCGACGTTCCAGGAGGCGGAGAGGGAGTGCGCCACCGCCATCTCGGCGGTGAACGGGCAGGGCAACACCTACACGGCCGCGGGGGAGGGAGCCCCCGGCCCCGGGGAGATCGCCTACGGCCTCGACCCGGGCGAGGTCCCCGGCATCGCGTTCGACCTCACCGAGTTCTCCGAGTGGCAGCGTGCGGGAGGGGAGGGCTGGGCCCACCTCACGGGGTCGGACAAGCCGTGGCCGCTCGACTGGGCCGCCGACGCGTTCGCCGCCCAGCAGGAGCACTTCGGCGTCGGGATGGCCTGGGGCCTCGGTGTGGGGGCCCTGTCCTCGACCGGGCTGTGGCGCGCGGGCAGCGGGTGGGCCGGCAGCGTCGGCGAGGCGGTGGACAACGCCGTCACCCACAAGGAGGAGACCTTCCAGGGGTACGGCGCGCTCGTCGGGATGTACGGCGAGGACGGGTGGATGAACCCGTTCGACCCCGGGGAGCGCTCGGGGCGGACCTGGCGGGAGAACGCCGGGGCGGCGTGGACGGAGGTCGGCCACGACCTGTTCCCGTGGCGGGAGTGGGAGGACCGGCCCGCGTACACGCTGTCCACGGCGGGCGGGAACCTGGCGCTGACCGTGGTGGCGTTCCCCGTCAGGGGCGGCATGCTGCTCAGCCGGATCGGCGGTGGCGGGCCCGACCTCCCGGACGTCGACGCGCCGGAGCGCCCGGGGGTGGCCTGGGAGCCCGGCGCCGCGGCCCGGCCGGGGTTCAGCCTGGCCCAGGCGCTGAGCGGGATCAGGACCGGGTTCTCCGACGCCGCCACCGGCATCGGGCTGCGCCTGGACCGGCTGGGCACGGGGATGGCGGCGCGGTTCGCCCGCTGGGAGGTGGTGGAGGGAGCACCGGAGCCCGGGGGGAGCGGCGGCGGGGTCGGCGGGGCCGGGCCGGAGCCCGGGGCCGGGCCGAGGCCGGCGCCGGCGCCCGCGGCGGACGGGGGTGCTCAGGACGGCGGGACGGGGGCGCCCGCGGCGGCGGTTCCGGCCGGTCGCGACGGCGACGTGAGGGTCGTCGACCTCGTCGCCGACGTCGAGCGCTACAGCGGCATGGACACCGGCGAGCGGACCGCGCTGCTCGACGCGCGGCGGGAGGCGCTGGTCGGCGTCGGCGGGGGGAGGGAGGCTCCCGGCGGGGACGGCCCCGGTGACCGCACCGACCAGGGCTTCCGCGTCACCGCCGCCCACGACCCGGACCCGGGGCCCGCCACCCCGCCCCCGACGCCCCGCGACGGCACCGGTGCCGCAAGCCCCGCCCCGGCCCCCGACGGTCCGAGCACCGGTCACGGGGCCGGCGCCCCCCGCCCGGCCGGAGGGGCTCCCCTGCTTCCGATCCCAGAAGGGCCTCCCAACACTTTTCCGGTGGGCGAGGGCGTCGATTTCCGTGACGTCGACGACGGTTCCGGGGACGGGGTATCGGATGTCATCGTCCCCGAGCCGGTCAGGGAAGTGCCCGGGGAACTCGATGGACGTGCGGAGGACAGAAGTTCTCTGATCGAAGATTTCGGCCTGGGCACAAGGGGAGGAACTTACCCCGAGGCTTATCAGGACAAGCTGCCGACCGCCGACCCGATGAAGCTTCGCGAGTTCGCGTCCAGGGGGAGGGTCTTGGGCGAGGTCCTGGACGGAATGGTGACGAGAAGGGACGATCGCGGTCTCATCCTGGAAGTCAACGGAATGGACGTCAAGGTCTGGCTTGAGAGGTTGGTGGTGCACAGGGGAAATGAGATGGCCGAGTTCAAGGAACGGCATGGATTGAGTGATGCCTCTCTCGGCAAGAAGGGTGGAGCGGTCAACGCGATCGTCATCGACAGGCGGACAGGGCTTGTCGCGGAAGGCTTCAACGGGCACAGCAATGGTACGAGCATCCCCGATGCTGAATTGCACGGGTTGATTCGGGATCGCATCTCGCGGATGCATCGTCCGGTGGACCCCCTGGTGCCGGGTTCCGGATACCCCCAGTACAACGAGAATCAAGAGGTGGTGCGTTATACTCCCTACCCCCACGGAGACATCCCGACGCGCCATGCGGAGGTGAAGGCACTCAACCGGCTGCTCCAGGAGAGGGAGGCGGCTGGAATAGAGGTTGTCGCGGGGGAGTTCCAGTTGGATAATAGATTCACCCTGAAGGCAGAAAAGCCCGGCGACTGCCCTTGCTGTGCGAACTGCTATAGAATCACCGAAGGGGTTCCAGCCCCCCGGGTGGGGAAGAACACCTGGCCTCCAACGAACGAGGCGTGCGAGCTGGTCGGAAGGGATGGTCCTCCCCGTGAGGCGAGTTGATTCGGAAGAGCTCGATTACCTGGATGAAATCTCGGTCAGGATTCCAGGGGGAAGTTTCACCGGGCAGGCCGTTGAGAAAGACGGTAGGTTCACGCATTACCAGACCTTCGTGAAGGGCTATGCCCTCGGTCCGGTTTTCCTGCTGAACGAACACGGGGTGGCCCTGGAGTACTCCAACCGCGTCGGGAATATTTCCGTTGGCCCATATTTCTTCTGGGGTGAGAACGGGGAGCTCCGCGAAGAAGGCGTCTCGGACTACTCGGACGGGAGTCTGAGGCTTCTGAGGAGGTGGGACGAAGGGGGACGACTCGTTCACTTCGAGGAGGGGTCTCCGCGTGCGCCGTTCGAGACTTCCGAGACGGGGGAAAAAATATTCAGGCCCTGGCGCTCTGTTCCTTCGCACCCTGGCACTTCAGGGCGTGAGGGATATGTGGAGGCTGTCGGGATGGGTGACTTGGACCTTGAAGGCCAGGTGACTCACAGGGGTGCCGTGTATACGGGTGAAGCGGTTCTCGTCGAAGGATCTGGTCGGACCGAGATGCGAACTTTCACGGAAGGGGTCGAGGACGGACCTTTTCTCGTGTGGTCGCCCAGTGGCAAGCTCGTGGTCCAGGGGGTTGTCCGGGATCCCTACGGCCGGGTCGGGCCCTGGCACGAGTGGGACGAGGAGGGGAGGCTTCTCTCCGAGACGGTCTACGATGCGCTGGGCAACCGCATCATCTTCCGTGGGATGGACGAGGCGGGGAACATAGCGAAGGAGGAGGTCTTTCCTCCGGAGCGCCTGCTGCGGGACCCCGAGACCGGGGAGGAGCGCCCGGCTCCGTGGCTGTAGCTTCCCGGCCGGGACTATATGGTCAGGCCGAACCCTCGGAAAAGGAGAAGTCTTTGTTCTTCGTGGTAAGAGATTCTGAGAATTACGATCTCGAGGAGCTGATCCAGATGTACCTGGACGAGGGTTTCGACCGAGAGCACGCGGAGACCTATGCGAAGATCGCCAAGAACCCGCCGGATGACATCCGGATCGAATGACTGGCATGGCTCCCCATCGGTGTCGGCGCTTGGGGTTTTCGGTGGTGCCTCGGAGCGTCATCCTGTTCATGGGTTCCTGGCGTGCTGAGAAAAGGTGAGCCGATTCCCGGAGCTTTCGGGCGGGTGGGGGTGGTCGGGCGCCGGTCGGTTTTCAGGGGGTTTGCATCAACGTGTCGGGGCAGGTCCAGCGGGGCGGGTGCGGCTTGAACGCGGTTGTTCACATCTTCTCGACCGGTTGGCTCATGGTCCGAGTCCTCAATATTCGACGGGGGCTGAATCGGTGACCCGCCCGGACCTCGGGTTCCGTCCAAGCTCCGAGGGTTTCGCGGAGGGCCGGAGGACCTCTCCCCGGCCGGGGAGCAGGTCGAGGCGGCGCGGGGCGGGACCGGGTAGTCCGCACGCCCCGTCCCCGCCCCCCACCGGTCCTACCGCGCCCCGGACCGCCCGCCGAGGTGCTCCGCGAAGTGCCTCTCGATCGCGCGGTGGAGCAGCACCTGGTTCTCGGGGTTCACGAAGCCGTGCCCCTCGTCCTCGGCGACGATGTACTCGACGGGCACCCCGCGCGCACGCAGCGGCGCGACGATGTTGTCGGACTCCGCCTGGACCACGCGGACGTCGTTGGCGCCCTGGGCGACGAGCAGCGGGGTGCGGATGCGGTCGACCATGGTGATGGGCGAGCGGGCCAGCATGTCGGCCTCCTGCTCGGGGACGTCGGGGTCGCCGACGTAGCGGTACCAGTTGTTGGCCATGCTGGGCCTGAGGAACGGCGGCAGGGAGCGCATGAAGTTCGCCAGGTCCGAGATGCCCACGTAGTCCACCGCCGCGGCGAAGTAGTCCGGGGTGAACGTGGCGCCGACGAGCGCCGCGTAACCGCCGTAGGAGCCCCCGGCGATGCCGATGCGGGCCGGGTCGGCGTAGCCGCGGGCCACCGCCCAGTCGGCGGCGTCGATGAGGTCGTCGTGCATCTTCCCGGCGAACTCGCCGATCGCGGCGGCGGTGTGGCGCGCGCCGTAGCCGGTCGAGCCCCGGAAGTTGACCTGGAGCACCGCGTAGCCGCGGTTGGCCAGGAACTGCACCGTCTTGTCGAAGGACCACGTGTCGTGGGCCCAGGGGCCGCCGTGCACGAGGAGCACCAGCGGCAGGTTCTCGGGCGCCTCCCCGAGCGGCAGGGTCAGGAACCCGTGCAGCGGCAGCCCGTCGTGGGCCGGGAACCGGACCGGCGTCATGGGGGCCAGCTCGGCGGGGTCCAGCTCCGGGTGCGGGCGGAAGAGGAGCCTGCTCTCCCCGGTCGCGTGGTCGTAGAACCAGGTCGCCCCCGGGTCGCGGTCGTGGACGAAGGAGACGACCCACCGCTGCTCGGACTCGTCCGAGGACACCGATCCGAGCACGCCGTCGGAGAGCTTGGACAGCTCGGCGTACACCTCGGCGAAGTGCGGGTCCAGCACCTCGATCCTGGGCCGGTCGCCCACGAAGCGGGCCGCGACGACCTCACCGGTGCGCCGGCTGAGGTACAGCGCGGGGGGCAGGGCGGGGGACACCATGCCCATGGTGCACAGGCTGTGCCCTTCCACGGCGGCGACCACGGTCTCCTCGCCGGTCTCCCGGTCGAGGCGGACGACCCGCATGTCGTCGGAGTCCCGGTGCGAGCCGAGCAGCAGGCCCTTTCCGTCCGGGGTCACCAGCTGGAGGGGCAGGCCGTACGGGTACTCCGGGCCGCCCTGCCGGGACAGGAGGCGCTTGTCCCCGTCCGCGCCGTCCACCGCGTAGAAGGAGTGGACGCCGTCGTCGGCCACCTCCACGTGGAAGGCCGGCTCCCCCTCGCCGTCGACCAGGACGTTGCTGGTGGGGCCGGTCTGCTCCACGAGCACGGTCGTCCCACCGGTGGCCACGTCGATCCGGAACACGTCGAAGAGCATGGGCCTGAGGTTCATCCAGACCCGCACGCTGCCGGGTGAGGGCTTGTGCGGCTCGACGACGGCCACGCGGGAGCCCGGGGCCATGGGCGTGAGGTCGACGGCGGGCTCGTCCGGCGCGTGGAGGTCCACCCGGTAGAGGTGCCAGTCCTCGTTGCCGTCGGTGTCCTGGAGGTACAGGAGCCAGCGCGGGTCGTCGGTCCAGTGGTAGGTGTGGATGCCGCGCCGGGTGTCGTGCGTGACGCACACCGCGTCCTCGTGCCCCTCCCCGACGCCGCGCACCCACACGTTGGTGCGGCCGTACTTCGGCGCGAGGTAGGCGATCCGGGTTCCGTCGGGCGAGATCGAGGCGCCGGAGAACTCCGGGTCGGCGAAGAACTCCTCGACGTCGAACAGCTTCGGAAGGGTCTCTCGGCTCGGTGTCCGGGCCATCGGGCGCTCCAGTCGGGGTCGGTGCCGTGTGGGCGGACGGTGCGCCCCGTGCGACGCGCACCGCTGCCCGGGTCCGTCCTGCGGACGGCCCCGGAACCGACGCAACACCATGACGTAGGGGCACGGTCAACCCGGCGGGGCGGCGGACCGGGCCCGCGCGGAGTGTCCTCCGGCTGCGGCAGCATGTCCGGTATGCGCAACCCTCAGACCTACCGGGACGCGGCTCGCGAGAAGGGCGTCCCCGAGCACGTCATCGACCACGCCCTGCGTCTCGCCCTGCCCCAGACCGAGCTGACCACGTCGGACGCCGACGGCGGCGTCCCGGCCGGGAGGTACGGCGGTCTCCCCTCCCTCCCCGCGGGGGTCGAGTGGGGCCTCGGGCTGGACCTCGTCGCCACGCTCGACTGCGCGGCCCTGCCCCCGGACGGGTTCGACCTCCCGCTGCCGGGGGACGGGCACCTGCTGTTCTTCGCCAACAGGACCGACCCCGAGGGGGCCGTGCTGATCGAGGACTCCCGTGCCGTGGTCCACGTCCCCGCGGGGACGCCCACGACCGAACGGGCGCTCCCCGAGGGAGCCCTCCCCGCCCTCGACCCCGGGCCCCTCTACGCCCGGGCCGTCCGGAGTTTCCCGACGCCCGCCGACGACGCCGTCCTCTCCGACCCGGAGACCGAGCGCCTCTACCGGGAGTACAGGCTGGGCGATCACGACCCCAGGACGCCGGTCCGGGGCGACAGCCTGATCCTGGGCGGGTACGCCTACTCGCCGCAGGACCCCCCGATCACGGGCTCCTCCCCGGAGGACGAGAAGGGGGGATGGGTGCTGCTGGCCCAGGCGCAGCTGGACATGCCGGGGGTCTCCGGCACCACCGCGTGCCCGTTCTGGATCATCCGGCGCGACGAGCTCGGGGCCGGGAACTTCGCGGCGGCGGTCCTGGTGACGCTGACCTACCACTGAGGCGGTCCCGGCGTTCCTGGGGGAACCCGGTCGCGCGTGATCGCGACGGCCGCCGCCCCCCGCCCCCGGCGTTCCGCGCGCCGAGGGGCCCGGCGCGGGCCCGATGGGCGGGCGGCCGGCCGGTCGCCGGGGCCCGGATGCCGGTCCCCGGCCGCTTCCGCGGGCGCCGCGGCCCGTCCCGCGAGGGGACGGGCCGCAGCGCCCCACCAGACCGGGCCCGGACCCGGACCCGGATCCGGGCCGCCGGGCCGACGGATCAGGGGTGGCGGATGTCCGGCCAGGGCGCCCCGGCGCCCTCGGCCGCCGTGTCCCCGAGGGCGAACGACGGGTGCGGCGGCTGGTTGTAGGCGGTGTTCTGCCAGGCCAGCGCCACCCGGTACTGGGTGTCGTGCACGAGGGTCGGGACGCGCAGGTCCGTCTCGTGCGGTGTGGAGTAGATCCTCAGCGCCGTGTTGTCGGCGGTACGCCAGACGACCTCCTCGCGCCAGTCGCCGAGGATGTCGCCGGACAGGGCGGGGGTCGCCTTGGTGCCGTTGTTGGAGGCGACGCCCTCCCCGTCGAGCAGGCGGGTGCTCCCGTCCGGGTCGTACTCGTCGATCCGGGTCCCGTCGAGCAGTTCGCGGCTCGCGTCGCCGTCCCACCACACCAGGAAGTTGGCGGAGCCGGGCTTGGGCCCCACCTCGTCGCCGTCGGCGCCGCGCAGCCCCGACACGCTGGAGGACCAGAACTCGGCCCCCGGGCTGCCCGCCCAGACGTCTCCCGCCACGCCGCGGCCGTTGTCGTTGCCGGAGCCGAGGGTCCACAGCACGTCGCCGGTGGCGGCGTCGGCGAGCCAGGCGTCCGGGGAGGCGGTGTTCTCCCCGACGCCGTACACCTCCAGGCCGGGCCGGTCGGGGACGAAGTCGCCGACGTGCAGGGCGTCGCCGTGTCCGTGGCCCGTCACCCACAGGCCGGTTCCGTCGTCGTCGACGGCGGCGGCGCCGAACATGACCTCGTCGCGCCCGTCGCCGTCGGCGTCCGCGACGGACAGGCTGTGGAAGCCCTGCCCGGCGTAGGCCCCGTTGCCGGGGTCGTCGGAGTCGAACACCCAGCGCCGGGTCAGCTCACCGTCGCGGAAGTCCCAGGCGGCGATGACCGCGCGGGTGTAGTAGCCGCGGGAGAACACCATGCTGGGGTTCTCGCCGTCCAGGTAGGCGGTCCCGGCGAGGAACCGGTCGACCCGGTTCCCGTAGCCGTCGCCCCAGTCCGCGACGTTGCCGCGCCCGGGAGCGTAGTCGGCGGTGTCGAGGGCGCGGCCGGTGGCGCCCTCGAACACGGTCAGGTACTCGGGGCCGCTGAGCACGTACCCGCCGGAGTTGCGGTGGTCGGCCCCGGCGTCGCCGATGACCGTCCCCTCGCCGTCGCGGGTGCCGTCGGCGGTCTTCATGGCGACCTCGGCGCTGCCGTCGCCGTCGTAGTCGTACACCTGGAACTGGGTGTAGTGGGCGCCCGCCCGGATGTTGGCGCCCAGGTCGATGCGCCACAGGCGGGTGCCGTCGAGGGTGTAGGCGTCGACGAGCACGGGGCCGGTGTGCCCGCTCTGGGAGTTGTCCCTGGCGTTGGTCGGGTCCCACTTGAGGACGATCTCGTACCGGCCGTCGCCGTCGAGGTCGCCCACGGAGGCGTCGTTGGCGTCGTAGGTGTAGGCGGAGCCGTTGACGCTGCCGCCCTCGGGGCGGTCCAGGGGGACGTCCAGGCTTCCGTCCGCGAAGGTGAGCGAGGGCGCGGACGGGGGCTGCTCCTGGCCTCCGACCACCGCCGCGACGGTGTAGGAGGCGTCGGCCGGGGCGTCGGGGTCGAGGTGGTTGGTGGCCCCGGTGAGGGGTTCGGGGGTGAGGAGCTCGCCGTCGCGGTAGACGTTGAACGCGGTGGCCGGGTCGTCTCCGCCGAGGAGCCGCCAGGTGACGAGGTTGCCGTCGGGGCCGCCGACGCTGACGACGCCGCGGTCGAGCCGTTCGGCCAGGCGCGCCCCGGAGGGGGCGTCGGAGGAGGCGGAGGAGACGGGCGCCGCCGTCGCGGTCGCGCCGTCTCCGGGGCCGGGGAGGGTGAGCGCGCCGGCGCCGAGGGCCAGCGCGGCGGCCGTGGCCACCGTGACGGCGGTCCGGCGCCGTCGGTGAGCGGGGGGTGGCATGGGTTCCTTCTCTCGGGGTGTGCGGGCGGGGTGTGCGGCCCCGTTCCGCGGGGCGGGAACACGTCGGTAAGCGCTTACCGGGCCGTGTCGGGAACAGAACGTAACACGGCGGACACTCCGGGGGAATCCCCGCAACCGGACGCGCCGCCGCCCGCCCCCGTGGGCGGGGGCGGGCGGCACGGAGGTCACTCGACGTAGACGCTCTGGCCGTGCTCGTCGATCTCCCGCTCCCCCGGGTTCACGGTGGTGACGTATCTGCCCGTGCAGCCGGGGTCCGAGAAGACGTGGACCGGGCCGTCGGTCCGGTTGTCGACCACGAGGGGCCACCGGTCCGTGTCGTAGCAGCCCCGGGGGTCCCGGTGCTCCGTGCCGTTGACGACGAGGGAACCCCCGGCCGCCTGCGCCGGCACGGCCCCGAGCGTGAGGGCGGAGAAGGAGGTGAGGACCAGTGCGGCCAGGGTGTGCTTCACGGGCGTTCCGATCACTTGGAGTGATGTTGTGAGCACGTGATGTCCGCATCCGCAAGTCGAGAAACCGCCCGTCGCGCAGCTGAGGCGCAGGTCACGCCCTATACGCGGGCAAGCGGCCGAATTCTCTCCGACCGGGTGGCCCGGAGGCCGCCGGCGGGGTCGGGACCGGCCCTCCCGGGGCGGGGCGGTCAGCCGCCGAGCCTGGCCGCCTGCATGTCGGTCAGCCGCCGCACGAACACGGCCGCGGTGATCGCCGCCGGTACCGCCACCGCGTGCGCGGCCAGGGCGGCCCAGGCCATCGGCAGGAACTCGAACTCGTACACCTCGATGGAGCCGAAGTCGCCGATCCCGTGCCTCTCCTCGATCATCAGCGCCCACGGGGTCCAGAACAGGGGCCAGGTCGCCAGGGCGGGCAGCCACAGGGCCCACCAGAGGTGGACCACCCCGGCCGGGGCCGTGCGCCCGCCTTGGTCCGCGGGGCTGGAGGCGTGCCAGACGTCGTCGGCGATCTGCTTGGGGAGCCAGAGGTTGCCCACCGGGACGAACCAGCCGAGCACCGCCATGCGCGGACGGTAGCGCAGGCGGCCGGGGGCGAACGACTCCGCGAGCGTGCGCACGCGCAGGAACCAGACCGTCCAGGCCGCCATCAGCCCGGCGCCCAGGGCGATCTGGACGTACCAGAGGGCCAGGGCGAAGGTCCGCCACCCCCACGGCCCCCTCGACGCCGCATAGGCGTGGCCGCTCAGCTCCACACCCGATTCGGCCGCCACGACGAGCTGGTGGACGACCGCGACCGCGGCGGCGAGCGCGAAGAGGACGAGCAGCCAGTGGACGGCGGCCTGCTCCCCGCGCGGCGGGCGCGGCGGGGCCTCGCCGCGTGCGCGGCGGCGTTCGTGGACCAGCAGGGGCGCCGGCGGACCGGCGGGGCCGACCGGACCGCCCCGGGGCGGGGCGCCGGGCGGGTCCGGTGCGGTTCCACGGTGGCCGCCGGACGCCGGAACCGGCTCCGGGAGGGTCCCCGCCGGACGGCCTGCCCGCGCGGCGCGTTCCCCGGGGGCTGCGTCCCCGTGCGGGACCCCCCTTGCCGGGGCGGCCTCCTGTGGGGGGTTCGCCTCAAGGGCGTCCCCTCCCGGATCCCCTCCGGTCCGGGCGGCCTCCTGCGGGGGGTCCGACGCCGGGACGACGGCGGTCAGCGCGAGGGTCCGGCGCGCGGCGACGACCCGGGTCAGCTCCTCGGGGAGCCACCGCTCGTGGGCGGGCGCGGGCAGGGAGGCCGTGAGCGCGGCCAGTTCCTCCAGCACCCCGCCGACCCCGGGGCGGTCGTCGGGCCCCTTCGCCAGGCATCCGGCGACCAGGGCCGCGAGGGTGGTCGGGACACCGCTCAGGTCCGGGGCCTCGTGCACGATCCGGTAGGCCACCGCGTGGGCGGGGCCCTGCCCGAACGGGCTGCGCCCCGTGGCGGCGAAGGCCAGCACACACCCCAGCGAGAACACGTCCGAGGCCGGGCCCACCGGCAGGGCGCGCGCCTGCTCGGGGGACATGAACGCCGCCGTCCCCAGCACCGTGGAGGTTCGGGTGAAGGACGTGGCGTCCAGGGCGCGGGCGATGCCGAAGTCGATGAGCCGGGGCCCGTCCTCGGCGAGGACGACGTTGGCGGGCTTGAGGTCGCGGTGCACCACCCCGCAGGCGTGCACCGCCGCCAGGCCCTCGGCCAGGCCCGCGCCCAGCACGGCCACCGATTCCGCCGGGAGCGGTCCGTGGTCGGCCACGGCCCGGTGGAGGGAGGGGCCGGGGATGTAGGCGGTGGCCAGCCAGGGCGGGTCGGCGTCGGGGTCGGCGTCCACGACCTGCGCGGTGTAGAACCCGCCCACCTTCCTCGCGGCGGTCGCCTCGGCCGCGAACCGCCGCCGGAACTCGGGGTCCTCGGCCAGTTCGGGGTGCACGGTCTTGACCGCGACCAGGCGTCCGCCCGGGGAGCGCCCCAGGAACACCCTCCCCATGCCGCCCGTGCCCAGCCGCCCCACCAGCCGGTAGGGGCCGATCCGGAGGGGGTCGCCGTCGCGCAGGGGGGTGGCCATGGCTTCACGCTCCGCCAGAGGTCGTGTGTCCGAACGGGCCGATGATCCCAGAAAACCGCCCCCGTGGGGCTTTGTGCCCGCATCCGGCCAGGGTGGTCGGGGCGGGCCGGTCCTGCCTCAGGCGGAGGGGCCGGGGGCCAGGCCGTTCCGGAGCAGGAGCAGGTAGGCGTCGGCGGCGGCCCGGCGGCGCTCGGCCGGGTGCTCGGTGATCGCGTGGATCAGCCCGCACAGCAGCTTGAGCAGGTTCTCGCCGGTCAGGGGCGTCTCCGGACGGGCGCGTCCGAGGAGCCGCGAGGCCGCCGCGACCAGTTCGCCCTTGGCCCGGCGCAGGGACTCCCGTTCGTCCTCGACGGTGATGAGGACGTCGAACAGGCCGGGCTGGTCGAGCGCCGCGGTCAGGGCCGCCCGGAGGAAGTCGTCCAGGCCGCGGCGGGGGTCGGGGTCGTGTTCCGCCTCGGCCGCCACGCGGTTGAGGTCGGTGACGGCCTCCTCGACCACGGCCTCCAGCATCGCCCGCGGGGTGGGGAAGAGGCGGTAGACCGTCCCGACGCCGACCCCCGCGCGGCGGGCCAGCTCGTTGAGCTTGAGGTCGGTCTCCCCGGCGCCGACCGCCTCCCGGGCCTTCTCGAAGATCTTCTGGTTGTTGCGCGCGACGTCCGCCCGCATGGCTGCCCCCCGGGTCCAGAAAGTTGATAACTCATCAACTTTTCGTGCTACGGTGAAATCGATAGCTTATCAATTTCCTTGTGGGGGACCGCATGACCATCGTCTTCGTCCACGGCGTGCCCGAGACGCCGTCCGTCTGGAACGCCGTCCGCGCCCTCATCCCCGGGCCGACCGTGGCCCTGCGCCTGCCCGGCTTCGGCAGCGCCCGACCGGACGGCATGCACGGCAAGGAGGAGTACGCCGCCTGGCTGGCCGACGAGCTCCGCGCCGTCGGCGGGCCCGTCGACCTCGTCGGCCACGACTGGGGAGCGCACCTGGCCATGCGCGTGGTCTCCGCCCACGACGTCCCGGTCCGCAGCTGGGTCTCCGACGTCGCCCACGGCTGGCACCCCGAGTACCGGTGGCACGACGCGGCCACGCTGTGGCAGAAGAGCCCCGAGGGGGAGGAGTCGCTGGCCGGGCTGCGGGAGGCCGCCCCCGGCAGCGGGGCGACCTTCGGGGAGGTGCTCCGGTCCCGGGGCATGAGCGCGGAACTCGCGCAGGAGGTCGACGGGGCCCACGACGAGGTGATGAGCGCCGCGATCCTGGCGCTCTATCGGTCGGCGTGGCCCAACTTCCACGCGGACTGGGGCAGGGAGTTCGAGGGGCCCGTCCGGGCGCGGGGGCTCGTGCTCGCACCGACCGGGGACCCGATGGCCGACCCGGGCCAGGACCGGGACGTGGCCCGGAAGCTGGGGGCGGAGTACGAGGAGCTGGACGGGCTGACCCACTACTGGATGCTCCAGGACCCCGAGCGGGGCGCGGCCGTCCTGCGCCGGTTCTGGGACTCGCTGCCCGGCTGAGCCCCCGGGGCCCCGTCGAGGCGGGCGGGACGGGGACTCCCCGGGGCGGTTCAGCGGGTGAACACGTAGGGGCGCAGGCCCGGCGGCACCCCGGCCGGGTCGACGGTCAGGGACGCCCACACGTGGGTGCCCAGGTCGGCCCAGGGCGTGAGCCGGTGGTGGCCCCACGCCGAGGCCAGGTTCTCGACCATGAGCAGGCCGCGCTGCCCCTCGGCCCCCTCCCACTCGTCGGCGGTCCGGTGGTGGGGGACGGCGGGGACGCCGCCGCCCCCGCCGGAGTCGGACAGGCCCACGCGCAGGGTGCCCGGTTCGGGCATGGACAGCGCGCGCAGGACCTCGCCGCCCTCGCGGCCGGAGTCGGTGTACTTGCAGCAGTTGGCGAAGAGTTCGCTGGTGACGAGGGTGAGCGTGTCCACCGTGTCCGGGTCGAACCCGGCCAGGTCGGCGGCGAGGTCCGCGCGGACCCCGCCCAGTCCGGACAGGTGCCCGGGGTAGACGCGGTGCTCCCAGAAGACGTGGGGCCTCATGCCGGGACCCCCTGACGGGCCCGCCGTCCGCCCCACCCGTGGGTGGCGGCTGCCAGGTCGTCCCAGGTCTCCGGGGCTGCGGCCCCGGCGGGCGGAACCGGCGGTCCGTACGCCGAGAGGGGCAGCGGGGACGGGGCGGCGAGGAGGTCGCCGGAGGCGCGGGGCCGGGGGACCCAGCCGTGGAGGCGGGTGCTTGCCTCGGCCTGGACGCGGAGCAGCGCCCGTTCGCGCTCGCTCTCGCGCTCGTGGGCCTCGTAGTAGGGCCGGACGAGGGCGACGTCCCCGGCCTCGCAGGTGTGGCGCGGGGGAGCCAGGTCCCGTACCGGGCGGGGAGGTGTCACCGGGGGCGGAGCGGAGGCCGTGGCGGTGTCGGGCGCGGCCGCCAGGGCCGGGACGGGCACGGGCGCGTAGCGGCGGACCCGGGTGGACCGGCGGCGACGCAGCCACCCGGGGGAGGCGTGGCGTCCGCGAGGGGCGATGAACAGGGCCATGACCAGCCGAAAGGCAGGGGTCAGGGCCGCAGCGCTAAACTGGCGCATGCTGGCATTCCTTGTGGTTAAAGGGTTGGAGTTGCTGGCCACGACCCCGAACGGTGTTCAGCCGTTGCGGGGTCATTTGATGCAGGGGGCTTGACGAGACAGAGAGTAGGGGGTCGGGGGGTGGGGTGGGGGAGATACCGGAAAGTAAGGCGGGGAAAGTTGAGAAAACGGCCGATCGGCTCGCCGGTCGGCCGTCGTTATGTCTGTGATCAGGGGATATGGGTGTTGGGCTCGGCGGTCGCCGGCCGGGACCCGGGGGCCTGGTTCCGGGGCGTGTGCGGAGCGTGCCGGAGTGTCCGCCGAATGGGGCAGCATGTCCGGCATGGACAGTTCTGAGCAGTATCGCGAGGCGGCCCGCGAGGCCGGTGTGCCCGAACACGCCATCGACCTGGCCCTCGGCCTCGCCCGCCCCCAGATCGAGCTGACGTCCTCGGCGGAGGACGGCGGGGTCCTGGCCGGGCGGTACGGAGGACTTCCCTCCCTTCCCCCGGACGTCGAATGGGGCTCCTACCCGCACTTCGTCGCGTCGGTCGACTGCGCGGCCCTGCCACGGGACGCCCTCGACATCCCGCTGCCGGAGGACGGGCACCTGCTGTTCTTCGCCAACAAGCACGACCCGCTCGACGACGACGAGCCCGCCGACGGCGACTACGTGGTGTACGTCCCGGCCGGGACGGTCACGGAGGAAGGGTCCCCCCGGCCCCCGCGCGAGGACATCGGGGAGATCGAGGACGAGGAGGGGGCCGCGTACTGGGCCACCCCCCACACGGACCCGCGCCCGCTCTACGCCCGGACCGTCCTGAGCCTGCCGACGGACGGCGACGACGCCCTCCACGACCCGGAGGTCCGACGGGTCTACCGGCAGCACGGCCTGGAACACCACGACAAGCGGAAGCAGGTGTGGGCTGTCGACCTGCTCCTGGGCGGCTACGCCTACTCCCCGCAGGACCCGCCCATCATGCAGTCACCGGAGGAGAAGGCGGAGGAGGAGTGGGTCCTGCTGGCCCAGGCGCAGTACCCCATGCAGGCGGACCCCGATTGCACAGGCTGCCCGTTCTGGATCATCCGGCGCAGCGACCTGGAGAAGAGGGACTTCGCGGGCGCGCGAGTGGTCATGTGGGAGTACCACTGACCAGGTGAACCCAGAGGGCGAGGGCGTCGGTCGGACGGCGTGCGGCGGCGGCGCCCCGTCCTTGGGCGGGAACGGGAGAACGGCCGACCAGCGGACTGGTCGGCCGTCGTCGTGTCCGGGATCAGGGGAGAAGGGTGGTGGAGCCGAGGAACGCCGCCCAGGCCTCGGGGGTGTAGTCGATGTGGCCGAGGGGCCGGTTGTCGGTGTCGCGCACCAGGACCGACTCCCCTTCGGCGACCTCGACACAGCTGCCCGATGCGCCGCTGTAGGTGCTCTTGTGCCAGGCGTTCACGGTGGCTCCTCTGCCTCGTCGGCTCAGGCGCGGTGGGTGGTCACCCCGCGCAGGAATGATGCCCACGCTTCGGCGGTGTAGTCGATGTGTCCGAGTACTCGGTTCTGGGTGTCGCGGACCAGGACGGCCTCCCCCTCCGCGACCTCGACGCAGCTTCCCTCCTGGGCGCTGTAGCTGCTCTTGTGCCAGTGGGGCTCACGCTTCGTCATCGAGTTCTTCCTTGACCTTCCTGATCAGTTCCCGGCTCGCGCGGGGAGACAACGCCTCCGCCTGAAGGATGCCGAAGAGCATCGCGCAGTGTTGCACCTGCATCATGTCATCCATGAACTGCTCACCTTTCATGTGCTCAGCTGAGGCAACCGTGGGCTTCTCCGGGAACGTGTAGAGCCGGAACGGTCCAGAAGCGCCTGGATGGCACTCAGCGTCGACAGGAATGACCTGAAAGCGGACTTTGCCCCGTTCGATCAGCTCAAGGCTCTTAGCGAGCTGTTCGATCAGTACCGGCTTCCCTCCCTGAACAGCTCGACGGAGAACCGACTCTTCCACCACGATGGACAGCAGAGGAAGATCCACTCTCTCCAGCACCTCCTGGCGCTCCACCCGAGAGTCGACCATTTGCTTGAACTCTTGCTGGGAGCGCCATGGTCCTGTGTCGGCCAGCAGACCTCGCGCGTAGGCCTTGCACTGAACAAGTCCAGGAAAGACCAAAGGCTGGTACTCCCGGAGTTCGGTCGCCTCCCGCTCCAGCTGCCCGACCTCGGTGTACCAGGGCGGTAGTGCGTCGGGCTCGTTCGCCGCGTTCCAGGCCCGATTTATCGCACCGCCGCAATCGAAGAGCGCATCGAGTTCTTCCGCCCGGTCCGAAGGCAGCCTGCGCCGACCCTTCTCCCACGCGGACACCGTGGACTGGACGACCTTCAGCGCCTTGGCCACCTGTCCCTGCGTCATTCCGGCCTGGCTCCGTGCCGCCGCGATCTTCCTGCCCAGGGTCTTGCGCCTGGGGTTGGCCTTGAGGCTCACTACGACTCCCATTTCCGGGTTATCGCCACTACGACCCATGCAAGACCAGGACACGACCCGATAGAGCCTGTAACGACTAAGTGTGACCGTTCGGTGATTTCGCTGGAACCCGCCCACGGGCGGCTCCAGGGTGGTGCCACGGGCCACGCGCGTAGTGGCCGACCCAGGGAGGGAATACAGGTGCGACCAGCCATCCGCATTGTGCCGAACCGCGAGCCCGACACCGGCGGCTCCGAGCCCCTGCCCCGCCGGGTCACGGACCCCGACGACCGTGCGCCGATGGTGCTCGACCGCACGTGCGGGGTCCCCGACTGCCACGCCCTGGCCGTCGCCGGACGCCCCGAACAGGCCGCCGTCCTGCGCAGGCGCATCGCCACGGTCCTGCCGCCCGCGACCGCCGACGTCGCCCAGTACCTGGTCAGCGAACTCTTCAACAACGCCATCACCCACTCGCGCAGCGGGGACGAGGGCGGGCACGTGACCGTGACCGTCCACCGGTTTCCCGACCGCGTCCAGCTGAAGGTCGTCGACCAGGGGCCGCGCGGCGAGGCCGGCTCCACCCCGCACGTACGCCCCCTCGACCTGGAGAGGCAGGGCGGGCTCGGCCTGCGCCTCGTGCACGTCCAGGCGGCCAGGTGGGGGACCTTCCACGACCGGAACCGCACCACCGTGTGGTTCGAGCTCGACCGGCCGCAGGCCCGGATCTGAGGTGGCGCCCGTGACGACGCGACAGGAACAGGGGAGACCGGTGGCGGAGCGGGCCCCGGAGGACCCCGCCCCAGAGGTTCCCGCACGACCGGCGGAGAGGCTGCTGACCCCGCGCGAGGCCTCGCGCGTCCTCGGCGTCGACCCCAAGACCCTCATCCGTTGGGAGGGGGAGGGGCGGCTCATGTCGTTCCGCACCCTCGGGGGGCACCGGCGCTACCCGAGGACCCTGGTCGAGCAGCTGGCCGTCCCGGTGCCGCCGCTGGAGGAGGTCGTCTCCACCCTGCGGCAGGTCCACGACCGCGCCCTGGAGATCGGGGCGCGGGAGGAGGCGGCCACGATCGCCCGGCTCATGGCCGTGCTGGGCACGGGGGGATGAACGCCCGCCGGCCCTCGCGGGGGCGGGGCCGGCGGGTACGGCGGGAACGGTCGGCCCCGGCGGGCGGCCGGGCTACGGCGCCACGAGGCAGTCCACGGGGAGGCTCGTGGTGGTGTTGAGCGAGACGGGGGAGAGGGGGTGGTCGAGCACCCCGCCCACGGCCGCACAGGCCTGGTCGAGGGTCTCGTCGGCGACGGCAGTGCCGGCGCCGACCGCCAGCGCGGCGGCGGTGAGGGCGGTGGCGGCCAGAAGGGTTCGCAGGCGCATGTCTCTCCACGGTCGATCACTCGGAGGGTTCGTCGAACGACCAAGAGTAGTCGCGATGGGGTGGTCGCGCCCCGGGAACGCCTCCCGTCCGGCCCGCTGATCCCCGCACGGTCCCGTGACGGGGCCTCCGCGCACCCGGGGGCCGCTCCGCACCGACGCGTCACCGCCCCGGACCAGCCGAGCCGGACCCGCGTCGGGGGGCGGGGCGGTCAGCGGGACCGGGCGACCCGGTGCTCCCCGGAGCCGTTCGCCGGGACGCGCCTGCGGGGGGAGGGCGGCGCCGGAGCGGGGGCCCCGGCTCCGCGCCCGCCACCGGCGCGCGTGACCGGCCGGTCCGCGAGTACCCCGCGCACGGCTCCGGACGGCGTGCCCGACGCCGAGGGTCCGGCCGCGGTCCACCCTCCCGGCCAGCGGGCCCCGGCCTGTTCCGCCCGGTCGCACAGAACGCGCATGCGGGTGAGCGACGTGCGCAGGGTCTCGGTGCCCGCACGCATGCGGCCGACGGCGTTGAGCGCCCTCATCTCCGCGGGCCGGACGCCGCGCGCCAGGAGGCGGAGCAGCTCGCCGAAGGACCTCCTGCCCGCGTCGGCGTATCCGGCCACCCGCTCGGGATCGTCCCCCGCCGCGAGCAGCGTCCTGCCCCGGGCGAGGAAGCCCGCGACCTCCCCGGCCGTCCCCCGGGAATCCGGGGCCGCCGCCCGTGCGGCCCGCTCGCACTCCTCCAGGCGCGGCACCAGGCCGCTGAGCTCGGCGCGGGCGGAGAGCCACTCCCGCTTCACGGCATCGGCCTCCGCCACGACCTGGTTGAGCTCGGCGCGGGTGTACGGGGGCTGCCTGCGCGCCCACGGGAAGCGTCGGCGCGTCTGCGGGGACAGCGGGTGCTCGCCCATCTCCAAGCGGACCTCGGCCATGCTGCCACTCCCTGGTGTCGGCGGACGCGGCCCCGGGCGGGCCGACGCTTCCTGTTCGCCGGTTACGATCCGTACTTCTTCCGTTCGGTTCACGGAAGTTCCGGTGCGGCAGGGGTTCTGGCGGCCGACCCGTCGTCCGGGCGGTCCCCTCGTGCGGGGACCGCCCCGGCCCGGACGGGGTCACTCCGTGGCGCGTCCCTCGGCTTCCTCGACCAGCTTCTCGCGGAGCCAGCCGGGGATGTTCTCCTCGTCGCGGGGGAAGTACTCGAGGTCTCGGGTGAAGCCGAAGGCGGTGGGGAAGGTGATGCCCGGGTCGTCGTCGTAGTTGTAGTTGACCGCGAACTTGCCGGGCCGGGTGATGACGTACTCCATGGAGAACCAGGTGCCCTTGCCCTCCTGGTACATCCCCGCCCGCAGGTCGTCGGCCACCAGGCTGATGGACGGAGGCGGCGACTTCCTGACCGACGTGCCGTCCTGGAGCTCCACGACGACGATGCTCGTCGCGTGATCGATGACGGCTTCCCTCGTGTACGTGATCCGCTCCCACTCCTTCGGGACCACCGAGACGATCTTCTGACCGATGTCCTTGAGGGCCCGCTGCTGCGCAGCGGGGTCCAGATGGCCTTTTTTGAAGAGGTGGGTAACCATTGAACGAACTTTCTCCCTATTTCTTGAGGGGCGGCACGTTGTTGTATTCCTGCGGCTTCATGTCCACCCCGTTGAGCTGCCATTCCACGACCAGCTTGGTGGGCGGCGGCGGGAGCATCTGCCCCGGGTTCGCCGGGTCCGGAACCTGAGGCATGTTCGGGTCGTAGACGCTGGTGACCTTGGCGTGGATGGTCGGCTTGGTCGGGTTCAGCGCGAGAGCCGCGTCCCACGTCCCGTCGTTGAACTTCGGGTTGCTGAACCCGTGCCACTTGTCCTTCTTGGTCAAGATACCGTTCCAGGAGCGCTCGATGTTGCGGTAGCTCCCGTCGATAGTGCCCCTCAGATTCTCGGGGATATCGGGAAGGGCGGTCCCGACCCGGTTCTGGTTCACGTCGAAGCGCATCGGAACCTGGTTGAGGCGCTCACCGATTCCGAAGAACTCCGCGTAGCCGATGAGGTGTCCGCCGTCCCACTGGATGGCCTCGTACTCCGGCACCTCGCCGGGCCCGGGCCGGCGCCCGTGCTCCGCCTCGAAGTCGTCCTTGAGCTTCTCGTTGAGCTGCTCGTAGTAGTTCGACCCGCGGTCGTTGACCTTGCTCTGCTCGTCGTCGTTGCGGACGTTGGTGCGGGAGTCCAGGTCCCCCTCGACCGACACGGTCCGGCTCAGCGAGTCGGTCTCGTACGTGTAGCCGTCCACCTTGTACGTCATGTCGGGCCGCGGCCTCAGGAACTCGGGGTGCCTGGAGTTCCAGTGGGAGGAGTCCGCGCGGATCTCCCGGATGTTCCCGTGCTCGTCGGTGACGTACTGGGTCTTGCGGACCCCGTCCGCCTCGACGAGCGTGTAGACGCTGTTGCCGTCCAGCTGGACGCCTTCGCCGAAGCGCTGCCCGTTCCCGGGCAGGAGGGCCCGATCGGCGGGGTCCGTGCTGTCCCGGCGCAGTTCCGGCTTGTCCGTGAGCGAGGGTCCGTCGTCGGAGCCGCCGGAGAGGTCCAGGTCGCCGCTGGCGTCCGGGCCGCCCGAACCGCCGTGACCGCTCCCCGAACCCGTGCCGCCGACCTGGTTCGAGGACACCGGGCCCCGACCGGAACCGTTCCCGCCGCCGTCGGCCGAGCTCGTCCCGCCGCCGTCGGCCGAGGCCGTCCCGCCGCGGGTGTCGGCGTCGACACCGGCGTTGCCGTTGTCGACGCTGTTGGTGACCGTGGGCGTACGGTTCTGCGTCTCGTTGCCGTTGCCCGTGTCGCCCGTGTCCACGCGGGAGTCGAAGTCCTGCGGCCCCGTGCCGGTGAGCCGGTACACGTCCTCCGCCGAGGTGTCGTGCGGCCTGTCGGCCTCCATCGTGTCGCCGCGCGGCGTGACCGGGACCCGTGCCGGGTCGTTCTCCAGGTCGGGCCGGTCGGACTCGACGTCGTTGCCCTCCCACGAGCCCCCGCGGTTCGGGGCGGTCTTGGCGTTGCGGTCGACCTCGTCGATCTCGGCCTGGTTGCGCTGGGTGACCTCGCGTCCGAAGTCGGCGTTCTCCGGGCTGTTGACGATGTCCAGGAAGTCGTCCGTGGCCTGGAGCTGGTCCGCGGTGGCGTCGCGGTTCCGGGGCGGGTTGCCCGTGTCCGCGCCGTCGTCGCCGCTGTCGTTCACCGGGGTGACCCGGCGGTTGTCCGGCGTCCCGTCCGGGACGGGGTCGGTCCCGCCGGTGTTGATCCGGTCCAGCGCCGCCCGCATCTCGCCGAGCTGCGACGGGCTGAAGGAGCTGGTGTCGAGATCACTCATGTCGAAGTCGAACGTGGGCGAGCCGCTGCCGCCGAACCGACCGGGGATGCCGAGGTTGAGGTTGTTCACGTCGAACTCCGGCACGTCCGGTGTGTTCACGTCCGGGCCGTCGCCGCCCATCCGGTTGAGCATCGCCGAACCGCGCCACGCCAGCAGCGGCGCGCCCACGACCGCGCCCACACCGGTCGCGGACAGGGCCACGCCGCCCACCGTCGCGCCGATGTTGAGCAGCGCCGTGCCGATCACGTAGCCGGGCCGCTCGCCCCACTCCTCCCACGGCACCACCGCGTGCGCGGCGTCCTTCCACGCCCCGCCCGCGATCTCGCCGGTGCGCTCCCAGCCCTGGAAGCCCCAGCTGTCGTTCTCGGCGTCGTACATGCCCACCAGCGACGCGGCCGACTGGAGGTTGCCCTCGTGGTACTCCCACAGGTTGTCGCCCCAGTTGCCCTGGAACCAGCCGTCGGAGTTGTGGATGCCGACGAAGCCGCCGACGTCCTCGGCGATGCCCACCCCGAAGTCCTTGACCGCGGACCCCGCGTCCACCCACCAGCCGTGGTCGGTCTCCTGGGAGCCGCCCCACGCCATGTCGACGTCGCCGAGGTAGCCGTCGAACCCGTGCTGGTACTCGTTCTCCCCGGGAGGGCTGCCGTCCGCGTTCGCGGAGACGAAGTTCGTGCGGCCGGGGATGTCGGCGTTGATGGCGTTCGCGCAGTCCCGCTCCGCCTGCTCGTACTCCTGGCGCAGGGCGTCGGCGCGGTCGAGGAGGGCCTGGTGCTCCCCGACCTTCTCGCTCTCGTTGCCGACGAGCCGGTTCCAGAAGCCGTCGGCCTGCTTCCAGTCGTCGTTGCTGGTGTCGATGGAGTTGAGGAAGGCGTTCGAGTCGGTCGTGAGGGTCGCCCACTTGGCCTTGATGTCGCGCACGGACTCGGCGAAGGTCTCCAGGGCCGTGGCCGCCTTGCCCGTCGAGGTCTCCACCGAGTCCCCGTCGGTCGCGACGGAGTCGACCGCCGCGAGCAGGGTCCCGGACTCGGGCGCGGTGTAGCAGCCGGAGAGGTCCGACCACGCGCTCTTGATGTCGGCCCCGATCCCGGACACCGTCGTCCCGGCCGTGCGGAGCTGCCCCGCCAGGGTCTCCAGCTCGGCGGGGTCGGCGGTGGGGACGGGGAACATCGAGGGGTTGATCAGGCCGCCGGTGGGCGTGCACATCTCGGTCACGTGGACGTCTCCATCTGGGATCCGGAGTGGTTCGGGGTAGGGGTCTCCGGGGTGCGGGACCGGGGAGGACGAACGGGGCCGTGATCAGGGGCCGGGGGAGGGACGCCTAGGGGAGGTAGGGGCCGTACACCGGGCGCTCGGGTTCCGGCTCGGGGACCACGCCGGCGTTCTGCTGGGCCTCGGCCGCCATCTCCAGGTTGCCGTTGACGTAGTGCGTGGTGGCCTCGCTGGCCCCGGTGACGGCGCTGACCGTCACCCCGGCCATGTCGCCCATGAGGCCGAAGTTGTACTCGGCGAACTCGCCCAGGGCCATGCTGACGGGGGCGCTGTTCGCCTCGCCGCTGATGCTCGTGAGCAGGGTCTCGGTCGAGGTCATGGAGCCGACCAGGCCCTCGCTGCCGCCCTCCTCGCCGATGTGCCCGGCGACGGTGGACAGGACGCCGCCGACCTCGGACGGCAGGATGTTCCAGGCTGACACGGGGTTCTCCTCACCAGGACGGGGATCAGGGGGACGGGGGGCGGGAGAAGGCGCCCGCCCGGAAGTTCGTGGGCGGCGGGGCCGGCGGGGCGTCCTCCGCCCCGCGGCTCCGCGCGGTCTCGATGTGCGCGTGCAGGCGGTTCAGGCTCTCGCCGAGGGTACCGAGGTCGGCGCCGACCCGGGCGTGCATCCGGCGGGCGGCCCGGTCCAGCCGGGGATGGACCCCCGGGGGCAGGGGCTCGTCCCCGGCCACCGGCTCGTCGGGGGCCGCCTCCTCGTCGGGGACGGCCTGTTCGTCGCTCGGGTCGACCACGTCGAACTTCACTTCCACCCCTCCTCTCGCCGGAGTCCTCCTCCGGGGGATAGGACGCACGGTAGCCGCGCGCGGTTCGGGAATCATCCCCGTCGCGCGCCCCTATTCTCCCCTGCGGGGCCGGAAGGGAGGCGAGGTCGGGGAATTCCTACCCATGAGTACGTCCTTCTCCCCGCCGCCTCCCGGACGGGGCTGAAACGGTCTTCCGTAATGTGCTCGGGAGTACGCCCGAATTCATCCGCGCCGGTATCGGGGCCCGCCCCCGGGACCACGGGGGTCTTCGCGGGGCAGGGGGCGCGACGGCCCGCCCGCGCCGGAAAACCGGTGGCGCGCCCCGCTGGGCCACGGCAGGGTGGTCCGTCCGAGACCATCGCGGACGGAGCACGGTTCACCTAGGGACGACGCCGGGAAACCGTTCGTGGACGAGGAGTCGCAGAAGCTCGTCACCGACCTCGTGGCCGCGGTCCCCTGGTTCGCGGAGGACTACGAGTGCCACGTCGAGAACGAGGGCGGCTCGCTCCCCCACGTCTTCTTCTGGGACGTCACCCAGGAGGTGGTCGCGTCGTTCCTCTCCGACGGGAGCCACGGGCTGGACTGGGAGGGGGTCCTCGGCTTCCTGGAGGCGCAGAGCGCGCGCGGAGTCCCCGAGGCGGACGTGGTGATCGGCACGTCGTTCCTCTACTCCCTTCCGTGGCCGGAACAGCCCGGATACGCCCTGGTCGGGCATCTCGGCCCGGTCATGGCCGAGAGCTTCCGGCAGATCCGGCCGGCCGGCTGACGGAGCCGGGCCACGGGCGCCGGGCCGGGCGCCCGCGGAAGCGGCCGGGGCGCGGCGGCGGGAGGCACGGCGTGGGCGGGGCGGGGGAGCGGTACGGCCGCACGGGGCGCACCCTTAGTCTTGTGCCATGACCCGCGCGAAGCTCGACAAGAAGCCCCAGGACGTCGCGGCGATGTTCGATGGCATCGCCGAAAACTACGACCTCGTCAACGACGTCATCTCGCTGGGACAGGACAGGATCTGGCGGAAGGCCGTCGTCAACGCCGTCGAGGCCTACAGCGGAGAACTGGTCCTCGACCTCGCCGCGGGCACCGGCACCTCCTCGGAGTCCTTCGTGAAGAAGGGCGCGCGCGTCATCGCGTGCGACTTCTCCCTGGGCATGCTCACCACGGGCGCCAAGCGCCGGGGCGGCGCCTCCACCGGCGGCGTGACCTTCGTGGCGGGCGACGCCCTCAGCCTCCCCTTCGCCGACGAGACCTTCGACGCGGTCACGATCTCCTTCGGCCTGCGCAACGTCAGCGACGTGGACCAGGCCCTGCGGGAGCTGCTGCGGGTGACCAAGGTCGGCGGCCGGCTGGTCATCTGCGAGTTCAGCCACATCCCGGTGGAGTTCGTGGACAAGCTCTACTCCACCTACCTGATGGCCGCCCTGCCCAAGATCGCTGGCGCGGTGTCCGGCCGGGGCGAGTCCTACGACTACCTGTCGGAGTCGATCATGGCCTGGCCCAAGCAGGCCGACCTCGCCCGCCACCTCCAGGACGCGGGCTGGTCCAGGGTTGCCTGGCGCAACCTGTCGACGGGCATCGTCGCCCTGCACCGCGGTTTCCGGGAGAAGTAGAAACCGACATAGCACTCAGAAAGCCAGATACTTCTTCTATAGCTAAAAAGTACGCAAAACCCGGAGAACGGAGCGTTCTCCGGGTTTTTTGTGTTGCCACTGGGTCCCCTGGGGTGTCGGAAACAATCATGAGCTGCACCTTTGTCAGAAGGTGATGCCTTTAGGTGTCCAGTGGGGCTATCTGGGACCAATATCCCGTTTGGGGATAACACGTCTAGCGCGCCCCCCGGGGGTCGCCTCGCGGTGCGTAAGGGTCTAGACTGCGGAAAAGAGCCTTGTGAAGTGCTTCACAAGGCCACGAGGCGCAGGACACATGGCCCTATACCGGACATGTCGAAAGTCCCACAACACCCATACCACCCCCCGTGAGCGGGTCGTCCCCGCACTGGCCCGCCACGGTGCACCGCGCGAGCAGTCGAGGACCCACCCGTGAGCGAGACAGCCACCTCCTCTCCCAGAGGCCGGGAGCGGACCGAGTACGACGCCGACGTCATCGTCGTCGGCGCCGGTCCCTCCGGCTCAACCACCGCCTACTACCTCGCCCAGGCGGGACTCGACGTCCTGCTCCTGGAGAAGACCGCCTTCCCCCGGGAGAAGGTCTGCGGCGACGGACTGACCCCCAGGGCGGTGAAGCAGCTCACCGCCATGGGGATCACCTTCGAGGACGAGGGGTGGATCAAGAACCACGGCCTGCGCATCGTCGGCGCCGGCGTCCGCCTCGAACTCCCCTGGCCCGACCTGGCCGCGTACCCCGGTTTCGGACTCGTCCGCACCCGCTTCGACTTCGACCAGATCCTGGTCGACCGCGCGGTCGCCGCCGGGGCCAAACTCCTGGAGCGGACCAACGTCACCGGCCCCCTCATGGACGAGCGCAGCAACCGCATCGTCGGGGTACGCGCCAAGGACGCCGACCGCGAGCCCGTGACCTTCCGGGCCCCGCTGGTCGTGGCCGCCGACGGCAACTCCTCCCGGCTGTCCGTCGCCATGGGCATCCGCAAGCGCGACGACCGCCCCATGGGCGTGGCCGTGCGCACCTACTTCGAGAGCCCCCGCCACAAGGACGACTACCTGGAGTCCTGGCTGGAGCTGTGGGACAGGAGCGGCGACAAGGACGTCCTCCTGCCCGGCTACGGCTGGGTCTTCGGCGTCGGCGACGGCACCAGCAACGTCGGCCTGGGCATCCTCAACTCCACCGCCTCCTTCCAGGACGTGGACTACCGCAAGCTCCTGCGCCGCTGGACCGAGTCCATGCCCGAGGAGTGGGGCTTCACCGAGGACAACCAGAAGGGCGCCATCCGCGGCGCGGCCCTGCCCATGGGCTTCAACCGGGTGCCGCACTACTCGCGGGGGCTCATGCTCGTCGGCGACGCCGGCGGCATGGTCAACCCCTTCAACGGCGAGGGCATCGCCTACGCCATGGAGGCCGGCAACATCGCCGCCGACGTCATCGTGCAGGCGCACGGGCGGCCCACCCAGCAGACCCGCGAGCGGGCCCTGCTGAGCTACCCCGACGTGCTCGCCGACACCTACGGCGGCTACTACACGCTCGGACGCTACTTCGTGAAGGTCATCGGCCAGCCCGAGTTCATGAAGTACGCGACCAGGTACGGCCTGCGCCAGCGCACGCTCATGAAGTTCGCGCTGAAGATGCTCGCCAACCTCACCGACCCCACGCAGGGCGACGCCATGGACCGGGTCATCAACGGCCTGACCAGGATCGCCCCCGCGGCCTAGCCGCTCCGCGGGCCGGGCGGCCCCGTTCCCGGAGCCGCCCGCCCCGGGGGACCGGGCGCGGAGCACCGGGACCACGCGGCCGGGCGGTCGGGTCCGGCGCCACAACAGGACAGCACGGGACGACCGAAGAGATGAGCTAGTGAAAGCAATCACAAGCATGCGCGAGCGTGCCGACCAGCCAGAAGGAGGGTGACCCGTGGAGCTCTACACACCGATATTCGTGCTCGGCGGGATCGGCGCCGCGTTCGTGGTGGTGTCGATGGTGGCCGGGGCGGTCATGGGCCCCAAGCGCTACAACCGGGCCAAGATGCAGGCCTACGAATGCGGCATCGAGCCGACCCCGCAGCCCGCCGGCGGCGGCCGCTTCACCGTCAAGTACTACATGACGGCCATGATGTTCATCATCTTCGACATCGAGATCATCTTCCTCATCCCCTGGGCCGTCCACTTCGACGCCCTCGGCTGGTTCGGACTGGTCGCGATCGTCCTCTTCCTGGTGAACGTCTCCATCGCCTACGCCTACGAGTGGCGCCGCGGGGGGCTCGAATGGGACTGACGACCACCGCGCGCCCCGCCCAGACACGGCAGCTCGCCCAGCCCAGCCCGGAGGAGGTCCGCAGCTGATGGGACTCGAAGAGAAACTCCCCAGCGGAATCGCGCTCACGACCGTCGAGCAGGTCGTGGGCCTGGCCCGCAAGAGCTCCATGTGGCCCGCCACGTTCGGGCTCGCCTGCTGTGCCATCGAGATGATGGCCGTCGGCGGCCCCCACTACGACCTGGCCCGGTTCGGCATGGAGAAGTTCGGCGCCACCCCGCGCCAGGCCGACCTCATGGTCGTCGCCGGACGCGTCAGCCAGAAGATGGCCCCCGTCCTGCGCCAGATCTACGACCAGATGCCCGAGCCCAAGTGGGTCATCGCGATGGGCGTGTGCGCCTCCAGCGGCGGCATGTTCAACAACTACGCGATCGTGCAGGGCGTGGACCACGTCGTCCCGGTCGACATCTACCTGCCGGGCTGCCCGCCCAGGCCGGAGATGTTCCTCGACGCCGTGCTCAAGCTGCACGACAAGGTCCAGAACACCAAGCTCGGCGCCCACCGGGAGCTGGAGATCACCGAGATCGAGGAGCGGATGCTCCGCCGGTCGCTGCCCGTGGTGACGAGGGACTGACATGAGCGAGAAAGAGCGCAACGAGGAAGCCGCCGACCTGCCCGAGAAGCAGGGACGCGAGCGGCTGGCCGCCCCGGTCAAGCGGACCGGCATGTTCGGCGGCTCCACCGGGGGCGACACCTCCGGCTTCGGGGGCCTCCAGGTCAGGGGGAGCGCTCCCGCGAACAGCCCGCGCCCCTACACCGACCCCGACGACCCGCGCACCGCGGACTTCGACAGGGTGGCCGACGACCTGGAGGCCGCCCTGGGCGAGGACGCCGGGGCGGTGGAGCGCGTCGAGGTCGCCCTCGGCGAACTCACCTTCCACGTGCGCCGCGAGGCGCTCCTGGAACTGGCGCGCGTGCTGCGCGACGACCCGGCCCTGCGCTACGAGCTGTGCACGGGGGTGACAGGAGTGCACTTCCCCGCCGACACCGGCCGGGAACTGCGCGCGGTCTACCACTTCCGCTCCATCAGCCACAACAGCGAGATCCGCGTCATCACCACCTGCCCCGACGCCGACCCGCACGTGCCGTCGATCGTGTCGGTCTACCCGACCAACGACTGGCACGAGCGCGAGGCCTGGGACTTCTTCGGCATCGTCTTCGACGGCCACCCCGCGCTGACCCGTATCCAGATGCCCGACGACTGGCGCGGACACCCGCAGCGCAAGGACTACCCGCTGGGCGGCATCCCCGTGGAGTACCGGGGAGCCACCGTGCCCCCGCCGGACGAGCGGAGGTCCTACACGTGACCGCCAGCACCCACAGCCACTCAGCCACGAAGGGAGGCACGGCATGACCGTCACCGAGGACTACATCGACGCCTCCGGCGGGGACTGGGACGACGTCATCGAGAAGGCGCAGGCCACCAGCGCCGAACGCCTCGTCGTCAACATGGGCCCCCAGCACCCGTCCACCCACGGCGTCCTCCGCCTGATCCTCACCCTCGACGGTGAGACCTGCACCGAGGCACGCGTCGGTATCGGCTACCTGCACACCGGTATCGAGAAGAACATGGAGTACCGGACGTGGACGCAGGGCACCACGTTCGTCACCCGCATGGACTACCTGACGCCGCTCTTCAACGAGACGGCGTACTGCCTGGCGGTCGAGAAACTGCTCGGCATCACCGAGCGCGTCCCCGAGCGCGCCAGCGTCATCCGCGTGATGATGATGGAGCTCAACCGGATGGCCTCCCACTTCGTGGCGATGGCGACGTTCGGCATGGAACTCGGCGCGACCACGGTCATGACCAACGGGTTCCGTGAGCGCGAGATGATCCTGGACGTCTTCGAGCTGGTCACCGGCCTGAGGATGAACCACGCCTACGTCCGCCCCGGCGGCGTGGCGCAGGACCTGCCGCCCGGCGCGGTCGGCCAGGTCCGGGAGCTGCTCAAGGAGATGCCCAAGCGCATCCAGATCATGCGCAAGCTCCTGGACGAGAACCCCGTCTACCTCGCCCGCACCAAGGACGTCGCCTACCTCAACCTGCCCGGCTGCATGGCGCTCGGCGTCACCGGGCCGCTGCTGCGCGCCTCCGGACTCGCGTTCGACCTGCGCAAGTCCAAGCCCTACTGCGGCTACGAGGGCTACGAGTTCGACGTCCCCGTCTCCGACGGCGGCGACGTGTACGCCCGCTACCGGGTGCGCATCGCCGAGATGGAGGAGAGCCTGAAGATCATCGAGCAGTGCCTGGACAAGCTCGCTCCCGGCCCGGTGATGATCCAGGACGCCAAGATCGGCTGGCCCGCCAAGCTGGCGCTCGGCCCCGACGGCCTGGGCAACTCGCCCGACCACATCGCGCACATCATGAGCGGCTCCATGGAAGCCCTCATCCACCACTTCAAGCTGGTCACCGAGGGCTTCCGGGTGCCCGCCGGCCAGGCCTACGCGGCCGTCGAGAGCGCCAAGGGCGAACTCGGCTGCTACGCGGTCAGCGACGGGGGCACCCGCCCCCACCGCGTGCACTTCCGCGACCCCTCGTTCACGCACCTGCAGGCCGTCGCCGCCATGTGCGAGGGCGGCACGGTGGCGGACGTGATCGCGGCCGTGGCCAGTATCGACCCGGTGATGGGAGGCGTGGACCGGTGAGCCAGAACGACACCACACCCGACAGCGCGGACAGCGCGCAGGTCGTGCGCGAGAGGTTCCCCGACGAGGTCACGGCCCGTCTGGAACCGGACGCCAAGGAGATCATCGCCCGCTACCCCCGGCAGCGCTCCGCCCTGCTCCCCCTGCTGCACCTGGTGCAGTCCGAGGAGGGGCACGTGAGCACGGCCGGGATGCGCTTCTGCGCCGACCAGCTCGGCATCACCCTCGCCGAGGTCAACGCGGTCGCCACGTTCTACACCATGTACCGCCGCCGCCCCGGCGGCGACTACCAGGTGGGCGTGTGCACCAACACCCTGTGCGCGGTCATGGGGGGCGACGAGATCTTCGCGTCCCTCAAGGACCACCTCGGGGTCGGCCACAACGGGACCACCGAGGACGGCAAGGTCACGCTGGAGCACCTGGAGTGCAACGCGGCCTGCGACTTCGCCCCCGTCGTGATGGTCAACTGGGAGTTCTTCGACAACCAGACGCCCGACACCGCCAAGCGGCTGGTCGACGACCTGCGGCTCGGCAACGACGTCGCCCCCACGCGCGGCCCCGCGAGCCTGTGCACCTGGAAGCAGGCCTCCCGCGTGCTCGCCGGGTTCGACGACGGCCGCGCCGGCGAGGGCGTCCAGGCGGCGGGCGCCTCGCTCGCCGGACTCGACGTGGCCCGGCGCAACGGCTGGACCGCGCCCGACCCCGCGAACCTTCCCGCCCGCGACCAGGGTGAGGAGGGCGCCAAGTGACCACCCTGACCCCGATCCTGTCCCGCAACTGGGACCGCACCGACTCCTTCACCCTCGACGGGTACCAGGCCACCGGCGGCTACGACGCGCTGCGCACGGCCCTGGCCATGGAACCCGACGCCATCGTGGACCTGGTCAAGCAGTCCGGCCTGCGCGGCCGCGGCGGCGCCGGGTTCCCCACCGGGATGAAGTGGGGTTTCCTGCCCAAGGACAACCCCAACCCGCGCTACCTCGTCGTCAACGCCGACGAGTCCGAGCCGGGCACCTGCAAGGACATCCCGCTCATGCTCGCCAACCCGCACGTGCTGGTGGAGGGCGTGGCGATCGCGTCGTACGCGATCAAGTCCCACCAGGCCTTCATCTACGTGCGCGGCGAGGTCGTCCACGTCATCCGCCGCCTGCGCAAGGCCGTCGCCGACGCCTACGAGGCCGGGCTGCTCGGCCGGGACATCCTCGGCAGCGGCTTCGACCTCGACGTCGTCGTCCACGCCGGGGCGGGCGCCTACATCTGCGGCGAGGAGACCGCCCTCCTGGACTCCCTGGAGGGCTACCGGGGCCAGCCCCGGCTCAAGCCGCCGTTCCCCGCCGTGGCCGGGCTCTACGCCTCGCCCACCGTGGTCAACAACGTCGAGTCCATCGCCAGCGTCCCCGGCATCGTCGCCAACGGCGCCGAGTGGTTCACGTCCATGGGCACCGAGAAGTCCGCCGGCTTCGGCTTCTTCTCCCTGTCCGGGCACGTCACCCGGCCCGGCCAGTACGAGGCGCCGCTCGGGATCACCCTGCGCGAACTCCTCGACATGGCCGGAGGGGTGCGGGCCGGGCACAGCCTCAAGTTCTGGACCCCCGGCGGCTCCTCCACGCCCATCTTCACCGACGAGCACCTGGACACCCCGCTCGACTTCGAGTCGGTCGGGGCGGCCGGGTCCATGCTCGGCACCCGGGCGCTCCAGGTCTTCGACGAGACCACCTGCGTGGTCCGCGCCGTCGGCCGGTGGATCGCCTTCTACGCGCACGAGTCCTGCGGCAAGTGCACGCCCTGCCGCGAGGGCAACTACTGGATGGTCCAGGTCCTGGACCGCATCGAGCGCGGCGAGGGCACCGAGGCCGACCTCGACAAGCTCCTCGACATCTGCGACAACCTGCTCGGCCGCTCGTTCTGCGCCCTCGGCGACGGAGCGACCAGCCCGGTCATGTCCTCCATCAAGCACTTCCGCCAGGAGTACATCGACCACGTCGAACAGGGCGGCTGCCCGTTCGACCACGCCAAGTCCACCCTGTGGGGCGACCGCCCGGCCGCGACGGGAGGAAACCAGTGACCGTCACCTCCAACTCCTCCGGCGGATCGGCGCCGGCGCCGCCGCCCGAGGACCTGATCACCGTCACCATCGACGGGTTCCAGATCCAGGTGCCCAAGGGCACCCTCCTGATCCGGGCCGCCGAACTCCTCGGCATCCAGATCCCGAGGTTCTGCGACCACCCGCTCCTCGACCCGGTCGGCGCCTGCCGCCAGTGCCTGGTCGAGATCCCCGACATGGGCAACGGCCGCGGCATGCCCAAGCCGCAGGCCTCCTGCACCATCACCGTCATGGAGGGGATGGTGGTCAACACCCACCTCACCTCGCCGGTGGCGGAGAAGGCCCAGCGCGGGATCATGGAGTTCCTGCTCATCAACCACCCGCTGGACTGCCCGGTCTGCGACAAGGGCGGCGAGTGCCCCCTCCAGAACCAGGCCGTGTCCACGGGGCGGGGCGAGACGCGCTTCGTCGACGTCAAGCGCACCTTCCCCAAGCCGATCCCGCTGTCCACCGGCGTGCTGCTCGACCGGGAGCGCTGCATCCAGTGCGCCCGCTGCACCCGGTTCGCCGCGCAGATCGCCGGGGACCCGCTCATCGAGCTGATGGAGCGCGGGGCCCAGGAGCAGGTCGGCATCGCCGACGGCGAGGCCTTCAACTCCTACTTCAGCGGCAACACCGTGCAGATCTGCCCGGTGGGCGCCCTGACCGGCTCCGCCTACCGGTTCCGGTCCCGGCCCTTCGACCTGGTCTCCACCCCCAGCGTGTGCGAGCACTGCGCCGGGGGCTGCGCCCAGCGCACCGACCACCGCCGGGGCAAGGTCACCCGCCGCCTCGCCGGTGACGACCCGCAGGTCAACGAGGAGTGGAACTGCGACAAGGGCCGGTGGGCGTTCACCTACGCCACCCAGCCCGACCGCCTCACCCGCCCCCTCGTCCGCGACGAGGAGACCAAGGCCCTGGAGTTCGCGTCCTGGTCCGAGGCGATCACCCTCGCCGGGCAGGGCCTGGCCGCGGCGCGCGGCCGGGTCGGCGTGCTCATCGGGGGCCGCCTCACCTACGAGGACGCCTACGCCTACGCCAAGTTCGCGCGGGTCGCCCTCGGCACCAACGACGTGGACATGCGCGCGCGCGACCACTCCGAGGAGGAGGCCGCGTTCCTGGCCGCCCACGTCGCGGGCACCCCCGTCGGCGTGGACTTCACCGCCCTGGAGAAGGCGCCCGCCGTGCTCCTGGCCGGGTTCGAGCCGGAGGACGAGTCGCCCTCCACGTTCCTGCGCCTGCGCAAGGGCGCCCGCAAGCGCAAGCTCAAGGTCTTCTCGGTCGCCTCGCACGCCAGCCTGGGCCTGACCAAGACCGACGGCACGCTCGTCCGCGCCGTGCCCGGCGACGAGGGCCGCGTCCTCAACGCCCTCGACGTCGACCACCCCGAGGTCGTGGAGGCCATCGGCCAGGAGGGCGCGGTCATCGCCGTCGGGGAGCGGCTCGCCGCCGTCCCCGGGGCGCTCACCGCCGCCGCCGCCCTGTCCCGGCGCACCGGAGCCCGGCTCGTCTGGGTGCCGCGCCGGGCCGGGGAGCGCGGCGCCGTCGACGCCGGGGCGCTGCCGGGCCTGCTGCCCGGCGGACGCCCCGTGGCCGACCCCGCCGCCCGCGCCGAGGTCGCCCGCGCCTGGAACGTCGGGTCCCTGCCCGAACGGCCGGGCCGCGACACCGCCGCGATCATCGCCGCCGCCGCGGCCGGGGAGCTCGACGCCCTGGTCGTCGCCGGGGTCGAACTGGACGACCTGCCCGACCCGGACGCCGCCCGCGCGGCCCTGGCCAGGGTGCCGTTCATCGTCAGCCTCGAACTGCGCGCGAGCGACGTCACCGACCGCGCCGACGTGGTCCTCCCCGTCGCCGCCGTCGCGGAGAAGTCCGGCACCTTCGTCAACTGGGAGGGCCGCCACCGGCCCTTCGGCGACGCGCTCAAGGTCCCCGGAGCCCTCTCCGACCTGCGGGTCCTCTCCGCCGTCGCGGACGGCATGGACGTGCACCTGGGCCTGCCCGACGCCGCGTCCGCCTACCGCGAACTGCTCGAACTGGGCCTGTGGACGGGGAACCGGCCCTCCGGTCCCTCCACCCGGCCGGTCGCCGTGCCCGAGCCGGAGGCCGGGCAGGCCGTCCTGTCCACGTGGCGGCAGCTGCTCGGCACCGGGCGCATGGAGGACGGCGAGCCGTTCCTCGCCGGCACCGCCCGGCCGCCCCGCGCCTACCTGTCCAGGGCCACCGCGGACGAGGTCGGGGTCCCCGACGGCGGGATGCTCGGCGTCACCGGCGCCCACGGCTCCGTCACCGTCCCGGTCGTCGTCGCCGACATCGCCGACCGCGTCGTCTGGCTCCCGGCCAACGCCCGCGGCTGCGTCGTCCGCCGCGACCTCGGCAGCGGCGCCGGGGACACGGTCATCCTGTCCGCGCCCGACTCCGCGGGCGCGTCCCACCACACCGCCGGGAGGCAGCAGTGAGCCCCGCCGTCCACACGGGCGCCCTCCAGCTCGCCTCGGAGGAGACGCTGGGCGCCTTCGGCAACGACCCGTGGTGGATCACCACGATCAAGGCCCTGGCGATCTTCGTCTTCCTCATGCTCTGCGTGCTGATGATGATCATGGCCGACCGCAAGGTCATGGGCCGCATGCAGCAGCGCCACGGACCCAACCGGATGGGCCCCTTCGGCCTCCTCCAGTCCCTCTTCGACGGCATCAAGCTCTCCCTCAAGGAGGACCTGATCCCGCGCGGGGTGGACCGGTTCGTCTACATCGCCGCGCCGATGATCGCGGCCGTGCCCGCGTTCATCGCGTTCTCGGTCATCCCGATCGGGCCCGAGGTGAACATGTTCGGGGTCACCACCCCGCTCCAGCTCACCGACCTGCCCATCGCCGCCCTGGTCGTCCTGGCCACCGCGGCGCTCGGCGTGTACGGGTTCGTGCTCGGCGGCTGGGCGTCCCAGTCGCCGTACGCCCTGCTCGGCGGCTTGCGCGCCTCCGCCCAGGTGATCAGCTACGAGATCGCGATGGGCCTGTCCTTCGTCGCGGTCTTCATCATGTCCGGCACCCTCACCACGTCGGGGATCGTCGAGTCCCAGCGCGGGCTCTGGTTCGCCGTGCTGCTCCTGCCGTCCTTCCTCATCTACCTGGTGACGATGGTCGGCGAGACCAACCGGCTGCCCTTCGACCTCGCGGAGGGCGAGGGCGAGATCGTCGGCGGCTTCATGACCGAGTACGGGTCCATGAAGTTCACGATGTTCTTCCTCGCGGAGTACGTGAACATGTGCACCGTCGCGGCCGTGTCCGTCACGCTCTTCCTCGGCGGCTGGCTCGCCCCGCCCGGGGTGAGCGCGATCCTGCCCGGCGCCAACGAGGGCTGGTGGCCCGCCCTGTGGTGGCTGCTCAAGTTCCTGTGCGTCATGTTCCTGTTCATCTGGGCGCGCGGCAGCCTCCCCCGGGTGCGCTACGACCAGCTGATGAAGCTCGGCTGGAAGGTGCTCATCCCCGTCCAGCTGGTGTGGATCACCGCCGTCGCCGTCGTCCGGATGCTCGTCCTGGACGGCGCGTCGCCGATCGTCATCGGCCTCGTGGTCGCCGGGTTCTCCGCCGCGACGATCGGGGCGTTCGCCGCCTGGGCCCGCTCCGCCCGCCGCGAACGCGCCGAGGAGGCGCGCCTGCGGGCCGAGAGCCGGCGCCGCGCCCACAAGGACCCCGCCTTCGGCGGGTTCCCGGTGCCACCGAGCACCGCCCCGCACTACGGCAGCAGCGTGCTCGCCGAACCGCCGCGGACGGCCCCGGTCGCCGCCGAGAGCAACAAGAAGGGTGAGGAGGTTTCCGGTGCTTGAGTGGCTCAACCCCGTCAAAGGATTCGGCGTCACCTTCCACACCATGTTCAAGAAGGTGCCGACGGTCGAATACCCGGAGGTCAAGCGCCCCACGGCGCCGCGCTTCCACGGCCGACACCAGCTGAACAGGTGGGCCGACGGCCTGGAGAAGTGCATCGGGTGCGAACTGTGCGCCTGGGCCTGCCCGGCCGACGCCATCTACGTGGAGGCCGGTGACAACAGCGACGACGACAGGTACTCGCCCGGCGAGCGCTACGGCCGCGTCTACCAGATCAACTACCTGCGCTGCATCCTGTGCGGGCTGTGCGTGGAGGCGTGCCCCACGCGCGCCCTCACGATGACCAACGAGTACGAGCTGGCCGACACCAGCAGGCAGAGCCTGATCTGGACGAAGGAGCAGCTTCTCGCCCCCCTCAAGGAGGGCATGGAGCAGCCGCCCCACCCGATGCGCCTCGGCGACACCGAGCAGGACTACTACGCCACCGGGCGCGGCCAGCACGGGACGCAGGGCGCCCCGGCGGAGAGCACGGAGGGGGTCCGTTGAACCCGCTCTCCACGACCCACCACGGCGTCAACGTCCCGCTCGGCTCGCCCGTGGACGCCCCGCTGTACCTCGCCGCGCCCATCGCGGGCGGGGAGGCCACCGCGTTCTGGATCCTCGGCGCGGTCGTCCTCCTGGGCGCCCTCGGCGTGGTCTTCTCGCGCAAGGCCGTCCACTCGGCCATGTCCATGGCGCTGACCATGGTCGGCCTGGCCATCTTCTACGGCATCAACGCGGCGCCGTTCCTGATGGTCGTCCAGATCGTCGTCTACACCGGCGCCGTCCTCATGCTGTTCCTGTTCGTGCTGATGCTCATCGGCGTCAGCTCGGCCGACTCCCTCGTGGAGACGCTCAGCGGGCAGCGGATCATGACGGCCGTCGTCGCGCTCGCCTTCGTGGGCGCCCTGGCCACCGGCATCACCCGCATCTCCGTGGGCGACCCGGTGGGGCTGGGCGCCGGGGCCGCGGCCGCCGGGGGCACCATCCCGTGGATCGCGGGCGAACTGCTCCTGCGCTACGTGGTCGCCTTCGAGGCCACCGGCGCGCTGCTCATCACCGCCGTCCTCGGCGCCATGGTGCTCGCGCACACCGCCCGCACGAAGAAGCGGCGCACCCAGCGGGAGATCTCCGAGGATCGCATCCGCGGCGACCACCCGACCCCGCTGCCCGGACCGGGCACCTACGCCCGGCACAACGCGATCGACATGCCCGCGCTGCTGCCGGACGGCACGGTCTCCCAGCTCTCCCTCAACCCGGTGCTCACCGCACGCGACCCCGAGTACCAGTCGCGGGTGCCCGCCGACGTCCGCACCGGCGGCCCCGCGCTGCCCGGCGGGGCGTCGGACTCGGCCGGCTCCAAGGAGGGCGAACCCGTCACCGACACCGGCGAGGGCCGCGGCGGGGACCCCGACGACGGCGCCGACGGAACCGGCGGCACCGAGAACAGCAACGGCAACGGGCAGGAGGTCGAGTCCTCGTGGACCCGATGAACTACATCGTCCTCGCGGCGCTGCTGTTCACCATCGGCGCCGTCGGCGTACTCGTCCGGCGCAACGCGATCATCGTCTTCATGTGCGTGGAGCTCATGCTCAACGCCTGCAACCTGGCGTTCGTCGCGTTCGCCCGGATGCACGGGGACATCGAGGGCCAGGTCATCGCGTTCTTCGTGATGGTCGTCGCCGCCGCCGAGGTGGTGGTCGGCCTCGCGATCATCATGCAGATCTTCCGAACCCGCAGGTCCGCGTCGCTCGATGACGCGAACCTGCTCAAGCACTAGAAGGCGACGTGGCAGTGACATCTCACGCGTACCTCGCCGCCGAACCCGCGGTGGCGACCGCCGCCGACAGCGCGGTGCTGTCGAACGCCTGGCTGCTGATCGCCCTGCCGCTCGCGGGCGCGGCGGTCCTGCTGCTCGGGGGGAGGCGAACCGACAAGTGGGGGCCCTGGCTGGCCACGGCCCTCCCGGTCGCCGCCTTCGCCTGGGCGCTCCTGGCCCTGTTCGACCTCCTGGGCCGGGGCGCCGACGCCCGCAGCGTCGCCGTCCCCGTCTACCAGTGGTTCGCCGTCGGCGACTTCTCCGCCGGGGTGGACCTCCTGGTCGACCCGCTCTCGATCAGCTTCGTCCTGCTGATCACCTTCGTCGGCTCCCTGATCCACATCTACTCCCTCGGCTACATGTCCGAGGACCCCGGCAAACGGCGGTTCTTCGCCTACCTCAACCTGTTCGTCGCCGCCATGCTCGTGCTGGTGCTCGCGGACAACTTCGTCCTGCTGTTCCTCGGCTGGGAGGGCGTGGGCCTCGCGTCCTACCTGCTCATCGGGTTCTGGCAGTACAAGCCGACCGCGGCCACCGCCGCCAAGAAGGCGTTCCTGATCAACCGGGTCGGCGACATCGGCCTGCTGGTCGCCATCATGATCATGTTCACGGCGCTGGGCGCGGTCAGCTTCAGCGACGTGTTCGCGGCCGTCCCCGGGGCCGGCGACGGCGTCCTGCTCGCCGTCGGGCTGCTGCTGCTCCTCGGCGCGTGCGGCAAGTCCGCGCAGCTGCCCCTCCAGGCCTGGCTCCTCGACGCCATGGAGGGCCCCACCCCGGTGTCCGCGCTCATCCACGCGGCCACCATGGTCACCGCGGGCGTGTACCTCATCGTGCGCGCCGGGCCCGTCTTCGAGGCGGCGCCCGTCGCCCAGACGGTCGTCACCGTCGTGGGCGCCGCGACCATGATCGCGGGCGGGATCATCGCCTCGGCCAAGGACGACATCAAGAAGTCCCTCGCCGGGTCCACGATGAGCCAGATCGGCATGATGGTCCTCGCCGCCGGGCTCGGCCCCGTCGGCTACGTGGCCGCCATCGCCCACCTGGTCACGCACGGCTTCTTCAAGGCCGGGCTGTTCCTCGGGGCCGGATCGGTCATGCACGCCATGAACGACGGCGTGGACATGCGCCGGTACGGTGCCCTCCGCAAGGCCATGCCGGTCACGTTCGCGACCTTCGGCCTCGGCTACCTCGCCATCATCGGGTTCCCGCTGCTGTCCGGCTGGTGGACCAAGGAGAGCATCATCTCCGCGGCCTTCGGCGTCGGCGGCACCCGGGGCCTGGTCCTCGGCACCGCCGTCATCGTCGGCGCCGCGCTCACCGCCTTCTACATGTCGCGGATGGTCTTCATGACCTTCTTCGGCGAGAAGCGCTGGGAGGAGGGCGTGCACCCGCACGAGTCGCCGGTCAGCATGACCGCTCCCATGGTGGTGCTGGCGATCGGCTCCGTCGCCCTGGGCGCGTTCATGACCCTCGGCGACCGGTTCGCGAACTTCCTGGCCCCGAGCATCGGGGCCCACCCGCACCACTTCGACGTGGCGCACGCGTTCACCGCCCCCTACGGGATCGCGGCCCTGGCCGTGATGGTCGGCGGTGTGGCCCTCGCCTGGGTGGTCTACCTGCGCAGGCCGGTGGCCAGGACCGCGCCGGAGGCCAACCTCGTCACCGCCTTCGCGCGTGAGGAGCTGTACGGAAACCAGATCAACGAAGGCCTGCTGATGCGGCCCGGACAGGTCCTGACCAAGGTCCTGCTCGTGGTCGAGGAGAAGATCATCGACGGCGCGGTCAACGGGCTCGGCACGGGTGTGCGCGACTCCTCCCGCGGGCTGGGCAGGGCGCAGACCGGCTTCGCCCGGACGTACGCGCTCACGATGCTCCTCGGCGCCGTCATCGTCGCCGCGACGCTGGCTGTGAGGTTCTAGACAATGATCCCCTGGCTCACTATCGCGATCGCGCTCCCCGTGATCGGCGCGGCCGTCATCTGGGCGCTGCCGCGCGTGAAGACGTCACCCGCCGCGGCCACCGCGGGGGCCTCCGCCTCCGCGGGCGCCGCGGCCACGGCCGGGGCCGCCACGGCCACGGCCACCAGGGCCCCGGCGGCCACCGCCGCGGGGGCCGCCGGGTCGCCCGCCGGGACCGCCAAGCGGGTCGCGCTCGGCTTCTCCGTGCTCACCCTCGTCGTCCTCGCCGCCATGGCGCTGAGGTTCGACACGTCCGCGGCGGGCGGCCTCCAGTTCGAGGAGGTCTACCCCTGGATCCCGCGCTTCGGCGTCCACTTCGCGCTCGGCGTCGACGGGATCGCGCTGACGCTGATCCTCATGTCGGCGGTCCTGGTGCCGCTCGTCATCCTCGCGGCCTGGAACGAGAACGAGGACAGGGAGGACGGCGGACGCGGCTACTTCGCGCTCGTCCTGGTGCTCGAGGCCATGATGATCGGTGTCTTCGCGGCCACCGACGTGTTCCTGTTCTACGTGTTCTTCGAGGCCATGCTCATCCCGGTCTACTTCATGATCGGCCGGTACGGGCGCGGTGAGGACAGGGCCAAGGCGGCCGTCAAGTTCCTGCTGTACAGCCTCGCCGGCGGACTGGTCATGCTGGTCGCGGTGATCGGCGTGTACGTCATCGGCGGGACCTTCCTGTGGACCGACCTCGTGGGCGAGGGCAGCGCCCTCGCGGCGGTCGACCCGGGCACCGCGCGGTGGCTCTTCCTCGGCTTCTTCATCGCCTTCGCGATCAAGGCGCCGATGTGGCCCGTGCACACCTGGCTGCCCTCGGCGGCGGGGGCCTCGCGCCCCGGCACCGCCGTGCTGCTCGTCGGCGTGCTCGACAAGGTCGGCACCTACGGCATGCTCCGCTACTGCCTGGAGCTGTTCCCGTCCGCGGTCTCGTGGTTCGTGTGGCCGGTGGTCGCTCTGAGCCTGGTGAGCATCGTCTACGGCGCGATCCTCGCCATCGGGCAGAGCGACATGATGCGCCTGGTGGCGTACACGTCCGTGTCCCACTTCGGGTTCATCACCCTGGGCATCTTCGCCCTGACGCCGCAGGCGCAGGCCGGGGCCGCCCTCTACATGGTCAACCACGGGTTCGCGACCGGCGCGCTGTTCCTCGTCGTGGGCTTCCTCGTCGCGCGGCGCGGGTCGTCGCTCATCGAGGACTACGGCGGCGTCCAGAAGGTCGCGCCCAAGCTCGCCGGGGTGTTCCTGGTCGCCGGCCTCGCGGGCCTGGCGCTGCCCGGCCTCGCCCCGTTCGTCAGCGAGTTCCTCGTGTTCGTCGGGGTGTACGCGTTCCACCCCGCGCCCGCGGTCATCGCCGCGTCCGGCGTCGTCCTGGCCGCGCTCTACATCCTGTGGATGTACCAGCGCACCATGACCGGGGAGACCCCGGCCCGGCTGTCCGGGCTGCGGGACCTGTCCGGGCGCGAGACGTGGGCGGTCGCCCCGCTGCTCGCGCTCATCATCGCGTTCGGCCTCTACCCCCAGCCCCTGCTCAACGTGATCAACCCCGCCGTCGAGCGCACCGTGGAGGTCGGGACCGCCGACACCGCGGGCGCCGGGGCGGACGGGGCCTCTGAGGAAGGAGGCGAGGAGTGATCCCCCACATGGACCTCCCCGTCGTCACCGAGGGACCGCCGGAGATCAACTGGTGGCTGCTCGCCCCGCTGCTCACGCTGTTCGCGGCGGGCGTCCTGGGCGTGCTGTTCGAGGCGTTCGTGCCGGCCAGGCGCAGGCGCGGCCTCCAGATCGGGCTGGCGGCGCTCGCGCTGCTGGCCGCGTTCGTGCTGCTCGTGCTCCAGATCGGCACGCTCCCCGCCGACCGGGCCGGGGTGACCGTCGCCGCCGGCGTGCTCGCCGTGGACCGGACGGTGATCTTCTTCCAGGGCACCATCACCGTGCTCGCGCTGGTCAGCCTGCTGCTCATCGCCGAGAACCGGGACGGCCGGGACGCGTTCGCCGCCCAGGCCGCCACCGTCCCCGGCAGCGAGGAGGAGCGCGCGCACATCATGGCGGGCTCCCAGCACACCGAGGTGTACCCGCTGGTCATGTTCGCCGTGCTGGGGATGCTGATGTTCCCCGCCTCGAACGACTTCCTGACGATGTTCATCGCCCTGGAGGTCATGAGCCTCCCGCTGTACCTGCTCTGCGGGCTCGCGAGGCGGCGGCGCCTGTTCTCCCAGGAGGCCGCGGTCAAGTACTTCCTGCTCGGCGCGTTCTCCTCGGCGTTCTTCCTGTTCGGCATCGCCCTCGTCTACGGGTACGCCGGATCGGTGAACTTCGGCACGATCAGGGCGGCCGTGGAGGCCGGCGGGGCCGAGATCTTCCAGGGCGAGGGGGGCGACGGCGAACCGCTCCTGCTGATGGGCATCGGCCTCGTCGCCATCGGGCTGCTGTTCAAGGTCGGCGCCGTCCCCTTCCACAACTGGAAGCCCGACGTCTACCAGGGCGCCCCGACCCCCATCACGGCGCTGATGGCCTCCTGCACGCTGGTCGCCGCCTTCGGCGCCCTGCTGCGGGTGTTCTTCGTGCCCTTCGGCACCTCGGCGGCCAGCTGGGAGCCGATGCTGTGGGCGGTCGCGGTGCTGACGATGGTCGCCGCCGCGGTCATCGCCGTCACCCAGCGGGACATCAAGCGCCTGCTGGCGTACTCCTCGGTCGTGCACGCCGGGTTCATCCTGACGGCCGTCGTGGCCAACAGCACCGACGGGCTCGCGGGCGCCATGTTCTACCTGGCGGCCTACGGGTTCACGACCCTGGGCGCGTTCGCGGTGGTGACCCTGGTGCGCACCAAGGACGGCGGGCAGGAGCTCGGCGACCTGGAGCGCTGGGCCGGGCTCGGACGCCGCTCCCCGGCGCTCGCCGGTGCGCTCGCCCTGTTCCTGCTGGCCTTCGCCGGTATCCCGCTGACCAGCGGTTTCATCGGCAAGTTCGCGGTGTTCGAGGCGGCGGTCGCGGCCGGGGCCGCGCCCCTGGTGGTCGTGGGCGTGCTCAGCAGCGCGGTGACCGCGTTCTTCTACGTGCGGATCATCGTTGTGATGTTCTTCCGGGATCCGGAGGGCGACGGTCCGACCGTGGTGCGCGCGGGCGCGGCCACCGGCGGGGTCATCACGATCGGGGTGGCGGCCACGCTGCTCCTCGGCCTGTACCCCGGACCGGTGCTGGACCACCTGCTGCCGTCCTCGGAGACGGGCCCGGAACCGGTCGCCGTCATGGTGGACCAGGCCTCCACGGACACCGACGGGTGAACACCGCCGGTCACGGATCCGGATCGCCCGTGAAACCCGGGTGATCCGGATCCGGCCGCCGTGTACCCGGGTGTGGCTTTGGCTGAGCATTCCGGGTCGGATACCGTGGCAAGTCGGATCATGTTCATGTGCTGAGCACGCGGCGGCCCCCGGGCCTCCTTCCGAGGGTCTCCCGAGAGGCCGCCGACGTGCCCGTTCAACAGGTGGAGCTTTACGGTGAGCGGTGCTGTCCCGAGCGGGTTTCTCGCTCTGCCGAGAGTCGACCCGACCCTCGCCCGGGAGGTCCAGGACAACCTCGAGAAGGTCGAGGACCTGCTCCGGGACTCTGTGGCCTCCAGTGACCCCCTGCTGTCCGAGGCGGCGTCCCACCTGCTCGCCGCGGGCGGCAAGCGGTTCCGGGCCACCCTGGTGCTCCTCGCGGCCCACTTCGGCGACCCCACGGTCCCCGACCTCATCCCCGCGGCGGCCGTCGTGGAGCTGACCCACGTGGCCACCCTCTACCACGACGACGTCATGGACGAGGCGGAGATGCGCCGGGGCGAGCCCAGCGCCAACCAGCGCTGGGGCAACAGCATCGCCATCCTCACCGGCGACTACGTGTTCGCCAAGGCCTCCGAGATGCTCGCCGACCTGGGCACCGAGGCCGTCCGGCTCCAGGCGGTCACCTTCGGCCGCCTCGTGCAGGGCCAGATCCTGGAGACCTCCGGCCCCAGCGAGGGCACCGACCCCCTGGACCACTACCTGCGGGTCATCAGCGACAAGACCGCCTCGCTCATCGCCTCCTCGGCGGAGTTCGGCGGCATGTTCGGCAAGGTCGACCCGGAGACCATCGGGACCGTCACCCGGGCCTGCGACGCGCTCGGCATGGCCTTCCAGCTCTCCGACGACATCCTGGACGTCGCCAGCGAGAGCACCGACTCCGGCAAGACGCCCGGCACGGACCTGCGCGAGGGCGTGCTCACGCTGCCGATGTTCTACGCGCTGCGCTCGCAGGACCCCGCCGACGCGCGGCTCCGTTCGCTCCTCGGCCGCCCGCTGGGCGACGACGAGGCCGAGGAGGCGCTCAAGCTGCTGCGCGTCCACCCGGCCATGGCGGAGGCGGAGGCCACCCTGAGGGGCTGGGCCGACAAGTCCCGCGAAGAGCTGGCCACGCTCCCGGAGGGGCCGGCCAGGAACGCCTTCGAGGCGCTCTGCGACTACGTGGTCGAGCGCTCCGGCTGACACCGGGGCGCGGGGCGACCGCCCCCGCGGTCTCCTGTGCTCCCGCTGCTCCCGCGGCCTCCCGCGTCCCCGACCGTTGACGGATCCGGGCGGGTGGGGCCGCGCCGTGGGCTGTCCCTCGGCCGTCTCCCGCGCCTCCGACCGTCGCCGCGTCCGGGCGGGGCCGCGCCGTGGGCGGCCCTGTCCCTGTGGCTGTCTCCTGCGGCCTCCTGCGTCCCCGACCGTAGGCGCCTCCGAGCGGGGGCCGCGCCGTAGGCTGTTCCGTCCTGGCGGCCGGACGCGGCGCGGACGGGCGTACGAGCGGAAGGCCGCCCCCCGGGACCCCGGCCCCTCCGGGGGCCGGACGCGGCGCGGCGCCGCCCCGCGAAGGGGCGGCGCCGGCGGTCGAGCGGTCCGGTCGGGCGGCGCGGTGACCCGAGGGGTTCCCAGACCCGCCCCTCCCGGCTACGTCCCCCGTACCCGCGGCCCGCAGGGCGCCGAGCCCCTCCGCGGGTCCTGGTCCGTCGGGGCGGGTCTCCCTCGGGTCGCACCGGTCACCCTCCCGGACGGCCCGCTAGCTGATGACGGGAAGCGCCTCGGAGCCCGGCAGCTGGGTGAAGGTCGGGTGCTGGACCATGTTCGCGGGGACCTCCTGCTCCTTGGTCCCCCCGTCGATCGACACGATGTCGCTGGTGTCGATGTCGTTGAGCAGGTCGGTGCCCCGGCCCAGGCTCGCCACGAGCTCCTCCGCGGTCTCCGTGTTCGCGCCCTCCACGAGGGTGGGCAGGCCCGTGTCGGCGGCGGCCCGGGGCAGGGCCTCGGCGGCCTGCGGCAGCGCCTCGTCCACCGGGGCGATGCCGGTACCGGTGATGCGGGGCACGCCGGCGTCGGCCAGGGGGCCGCCCAGCCCCAGGACGGTCGTGCCCTCGGGGGCGGCGAGCACGGTGTCGGTCAGACCGGCCAGGGGCTCCGCGGGGGCGCTCTGCCGGACGGTGCCCCGGCCCAGGGGGGCCACGACCTCGTCCAGGACGATGCTCCCGTTCCCGGTCAGGGCGGTCAGGTCCGAGGGCTCGGGCAGCTCGGCGGTCTGCGGCAGCGTGGTGAGGTCGCGCGTGCTCGGCAGGTCGATCTCGTCGCGCAGGGCGTAGGTGGCCTCCACGGTGTGCGGCACCACCTCGACGAGGGTCGCCTCGGCCTCGGACCCGACGCCCCGGGCGGTGTCCTCCAGCGCCTCCCCGGCCGCCACGGCGCGCTCCTCCACGACGGCGCCCGCGGTGTGGCCGACGGTGTCGTGGGGGTTCCCGTCCAGCCCCGTGGCGTCCTGGACGCCGGACACGGTGTCGGCGAGGGCGGGGACGGGGTTGGGGACGGTCCCGACCGGCGTGGCGACGTCCGTGCCCCGGGGCAGCGGCGCGGAGAGGTCGGGGGCGGAGCCGTCGGGGTTGTGCGCGCTGTCCTGGAGCTCGGCCAGGGCGGTGCCCGCGATGGGGCCGACCCCGCCGGGGGCCAGGCTGTTCATGGTGGGGGCGACGCCCTCCACCAGGGCCCGCTCGACGATCGGCGTGATCTCGCGGACGGGGGAGTCGAGTCCCTCGGCGCCCGCGATCCCGGCGCCGAGGGCGACGAAGCCCGCGGTGCCCGCGACGAGCAGGACGGCCCTGGCTGAGATTCGCTTGGCCTGCGTCATGGAATTCCTTCCGGAAGCTGTGGTCGGTGCATTCGTGGAAGCCGTGCGCTCGGAGCGCCGACGACCTGGGCCGGAGGTGGACCACCGGCTGACATGAATCACGTGAACGGCGGCACGGGACTCAGGTCAGCTCCCAGGAGGTGCGGCGGGGACGCCGCGCTGGGAACGGTCCGCGCGCGGGAACGGGACACCGCGCGGTGGGACCGCCCTAGTCGGGGGAGACGGTGGGGTCGTCGCTGGGACCGCTCGGCACGGGGTGCAGCGAGCGGGAGGCCAGGAGCACGGCGGAGGCCGAGGGAGCGGTGACGGGCGGGGCCGTGAGGTAGCCGGCGACCGCGGGGGCGGCGCCGCCCGCGGACGCCGCGGAGCCGGTGGCCAGCTGGGCGGAGGGCGCTGTCGCGGAGGAGGCGCCGGTGTCGCCGGGCTCCCCGTCCGACCCGGCGGAGGGGACCTCGGCGGCGGGTGCGGCGGGCGGTGCGAAGGCGTACACGGGCCCGTGCCCGCCGGGGGTCCCGGCGGAGGCGGACGGGGCGTCCTGGCGCCCCTCCCGCCCACGGGCGCGGTCGGCGGACTCCGGCTCCCCCTCGCGGGCTCGGGCCCCGGCCGGAGCCGTGGAGTCCTGGAGGCCGGACACGGTGTCGACGGCGGGGGAGAGGAGGTTCTGGGCGGTGTCCCGGCGGGTGCGGTCGAGGTCCCCGACGACCCGGCGGGCCCCTTCGCGAAGCTCGTCCACCGGCCAGCCGGGATCGTCCAGGAGTCCGGTCCGGTCGTCCCCGTCCTGTCGGCCCAGGCCCTGCCGGACGGTGCCGAGGGTCCTGGAGACCGGTTCGGCGACCCGCTCCGGGACGACCTCGTCGAGGGAACCGGGGCGGTCGAGCCCGAGCGCGCCTGCGTTGCCCAGCGCGTCCGCGCCGGTGCCGCCGAGGGCGGCGCCGGTCCCGGTGAGCGCGCCCGCCCCGCTCCGCGCGAGTGCCCCGGTCCCGTCGAGGGCGCCGCCGAGGGCGTCCGCGTGGACGGGTGAGGCGCCGAAGAGCCACAGGGTGGTGAGGAACGCCCCCACGAGGAACGGCAGGCCGAGCAGGGAGGGGCTCATGGAGCACGCGGCCGAGGCGACGCGCATGGCGCGTGCCGTTCGGCTGGTGCGGGGCATGAGGGACCCTCCGGGACGTGCTGCCTGGTCGGAACCGGTACGGTGACCGGTTCGCGACCTGACGTTAGCACAATGTCACGCAGGGTAGTTTGTGTTCTCCGAAAAGGGGGAATCCGCCGGGGTCACTCCTCGGCGTCCGGGCGGACGTGCTGCTCGGGCTCCCTCTCCCGTTCCGCCTCCTGCGCCATGAGGTCCAGCCGGGCCCTGGCCCGTGCGCGGGAACGCGAGCGGACGCCGCTCAGCTGGTCGAGGACGAACACGCACAGCGCCGACCAGACCAGGGCGAAGCCGATCCAGCGGGCGAGCGGCATCTCCTCGCCCTGGACGAGCCAGCCGATGAAGAACATCATGGTCGGGGCGATGTACTGGAGCATGCCGATGATGCTCAGGGGCACCTGGCGGGCGGCCACGCCGAAGAGCAGCAGCGGCAGGGCGGTCACGAACCCGCCGCCGACCAGCAGCGCCGTGTGGACGGGCGACACCGAGAACATGGTTCCGTCCCCCGTGGCCTCCAGGTAGACCACGAAGCCCAGCGCCGGCAGGAACATCACCAGCGTCTCGACGGTCAGGCTCTGCATCCCGTCGAGGTCGACGTACTTCTTGACCGCGCTGTACGCGGCGAACGACGAGGCCATGAGCAGGGCGAGCCACGGCGTCACGCCGTAGCCGATCGTCATCACGACCACGGCGAGGACGCCCAGGCCGACCGCCACCCACTGGGCCGTGCGCAGCCGTTCGGAGAACAGCAGCACCCCCAGACACACCGACATCAGGGGGTTGATGAAGTACGCGAGGGAGGCCTGGAGGGTCTGCTCCACGGAGACGGAGTAGATGAAACCCCACCAGTTGAGGGAGATCAGCACGGCTGCGGCGGCGACCGGCAGGAGGCGCCGGGGGCTGCGGAGCACGGCGGGGAGCCAGGCCCAGCCCCGGCGGGCGAGCAGGAGGATGACGCACATCGCCAGCAGGGCCCACACCATGCGGTGGGCGAGGATCTCGCCGGGTTCGGAGGCGGAGAGGAACGGCCAGTACAGGGCCGCGAAGCCCCACAGGAGGAAGGCGCTTGCCCCGAGGGCGACGCCGCGGTTGGATTCCGGCACGTACGCAATGGTAGGACGAATTATCTGGCGTGTCTGCCTCATATCGGGCGGTACCCGGTTTCGTGAGGCGGGTCATGCTCCCGGGACGGGCGGGGGCCTCCCGGGCCCGTGGGCGACCTCCCGTGGAGGCGGGGGCGGGTCGCGCCCCTCGCTGCGGAGCGGCGTGCCGACCGGGGCCCCGGTCGCTCGGGTGCGCGCTGTCCGGAGGACGGACCCCGGGGGCCGGGGCCCGGGCGCTCGGGCGCGCTGTCGGAGGTCGGACCTCTGGTCGGTCGGGACCCCGGGCGCTCGGGTGCGCGCCTGCGACGGGGCGCCGGGTCCGGCGTCCGACGGACAGGGGCCCCGGGCGGGCGGGGGCGCGGTGATCCGCCGGACGGGGGCGCCATCGCCCGCCGCCCCCTCGGGCGGGGCTTCGCCGCCGGGCGGCGAACGGAGAGGGGCGCCGGTCGGGGGAGGGGCGCGCCGACGTGGGAGCGGCGGGGGAGAGACCTCCGCGCCGACGGCGGACGGCGGTGGACGACGACGCCGGAAGGGGCCCGGCGGCGGGGTCGTCCACAGGCGGGAACAGGGCAGTGCGCCGCGCCCGCGCCGCGGATAGCCTGGAGTCATGTTCGGGAGAAAAGCCACCATGGTCGACCCAGCGCGTGCCCTGCCCGGCCGGGACACCCCGATGCCGGTGCACGCCGAGCACACCGTGCTCGGCACGCCACTCACCCCGCCCTACCCGGAGGGCAGCCAGATCGCCGACGTGGCGATGGGCTGCTTCTGGGGGGCCGAGCGGATCTTCTGGCGCCTCGGCGCCGAACGCGGCATCGTCACCACCGCGGTCGGCTACGCGGGCGGTTACACGCCCAACCCCACCTACGAGGAGGTCTGCTCCGGCCTGACCGGGCACACCGAGGTCGTACGGGTGGTGTTCGACCCCAGTCGGATCACCTACCCGGAGGTCCTCAAGGCCTTCTGGGAGGGCCACGACCCGACCCAGGGGCTGCGCCAGGGCAACGACGTCGGCAGCCAGTACCGCTCGGCGATCTACTACCACGACGAGGCCCAGAAGGCCGTCGCCGAGGCCACGCGCGACGCCTTCCAGCCGGTGCTGACCGCCGCCGGGTACGGCCCGATCACCACCGAGATCGCGCCGCTCAAGGCCTTCTACTTCGCCGAGGAGTACCACCAGCAGTACCTGTCCGACGCCAAGAACCCCAACGGGTACTGCGGCATCGGCGGGACGGGCACCAGCTGCCCCATCGGCGTCGTGGGCTAGCCGTCCGGGCGCGGCCGACCGCGCCGGGGGGAGCAGGGCCCGGCCGTCGAGCGACGACGACCGGGGCCCCGCGTCCGCCTCGGCCGGGCTCCGGGCCGGGGCTCAGCGTCCCGGCCCGCCGTCCGACGGCGGCCGGGTGGTACGTCCGCGCACGCAGAAGCACGTCCGCGCACGTTCGCCTGACGGCCGGGTGACGGCCCGGCCGTCGCGCGACGACGACCGGGGCTCTCACAACCCCGGCGCGGGCGCTCTCCCGGTGGGGGAGGCCGGGCAGCCCGGCGACGCGGGGGCGTGTGCCGGGGCCGGGCCGTGGGAGCCGCACGCCGACGGCGGCAGGGGTCACGTGCGCGGGAGGCGCGCCCGGAGGGATCCCGTGCGGCCACGGACGTGCCGGGGCCGGGCACTCCCGCCCGGGAGGGGGCGGGGCGGCCGCCCCGTAGCGGACGGCGGGCGCGGCCTGCCAGGGTCCTTCCCCCTGCTCCGGCGGAGTGCCGATGGGCCCGACGGGCCCGGACGGCCCCGCAGCCCCGCCCGCCCGGGAGACCGGACGGGGCCCTTGGTACCCTTCCGGGGCCAGTCGTACCACCTCGGTGGTCAGGGAATCCGGTGAGAATCCGGAGCTGACGCGCAGCGGTGTGGGGGACGGGCGGGGTACACGAGCCACTGGGGCCCGCGCGCGGACACAAGCGCCCGCGCGCACCGCCCTGGGAAGGCACTCCGTCCGGACGAACCCGAGTCCGAAGACCTGCTGGCCCCTCCGCGTCGAGTGCGCGGAGGCGCATCCATGCCAGGCTCCGCGTTCGAGTCCCGACACCCGAGGCATCCCCATGTCGCGCCACGCGCTCCCGTCCTCCGCCCTCCCCTCCCTCGCCCTCCTGCTCGTCCCCCTCCTCGCCCTCACCGCCTGCGGCCCGCAGGACGACCGGGACGGCGACGGCAACGAAGCGGCCACCGGGTCCGGCTACCCCCGCACCGTCGACAACTGCGGCCACGAGGTCACCCTCGACGCACCCCCGCAGCGGGCGGTCTCCCTCAACCAGGGCACCACCGAGATCCTCCTCTCCCTGGGGCTGGAGGACCGCGTGGTCGGCACCGCCACCTGGACCGACCCGATCATGGAGGGCTTGGAGGAGGCCGACGAGGGCATCCCGCGGCTGGCCGAGAACAGCCCCTCCTTCGAGCGGGTCCTGGAGGCCGAGCCCGACCTCGTGACCGCCTCCTTCGTCTCCACGCTCGGCGCCGGCGGCGTCGCCACCCGCGAACAGTTCGAGGAGCTGGGCGTGCCCTCGTACGTCTCCCCGACCGACTGCGCCACGGGCAAGGACAACGAGGGCGGCGGGGACGGCTCCCGGAGCGAGCCGCTCACCCTGGACGCCGTCTACGGCGAGATCCACGACCTGGCCGAGATCTTCGGGGTGGAGGAGCGCGGGGAGGAGCTGGTCGGGGAACTCCGTGACCGGGTGGACGCCGCGACCGAGGAGCTGGAGGTCGAGGACGTCTCCCTCATGTACTGGTTCGCCAACGCGCAGTCGCCCTACCTCGCGGGCTGCTGCGGCGCCCCCGGCGCCATCACCAGCGCCGTCGGCGCGCAGAACGCCTTCGACGACACCCACAGCGAATGGCCCCAGATCAACTGGGAGACCGTCGCGGACCGCGACCCCGACGTCATCGTGCTCGGCGACCTGACCCGCGACTCCCAGACCGCGGAGAGCGCGGCGGCCAAGATCGCGTTCCTGGAGGACAACCCGGCCACCCGCAACCTCACCGCCGTGCGGGAGGAGCGGTACGTCCTGCTCAGCGGCCAGGCGATGAACCCCTCGATCCGCACGGTCGAGGGCATCGAACTGGTCGCCGACGGTCTGCGCGAGCTCGGGTACGTCCGTTGAGGGGTGCGCGCCCGGCGCTGCTCCTCACCTCCGGCCTGCTGCTCCTCGGCCTGTCGGTCTCGGTCGCCGTCACCATCGGGCCCGCCGACATCACCCCCGCCGAGGTCTGGAGGTCGGCCGCCGCCCGGTTCGGGTGGGGTGAGAGCCCTCTGACGCAGCTGCGCGAGGGCATCGTGTGGAACCTGCGCATGCCCCGCACCCTGCTCGCCGCGGTCTGCGGGGCCGGCCTGGCCGTGTGCGGCGCGGTCATGCAGTCCCTGCTCCGCAACCCGCTGGCGGACCCCTTCGTGCTCGGGGTCTCCTCCGGCGCCTCCACCGGGGCGGTCCTCGTGACCGTGCTCGGCTGGGGCGTCGGAGCGGTCTCGCTCCCGGCGGGGGCCTTCGCGGGCGCCCTGCTCTCCTTCGGCATGGTGATGGTGCTCAGCCACAGCCTCGGAGGGAGCATGGACCGCGTCGTGCTGTCCGGGGTCGCGGCCATGCAGCTGTTCTCGGCGCTGACCTCGTTCATCGTGCTGACCTCGGCGGACGCCGACACCACGCGCGCGGTGCTGTTCTGGCTGCTGGGCTCCCTCAGCGGCGCCGGGTGGACCGACGTGCTCCTGTGCGCCGCGGTGCTGTGCCTCGTGCTCGCCGTCTGCCTCGCCCACACCACCACCCTGGACGCCTTCGCGTTCGGCGAGGAGGCCGCGGCGAACCTGGGCGTCCGGGTGGGCCGGGCCCGCACGCTGCTGCTGAGCGCCACCGCGCTGCTCACGGCGGTGCTGGTCAGCTCCACCGGCGCGATCGGTTTCGTGGGGCTGGTCCTGCCGCACGCCGCACGGGCCCTCACCGGTTCCTCCCACGCCCGGCTCCTGCCGGTCACCGCGCTGGCGGGGGCGGTCTTCCTGGTGTGGGTGGACACGGTCGCCCGGACCGCGCTGGACCCGCAGGAGATCCCGGTGGGGGTGGTCACCTCCCTCATCGGGGTGCCCGCCTTCGTCGCCGTGCTGTACCGAGTGAGGAGGAAGACGTGAACCACCCCGTCCAGGCCCCCGGGGAGGGGCTGCGCGCCGACCGGGTCAGCCTCGGGATCGGCGGCCGGCTCGTGCTCGACGGCGTCACCCTCGCCACCCGCCCCGGCGAGACCGTCGGACTGCTGGGCCCCAACGGTTCGGGCAAGTCCACCCTGCTGCGGCTGCTCGCCGGGGTGCTCGGTCCCTCCGCCGGGGTGGTCACCCTGGACGGCCGGCCGCTGGACCGGGTCGGCCGCCGGGCCGTGGCACGGCGCGTGGCCGCCGTCCAGCAGCAGGCGCACACCCAGACCGAGCTGACGGTCCGCGAGGTGGTGGCCCTGGGTCGCATCCCGCACCGCCGGTCCTGGACGCCCATGACCGCGGCCGACCTGGAGGCCGTGGCGCGGGCGCTGGAGCGCACCGGACTGGCGGACCGGGCCGACCAGTCCTGGCACACCCTGTCCGGCGGCGAGCGCCAGCGCGCCCAGATCGCCCGGGCCCTGGCCCAGGAACCCGGCGAGCTCCTGCTCGACGAACCCACCAACCACCTCGACATCCAGTACCAGCTCGACCTGCTGGAGCTGGTCACGGGCCTGCCGGTGACCACCGTGGTCGCCCTGCACGACCTCAACCTGGCGGCGATGTACTGCGACCGCCTGGTCGTGCTCCGGGAGGGCCGGGCGGTCGCCGGGGGCACACCCTCCGAGGTCCTGACCTCCGACCTCATCGGAGAGGTGTACGGGGTCCCGGCCGAGGTCACCCCGGGGACCGACGGCCCGGTGGTCCGCTTCCTGCGCCGGGGCCGCGTCACCCCGGGGCGGGCCGGCCGCTCCTGACGTCCCCGCCGGGACCGGAGGAGGGGCTCCCGGCTACAGTGTGAATCCTTTGCTCGTGGTACAGGAACCCGGTGCGAGTCCGGGGCGGTTCCGCCACTGTGACACCCCGATGAGGGGTGCAGCCAGACACTGGCCCGGGCAGTCCGACCGCCGACGGGGCGAGAACCCCGAGGGAGGAGCCCGGCCATGACGGTCCGGATCGCTCTGCTGTCCACGTCCGACACCGATCTGCTGTCCGCGCGGGCCAGCGGCGCCGCCTACCTGTGGGCCAACCCGTCCCGCGCCTCCGACGCCGAGCTCACCGGCGCCGTCGGGCGCGCCGACCTCGTGGTGGTGCGCCTGCTGGGCTCCTCGCACGACCTGTGGCCCGGCCTGGCCGCAGTCCGCGAGCGGGGCACGCCCCTGGTGGTCCTCAGCGGCGAGCAGCAGCCCAGCGCCGAGCTCATGGAGCACTCCACCGTGCCCGTCGGGGTGGCGACCGAGGCCCACCGCTACCTCGCCGAGGGCGGTCCGGCCAACCTCGGCCGCCTGCACGCCTTCCTGTCGGACACCGTGCTGCTGACCGGCGAGGGGTTCGAGCCCCCGGCGGCGCTTCCGCCGTGGGGCTTCGCCGAGCGCGAGCTGCCGCACGACCCGGGGCTGCCCAAGGTGGGCATCCTCTACTACCGGGCCCACGAGGCGGGCGGCAACACCGCGTTCGCGCACGCCCTGGCCGACGCCGTCGACGCGACCGGCCGGGCCGTGGGCGTCCCCGTCTTCGCCGGGTCGTTGCGCTCGGCCCCCGACGACCTCTACGAGGCGCTCGGCGGCTTCGACGCCCTGGTGGTCACGGTCCTCGCGGCGGGCGGCACCGTGCCCGCGTCCGCCGGCGCGGGCGGCGACGACGAGGCCTGGGACGTGGAGCGCATGGCCGCCCTGGACGTCCCCGTCCTCCAGGGACTGTGCCTGACCAGCTCACGCGAGGACTGGGAGGCATCCGACGACGGGGTCACCCCGCTCGACTCGGCCACCCAGATCGCCATCCCCGAGTTCGACGGCCGCATCATCACGGTGCCGTTCTCCTTCAAGGAGATCGACGGCGACGGGCTGCCCCGCTACGTCGCCGACCCCGAGCGCTGCACACGGCTGGCCGGGATCGCCGCCGCCCACGCCCGGCTCCGGCACGTGCCGCCCGCCGAGAAGCGGATCGCCGTGGTCCTGTCCGCCTATCCCACCAAGCACGCGCGCATCGGCAACGCCGTCGGGCTCGACACCCCCCGCTCCCTGGTGCGCCTGCTGCGCCGCCTGCGCCAGGAGGGCTACGACCTGGGCGGACCCGACGCCCTTCCCGGCCTGGACCTGCCCGACGAGACGGAGGCGGGCGACGCCCTGATCCACGCCCTGATCGAGGCGGGCGGCCAGGACGAGGACTGGCTGACCTCCGTCCAGCTCACCGAGGCCCACGTACGCATCACCCCCGAGCAGTACGCCGCCTGGACCCGGGACCTGGACCCGGCCCTGAAGGAGGCGATGACCGAGGCGTGGGGCGCCGCACCCGGCGAGCTGTACGTGAACGACCAGGGCGAACTCGTGCTGGCCGCCCTCCGGGCGGGCAACGTCGTCGTCCTGGTGCAGCCTCCGCGCGGTTTCGGCGAGAACCCGATCGCGATCTACCACGACCCCGACCTGGCCCCCAGCCACCACTACCTGGCGGCCTACCGCTGGCTGGAGCACGGGTTCGGCGCGCACGCCGTCGTGCACCTGGGCAAGCACGGCTCCCTGGAGTGGCTGCCCGGGAAGAACGCCGCGCTCTCCGCCGGCTGCGCCACCGACGCGGCCCTGGGGGATCTCCCGCTGGTCTACCCGTTCCTGGTCAACGACCCGGGGGAGGGGGCCCAGGCCAAGCGCCGCGCCCACGCCACGGTCGTCGACCACCTCATCCCCCCGATGGCCCGGGCGGAGAGCTACGGCGACATCGCGCGCCTGGAGCAGCTCCTCGACGAGCACGCCAACATCGCGGCGATGGACCCGGCCAAGCTGCCCGCGGTCCGCGGCGAGATCTGGGCCCTGATGCGCGCCGCCGAGATGCACCGCGACCTGGGTCTGGACGAGCGGCCCGACGACGAGGAGTTCGACGACTTCCTGCTGCACGTCGACGGCTGGCTGTGCGAGATCAAGGACACCCAGATCCGCGACGGCCTGCACGTGCTGGGGGCGGCGCCGGAGGGCACGGCCCGGGTGAACCTGGTCCTGTCCGTGCTCCGCGCCGCCCAGGTCTGGGGAGGCGTGGGAGGTGCGGTGCCCGGCCTGCGCGCCGCCCTCGGCCTCAAGGAGGACGCGCCCACCCAGGAGGTCGACGCGGTGGAGGCGCTGGCCCGCGGCCTCGTCGAGCGCATGGAGGCCGCCGGATGGGACCCCGCCGCCGCGGAGGGCGTGCACGACGACCCCGGGGTGCGCCGCGTCCTGGAGTTCGCCGCCGAGCAGGTGGTGCCCCGGCTGGCCCGCACCACCGACGAGATCGACCACGCCCTGCACGCCCTGAACGGCGGCTTCGTCCCGGCGGGCCCGTCCGGCTCCCCGCTGCGCGGACTGGTCAACGTGCTGCCGACCGGCCGCAACTTCTACACGGTCGACCCGCGCGCGGTCCCCTCCCGGCTCGCCTGGCAGACCGGCCAGGCCATGGCCGAGTCCCTGCTGCGCCGCCACCTGGACGAGACCGGCGCCTACCCGGAGTCGGTCGGCCTGTCGGTGTGGGGCACCTCCGCGATGCGCACCTCCGGCGACGACATCGCCGAGGTCCTGGCCCTGCTCGGGGTCCGGCCCGAGTGGGACGAGGCCTCCCGGCGGGTCGGCCGGCTCCACGTGGTGCCGCTGGAGGAGCTGGGGCGCCCGCGCATCGACGTCACGGTGCGCATCTCCGGCTTCTTCCGCGACGCCTTCCCGCACGTGGTCGCCATGCTGGACGACGCGGTCGGCCTCGTCGCCGGGCTCGACGAGCCGGAAGAGCAGAACTACGTGCGCGCCCACACCGACGCCGACCTGGCCGAGCACGGCGACCGGCGCCGCGCCACCACCCGGATCTTCGGCTCCGCCCCCGGCTCCTACGGCGCGGGCATCCTCCAGGTCGTGGAGTCCGGCAACTGGCGCGACGACCGCGACCTCGCCGAGGTCTACACGGCCTGGGGCGGTTTCGCGTACGGCCGCGACCTCGCCGGCGTGCCCGCGGCCGACGACATGCGGACCAACTACCGCCGGATCAAGGTCGCCGCGAAGAACATCGACAGCGCCGAGCACGACATCGCCGACTCCGACGACTACTTCCAGTACCACGGCGGCATGATCGCCACCGTGCGCGCCCTCAGCGGGGCCGACCCCAAGGCCTACGTCGGCGACTCCACCTCGCCCGACGCGGTGCGCACACGGCCCCTGGCGGACGAGACCGCCCGCGTGTTCCGCGCCCGGGTGGTCAACCCCCGCTGGATCGCGGCCATGCGGCGGCACGGCTACAAGGGCGCCTTCGAGCTGGCCGCGACCGTCGACTACCTGTTCGGCTTCGACGCCACGGCCGGGGTCGTGCACGACTGGATGTACGAGAAGCTCGCCGCCGAGTACGTGCTGGACGCCGAGACCCAGGAGTTCCTGCGCCGCTCCAACCCCTGGGCGCTGCACGGCATCGTCGAGCGCCTGCACGAGGCCGCGCGCCGCGGGCTGTGGGCGGAGCCGGACCCGGCCACCCTGGAGGCCCTCACCGAGGTCTACCTGGAGGTCGAGGGCGACCTGGAGGAGCGGTCCGAATGAGGGTGCGGATCCTGGGGATCGGCATGGGCCCCCAGCACGTCACCGGCGAGGTCGCCGAGGCCCTGCGGGACTGCGACTACGCGGTGGCCGTCGACAAGGGGGCGGACGACGGGCTGCTGGCCCTGCGCCGGGCCGTCTGCGACGCCTTCGGCGTCCCGCTGGTCACCGTGGCCGACCCCGAGCGCGACCGCGACGACCCCGCCGACTACCCGGCGGCGGTCGCCGACTGGCACGAGGCCCGCGTGGCCGCCTTCGAGCGGGTGCTCGGCGAGCGCGGCGGCACCGCGGCCCTCCTGGTCTGGGGCGACCCCTCCCTGTACGACTCCACCCTGCGCATCGTGCGGCGGATCGCCGAGCGCGGGCGCGTCGAGACGGACTACGACGTGCTCCCCGGGATCAGCGCGCCCCAGGTCCTGGCCGCCCGGCACCGGATCGTGCTGCACGAGGTCGGCCGCCCGGTGCACGTGACCCCGGCGCGGCGGCTGGGCGAGGCCGTCGACGCGGGGCAGGACAACATCGTGGTCGTGCTCGGCGGACGGCACGGGTTCGAGGGGCTGGAGGACTGGTCCCTCTGGTGGGGGGCCAACCTGGGCGCCGACTCCGAGGAGCTGGTCGCCGGACGGGTGGGCGAGGTGCTGCCCGAGATCGGGGCCGCCCGGCGCCGGGCCAGGGAGAAGGCCGGCTGGATGATGGACACCGCGCTGCTGAGGAGGCCGGAGTGACGGGGCTCCTGGTCGCCGGGACCACCTCCGACGCGGGCAAGAGCGTGGTCACCACCGCCCTGTGCCGGGCCTTCGCCCGCCGGGGCGTGCGGGTGGCGCCGTACAAGGCGCAGAACATGTCCAACAACTCGATGGTCTGCCACGGCCCCGACGGGCGCCCGGCGGAGATCGGCCGCGCCCAGTGGGTGCAGGCGCTGGCCGCCCGCGCCCTCCCCGAGCCCGCCATGAACCCGGTGCTGCTCAAACCGGGCAGCGACCGGCGCAGCCACGCCGTGCTGCTCGGCCACCCCGCCGGGGAGGTGTCCTCCTCCGACTGGGAGGCGGGGCGGCGCCACCTGGCCGAGGCCGCGCACGCCGCCTTCGACGACCTGTCCGCCCGCTACGACGTCGTCGTCGCCGAGGGCGCGGGCAGCCCCGCGGAGATCAACCTGCGCGCGGGCGACTACGTCAACATGGGCCTGGCCCGCCACGCGGGGATGGCCGTGGTCGTGGTCGGCGACATCGACCGGGGCGGGGTGTTCGCCGCGATGTACGGGACGGTGGCGCTGCTGGAACCCGAGGACCAGGTCCTGATCGCCGGTTTCGCGGTCAACAAGTTCCGCGGCGACCACGCCCTGCTCCGGCCGGGGCTGGACGACCTCGAACGGATCACCGGCCGTCGGGTGTTCGGGACCCTGCCGTGGGACCCGGGACTGTGGCTGGACTCCGAGGACGCCCTCGACCTGGAGGGGCGGCGGGCCGACGGGGAGGCGGCGCTGCGGGTGGCGGTGGTGCGCCTGCCCCGGATCAGCAACTTCACCGACGTGGACGCCCTCGGCCTGGAACCCGGGCTCGACGTGGTCTTCGCCTCCGGACCGCGCGACATCGCCGACGCCGACCTCGTGGTGCTGCCGGGCACCCGTTCCACCCTCGCCGACCTGGCCTGGCTGCGCTCGCGCGGACTGGACACGGCGATCACCGCACACGTCCGCCGCGGACGCCCCCTGCTCGGCGTGTGCGGCGGGTTCCAGATGCTCGGGCGCACCGTCACCGACCCCGAAGGGGTCGAGGCCGCACCGGGGGCGTCCGCCGACGGGCTGGGCCTCCTCGACGTGCGCACCGACTTCACCGCCGACAAGGTCCTCCGCCTGCCGGAGGGGGAGGCCCTGGGCGCTCCCGTGAGCGGTTACGAGATCCACCACGGCCGGATCACGGTGGGCGACGGCGCGGAGGAGTTCCCGGGCGGGGCGCGTTCGGGCAGCGTCTTCGGGACCATGTGGCACGGCAGCCTGGAGGGCGACGCCTTCCGGGCGGCCTTCCTCGCCCGGACGCTGGGGTACGGGCCGTCCGGGACGGACTTCTCCGCGGCGCGCGAGCGGCGCATGGACCTGCTCGCCGATCTGGCGGAGCGGTACCTGGACGTCGACGCCCTGCTGGGGCTGGCCCGCGAGGGGGCCCCGGCCGGGCTCCCCGTGCTCGGCCCGGGACCCTCCCTCCCGTCGCCCTCCACCACCCTCAACGGACGGCCTTCGGCCGCGGTCCTTCCTTCTTCGTCACCCTCCACCACCCTCAACGGACGGCCTTCGGCCGCGGTCCTTCCTTCTTCGTCACCCTCCACCACCCTCAACGGAGGGCCTTCGGCCGCGGTCTCTTCCTCTTCGTCACCCTCCACCACCCTCGACGGAGGGCCTTCGGCCGCGGTCCCTCCCGCCTCGTCGCCCTCCGCCGCCCCCGGCGGACGCCTTCGGGGCGGTGATCCCCGATGAGGCTCCTGCTCCTGGGCGGCACCTCCGAGGCCCGCGAACTGGCCGCCCTGCTGGTCGGGGCGGGCGTCGACGTCACCACGTCGCTGGCCGGACGGGTGGCCCGGCCGCGCCTGCCGGCGGGAAAGGTGCGGATCGGCGGGTTCGGGGGAGTGCCCGGACTGCGCGCGGCCCTGGCCGACTACGACGCGGTCGTGGACGCCACCCACCCCTTCGCGCTCGGTATGACCGCCAACGCGGCCGCCGCCTGTACGGACCTGCCGCTGCTGCGCCTGGAGCGGCCGGGGTGGGAACCCGACCCGGCCTGGCACTACGCCGACACCCACGAGGAGGCGGCGGAGCTGGCGGCCGGGCTCGGCGAGCGGCCGTTCGTGACGGTCGGCCGCCAGGAGCTGGCCCGCCTCGTCCCCGCCCTGGGCGGGCGCGCGGTCCTGGCCCGGGTGGTGGACGTGCCCGGACTCGAACTCCCCGCCGCCTGGCGGCTGGTGACCAGCCGGGGACCCTACCGCCTCGACGGTGAGCTGGAGCTGATGGCCGGGCACCGCGCGGACGTGCTCGTCACGAAGGACTCCGGGGGCGCCTACACCTGGCCGAAGATGGAGGCGGCCGGGAGGCTGGGGGTGCCGGTCGTGGTGGTGCGGCGCCCGCCCGGCCCCCGGGGCGTGCCCACCGTCCACGACGTGGTGGACGCCTTCGACTGGGTGACCGGCCCGGGCGGGATCCCCCGGCGGAGCCCCTGAGGGCGGTGCGCACCCGGTCGTCGACGGGCCGGGCACGGGCCGCTCCCCTCCCCGCGGCGTGACGACGGGCGTCCGCCCCCCCGCGAGCCGGGGACGCCGGCGCGCACGCGGTCGGCCGGGAAGGACGTGTTCGTCTCCCGGACGACGGACCGGGACCGACGCGCGGGGTCGGCCCAGCCGTTCCCCCGTGGCACCGCCGGCACCCGGGGACGCCGACGCGCGCGACCGGCTGAACCGTTCCCTCCCGGTGCTGTCGGCGCCCGGTCACCCCGCCGACAGGGCGGCGAGCAGTTCGCCCGTGGTCCCGGGCGGGCGCACGGCCACGCGCACCCACGCGGCGTCCAGACCCGGGAAGGTGTCGGCCCGGCGTACGGCGATGCCCCGGTCGCGCAGCCGCGCGTGGACCCCCTCGCCCGCCTTCACCAGCACGAAAGGCGCCCGGGAGGGCACGAACCCGATCCCCGCGCCGCGCAGCCCCGCCTCCAGGACGGCGCGCCAGTCACCGAACTCCTCCGCGCGGCGCTCCGCCTCCGCGCCCGCCTCCCCGCCCATGCAGGCGACGGTGGCGGCGATCGCGGGCGCCGACACCGACCAGGGCGTCTGCACCCGGGCCAGACCGCGCACGACGGCCTCGTCGCCGACCGCGTACCCGGCGCGGATACCCGGGACCGACCAGTGCTTGGTGAGGCTGCGCAGCACCACCAGGCCCCCGATCCGCTCACCGGCCAGGGACTCCGGTTCCCCGGGCAGGGCGTCCATGAACGCCTCGTCCACCACGACCAGACGGCCGGGCCGGCACAGTCCGCGCAGCGCCTCGGCCGGGTGCAGGACACCGGTGGGGTTGGTGGGGTTGCCGACCACCACCAGGTCCGCGTCCTCGGGGACGGCGGCGGGGTCGAGGGCGAAACCCCCGCTCTCCGGGCACAGCACGGGGGTCACGGCGTGCCCGGCCTGCTCCAGGGCGGCGTGCGGCTCGGTGAACTGGGGGTGCACGACGACGGGACGGCGCCACGGCCGCAAGCGGGCGATCAGGGTGAACGCCTCGGCCGCGCCCGCCGTCGGCAGGACCTCGGCGGGCCGCCGGGCGTGGCGGCGCGCGACGGCCTCGCGCGCGGGCGCGGGGTCGGGGTAGACGTCCGCGTGGTCCAGGCTCTCGCGCAGGGCCCGGTCGAGCCAGGCGGGCCGCCGCCCCGGATAGACGTTGACGGCGAAGTCGAGCATGCCGCCGCGCGCCTCCACGTCGCCGTGGTGGCGCAGCGGATCGGCCACCGGTCCGGAGCCGGGGACGGCCGCCCCGGCCACGGGGGAGGGCACGGCGGGCGCCGGGGCCGGAGCCGGGGCCCCGTGCACGGCCCCGGCGAACCTCGCGGCGAGCTCGGGGTGGCCGGCCCAGTGCACGTGCAGGTAGGAGGCGTGCAGGGTCGGGGAGGCGAAGCCCTCCGGCGTGCCGTCGACCTCCCAGGCCGGACGGTCCCCGTGGCCGGGCGCGAGGACCGTGCGGTGGAACTCGTGGCCGGTGACCCGCTCCCCGGCCCGGGTCAGCAGTGTGTCCCCCGGCGAGACCGCCTCGGGGTAGCGCAGGGTGAGCCGCTCCGCCATGCGGGCGACGGCCGGGACGGCCCCCGCCATGGCGTGGCCGTCGAGCGCGTCGGCGAGGTAGAGCAGGCCCGCGCACTCGGCGACCGTCGGGACCCCGCCCCGGACCGCCTCGCGCAGCTCGGCCAGCAGACCCCGGTTCGCGGCGAGCTCGCCCGCGTACACCTCGGGGAACCCGCCGCCCAGGTACAGGCCCCGGGTACCGGACGGAAGGCCGGTGTCCTCCAGGGGGTCGAACGCGACGACCTCGCACCCGGCGGCGGTGAGCAGTTCCTCGGTCTCGGTGTAGCGGAAGGTGAAGGTCCGGCCCCCGGCCACGGCGATCACCGGGCGAGGGCCCCGGCCCGGGGCCGCCACCTCCGGGGCCGGGTCCCACGGGCGGGCGTCCAGACCGGGCGCGGAGCGGGCCGCCTCCAGCAGGGCGTCCAGGTCGACGTGGCCCGCGATGTGCTCGCCGAGCCGCTCGACCACCCGTGCCGCGTCCTCCCGCTCGGACGCCGGGACGAGCCCGAGGTGGCGGGACGGGCTGGCGATCCGCTCGTCGCGGGGGATCACGCCGAGGACCGGCAGGGCGACCGAGCGGGTGATCTCGGCGACGTTGCGCGCCGAACCGGCCTTGTTGAGGATCACGCCGACGACCTCGACCGCCGGGTCGTAGGCGGCCATGCCCGCCACCAGCGCACCCACCGACCGGGACATCCGGGACACGTCCACGACCAGGACCACGGGCGTGCGGGTCAGGGCCGCGACGTGAGCGGAGGAGGCGAAGCCGCCGGTGCCGAGCCGCCCGTCATACAGCCCCATCACCCCTTCGACGACGGCCGCGTCCGCGCCCCGGGCCCCGTGCAGGAGCAGCGGCGCCACCCGCTCCTCCCCGACCAGGTGGGGGTCGAGGTTGCGGCCGGGGCGGCCGGTGGCCAGGGCGTGGTACCCGGGGTCGATGTAGTCCGGGCCGACCTTGTGGCCGCTGACGGCGAGCCCGGCGTCGCGGAGCGCGGCCATCAGCCCGGCGGCGACCGTGGTCTTGCCCTGCCCGGTCATGGGCGCGGCGACCATCAGCCTCGGCAGGGCCGCCGGCCGTGCCGGGGGCTCCGGCCGGGGCGGACCCGTCGGCCCCGGGGCCGACGGGTCCGTCACCACTCGATCCCCCGCTGGCCCTTGCGGCCCGCGTCCATCGGGTGCTTGACCTTGGTCATCTCGGTGACCAGGTCCGCCGCCTCCAGGAGTTCGGGGGCGGCGCGGCGGCCCGTGACGATCACGTGCTGGCGGCCCGGCCGGTCGCGCAGGGCGGTCACGACGTCCCCGACGTCGACCCAGCCCCAGTGGATCGGGTAGGTGAACTCGTCCAGGATGAGCAGGTCGTGCGTCTGCTCGGCGAGCCTGCGCTTGATCTCCGCCCACCCCTCGGCCGCGTCCGCGGCGTGGTCCTCCTCGCTGCCCCGGCGGCGGCTCCAGGACCAGCCCGAGCCCATCTTGTGCCACTCCACGGGGCCGCCCTCGCCGGTCTCCTCGTGCAGCCTTCCCAGGCGTTCGAGCACGGTCTGCTCGCCGATGCGCCACTTCGCCGACTTCACGAACTGGAACACCCCGATCCGCCAGCCCTGGTTCCAGCCGCGCAGCGCGAGCCCGAACGCGGCGGTCGACTTGCCCTTGCCGTCCCCGGTGTGGACGGCGAGCACGGGCTGGTTGCGGCGCTGCCGGGTGGTGAGCCCGTCGTCGGGGACGACGGACGGTCTGCCCTGGGGCATCAGGCGGCCCTCTCTCTCACGGCGTTTCCCAGCGCGTCGGCGCTGACCTCGTCGACGGGCAGGTGTTCGGCGCCCATGCGGGCGGCGAGCGCGGCGGCCAGGCCCAGACGCAGGGGACCGGACTCGCCGTCCACGACGACGGTGGCCACCCCCAGGCCGGCGACGTGGCCGGCGGCCTCCAGCGATCGGCCGACCGCCCCCCGGCCCCCGGTGGCCCGGCCGTCGGTCACCAGGACGAGCAGGGGACGCTGTCTCGGGTCGCGCAGGCGCTCGCGCCGCAGGACACGGGCGGCCTCCAGCAGGCCCTCGGCGAGCGGGGTGCGCCCTCCAGCGGGCAGCGCCTCCAGACGGGCGGCGGCGGTGTCCACCGAACGGGTCGGGGGCAGCACCAGTTCGGCCCCCGCGCCCCGGAAGGTCACGAGGCCGACCTTGTCGCGGCGCCGGTAGGCGTCCAGGAGCAGCGACAGGATGGCGGTCTTGACCTCCCCCATGCGCTTGCGCGCCGCCATGGAGCCGGAGGCGTCGACGCAGAACAGCACCAGGTTGCTCTCCTGGCCCTCGCGCACCGCGACGCGCAGGTCGCCGGGGAGCAGGCCGATCCGGCCGCCGCCGTGCGGGCGGGAGGCCGCCGCCCTGACGGTCTCGACCAGGTGGAGCGAGCCGCCGGAACCCCCGCCGGGCGGTGCGGCCCCGATCCGGCGGCCCCGGGCGCCGAGGGCGCGGCTGCGCCGGCCGTCGGCGCCGATCCCCGTGCCCCGCGCGGTGAAGGTCCGGGGGCGGTAGGGCGCGCCCGCCCCGACCGTGGAGCCGGCCGCGGGCCGGGGCCCGGCCCCGTCCCGCTCGGCGTCCCCGGGCTCCCCGGGGGCTTCCGCCTCCCCGCCGTCCTCCGGTCCCCGGGGCGGGTCGGGGGACCGGTCCGGTCCGCCGTCGCCGGCCTCCGGGGCCGGGGAGGCATCCCCCTCCGGGCCCTCGGCAGGGCCGTCCCCGTCGTCCTCCGCGGGGGGAGCGGGGTCGCCGCCGGGGCCGCCCGGCGGCTCGGGGCCGTCCGGAGGCGGCTCCTCGTCCCCCAGGACGCGGTCGAGGAGCTCCTCGTCGAGCCCCGGCGCGTCGAAGGGGTTGCGCCGGCGCCGGTGCGGCAGGGCCAGCAGGGCCGCGCGGCGGATGTCGGCCAGGGTGACCGAGGTCCGGCCCTCCCAGGCGGCGTGCGCCAGGGCCGTGCGCGCGGTCACGATGTCGGCGCGCAGGCCGTCGACCTCGAACGCCGCGCACACCTGCGCGACCTTCAGCAGGGCGGCGTCGGACAGCCGGGCGCGCCGTGCCCTCTCCCGGGCCGCCGCGATGCGCTCGGCGAGGGCCTTCTCGGCCCGGTCGTAGCGGCCGGAGAAGCCGGCGGCGTCGGCGTCGTAGGCCATGCGCCTGCGGACCACCTCCATGCGCGCGGCGGGGTCGGAGGGCGCGGCGACCTCGACGGTCAGCCCGAACCGGTCCAGGAGCTGCGGGCGCAGCTCGCCCTCCTCGGGGTTCATCGTCCCGATGAGCAGGAACCGCGCGGCGTGCTCCACGGAGAACCCGTCGCGCTCCACGGTCACCCGGCCGGTCGCGGCGGCGTCCAGGAGGAGGTCGACGAGGTGGTCGTGGAGCAGGTTGACCTCGTCCACGTAGAGGAGGCCGCGGTGGCCGCGCGCCAGCAGCCCGGGCTCGTAGGCGACCCGGCCGTGCGTGAGCGCCTGTTCCAGGTGCAGCGAGCCCAGGACGCGGTCCTCGGTGGCGCCCACCGGCAGTTCGACCAGGCGCACTGGGCGGCGCTCCACGGCCGTGCCGGGCGGGAAGGGGCCGTCCGGCGACTCCTGCGCGGTGTCCGCGGGGTCCACGGAGAAGCGGTCGCCCCGGTAGACCTCGACCGGGGGCAGGAGGGGGGCCAGGGCCCGCACCGCGGTGGACTTGGCGGTGCCCTTCTGGCCGCGGACCAGGACTCCGCCGATCTCGGGGGACACGCTGGCCAGGACGAGGGCCAGGCCGAGGTCGTCGAGCGGTTCGGCGTCGCAGCCGACGATCGCCGAGAAGGGATAGTGGGACGTCCGCAATGGCATGTGAGGCTCCCGCTCGTTGCGCCATCGGTCATGGGCGGGTGCGGGGCCGGTCTTCGGACTCACCGAGTCCTCCTGTACGGAGGCTCGGCTCACCGCAGCGGGCCTGTGCCGGAATCTCACCGGGCTTCCCAGATTCTCCCCGGACGCCGTCCCCACCGTTTCCGATGGCTGGGCAGCCGGGGCACCTCGCACCTTCGGCCGCCACGATAGCGTCCTGCCCATGAAGGTCGAGACGTCCCCTCCCCGAATCACCGTCGTCGGCATCGGCGCCGACGGCTGGCCAGGCGTGCCCGAGAGGCTGCGCGGGCTGGTCCTGGCGGCCGACACGGTGCTGGGCGGGCACAGGCACCTCGCCATGCTGCCGCAGGCGCCGGACCAGCGCCGCCTGGCCTGGCCCTCCCCGCTGCGCGCGGGCCTGCCGGACCTGCTCGCCTCCCTCGAGGGCCGCGTCGTCGCGCTGGCCTCCGGGGACCCCCTCGTGTCGGGTGTCGGCGGCACGCTGATCGACCTGCTCGGAGCGGACGCGGTGCGCGTGGAACCGGCCGTCTCCTCCGTCGCCCTGGCCCGCGCCCGGATGGGGTGGCCGGCGGAGGGGAGCACGGTGCTGTCCCTGGTGGGGCGCGACCCGCACCTGCTGATGCGCGACCTGGCCCCGGGACGCCGCGTCCTGGTGCTCTCCTCGGACGCCGCCACCCCCGGGACGGTCGCCGCCCTGCTCGTCGGCGCGGGCTACGGCGGCAGCCGGATGACCGTCCTCGGCGACCTGGGGGCGGACACGGAGTCGCGATCGGGGAGCACGGCGCACGAGTGGCTCGGCTCCCCTCCGGCGGGGACGCCCCGGCTGCACGTCCTGGCGCTTGAGCTCTCCGGGCCGGCGGGCCACGGCCTGATCGCCGGGCTGCCCGACGACGCGTTCGAGCACGACGGCCAGCTCACCAAACGGGACCTGCGCGCCTCGGCGCTGGCCCGGCTGGCGCCCTCCCCGGGGCAGCACCTGTGGGACGTGGGCGCGGGCGCGGGCTCGGTCGGCGTCGAGTGGATGCGCGCCCACCCCTCGTGCACGGCCACGGCGGTGGAGGCCGACGCCGGGCGCGCCGCGCGGATCGGCCGCAACGCGGACCGGCTCGGCGTCCCGGGCCTGCGCGTGGTCGCCGGCCGCGCGCCGGACGCGCTGGAGGGGCTGGCCCCGCCCGACGCGGTGTTCGTCGGCGGCGGCGCGACCCGGCCCGGCGTGCTCGACACCTGCCTGGCGGCGCTGGGGCCGGGCGGCCGGCTCGTGGTGCACGGGGTGACGCTGGAGACCGAGCGGCTGCTCGCGGACGCCTACCGGCGCCACGGCGGGGAGCTGACCCGCATCGCGGTGGAGGCCGCCGCGCCCATCGGCGCGTTCACCGGATGGTCCCCCGCCCGCACCGTCACCCAGTGGTGTCTGGCGACCTCACCCGGGGGCGCCTGACGCGGGGGCGGCGCCCCGGGGCCGCGCGGGGTCGTACAGGTAGGACTCCCCGCCCCCCTCCGGAGCGAGCGCCCGCCCGACCAGGACGACCGCCGCCTGCCGGAGCCCCGCCTCCTCCACCAGGCCGGCGATGGTGGAGACCGTCCCGCGCAGCACCGCCTCCTCCGGCTGGCTCGCCCGGTACACGACCACCGCGGGACAGTCCGCGCCGTAGGCGGGGACGATCTCGGCCATGAGCTCCCGCACCCGCCGGACCGCCAGGTGCAGCACCAGCGTGGCCCGCGTCGCCGCGAACGCGCCCAGCGACTCGGTCTGCGGCATCGCCGTCGACCGGGCGGAGGTCCGGGTCAGCACCACCGACTGGGCCACCAGCGGAACGGTCAGCTCCCGGCCCACCAGCGCCGAGGCGGCCGCGTAGGCGGGCACCCCCGGTGTGACGTCCCACGGCACCCCGTGCGCGTCGAGCCTGCGGGTCTGCTCGGCCAGCGCCGAGTACAGCGACGGGTCCCCGGAGGTCAGCCGTACGACGTCCCGGCCCGCGGCGTGCGCGGCGACCAGGCGTTCGGTGATGCGGTCCAGGTCCAGGCCCTGGGTGTCGACCAGTTCCGCGCCGGGGGCGCAGTGGGCGAGGACCCCGGGGTCCAGGTACGTGCCGGGGTAGAGGACGACGTCGGCCGCGTTGAGCATGCGCGTGGCGCGGACGGTGAGCAGGTCGGCGGCGCCGGGCCCCGCCCCCACGAAGTGCACGGTCACGGGCGCACCCACCTCGGCGTCCAGACCCGGCCCGTCCCGGAGACGCGGGTGCCGGAGGCGCCGATGATGAGCAGACAGCGCATGTCGACGCCCGCGGGGTCGAGTTCCCCGAGCGTGGTCACCTCCAGGGACTCGTCCTCCCTGCCGACGCTCCGCCCGACGACGACCACGGTGTCGGGCTTGCGGTGCTCCAGCAGGACCTCACGGGCGGCGGCGACCTGCCCGGTCCGCGAACGCGAGGCCGGGTTGTAGACCGCCAGCGCCAGGTCGGCCTCGGCGACGGCGCGCAGGCGCCGTTCGATCACCTCCCAGGGCTTGAGCCGGTCCGACAGGCTCATCACCGCGAAGTCACCGCCGACGGGGGCGCCCGCCCTGGCGGCGACCGCCTGCACGGCGCTGACGCCCGGCAGCACCCGGACCGGGACGTCCCGGTAGGCGGGGTCCTCGGCCGCCTCGAACACGGCGGTGGCCATGCCGAACACACCGGCGTCCCCGCCCGAGACCACGGCCACGCTCTCACCGCCACGGGCGAGCCCGAGGGCGAGGCGGGCGCGGTCGATCTCGACGGTGTTGCCGGAGGCGTGCCGGGTCAGGCCGGCCCGCTGCGGGACGCGGTCGACGTAGGGGCCGTAACCCACCACGTGGTCCACCCCGGCCAGCGCCGCGGAGGCCTCGGGGGTGAGCCAGTGGCCGGGGCCGGGCCCCAGGCCGACGACCAGCAGCTCGGCGGCCGGAACGGCGGGCTCCGCGACCGCGGGCTCCGGCACGGCCCGGTCGCGCGACCTCCTGCCGTTGAGGCTGTCCCCGGTGACCAGCACCAGGGAGAAGTACGGCACCGTCGCCGGATCGACCTCGGCCACGGGCAGCCGCCGCTCCCCGTCCATGGAGGCGCGCTCCACGTACACCGCGTGCTCCAGCCGCCCCGCCGCCTCCAGGGCCCGGCGCACCGCGGGGAAGGTCCGGCCCAGCTTCATGACCACCGCGGCGTCGGTGTCGGCCAGCCGGCGGGCCAGCTCCGGCTCGGGGAGGGTGCCGGGCAGCACGGTGAGCACGTCGGTCTGCCGGGCCAGCGGGGCCGCGGCCGCCGCCGACGCCGCGGCGAACGCCGGGACCCCGGGCACGATCTCCGTCTCGTACCGCTCGGACAGCCGGTCGTGCATGTACATGTACGAGCCGTAGAACAGCGGGTCGCCCTCGGAGAGGAGCACGACGTCGCGGCCCGCGTCCAGGTGCGCGGCCAGCCGGGCGGCGGACCCCTCGTAGAAGTCGGCCAGCACCCCCGTGTACCCGCCCGGGTGGTCGGTCGCGCCGGTGGTGACCGGATAGGTGAGCTGTTCCTCGACCGCCGAGCCGGGGATCAGCGATGCGGCGATGCGGCGGGCGTTGGACGCCTTGCCGACCCCGGCGTGGTAGGCGACGACGTCGGCCGCGGCGATGAGCCGGGCAGCCTTGAGGGTGATCAGCCCGGGGTCGCCGGGGCCGACGCCCACGCCGTGGAAACGTCCGGTCACTCCTCCTCCTTGGCGAGTGCGTTGAGGGCGGAACAGGTCATCGCGGAGCCTCCGCGGCGTCCGCGGGCGGTCACGTAGGGGATGTCGGCGCCGAACCGGGCGCCGAACTCCTCCAGCGCCTGCTTGGACTCGGCCGCCCCCACGAAACCGACGGGGCAGCCGACGATCGCGGCCGGGCGCGGAGCCCCGTCGGCCAGCATCTCCAGCAGGTGGAAGAGGGCGGTGGGCGCGTTGCCGACGGCGACCACGGCGCCCTCCAGGAACGGTTCCCACAGGGAGACCGCGGCGGCGCTGCGCGTGGTCCCCCACGCGGCGGCGAGGCCGGGGACGCGCTCGTCGCCCAGGAAGCAGAGCACCTCGTTGCCGCACGGAAGGCGGCTCGCGGTGACGCCGCTGGCCACCATGCGCGCGTCGCACAGGATCGGCGCCCCGGCGCGCAGGGCGGAGCGCGCCGCGGACACCAGGCCGGGGTGGACCACCAGGTCCCCGGCGAGGTCGACCTGGCCGGTGCCGTGGATCATCCGCACGGCGAGCCGTTCCGCGTCGGCGGGCAGGTGCCCGAGCTCGGCCTCCTGACGGATGACGGCGAAGGAGTCCGTGTAGATCGCGGGCCCGTCGTCGATGTAGTCGTAGTGCCGGCTCGGTCGGCGTGGGGCGGTCACCGCGCCTCCCCGCGGGCGGAGCCGGGCCTTCCGGGCACCAGGACGCCACGCCAGGGCGTGACGACGAGTTCTCCGGACCCGGCGGCGAGCGCCTCCCCGGCGAGCGCTTCGACGGCCGGGCGGTCCAGGCCCCCGTCCGGCACGCGCACATGCCGTGCGCCCCCGGGCAGCGGTCCGTACGGCAGCGGCGGGGCGGGAGGCGGGAGCCGACGGTCCGGTTCCTCCGGTTCGGCCAGCGGCGCCGGGAGCTCGGCGACGTGCCACGGCGCGGTGGGCCCCTCCCCTCGGCGGTCCAGGAACGCGTCCGCCAGGCGCAGGAGCGCGGCCGGCGCCTCGTCGACCGGCGTCAACGGGCCCCAGCGCTCGCCGATCCTCAGCTGGGCGACGCCCCCGCCCAGGGCGACGAGCCCCAGGTCGCACGGGTGGCCGATCAGGTCGCCGCGCCCGTCGTCCAGGACGAACAGGAAGCGCCCGGGCAGGCCGGCGCGGCGCGGGACGGAGCACAGCATCGCGTCCAGGTCCGAGGCGACGGGCCGCAGGTCGGCCCGGCCGCCGCCGGGCCCGTCCCCGGCGGTGGCCGCCGGGACGGCGCCCGTGCCCGGGGAGACCATCACGTTGCGTACGAGTTCGTGGTCGGCGGAGGGCAGCAGGCCGGTCTCCGCCAGGGCGCGGACCACCTCGGGCCCCAACCGCCCCGCGTTCCCCGGCAGGGCGCGCAGTTGCAGGTTCGCGCGGCCGGTGACGTGGACACGGCCGTCGCCGTAACGGTCGGCCACCGCGGTGAGGGAGCGCAGAGAGGAGGCGCCGACACGGCCGCCGATGAGCCGGAGCCGGACCAGCAGGCCGTCCTCCGCGGGCCAGGGTCTCAGCACGCCGGGGCAGCGGTCGCGGCGCGTACGGCGCACGGAGGGGGCAGAACCGGTCGGGGACATGCGCGTCCTTCGGGTCAGGGGCTCGTTCGCGGAGCCCGCGGATGACTCGGCGGACCGTGACCGCCGGTGCCAGCAGGTCTTCGGACTCGGATTCGACCGGTGCGGAGCGCCTTCCCGGAGCAGTGCCCCAGTGGCTGTCCCGGGGAGCGCTCCCCGGACGTGCCCGCCCGTCATCCTCACCGCTGCGCGTCAGTCCCGGATTCCCACCGGGTTCCCTGCCCCACGGAATGGGGTTCGACTGGCCCGACGAGGTTACCCGACCCCCTCCCGCCTGCTCCGGGGGACGTCGCCTTGGCGGCCGGTCCCCTACGGCGGCCCGGCGTCCGGACACCGGCGGGCCGGACGAGCGACCCCCTCCCCGTCCCCGAAGGCCGGACGACGTGAAGGGGCCCCGCCCTCCTCGGAGGGCGGGGCCCCGACCGCGCGGACGCGGGGACGGGCCGCGGGACGGCCGCACGGGGTCCGCGCAGGTCAGTCCTCGGCACGCACGTCGACGACCTCGCCGGCCGCGTCGAGGATCACCTCGTACTCCTGGCCCCCGGCGTCGAGCACCTCGGCGTCCCAGCCGTCCCAGCCGTCCTCGTCCTGGCGCTCGACCTCCACGGTGCGGGCGCCCTCGCCGACCGCCTCGGCGGCGTTCGCGGACACCGTGTCGCGGTCGGCCTCGGTCCGCCCGCCGGTGTTCTGCCACGGGGCCGGGCCGTCGTCGGTGTCGCGGAAGGCCAGGCCGTTGATGGTGTACACGTCGGCGTCGTCGCGGTCGTCGTCGGCCTCGTAGCGCACGCCCAGCGTCACCTCGGTGCCCTCCAGGCCGCGCAGCTCGTCCAGGAGCGGCTCGACGGTGCCGTTGCCGTCGAAGTCCTCCAGCTCGGGGTCGGTCAGCAGCCACTCCTCGGGGCCGAAGTCGACCTCGACACCGGACACCGTCCAGTCGTCGGCGTCGTCGCCGTCCCCGTCGTCGTCACGGTCGGCGCGCAGCTCGCCCACGAGCTGCTCCAGGCCGTCCACCGACTGGGTCGAGGGGGGGTTCTGCCCCGACGCGTCCGCCCCGTTCGCCGAGGGGGCCGAACCGGAGGTCACGCCGGTGAGCCGGATCGAGTCGACCTGCTGCTCGGGGTCGTCCACCACGAGGTAGCCGATCGTGCCGACGGCCAGCAGACCGGCCGCGGCGGCGGAGGAGAGGAGGATGACGGTGGTGCGCTGCATCGGCTTTCCCTTTGCTCGAAGGTTTCTACTGCCCCAAGCATGCGGCGGCAAGATGATGGAGTCCTGAAAGCCACCTGAAGAACGTCTTCATGTGGCTCTCAGGAACGGTTCAGCGGTTCCTGCCAAGGTAGGGGGACCACGGGCGGAGAGGACACGGCGTTGGCGATTCTGGTGGTGGAGGACGAGGAGGGCATCGTCTCCTTCCTGCGGCGGGGCCTGGAGACGGCCGGGTACCAGGTGCTCTCGGCCGCGGACGGCGTCGACGGGCTCACGATGGCCCTGTCCCCCGACGTCGACCTGGTCGTCCTGGACCTGGGACTGCCCGGCATCCCGGGGGAGGAGGTGCTGCGCCGCCTGCGGCAGCGCCGCCCCTCGGTGCCCGTGATCGTGCTCACCGCCAAGGACGCGGTCAGCGACCGGGTGGCCAACCTCGACGCCGGCGCCGACGACTACATGGTCAAGCCCTTCAGCGTGAGCGAGCTCCTGGCCCGGGTCCGGGCGCGCCTGCGCACCGGCGGACAGGAGCGCGGCGACGTGCTGGCGGCCGGCGGCGTCGTGCTCGACCTCGGGGCCCGCACCGCCTCCGTCGACGGCCGGACCGTCAACCTGTCCACCCGCGAGTTCGGCCTCCTGGAAGTCCTCATCCGCCACCCCTCCCAGGTGTTCTCCCAGCCCCAGCTGCTCGACCGCGTCTGGGGCTACGACTTCGACGGCGCCTCCAACGTGGTCGAGGTCTACGTCAGCCAGCTGCGCCGCAAGCTCGGCGCCGACCGCATCCAGACCGTCCGCGGCGCGGGCTACCGCCTCGCCGGCGGTGCCCGGTGAGCCTCACCGGCCGCGTCGTCCTGCGGTCGCTGCTCGTCATGGCCCTCGTCATCGGCGGCGTCGCCCTCCTCACCTACGAACTCGTGCGCGTCTCGGGCCTGACCGACATCGACCGCCTGCTCCGGGAGGAGTCGGCGCTGGTCGGCGACGCCCTCGCCGACCAGGTCCCCGCCGCCGCGGGGCTCGACGGGGTGGTCTCGGGGCCCGAGGCGGAGCGCGCCGCACGGCAGGCGCTCGCCGTGCGCCCCAGCGGAGCCCGCCACGTGACGCTGGTGACCGCCAACGGTGCGCGCCTGCAGAGCACGGGAGGCCCCACCCGCGTCGCCGGACTGATGCGCGGCGGCGACGCCCCCGCCCCCGAACCGGGGACGATCCGCACCCTCGACACCGACGCCGGCCCGGTCCGGGTGCTCGACACCGCGGTCGCCGACGAGGCCGGGGACCCCCTCGCCGTCGTCACCGTCGTCGCCCCCCTCGACTCCACCCGCGACACGGCGGCCACGGTCCTGCTGCTCTCCGCCCTCGCCGGCGGGATCGGCGTCGTCGGCGGCGGCGTCGTGCTGTGGCTGGTGGTGCGGCGCACCCTGTCGCCCGTGCGGGAGGTCTCCGAGGCGGCCAAGGCCATCTCCCCCTCCGACCTGGACACCCGCGTACCTGTGCCCGCCACCCGCGACGAGATCGCCGAGCTGGCCACCGAGATCAACCAGATGCTCGTGCGCATCGAGCAGGCCGACGCCAACAGACGCCGCTACCTGGCCGCGATCTCGCACGAGGTGCGCACCCCCCTCGCCGTCGCGGAGGGGCACCTGGAACTGCTCGGCACGGCCGACGCGGCCGTCGTGCGCGCCGAACTCGACCGCCTGCGCCGGGTCCTGGAGGACCTCATGGCGGTCGCCCGGGGAGGCGACGAGATCGACGTCCGGGTGGAGGCGGTGTTCCTGCCCGACCTGTTCCACGCCGTGCGCGCCCGGCTGGACTCCCTGCCCTACGCCGACGCGGTCACCCTGGAGGATCCGCCGCCGGACGTCCTGCTCGGGGACCAGTCACGCCTGGAGCAGTGCCTGGCCAACCTGGTCGCGAACGCCGTCGACCACAACCCGGAGGGCACCCGCGCCACCGTGGCCGCCCATGGCGAGGGCGAATCCCTCGTCCTCACGGTGACCGACGACGGTCCGGGCGTCGACCCCGCGCTGCTGCCCCACGTGTTCGAGCCGTTCGTGACCTCGCGGGACGAGGGCGCCGGCCGCATCTCCGGCCTGGGGCTGGCCGTCGTCAGCTCCCTGGTCCGGGCCCAGGGCGGCCGGGTGGAGATCGACAGCGGCCCCTCCGGCACCGGCGTCGCGATCACCCTGCCCAGGGCCACGGCCTGACCGGCGGCCGACACGCCGCGGCGGCCCGGGACGCGCGGCGCGTGCGGGAAGCGCCGGGACGGGGGCCCGCCGGGCCGGGCGGGCCCAGGGACGGGAAAAGCCCCAGGCGCATGTCAGCAGAGGCGGCACTGGGGCGTTCCCCAGGACAGTAGCATCGGCTGATGTCCTCCGTCGAAGCAGACACCGACGCGGTCCTGAACCTGGTCCCCGCCCCGCGCCTCGCGCCCTACCTGGCGCTGGCCGGGGGAGACCGCGGCCGGGCCCTCGCCCTGTACGAGTGGGGCGCGCGCGTGTCCGCGGCGGCCTTCGAGGACATCGCCCACCTGGAGGTTCTGCTCAGAGGGGGCATGGACGGGGTCCTCCGGGCCCACTTCCGGGAGGCGGAGCGCGGCATCCCCTGGTTCCTGATCCCCGTTCCCGGCGGCGAGTACGTCGTCGAGGCGTCCGGCCACGTCCGTGAGCGCCTCCGCAGGGAGGGGCGGGAGACGCGCGACCAGGTCGTCGCCGCCATGAGCTTCGGCTTCTGGTCCGGGATGCTCGGGCCCGGGTACGAGGAGCTGTGGCGGGCCTGCCTGCACCGCGCCTTCCCCGGGTCGTCCGGGCGGCGCGCCGAGGTGGCCGCCACCGCGGAGGGGGTCCGCCGGTTCCGCAACCGGATCGCCCACCACGACTCGGTGCTCGGCGTCGACTTCCCGTTCGAGGTCCGCCAGGTCGAGGAGCTGGCGGCGTTCGTCGACCCGGCCGCGGGGCGCTGGCTCCGGAGCCGCAGCCGGACCATGGACGTCTACGCGCAGCGCCCCGCCACGCCCGACGACACGCTGGTGGTCTCGGCCCCCGGCGCGCTGTTCCTCTACGAACGCTGCCGGGCCCACGTCACGCGGGCGGGACGGGCCTTCGCCGGGGTCGACCACATGGCCTTCCGCGTGGACGACGTGATCGCCCCCGACCTCCCGCGGGTCCTCCTGCGCCGGGACAACGTGGAGTGGACCGAGCGCGGCGTGGTCCGGCTACGCCGTACCCGCGACCCGTGGGACCGCAGGATCGCCGAGGTCGTCGAGGACTCGCTCGTGACCGGGGGGAGCGGGGGCCGGCGCCAGGTCTTCCTGCTGACCGGGCCGGACGAGCCCGGCCACCGCCGCCTGGCCGACCCCCTCCCCGTGAACGGGGGCGCGGCCGGGCCCGCGGCCTCCGGGAGGGACGGTTCCGGCCGGGGCGGGGAGGGGCCCGCCGGGCGGCCCGTGCCGGAGTACGCCTACACCCGCCTCCACGCCCTGGAGACCGGCGCCGCCGGCTGACCCGGACGGCCCGGCCGCCCTGCCCGCCCGCGCCGGGGCGTCGGGCACGGGCGCCCCGCGCCCCCGGGACGGGGACCGTTGGTCCGTGCGGAGCGGCGGGCCCGTCCCGCAGGGGGACGTGCGCCCACGCGGGGAGCGCGCCGACGCGCAGCGCGGCAGGGAGGCGGCTCCCGGCTGACGGGTCCCGGCCGCGACCGGGGCGGCCCTGCGCCCCTCGGCCCCGACACACCCGCGCGCGTCCCGGTGCTCCGGGCCGCACCGCCGCGGTTCACACCCGGCAACCGCCGCCCGGCGCCGGAGACGGGCGGCGGGAACAGCCCCTACCGGGCGGGGCACGACGCGTGGTGGCACATCCTCCTGCGGGACGCCGTGCGCGGGATCCCGTGCGCGCCCGTCGCCGACTTCACCGCGCTCGCGCTCCCGGCCGCCGTCCGCACCGACCTGGTGGAGTAGCTGTCCGGCGGGGAGGGGCCTGCCGGAGCGGTGGGAGGCGCGGCCGGAGGCGTACCTCGCCAGGGCGTCGGCCCGGGGTCCCCCCGGGGCGGACGGCGGCGGCCCCCGGCGGACGGTGCCGGGGGCCGCGGGGACTACTCCGACTGCAGTTCCGCGACGGTCTGCGTGAGGCGGTCGCGTTCCAGGCTGGACAGGACGTCGTCCACCGTGGCGGGCGGGTCCCGCCACGAATCAGCGATCTGCTGCACGCAGGACCACACCACCTTGCGGTTCAGATGCACCTGGTCGAGCAGGAACGCGTCCGGGCTCCGCGCCTCCACGTCCCAGGGGGTCAGCGCCCCGGCCGGGAAGTCGCCGAGGTCCCAGGTGACGATGACCTGGGCATGGGCCCGAACAGCCGCCGCGAGCACGTGTCTGTCGTCGGGGTCGGGGAGGACGAGTGCGTCGACGAGGGGCTCGAAACCCGTGACCAGGCAGTCCCGGACGGCCCGGATCATCAGCTCCCGGGTCCGGGTGAGCCTCTCCGCCGGGATGTCCGGGCGGTTCCTCCCGAGGTTGTCGAAGACCTCGTCGAGGATCCTGTGGGACCACTTGGCCTGGACCAGCCCGGCACGGGCCACCCGTATGAGGAGGTCACGCAGGGTACTCGGGTAGAGGACGTTGGCGTCGTAGACCACGACGAAGGGCATGTCAGTCGAGTCCCAGTTCCCTCGTCATGGCGGAGAGCTCGTCGGCGGCCTCACGCCGCCGCTGGTCGTCCCGGCGCAGGTAGTCCATGAGCGAGTCCGCCCGCACCCGGCGGTGGGTGCCGACCTTGCGGTACGAGATCTCGCCCGCCTCCAGCAGGCCGATGAGGTAGGGCCGGGAGACGTTCAGCATGTCCGCCGACTCCTGGGTCGTCAGCTCGGCGTGGGCGGGCACCACGGACACGCCCCGACCGGCCGCCATGTGCGCGAGCACCCCCGCGAGAAGCTCGACCGCCGAACGCGGCAGGACGAGTTCCTCACGGCTGTCCTCCACGAGGACCGGCACGCTGGACAGCTCCTCCGGATGCTCCTGGAGGTATCTGCGCACGCGCGCCAGGGCACTCTGCGCGGCACGTGCCTCACGCTCGTCCGGTCGGCTCGACAGTACGCTCACTGGCCCTCTCCCTCCAGAACTGGATAAACGCATTATCCGATGCAAACGCAACAAACGCAATACGTGGAACATCGTGGCCCGGGGAGGCGGGACCTCGGACCGCCACCACGGGCGGGTCCCCCCGGGGCGGACGGCGGCGGCCCCCGGCGGACGGTGCCGGGGGCCGCGGGGAGGGGCGTCGCGCCCGGAGGTCAGCCGAGGTCGGCGGACTCTCGTTCCGGGGCGGCCTCCCGCCCGCGCGCGGCGCGGCGGCGTCGCAGCCCGGCGATCACCGGGACCACGGCCGCCAGCAGCACCAGCGCGTACAGGGTGATCGAGATGCCGCTGCCGACCAGGATCGACGGGTCGCCCGAGGAGGCGGCCAGCGCGCGGCGGAACTCGGTCTCCGCGATCGGGCCGAGCACGACGCCGATGAGCGCGGGGGCCACCGGGACGCCGAACGTCCGCATGGCCAGGCCGAGCAGCGTCACGCCCAACAGCATCAACAGGTGCACCACCGACGTGTTGATCGCGTACACCGCCAGCACCGAGAACAGCGTGATGCCCGCGTACAGGTACGGCTTGGGCAGCTTCAGCAGTTTCGCCCACAGCGGCGCGAACGGCAGGTTGATGACCAGCAGCAGGACGCTGCCGATCAGCAGGCTCGCCAGGAGGGTCCACACCAGGTCGGCGTTGCGCTCGAACAGCACCGGCCCCGGCTGGAGGCCGTACTGCTGGAAGGCGGCCAGCATGATCGCGGCCGTCGCCGAGGTCGGCAGCCCGAGCCCCAGCAGCGGCACCATCGTGCCCGCCGCGCTGGAGTTGTTCGCGGCCTCCGGCCCGGCCACGCCCTCGATCGCTCCTCCGCCGAACTCGTTCGGCACGCCCCTGCGCTTCGCCCGGCGCTCCGCGAGCTTGCGCTCCAGGCCCAGGGACAGGAAGGTCGGGATCTCCGCGCCGCTGCCCGGGATCGGGCCGAACGCGCTGCCCAGAGCGGTTCCGCGCAGCCACGGCTTCCACGACCGGGCCCAGTCCCGGCGGCTCAGCCACGCGCGGCCGGTGCGGATCGCGGACAGGTCCGCCCCCGAGCTGCCGCGCGCCGCCACGTACAGCACCTCGCCCAGGGCGAGCAGGCCCACGGTGACGATGACGATGTCGATCCCGTCCAGCATCGCCGACGACCCGAAGTCGAAGCGCGCGGTACCGCTCTGGCCGTCGATGCCGACCATGCCGACGGCCAGGCCGATGAGCAGCGAGGCCAGCCCGCGCAGCACCGAGCCCGACACGACCGCGGCGACCGCGACGAACGAGAAGACGGTCAGCGCGAAGTACTCGCCCGGACCGAAGTTCAGCGCCAGGGACACCATGACCGGGGCGAACAGGGCCACCACCAGGGTGCCGATGACGCTGGCCACGAACGAGCCGATGACCGCGGTTCCCAGGGCCTGGGCCGCCCGGCCCCCGAGCGCCATCTTGTGGCCCTCGTAGGTCGTGGCGATCGACGACGCCTGGCCGGGGGTGTTCAGCAGGATCGACGTGGTCGCCCCGCCGAACATGCCGCCGTAGTACACGCCGGCGAACAGGATCAGGGCGCTCGTCGGGTCGAGCCGGAACGTCACGGGCAGCAGCAGCGCCACCGCCATCGCCGAACCCAGACCCGGCAGCACGCCCACGGCGGTGCCGAGCAGCACGCCGAGGAAGGCCCACACGAGGTTCGCCGGGGTCAGCGCCGAGACCAACCCGTCGAAGAGGAGGGGGAGAGCATCCATCAGAGCACCAACTCCAGGAAACCGCCGGGCAGGCTCAGCCCGAGCCCGAGCGAGAAACCGACCTGCACGGCCGCGGACATCGACAGCGCCACCACGGCGTCACGCACGTAGGCGCGGGCGCCGAACGCGTAGGCGACCACCCAGAACAGCATCGCCCCCGACAGCAGCCACCCCACGTGCTCCAGCACGGCGATGTGCACCACCAGCCCGGCGAGGATGAGCAGTACGGGGCGGCCCTCGAACCACGCCAGGCCGTTCACGCCGGCGCCGGCCCCCGACCGGAGGTGGCGCACGTTGACCGCGGTCAGGCACGCGGCGACCAGCAGCAGGAGGCCGCCGACCGCCCCGGGGAAGGCCGCCGGTCCGGGCCGGGTCACGTTGGGCGGCGCCTCGATGGTGAACGCGCCCCACAGGCAGACCGCGCCCACGGCCGCTACCAGGGCGGGGACGACCCACATGGCCGGTCCGCTCCACGGCGCGGTCTCCGGGTCGAGGTCCTCCCCGGCGGCCGTGGCGTCCGCCGGGGCAGCGGTCGCCGGGATCCGGGAAGCGCCGTCCTCCGGCGCCCCGGGCGTCCGCTCGGCCCCGGGCGCCTCCTCGGCGACGGGCGCGGAGCCCGTCCCGCGGTCACCGGGGGCCGCGTGCTCACTGTTGGCCGTCACAGCCCCAACTCCTCTACGGTCTCCTGCGTCAGGGCCACCTCCGCGTCGAGGAACTCCTCGAACTCCTCACGCGGCTGGTAGGTGTCGGTCCACCGGTTGCGCTCCAGGGTGTCCGCCCAGGAGTCCGTGGCCAACAGGTCGGCGACCAGCTCCTCCAGGCGTGCGGTCTCCTCCGCGGTGAGCCCGGGCGGGGCGATGACCCCGCGCCAGTTCGACATCTCCACGTCGTAGCCCTGCTCGACGACGGTGGGGATGTCCACCCCGTCCAGCCGTTCGGGGGAGGAGACCGCGAGCGCGCGGAGCGGGCCGCCGTCCTCCACCTGGTCGCTGAAGTCGCCCAGCGTCCCGAAGCCGACCTCCGACGTGCCGGACAGCAGAGAGGTCAGCATCTCGCCGCCGCCCGAGTACGGCAGGTAGTTGATCTCCCCGGGGAAGATGTCCATGGTCCGGGCCATCTGCGCGGCGAAGATCTGGTCCACGCCGCCCATCGAGCCGCCCGAGACCGGCATGGTCCCGGACCGCTCGCGCCAGTCCTCGGCCAGGTCGTCCAGGGTCTCGTACGGGGAGTCGGCGGGCACGACCACGGCCAGGTACTCCGACGCCAGCTGCGCGATGGGGGTCGAGTCCTCCATCGTGTACGGCGAACCGGTGGTCTCCACCGCGCCGACCATGCCCAGGCCCGTCATCGTGAGGACGTTCGCCTGGCCCTCGCGGCCCGCGGTCTGCGCCAGGCCGATGGTGCCGCCCGCGCCCTCCGCGTTGCGTACCTCGACGTTGAAGCGCAGGTCCTCCTCGCGCAGCCCGTTCTGCATCTCCCGCGCCAGTGTGTCCCAGCCGCCGCCCGGTCCGGCGGGGGCGATCAGCAGGAGCTTCTCCTGCTGGCCGCTCCCCGACGCCGCGCTCTGCCGCACGTCGAACAGCGCCGTCCCCACGAGGAGGAGGGCGCACAGCCCGCCCCCCACGCGGAACAGCACGCCGCGATCGCGCATGGGTGCTCTCCTCTTCGGTCGTCCAGGGCGTCACAGGCCTCCCCGGCGCCCTGGCGACGAGGAGATCCAGACCACAGTGTGACCCCGGGCACGCCGATGTCAGATCTTTGTTAAAACTGGGGGCATATTGGTCGTATTGTTCGTGACACGTCCACCTGGGCGTTTGCCCGGCCGGGACCCCGCACCCGGCGAAGGCGACTGGAGGACACATGACCACGCTCCCCGCGCGCGGCCGCCTCTCGCTCACAGGTTCCCTGTTCATCGGCTACGTGCTCCTGCTGACGGTGGCTCTGGCCGCCGTCGGAACCCTCTGGGCGGTCCACCTCGACCGCGCCACCGACCGCCAGTACACCGAACGGGTCCTCAGCGTGGCCCGCTCCGTCGCCGTCATGCCCCAGGTCGTCGAGGGCCTCCAGACCGCCGAGCCGAGCACCGTCCTCGACCCGCTCGCCGACCGGGTCTCCGCCGCGACCGACGCCGACTTCGTGGTCATCGCGTCCCCCGACGGCATCCGCCACACCCACCCCGACAAGGACCTCATAGGCCTGACCGTGTCCACCCCGCCGGGGCCGGCCGCCCGGGGCGAGGAGTGGACCGGCGTGGAGAACGGGACCCAGGGGCGCACCGTCCGCGCCAAGGTCCCCGTGTTCTCCGGGGGCGGCTCGGTCAACGGCGGCGACGCCAGGGGCGACGTGGTCGGCTACGTCTCCCTCGGCATACTCACCTCCAGCGCCGCCACGGAGGTGCGCGCCTCCGTCCCGGCGATCCTCGGCATGGTCGCCGTGGTCCTGGTCCTCGGCGTGGGCGGGGCCTGGGCGCTCTCGCGCCAGGTCCGCACCAAGACCCACGGGCTCGAACCCGCCGACATCACCGCGCTCCTGGAGAGCCGGGAGGCCCTGCTCTACGCGGTCCGCGAGGGGGTCCTCGCGGTGGACGGCGCCGACCGCCTCGTCCTGGCCAACCTGCCCGCGCGCGACATGCTCGGCCTGCCCGGCGACGCGGAGGGGCGCCACCTCGACGAACTCGGCCTGTCCGAACGGATCCGCGACATCGTCTCCGGCGACGACCCGGGGGACGACCGGCTCCTGCTGGCGGGGAACCGCATCCTGGTCGCCAACCGCATGCCGGTCCAGATCCGCGGCGAGGACGCGGGCGCGGTCGTCACCCTGCGGGACCGCACCGAGCTCGACCGCCTCACCGGGGAACTCGACGGAGCCCGCACCGTCACCCGGGGGCTGCGCGCCCAGACCCACGAGTTCGCCAACCGGGTGCACACCGTCGCGGGCCTGCTCGAACTCGGCGCCTACGACGAGGCCCGCGCCTACCTGGCGGACCTGTCCGCCACCCACACCCGCACCAGCACGGACATCTCCGAGCACGTCCGCGACCCCGCCGTGGCGGCCCTCACCATCGCCAAGTCGGCGCAGGCCTCCGAGATGGGGGTCGACCTGCGGCTCTCGCCCATGACGAGTGTCCCCGCCCTCGACAGGGAGGTACGCTCCGACGCACTGCTCGTTCTCGGGAACCTGGTCGACAACGCGCTCGACGCGGTGGCGTCCACCCCCCACGGGTGGGTCGAGCTGATGGTGCGCCTGCACACCGCCGACCGCGGTCTGCCCCACGACCTGCTGGAGATCCGGGTGACCGACTCCGGCCAGGGGGTGGCCGACGACGTGGCGGAGGAGATCTTCCGGCTCGGGTTCACCACCAAGGCGTCCCGGGACGGCGGCACGCGCGGGCTCGGACTCGCGCTCGTGAAACAGGTGTGCGAGAGCAGAGAGGGAAGTGTCGAGATGGAGGCGCCCGACGCCGACGAGGGCGCGGTGTTCACCGCCTGCCTGCCCGTGCGGACGGCGGCGGTGGTGCCGTCGTGATCCGCGTGCTGGTCGTGGACGACGACGTGCGCGTGGCCCGCAACCACCAGGAGGTGGTGGAGTCGCAGCCCGGGTTCTCCGTGGTGGGGGTCGCGCACACCGCCGCGGCAGCCCTCACCCAGATCCACGGCCACCGGCCCGACCTGGTCCTGCTCGACCTCCACCTGCCCGACGCCTCCGGGATCTCGGTGATGCGCGCGCTGCGCGCGTCCGCGGCAGCCGCCGCGCCCCAGCAGACCGACTTCCTGATGATCACCGCGGTGCGCGACATCGCGCAGGTCCGCTCGGCCCTGCACGGCGGGGCCGTGCACTACCTGCTCAAGCCGTTCCCGCTGAGCGCGCTGCGCGACCAGCTGGAGCGGTACGCGGTGGCGCGGCGGCAGATGGACGCCTTCGGGGAGGCCACCCAGCAGGACGTGGACCGGCTGTTCGGGCTGCTGCGGCCCCCGGCGGCACGGTCGCTGCCCAAGGGGCTGACCTCGGCCACCGTCGACCTGGTCGCGGGGGTCCTGCGGGACGCGCCCGAGGAGGTGTCGGCCTCGGAGGTAGCCGAACGGGCGGGGGTGTCGCGGGTGACCGCGCGCCGCTACCTGGAGCACCTGTGCGCGGACGGCCGCGCCGAGCTGCGCATGCGCTACGGCTCGGCGGGCCGCCCGGAGCACCTCTACCGCTGGGTCGCCTGATCCTCCCCGGGCGCCTCGCCGCCGATGTGCTCCATCCAAGGACCGTTGGCCGTGAGCCAGTGCGGCACGAGCCTGACCGGGAAGGGGAGGTCGGTCTCGAAGACGTCCTCGCCGTGGACCTGGGCGGCCTCCTGGTAGACGCCGTCCTCCAGGCGCAGTTCCACCAGGCCGACCTTGTCCGCGAGCGCGTTGACGATCCAGTAGGAGCGGATGCCGAACGCGGCGTACTCGTGCCGTTTGGTGTGGTTGTCGCGGAGCACGCTCTCCGGGGAGACGATCTCCACCGCAAGGAGCGGCGGCACGTTGAAGTATCCCTGTGCCGGAGGATCGTAGTCGAAGACCGCCAGGTCGGGGATGCGGTGGTGTGTTCGCTCGGCGTTGAGGTCGAGGCCGGGGTTCTCACCGATCTCGAACTCACCGCGGCAGAGATTGTTGAGATGCGTGGACAGGCGGTTCGCTGCCCGGAAGTGCTTGGACATGGGGGCCGGTGACACGTCAAGCCGCCCGTCGACCAGCTCGTACCTGCGCCCGTCGTCCGGTGTGTCCGCCAGGTCGTCCACGGTCAGACCTCGTTCGGGCACGTCCGGATGCCTGGTAGTCATGACAGACATACTGCCTCCTCTTCATCATGACCGCCAGTATCCGGCCCCACGCTCTGTTACCGGCGGGTTTCGCCGAAGAAATCCGAAGGAGAGCGGAGGTTTCTCGCGAAAGAGGGGCCTTCCGGACCTGGGAGCGCCGACCGCCGGGCCGGGGCGGTCCGTCCCCGCTCCCGGCCCGGCGGTCGCGGGACCGGACGGGATCAGGGCGTCCCGACCGGCCTCCTTCCCGTCGCCGCCTCGACGGCGGCGACGGCGCTGGTGAACGCCACCTCCCCGAGCAGGCCGGGCGCCGCCACCGAGTCGCCGGCCAGGTAGACGCCGTTCCCGCGGTCGATCGCGGGGCGGTCGCGCCAGGTGTGCCCCGGCAGGTCCAGCGCACCGGTGCGCCCCCGCGCGACCTGGTCCCTGCGCCACGTCACCCGGTCGCGCCACCGCGGCAGCGCCAGGTCCAGCAGCCGTTCCAGCCGCTCCCCGGTGCGCGCCCTCGACTCGCCGGGGCGCACCGGGACCTGGGCCTGCACGAGCTCCTCGCCCTCCGGCGCCAGCGTGCGGTCCACCGCCGTGTAGCGCTCCACGAACCCGCACTCGTCGCCGTCGAAGACGATGAACGGGTCCCGCCCCCGGCGCAGCCCCAGGTCCACCATCAGGGTGTGCCCGCTCTCCCACTCCAGGGAGTCGTCCCCCAGCAGGGAACGGGCCGTGGCCAGCGACGTCGCCACGACGACCGGGCCGCCGGGGAGCGCATCCAGGGAGCCGACCCGGGCATCCGTCGCGATCCGCACCCCGCGTTCCCGCGCCCGGTCGGCCATCCACCCGACCAGCGACGTCCAGCCGCCCACCATGTAGCGGGCGGCCGGCCACGCGGGCGCGGTCACCCGCAGGAACCTGTCCCAGACGAACTCCGCGGACAGCCGGGACGGGTCCGCGTCGAAGAGCGCCACCCCCATCATGCTCGCGATCGCCCGGGTGGTCTCCGTGCCGAAGCGCTCCCGGCCCCACGACCCGAAGTCCCGGTCGTACGGGGCCCGCAGCCCTCGGCGGGCCGCGGCCCGCAGGAGCCCGGCGGGCGGCATGCCGAGCCGCCCCCGGTACCGGAACCTCACGCCCGGCGCGGCCCGCGCGGGAAGGCGCAGGTGCGGCGGGAGCAGGTCGCGTTCGGCCAGCCACCGGTACGGGGCCCCGTCCCCGTAGAGCACGTGGGGCCCCTCGTTGGCCACGTACGGGGGCTCGGTGGCACGGGCCCGTCCGCCCAGGGTCCGGTGCGCCTCCAGCAGGGTGACGTTCGCGCCCCTCTCGGCGCCGGCGATGGCCGCGGTCAGTCCGGCGAGGCCACCGCCCACAACGGTGATATCCATACCCCTACGACGGGCCGGGCGTCCGCAGGCGTGACATCTTGTCGGGGTTGGCCACCAGGTACACGTGCTGGATCCGCCCGTCGGCCACGTCCAGCACGACCAGCGCCACCACCCGGCCCCCGAGCGAGACGGCCGCCGCCGGACCGCCGTTGACCTCGGTGACCTCGGTCCGGGCGTCGGCCCAGGTGATCGCCGGGTCGAAACCGAGCGAGGCGAGGAACCTGTCCGCGTTGCCGGGCAGGGCGGCCAGGAAGCGGCCGACCTTGGACGAGCCCTCCAGCACCCGCAGGGGGGCCTTGGCCTTGCCCCCGCCGTCCCCGACGAGGGTGGCGTCGTCGGCGAGCAGCCCGGTCAGGCCGTCCAGGTCCCCCTCCAGGCAGGCGCGGAGGAACCGCTCCGTGATCCGTCGCCGCGCGGCGCGGTCGGCCTCGAACCGGGGCCGCCTCTCCTGGACGTGGTCGCGGGCCCGCCTGGCCAGCTGCCGCGTGGCGGCCTCCTCCCGGCCGATGACCTCCCCGATCTCCGCGTAGGGGAACTGGAAGGCCTCGCGCAGCACGAACACGGCCCGTTCCAGGGGGGAGAGGGTCTCCAGGACCACGAGGAGCGCGAACTCCACGGAGTCCGCCAGTTCGGCCTGGTCGGCGCCGTCGGGGATGTCGCTGACGGGTTCGGGGAGCCACTCGCCGACGTAGGACTCGCGGCGGGACCGGGCGCTGCGCAGCCGGTCGATGGACAGGCGGGAGGCGATGGTGACGAGGTAGGCGCGCGGGTCGTCGACCTTCGCCGGATCGACGGCGGACCAGCGCAGCCAGGCCTCCTGGACCACGTCCTCCGCGTCGGAGGCGCTGCCGAGGATCCTGTAGGCGACACCGGTCAGGAGGGCGCGGTGTTCGTGGAAGGCATCGGTCGTCATGTCTGGAAGACGTATCACCCCCGTCCCGGCGTGACACGCCCCCCGTGCCGGTCGGCCCGGGCACCCTGTACGCGGGGCGCGTCGGCCGGCCGGGCGGTGCGCCCGGAGAAACAGGACGCGGGGCGCGGCCGGTGCCGTGCCCCGCGTCCATCCCGCGAGTGCCGGGTGTGCTGGGAGTTCCGGGTGGCTCCGGGGGACGGAGAGCCCCGGAAGTCCCGTACCCGGCGAGCCGGGAGGGCCGACTAGTCGTCGACGGAGATGCCCTTGGTGGAGGTGCCGGAGACCACGTTGCAGCCGCCCAGGTCGAGGCCGTCGAAGGCGAGGACGTCGGCGCAGATCGGCACGGTCACGTTCTGGATGTTGGCGTTGTTGTCCGCCGCGGCGGTCCCGGTCATGGCGCCCAGGGCGAGGCCGGTGGCGAGGAGGAGGCCGGAGACGGTGGCGATGCGCTTCATGGTGCTGATCCTTTTCGGTTGGCGGTGCGTTGGTTGCTGATGACGGGGCCGCGGGGCCCCGCTGATGCAGGGGTGTGTGCGACGGGGTGCTAGTCGTCGACGCTGATGCCCTTGGTGGCGGTCCAGTTGACGACGTTGCACTCGGGGCCGCTGACGCCCGAGGCGGCGAGCACGTCGAGGCAGATCGGGATCGTGATGTTCTGGACGTTGGCGTTGTTGTCCGCGGCGGCGGTGCCGGTGAAGGCACCGAAGGCGAGGCCGGTGGCCAGTACGAAGCCGGAAACCTTGGCGATACGGGTCATGGGTGATGCCTTTCGGAAGTTCATAACGCTCTATCGGCGGCCGCCGGAATTAACTTAGCGTAGCGAGGCCCGTGCTCGCCGTACTTCACGGGAAGAATCCAGAGTTTCCTCGGACTTTTCTCGGCTTCGATGTGGACATGCCGGACATGTCGCCAGGCAATGAAGCCAACGTGTTACCCAACCGAAAGCACGGCCGAATCCCACCCCTGACGAATGCATCGGAATCACGCTGTATCAAGACATCGGACATGAAAAAGGGCCCGCACGGTGTCTCCACCGCGCGGGCCCCGAACCTCGTGGGCGCCGCCCCCGACGTGCGCCGCGAAAGCTACCAGCCCTGCTGCTGCCCGTATCCCGGGTACTGCTGGCCGTAGCCGGGCTGCTGTCCGTACCCCGGCTGCGGCTGCCCGTAGCCCGGGTACTGCTGCTGGTCGTACCCCGGGTACTGCTGCTGGCCGTAGCCGGGCTGCTGTCCGTAACCCGCGTACGGGTCCGGCTGCTGGGCGCCCGTGGGCGGGTGCTGGTAGGCCTGCTGCTGGCCGGACGGCTCCGGCTGCTGCTGGGCCTCGGCCCTGTCCGCCTCGTCCTTCTTCCTGCCGTCGGGGTCGGGGCGGAAGATGAACAGGCGCGCGGGCTTGTCGCCCTCGTCGCCGGGGGTGATCAGGTCGAGCCGCCAACCGGCCTCCTCGATCCCCTCCAGGATGCGGGTCAGCCCGGGACGGAGCTTGCTGGAGGGCTCGTCGTAGGCGTTCACCTCCAGCTGGATGATGAACATCCGGCGCTTCTGCTGCGCCGCGACCTTGGCGTGTTCGACGACCGTGCTGTCCCTCACGACCTGCGTGACGCTCATGAATAACCGTACCCATCTGCTCAGCGCGGAGCTTGCCGTACCCGTCGGGGTGCCACCCGGTCGTCCGCGTCCACAGCGGCGGGAATCCGCCGGGTTCCGCTCCCATCATGCCCCCTGCGGGCCTGTCTGGCCACAGAAGGCCGGAGCGGCAGCCGACCGGGAGGGGCGTCCCGGCCGGCGGCCGCTCCGGGGCGGTGCTCAGGAAGCGGCGGCGCGGACGGCCTCGACGACGGGTGTCTCACCGTTCACCAGGTTGAGAACCCTCCCGACGGTCCCCGGTTCGTCCAGAACGGCCACGATCACCGAGGCGACGTCCTCCCGCGTCACCGAGTCCCTCTCGACCTCCGCGCCCAGCGCCACCCTCCCGGTGGCCGGCTCGTCGGTCAGCCTTCCCGGGCGCAGGATCGTCCAGTCCAGCTCCAGCCCGCGCTCCCGCAGGTCGGCGTCGGCGGCGCGCTTGGCCTCCACGTAGGCGGCCCACGAACCGTCGGGGTCGTTCCCGCCGGGCAGCGGGTCGTCCACCCCGATGGCCGAGACCTGGACCAGGCGCCGCACCCCCGCGAGCGAGGCCGCGTCGGCGGTCAGCACCGCCCCCTTGTGGTCCACCGTCTCCTTGCGGGCCGGCCCGCTGCCGGGTCCGGCCCCGGCGGCGAACACGACGCCGTCGGCGTTCATGAGCTTCTCCGTCAGCTCGGTGACGGTGGCCGTCTCCAGGTCGACCACGACCGGTTCGGCACCGGCGTCGACGACGTCCTGCGAGTGGTCGGGGTTGCGGATGAGGGCGACGGGCTCGTCCCCGCGGTCGGCCAGTTGCCTGGCCAGCAGCAGTGCGATCTTCCCGTGTCCCCCGGCGATGACGATACGCATGGGGGAAGCGTATGCCCTCCCGGCGGCCGGACCCCCGGGCCCCGCACGCGGCTCCTCCGGACGTCCGCGTCCGTGTGCGCCCCGACGAACGCCCCGGGCCCCGCGCGGGTCCGCGCGGAGCCCGGGAGGGACGGCCCCGGACCCCCTACTCGACGGTCCAGGTGTCCCCGCTCGCCAGCAGCGCGGCCAGCTCGCCGTCCCCGTGCTCCGCCCGAGCCTCCGCGACCTGCTCGTTCAACAGCTCGTCGTAGGCGGGGCGGCGCACGTCCCGGAACACCCCGATCGGCACGTGCTCGAACGCGGGCTGGTCCAACCGGGACAGGGCGAACGCGTACCCCGGGTCCTCCCGGTGCGCGTCGTGCCGGATCAGCCGGTCCTCGCCCACCGCGTCCACGTCCACGACCTCCAGCCCGCCGAACCCGCCGGCGACCACGCCGCGGTCCGGGCCGAGCCGCAGCGGCTCGCCGTGCTCCATGCGCAGCAGGCGCGTGTCCCTCGCGGCCGGGTCCTTCAGCGGCTCGAACGCGTCGTCGTTGAAGATCGGGCAGTTCTGGTAGATCTCCACGAACGACGCCCCCGGGTGCTCGGCCGCCGCCCTCAGCACCGACGTGAGGTGCTTGCGGTCGGAGTCGACCGTCCGGGCCACGAACGAGGCCTCCGCGCCCAGGGCGAGGGACACCGGGTTGAACGGGTGGTCCAGCGATCCCGCCGGCGAGGACTTGGTGATCTTCCCCGGCTCGGACGTGGGGGAGTACTGCCCCTTCGTCAGACCGTAGATCCGGTTGTTGAACAGGAGGATGTTGACGTTGACGTTGCGGCGCAGCGCGTGGATCAGGTGGTTGCCGCCGATGGACAGCCCGTCGCCGTCACCGGTCACCACCCACACCGACAGGTCCGGGCGGCTGGAGGCCAGCCCGGTCGCGATCGCCGGCGCGCGCCCGTGGATCGAGTGCACGCCGTAGGTGCTCAGGTAGTAGGGGAAGCGGGAGGAGCAGCCGATCCCCGACACCATGACGATGTTCTCGCGGGGCACCCCCAGCTCGGGGAGGAAGGACTGGAACGCGGCCAGGATCGCGTAGTCGCCGCAGCCCGGGCACCAGCGCACCTCCTGGTCGGACTTGAAGTCCTTCATCTTGTAGGCGGTGTCCGTCCTGGGGACCAGCCTCAGCCCCCCGGAGCCGTCCGGCCGGCCGTTCGCGTTCTCAGTCACGGTCGATGACCTCCCGAAGCACGTCCGCGAGCTCCTCGGCCTTGAAGGGCAGGCCGCGGACCTTGTTGTAGCCGATGACGTCGACCAGGAACCTGCCGCGCAGCAGCAGGGCCAGCTGGCCGAGGTTGATCTCCGGCACCACCACCCGCTCGTAGCGGGCCAGCACCTCGCCGAGGTTGGCCGGGAACGGGTTGAGGTGGCGCAGGTGCGCCTGCGCCACCCGGCCGCCCGCGCGCCGCACCCGGCGCACCGCCGCGGTGATCGACCCGTACGTGCCGCCCCAGCCGAGCACCAGCACCCCGGCGGCGCCGTCGGGATCGTCCACCGCCAGCTCGGGGATGTCCCGGGCGATGGCGTCGATCTTGGCCTGGCGGGTCCGCACCATCAGGTCGTGGTTGGCGGGCGTGTACGAGATGTCACCCGTCTCGGCGTGCTTCTCGATGCCGCCGATGCGGTGCTCCAGCCCGGCCGTGCCCGGCACCGCCCACGGGCGGGCCAGGGTCTCCTCGTCGCGCTTGTACGGCAGGAACGAGCCGTCGGGGCCGTTGGGCCCGGTGGCGAACCCCGGCTCGATCACCGGCAGGTCGCCCACCTCCGGCAGGCGCCACGGCTCCGACCCGTTCGCGAGGTACCCGTCGGAGAGCACGACCACCGGGGTGCGGTAGGTGACGGCGAGCCTGGTCGCCTCCACCGCGGCGTCGAAGCAGTCGGCGGGGGAGGACGGCGCCACCACCGGGAGCGGGGACTCGCCGTTGCGCCCGTACAGGGCCATCAGCAGGTCGGTCTGCTCCGTCTTGGTCGGCATGCCCGTGCTGGGCCCGGCGCGCTGCACGTCGATGATCAGCAGCGGCAGCTCGGTCATCACCGCGAGCCCCACCGTCTCCTGCTTGAGCACCATGCCCGGGCCGGAGGTCGTGGTCACCCCCAGCGAGCCGCCGAACGCGGCGCCCAGGGCGGCCCCCACCCCGGCGATCTCGTCCTCGGCCTGGAAGGTGCGCACACCGAACCTCTTGTGCCTGGACAGCTCGTGCAGGATGTCCGACGCGGGGGTGATCGGGTACGAGCCCAGGAACAGCGGCAGGCCCGACCGGGTGGAGCCGGCGATCAGCCCGTAGGCCATCGCCAGGTTCCCGGTGATGTTCCGGTACGTGCCCGCGGGGAGCCGGGCCGGCTTGACCTCGTAGGAGACGGCGAAGTCCTCGGTGGTCTCACCGAAGTTCCACCCCGCCCGGAACGCGGTCAGGTTCGCCGCGAGGATGTCCGGCTTGGCGGCGAACTTGGACTTGAGGAAGGACGTCGTCCCCTCCGTGGGCCGGTTGTACATCCACGACAGCAGGCCCAGGGCGAACATGTTCTTGGCCCGCTGCGCGTCCTTCTTGGACAGGTCGGCGCCGGCCAGCGCCGCCACCGTCATCGAGGTGAGCGCCACCGCGCTCACCTTGAGCCCGTCCAGGGTGCCGTCGGTGAGGGGGTCCCCGGTGAAACCGACCTTGGCCAGGCTCCGTTTCGTGAACTCGTCGGTGTTGACGATCACCGTCGCGCCCCGGGGCAGGTCGCCGAGGTTCGCCTTGAGGGCCGCGGGGTTCATGGCCACCAGGACGTCGGGCGCGTCGCCCGGGGTCATGATGTCGTGGTCCGCGAAGTGCAGCTGGAAACTGGACACCCCCGGGAGGGTTCCGGCGGGGGCGCGGATCTCGGCCGGGAAGTTCGGAAGGGTCGACAGGTCGTTGCCGAACGACGCGGTCTCCTGGGTGAAGCGGTCTCCGGTCAGCTGCATGCCGTCGCCGGAGTCGCCGGCGAAGCGGATGATGACGCGGTCGAGCTGTTCGATCTGTTTGGCCACTGAGATCGACGACCTCCTTGGTGAGCCGCCGGTCGTGACGGGCGGCGGCGCTCGGGTGTCATCCCCCGGTCGGGGCACTCCGCCGCGGGGCGGGCGTCCGGCTCGGGGGCGTGGGACAGCGTGCGCGGCCCTCGCGCTCGCCGGGTGCGCCAACCCGGTCTCGCACGGCGCGGTCACACCGCGACTGCCGGGTCGTGAAGGGGCCTGCCTTCAACGACACGGCTCCCCGGACACCGGGATCCGGACGGGGCGGCGCCCCGCCGGCCTGGAGTTCGGAGTGATAAGGGCCACGATCGCACTATAGGTCGTCGGGAACTGCGGGACGGGGGCCGGGTGGCGATTGTCACACCGGAACCCCGTCGGACGGCGTGAGGTCATCCGCAACCGGGATGTGACCGACAGCCCGTCACATGGGGAACGCAAGACGTCGACCCGCACGTTTGTCACCATGTACGCATTCACGGTCGAGGACCGGCTGAGCGAGGAGGTGGCGGCGTGCACGTCAACGTGGCCCGTGCGGTCGGTCTGTTCGTCGGGGCCGCCGTCCTCGTCGTGGTGGTCGGCTGGCTGTGCGGATCCGCGAAGGGCGCCCAGTTCTCCGTGGCCCTGGTGGTGGGCGCGGGCGTGCTCGTCTACCTGTTCGGCGAGTCGCTGGCCCTGCGGGCCATGAGGGCCCGGCCGGTCAGCGAGATCGAGCGCCCCGAGCTGTACCGGATCGTCCGGGAGCTGGCCACCGCCGCCCGGCAGCCCATGCCCAGGCTGTACCTGTCGCCGATCCGCTCGCCCAACGCCTTCGCCACCGGCGGCAGCCCGCGCCGCGCCGCGCTCTGCTGCACCACGGGCCTGCTGCGCACCCTCGACGAGCGGGAGCTGCGCGGGGTGATCGCCCACGAGCTGGCGCACATCCGCTCGCACGACACCCTGATCAGCTCGGTGGCGGCGACCCTCACCGCGGTCATCACCGCGATGACGGTGGTCACCTTCCTGCTCCCGCTGGGGGAGTCGGAGGAGACGGACATGCCCGACCTGCTGGCCGGACTGATGGTGGCGGCGCTGGCGCCGCTCGCCGCCCTGGTCGTCCACTTCGGTGTGGGGCGCGGACGCGAGTTCCGCGCCGACGAGAAGGCCGCCGAACTCACCGGGGACCCGATCGGGCTCGCCGAGGCGCTGGTCAAGCTGGAGGAGGGGGCGCGGCGCTACCCCCTGCCCCGCGACCGCGGCCTGCTGGCGTCGGCGCACGTGATGACCACCAACCCGTTCCCGACCGGGGTGGGGCGGCTGTTCGCCGCCCACCCGCCGACGGACGAGCGCGTCCGTCGGCTGCACCTCCTGCGCCGCCGGTGGGACATGGGCGGGTAGGCGCCCCTCCCCGACACGGCGACGGCCGCTCTCCCCTCACGGGGGAGAGCGGCCGTCGCCGTGCCGGGGCCGCGGACCGCCGGCTACCGGTAGTTCACGAACTGGAGGGCCAGGTCGAAGTCCTTCTCCTTGATTAGGTTCTGGGCGGCCTGGAGGTCGTCCTTCTTCTTCGAGCTGACGCGCAGCTCGTCACCCTGGATCTGGGCCTTGACCCCCTTGGGGCCCTCGTCCCGGATCAGCTTGGAGATCTTCTTGGCGTCCTCGGAGGTGATGCCCTCCTTGAGGCCGACGGGAAGGCGGTACTCCTTGCCGGAGATCTTGGGCTCCTCGGCCGGGTCGAGGATCTTCAGGGAGAGCTTGCGCTTGACCAGCTTCTCCTTGAACACCTCCAGGGCGGCGTTCGCCCGCTCCTCCGACGTGCTCCTGATCTCGATCCCGTCCTCGCCCTGCCAGGCGATGGTGGTTCCGGTCCCCTTGAAGTCGAACCGCTGGGACAGCTCCTTGCCCGTCTGGTTCAGGGCGTTGTCGACCTCCTGACGGTCGAGTTTGGACACGACGTCGAAACTGGATTCGGCGGCCACGTTCGCTCACACCCCGCTTGGTCTCATGGATCGCGGGCGCCCGTCGGGACGCCCGCGTGGGTACACGTCCGCCCGTGCCGGAACCCCGGCCCGGGCAGGCTTCAGAGCTTAGCCCCGACCTGGTCGGGGTGCCCGAAGCCCCTGCTCGGGACGCGCCCCGGGTATTCGATTACAGGTTCGGGCGGATCATCCGCTATTCTCGTTCATGCGTCGCGACGAACACCGTCGCCGCAGCCCAGGCAGGTTGCCCGAGCGGCCAATGGGAGCGGACTGTAAATCCGTCGGCTTAGCCTTCGAAGGTTCGAATCCTTCACCTGCCACCCTGGGGACGGGGCCCCGGCACCATCAGGTGCCGGGGCCCCGTCGTGTGTCCGGGGTCCGTCGGCCCGGTGTCTCCCCCGTCCCGGTCCGGCCCGGCCCCCGCCCTCGCGGATCCGCCGCCTCCCGGGATTCGGTTGATCGCGAATGTGTCGCGTTCAGGTTGCGGCGGAGTAACGGCGCGCCCTGCTTCCGGTCCGACCGGAACTGCTCTCCGGCCACTCGGCCGATCCTGCTCTGAGCTGCGGTTTCGCCGTCTCCCCGGGCGGTCTCGCGCGCGGGCCGAAGGTCTTCCTGTGCCGTTGGCGGCCGATGTGCCCGGTTCGCCGGTCCGGCCACCCCTCGACCCGCTCTCGGGCCTTTGTGCGTGTCGCGCGAAAAGAAGGGCAATCAATCCATTTGCGTATGTCGCAAAAAGAACCCTGACGGCAATATGGACAAAGTGATTCCGGGGTTTCGGCGTTGACAAAAAACGGGGGCCGGATGATGATTGCACCAGTCCACCGCGACACAGGTGCAGCAAGCGCCTGAGTCTTTTTCTGTCAATGCCTCGTAATGATTTCCCGGGGGAAACATGATCAAGAAGATGGCCGTTGCCGGCCTGGTCGCCGGTGCCGCGATGGGCGCTCTCCTCATGGGGGCTCCCGCTCACGCCTCGCACGGCGGCGACCAGCAGTTCAACCAGAACCTCCAGCTGGTTCCGATCCAGTCCTGCAACCTGACCGGCAGCGTCGGTCTGGTGGCCGTGACCGTGCCGATCCTGTCGCCGCAGACCACGGGCGACTGCGTGAACGGCCCCATCGGCACCAACATCAGCTAGTTCCGGCAATTCGTCCGACCGTGACGATGTCTCACACTTTCTCGAAGGGCAATTCAATGCTGCGTAAGCTCGGCGTTGCCGGTCTCGTCGCTGGCGCCGCTCTCGGCGTCGTTCTCACCGGGTCCCCGGCCCTCGCCTCCGGTTCCCACGGCGGCGACCAGCAGTACAACCAGAACCTCCAGCTGGTTCCGGTCCAGCTCTGCAACACCAGCGCCGCCATCGGCCTGGTCGCGGTGAACGTGCCGGTCCTGTCGCCGCAGACCACCGGCGACTGCGTCAACGGCCCGATCAGCCACAACATCGACTAGTAGGGGATTCCAGACATGCTGCGCAAGTTCACGACTGCCACCGCCATCGCCGGAATCGCCCTGGGCGCCATGCTCGCGGCCTCCCCGGCCTCCGCCTCCGGCTCGCACGGCGGCGACCAGCAGTACAACCAGAACCTCCAGGCCATCCCGGTCCAGCTCTGCAACACCGAGCTGGCCGTCGGTCTCCTGGCGGGCGTCAACATCCCGATCCTGTCGCCGCAGACCACGGGCGACTGCGTCAACGGCCCGATCAGCCACAACATCGACTAGCGGGGGGTCCGCATGCTGCGCAAGTTCGCGGCTGCCACCGCCATCGCCGGTGTAGCGCTGGGGGCGATGCTCGCCGCCTCGCCCGCGTCCGCCTCGCACGGCGGTGACCAGCAGTTCAACCAGAACCTGCAACTGGTTCCCGTCCAGCTCTGCAACATGGAGCTGGCCGTGGGCCTGGCCGGTGTCAACGTGCCGATCCTGTCGCCGCAGACGACGGGCGACTGCATCAACGGTCCGGCGGCCACCAACATCAGCCAGGACCGCGCCGAGCACGAGAGCGGTCACGGGTACCACTAGGGCGCCCGGTGTCACGGGGCTCCGGCCCCACGGTGACGGAACAGAGCAGTAGGTCGAGGCCCCCCGGCAGCCGCCGGGGGGCCTCGACGCGACCCATCGGTTCGGCGGCTCCCCGCGCGGGCCGGCCAGGGGGCCGTCCCGGGCCCCGACGGAGGAGGAGAGAGGCGAGATGAAGCGCGTGATCCTGACGGGGGCCGCCCTGCTGCTGGCGGCCACCGCCTGCGGACAGCAGGAGACCACCCCGAGGCTGCCCGAGGGCACCGGCGCCCCGCAGGCCACGGAGAGCCCCGAGGACCGGGCGAGCCCCGACGCCGGGGAGGGCGGCGGCTCCGAGGAGGGCGGCTCCGGCCAGGGAGCCCAAGACGACGGCGCCCACGTCCTGAACATGTACGGCGACGAGAACGGGTTCGACGACCAGCGCCCCGTCGAGTACGTCGCCACCGAGTTCACGTCCTTCTCCGACCTGGAGTGGCCCGAGTGGACGGACGAGACCGCGTCGGGCGCGGGCGACCTGTACGGGACCTGGTGCATGGACCGGGGCTGCCAGGACGAGCCCTACGAGGTCGAGGTCGAGCTCGGCGACCCGGTCGACGTGAACGGCACACCGTACTTCTCGACCTACACCGTCACTAGGTACGACGAGGACATGACGCCGGAGGTGCGCCAGGCGCTGGAGGACGCGGACGGCGGGCGCCTCTCCGTGCCGACCCCGGAGTGAGGCGGGCGGCCCGGCGCGGCCGGGTGGGGTTCGCCTCTCCCACGGCCCCCAAGAATCGTCCTAAAGTTCCGAAAATGCGCAAACCTACTGGTCAGAGTGGGTGGCAGGAGCAGGTCGGCGGGACCGGACGGGCCGGAACCGGGCGTGGCGCGCCCGGGAGGTCTCTAGTCTGCTGAGTTGTGGCACTCAACGAGCGCGCGGACACCCGCGCGGACGACGTACGGGGCGCCGGCGGACGGCCGGGGCCGAGGCACGGCCGCGCGGCTCTGCTGCGCCTGGCCTCCTGGTTCGATGAGGCCGGCCCCGACCGGGCCGACGCCCTGGCGACCGCCGCCTACGGCCTGCACCCGGCCCTCCACCTGGAGGGGCAGACGGACGAGGGCGTCGCCGCCACCACCAGCTGGTGGCAGGCGGCCCCCGACCGCAGCACCGTCACCGAGCACCCGGGCTCCCGGCTGCCCGAGCCCGTCCGCGACCACCGCGCGCAGCAGGCCCGCCTGCGCGACGCCGCCGAGTCCTCCGCCCACTGGCGCCGCGCGGGCGCCTCCCAGATCCGCGCCCTGCTCGCCGAGCCCACCCCGCTGCGGGCTCGCCTGGACCTGTCCGGAGCCGGGATGGAGGTCCTCATGGAGCTCCTCACCGCCGCCCTCGGCTCCGGGGACGCCGGCCGCCGCCCCACCTCCGCCGGCGACCTGGAGTTCTCCCTGCGCCTGCACGTCGGCGCCGCCCCGGGGGCCGAGGTCACCATCCGGGGCGAGGGCGGGGAACTCACCCTGGAGGGGCTCCGCCTGCGCGTCACCTCCTACGACCAGCACACCGTCGAGGACGACGGCTTCCCCGGCCTCCTCGGGCCCGCGGGGCGCCCACCGCTCGCCGCCCGGACCGGCTCCGGCCCCCTTGCCGGGGCCCCGGCGGCCGCGCCCGCCCGTGAGCCGCACCCCCTCGATCCGGATCCGTTGGATCCGGCGTCCCCGTACACGCCCGTCCCCGAGCCGGACGCCCCGGGCGTGGTGGACGACTCCGCCCCGCACCCCCTGGACCCGGACCCCCTGGACCCGACGACCCCGTACGCCCCCGCCCCGCCGTCCCCTCCGGACCGGGTTCCGGCCGACGCCCCGGACCCCGTGCCCGCGGCCCCGGACCCCGCGGAGGCGGACCGCCCGGACCCGCCCGCCCCGGACCCCGTGCCCGCGGCGCCGGCGGCCCCTGCCGCCCCGCACACGCTGTTCCCGGACCCCTTGGACCCGCCGTCCCGGCACTCGCCCGCCGCGGACGCCCTCGCCCCACACCCCGGGGCCCCGCACCCCCTCGACCCGGAACAGCCGGGCCGCACGGCCCCCCGGTACGACGTCCCTCCGGCCCGCGGCCTCCTCGCCACCCCGTCCGCCGAGACGGGGGGCAGCGGGGCACGGACCGCCCCCGCCGGGACCGACGGCGGGCACCGGCCGCCGGAGGAGCCGGACGGACCCGAGGCGGGCGACGGCGCGCCCCTCCCGGCCGAGGCCCCCGTGACGGGGGCCCGGCGGCCCGGACCGGGTACCGTCGGGAACCCGTCCGCGTCTTCCGCCGAGGCGCCCGGAGCCGCCGGCGGCCTCCCGGGACCGGACCCGGACGTCGAGACCACGGGACCGATCGACCTGTCCGCCGACCGGACCCGACCGTGGGGGTGATGGAGACGGACGCCTACAGCGAGGACGCCGCGCTCATCGGCGAACGCCAGGCCGCGGCGCGCGCGCTCCTGGCGCACCCGCTGCTGACCCGGGCCGCCCACCCGGCGGAACTGTCCCTCGTGCGCTCCCACGCCGAGTGGCTCGTCCAGCGCTTCCAGCGCGTGCTCGGGTACCGGCTCGACGTCGGAGACGACCACGCCCGGCTGGTCAAACGCGGCCTCGTCGGCGAGGTCGTCCACCGGCCCACCCGTGCCAACGGAGCCCGCTTCACGCCGCGCACCCACACCTACCTCGCGCTGGCCCTGGCCGTCCTGGTCGAGGAGACCGGGCCCACCACCGTCCGCGCGCTCGCCCTCCGTGTCCGGGCCGCCGCGCACGAGGCCGGGATCGACGCCGATCCCGGCCGCGGGCTCGGCGAGCGACGCGCCTTCTGCGCGGCCCTGGAACACCTGGTCGCGCTCGGCGCCCTGACCGAGACCTCCGGCCGCATCGCCGACCACGGGGCCGACGCCGCCGCGGACCCGGCCGTCCGCCCCCGCACACCGGTCGTCCGCGCCGTCGCCGCCCACCTGCCGCAGGCCTCCGACGACCCGGAATCCTTCCTCGCGGGCGCCGTCGACACCGACCCCGACAGCGAGCACCAGGGCGAGACCGCCCTGCGCCGCCTCCTCGCCGAGACCGCGGTCGTCTACCGCGAGGACCTCCCCGACCGCCAGAGGGACCGCCTCGCCGCGCACCAGTGGCGTGCCGCCGCCGCGCTCGGCAACCTGCTCGGCTGCGACGCCGAGGTGCGCGCCGAGGGTGTCGCGATGGTGATGCCCGACGAGGCCGGCGCCCGCCCGGCCTTCCCCTCCGACGACCCCGTCGGCCAGGTGGCGCTCGCCCTCGTCCGCCACCTCTCCGGCCGTCTGCACCCCGGCAGGCCCGCCACCTCCGTCCCCGTGCCCGACCGCGAACTGCGCACCGCTCTGGACGCCCTGGGCGGCCCCGACGCCCCCGCGCGGGCCGAGTGGGCCCGCACCGCCGGCCCCGAGGTGCCCGACCCGGACCGGCTGCGCACCCGCGTCACGGCCCTGCTGACCGACCTCGGACTCCTGCGGGGAGGCCCCGGCGAGTGGCGGCTCACCGCCGCGGCGGCGCGGTACGGGGCCGACGTGGACGAGCGCGTCCCCCCGATCCAGGACAATGGCGAAGACAGCCGGACGCACGCCGCCCCGACGCGCGGGTCCGGCCACGAAGACGGTCCTCCCGACGCTCCCGCCGATCCCCGAGGCGACCTGAGCCGGGTGACGTCCGTGCTGCAAGCGGTGGCGAACGAGAAGGTGAGCGCGACCAGTGGTGACACAGGAGACCAGCGAGGCCCCGGGGGCAGCTCCGGCTGACCCCGTCGACACCCCGCGCTACCGCCTCGAACGCGCGGGCATCCGCAACGTCTGGCAGTACGACGACCACGTCCTCGACTTCGCCGAGGGCCGCCTCCTGCTGCGCGGACGCAACGGCGCGGGCAAGTCCAAGGCGCTGGAGATGCTGCTCCCGTTCCTGCTGGACGGCGACGTGCGCCGCCTGGACACCACCGGCACCAACCGCACCAGCCTGCGCTGGCTCATGGCCGACGACCCCCGGGCCGGACGCCGGCCCGAGCCGGAGGAGACCGGCCCCGACCTGCTCGGCGGCCCCGAGGAGGCCGCCGAGGAGGCCGGGCCCGAGCAGGCCGACGGCGACACCGGCCCCGTCACCCGCCTCGGCTACCTGTGGGTCGAGTTCACCACCGACCGCGGCGACCGCGGCCTCGACGCCGCCGCCCGCGCCACCACCGGGCCCAACAGCGCGTCCGCCCTGCTCGCCGCGTCGGGGACGGCCGACGCGTCCGCGCTCCTCGCCGCCGCGACGCCGGGCCCCGGCCCCGCGGCGGAGGAGCCCGGGCAGGACGCCCCGGGCGGCCGGCCGCGCCACCTGACCCTCGGCGCCGCCGTCATGGCCGTCGGCGACTCCGACCCGCGCTGCGTGTTCTTCGTCACCGACCGCCGGGTCGGACACGACCTCGAACTCGTCACCGACGGCCGCCCCAAGCCCGTCGACCGGCTCCGCTCGGAGATCGGCGCGGACAACTGCTTCACCAGCGCCGTCCCCTACCGGGCCCGCGTGATGCACGACCTGTTCGGCATCGACGACTCCGTCCGCTACCGCAACCTCATCCACCTCCTCTACCGGCTCCGGCGCCCCACCATCGGCGACCGCCTGGAGGCCGGCGAACTCGTCGGCGTCCTCTCCGAGGCCCTTCCGCCCATGGACGAGTCGGTCCTGGACGAGGTCGCCCGCAACATCGCCGACCTCGAACAGGCCCGGGCGGAGAAGACCGCCCTCGGCGAGGCGGGGGCCGGGGTCACCGCCTTCCTCGACGACTACCGCGGCTACCTGGTCCACGCCCTCCGGTCACGCGCCGCCGACGTCCGCGAGCAGATCGACGCCGCCGCGGGCCGGACCGCCGAGACCGAGCGCCTGCGCGCCGAACTCGACCGGCTCATCACCGAGGAGAGCCGGATCTCCGAGGAGCGCGACCAGGCCCGGCGCACCCGCGACACCGCAGAGGCGGACGACGGCACCCTCGCCGCGGCCCGGAACAACGCCGCCACCGCCACGGGGAACGAGCGCCGCGCCTACGACGCCGCCGTCGGCGCCTACATCAGGGCCGCCGAGGCCGCCTGGGTCGCCGCCGAGCACGCCGAGCGGGTCGAACGGCACACCGTCGAACGGCTCGGCGAGGACACCGCCGCCATCGACCGCGCGCTCGACACCCTGCGCCAGACCCACGCCGAGGCCACCCGCGCGGCCACCGCCGCCGGGATCGACCCCGCCCTCCTCGGCGAGGTCCCGGACACGCTCGACACCGTCCACGCCCCGCGAGAGAGCGCCACCCGGGTCGATCTCCAGGGGCTCGAACAGGCCGTCGAGCGCGAGCCCGTCGAAGGCATCGACCTCGACGACCTGCGCGACCGCCTCGGACGCCTCCACGACCAGCTCTCCCACGCGGCGGAGCGGTCGGCCGAGCGCGCCGACCTCGCCGCCCGCCTCACCGGCCTCACCACGGCCGAGGCGGCGGCCGACCGCCGCCTCGTCGCCCTGACGAGCGAGGCCGAGAGCGCCGACGCCGTGCTCGCACTCGCCCACGGTCGCGAGAGCGCCGCCGTCGCCGCGCTGCGCGAGGAGAGCACCGCCTACGCCGACGGCGTCCGGGCCTGGGCCGCCCGCCTGCGGGAGTCCAGCCACGCCCACGCGCTCGGCGACGCCGTCCACGAGCTGGAGGGCAGCGTCGAGCTGCCCATCACCGACTCCCTGAGGGTGCTCGACCCCGACGTGCCCTCCACCGTCTCCCGCCTCGCGAACAACGCCGTCGCCCCCCTCCTGGAGGACCTGCGCGCCCGGCGCGACGTCGCCGTCAACGAGGAGGGCCAGCTCTCCGACGAGCTCGCCGAGCTCGCCGAGCGCCGCACCGGCAACGCCGAGCACGCCCCGGAGCGCCCGCCGTGGGCCACCTACGCGCGCCCCCCGGGCGAGGGCGCCCCCCTCTACCTGGCCGTCGACTTCGCCGACGGGCTCAGCACCCGCGAGCAGGCCGGCCTGGAGGCCGCCCTGGAGGCCAGCGGGCTGCTCGCCGGGTGGATCCGCGCGGACGGCTCCCTCCACGACCCGGGCACCCGCGACCTCCTGGTCACGCCCGCCCGGCAGGCCAAGGGCAGGACCCTCCTCGACGTGCTCGTCCCGGTCGCCGCCCCCGACCGCGGCGTCAACCACGACAGCCTCCGCACCCTGCTCTCGTCCATCGCCCTGCACTCCGAGGACGAACCCGTCCCGGGCACGGCCGAGGACACCGAGGCCAAGCACCGCCGCGACAGCTCCGTCGCCACCGTCAGCTCCATGTCGCTCACCGGCGGCTGGCGCCTCGGCGTGGCCTCCGGCTCCCACGACAAGAGCGAGCCCGAGTACATCGGCGAGGCCGCCCGCAAACGGGCCCGCGACCGCCAGTCGGCCAACACCGACCGGCGCATGGCCATCGCCGAGGCCCTCCTCGCCGAGGCGGGGGAGCGCCGCTGGGCCGTCGAGCAGTCCTACGCCGAGCTCCTGGAGGTGTCCCGGAGCCTGCCGGACCCCTCCCCGCTGATCCGCGCCCGGGCGGTCCTCGACGTCGCCCGCGAGGACGTCGCCGCCGCCCGCCGGGCCCATGAGACCGCGGGCCGGGCCGCCGAGGAGTGCCGCGCCGAACTCCTCGACCTCCGCTCCCGCCTGCGCACCTCGGCCGACGTCAACGCCCTGCCGAGCGTCCGCGCCGAGCTGGACAGCGCACTGCGCGCCCTCGACCACCTGCGCGTCCTCGTCGGCTCCGGGCTCAAGGACCTCGACGTCCTCGCCTGGGAGCTGGCCGACCACGAGCACCACGTCGCCGGGTGGAGGGCGGCCCGCGCCGAACGGGTCCTGGCCGAGGACGCCAGGGCCGCCGCCATCGACGACATGATCACCGTCCGCCGCCAGTTCGAGCTCGGCGACCGCGCCCGCGGCGTGCCCGGCGAGCAGATCGACGCGGCCCGGGACCAGGTCAGGGCCAGGGCCGACGAGGCGTCCCGCCGACTGCCCGAACTCGAGCGCGGGGCCCAGCGCGCCCGCGACGAGCGGGTCGGCGCCGAGGCGCGGCTCGTCGCCGCCGCCCAGGAGCGCGCCGAACAGGTGCGCCGCGCCCTCACGGCGGGGGAGCGGCTCGTCCGCGCGGTCTCCCTCCCCGGCGGCACGGGGATCGACGACACCGACGTCCCGGACGCCGTCCTGCTGGGCGCCGCGGGCCTGGACGCCTGCGCCGCGGACGACGGCCCCCTCGCCGCCTACCTCGCCCACTCCGCCCTCCACGCCGGGGAGCCGGACGCGGACCCGGCCGCCCGGCCGCCCGCGCCCGGCCCGGACACCCGGCTCGCCCTGCTGGAGGCGTTCGTCGGACAGCTGGAGGAGGGCCTCGCCGCCCAGGAGGAGGCCGGGGTGCCCGAGGTGGACGACAGCGCCATCCTGAGCAGCCGCGAGGACCTGCACCGCCTGCTCACCTCCGCCGGGTGGGCGCAGACCCGCACCGAGCTCAGCGAGCCGCGCGGCCTCAAGCGCCTCACGGTCCACGACGAGGGCGGCGCCCACGACGTCACCGCCTACGCCGAGCGGATCACCGCCTCCGCCGCCCGCGCCGCCGAGGCCGTCGCGGTGGCCGAGGAGGAGGCATTCGAGCGCCACCTGCTCGGAGAGCTGGCCGGCCACCTCGCCCGCCAGATCGACGAGGCCCGCGCCCTCATCACCACCATGAACGACGTCCTCAAGGACGTCACCACCTCCGCCGGCCTCGGCGTGCGCCTGGACTGGAGGCTGGCCCCCGACGCGGGCGCCGACGTCGAGGCGGTGGTCCCGCTCCTGGCGACCCCGGCCGAGGAGCGCACCCGCGTGCAGACCACCCGCCTGCGCGACGCCCTGCGCCGCTGCATCGAGGCGATCCGCCGCCTGGACCCCACGGCCACCGGAGGAGCCCAGCTGCGGGCCGCCCTCGACTACAGGTCCTGGTTCACGTTCACCGTCTACGTGACCGACGGCGCGGGCGACGAGCGCCGCCTGGGCCATCGCACCGCCCTCAGCCAGGGCGAGCAGCGCGTGGTCGCCTACCTGGTGCTGTTCGCCGCGGCGGCGGCGCACTTCGACGCGCTCGCCGCGCGCGCCTCGTGGGCGCCCAGGCTCATCCTGCTGGACGACGCGTTCGCGAAGGTCGACGAGCCCACACACGGGCGCCTCCTCGGCCTCCTGGTCGAACTGGACCTGGACTTCGTGCTGACCTCCGAACGCGTGTGGGGCTGCTTCGCCAGCGTGCCGAGCCTCAACATCTACGAGTGCCTGCGCGACCCCAACGTCCCCGGCATCGCGACACTGCACTTCACGTGGGACGGCAGCAGGAGGCGCCTGGTCGGCGTCTGAGCACGGCGGCGGGCTCCGGGGCCCTTCCGGCCCCGGCCGGAGGACCCCCGGCACGCCTTCCACCGCCCCGGCCCCGGCCGCGCCCCGAACCCGGCCGAGACGCCGCGCACCGCCCCGCGGGGGCCGCACGGGGCGGCCGGGCGCCGCGGCGGGAGCCCTACGGGCAACGCCGCCCGGCCCCCGCGGGCGGGCGGGGCGCGGAGCGGAACCGCACACCCGGGAAGGGGGGAACCACGAATGCTTCCTCCCCACCTGTCCTAGTCTGCTTGTGCGGCAACGACGACAGAGCGGGGTGACGAAGGTGACTCGGGTACCCGAGACGTTCGACGGTGGCGGTACGGACGCGCAGAGCGCCCCGTCGGCCGGGGACGACCCCACCACGACCTCGCTCCTGGACGCGCTGGCGGCCTCCGGGCTGCCACGGGAGGTCCGGTCGTGGGTCACCGCCGCCCTGTGGGGCGAGGACGCCCTCGCCGCGCTGCTCGACGGCGAGCACATCCCCGACCCGGCCGCCGGCGGACCGCCCGCGGCGCCCGCGCCGCCGGGCAGGGTCCGCCGCTCCTACCTCACCGGCATCCGGGTCCAGGGCTTCCGGGGGATCGGCCGCCCCTCCGAGCTGTCCTTCCCGCCCGGCCCGGGGCTCACCGTCATCGTCGGCCGCAACGGCTCCGGCAAGTCCAGCTTCGCGGAGGCGGCCGAGGCCGCCCTCACCGGGCGCAACCCGCGCTGGGACGCGATGCCGACCGGGTGGCGGGACGGCTGGCGCAACCTGCACTACGACGAACGCACCGAGGCGACCGTCGACATCCACGTCGCCGGGGACGAGGGCCCCACCCGGATCACCCGCCGCTGGACCGGCGAGAGCGTGCGCTCCGCGCGCGGCGAGGTGGTCCGCCCCAACGGGGAGGTGGCCCCGCTCCGCACCCTGGACTGGGGCGAGAGCCTCGTCCGCTACCGCCCCTTCCTCTCCTACGACGAGCTCGGGCGCACCGTCACCGGGCGCTCGGCCGAGCTCTACGACACGCTCACGGCGCTCCTGGGCCTCACCGGCCTGGCCGAGGCCGAGCGCAGGCTCGCCAAGGTCTGCGACTCCCTGGCCAAGCGGCGCGACCGGCCCTCGCGGGAGCTCGGCCACCTGGTCGACGCGCTCAGGGGCTCCGGCGATCCCCGGGCCGCCCAGGCCGTCCACCTCCTCGGCGCGCAGCACCTCGACATCGAGGCGCTCCGCCGGATCGCCGAGGACGACGGGCCCAGCGACCCCGCCCTGCACGTCGTCCTGCGGCGCCTGCGGCGGCTCTCGGTCCCCGAGCGAACCGTCATCGCCGACGTCGTCAACGAGCTGCGCGGTGCGTCCATGGAGCTCGCCATGGCGGCGGGGAGCAAGGGCGACCACGCCCACGGCGTCGTGCAGCTCCTCGAACAGGCGCTGGAGCACCACAAGCGGCACCCCTCCGACACCACCTGCCCCACCTGCTCCGCGCCCGGGGCCCTCGGCGCCGACTGGGTCCGCAGGGCCAACGCCCAGCTGAGGACCCTGCGCACCCAGGCCGCCCCGGCCTCGGCCGCCTACGAGCGCGCCTCGGCCGCCCGGGACCAGGCCCGCTTCCTGCTCTCCCCCGCCCCCGGGTGGCTGCCGCCGGAGAGCGAGCTGGGCCAGGTGTGGGCGCTGTGGGAGTCCGGCTCCGACATCACCGACCTCGCCGAGCTGGCCGAGCACATCGAGGCGGTCGGCCGCCGGCTCCGCTCCGCCGCCGTCAGCGCGCGCCGGGACGCGACCGAGCGGCTGGAGGACCCCAGCGGAGGCTGGGGCGACCTCGCCGAGCGGCTCGCCGGCTGGCTGGACGAGGCGCAGGACGCCCTCCGCGCCAGGGACGTCCTGTACAGCGCCGAGGCGGCCCTCGACTGGCTGGCCGACCAGGCCCGGGGCCTGCGGGCGGAACGGCTCGGCCCGGTCGCCTCACAGGCCGAGCAGGTGTGGTTCCGGCTGCGCCAGGAACGCCGCATCGACCTCCAGGGCATGCGCCTGATCGGGCGCGGCGCCCGGAGGCGGGTCGAGGTGGACGTGACCGTGGACGGGGTCGACGACCAGACCAGCGCGCCCGGCCTGCTCAGCCAGGGGGAGTTCCAGGCCCTGGCGCTGTCCATCTGCCTGCCCCGCACCCTGGTGGAGGGCAACCCGTTCGGCTTCCTGCTGCTCGACGACCCCGTCCAGGCGATGGACACCGAGACCGTCGAGGGGCTGTCCTCGGTCTTGGCGGAGGTGGGCCGGCACCGGCAGCTGATCGTGTTCACGCACGACACCCGGCTCTCCGACGCGCTGCGCCGCCTCGGGCTGCCCGCGACCATCCGCACCCTCAACAGGGACGCCATGTCCAACGTGTGGGTGTCCGACGGGGCGCTCTGACGCCCGGCCACGGCGTCCCGGCCCCGGGACGCCGGGAGCGGCCTGGATCACACGCAGGCTCGCGAAAGGGGCGGAAACCGGTTCCGAGCTGGGGTTTCGCTTCGGAGGGGCGGGCCGCCGGGGTCGCCGGGGCCTTTGATTTGGCAGACCACCCCCGAATCCCTGTATAGTCATGACCAGCGCAAGGGGGCAACACCCCCGGGGCGGTCGACACAAGCCCCACAGCGCGCCCCTTTAGCTCAGTCGGCAGAGCGTCTCCATGGTAAGGAGAAGGTCTACGGTTCGATTCCGTAAAGGGGCTCCACCACTTGACGAGGTCCGGTCCACTCAGGTGGGTGGCCGGTGGAGCATCTACCGGCCTGAACCGGGACCGGTCCCCACGGGGGCCGGGTTCCGTTGATCGGGGCGGGGTAGCTCAGTCGGTAGAGCAAGCGGCTCATAATCGCTGTGTCGTCGGTTCAAGTCCGGCCCCCGCTACCAACCCGTTGACCCCTGGGACACCGTTCTCAGGGGTCGTCGCGGGCGCTTTGCAGTGTTCTACTGCGCACTAGGTACTGTTTCCAGCGAGAAAGGCACTCCGAAGTGGCTGCCACAGACGTGAGGCCGAAGATCACCCTGGCCTGCCAGGAGTGCAATCACCGTAACTACATCACGCGCAAGAACCGTCGGAACACCCCCGACCGGCTCGCGATCAAGAAGTTCTGCCCGAACTGCCGCAAGCACAACGAGCACCGCGAGACCCGCTAGGTCCTCGCGAGCGGCGCGGCTGAGGCCGACGTGAGCTTCTCATAGACTTCCAGCCCGGTGAGCGATCCGCTCACCGGGCTGTTCGCGTATCCGGGCCCCTCCGGCCCGCGTTGCAGAACCAGGAGAGGGAGAGCGTGGCGATCAACCCTGACTACCTCGGCCGGGAGTACCCCGCGCCGGAGTCCTACGAGGTGACCCGGGGCAAGATCCGGGAGTTCGCCGAGGCGGTCAACGACCCCAACCCGGTGTACACCGACACGGCCTCCGCCAAGGCCGCCGGGTACCCCGACGTGATCGCGCCGCCCACCTTCCCCGTGATCCTGGGCATGGCCGGGTCCGCGCAGGCCATCGCCGACCCGGGGCTGGGGGTCGACTTCTCCCGTGTCGTGCACGGCGACCAGCGCTTCCGCTACAGCCGGCCCCTGCACGCCGGCGACGTCCTCAGCAGCGTCACCCGCATCACGGGCATCAAGTCCCTCGGCGGCAACGAACTGCTCACCCTGGAGACCGTGGCCGACAACGCCGACGGCGACCACGTGGTCACCACCACGATGATGCTCGTCGTGCGCGGCGAGTGACCCCATCCACAGGAACGTGAGGAACGCGATCGTGAGCAGGCTGAGCCACGCCGACGTCGAGGTCGGCGCCGAGCTTCCCGAGCGGACCTTCCCGGTCCGCCGACTGGACCTCGTCCGCTACGCGGGCGCCTCCGGCGACTTCAACCCCATCCACTGGAACGAGCGCTTCGCCAAGTCCGTCGGGCTCCCCGACGTCATCGCCCACGGCATGTTCACGATGGCCGAGGCCGCGCGGGTGCTCACCGACTGGACCGGGGACCCCGGCTGCGTCGTCGACTACTCGGTGCGCTTCTCCGCGCCCGTGGTCGTCCCGGACGACGACGAGGGGGCCGAGATCACCGTCGGCGGCAAGGTCAAGTCCAAGAACGACGACGGCACCGTCACGGTCCTGCTGACCGCCCGCTCCGGCGGCGCGAAGGTCCTGGTGCAGTCCAAAGCCGTCGTCCGCCTGGCCTGACGGCAGTAGCGAAGCAGTGAGGTGACCGTGTCCACAGTGCGCGAGAACGAGGCCCCCGAGAACCAGGTCCTCTGGCTCTGCGACCACACCACGCTCGGCCTCGGCGGCCCGGCGACGACCTCCCTGACGGCCCGTACGACCGATGAGCTGGTCGGGGCCGTCGCCGCGGCCGACGCCGCGGGGGAGCCCGTCCTCGTCCTGGGGGGCGGGAGCAACCTGGTCGTCTCCGACGACGGGTTCCCGGGCACCGTGGTCCTCGTGGACACGCCCGGGGTCTCCTTCGAGGAGACCGGCGACACCGACCCCGGGACGGGCGAGCCCGTCGTGCTGCTGCGCGCCGAGGCGGGCGTGGAGTGGGACCCGCTCGTGGAGCGCACCGTCGCCGAGGGGCTCAACGGCCTGGAGTTCCTCTCCGGCATCCCCGGCCGGGTCGGCTCCACCCCCATCCAGAACGTCGGAGCCTACGGCCAGGACGTCAGCCAGACCATCCGCGAGGTGCTGGTCTACGACCGGCGGACCGGCGAGCGGCGCGTCCTGGGGAACGCCGAGTGCGGGTTCACCTACCGCGACAGCGCCTTCAAGGGCGACGACCGGTACGTGGTGTGCGAGGTCGTGTTCGCCCTGCGCCGGGCCAAGCTCAGCCGCCCGATCGCCTACGCGGAGGTCGCCCGCACCCTGGGGGCCGAAGCGGGGGACAGGGTGCCGCTGGAGCGGGCCAGGGAGACCGTCCTGGGCCTGCGCAGGGGCAAGGGCATGGTCCTGGACCCCGACGACCCCGACACCCGCAGCGCCGGCTCCTTCTTCACCAACCCGGTGGTCACGGCCGAGGAGTTCGCCGAGGTGCGCGCACGGGCCGACCGGCTGCTCGGCGCGGACGCCGGGATGCCCGGGCACCCGGACGGGAACGGCGGCGTCAAGCTGTCCGCGGCCTGGCTCATCGACAGGGCGGGGTTCCGCGGCCACGCCAGGGGGACCGCCCGCATCTCCTCCAAGCACGTGCTCGCCCTCACCACCGTCCCGGGGGCGCCCACCACCGAGGACCTCCTGGCCCTGGCCCGGGACGTCCGCGACGGCGTCGAGGAGGCCTTCGGGGTCCGCCTGGTCAACGAGCCCGTGATGGTCGGCGTCTCCCTCTGACGGCTCACGCCCCCGGCCGCCGCGCCGACCCGCGTGCGGTCGGGGGCCGTCATGCCGCACAACAGAGTGGCCTTTCCCCAAGAAAGAAGTTCGGTGAACCGAACTCGTTTATGAGTCGCTCCGAATAAAGAAATGCGAAGGGGCAATGAATTGCCCTCCGCCGTTCTTTGCGCATAAAGTACGTGTGTCGAAGGGGAGTAGTCCCCAATGCGTGCGATCGACACACTGGCCGCCCCGCGGCCCGGTCGTACGAGCCCGAACCGACGAGGAGCCCCCGGTCCGACGGGGGCCGCATTCCGGCGCGGCGGGCGGACGAGACCTTTGACCCGGTTCAGGACGACCGGGTTGAAGGGGCGCTCTCCGCCTCCTTCCGCCCTGCACACCTCGTACGGAGGCAGACGCATGACCGCTTTTCTCGCGGGCCTCGGATTCAGCGCCGTCGCCATCTTCATCGCCGAAATGGGCGACAAGACCCAACTCGTCGCGATGTCCCTGGCCACCCGCTACCGGGCCCTGACGGTCCTCCTGGGCATCACCGCGGCCACCCTCGTCGTGCACGCCGGGAGCGTGTTCCTCGCCGAGGTCCTGGGCGCCGCCATCCCCACCGACTGGCTCACCCTCGTCGCCGGCGCGGCCTTCCTCCTCTTCGGGCTGTGGACCCTGCGCGGCGACGAGATGACCGAGAACGACGAGAGGCGCGCCGCCTCCAGGCGCATCCGCTCCGCGTTCATGACCGTCTTCGTGGTCTTCCTCGTCGCCGAGCTCGGCGACAAGACCATGCTCGCCACCATCACGGTCGGCACCCAGCACCACTGGCTCCCCGTCTGGATCGGCTCGACCCTCGGCATGGTCGCCGCCGACGCCATCGCCATCGCCCTCGGCGCGGCCCTCGGCAAGAAGCTCCCCGAGCGCGCCATCCGGATCGGCGCCGCCGTCCTCTTCTTCGGGGCGGGAGCGGTCATGCTCGGCCAGGGGGCGTGGATGCTCCTGGCGTAGCGTCCGGCACGGGCTCCGAGGCCAGCCAGGCCTCCACCCCGCCCAGCAGTTCCTTCTTGAGCGCGTCCGGCGCTCCCGACCCGCGGATCGACATCCCCGCCAGCGTCGCCAGCTCGGCGTCCGAGAAGCCGAACACCTCGCGCGCGATCCGGTACTGCTCCACCAGGCGGGGACCGAACAGCAGCGGGTCGTCGGTCCCCAGGGCGATCGGGACCCCCGCGTCGAAGAGTCTGCGCAGGGGCAGGTGCTCCAGGTCCTCGTACACGCCCAGGCCCACGTTGGAGGTCGGGCAGATCTCCAGGGTGACCTCCTGGGTGGCGATCCGCTCGACCAGGTACGGGTCCTCCACGGCGCGGACGCCGTGGCCGATCCGGTCGGCGCTCAACTCGTCCAGGCACTCGCGCACGCTGCGCGGCCCCTGGAGCTCGCCCCCGTGCGGGGCGGACAGCAGGCCGGCCCGGCGGGCGATCCTGAAGGCGCCCTCGAACTCGCGGGCGCGCCCGCGCCTCTCGTCGTTGTTCAACCCGAACGAGACGACCCCCTTGCCCGCGTACTGCCGGGCCAGCCTCGCCAGGGCCTTCGCGTCGAGGGGGTGCCTGGTCCGGTTGGCGGCCACCATCAGGCCGACGGCCACGCCGGTGTCGCGCTCGGCGGCACGGGCCGCGTCCAGGATCAGCTCCAGGGTGGCGGTGAGGCCGTCGAAGAGGGACGCGTACCCGCTCGGGTCGACCTGGATCTCCAGCCAGGCGGACCCGGCCTCGCGCTCGTCCTCGGCGGCCTCGCGCAGCAGCCGGTACATGTCCTCCGGCCGGCGCAGCACCGAGCGGGCGATGTCGTACAGCCGCTGGAAGCGGAACCAGCCGCGTTCGTCCGTGGCCCGGAGCCGGGGAGGCCACTCCTCGACCAGGGCCTGGGGAAGGTGTACTCCGCGCTCCTCGGCCAGCTCGACCAGGGTCGAGTGCCGCATCGAGCCGGTGAAGTGCAGGTGCAGGTGGGCCTTGGGCAGCCGGTCCAATCGGCGAGCGGTGGTCGGTGTCTCCATGAACCAAGCCTGCCGTATCACGGGCGCCCCCGGTGCCAGGACGCCGTACTTGCCGCGCCGGGGCCGCGGGACGGGTGCCCCGGGCCGGAGCCCGCGGCGGGGGCGCCGGAGCCGGGACGGCCCCGGCGCGTGCGCGGACAGAGGGGTCGGGCGCCCGTGGCGCCACGCGGGCCCGTCCCGGGCCGTGGGCCCCGAGAGGCGGCCCGGGCAGGGGCGCCGCCCCTCCGGCGGTTTGGTCAGATCGGGCGAATGGGCATACACTCGGTCGCGCCGAACGGTCGTGGCCCAGGTGTTACCGGGCCACCAGTGTGCGTAGCGCGCGACGACCGGCTATGGTGGGAGCGCAGTTTCCGTCAAGGGCAGTGGCTCAATTGGTAGAGCACCGGTCTCCAAAACCGGCGGTTGGGGGTTCGAGTCCCTCCTGCCCTGCAAGTCCGCGCGAGCGGAGTGGCGGCCTCCGGGCCGACACTCCGCACGGGGCATCGGAACTACGGGGATTTCTGGCAGCCCGCGACCCTAAGGACCCCAGGTGACACAGACTGACGCCGACGCGAAGCCCGACAAGGAGCCGAAGCGTCGTACCGGTCCGGTGACGTTCACCAAGCAGGTCGTCGGTGAGCTGCGCAAGGTCCGCTGGCCCACGCGCCGCGAACTGGTGACCTACACCATCGTCGTCCTCGTCTTCGTGGTGGTCGTCCTCGGCTACGTCTCGCTCCTGGACTGGGGCTTCGGCGAGGCCATCACCTGGCTCTACGGCACCTTCGGTCGCCCGGCGGGCGTCTGACCGAGACTTCTGGGCCGCGCCTGCCGGACGACCGGGGCGCGGCCCCGCTCGTCCGCGCGTCGGTCCCGCGCCGCCCGGACAGACCGTAAGCTGGCATGACTGGGTTCGACGCAGACCGCTGTTCGGCGTGCGTCGCTCCGCAGAGCGCATCCGACGAGAGAAAGAGCAGCCGTGTCCGAGTCCCCACTGACCTCTGACGACTTCCCCGATGAGGAGCCGGATCAGTCGTCTGCGGAAGAGACCGGCCTGGCGGGCGAGCTGTCCGAGGACGCGGCCGACAAGGCCGACGACGACAGCCCTGCTCTGACCGGCGACGCGGACGAGAACGACGAGGGCGAGGAGGAGGCCGAGGAGGCCCCGCGCCTCGACCCCGTCGAGGAGTTCAGGAACGAGCTGGTCCTGCTGCCCGGCGACTGGTACGTCGTGCACACCTACGCGGGCTACGAGAAGCGGGTCAAGGCCAACGTCGAGAGCCGCACCCAGTCCCTCAACATGGAGGAGTACATCTTCCAGGTCGAGGTGCCCGAGCACGAGGTCACCGAGGTCAAGAGCGGCAAGCGCCAGCAGGTCACCGAGAAGGTCCTGCCCGGCTACGTGCTCGTCCGCATGGACCTGACCGACGAGTCCTGGTCGGCCATCCGCAACACCCCCGGCGTCACCGGCTTCGTGGGCCTGTCCAACAAGCCGGCCCCGCTGAGCCTGACCGAGGTCGCCAAGCTCCTCGCGCCCGAGCCGGAGCAGGAGCCGGAGCAGGCGCAGAAGGCCCGCACGGGCGGCGAGGTCCGCTCCGACGTGGCCTACGAGATCGGCGAGTCCGTCACGGTCATGGAGGGCCCGTTCGCCACGCTGCCCGCCACGGTCAGCGAGATCAACCCGGACACCCAGAAGCTCAAGGTGCTGGTGTCGATCTTCGGCCGCGAGACCCCGGTCGAGCTGTCCTTCACCCAGGTCGCCAAGATCTGACCCGGGCCGCCGTCCGGCGGGGCGCCGTGCCCGCCGGACGACCGTCAAGGCACTCGTCACGGCGGCATAGACTTGGTGGGTCCACCCTCGCGGTGGACCCACTCCCGTGTCCCGCCCAGGCAGGGCACGCCACGGCCCGCCAGGTCCCGGCGGGCCGCCGCCCCCGCGCCCTCCGGCGCGGGGCCGCGCCTCCTTCGGCAGCGGCGCCGCAGCGGTCACCACGACCGCACGGCGTCGTCAGGGAGGCCAGGGACCAGCACACAACGCAGATCAGGCAAAGGACCCGATATGCCTCCGAAGAAGAAACTGGCCGCACTCGTCAAGGTGCAGCTCCCCGCCGGCCAGGCGACCCCGGCGCCGCCCGTTGGTACCGCCCTCGGTCCGCACGGCGTCAACATCATGGACTTCTGCAAGCAGTACAACGCTGCCACGGAGTCCCAGCGCGGCAACGTCATCCCCGTAGAGATCTCCATCTACGAGGACCGTTCCTTCACCTTCGTCACCAAGACGCCTCCGGCGCCGAAGCTGATCCTGAAGGCCGCCGGGCTGGACAAGGCCGCCACCGACCCGGGTCGCAGCACGGCTGGTTCCATCACCGCCGAGCAGGTCCGCGAGATCGCGCAGACCAAGCTGCCCGACCTCAACACCGACGACATCGAGGCCGCGACCAAGATCGTCGCCGGCACCGCCCGTTCGATGGGCATCGAGGTCAAGTAGCCCCCCGCACGGTGGCGCCGTCCCCAGACGGGGCGGGGCGACCGGGGACGCTCGACGTTCAAGAACCACCGTGGCAGGGCCAGGCGCTGGCCCGACGACCACACGTTCCCTAGGAGAACAGCGTGAAGCGCAGCAAGAACCACCGCAAAGCCAGCGAGCTGGTGGACCGCGACAAGCTCCACGGCCCCGCCGAGGCCGTGAAGCTCGCCAAGGAGACCGCCAGCGCCAAGTTCGACTCGACCGTCGAGGTCGCCCTGCGCCTGGGCGTCGACCCGCGCAAGGCCGACCAGATGGTCCGCGGCACCGTGAACCTGCCGCACGGCACCGGCAAGACCGCTCGGGTCCTGGTCTTCGCGACCGGTGAGCGTGCCGAGCAGGCTCTCGCCGCTGGCGCCGACATCATCGGCGACGACGAGATGATCGAGAAGGTCGCCAAGGGCTACACCGACTTCGACGCCGTCGTCGCCACCCCGGACCTCATGGGCAAGGTCGGCCGCCTGGGCCGCGTGCTCGGTCCGCGTGGCCTGATGCCGAACCCGAAGACGGGCACCGTCACCCCGGACGTGGCCAAGGCCGTGACCGACATCAAGGGCGGCAAGATCGAGTTCCGCGTGGACCGCCACGGGAACCTGCACTTCATCATCGGCAAGGCCTCCTTCGGCGAGCAGCAGCTCCTGGAGAACTACCAGGCCGCGATCGACGAGGTGAACCGCCTCAAGCCGTCGGCCGCCAAGGGCCGCTACATCAAGAAGGCCGTGGTCAGCACGACCATGGGCCCGAGCATCCCGCTCGACGCCTGACGTCCTTCCGCGTAGCCGTCACGCAGACGGCGACGGCCCCCGCGTCCACCGGACGCGGGGGCCGTTCCTCGTGCGGGCCCCTACAGGTCGGTGATCTCGTCCTCGCCGGGGATCTCGAAGGAGGTCTGGCCCAGCTCGGAGAAGACCATGGACACGTCGGCCTTCTCGTCGGAGAAGTCGAGGCGCATCGGGAAGCCGTCCCGGCCGACCCAGATGGACACGTCGACGGAGCCGCTGACGTCACCGATCAGCTCCAGCACGGCGAGCTTCTGCTCGGCGTCCAGGGCGTCGATCTCCTCCGCGGTCATCGTGCCCTCGACGAGGGTGGTCTCGACACCGCCGACCTCCTCGGTGCCGGCCTCCTCGATCTGGTCGATCTCGGCGAAGGCGCCGACCAGGTCGGGCAGCGAGGCGATGTCGAACGTCTCCTGCGGGCTCAGCTCCGCCGTGTCCTGGACGCCGCGGGCCCAGGGGGTGTCGACCTCCTGGAGGCCGTTGTGGTTGGACACCAGGGACTCGCCCTCCGCGGGGACGATGAGGATGGTCGTGCCGAGCTCCTCGGCCGTCAGGCCGAGGTCCTCCCCGCCCATGGCGGCGAGCTCCAGCAGCATCTCGCCGACGAAGGGCATCACCATGGTGACCTGCGCGGCCTCGGGGTCGTCCATGACCTCGTAGGTCATGGTCATGTCCATGGAGCCGAGCTCGGGGTCGGGCATGGACAGGTCGAGGTCCAGCGTGTAGTTGGTGACCTCCTGCGTGCTCGAGGCGAGTTCGGCGAGCATGTCCAGGACACTGCCGCCCTCCGCGGGCTCCTCGGCCGCCTCGACCTCGACCGCCTCCTCCTCCGGGGCCCCGCCTCCGCAGGCGGTGAGGGCGAGGGCGAGGGTTCCCGCCGTGATCAGGGCGGGCATGCGCGTCTTCACGAAGGTGTTCCGCTTTCTTGGGGTGGGGGACGGGCACGTCTGGGAGCGGGGGTGCCCGGGGGATCATCTTCCCGCACGCAACCGACATATCGGTCGATTATTCGCGAGTTGCCCCTTCGACGGCCGGTCTCCCGGTACGGTTCCCGCGCGTGCGCGGGGTGCGCCCCCTGGTCCTCGGGACCGGCCCCGACCGGCGTGCGGTTCCCGCGCGTGCGCGGGGTGCGCGCGATCACACCGGCGGTTCCGCGGAAGGGGGCGAGCACCCCCGGACGTCGGTTACGATGGAGACTGCCGAAGACCGCTGGTCGCCACCCGCAGGGGTGGCCCAAGGACCCATCCGCGATGGGCGCCCGCGCAGGTGTCACTAGAGCTTTCCCGTTCCGGGCGCGCACTCCGCGCCGAGAGAACGCGGTCGTGCCCCGTGCGCCTGGCGCTCGGGGCTTTTTCTCGTGCTGACGCCGATCGCGCGAGTCCTCGGGAACCGACCGGCGTTCGTACCCGCACCGGCCGGCACCGGTGGTCCACCGGGCCCCGGCCGGAAGGCAGGCGGAGGCGGAGCGGGTCCGTTCCGGCTCCGTCCGGGGCGGTCCGCCGGCGCACGAGTGCAGGAACTCCGCCCCGCGAGGTGCGGGACACCCCGCCGTCAGGCGCGGGATCGAAGTCAATGTTGGAAGGAGTCCCATGGCGAGGCCGGACAAGGCAGCCGCGGTCGCCGAACTCACGGAGGAATTCCGTGAGTCGAGCGGCGCCGTGCTGACCGAATACCGGGGGCTCACTGTCGCGCAGATCACCGACCTGCGCAACAGCCTCGGCCAGAACGCGCGTTTTCGCATCGTCAAGAACACGCTGACCAAGATCGCGGTCAAGGAGGCCGGCGTCGACCAGGAGATCCAGGATCTTCTGGTGGGCCCGTCCGCCATCGCCTTCGTCCACGGTGACGTGGTCGAGGCCGCCAAGGGTCTGCGCGACTTCTCGAAGGCGAACGCGCCCCTGGTGATCAAGGGCGGCATCGTCGACGGCAAGTCGATGAGCGCCGAGGACATCACCAAGCTGGCCGACCTGGAGTCCCGCGAGGTTCTCCTCGCGAAGCTTGCCGGCGCGCTCAAGGCCAAGCAGGGCCAGGCCGCCGCCGTCTTCCAGGCGCTTCCCTCCAAGGCCGTGCGCCTCGCGCAGGCCCTGGCGGACAAGCGTTCCCAGGAAGCTGCCTGAACCTTTTGAACCGCGGCGGGCGCCGAGGGCGCCCCGCCGAAGGCTCGCACGTGATGCCGACAGGCGCGCGTGTCTGTAGAGAAAGAGAAACCGCATCATGGCGAAGCTCAGCAACGACGACCTGCTTGCCGCTTTCGAGGAGATGACCCTTCTCGAGCTGGCCGACTTCGTGAAGCTCTTCGAGGAGAAGTTCGACGTCACCGCCGCCGCCCCGGCCGCCGTCGCCGTCGCCGGCCCCGCGGGCGCCGCTCCGGCCGAGGCCGAGGAGAAGGACGAGTTCGACGTCGTCCTCGAGTCCGCCGGCGACAAGAAGATCCAGGTCATCAAGGAGGTCCGCAGCCTCACGAGCCTGGGCCTCAAGGAGGCCAAGGACCTGGTCGACAACGCTCCGAAGCCGCTGCTCGAGGGCGTCAACAAGGAGGCCGCTGAGAAGGCCAAGGCCGCTCTCGAGGGCGCCGGCGCCACCGTCACCCTCAAGTAGTCCTCCGCGGGCCGCACGGGCCCGCTGGTCTGCTCCACGCGGCCGTCCCTCCTCCGGGAGGGGCGGCCGCGTTCGCGTTCCCGGGGCCGGGCCGCAGGGGCTTCCGGGCCCCGCGGTCCGCCGGGCGCGGGGCCCGTGACGGGAACCGGCCCCGCACCCGCGCCCCCGCGCCGCGGGTGTGCCCGTCGGTGCGACCCCCCTCGGCCGCGCACCGGCACCGTCCCCCGCCGTCCCCCTCCCCGCGTCCTGCCGCCCCGGCACCCCGCCCCGCCGCCCGGCCACCGCCCCGCACCCCGCCGACCCGCCGTCCCCGCACTCCGCCGTGACAGGGCCCCTGGTCCCGGACCCGTGCGACGAAGGTCCCCCCTTCTCCGGGTACGCCGTGTTCCGCCGCCGTTCGCTCCGCCGGGTGTGCGAAGCTGGGGCGGTTCGGGAGCACCAGGTCAGGGGCCGCATGTGCGAACTGTCCCCCGGACGCGGTAATCTCCCGTCCCGGGAATCCCGACGAGGCCCCGGGAGAGGGTTTACCCGCCCCCCGCGGGGGAACCTTTTCCGGTGTCCGTCGGGCTCACAACCCCCTGGGGCCAGGGCAGGCGCGCCAGCTCCACCGATCCCGGTCGAGGGCGACCCCGTGAGGGTTGCGAGCGGCGGCGGACCGGAGCCGGTCCGCCGGCGGACCGCTCCCCCGAGGGGGAGCGGACGGGCGGACGGTCCGAGGCCGGACACCCCGTGCCGGAGACGGCGGCGGGGCTGGTCCACGGTCGGAGGTTCTCCGTCACGGGCCGCGCGGGACGACGGCCGGGCTTGACGGATCGCCCTTCACGGGTGATCCTGCCGGTGTCGTGAGTTGCGCTGTGGACCGTGAGTGGACAGCGGTGTGGTGTTCGGCTACACTGCTCTTTTGCGCTGCCCTTTGGTGATCCCTGTGCCGGTGCACGGCTGCCACCCATCCCATTTCTGGACATACGGTGGCCCGTCACCCGCTCGATGTGACCGTCTCAACCGCGTTGCGGCGGTCCCTCTCGTGACGGATCGTCTGGCGTGCGCGCTTCAACCGCCACAAGCCTTCGGAAGGACCCCTGTTGGCAGCCTCGCGCAACGCCTCCGCTAACGCCCTTGGTCCGCACCGCGTTTCTTTCGCCCGTATCCAGGAACCCCTCGAGGTTCCGAACCTTCTGGCCCTGCAGACCGAGTCGTTCGACTGGCTGCTGGGCAACGACAAGTGGAAGACCCGGGTCGAGACGGCCCGAAACGCCGGCCGCAAGGACGTTCCGGAGCAGTCCGGTCTCGAAGAGATCTTCGAGGAGATCAGCCCGATCGAGGACTTCTCGGGCACGATGTCCCTCTCGTTCCGCGACCACCGGTTCGAGCCGCCCAAGTACTCCGAGGAGGAGTGCAAGGACAAGGACATGACCTACTCCGCCCCGATGTTCGTCACGGCGGAGTTCATCAACAACGACACCGGTGAGATCAAGAGCCAGACGGTGTTCATGGGCGACTTCCCGCTCATGACCGTCAAGGGCACCTTCATCATCAACGGCACCGAGCGCGTCGTCGTGTCCCAGCTGGTCCGCTCCCCGGGCGTCTACTTCGACCGGTCCGTCGACAAGACCACCGACAAGGACCTCTTCGGCTGCAAGGTCATCCCGTCCCGCGGCGCCTGGCTGGAGTTCGAGGTCGACAAGCGCGACTTCGTCGGCGTCCGCATCGACCGCAAGCGCAAGCAGGGCGTCACCGTCCTGCTCAAGGCGCTGGGCTGGACCACCGACCAGATCCTGGAGCGGTTCGGCCAGTACGAGTCCATCCGCAACACGCTGGAGAAGGACCCCACGGCGGGCACCGACGACGCGCTGCTGGACATCTACCGCAAGCTGCGCCCCGGAGAGCCGCCCACGAAGGAGTCGGCCCAGGCGCTGTTGGAGAACCTCTACTTCAACCCCAAGCGCTACGACCTCGCCAAGGTCGGCCGCTACAAGATCAACAAGAAGCTCGGCCTCGACGCCGACTACACGCAGGGCACGCTGACCGAGGACGACATCGTCGCCACGATCGACTACATGGTCCGCCTGCACGCGGGCGAGGTGGAGAAGGAGACCGTCAACGGCCTCCGCCCGATCGAGACCGACGACATCGACCACTTCGGCAACCGCCGCCTGCGCACCGTCGGCGAGCTCATCCAGAACCAGGTCCGCCTGGGCCTGGCCCGCATGGAGCGCGTGGTCCGCGAGCGGATGACCACCCAGGACGTCGAGGCGATCACGCCGCAGACCCTGATCAACATCCGCCCCGTCGTCGCCTCCATCAAGGAGTTCTTCGGCACCTCGCAGCTGTCCCAGTTCATGGACCAGACCAACCCGCTCGCGGGCCTGACCCACAAGCGCCGCCTCTCGGCGCTGGGTCCGGGCGGTCTGTCCCGTGAGCGCGCGGGCTTCGAGGTGCGCGACGTGCACCCCTCCCACTACGGCCGCATGTGCCCGATCGAGACCCCCGAGGGTCCCAACATCGGTCTGATCGGCTCCCTGGCGGGCTACGGGCGGGTCAACTCCTTCGGCTTCGTGGAGACCCCGTACCGCAAGATCGTCGACGGTCGCATCTCCGACCAGGTCGACTACCTGACCGCGGACGAGGAGGACCTGTACGTCATCGCGCAGGCCAACACGCCGCTGAACGCCGACGGCAGCTTCGCCGAGTCCGGCGTGCTCGTGCGCCGCAAGGGCGGGGAGTTCGAGCAGGTCAGCACCGACGAGGTCGACTACATGGACGTGTCGCCGCGCCAGATGGTGTCGGTCGCCACCGCCATGATCCCGTTCCTGGAGCACGACGACGCCAACCGCGCGCTCATGGGCTCCAACATGCAGCGCCAGGCCGTGCCGCTGCTGCGCGCCGAGTCGCCGTTCGTCGGCACCGGCATGGAGTACCGCGCCGCCACCGACGCCGGTGAGGTCATCCTCAACGAGAAGGCCGGCGTCGTCGAGGACGTCACCGCCGACTACGCCACGATCATGGCGGACGACGGCACGCGCAAGACGTACCGCATGGGCAAGTTCCAGCGCTCCAACCAGGGCACCTGCTTCAACCAGCGGCCGATCGTCAGCGAGGGCCAGCGGGTCGAGGCCAACCAGGTCCTCGCCGACGGACCCTCCACCGACCAGGGTGAGATGTCGCTCGGCAAGAACCTGCTCGTGGCCTACATGTCCTGGGAGGGCCACAACTACGAGGACGCGATCATCCTCTCCCAGCGCCTGGTGCAGGACGACGTCCTCTCCTCGATCCACATCGAGGAGCACGAGGTCGACGCCCGCGACACCAAGCTGGGCCCGGAGGAGATCACCCGCGAGATCCCCAACGTCAGCGAAGAGGTCCTGGCCGACCTCGACGACCGGGGCATCATCCGGATCGGCGCCGAGGTCGTGGACGGCGACATCCTCGTCGGCAAGGTCACGCCCAAGGGCGAGACCGAGCTGACCCCGGAGGAGCGCCTGCTGCGCGCCATCTTCGGCGAGAAGGCCCGCGAGGTCCGCGACACCTCCCTGAAGGTGCCGCACGGCGAGACCGGCAAGGTCATCGGCGTGCGCGTGTTCAGCCGCGAGGAGGGCGACGAGCTCGCCCCCGGCGTCAACGAGATGGTCCGCGTCTACGTGGCCCAGAAGCGCAAGATCACCGACGGTGACAAGCTCGCCGGCCGCCACGGCAACAAGGGCGTCATCTCCAAGATCCTGCCGCAGGAGGACATGCCCTTCCTGGAGGACGGCACCCCGGTCGACATCATCCTCAACCCGCTGGGCGTGCCCGGCCGGATGAACGTCGGCCAGGTCCTGGAGGTCCACCTCGGGTGGCTGGCCAAGAACGGCTGGCTGGTCGAGGGGGTGGAGGAGGAGTGGCAGAAGTCGCTCCACGCGATCGGCGCGGCCGAGGTCCCGCCGAACTCGCGCGTGGCCACCCCGGTCTTCGACGGCCTGCACGGTGACGAGCTCAGCGGCCTGATCCAGTCGGTGCGCCCGAACAAGGACGGCAACCGCCTCATCAACGAGGACGGCAAGGCGCGCCTGTTCGACGGCCGCACCGGCGAGCCGTTCGCCGAGCCGATCTCCGTCGGCTACAAGTACATCCTCAAGCTCCACCACCTCGTGGACGACAAGATCCACGCGCGCTCCACCGGCCCGTACTCCATGATCACCCAGCAGCCGCTGGGCGGTAAGGCGCAGTTCGGCGGTCAGCGCTTCGGTGAGATGGAGGTCTGGGCGCTGGAGGCCTACGGCGCCGCCTACGCCCTCCAGGAGCTGCTCACCATCAAGTCCGACGACGTGGTGGGCCGGGTCAAGGTCTACGAGGCCATCGTCAAGGGCGAGAACATCCCCGAGCCGGGTATCCCTGAGTCCTTCAAGGTGCTCATCAAGGAGATGCAGTCGCTCTGTCTGAACGTGGAGGTGCTGTCCAGTGACGGTATGTCCATCGAGATGCGGGACAGTGACGAGGACGTCTTCCGCGCGGCGGAAGAACTGGGAATCGACCTGGGGCGGCGAGAGCCCAGCAGTGTCGAAGAGGTCTAACTTCCGCGGATTTCGAGAGCAGGGGACGAATTAAGTGCTCGACGTCAACTTCTTCGACGAGCTGCGGATTGGCCTCGCCACCGCCGACGACATTCGCCAGTGGTCGCACGGCGAGGTCAAGAAGCCCGAAACCATCAACTACCGGACCCTCAAGCCCGAGAAGGACGGACTCTTCTGCGAGAAGATCTTCGGCCCGACCCGGGACTGGGAGTGCTACTGCGGCAAGTACAAGCGCGTCCGCTTCAAGGGCATCATCTGTGAGCGCTGCGGCGTCGAGGTGACCCGTGCCAAGGTGCGCCGCGAGCGGATGGGCCACATCGAGCTGGCCGCTCCCGTCACGCACATCTGGTACTTCAAGGGCGTGCCCTCCCGCCTGGGCTACCTGCTGGACCTGGCTCCGAAGGATCTCGAGAAGATCATCTACTTCGCCGCCTACATGGTCACGTGGGTGGACACCGAGGCCCGTGAGCGCGACCTCCAGTCCCTGGAGGCGCGGATCTCGGTCGAGAAGCAGCACCTGGAGCAGCGCCGCGACTCCACCATCGAGGAGCGGCACCGCAAGCTCGAGGCCGACCTGGCCGAGCTCGAGGAGCAGGGCGCCAAGGGCGACGCGCGCCGCAAGGTCCGCGAGGGCGCCGAGCGCGAGATGCGCCAGCTCCGCGACCGCGCCCAGCGCGAGATCGACCGCCTCGACGAGGTCTGGAACCGCTTCAAGAACCTCAAGGTCCAGGACCTCGAGGGCGACGAGATGCTCTACCGCGAGATGCGGGACCGCTTCGGGAAGTACTTCCGCGGCGGCATGGGCGCCCAGGCCATCCAGGACCGGCTCGCCAACTTCGAGCTGGACGTGGAGGCCGAGAAGCTCCGCGAGACCATCCGCACCGGCAAGGGCCAGAAGAAGGCCCGTGCCCTGAAACGGCTCAAGGTCGTCTCGGCGTTCCTCAACACCACCAACAGCCCCATGGGCATGGTGCTCGACTGCATCCCGGTCATCCCGCCGGACCTGCGTCCGATGGTGCAGCTGGACGGCGGTCGCTTCGCGACCTCCGACCTCAACGACCTGTACCGCCGGGTGATCAACCGGAACAACCGCCTCAAGCGGCTGCTCGACCTCGGCGCGCCCGAGATCATCGTCAACAACGAGAAGCGGATGCTGCAGGAGGCCGTCGACGCGCTGTTCGACAACGGCCGCCGCGGACGCCCGGTCACCGGTCCCGGCAACCGGCCGCTCAAGTCGCTGTCCGACATGCTCAAGGGCAAGCAGGGCCGCTTCCGCCAGAACCTGCTCGGCAAGCGCGTCGACTACTCCGGCCGTTCGGTCATCGTCGTCGGCCCGCAGCTGAAGCTGCACCAGTGCGGTCTGCCCAAGCAGATGGCCCTGGAGCTCTTCAAGCCGTTCGTGATGAAGCGCCTGGTCGACCTGAACCACGCGCAGAACATCAAGAGCGCCAAGCGCATGGTGGAGCGGTCCCGCCCGGTCGTGTGGGACGTCCTCGAAGAGGTCATCACCGAGCACCCGGTGCTGCTCAACCGCGCCCCGACGCTGCACCGCCTGGGCATCCAGGCCTTCGAGCCGCAGCTGGTCGAGGGCAAGGCCATCCAGATCCACCCGCTCGTCTGCACGGCGTTCAACGCCGACTTCGACGGCGACCAGATGGCCGTGCACCTGCCGCTGTCCGCCGAGGCCCAGGCCGAGGCGCGGCTGCTGATGCTGGCGACCAACAACATCCTCAAGCCGTCCGACGGCAAGCCCGTGACCATGCCCACCCAGGACATGATCATCGGCCTGTACTACCTGACGACGGAGAAGGACGACGCCAAGGGCGAGGGCCGCGCGTTCCGCTCCCCGGCCGAGGCGATCATGGCCTACGACCTGGGCGACCTGGACCTGCAGGCGAAGATCCGCCTGCGGATCGCCGACGGCGCCCCGGCTCCGAAGGACTGGACGCCGCCGGAGGGCTGGCAGCAGGGTGACGTGTACGTCCTGGAGACGACCCTGGGCCGGTACCTCTTCAACGAGACCACCCCGGTCGACTACCCGTACGTCAACTTCCAGGTGGGCAAGAAGCAGGTCTCGGTCCTGGTCAACGACCTCGCCGAGAACTACCCCAAGGTCCAGGTCGCCACGACCCTGGACGCCCTGAAGGACGCGGGCTACCACTGGGCCACCCGGTCCGGCCTGACCATCGGCATCGAGGACGTCGTCGCGCCTCCGCGCAAGACGGAGATCCTCGAGGGGTACGAGCGCAAGGCCGACAAGATCCAGCGCGAGTACGACCGCGGTCTCATCACCGACGACGAGCGCCGCCAGGAGCTCACCGAGGTGTGGACCCAGGCCACCGCCGAGGTCGCGCAGAACATGGAGGACAACTTCCCCGCCGACAACCCGGTGTGGATGATGGTCCAGTCCGGCGCCCGAGGCAACCCGATGCAGGTGCGCCAGATCGCGGGTATCCGCGGCCTGGTCTCCAACACCAAGGGCGAGACGATCCCGCGTCCGATCAAGTCCTCCTACCGTGAGGGCCTGTCGGTGCTGGAGTACTTCATCTCCACGCACGGCCAGCGCAAGGGCCTGGCCGACACCGCCCTGCGTACCGCCGACTCGGGTTACCTGACCCGTCGTCTGGTGGACGTCGCGCAGGACGTCATCGTCCGCGAGATCGACTGCGGCACGGACCGTTCGATCTGGCACGAGATCGGTGAGAAGAACGCCGCCGGCGTCGTCGTGCGCAAGCACAACGTCGAGAACACCGGCTTCGGCCGCACCCTCTCCGAGGACGTGACGGGGGCGGACGGCAAGCTCGTCCTGCCCGCGCTGAGCGACACCTCCGAGCAGAACATCGACAAGCTGATCGAGGCCGGGTTCACCCGCGTCCGCATCCGCTCGTCGCTGACCTGTGAGGCCAAGATCGGCGTCTGCACCACCTGCTACGGCCGCTCCATGGCGACCGGCAAGCCGGTGGACGTCGGCGAGGCGATCGGCATCATCGCGGCGCAGTCGATCGGTGAGCCCGGCACCCAGCTGACCATGCGTACCTTCCACATGGGCGGTTCCGCGGGTCAGGACATCACGCACGGTCTGCCCCGTGTCCAGGAGCTCTTCGAGGCCCGCATCCCCAAGGGTGTGGCCCCGATCTCCGAGATGGAGGGCCGGATCCGGATCGACGACACCGAGAAGAGCCGCAAGATCGTCGTCATCCCCGACGACGGCACGGACGAGATCGCCTACCCGGTCCCGATGCGTGCGCAGCTCCTCGTCAGCGACGGCGACCACGTCACGGTCGGCCAGCAGCTGATCCAGGGTGCGATCAACCCGCACGAGGTTCTTCGCATCCAGGGCCCGCGCGCGGTGCAGCAGCACCTCGTGTCGGAGGTCCAGGAGGTGTACAAGTCGCAGGGTGTGTCCATCCACGACAAGCACATCGAGATCATCGTCCGCCAGATGCTCAAGCGGGTGAACATCCTGGAGTCGGGCGACACCGAGCTCCTTCCCGGCGAGATGGTCGAGCGTCCGAAGTTCGAGCGGATCAACCGCCGCGTCGTCTCCGAGGGCGGACAGCCCGCGGCCGGACGCCCGGTGCTGCTGGGGATCACCAAGGCCTCGCTGGCCACGGAGTCCTGGCTGTCGGCGGCCTCCTTCCAGGAGACCACCCGGGTGCTCACCGAGAACGCCATCCACGGCAAGAGCGACCCGCTGCTCGGCCTCAAGGAGAACGTCATCATCGGTAAGCTCATCCCGGCCGGTACCGGTATTCCGCAGTACCGCAACATCCGGGTGGAGCCCACCGAGGAGGCGAAGGCCTCGATGTACTCGGTCTCCGGGTACGAGGAGCCGAGCGAGTACACCTTCGGTCAGGGGTCGGGCGAGGCCGTCCCGCTGGAGGAGTACGACTTCGGGCCGTACAACCGGTAAGAGCGGTTTGAACTGACGGCGGCGGCCAGCCACTCCCGACCGGGAGTGGTGCCGCCGCCGTTCGGCGTAGAGGGTCCGCGCACGGCGGACGGGGAGACGGCGCTACTGCGCTGGCGGGAGAGGCATGACTGAACACGGGGGCGGACGGGACTCCGGTGCGGGGGACTGGTTCAAGCCGAGCGAGAACCGCTACCGCACGCAGTCGGAGTACCAGGACCCGCTCGAGGGTGAGGAAGCCGACGAGGGCGCCGAGACGGTGTTCCCCGACAGCGGCGGCTACACGGGGCTGAGCGCGTCGCGCCCGGCCCTGGTCGAGCCGTACCCGGAGGCGCTCGGCGGTCCGCCGTCCGGCGCCTCGCACCCGATCTCCTACCCGGGGGCGGGACGGTCGGCGTACCAGCCGCTGACCCGGGTGCCGGGGGAGCCGGAGGAGCCGAGCCTGCCCAGCGTCGCGGCCAGCGCCGAGGTTCCCCTGCCCTCCGAGGACCCGGGCGAGGGACCGGCCGGCCGCATGGACTCCTGGGCCGCGCCCCGGACCGACCCGGCGGCGGGCGGCGCCGAGGCGCCGGCCGGCCCCGGCGACGCCTGGGCGACGGGCCGGGACGAGCCGGAGGCGCCCGCACAGGGCCCACGGGACGGGGAGGCCTTCCCGGACGCCGGGTACGCGTCGCCCGACCGCGCCTCCGACGCCTGGAGGAGCGGGTCGCCCCTCGACGGGGCGCACGACCCGTCCGGGTGGGACGCCCCCGCGGCCCGGCCCGAGGGTTCCGCGGCGTGGGACCCCGAGGGCGCGCGCGGCCCCGCCGCGTGGGACGCCGACGCCCCGGCGGGCGGTTCCGACGTGTACGCGCGGGACGCCTGGAGCGATGCCCCGGCGGAGCGCTCCGACGCCCGGGGGCAGGACGCGTGGCGTACCGACGTCCCCGGGGACGACGGCCCGGGCGACGGCGGTCCCGAGGCGTGGGTCCCGGCCCGAGACGCCGACGCACGTACCCCGGAGCCGTCGGACGACGCGCGCCCGTGGGACGACGTGCCCGAGGGCGGGCACGGCCACGAGGCCCCGGGGACCCGTACGCAGGGTTCCACGGCGTGGGACCCCGAGGGCGCGCGCGGCCCCGCCGCGTGGGACGCCGACGCCCCGGCGGGCGGTTCCGACGTGTACGCGCGTGAGGCGTGGTCTCCGGAGGCTCCCGCGGCCGGTACCGGGGACGCGTGGGGCGCCGACGCCCCGGCGGGCCGCCCGGAGGACCGGGAGCGGGACCGCTGGTCGCCGGACGCCCCGGCGGGCGGTTCCGACGTGTACGCGCGTGAGGCGTGGTCCCCGGAGGCCCCCGCGGCCGGCGCCGGGGACGCGTGGGGCGCCGACGCCCCGGCGGGCGGTTCCGCCCCCGCCGACTTCGACGCTCCCGTGACCGGCCCCGCGACGGACGACGCGCGCCCGTGGGACGAGGCGCCCGGGGGGGAGGGCGGCCGCGAGGCGTGGTCCCCCTCCCCGGGCGCCGACGCCTGGACCCCGCAGCCCCCGGCCGACACGCGGTCGTGGGAGCCGGACCCCGCCCTCGGCGGGATCGGCGAGCCCCTCCGGGACTCATGGGGCGCCGACGCCCCGGCGGGCCGCCCGGAGGACCGGGAGCGGGACCGCTGGTCCCCGGACGCCCCGGCGGGCGGTTCCGACGCTCCCGTGACCGGCCCCGCGACGGGCGACGCGCGCCCGTGGGACGACGGACAGGACGTCGGCGCGGCCGACGCCTGGACGCCCTCGGCCGACGCCGGGGACCGCCCCTGGGACGACGCGCCCTCCGGGTACGGACCCGCCGGGGGCGCGGACCGTGCCCGGGACGAGGACCGCGGCGCCACCGCCTGGGGCGCGGGTCCCGCGGACCGGCGGGACCCCGTGGGAGAGGACTTCCGGACCCCCGTCGGGGGCACGGCCCCCGCGGCCCCGCTCTGGGACGACGAGCTGTCCGACGACCGCCGACCGTCCGCGTGGGGCGCCGACGCCCCCGCGGAGGGCGCGGCGGGACCGGGACGCGACCCCTGGGACGCGGCCCCCCGCCACGGGGCGCCGGCCGGCGCCCGGGCCGCCGCCGACGGCGGCCGCTCGTGGGACGACGACGAGCTCGGCTCGGACTCCTGGGGGTCGGCCGCCGATCGCGGCGCCCCCGCCGGAGAGGGCCGGGACGCCGCCGCGGGGCCTGAGTACGGCGGTCGCGGGTCCGCGGCCGACACCGGCGACCTGGACTCCTGGGCGCCCGCCGGGGAGACCGGCGACGCGTGGTCCGGCGCGGGGACCGACGAGTCGTGGACCGACGGCTACGGCGACGAGCTGTCGCCGTCCGCCCCGGCCCCCGCCCCCGTTCCCGACCCGGGCGGGTTCGGGGCGGGGAGCGGCAACACCTGGGCGTTCGACCGCAACGACCCCCGCCTCCCCGACATCGTCCGGGAGGCGGAGGAGCGCCGGCGCGAGTCCGCCAGGTCCTCCGACACCGGAGCCTGGGGGGACGACGGCGCGGACGGGGGCTCCCTCCCGGCCCGGGGGGACGACGACCGGCTGCGCGACGGGGGCCCGGACGGGGAGCGGACCGGCGGCGTGCCCTCCGCGGACGACCCCCTGGCGGCGATCGCGGACATGCAGTCGCGCGCCCGCTCCAGGGAGGCCGACGGCTACGCGGACGAGGCGTTCGCGGACGAGGAGTACGACGACGAGGAGTACGACGACGGCCCGGTCCGCCGGGGCGGTCCCGGCGGGGACGGCGTCCCCGACGGCGCCACCCAGGTCTTCGAGGCGCCGAGCATCCCCGAGGACACCTGGGACCACGACGAGCCGGAGCCGGCGGGGGAGAGCGAGTACGACGACGGCTTCACCCCGGCGGACTACGGCATGCCGGAGGCCCCGGCCTCCCGCAGGCGCCGCAAGGACCCCATCGCCGAGGAGTTCCCCGGCTTCGTGGACCGTCCCCTGGGCGGGGAGCCGGGCGACCCGTACCCCGGCTACGACAGCATCGACTTCCTGCCGGACACGGAGAGGGGGGCGACCGTCACCCTGTGGCTGGGCATCGCCTCGCTGCTCCCCGGCATCGGTCTGGTCACGGCTCTCCTGGCGCTCCTGGTCACGGGGCCCAAGGCCAAGAAGGCGATCCGCGCCTCGCGCGGGGAGCTCGACGGCCTCGGACTGATCACCGTCGGCACGGTGTTCGCGGTGGTCGGCATCCTGGTGACGGTGATCTCCGTCGCCATCTGGCTGGTCCTGTAGCGCCGCGGCCGCTCCTCCAGGACAATGTTCCGGGGGAGCGGCCGCATGTCCGGGCCGCCCGCCGACGGTCTCCGGGGAAACCCGGGGCGAAACGACTCCGGGAGCGCGTAGACTGGCGGTGACCCACGGCTACGCGAGAACCGGTTCCATGATTCTCGCCATGTCGCACGCCGTTTTGACCGCCCAGACGGTAAACGGTAGCCTGTGTGATTGTGCCCGTGAGTCGACGGGTCACACGTGCGTGTGCGGCGCCTCGGTCCCACCAGTTGAGGACGTAAGGCGCGCCGCGCAGGTGAACCCCCTCCCATGATCGGCCTCCGGCCGGGTGTGATCGGTTTTTTGCCGTGCGCGACAACCAGCGCGACACGCCCGACCACGGGGGTCGGGGAGGTTCGGGAAATTCAGCAGGTCAATAGCGATATCGGCTACGAGAACCGGCGTAGGTCACGAGGAAGACGGAGACGCGGTGCCCACCATCCAGCAGCTGGTCCGCAAGGGCCGACAGGACAAGGTCGCAAAGAACAAGACCCCGGCGCTGAAGGGGAGTCCGCAGCGTCGTGGTGTGTGCACGCGTGTCTACACCACTACGCCGAAGAAGCCGAACTCCGCTCTGCGTAAGGTCGCTCGCGTCAAGCTGAGCAGCGGCATCGAGGTCACGGCCTACATCCCCGGCATTGGTCACAACCTCCAGGAGCACAGCATCGTGCTCGTTCGCGGTGGTCGTGTGAAGGACCTGCCGGGCGTCCGCTACCGAATTGTCCGCGGCTCGCTCGACACCCAGGGTGTCCGGGGCCGCAAGCAGGCGCGTAGCCACTACGGCGCCAAGAAGGAGAAGTAAAGATGCCGCGCAAGGGCCCGGCGCCGAAGCGCCAGCTCATCACCGACCCGGTCTACGGCTCGCCGCTCGTCACCGCACTGATCAACAAGGTGCTGCTCGACGGCAAGCGCTCCATCGCCCAGAGCGTCGTCTACGACGCCCTCGAAGGCGCCCGCGAGAAGACCAGCCAGGACCCGCTCGTCGTGCTGAAGCGCGCCCTGGACAACGTCAAGCCCGCGCTCGAGGTCCGCAGCCGCCGCGTCGGTGGCGCGACCTACCAGGTGCCGGTCGAGGTTCGCGCCTCCCGGTCCACCACGCTGGCCCTGCGCTGGCTGGTCTCCTACGCGCGTCAGCGCCGTGAGAAGACCATGACCGAGCGTCTGATGAACGAGCTGGTCGACGCCAGCAACGGTCTCGGCGCGGCCGTCAAGAAGCGTGAGGACACGCACAAGATGGCCGAGTCGAACAAGGCCTTCGCCCACTACCGCTGGTAACCCCGCGGCGATTCGATTCCTTGAGACCGAGGGAAGACGAGCCTCATGGCTGCTAAGACTGCGCTTGACCTGGCCAAGGTCCGCAACATCGGGATTATGGCCCACATCGACGCGGGCAAGACCACCACGACTGAGCGGATCCTCTACTACACCGGTGTGACCCACAAGGTGGGTGAGGTCCACGATGGCGCCGCCACGATGGACTGGATGAAGGAGGAGCAGGAGCGGGGTATCACCATTACCTCGGCTGCTACCACCACCCACTGGGACGACCACACCATCAACATCATCGACACGCCCGGCCACGTCGACTTCACGGTCGAGGTCGAGCGGTCGCTGCGTGTCCTCGACGGTGCCGTCGCGGTGTTCGACGCCAAGGAAGGCGTCGAGCCCCAGTCCGAGCAGGTCTGGCGCCAGGCTGACCGCTATGGCGTTCCGCGTATCTGCTTCGTCAACAAGATGGACAAGATCGGCGCCGAGTTCCAGCGCTGCGTCGACATGTTCCGTGAGCGCCTCGGCGCGAACGCCATGCCGATCCAGCTGCCCATCGGCGCCGAGAGCGACTTCAAGGGCGTCGTCGACCTGGTCCGCATGAAGGCCTACGTCTGGAACGACGAGGCCGCGCTCGGCGAGATGTACGACACGATCGACATCCCCGAGTCCCACGCCGACGCCGCCCGCGAGGCCCGCGAGAAGTTCATCGAGGTGCTCGCCGAGGCCGACGACGAGATCATGGAGCTGTACCTGGAAGGGCAGGAGCCCTCCCTGGAGCAGGTGGTCCCGGCGATCCGCCGCGCGACCATCGCCGGTACCGCGATCCCGATCGTGTGCGGCACCGCGTTCAAGAACAAGGGCGTCCAGCCCCTGCTCGACGCGGTCACCGCGTACCTCCCCTCGCCCCTGGACGTGGACGCCATCGAGGGCCACGACCCCAAGGACGAGACCGAGGAGACCAAGCTCTCCCGCAAGCCGAGCGTCGACGAGCCGATGTCCGCCCTGGTCTTCAAGATCATGAGCGACCCGCACCTGGGCAAGCTGACCTACGTGCGCATCTACTCCGGCGTCCTCGAGACCGGCACCCAGGTGCTGAACAGTCTCAAGGGCCGCAAGGAGCGGATCGGCAAGATCTACCGCATGCACTCCAACAAGCGTGAGGAGATCGGCGAGGCCGGCGCGGGCGACATCGTCGCGGTCATGGGTCTGAAGGACACCACGACCGGCGAGACGCTGTGCGACCAGTCGGCTCCGATCGTCCTGGAGTCCATGACGTTCCCGGCTCCGGTCATCGAGGTGGCCATCGAGCCCAAGACCAAGAGCGACCAGGAGAAGCTGGGCATCGCGATCCAGCGCCTCGCGGACGAGGACCCCTCGTTCCAGGTCGCCACGGACGACCAGACCGGCCAGACCATCATCTCCGGTATGGGCGAGCTGCACCTCGAGGTCCTCGTCAACCGCATGCGCGACGAGTTCAAGGTCGACGCGAACATCGGTAAGCCCCAGGTGGCCTACCGCGAGACCATTCGCAAGAAGGTCGAAGGCCACGTCTACACCCACAAGAAGCAGACCGGTGGGTCGGGCCAGTTCGCCAAGGTCAAGATCGACGTCGAGCCCCTCGAGGTCGAGAGCGGCGACGCCTCCGGCTACGAGTTCGTCAACGCGGTCACCGGCGGCCGTATCCCGCGGGAGTACATCCCGTCGGTCGACGCCGGCGCCCAGGAGGCCGCCGAGCTGGGTGTGCTCGCGCACTACCCGCTCGTCGGCGTCAAGGTGACGCTCCAGGACGGCCAGTACCACGAGGTCGACTCCTCCGAGATGGCCTTCAAGACCGCGGGTTCGATGGCCTTCAAGGAGGCCGTCAGGCTCGCCAAGCCGACTCTCCTTGAGCCGGTCATGGCGGTGGAGGTCACCACCCCTGAGGAGTACATGGGTGACGTGATCGGCGACCTGAACTCCCGCCGTGGACAGATCCAGTCCATGGACGAGCGTTCCGGCGTCCGGATCGTCAAGGCCCAGGTGCCCCTCTCCGAAATGTTCGGCTACGTGGGTGACCTGCGCAGCCGTACGCAGGGTCGAGCCAACTACTCGATGGTGTTCGACTCCTACGCGGAGGTTCCGTCCGCTGTCGCCCAAGAAATTGTGGCGAAGGTTCGCGGCGAGTAGTCGCGAACACGTAACCAATCCGATCCCCGCCCAGGCGGCGGGGATGGACCCAGATAGCTCTGTACGTCTAGGAGACTTCCAGTGGCGAAGGAAAAGTTCGAGCGGACTAAGCCGCACGTCAACATCGGCACCATCGGTCACATTGACCACGGCAAGACCACGCTGACCGCGGCCATCACCAAGGTGCTGCACGACGCGTACCCGGACCTGAACCCGTTCACGCCGTTCGAGGACATCGACAACGCTCCCGAGGAGCGCGAGCGCGGTATCACGATCTCCGTGGCGCACGTCGAGTACCAGACCGAGCAGCGCCACTACGCTCACGTGGACTGCCCCGGTCACGCCGACTACGTGAAGAACATGATCACGGGTGCGGCGCAGATGGACGGCGCGATCCTGGTCGTGGCCGCCACCGACGGCCCGATGCCGCAGACCAAGGAGCACGTGCTCCTGGCCCGCCAGGTCGGCGTCCCCTACATCGTGGTGGCCCTGAACAAGGCCGACATGGTGGACGACGAGGAGATCTTCGAGCTCGTCGAGCTCGAGGTCCGCGAGCTCCTCAGCGAGTACGAGTTCCCCGGCGACGACGTCCCCGTCACCAAGGTCTCCGCGCTCAAGGCGCTGGAGGGCGACGAGGAGTGGGGCAAGTCCGTCCTGGAGCTCATGGGCACCGTGGACACCTACATCCCCGAGCCCGAGCGTGACACCGACAAGCCGTTCCTCATGCCCATCGAGGACGTCTTCTCGATCACCGGTCGCGGCACCGTCGTCACCGGCCGTATCGAGCGCGGCATCGTCAACGTCAACGAGACCGTCGACATCGTCGGTATCAAGGACGAGAAGCAGACGACCACCGTCACCGGTGTCGAGATGTTCCGCAAGCTGCTCGACCAGGGCCAGGCCGGCGACAACGTCGGGCTGCTCCTGCGCGGCATCAAGCGCGAGGACGTCGAGCGCGGCCAGGTCGTGATCAAGCCGGGCACGACCACCCCGCACACGGAGTTCGAGGCCAACGTCGTCATCCTGTCCAAGGACGAGGGCGGGCGGCACACGCCGTTCTTCAACAACTACCGTCCGCAGTTCTACTTCCGCACCACGGACGTCACGGGCGTCGTGACGCTGCCGGAGGGCACGGAGATGGTCATGCCCGGTGACAACACCGAGATGACCGTCAACCTGATCCAGCCGGTCGCGATGGAAGACGGTCTGCGGTTCGCCATCCGCGAGGGTGGCCGTACCGTGGGCGCCGGTCGCGTCACGAAGATCCTCAAGTAGTACGCATGCCGGGGGCGGCCCCCTGAGGAGCCGCCCCCGGCGTGGTGGGCGGGCCGTGTTCGCACGGCCCACCCGCCGCACACACAAGACGTCATCGGGCACTGTGACGGTGACGCACCGCAGGGGCAAGCCCTGTTGCGGTTTCTCAAGGGAATAGGGGCTCACGGCCACACGGCGGATTCCGTCAGGCCTGGGCTTCTGTGACCGGGACAGCTCACCGTTACGGACACTGAAGCGAAGGACGAACAGGCCACATGGCGGGACAGAAGATCCGCATTCGGCTAAAGGCCTATGACCACGAGGTCATCGACAGCTCGGCGCGCAAGATCGTCGAGACTGTGACGCGAACTGGCGCACAGGTCGCGGGCCCGGTGCCGCTGCCGACGGAAAAGAACGTTTACTGCGTCATCCGATCGCCGCACAAGTACAAGGACTCGCGCGAGCACTTCGAGATGCGCACCCACAAGCGGCTGATCGACATCATCGACCCCACGCCGAAGACGGTCGACTCGCTCATGCGACTCGACCTGCCGGCTGGTGTTGACATCGAGATCAAGCTTTAAGGACGCACAGACATGGCCACCAAGCAGATCAAGGGAGTTCTGGGCGAAAAGCTCGGCATGACCCAGGTCTTCGACGACACGGGCAAGATGGTGCCCGTGACGGTTCTGAAGGCCGGTCCGTGCGTCGTGAGCCGCATCCGGACTCCGGACACCGATGGCTACTCGGCCGTCCAGCTCGGCTACGGGCAGATCAACCCGCGCAAGGTGAACAAGCCCCTCGGCGACTACCTGCGCAAGAACGACCTGACCCCGCGCCGGCACTACGTCGAGGTCCGCACCACCGACGCCTCCGAGTACACGCTCGGCCAGGAGGTCGCCGCGGACAGCTTCGAGAGCGGCCAGACGGTCGACGTCACGGGCAAGAGCAAGGGCAAGGGCTTCGCGGGTGTGATGAAGCGTCACGGCTTCCGTGGCCTCTCCGCCTCGCACGGTACCCAGCGCAAGCACCGCTCGCCCGGTTCCATCGGCGGCTGCGCCACGCCCGGCCGCGTTTTCAAGGGCATGCGGATGGCAGGGCGCATGGGCAACGTGCGCAAGACCGTCCAGAACCTGACCGTTCACTCCGTGGACGCGGAGAAGGGCCTCATCCTGGTCAAGGGTGCTGTGCCCGGTCCCAACGGCGGTCTGGTGCTCGTCCGCACCGCTGTGAAGGGGGACAAGTAAGCCATGGCCCAGATCGAGGTCAAGAACCCCGAGGGCGCCGCTCAGGGCAGTGTCGAGCTGCCGGAGAGCGTCTTCGCCCAGCAGGTCAGCATCCCGCTCCTGCACCAGGTCGTGAACGCCCAGCTGGCCGCGGGCCGCCAGGGCACGCACGCCACCAAGACCCGCGGCGAGGTCCGCGGCGGTGGTAAGAAGCCGTACCGCCAGAAGGGCACCGGCCGGGCCCGCCAGGGCTCCATCCGCGCCCCGCAGTACACCGGCGGTGGCACGGTCCACGGACCGCAGCCGCGCGACTACAGCCAGCGGACCCCGAAGAAGATGAAGGCCGCCGCCCTGCGCGCCGCCCTCTCCGACCGGGCCACGCACGGCCGTATCCACGTCATCAGCCACTTCGTGGCCGAGGACGCGAGCAGCAAGCTCACGCAGAACGCTCTGAAGGCGCTCCGCCAGGTCACCGGGTCCGACAAGGTCCTGGTCGTCCTGGCCCGCGACGACGAGCACAACCGGCGCGCCCTGCGCAACCTCGAAGAGGTGCACATCCTCGACGCGGACCAGGTGAACACCTACGACGTCCTCTACTCGGACGACGTGGTCTTCACCGAGGCGGGCTACGCCGAGTTCCTGGCCCACGCGGCCGGCGCCTCCAAGGCCGCTCAGTCCGAGGAGGACGACCAGTGAGGATCGCCGACCACCGGGACATCATCATCGAGCCGGTGATCTCCGAGAAGAGCTACGGGCTCATGGACGAGAACAAGTACACGTTCATCGTCAAGCCCGACGCCAACAAGACCCAGATCAAGATCGCGATCGAGAAGATCTTCGAGGTGAAGGTCACGAGCGTGAACACGATCAACCGGAAGGGCAAGCGCAAGCGGACCCGTTTCGGTTTCGGGAAGCGTCCCGACACGAAGCGCGCGATCGTCGGCCTCGCCGAGGGCGACCGGATCGACATCTTCGGTCGGTGACCTTTCCGGGTCTGACCGCTACACACCAAGCAACACGTAAAGGAATGCGCGAAGAAGATGGGCATTCGTAAGTACAAGCCGACGACACCGGGTCGTCGCGGTTCCAGCGTGAGCGACTTCGTCGAGATCACGCGCTCGGAGCCGGAGAAGTCCCTGGTGCGTCCTCTGCACTCCAAGGGCGGGCGCAACGGCCACGGCCGGATCACGACCCGCCACCAGGGTGGTGGCCACAAGCGCGCCTACCGCGTGATCGACTTCCGTCGTCACGACAAGGACGGCGTTCCGGCCAAGGTCGCTCACATCGAGTACGACCCGAACCGCACCGCTCGCATCGCACTGCTCCACTACGTGGACGGTGAGAAGCGCTACATCCTGGCACCCGCCGGTCTCAAGCAGGGCGACAGGGTCGAGAACGGCCCCCAGTCCGACATCAAGCCCGGCAACTGCCTCCCGCTGCGCAACATCCCCACGGGTACGTTCGTGCACGCGGTCGAGCTGAAGCCGGGTGGTGGCGCCAAGCTGGGCCGCTCCGCCGGCTCCCAGATCCAGCTCCTCGCCAAGGAGGGCCGTTACGCCACGCTGCGTATGCCCTCCGGCGAGATGCGCATGGTGGAGATCACCTGCCGCGCCACCGTTGGTCAGGTCGGCAACGCCGAGCAGTCCAACATCAACTGGGGCAAGGCCGGTCGTAACCGCTGGAAGGGCAAGCGCCCGACCGTCCGCGGTGTCGTGATGAACCCGGTCGACCACCCGCACGGTGGTGGTGAGGGCAAGACCTCCGGTGGACGACACCCGGTCAGCCCCTGGGGCAAGAAGGAAGGCCGGACCCGGGCCAAGAACAAGGCCAGCGACAAGCTGATCGTGCGGCGTCGGCGTAGCGGTAAGAAGAAGCGGTAAGGAGCACGTCTGATGCCACGTAGCCTTAAGAAGGGTCCCTTCGTCGACGACCACCTCATCAAGAAGGTGGAAGTCCAGAACGAGAAGGGGACCAAGAACGTCATCAAGACGTGGTCCCGGCGGTCCATGATCGTCCCGGAGATGATCGGTCACACGATCGCCGTCCACGATGGCCGCAAGCACGTCCCCGTGTTCGTGTCCGAGTCGATGGTCGGCCACAAGCTCGGTGAGTTCGCTCCCACGCGTACTTTCCGTAGCCACGTCAAGGAAGACCGCCGTAGCCGCCGTTAGCGGTTGCAGCAGGAGAAAGAACCATTTCTCCACGGTGAGTGGAGATGAATTTCCGTGAGCGAGGGAAAAGCGATGGGAACGAGGGCACAGGCACGGTTCGTCCGTGTTACGCCCCGGAAGGCCCGCCGGGTGGTGGACCTTATTCGCGGGTTGCCCGCTGACGAGGCACAGGCGGTGCTCCGGTTCGCGCCCCAGTCGGCGAGCGAGCCTGTTGGCAAGGTGCTGGCTAGCGCCATCGCCAACGCTGAGCACAACGACAAGCTGGACCGCGAGACGCTGGTGGTCGAGGGCGCATGGGTGGACGAGGGTCCGACCCTGAAGCGCATTCGACCGCGAGGCTTCGGCCGCGCCTTCCGGGTGACCAAGCGTACGAGCCACATCACCGTGGTCGTCGCTGAGCGCTCGGGCGCCTCGTCCAAGACGAAGGAAAGGACCCGATAGTGGGGCAGAAGGTAAACCCGCACGGGTTCCGCCTCGGCATCACCACCGACTTCAAGAGCCGCTGGTACGCCGACAAGTCCTACAAGGACTACGTCAAGGAAGACGTTGCGATCCGTCGGATGCTGACCCGCGGCATGGAGCGCGCGGGCATCTCCAAGGTCGAGATCGAGCGCACCCGTGACCGTGTCCGCGTGGACGTCTACACCGCCCGGCCGGGCATCGTCATCGGCCGCCGCGGCGTCGAGGCCGATCGAATCCGGACCGACCTGGAGAAGCTGACCTCCAAGCAGGTTCAGCTCAACGTCTTCGAGGTCAAGAACCCCGAGGTCGACGCACAGCTCGTCGCCCAGGGCGTCGCCGAGCAGCTGAGCAGCCGTGTGGCCTTCCGCCGCGCGATGCGCAAGGCGATGCAGAGCGCGATGAAGAGCGGTGCCAAGGGCATCCGTATCCAGTGCGGCGGACGCCTGGGCGGGGCTGAGATGTCCCGCTCGGAGTTCTACCGCGAGGGCCGGGTCCCGCTGCACACGCTCCGCGCCGACATCGACTACGGCTTCTTCGAGGCCCGTACGACGTTCGGCCGCATCGGCGTCAAGGTGTGGATCTACAAGGGTGACGCGCCCGCGACCCGCGCCGAGCGCGAGGCGGCCCAGGCCGCCCAGCGTTCCGCCGGTGGCGGCGGCGGTGGCGGCGGTCAGCGCCGCGAGCGCCCGCAGCGTCGTCGTCGTGGCGGTGCCGGCGGCGGTCAGCCGCAGAACACCGAGGCCAAGGCTCCGGCCGAGTCCGCGAAGCCCGAGGGGAGCTGACCAGTGCTTATTCCTCGTAAGGTCAAGTACCGCAAGCAGCACCACCCGGATCTGCGCGGTAAGGCCAAGGGTGGAACGACGGTCACTTTCGGCGAGTACGGCATCCAGGCTCTGGAGTCGGCCTACGTCACCAACCGTCAGATCGAGTCCGCTCGTATCGCTATGACGCGTCACATCAAGCGTGGCGGCAAGGTGTGGATCAACATCTTCCCGGACCGTCCGCTGACGAAGAAGCCCGCCGAGGTCCGCATGGGCTCCGGTAAGGGTTCACCCGAGTGGTGGGTCGCGCCGGTCAAGCCCGGTCGCGTGATGTTCGAGCTGTCGGGCGTGCCCGAGGACATCGCCAAGGAGGCGATGCGCCGTGCCATGCACAAGCTCCCGATGAAGTGCAAGTTTGTTAAGCGGGAGGGGGAGTGATGGCGAAGTCCGTGACTGCCCATGAGCTCCGGGACCAGTCCGTCGAGGACCTGGTCGCCAAGCTCAAGGAAGCCAAGGAAGAGCTCTTCAACCTCCGCTTCCAGGCCGCCACCGGCCAGCTCGACAACCACAGCCGTCTGCGGACCGTCAAGCGCGAGATCGCGCGGATCTACACGGTCATGCGTGAGCACGAGCTGGGCATCGCCCCGCTGTCTGGTGAGTCGGCTGAGGAGACGAAGGAAGCAGCCGAATGAGTGAGAACCAGACCGCGACCCGCAACTACCGCAAGGTGCGCGAGGGCTACGTCGTCAGCGACAAGATGGACAAGACCGTCGTTGTCGAGGTCGAGGACCGCATCAAGCACGCCATGTACGGCAAGGTCATCCGTCGGACGACCAAGTACAAGGCGCACGACGAGGCGAACTCCTGTGGCGTCGGCGACCGGGTCCGAGTGATGGAGACCCGGCCGCTCTCCGCGACGAAGCGTTGGCGCGTCGTGGAGATCCTGGAGAAGGCTAAGTAACCCCAGCCTGCGTTTGGCGGCCGACACGCGTTGTCGGCCGCCAGCGCGAGGGGTGAGACCACCTAGCCGTGCGGCAGTGGACCGCACGCATCACATCAGGAGCAGACGTGATTCAGCAGGAGTCGCGACTCAAGGTCGCCGACAACACGGGTGCCAAGGAGATCCTCACCATCCGTGTTCTCGGTGGCTCGGGTCGGCGCTACGCCGGGATCGGCGACACGATCGTCGCCACGGTGAAGGACGCCCTGCCTGGCGCTGGAGTCAAGAAGGGCGACGTCGTCAAGGCCGTTGTCGTGCGCACCGTCAAGGAGCGCCGCCGGCCCGACGGCTCCTACATCCGCTTCGATGAGAACGCTGCCGTGCTCATCAAGGACGGTGGGGACCCGCGAGGCACCCGCATCTTCGGCCCGGTGGGCCGCGAGCTGCGTGACAAGAAGTACATGCGCATCATTTCGCTGGCGCCGGAGGTGCTCTGAGCGATGAAGATCAAAACTGGCGACGAGGTCATCGTCCTCGCCGGCAAGGACAAGGGTGCCACCGGCAAGGTCGTCAAGGCCCTGCCGAAGGAAGACCGTGTCGTCGTCGAGGGCGTCAACCTGGTCAAGAAGCACAGGAAGGCGAACCCGGCGGGCGGCCAGCAGGGCGAGGTCGTCACGAAGGAGGCCCCGATCCACGTGAGCAACATCGCGCTCGCCGAGGACGGCAAGCCCTCCCGGGTCGGCTACCGCTTCGAGGACGACGGAACCAAGGTTCGCGTCTCCCGTCGCACCGGTAAGGACATCTGATGACGGTTACCAACGACATCACGGCCCCTCCGATGCCGCGGCTCAAGGAGAAGTACCGTAACGAGATCGTCGCTGCCCTCAAGGAGGAGCACGACATCGCCAACATCATGCAGGTCCCCGGTCTCACGAAGATCGTGGTCAACATGGGTGTCGGCGAGGCGGCTCGTGACGCGAAGCTGATCCAGGGCGCGATCGCCGACATCTCGGCGATCACCGGCCAGAAGCCTCGGATCAACCGGGCCAAGAACTCCATCGCGCAGTTCAAGCTGCGCGAGGGCCAGCCGATCGGCGCCAGCGTCACGCTGCGCGGCGACCGGATGTGGGAGTTCCTCGACCGGCTGCTCTCGCTGGCTCTGCCCCGTATCCGGGACTTCCGCGGCCTCTCCCCGAAGCAGTTCGACGGGAACGGCAACTACACCTTCGGTCTGACCGAGCAGGTCATGTTCCACGAGGTGGACCCGGACAAGGTCGACCGGCAGCGTGGGATGGACATCACGGTTGTCACCACGGCCACGACCGACGAACAGGGCCGCAGCCTGCTCAAGCGGCTCGGTTTCCCGTTCAAGGAAGCCTGAGGGGTAAGCACACATGGCTAAGAAGTCCCTGATCGCCAAGGCGCAGCGGAAGCCGAAGTTCAGCGTCCGCGCGTATACTCGATGCTCTCGGTGCGGCCGTCCGCGCGCCGTCTACCGGAAGTTCGGCCTCTGCCGCATCTGCTTCCGCGAGATGGCGCACCGCGGCGAGCTGCCCGGTATCACCAAGTCGAGCTGGTAGTTTCCGGCGGGGCCGACCAGGCGCTCACTCCCTGAGGAGGGCGCACTGGGTTCGGCCCCCCGAACCGCCACCCCCTTGGTGGCTCGACAAGTGTCCGTGACCGCCCGACGCGGTCAGCGGTCCAGCAACATCCAACCATCAGGGCACGGCAGTCCCGCGAGGGACAGCGGTGCCCACGACCACGCCGTAGGTCCGTTTGTGCACCTCCACGGGGAGACCCGTGGGAGGGCAGGCTCTGGGAAAGCCCGCACTCGGAAACCGCGGTGAGGAAGGGCCAGTCGGCCATGACGATGACCGACCCGATCGCAGACATGCTCACGCGTCTGCGTAACGCGAATTCGGCTTACCACGACACCGTGGCGATGCCGTATTCCAAGATCAAGGCGCACATCGCCGAGATCCTCCAGCAGGAGGGCTTCATTCAGGGCCACCGGACCGAGGAGGCCCCTGTGGGCAAGAGCCTCGTCCTGGACCTGAAGTACGGCCCCACCCGGGAGCGTTCGATCGCGGGCATCCGCCGGGTCTCCAAGCCCGGTCTGCGGGTGTACGCCAAGAAGGAGAACCTCCCGCGCGTGCTGGGTGGCCTCGGTGTGGCGATCATTTCGACGTCCGGTGGCCTGATGACCGACAAGCAGGCCAAGAAGCGCGGCGTGGGCGGCGAAGTCCTCGCCTACGTCTGGTAGAGGGAGAGACTGAAGCATGTCGCGAATCGGTCGACTGCCGCTCTCGGTCCCCAAGGGCGTCGAAGTCACGATTAACGGGCAAGACGTCACTGTCAAGGGGCCGAAGGGCGAACTGAAGCACACCGTCGCCGAGCCGATCACCGTCTCCTTCGAGGACGGGGTCGTCACGGTTGCGCGTCCCGACGACAAGCCGGAGAACCGGTCGCTGCACGGTCTGACCCGTGCACTGGTCGCGAACCTCACCGAGGGCGTCTCCAAGGGCTACACGAAGACGCTGGAGATCCACGGCGTGGGTTACCGCGTCCAGGCCCGCGGCTCCAACCTGGAGTTCTCGCTGGGCTACAGCCACCCCGTCGTGGTCGAGCCCCCGCAGGGCATCACCTTCCGCGTCGAGAAGCCGACGATCCTCCACGTGGAGGGCATCGACAAGCAGCTGGTGGGCCAGGTCGCCGCGAACATCCGCAGCCTGCGCAAGCCGGACCCGTACAAGGCCAAGGGCGTGCGGTACCAGGGCGAGCACATCCGCCGCAAGGCCGGAAAGGCTGGTAAGTAGCCATGGGTATCTCCGTGCGCAAGCGGACCTCCAAGAGCGCGACCTCCCGTGCGCGCCGCCAGTTCCGCGTCCGCAAGAAGGTCGTGGGCACCGCCGAGCGTCCGCGTCTGGCCGTGTTCCGGTCCTCCAAGCACATCGTCGCGCAGGTCATCGACGACACCAGGGGCCACACCCTGGTCGCCGCCTCCAGCGTCGAGGCCGACCTGCGCGGTGCCGAGGGCACCAAGTCCGACAAGTCCGCCAAGGTCGGTCAGCTCATCGCTGAGCGCGCCAAGGCCGCTGGGGTCTCCGCCGTGGTGTTCGACCGCGGCGGCAACCAGTACGCCGGCCGTATCGCCAAGCTCGCCGACGCGGCGCGCGAGGGCGGGCTGGAGTTCTAGCGATGACCTCTGTACTGGGCAAGATCAACCACGAGAAGAGGAACCACTGATGGCTGCAGCACCGCGGCGCGGCGCCGGTGGCGAGCGGCGTGATCGCCGTGACGATCGCCGCGGCGGCGCCGCAGACAAGGGTGTCTCCTACATCGAGAAGGTCGTGACCATCAACCGGGTCGCGAAGGTCGTCAAGGGCGGCCGTCGCTTCTCCTTCACCGCTCTCGTCGTCGTCGGTGACGGCAACGGGATGGTCGGTGTCGGTTACGGCAAGGCCAAGGAAGTTCCGGCCGCGATCGCCAAGGGCGTCGAGGAGGCGAAGAAGAACTTCTTCCGCGTCCCCCGCATCCAGGGCACCATCGTGCACCGGGTCCAGGGCGAGGACGCCGCTGGCGTCGTCCTGCTCCGTCCGGCCGCTCCGGGTACCGGCGTCATCGCCGGCGGCCCCGTGCGCGCCGTGCTGGAGTGCGCCGGCATCCACGACATCCTGAGCAAGTCGCTCGGGTCGTCCAACCCGCTGAACATCGTGCACGCCACCGTGGCGGCTCTCAAGGGGCTCAACCAGCCCGAGGAGATCGCCGCCCGCCGTGGCCTGCCGATCGAGGACGTCGCCCCGGCCGCCATGCTGCGTGCTCGTGCTGAGGCGAAGGCAGGAGCCTGACCATGGCCAAGCTCAAGATCACGCAGACCCGCTCCAAGATCGGCGGCAAGGTGAAGCAGCACGCTGCTCTCCAGTCGCTCGGCCTGGGCCGGATCGGCAAGTCCACCGTCCGTGAGGACCGCCCTGAGGTTCGCGGGCAGATCACGATCGTCGCGCACCTCGTCTCTGTCGAGGAGGTTGCCGAATGAGCGACTACAACCCCGACGAGCTGCTCAAGCTGCACCACCTGCGGCCCGCCCCGGGCGCCAACAAGGCCAAGACCCGCAAGGGCCGCGGCGAGGCGTCCAAGGGCAAGACCGCGGGCCGGGGCACCAAGGGCACCAAGGCTCGTAACACCGTCCGCCCCGGCTTCGAGGGCGGGCAGATGCCCCTCATCCGCCGGGTGCCGAAGCTCAAGGGCTTCAGCAACGCGCGGTTCAAGACGACCTACCAGGTCGTCAACCTGGACAAGCTGAGCGAGCTGTTCCCCGAGGGTGGCGAGGTCACCGTCGAGGCCCTGGTCGCCAAGGGCGCGGTTCGCAAGAACCAGCTCGTCAAGGTTCTGGGCACCGGTGAGATCACCGTCGCCGTGCAGGTGAGCGCGAACGCGTTCTCCTCCTCGGCGAAGGAGAAGATCGCCGCTGCCGGTGGCTCCGTCACCGAGCTGTAGGGGTCTACCCCGAAATGCGCAACTGGGGGCGTCCGCCCGGCAGGTCAGTGAAAGACCGGTCGGCGGGCGCCCCCGTGTGTTGTGAGAAGTGATCGTTATGACTCACGACCGCAACTGCCGCGTGATGGCTGTTACAGTTCCATCTGTTTGAGCTCCCCGCTTGACGTACTGTGAATACTTCCGAGCAACGGGCGACTGCCCGCTGCTGACGTTCTACGACGATTCAGGATCGGCCGCGATGTCTGGAACCCGTTCCGCCGCCGAAGCCGCGCAGGAGGAGACGTGCTAGGTGCGTTCGTCCGTGCATTTCGCACGCCCGACCTGCGTAACAAGCTGCTGTTCACACTGTTCATCCTGACGATCTTCCGTCTGGGGTCGGTGATTCCCGCTCCGGGTATCGACTCCGCGGCGATCCGGGAGCAGATGGAGGCGGTCACCGCCGCCGACCAGAGCGGTGTGTACGCGCTCGTGAACCTGTTCAGCGGCGGCGCACTGTTGCAACTGGCGGTGTTGGCGCTCGGGGTCATGCCGTACATCACCGCGAGCATCATCATCAACCTGCTCACGGTGGTGATCCCCCGCCTGGAGGCCCTCAAGAAGGAGGGCCAGTCGGGTCAGAGCAAGATCACCCAATACACCCGCTACCTCACGCTGATGCTCGCGGTCCTGCAGGCCACCAGCATCGTCGCCATGGCCAGGACGGGCGCCCTGTTCCAGGGGGCCATCCCGGTCAGCACCTACATGCCCAACCAGGACATCCTGACCCTGGTGACGATCGTCTTCGTGATGACCGCCGGCACCGCCATCGTCATGTGGTTCGGCGAGCTGATCACCGAGCGCGGCGTGGGCAACGGCATGTCGCTCCTGATCTTCACCCAGGTCATCGCGATGTTCCCGTCCTCCATCATGGGGCTCTTCGAGGAGCGCTCCATCTGGGTCTTCACCCTCATCTGCATCGCGGGCCTCGTGCTCGTGGCCGCGGTGGTCTTCATGGAGCAGGCGCAGCGCCGCATCCCGGTGCAGTACGCCAAGCGCATGGTGGGACGCCGCATGTACGGCGGAAGTTCGACCTACATCCCGCTGAAGGTCAACCAGGCGGGCATCATCCCCGTGATCTTCGCCTCCTCGCTGCTCTACCTCCCGCAGCTGGTCGTCGGACTGGTCGGCCAGGACTCCACGAACCCCGTGGTGACCTTCATCCAGACCTACTTCCTGACCGGCACGCACCCCGTGTACCTGGCGACCTTCTTCGTCATGATCATCGGGTTCGCGTTCTTCTACGTGGCGATTACGTTCAACCCCACTGAAGTCGCCGACAACATGAAGAAGTACGGTGGGTTCATCCCGGGTATCCGACCGGGGCGTCCGACCGCCGAGTACCTCGACTACGTCCTGACGAGGCTGACGACCCCCGGATCCCTGTACCTGGGTGTGATCGCTCTTCTCCCGATGGTCGCGCTCGGGGCCACCGGCGCCAACGCGAACTTCCCCTTCGGCGGGACGAGCATCCTGATCATGGTCGGTGTCGGGCTGGACACGGTGAAGCAGATCGAGAGTCACCTCCAGCAGAGGAACTACGAAGGTTTTCTGCGATAAATGCGAGCAGTATTGGTGGGGCCGCCTGGGGCCGGCAAAGGCACCCAGGCCCAGATCCTCGCGTCGGAGCTGTCGATCCCGAAGGTGTCCACCGGTGACATCTTCCGGGCCAACGTCAGCGGTGGCACGGAGCTTGGCAAGAAGGCCAGGGAGTACATGGACCGTGGCGACCTCGTCCCCGACGAGGTCACGAACGCCATGGTCAAGGACCGACTGGCGCAGGACGACGCCGCTGTGGGCTTCCTGCTCGACGGCTTCCCCCGCAACGTCCCGCAGGCGGAGACGCTCAAGGGCATCCTGGCCGACCTGAAGACGCACCTGGACGTGGTCCTGGAGCTGAGGGTGGACGAGGACGAGGTCGTCAAGCGCCTCTCCGGGCGCCGTTCGTGCCCCGAGTGCGGCCGCGTGTACCACGTGGAGTACGACGCCCCGAAGTCCGCGGGCGTGTGCGACCACGAGGGCGCCGCGCTGTACCAGCGCGAGGACGACCGCGAGGAGACCATCAGGCACCGCCTGAAGGTCTACCGCGAGCAGACCGCGCCGCTGGTGGAGTTCTACGAGCGCGAGGGGCTGCTGGCGACCATCGCCGCCACGGGCTCCGTGGACGCGGTCACGGCCCGGGCCAAGGCCGCGATCGAGGAGCAGGCCCGAAAGGCCAGTTCCTGATGTTTCGGAAGGCGGAGCCGGACGTGCAGATCAAGACGCCGGAACAGATCGCCAAGATGAGGGCGGCGGGCCAGGTCGTGGCCCGCGCCCTGGACACCCTCCGGGCCGCCGTGCGGCCCGGAGTGTCCACACTGGAGCTCGACTCCGTGGCGGAGAAGGTCATCCGCGACGCGGGCGCCGTCCCGTCCTTCAAGGGCTACCACGGCTTCCCCGGGTCCATCTGCGCCTCGGTCAACGAGGAGGTCGTCCACGGCATCCCCAGCGCCGACCGGGTGCTGGCCGAGGGCGACATCATCTCCATCGACTGCGGCGCCATCCTGGACGGCTGGCACGGGGACTCGGCGATCACCGTCGCCGTGGGCGAGGGCCGGCCCGAGGACCTCCGCATGATGGAGGTCTGCGAGGAGTCCATGTGGCAGGGGATCGCGCAGATGCGGCCGGGCAACCGCCTGGGCGACATCGGCTTCGCGATCGGCGGCCACATCTCCGCGAACGGCGGCTACGGCAACGTCCGCGAGTACGGCGGCCACGGCATCGGCACCGAGATGCACATGGACCCGCACGTCCTCAACTACGGCAAGCGGGGCCGCGGGCTGAAGCTCGTCGAGGGCATGTGCCTGGCGATCGAGCCGATGACCACCCTGGGCCGCCAGGACGTGCTCCAGCTGGACGACGGCTGGACGGTGGTCACGAGGGACGGCAAGAGGGCGGCGCACTTCGAGCACACGGTCGCGGTGACCGCCGAGGGCCCCGTGGTCCTGACCGCTCGTGAGTCCAACCGCGATAAAATCGCTCATATGGGGTTCGTCCAGCCAACCTGGTAGCGGCCCCGCCCCACGCGCACCGCGCGCGGGACGCGACCACTCACGGGTGAAGATCGAGGTGCGCGCAGTGTCCGACCCGGTGCCGTCGATACGAACGTCCGACTCCGAGCGCGACCGTGTCGCGCAGCTCCTCCAGGCGCACTTCGCCCAAGGCCGGCTCGACCACGAGGAGTTCACCGACCGGCTCGGCCGCGTCTACAAGTCCCGGACGGCGGACGAGCTCGCCACGGTCACCCGCGACCTCCCCGAGCGCGACCTGGCGGACCTGCACGGGGCCTCCCCGCTCCAGGAGGAGCCCCTGCTGGCGCCGCCGATCAGCATGCGGGACCCGGCGCTGATGGTGCCGTGGATCCTGTACGCCGGGGTCAACGTCCTGTGCTTCGTGATCTGGCTGATCCTCTTCCTCACCACCGACTACAACTACCCGTGGTTCCTGTGGGTGCTGGGGCCGTGGGGCATCGTGATGAGCGTGGTGACCTTCGGGGTCCTGGCCTCGCAGCGCAGCCACCCCGGCGGCGGCCACGCGCCGTAGGCCGGCCCCAGGGCGGCCGCGGCCCGGTCCCGTCCGCGGGCCCGGGGCCGTCGGCCGGGGGAGGAAGGCGGTCGCCGGAGGCGGCCCGGGGCGCGGAGCGGCGCCGGTTCCCCCTGTGGGGACGACGGTGTAGGGTTCTCTGCCCGCCGGTCAGAAGCACTTGCCCGAAGGCGATAGACTGTCACTGCCCATACGCGGGCTGTTGGGTCAGTCTGCCTTCTTTGTGCCACGTCTTCCCATCGACGTACGCCCTTGCAGTTGGCCTGAACTACCAGTGTGTCCTGGCGTCGACGACATCCGGCCCGTCCGGTGTCGCCGGGGCCGTCGCGTTGTGCGAGACCACCGGGGTCGCGTCGGGCCTGATCAACCAATCGATGAGCGAGGCGTGGAGGACATGGCAAAGAAAGACGGCGCCATCGAGATCGAGGGTTCCGTTGTCGAGTCCCTACCCAACGCGATGTTCAAGGTAGAGCTCGACAACGGGCACCAGGTTCTTGCCCACATCAGCGGCAAGATGCGGATGAACTACATCCGTATTCTCCCCGACGACCGCGTCGTCGTGGAGCTGAGCCCGTACGACCTCACGCGCGGGCGCATCGTTTACCGCTACAAGTAGCCCGTCGTGGGCCGCACGGCCCAGGATGAGTGATGTGATGAGTTCGGAGTCACCATGAAGGTCAAGCCGAGCGTGAAGAAGATCTGCGCGAAGTGCCGCGTGATCCGTCGCAACCGTCGGATCATGGTCATTTGCTCGGACCCGCGGCACAAGCAGCGCCAGGGCTAACACCCCCGCAGCTCGCCGCGGCTTCTGAACCGCGACAACCCGGCAAGGGAAGGACTTCCCTCCCGGGCGCAGTACAAACGAAAACCTGTTCCGATTCCCGGCGCCGACGAGGCCCGGGGACAACCCCCGGTCGGAGGCCGGGGCCTCGTCGATTGGGCGACGAGAGGGTGGAACGGGGCAGACCTCCGGGGCATGGATATGGAGTCTCGCCCACATGGCACGTATTGAAGGCGTTGACCTCCCTCGCGACAAGCGGGTGGAGATCGCTCTCACGTACATCTTCGGGATCGGCCGCACCCGCGCGCTCGAGACCCTGAAGCAGACCGGCGTCGACGGCAACACGCGCGTCCACCAGCTGTCCGAAGAGGACCTGGTCAAGCTGCGCGAGTGGATCGGCGCGAACTACCAGGTCGAGGGCGACCTGCGCCGCGAGGTGCAGGGCGACATCCGTCGCAAGATGGAGATCGGTAGCTACCAGGGCGTCCGCCACCGTCGCGGGCTCCCGGTCCGCGGTCAGCGCACGCAGACCAACGCGCGTACCCGCAAGGGCAAGAAGAAGACCGTGGCCGGTAAGAAGAAGGCCGGTAAGAAGTAGTCCGCTCGGACTGTCGACCGCGTCCGAGAACAGCAACGGACCGATGATCTCTGGGAGTTTCGCTAATGCCGCCTAAGGGCCGTCAGGGTGCCGCGCGCAAGGTGCGCCGCAAGGAAAAGAAGAACATTGTCCACGGACACGCTCACATCAAGAGCACGTTCAACAACACGATCGTGAGCATCACCGACCCGACCGGTGCCGTGATCGCGTGGGCAAGCTCCGGACAGGTGGGCTTCAAGGGCTCGCGCAAGTCGACGCCGTACGCCGCGCAGATGGCCGCCGAGGCCGCTGCCCGTCGCGCGCAGGAGCACGGCGTCCGCAAGGTGGACGTCTTCGTGAAGGGCCCGGGCTCCGGCCGGGAGACCGCCATCCGCTCGCTCCAGGCGACCGGCCTCGAGGTGGGCTCCATCCAGGACGTCACCCCGGTCCCGCACAACGGCTGCCGTCCGCCGAAGCGCCGCCGCGTCTGATCGGCAGCGCGTGCCCGCGGCCCCGGCCGGCAGGGCACCGTGCCGTGCTTGATCCCGCGCGGTCCCCGCTGGGGCCCGCGCGGGCTGGGTAGTAATCCGAGTAGTGGACACCGCCGTTCCGGCGGAACGTCCATCCGGTGGCCGTCATATAGCGGTCGGCCATGTGGAAGGGAAGACACGGACCATGTTGATCGCACAGCGTCCCACGCTCGCCGAGGAAGTCATCTCGGACCTGCGCTCGAGGTTTGTCATCGAGCCGCTGGAGCCCGGTTTCGGCTACACCATCGGCAACTCGCTCCGGCGCACCCTGCTGTCCTCCATCCCCGGCGCGGCTGTCACCAGCATCCGCATCGAGGGCGTCGAGCACGAGTTCACCACCGTGCCCGGTGTCAAGGAGGACGTCACGGAGATGATCCTCAACCTCAAGGGCCTGGTCGTCAGCTCCGAGCACGACGAGCCCGTGCTGATGTACCTGCGCAAGCAGGGCCCCGGCGTCGTCACCGCGGCGGACATCGCTCCGCCCGCCGGCGTCGAGGTGCACAACCCCGAGCTGCACATCGCCACGCTCAACGGCAAGGGCAAGCTGGAGATGGAGCTGACGGTCGAGCGCGGCCGCGGCTACGTCTCGGCGACGCAGAACAAGCAGGCCGGCCAGGAGATCGGTCGCATCCCGATCGACTCCATCTACTCCCCGGTCCTGCGTGTGACCTACAAGGTCGAGGCCACCCGTGTCGAGCAGCGCACCGACTTCGACCGCCTGATCGTCGACATCGAGACCAAGCCGGCCATCCGTCCCCGTGACGCGGTCGCCAGCGCGGGCAAGACCCTGGTCGAGCTGTTCGGTCTGGCGCGGGAGCTCAACGTCGACGCCGAGGGCATCGACATGGGCCCGTCGCCGACGGACGCCGCCCTCGCGGCGGACCTGGCGCTGCCCATCGAGGACCTCAACCTGACGGTGCGCTCGTACAACTGCCTCAAGCGGGAGGGCATCCACAGCGTTGGTGAGCTGGTCGCCCGCTCCGAGCAGGACCTGCTGGACATCCGCAACTTCGGTGCGAAGTCCATCGACGAGGTCAAGCAGAAGCTCATCGACATGGGCCTGTCCCTGAAGGACTCCCCGCCCGGATTCGACCCCAGTACGGCGGCCGACTCCTACAGCTCCGACGACGACGAGGGCGAGTCCTTCGTCGAGACGGAGCAGTACTAACCGACCTTCGTCGCCCACATGGTCCACGGCCGAGTGCGGCCGCGGATCGCATCACTAGGAGAACGACACCATGCCCACGCCTACCAAGGGCGCCCGTCTGGGTTCCGGGCCCGCTCACGAGCGGCACATCCTGGCGAACCTCGCGACCTCGCTGTTCCAGCACGGCCGCATTCGCACCACCGAGGCCAAGGCCAAGCGTCTGCGCCCGTACGCCGAGAAGCTGATCACCCTCGGCAAGCGCGGTGACCTGCACGCCCGTCGCCAGGTTCTCACCAAGATCACGGACAAGTCCGTGGTGCACGAGCTGTTCACCGAGATCGGCCCGCGCTTCGAGAACCGTCCCGGTGGCTACACCCGGATCACCAAGATCGGTCCGCGCAAGGGCGACAACGCCCCCATGGCGGTCATCGAGCTGGTCGAGGCGCTGAACGCCCCCGCCGCTCCGGCCACCGCCCCGGTCGAGGAGCCCGCCGAGGCCCCCGCCGAGGAGACCGCGGCCACGGAGACCGAAGAGGTCGCCGAGACCGACGAGGCCGCCGAGAAGAGCGCCGAGAGCAAGTAGGGCGGATGGCGCGCGCGGGCAGGACCTGTGTGTGCGACCGCTCGCCGAGTGCCCGACCCCTCCGGGGGTCGGGCACTCGTGTTTTCCAGGAGGGCGGACGCCTGGCGCGCCGCCCTCCGACGGTGGGCCTGAACGGATGGGTGTGATGGACGAGAACGGGACGACGGCCGGGGCGGGGCCCGCGGTGGAGCCCCCGCACGGCGCCGCGGTGAAGGAGCCGGGAAGCGCCGGTGCTCCGGGGGGCGTCGCGAGCGGTGGCGCCGCCGCGACTCCGGCGCGCGGCCGGGACGCCGGCGACGCGTCCGGGGCGGAGCCGGCGGTCAGGATCCGGCTGGACATCGCCTACGACGGCACGGACTTCTCCGGGTGGGCCGCGCAGCCCGGGCGCCGCACGGTGCAGGGCGAGCTGGAGTCGGCCCTGGAGAGGGTCCTGCGGCTGCCGCGCGTGGCACTGACCTGCGCGGGGCGCACGGACGCCGGGGTGCACGCCAGGGGGCAGGTGGCGCAGGCGGACATCCCGGCGGCCACCTGGGAGGCCGAGGGGGAGAGGGTGCTCCGCCGCCTCGCCGGGGTCCTGCCCAAGGACGTGCGCGTGACCGGGGCCCGGAAGGCCCCGCCGGGGTTCGACGCGCGGTTCTCCCCGCTGTTCCGGCGCTACGAGTACCACGTGAGCGACGCCCCTCACGGGGTGGACCCTCTGCTGCGCCGGTCGGTGCTGTGGCACAGGAGCCCGTTGGACGCCGACCGGATGAACGAGGCCGCGGCACGGCTGGTCGGCGAGCACGACTTCGCGGCCTTCTGCAAGAAGCGGGAGGGCGCCACGACCGTCAGGGAGCTGCTGCGCCTGGAGTGGGCGCGCGTGGACACCCACCTGCTGCGCGGGACGATCCAGGCGGACGCCTTCTGCCACAACATGGTGCGCGCCCTCGTGGGGGCGCTCCTGGCCGTGGGCGACGGGCGCAGGGACGCGGACTGGCCCGGGACGGTGCTCGGCGCGGCCGTGCGCGACTCCTCCGTGCACGTGGTGGGACCGCAGGGGCTCAGCCTGGAGGAGGTGCGCTACCCCGGGGACGAGGAGCTGGCGGCGCGGGCCTCGGCCACACGGCGGGTGCGCGAGCTCCCCTGCCGGGGGCACTCCGCCTGACGCGGCGGCCGGGGCCGTGCGGGTGCGCGGGGCCGGCCGTGGCCGGGCGATCGGCGGGTGCGGTGCCGGGGCGTGCGGTGGCTGGGCGTGGTCGGGCGTGCGGTGCCCGGTGCGGCCGTGTCCTGGGGGACGGTCGGGGCGTGCGGTGCCGGGGCCTGCGGGGCCTGTGCGGCCGGGCGCCGCTCGTGCGACCTGTGCGGTGCGGCGGGGCCGGTGTGACCCCGGGGTCCCCCCGCTTTCCACGGTAGGGCCGGGCCGTGGACCGGGGAAGCCCGTCCTGCGGGCTGTGGACGGGGCCGGGGACGGCGGAGGGGGCGCCCGGACCGGGCGCCCCCTCACCGTGTTCCCGGGCGGATCAGGCGCGGTCCTCGCTGAGGGAGCCGAACGCCTCGTCGAGGAAGCCGTCGCCGATGGTACGCAGCTCGGTGGCGGACTCGCTCTCCTCCGAGCCCTCCTCGGAGCCGTCGCTGTTGGTGGCCAGGGCGAAGAGCACGTAGCGGCCCCACTGCCCGCTGCTGCCGTGGCCGCCCGCGTGGCCGAGCCGCTCCGCGGGGCTGCCCTCCTCGCCGGCCAGGCCGGCGAACCACTGCGCGCCCACGAGGTCCTGCGCCTCCATGGCGGCGGAGGCCTCCTCGTCCGAGGGCATCGCCGCGACCCCGATCGTCACCGCGTGGGCCTCGTCCTCGCTGAGGTAGGACGCGCGGACCAGCTGGCGGCACTCGTTGTCGGAGAGGACCTGGCCGTAGTCGCCGTGCGCGCCCGCGGAGCAGTCCTCGACGTCGTCGACGGCCACCCGGCTGAACGTGCCGCCCTCCACGTCGAGGGTCTCGGGGAAGAGGTCGTCCGGGGCGAGCGCGCCCGGGTCGTCGGACTCGTCCGCGACGGTGGAGGCGCTCGCGCCGCCGGACTCCGTGCCCCCGCCGCTGGCGAGGAGGAACGTCCCGCCGCCCGCGACGACCAGCAGCACGGCGAACCCGGCGATCATCAGGAGGCGGCGCTTCCTGGCGCGCGCGTCCGCGTAGCCGTCGTCACCGGACGCGTAGTCGTCGTAGTCCTCGTAGTCGTCGATCCCCTGGACGTCGAACTGCGCGGTGTCCACGCCGGCGTCGTCGGGGACCTCGTCCCGGTACAGGGGGCGGTTGTCGCGCCTGCCCGGGGCCGCGGGGACCGCGTGGATGTTCTGTGTGGCCCCCATGGCCTCCGGGGGGAACACGGGGTCACCCCGGTCGGGCTCGCCGGCCCCCGGGCCGCGAGGCGGCGCCTGGAAGGCCTGCTGGGGGCTCGGGGCCGCGCCGGGCGGCAGCGCGCCGGGCGGCAGCGCGGGGGCGCCGCCGACCTGGCCGCCGGACGGCATGCCCGGAAGCGGGCGCGGGCCGCCTCCCGTGGGGCCTCCGTGCGGGGGGACCTGCCCGCCCGCGGGGGCGCCGTACGGCGGCTGCCCGGGCGCCTGGAAGTCCTGCTGGGGGCCCTGCTGTCTTCGGGGATCCTGCGGGCCCTGGGGCATGCCGGGCGCCTGCGGTCCCTGGGGCGCGCCGGGAGCCGGAGGCCGTCCGGGCGCCGGGGCGCCGGGGGGCGGGCCGGGCCGTCCCTGCACGTGCGGGGGGAGGGGAGGCGCGCCCTGGCCGTGCGGGAGGGCGCCCGGGGGAAGCGTCCCGCCGGGGGGCTGCTGGGGACCGCCCCGGGTGAGATGTCCCACGCCGGGCCCGCCGCCCGTGGGCCCCCCGTGCGGGGGGAGCTGGCCCCCGGCGGGGTTCCCGTGCGGAGGAACGTGTCCGCCGGTGGGAGCGCCGTACGGCGGCTGTCCGGGGCGCATCGAGGGCTGGCCGCCCGTGGGCGCGGCGGGCACGCCGGGGTACGGCGGCTCCTGGGGGCCGCTCGGACCGCCGCGGCCCGAGGGGTCGCCCGGGCCGCCGTGGAACCCCTGCTGGGGCCCGCTCGGCGGGTACGGGGGAGGGGTCTGCGGGCCGCCGGGCTGCGCGTGCGGCGGGAAGGGGGGCGGGGGGAGGGGAGGCCGGCCGCCCGCGGGTGCGGGGTGCGGCTGCTGCGGCCCCGATGTGGGATGCTGGCCCTCGGCATGGGGGGCCGCTGATCCGAGCAGGTCCTGGCCGTCACCGGCCTCCGGTCCGAGGGGTCGCCCGTCGGGTCCGTACTGTGGCTGGTTCGGATGGGTACTGATGGGAGTCTCCGAAGGCTCTGGGGATGGGAACCGGGCCGCGGTCGACCGGGCTCACGGCCTGGTGCGCCCTCTGGCGTCAGCACCGGCTCCCGGGGTGTCGGCGTCCGTGACGGGCGTCTCCTGGGGTACGTGTCGGCGCCCGTCGTTCCGGGCGGAGACCGGCCTTTCGGTGCAAGCGTAGCCAACGCGCGGACGACCGCAGGACGAAGCACTCTCGGCACAAGGCATAATAAAAGGCGGAGAGGTCACGGATGTGACCCCGTGCCGGCGCTTCCCGCCGAGCGTGGTCCTGCCGGTCCGCCCTGCCGCTGGCTTTGACCTGCGCTATGGTGGCCAGGTAGGATATCCCGTCGTTGTGCGTTGAGTTGCCGTGGGCCCCGAACTCCCGTATTCGGGTGCCGATCCACGCACCATCGTCTGCGCACTCACCATCGGAGAGTCCTGTGATTGGCATGGGACACCCGGCCAAACACCCCGCAACCGCGGGTGTGTATACGAGTCCCCCTTCCCACCTTCGGGATGGGGCAGCCGACTGAAGAAGCGAAGGCAAACGATCGTGCGCACATACAGCCCCAAACCAAGCGATGTCCAGCGTCAGTGGCACGTTGTCGACGCTACCGATCTCGTGCTCGGGCGTATGGCGAGCCAGGTTGCCACGCTCCTTCGGGGCAAGCACAAGCCGTACTACGCGCCCCACATCGACACCGGCGACTTCGTGATCGTCGTGAACGCCGACAAGGTCGCCCTGACCGGTAAGAAGCTGGAGCAGAAGAAGGCCTACCGGCACTCCGGCTACCCCGGCGGTCTGCGCTCCGTGGCGTACGTCGACCTGCTGGAGAACAACCCCGAGCGCGCCATCGAGAAGGCCGTCAAGGGCATGCTGCCCAAGGGCTCCCTCGGCCGCCAGATGGCCAAGAAGCTCAAGGTGTACGCGGGCGCGGAGCACCCGCACCAGGCCCAGCAGCCGGTTCCGTTCGCCATCACCAAGATCGAGCAGCCCGCCTAGGCGTTCGCAGACTTTTACAGAGAGCACGAGGAAAACCGTGGTCGAGCCCACCGGCATCGAAGAGGTCGAGCAGGAGATCGCTGACAACCCGGAGGAGTTCCCCTCCGAGTACACCAGCGAGTCCGACGAGACCGTCGCCGCCTACGTCCCCACCGCCTCCGGCCCCAGCGCCGGTACCGGTCGCCGCAAGTCGGCTGTCGCCCGCGTCCGCATCGCCCCCGGTTCGGGCGAGTGGAAGGTCAACGGCAAGCCCCTTGAGGTCTACTTCCCGGACAAGGTCCACCAGCAGACCATCAAGGACCCGTTCGTCTCCCTCGGGTTCGACGGCGCCTACGACGTCTTCGCCCGTCTCGACGGCGGCGGCACCAGCGGCCAGGCCGGCGCGCTGCGCCACGGCATCGCCCGTGCGCTCGCGACCCTGGACCCGGAGAACAACCGCCCGACCCTGAAGAAGGCCGGTTTCCTGACCCGCGACTCCCGTGAGGTGGAGCGGAAGAAGGCCGGTCTCAAGAAGGCGCGCAAGGCTCCCCAGTTCTCCAAGCGTTAGTGCTCATGCGCCGGCACCTGCTCGGCTGAGCTTCGGCCCGTACGCCGTTCCCGTTTCCAGGGGACGGCGTGCGGGTCTTTGGTTTTTCCGGTGGCTTGCGCCACGCTGAACTTCACCGGCGCCGGACGCGGCGCCGTTTGCGAAAGGGGCTGGTCGCCTGTGGCTCGGCTGTTCGGAACAGATGGTGTACGGGGTGTCGCCGGTCGGGACCTGACCGCGTCCCTGGCCCTGGACCTCTCCATCGCCGCGGCGAGGGTGCTGACCCGGGACAGCGGATCGGGGCGCAGACCCAGGGCCGTGGTCGGCCGGGACCCGCGCGCCTCCGGCGAGTTCCTGGAGGCGGCCGTGGTCGCCGGCCTGGCGAGCACCGGCGTGGACGTGGTCCGCGTGGGTGTGCTCCCCACGCCGGCCGTGGCCTTCCTCACCGGTGAGCTGGACGCCGACTTCGGCGTGATGCTCTCCGCCAGCCACAACCCGGCCCCCGACAACGGCATCAAGTTCTTCGCCCGGGGCGGCCAGAAGCTGGAGGACGCCCTGGAGGAGGAGATCGAGGGCATGCTCGGCGTGCCCTCGACCCCCGCCGTGGGCGACCAGGTCGGCCGGGTCGGCGAGGCGGACGACGGGGCCGAGCGCTACGTCGCCCACGTGCTCGCGTCGGTCCCGCACAGCCTCAAGGGCCTCAAGGTCGTGGTGGACTGCGCCAACGGCGCCTCCACCGCGGTCGCCCCCGAGGCCCTGCGCCGGGCGGGCGCCGAGGTCGTCACGATCGGGGACCGGCCGGACGGCTACAACATCAACGAGGGCTGCGGCTCCACGCACCTGGAGGTGCTCCAGGAGGCCGTGCTGCTGCACGGCGCGGACGCGGGCATCGCCAACGACGGCGACGCCGACCGCTGCCTGGCGGTGGACGCGGACGGCCGCGTGGTCGACGGCGACCAGATCCTCGCCATCCTGGCGGTGGAGGCCAAGGACGCGGGCAGGCTCGCCCAGGACACCCTCGTGGTGACGGTCATGTCCAACCTGGGGCTGAAGCTGGCGATGGAGCGGGAGGGCATCGCCGTGGTGGAGACCGCGGTGGGCGACCGCTACGTGCTGGAGGAGATGAAGCGCGGCGGCTTCGGCCTGGGCGGTGAGCAGTCCGGGCACGTGATCCTGCTGGACCACGCCACGACCGGCGACGGCGTGCTGACCGGGCTGCACCTCCTCGCGGCGATGGCCCACCGCCGGCAGGGGCTGGCCGAGCTGGCCAAGGTGATGACCCGCCTGCCGCAGGTGCTCATCAACGTCCCCGACGTGGACAGGTCCCGCGTGAAGGACTCCGAGGAGCTGTGGTCGGCCGTACGCGCCGCGGAGGCGGAGCTGGGTGAGACCGGACGGGTGCTGATCCGTCCGAGCGGGACCGAGCCCAAGGTCAGGGTGATGGTGGAGGCTCCCGGGCAGGAGCAGGCGACGGCGGTGGCCGAGCGGCTGGCCGCGGTGGTGCGCTCCGCCCTGGGCTAGGGCGTGGTCCGCGGGCGTCCCCGGCGGGCCCGGCGCCCGCGCCGCGTGCCAGGAACGGCCCGCGGCACACGGGCCGGGCTCCCCAGGGGTCTTCGCGCCGCGGAGGCACGCCGGGGCGCGGCCCCGACCCCTCGAACGCGCATCCGGGCACGACGACGCCCGGGTGCGCGTTCCCCTGTGTGGCGGACCCGCCACTCCGGCGCGGGTCCCTGGAACCGGTGAAGTGGTCACGATGGCGGACACGCGGTACGGGCACGCCCTGACGATCGGGGTGGACATCGGCGGCACGAAGGTCGCGGCGGGCGTGGTGACGCCGGGCGGGCGCATCCTCGCCCGCCTGCGCACGGAGACGCCCGAGCGGAGCAAGAGCCCCGCAGTGGTGGAGGACACGATCGTATCCGCGGTGGAGGAGCTGCGCCGGGAGTTCCCCGTGCGCGCGGTGGGGGTAGGGGCGGCCGGCTTCGTGGACGAGCGGCGCGCGAACGTGCTGTTCGCCCCGCACCTGTCGTGGCGCGAGGAGCCGCTGCGCGACGCCCTGTCGCTGCGGCTGGGCCTGCCGGTGGTGGTGGAGAACGACGCGAACGCCTCCGCGTGGGCGGAGGTGTGCGCCGGTTCCGGCCAGGGGGTGGACCACGTCGTGGTGGTCAACCTCGGCACCGGGATCGGCGGGGCGGTGGTGCTGGACGGTCGGCTGCACCGCGGCCGGTACGGGCTGGCGGGTGAGTTCGGTCACATGACGGTGGTGCCGGGCGGTCACCGGTGCGAGTGCGGCAACCGCGGGTGCTGGGAGCAGTACGCCAGCGGCAACGCGGTGACCCGGGAGGCCCGGGAGCTGGTGGCGGCGGAGTCGCCGGTGGCCCGGGCCCTGCACCAGGCGGTCGGCGGCGACGCCCGGCTCATCACCGGTCCGCTGGTGAGCGAGCTGGCGCGCAAGGGCGACCGGGCGTGCGTGGAGCTCATGGAGGACGCGGGGGAGTGGCTGGGGGCCGGCCTGGCCAACCTGGCCGCGGCGTTCGACCCGGAGCTGTTCATCATCGGCGGCGGCGTGTCCGAGGCGGGGGAGCTGCTGCTGGCGCCGGCGCGTGCGGCGTTCGAGCGCAACCTCACCGGGCGGGGCTACCGGCCGACCGCACGGGTCGAGGCGGCGGCCCTCGGGAACGAGGCGGGGCTGATCGGCGCCGCCGACCTCGCCAGGGAGGGACTGCCCCGGTGGCACCAGAGGCGCCGCCAGCGGCGCCTGAGGGGGCCGTACCGGGGCTGAGCCGTCAGCGGGGGGCCAGCGCCTTCACGTCGATGTCGATCGGGAAGGGCACGTCCAGCTTGAGCCGTTCCCGTGCGATGGTGACCGGCACGTAGCGGGGGTCCTTCGTCCCGTCGAGCTCGTAGACGTGGATCGCCGGGCCGTTCTCCTCCCGTTCGATTCGCCAGAAGTGGGGGATGCCGGCCTGGGCGTACTTCAACGGTTTGGTGGTCCGGTCGCGTTCACGGGACTCCTGGGAGACGATCTCGACGACGACCAGGACGTCCTCCGGCAGTACGTGGGTGTCGGTCTCGTTCCCGTCCGACCTGTCGCGGTAGACGACGAGGTCGGGTTCCGGACGCTGGTGCCTGCCCAGCTTCATGGTCATCTCGGCCAGGACGTCCACGTCCTCGGGAGCGACGGCTTGAAGGTCGTGCACCAGATTGACCATGACCCGGGAATGGAATTTGGTCTGGGGGGAAAGCAAGACGAGCGCTCCGTCGATGAGTTCCATCCGGGGTACCCCCGGGGGAAGGTTGTCCATGTGGTCGGCGGTCCATCCACCGGGCGGCGGCATGAACCAGGCGGGGAGCGGCTCGGCGGTCATCGATTCCTCCGGGGTCGATTCCTGAGCCCACTGTAATCCTGTCGCTCTGCTCATGACAGGACGGTAGCGCTCCGTGACGACAGGGTGCGTCGGATCGGGAAAGGGGCCGGTGGGAGGGCGGGGGCACCCGCCCGGAGGGGCCGCCCTCAATTAACCGAACCTGGTTCTAGTGCGTGGGTCACATCCTCGGTAGAGTTCGGGCCATGGATCTGAACGGAATCTCCGCCCTCGTCTCGGGCGGCGCGAGTGGCCTGGGCGAGGCCACCGCCAAGGAGCTCGCGGCAGCGGGCGCCACCGTCGTCGTCGCCGACCTCAACGCCGAACGCGGCGAGGCCGTCGCCAAGGAGATCGGCGGGGTCTTCGTCTCCACCGACGTCTCCCGGGAGGACCAGGTCAAGGCCGCGGTCCAGGCCGCCGTCGACACCGGGAAGCCCTTCCGCGTCGCGGTCTCCTGCGCCGGGATCGGCTGGGCCACCCGCACCGTCGACCGCCACGGAACCCCCCACGACCTGGACAGCTACCAGAAGGTCATCCAGGTCAACCTCATCGGCACCTTCAACGTGCTGCGCCTGTCCGCGGCCGAGATCGCCAAGACCGAGCCGCTCAACGAGGACGGCGAGCGCGGCTCGATCGTGAACACCGCCTCCCTCGCGGGCATCGAGGGCCAGATCGGCCAGATCGCCTACTCCTCCTCCAAGGGCGGCGTCATCGGCATGACCCTCCCCGCGGCCCGCGACCTCGCGGCGGTCGGCATCACGGTCAACACGATCGCCCCCGGCATCCTGGAGACGCCCATCTACGGCGAGGGCCCCGCCTCGGAGGAGTTCAAGGCCCGCCTGGCCGCGCCGGTCCCCTTCCCCAAGCGCCTCGGCACCGCCGCGGAGTTCGGGAAGCTGGCACGCGCCCTGCTGGAGATCAGCTACGTCAACGGAGAGGTCGTCCGCATCGACGGCGCGCTCCGCATGCCGCCGAAGTAGGGGGACACCGTGTCCGACGAGGTTCTCTACACGGCCGAGGACGGCGTCGCCGTCATCACCATCAACCGGCCCGGGGCCAGGAACGCGGTCAACGCCGCGGTCGCCGCCCAGGTCGCCGAAGCCCTCGACGACCTGGACGCCCGCAAGGACCTGAGCGTCGGCATCATCACCGGCGCGGGCGGCACCTTCTGCGCGGGGATGGACCTCAAGGCCTTCATGAAGGGCGAGGTCCCCCTGGTGGAGGGGCGCGGGTTCGGCGGGTTCGCCGAGCGCGGTCCGAGCAAGCCGCTGATCGCCGCCGTCGAGGGCTACGCCCTCGCGGGCGGGTTCGAGGCGGTCCTCGCCTGTGACCTGGTCGTGGCCGCCGAGGACGCCCGGTTCGGGATCCCCGAGGCCAAGCGCGGCCTGGTCGCCGGCGCGGGCGGGCTGCTGCGCCTGCACCACCGGATCCCGCGCAACATCGCCATGGAGTTCGCCCTCACCGGCGACTTCGTCGGCGCCCCCCGGCTGGCCGAGCTGGGCCTGGTCAACCAGGTCACCGCGAGCGGAGGGGCCCTGGAGGGGGCCCGCGCCCTGGCGGCGCGGATCACCCCCAACGGCCCGCTGGCGGTGAGGGTGTCCAAGGAGATCATCGCCTCCTCGGACGACTGGTCCTCCGCGGAGATGTGGGAGAGGCAGAACGAGCTGGCGGGCCCCGTGTTCGTGAGCCGGGACGCGATGGAGGGGGCGGCGGCGTTCGCCGAGAAGCGCGCCCCCGTGTGGAGGGGCGAGTAGCGCCCGCCCGGCGCCTCCGGCTCCGCGTGCGGCGGCCGTCCCCTCCCGGGGCGGCCGCCGCAGTGGTCCGCCCCGGGAGGGGACGGGCGAACGGCGCCCGGCCCCGGGCGCCGCGGTCTCACCCCCGTGCCCCTCTTCGGGGCCCGTCGCGTCCCGGCGCCCCTGTCGCGGGCGCCGGACCGCCCGGTCGCTGCGCCACCGCTCCCGGCGGGCGCGCCGGCCGTGCACGGATGACCCGGAGGCCGCCGGGGCCGCCGCGCGGGGGAGGCCCCGGTCGGCGCCACGGGGGCGCGACCGTCAGGGCCGCTCCCCGCCGCCTCCCGGGGGGCCGGCGCCCGGTAGCCCGTCCGCCCCCTCCCCGGAGGAGCCGACGGGCACGAGCGGGTGGCCGGCCGCCTCGGCGAGGGAGCCCCCTTCCGCCGGGGCGTCCACGAGGGCGTCGAGCAGGTGCGGTTCCAGGACCGCCGCGAGCGACGTCGAGAACGCGTAGGAGAAGTGGTCGGAGTCGTAGTACACCAGCTGGTTGCCGATGACTCCGCGGCACCGGCCCTCCTCGCACAGGTAGTCGGTCATGTCCAGGAAACGCGTGTTGCCCGGCACCTCCTCCAGGTCCTCGAAGGGGGAGGAGAGCGCCATCGAGCGGGACTGGTCCTCGGTGCAGCGCCCGGGGCCGTGGCGGTCGACGCACTCGGCCACGTCGAACCCGAAACGGGGGGTGTCGCGGACCGCGACCACGTCCACGCCCAGGCCGTCCAGCTGCCGCCACCGCTCCACGAAGCCCTCCGGGACGTGCTCGGAGGCGCCCTCGCCCGCCCGGGTCAGGGAACCCAGGGCGAACACGGCGTCGGGCCGCAGCATCGCGATCTCGTCCATCACCCGGTCGTTCCAGACGGTGCACTCCGCGAAGGGCTCGCCCCGGTAGGTCTGCGGCTCCGCGCTGAACTGGCAGGCGTTCTTGGTCATCACCACCAGCCGCCACCCGTGCCGCTCGGCGATGGGGCGCAGGGCCTGGAACCAGTGCCGGGCGTGCGAACTGCCGGTCAGCACCAGCGTGTAGTCCGCCTCGGGGCCGCCCAGCACGCACCTGCGCATCTCCGTGTCCGGGAGCAGGGAGTTGCACTCGGAGGTCTGGTCGATGGTGTCCCGCACGACCGTGGTCGTGTCCGGGTACACGGGGAGCGCGGGCAGGTTCGCCCTCAGCTCGGGGTCCAGGTGCACCGCCGCGCCGGGGTAGGCCAGCGGGTCGGAGCTCAGCTCCAGGCGCAGCCTGCGGTCGTGCTCGATGGACCCGCCCCACAGCAGGCCCGCGGCGAGCACGGGAACGACGAACGAGGCGCCCGCGGCCAGCGACCGCGACGGGGTGCTCCGCGTACGGGTCAGCCGGCCCACGCCCCCGTTCACCACCCGGCTCGTGGCCACGGCGGCCGCGAACGAGACGCCCAGGACGAGCAGGCCGCCCGCCGGGGTCGGGCGGTCCCCACCGGTGACCTCCAGGTGGAACACCAGCACGGGCCAGTGCCACAGGAACAGCGTGTAGGCGTGACCGCCCAACCAGGTGAGCGGGCGCAGGCCCAGCAGGCGGGTGGCCGACAGGGGGGCGCCGTCCCCGCCCGTGCCCGCCAGGACGACCAGGACCGCGGCGCACACCGGCCACAGGGACGCGAAGCCGGGGTAGGGGAGGGCGTCGCCGACCACCACCCCGCAGGCGGCCAGCGCGGCCAGCCCCAGCCATCCCGCTGTGGTCCGCAGCCGCCGGGGCAGGCGCACCCGGTGCACGACCAGCGCGAGCACGCCGCCCAGGGCCGGTTCCCACAACCGCGCCCCGGTGTCGAAGTAGGCCCACACGGGCTCGGCGGCGGTGATCCACAGCGAGTACGCGAACGACGCCGCCAGCACCGCGCCCACCGCGGCCAGGGCGACGGCGCGCACGTCCCGGCCCAGCCGCGCCGCGAGCAGGCCGGCCGCCGCGATCAGGAGCGGCCACAGCAGGTAGAACTGCCCCTGCACCGCCAGCGACCAGAAGTGCTGCACGGGGCTCGCGGCCGCGTTCTCCGCCATGTAGTCGACCGAGTCCAGGGCCAGGCGCCAGTTGCCGAAGTACAGCGCCGAGGCCTGTACCTCCGCGATGACCCCTGTCCACCGCGAACGCGGCAGGAGCAGGTACGCGCCCGCCAGCACGGCGGCGAGCACCACCGCTCCCGCCGGGAAGAGCCGCTCGACCAGCCTGGCCCAGAACGCTCCGAAGGCGATCCGCCCGTCGCGCTCCACCGACCGGACCAGGGAGCCGGTGACGAGGAACCCGGTGAGCAGGAGGAAGACGTCGACGCCTCCGGAGACCGTGCCGAACCAGACGTGGTAGACGGCGATCAGCAGCGCCGCGACGGCGCGCAGCCCCTCGATGTCGGAACGCCGGCGCCCCGGTTCGGCGCGGGCGGGGGAGGGCTCGGGGCGGAAGGGGGCGGGAAGGGGCACGGGTGCGGATCAGCCTCGGGACTCGACAGGGGTGGGCCAGGGGCCGCGGCCGGGCCGTGCTCCGGGAGCGCGGCCGCGGAGGGCCGGGCCCGGCGCCGCCGTGGGCGGGGGCCGGACGCGGCGCCGGGGCGCCGACGGCGCCCGGAGCGAAACCCTGCGGGTCCAGTATCGGCGGGCGCCGTGGGCGGCCCGCCTCCCGGGCGGGCCCCGTTGTCGAGTCGAGACGGAATCAGTGTTGACGCGTAGCCTCGAGTCCGGGGGCGGGTGCCCCCGGTCACACGGCGGCGGTCGCCGCGCCGGATGCGCCGGGCCCCGGCCCCCGGGGAGCCCCTCCGCCGGGGGCCGGGGCGCACGGCTGCGCCCCCGGGCGCCGGGAGGACCCGGCGCCCGGGGGCGGAGAACACGCCCTAACCCTCGCCGCCGCCCAGCATGCGGTCGACCACCCGCTGCGTGGCACGGCCGTCGGAGGGGTGGCAGAAGTCGCGGACGAACGCCTCGTACTGCCGCGCGTACTCCTCGGTGACGGCCCCGATGTCCCGGATGGAGCCGATGAGCTCGTCCGAGGTCTTGATCAGCGGCCCCGGGGCCCGCGCGGTCAGGTCGAAGTAGAACCCGCGCAGGGTGTCCCGGTAGTGCTCCAGGTCGTAGGTGAAGAACAGCATCGGCTTGCCGGAGTGGGCGAAGTCGAAGAACACCGACGAGTAGTCGGTGATCAGCACGTCCGTGATCAGGTACAGGTCGGCGATGTCCGGGTACTTGGACACGTCCCAGACGAACCCCTGTCCCGCGCCCGGGATGCTGTCCAGCACCTTCGGGTGCTTGCGGAACAGCAGCACGTGGTCCTCGGCGAGCTCGCGCTGCGCCGCCTCCAGGTCGATCCGGAGGTCGAGCTTGAAGCGGGTCCCGCCGTAGCGCTGGTCGTCGCGCCAGGTCGGGGCGTAGAGGACCACCTTCTTGCCCTCGGGGATGCCGAGGAGTTTGCGGGTCCGCTCGGCGCGCTCCTCGCGGTCGGGGGCGTGGAAGACGTCGTTGCGCGGGTAGCCGGCCTCCAGGATCTCCGTCTCGCAGCGGAACGCGCCCCGCATGATGGGCGTGGTGAACGAGTTCGGCGAGACCAGGAAGTCCCACTGGCGGGACCGGTGCGGCAGGCTCGCGATGTAGGCCCGGTTGGCCTTCGGCGTGCCGAGCAGGTCGGCGCCGATCTTCTTGAGCGGGGTGCCGTGCCAGGTCTGCACGACGGTCTGCCCCTCGCGCCGGACGAACCAGTCGCCGATGCCGACGTTCGTGACGACGTACCGGCTGCGGGCCAGCGCCTCGTACCACTCGCGGCTGTGCCACTCCACGGGCACGACGCCCGGCGGCAGGGACACCTGCTGGTCGTCGACCGACCACAGGTGGTCGACCTCCGCGCCGCGGCGCACCAGCTCCTCGTACACGGCCCGCGGAGAGTCCGAGAACTGCTTGCCGCCGAAGCTGTTGTAGAACACCGCCTCGCGCAGGGGCAGCGCCTTCTGCTCCGCGGTGAACGCCTCGCGCAGGACCCTCTGCCGGTAGGCGCCCTTCTCGGAGTCGTCGAGCGGGCTGGCGGGGGACAGGAACAGGCGGTCGTGGAACCGGTGGTCCACGGAGTAGGAGCGCTTGGCCCCCTGGTGGACCAGGGGCAGCCGCGGCACCAGGTCGTGCCTGATCTTCACCGGTACGTCGTTGGAGTCGTCCCAGTCCCGGGCGGAGCGGAACGACATGTACCACCGGCCCTTGCGCAGCGGCAGGGTGTCGCCGTGGGAGTCGTGGTGCTCGGGGTCGATCACCGCCCGGAAGCGCCCGTCGGCGACCTCCACCGGCACGGGGACCTCCTCGAACCGCTCCCCGTGGCGCAGCACCATCACGCGGTCCCGGTCCGGGCCGGTGTAGGAGCCGGACAGCACCAGGTCGCCCTCCACCCACTCCATCGCGTCCACGACGGGCTGGCGGAGGCGGTCGTGCAGGACGAGGGTGTCCACGGCGGTGACGCCCACCGAGATCTCGCGGCCGCCGTCGGTCGGGTGGGCCTGCGAGAGCACGCCTTCGCCGACCACGACCGGCACCCGGCGCCCGCCGACGACCGCGTGGGCGCGCAGCTCACGGGTCTCCTCCGTGTCCGCCACGGAGAGGTCGGCGAGGGGCACGGTGACGCGGCGGCGCCCGTCGGGACCGTCCGCCTCGGCCCTGTACTCGCGTTCGACCGGCTCCTTGGCCGGGCCGTGGGAGAGCACGAGGCCCTCCACGGGACGCTCGGCCGGGCCGCGCAGCCCGAGGCTGAGCAGGTCGGCGTCGAGGGAGTGGCCGACGAGTTCGGCCTCGACGGGCTGGATCTCGAACTCCAGCCGCTTCTTGCGGAACGCGCTCACCCAGCGGGTGGACGCGTCCAGGCGGTGGGCGTGCTGGTGGCCGGAGGGGCCGATGTCACCGGGGACCAACCCCGCCCTGTGCGGCCTGCCGGAGGCCCACACGCCGAGCGTCAGCGACCACGTGGAGGGCTTCCAGCCGTGGCCCCCGCGCAGCTTGGCGGGGTCGACGAACAGCTCGAACCCGGCCCAGTCGTAGCAGTGCAGCGCCTGCTTGGAGTCGGCCGTGGCGCGCGGCTCGTGCCGCGGGGCCATGCGGACCACGACGCGCCGGCGCGAGGCCGTGTCGGTGAGCCACGCCATCGCGGGGACGCGCGGCGCCGACTCCACGGGCACGTTGCGCACGTACGCGTACCCGCGCAGGCGCAGGCGTCCCTCCACCCAGGCCATGTCGGTCAGCTTGGTGACCAGCGGCATCTCGGAGTTCTTGAGCCGGGTGACCTCCTTGGGCAGGGACGACGGCGCGATGCCGGGCACCTCGACCGAGGGCGACAGCCGCCCCCGCACCAGGTGGGCCTGCGGGTTGTCCCGCTCGTACCGGATGACCGTCTCCAGGTCGTCCAGGCGGTGCTCCTTGGCCAGCCACAGCTTGACCCTGGTCAGCGGGGAGAAGGCCCTCAGGTCACCGGGGGACGAGCCGCCGACGAAATCGTCGGCGGCGGCGAGGAAGCGCGCCCGCTCGTCCTCCTCGGACTCGGGCAGGTAGCGCATGAGGCGCTGGAGTTCCTCGGGGACCGTGCGCTTTGCTCCGGCCATGGGTTGTCAGGTTCCTTTCAGGAGCGCGGTGGACGGGGCGTCACACGCGCGCGGGAGCGGGGTCCGCCCCGGAGGGCGGGGAGCCGGCGGAGGAGCCGGCGGCCTCGTCCGGGACGGACGCGTCCGCCCCGGGGCCGACCGGGTGCTGGTCGCTCCTGCGCCGGTAGAGGTCGTCGACGGCGACCTCGAAGCGCGACTGGGAGCTGGACTCGCCGGAGCCGAGCAGGTAGGCCTTGAGCGCGGTGCGGTCCTCCGCCAGGGGGTCGGTCCCGGCCGACCGGACCGCCGCGAGCGCGGCCTCCAGGCCGCTCCCGTCCGGCGCGAGCATGTACGCGGCGCCGGAGGTGGGGTGCTTGTCCTGGAACTCCTCGTCCGTGATGCCCTCGCAGTTGGTGATGGCGTAGGGCTTCTCGGTGGCGATGAAGTCGGCGACGACGCTGGAGATGTCGCTGATGAGCAGGTCGGCCTGGTTGAAGCACGAGTAGAGCGTCGGGCGGGGTCCCTGGATGACCAGGTGCTCGGTGTCCGCGCGGCCCTCCCAGTACACCCGGTGCCACTCCTCGGACAGCTTCTGGAGCTCGGCGGCGGCGCCGGGGTCGGCGGTGCCCTCCTCACGGGAGTTGTGGGCCTCGTCGGTGGCGCCGTTGTCGGTGTCGAAGGCGGCCAGGCGCCGTTCGAGGGAGGCGAGGTCCGGGCGCTCGCGTCCGGCCGGAGCGCGGTCGCCGTTCACGGACGCGGCCCGGTTGGCCTCCTCCAGCATCGCGACGATGCGGCGGTGCGCGCTCCGGGCGGCCGCGGACCGGACCCCGGTGAAGGGGTGCGGCTTGTACAGGACGCGCACCCGCGGCTCGGCGGCCAGCAGCGTCCGGATCAGCGCCGGGCCGGCGTCGGTCAGCGAGGTGTTGCCGGGCTCGTCCGTCCACCCCTCCCAGGTCGGTGCGTACAGCACGCTGCGCACGGCGTTGGGGGCGGTGTCGGTGCGGATCGCGTCGAGCTGGGGGCGGCCGACCTCCACGATCTCGTCGTCGCGCACGCCCACCCGGGCGCGGTCGTAGCGGTCGCGCCCGGCCCGTCCGGCGGTCCACACCTCGTCGTAGACCTTGCTGAACGGGTTGATGCTGGCCACCTTGTCGCTGTCCCCGTGGCCGATGAACACGTGGCCCAGGAGCGGGTTGCGCAGCATGTGGATGTTCTTGCCGGTGTTGGCCGGGTAGAGGGCCACACGCGCCGGGCCGAAGTCCAGCGCCATCAGGTCGGTCGAGGTGGGAACGCACAGGACCGGGACCGGGGTCGGGGCGAGCTGCGCGGCGATGACCCGCTCGCGCAGGACGACCACCGACCGGCGCGGCAGCGCGGCCACGGCCTCCAGCCACATGTTGACCTGGTAGGCGGAGTCGGCCGAACCCGAGAAGTACAGGACGACCTCGGGCCGGTAGGAGTCCAGCCAGTTCTGGGCGAACTCCATGACCCGCTCGGGCTCGGGGATGGTCCGGGCCCGGGCCAGGTGCCACCCGAACAGGGCCAGGGCCAGCACGGTCAGGGACACGGAGGCGATCGCCCCGACCACGACGGCCCAGACCGCGCCCTCGGCGACGTAGGCGACCGCGCCGGCGACCAGGAACGCGTCCAGGGGCAGCAGGCGGCTCATGGGCTCGCGGACGAGCACCATGGGCGGGCTGTCGGGGATGCGCAGGGGGCCCAGGTCGATGTTGCGGGTGACGATCGGCAGGCGGCGGCGCATCCGCAGCAGCCGGGCGGCCACACCGCACACCAGCTGGAGCCCGAACAGCACCAGGCAGGTCAGCAGGACCATGCCGATGCCCGTGGAGGTGGCCGTGGGCGTGGTGATGAGCAGGCCCAGGGCGAGGAGCTGGCGCAGCAGGGCCCGCGGCGTGATGCCCAGGCGGATCTGCTGGACGAGCTTGGCGAGCGCGGGCAGGCGGTGCAGCAGGAGGGCGTCCATGGCGTAGCTGCCCACGGCCCCCAGCAGGAAGACCCACCACAGGCCGGTGATCACGCCGGCGAGCATGACCAGGTAGGACAGCCCGAGCAGGGCGGACCAGCCGATGGTCTCCCTGCCCAGTTCTCTGAACTTGTTCACTTGGCTCCCTCCGTCTCCCCGCGGGGGGCGCCGGTCACTGCGCCGGGAGGGTCCTCGCGGCGCACGTCGACGACGTGGCCGGTCAGGTCGGACAACAGGACGTCCACGGACGTGCGGGCGACCTTCTCCGCGCTGAGGAGGCTCCCGGCCGGCTCGTCGCCGAAGGCGTTGGTGCGCATCGGGGTCTGCGTGCGCTCGGGGTTGATGCAGTTGATCCTGACCCCGTCCTGGGACCACTCGTCGGCCAGCGCCTGCGTGAGGTTGACGGTGGCCGCCTTGGTGGAGGAGTACAGGCTGTACTCGCCCCTCCCGCGCGTGTAGGAGCTGGAGGTGTACAGCAGCAGCTGCCCGCCGGTCTGGGCCAGGTACGGGAAGGCGGCGCGGGCGATGTGGACCGGGGCGAGGTAGTTGACCCGCAGGGCCTCCTCGATGGTCTCCGGGTCGGTCTTGTCCAGGCGCCCGATCCGGAGCACGCCGGCGGTGTTGACGACGAAGTCGACCCGCCCGGTGGCGGAGTGGGCCTGCTCCAGGGCCGCGGCGACGTCGTCGGGGTTGGCGACGTTGGTGCGGGTGGTGCCGCGCGAGTAGCGGAAGACGCGCGCGCCGTGCTTCTCGGCCAGGTCGGCCACGCCCGCGCCGATGCCGTAGCTGCCGCCGAACACGACGACGGTGGACCCGGCCAACCGCGTCGCGTAGTCCTCGTCGGAGAACTCGGGGGCGGCGGAGGAGGCCAGCTGGAACAGCTTGTCGGCGATGAAGATGTCCACCGGCTGGGTGACCTTCATGTTCTGCTCCTCGCCGGCCACCACGTGGATGGGGACGCCGGGCGAGTAGCGCAGCACCACCGAGCAGTCGTCGGTCGCCTCGAAGCCCGGGTCGTCCCACGCCTTGACGTAGGCGTCGCGGATGGTGGCCAGGCGGAAGCCCTGCGGGGTCTGGCCGCGGCGCAGCCGCGAGCGGACGGGGACGTCGGTGATGACGTCGTCGTCCACCTCGATGATCGTGTCCGAGGAGGGGATCGCCACGTCCACGGCCTCGAAGGACCCGAGCGCGGTGACGCAGTCGTCGATGACGCGCTGGGACAGCATCGGGCGCACGGCGTCGTGGAAGAGCACGTTCGTGGTCTCCGCCGGAAGGTGCGCCAGGGCGTCGAGGGCGAGCTGGGTGGTGGCGTTGCGCGATGTGCCGCCGGGCAGGACGCGCGTGACCTTGGACAGGCCGGCGCCGCGGACGATCGCCTCCGCGTCGGAGACGAACCCGGGGTTCATCATCACGATGACCTCGTCGACCCTCGGAGCCTGCTCGAAGATCGTGAGCGTGTGCTCGAGGATCGACTTCCCGGCGATCTTGAGCAGCTGCTTCGGGGTGGCCAGTCCGATGCGCTGGCCGCTGCCGCCCGCCAGGACGACGGCCACGGTGCGGTGCGCCGACACAGGCGTCGGGCGCGCGGAGGTGTGAGGCAAGGTGATGTCTCCCGTCGAAACGCGAGATGTCGAACGACGCCCCCGGTTACGCGGACCCCGTCGGGGTGGGCGTGTGGGGGAGAGAGGACGCGGGAGGGACAGGGCCCGCGCGGGGGATGCGCGTCACTTCATGACATGTGTGCGTTGTCTGGATGAAAGTGGATGCTTCGGCGTCACGTTGACGGCCGTGGCCGCCCCGGGGTTTACCCGGGGCCCGATGCGAGTGGTAGTTCGTTCTGGTCGTCTTGGTCTGGGATGCGTGTCCTGTGGCCCCTGTTCGGGTGACATCGCCCGCCCGTCCGCCACGGTGCGGCAGGACGGCCGGTGTCCCCCGTGTGAACGGAGTGCGGGACGCGTGTCGGGCGCCCGGAGCGGGACTCGTGGGCCGACTCCTGGGCTAACGCCCCGCCCCAGGGGAACGGTTCGCCCGGACGGCCGGATATATCCACGTAGCGGGGACACACAGGTGAACACTACCCAACCCGCCGAAGAACCTTCTTCTCGTGTGATAGCAGTCATCCGACCCGAGGTCGCCGCGAAAGGGTCCGCCGGCGCCGGTACGGCCGCCGTGCCCGGGGCGGAGTCCCGGACGGCCCGGGCGTACGGGTCGGCCGCGCGGCCGCGCCGAACCCTGTCCGTGCGGCCGGCCCGGAAGGCACTCCCGCCGCCCGGCCCGGGCGCTGCCCGCGGACGGGAGGGTGTCCAATCCCACCGGAACGGGAGCGCGCGGCCGTGCCGACCGACCGGACCGCCGCCGCGCGGCGCGCCCCCACGGGACCGCGGCCCGGCCCGGGACCGCGGCCCGGCCCGGGACCGCGGCCCGGCCCGGGACCGCGGCCCGGCCCGGGGACGCGGCGGGGCCGCGCCGGACGCCGGCGCGGCCCCGGGACCCGTCGGGCGGTCGGTCCGGTCAGACGGCGGGGCCTTCCGCGGTCCGCCGCCCGCCGGCGCGGCGGTCGGGCAGGAACACGCCCAGCGCCCAGTGGACCAGCAGCGCGCTGACGAGCCCGACCAGCCAGCCGTAGTCGGCCAGCGGGGCCAGGACCGGGATCAGGCCGTCGGTGGGGAAGGGGCCCGAGCCCTCGGGGGAGTGCGATCCGCCCACGGCGAGCACCGTGCCGATCCCGAACGCAGCGAGGGCCCGCCAGTTCCACCCGTGCGCGTACCAGTACTCCGATCCGCGCTCGTACAGCGCGGCCAGGTTCATCCTCGTGCGGCGCAGCAGCCAGTAGTCGGCGAGCAGGATGCCCGCCACGGTGCCGAGGACGCCGCCCACGGTGCCGAGCCACGTGAAGATGTACACGTTCTCGTTCTCCAGCAGCTTCCACGGGAAGATGAGGACGCTGAGGAAGCACGTGATGACCGCTCCGGTGCGGAAGCTGATCAGCCTCGGCCTCAGGTTGGCCAGGTCGTAGGCCGGGCCGACCAGGTTCGCGGCGATGTTGGTGGACACCGTCGCGAGCAGCACGACGAAGACCGCGAAGAGCAGGCCGAGACCGCTGCCCATCTGCGCGACGATGTCGATCGGGTTCCACAGCGGCTCGCCGTACACGGAGGCGGTGCCCGCCGTGACCATCACGGCCAACAGGGAGAACAGCGTCATCGTGGTGGGCAGGCCGAGCGTCTGGCCCACGACCTGGGACCGCTGCGACGCGGAGAACCGGGTGAAGTCGCTGATGTTCAGGGTCAGGGTCGCCCAGTAGCCGATGACGCCCATGAGGGACGGGAAGAACAGCGCCCAGAAGGACGGGCCCCAGTCCAGGGCCTCGCCGGAGTCCAGGGAGAGCATCGGGGCGACGCCGCCCGCCTCGACGGCCATCCACGCCAGCAGCGCGAGGCCTCCGACGACCATCAGCGGCGCGGCCCACACCTGGACGCGGCGCACACCCTCCATGCCCCACAGGATGATCGCGAGCTGGGCCGCCCAGAACAGGCCGAAGGACAGCCACAGGGTCCACGGGTTGCCGCCGACCTGCGCGGCGCCGGTCCACCCGTCGCCGAGCAGGCGTCCGAGGAGGACGTACACGCCCTGGCCGCCGACCCAGGTCTGGATGCCGTACCAGCCGCACGCCACCGCGCCTCGCAGCAGCGCGGGCAGGTTGGCGCCGCGCAGGCCGAAGGAGGCGCGGGCGAACACCGGGAACGGGATGCCGTACTTGGCTCCGGCGTGGCCGGTCAGCACCATCGGCAGCAGCACGACGAGGTTGCCGAGGACGACGGCGAGCATCGCCTGGCGCCAGTCCATGCCGGCCGCGATCAGGCCGCTGGCCAGGGTCCACGCCGGGATGCTGACCGACATGCTCACCCACAGGGCGGTGAAGCTGCCCGTGCCCCAGTCGCGCCGGGAGATCGGGACCGGTTGGAGGTCGGCGTTGACGAAGGGGCTCTCGGGGAGGGCGGAGCCCTCCGCCAGGGACACGCGTCCGTCGGGATGGGTGACGACGGCGGGTTCCGGGGACGGCGGGGCTTGGGTCACGGGACACCTGGTTTCGGTGGTGCTGGCGGGGAGCGTGGTGGGGTGGCGGCGCCGGGCCCGCGGGGGACGGAGCCCGGCGGCATGCACGGAAAGTCCGGATTGTGCAGAGGTCACCGAATATCCTCGCACGTCACCGGGGTGAGATGACGTCTCCCCGCGCGCCCCGGGAAGCGGGCCCCGCCGGGCTCCGGAACGGTGTGCGGCCGCCCGCGCGCGGGGGCGCCGTCCGCCTCCCCGCGTCCCACCCGGCCAGGTGCTCCCGGACCTCAGGAGAGGGCGGGTACCACGTCGCGGCCGTAGGCCTCGACGACCCCGTCCACGTCGTCGTGCATCGCGTAGACCGCGAACTGGTCCACACCGGCGCGCCGCAGCCGTTCGAGCTTCGCGACGTGCTCCTCGACCGGGCCCACCAGGCAGAACCGGTCCACGATCGCGTCCGGGACGAACCGGGTGTCGGGGTTGTCCACCCGTCCGTGGTGGCTGTAGTCGTACCCCTCGCGGGCCCGGATGTAGTCGGTCAGCTCCTGCGGCACGGCGCCGGACTCGCCGTACCGCGCGACCAGGTCGGCGACGTGGTTGCCGACCATCCCGCCGAACCACCGGCACTGCTCGCGCGCGTGGGCCAGCGCCTCCGGGGAGCCGTCGGTCACGTAGGCGGGGGCCGCCACGCACACCTTCACCGACGCGGGATCGCGCCCGGCGCCGGCCGCGGCCGCCCGCACCGCCGCGACCATCCACTCGGTCAGGTACGGGTCGGCCAGCTGGAGGATGAAACCGTCGGCCCGGCGCCCCGCCAGGTCCAGCGCCTTCGGGCCGTAGGCGCCCATCCACACGGGCAGGGAGCCGCCGCGGACCCACGGCAGGCGCATGGGCGTGCCGTCCACCTCCGCCTCCCGGCCCTCGGCCAGGTCCTTGATCGCCCCCATCGCGAGGGAGAGGCGGTCCAGCGTCGCGGGTTTGCGCCCCGCCACCCGCATCGCCGAGTCGCCCCGGCCGATCCCGCACACCGTCCTGTTCCCGAACATGTCGTTCAGGGTGGCGAACAGGGACGCGGTCACCTCCCACGCGCGTGTGCCGGGGTTGGTCACCATCGGTCCCACGACCAGGCGCTCGGTGCGCTCCAGGACGCGGCTGTAGATGACGAAGGGCTCCTGCCAGAGCACGACCGAGTCGAAGGTCCACCCGTGGGTGAAGCCGTTGGCCTCGGCGCGCACCATCCGCTCGACCAGCAGGTCGGCGGGCGGGTCGGTCTGGAGGACGAGTCCGAAGTCCATGTCGTGTCCCCTCGGGCGGTCAGATCAGGTACTGGCAGGTGGAACGGGGCACGTACCGGCCGTGGCCGGCCTCGCCCAGGTAGGCGCCGCCGTCCACGACGACGCGGCCGCGCGAGAGGACCGTGCGCGCCCTCCCGGTGACCCGTCTGCCCTCGTACGCGGAGTAGTCCACGTTCATGTGGTGGGTCGCGGCCGACAGGACCTGTTCCGCGTGCGGGTCGTAGACGACGATGTCGGCGTCCGCGCCCGGCGAGATCGTGCCCTTGGAGGGGTAGAGGCCGAACATGCGGGCCGGCGTGGCGCAGGCGATCTCGATCCACCTGCGCCGGTCGATGCGCCCCTCCACCACCGCCTGGTGCAGCAGGTCCATCCTGTGCTCCACCCCGGGCATGCCGTTGGGGATCTTGGAGAAGTCGCCGACACCCAGGTCCTTCTGCCCCTTGAAGCAGAACGGGCAGTGGTCGGTGGAGACGACGGACAGGTCGTTCGTGCGCAGGGCCCGCCACAGGTGCTCCTGGTGCTCCCGCGGGCGCAACGGCGTGGAGCACACGTACTTGGCGCCCTCGAAGCCCGGCTCGGCCAGGTTGTCGGCGGACAGGAACAGGTACTGCGGGCAGGTCTCCCCGAACACGTTGAGGCCCATGTCGCGGGCCCGGACCAGTTCCTCCACGGCCTCCCGGGCGGACACGTGCACCACGTACAGGGGCGCCCCGGCGACGCGGGCGAGCTGGACGGCGCGGTGGGTGGCCTCCGACTCCAGCAGGGCCTTGCGCACCTCCCCGTGGTGGCGGGGGTCGGTCCTGCCCTCGGCGAGGGCCTGCTCGACCAGCACGTCGATGGCGATGCCGTTCTCGGCGTGCACCATGGTCAGCGCGCCGTTGGACGCGCCGCGCTGCATGGCGCGGAGGATCCGGCCGTCGTCGCTGTAGAACACGCCGGGGTAGGCCATGAAGAGCTTGAAGGAGGTGACGCCCTCGTCCACCAGGGCGTCCATCTCCCTCAGGGAGGACTCGTCGACGTCGGACAGGATCGCGTGGAAGGCGTAGTCGATCGCGCACCTCCCCTCGGCCCTGGCCATCCACTCGTCCACCCCGGCGCGTACGGACCTCCCCCGGCCCTGGACGGCGAAGTCGACGATCGTGGTGGTCCCGCCCCAGGCGGCGGCGCGGGTGCCCGTCTCGAAGGTGTCGGCCGAGCGGGTGCCGCCGAAGGGCATCTCCATGTGGGTGTGGCCGTCGACCCCGCCCGGGACCACGTAGTGGCCGGCGGCGTCGACGGTGCGGGCGCCGCTCGCGGCCCAGGAGCGCGCGGTGTCGCTGCCGCGCAGGGCCAGGGCGGCGATCCGCTCCCCCTCGACGAGGACGTCGGCCTCCGCCTCCTCCGAGGCGGTGACGACCAGGCCGCCGCTGATGACGGTGCGTTCCATGGGTCCGCTCCCCCTCTCAGCCCTCGACCAGGGGACCGTAGGCGTCCGGGCGGCGGTCCCGGTAGAACGCCCACTGCTGCCGGACCCGGTCGACCAGGTCGAGGTCGAGGTCGCGGACGACCAGCTCCGGCGAGGTGTCCGAGGCGACATCGCCGACGAACTGCCCGCGCGGGTCCACGAAGTAGCTGGTCCCGTAGAAGTCGTTGTCGCCGTACTCCTCCACGCCCACGCGGTTGATGGCGGCGACGAAGTACGCGTTGGCCACCGCGGCGGCCGGCTGTTCGAGCTTCCACAGGTGGCCGGAGAGGCCGCGGCTGGTCGCGGACGGGTTGTACACCAGCTGTGCCCCGGCCAGGCCGAGCGCACGCCACCCCTCCGGGAAGTGGCGGTCGTAGCAGATGTAGACCCCGACACGGCCGACGGCGGTGTCGAACACGGGCCAGCCGAGGTTGCCGGGGCGGAAGTAGTACTTCTCCCAGAAGCCCTCGACCTGCGGGATGTGGTGCTTGCGGTACTTGCCGAGGTAGGCGCCGTCCGCGTCGACGACGGCGGCGGTGTTGTAGTAGAAGCCGGGCTTCTCGACCTCGAAGACCGGCAGCACCATCACCGTGCCCAGCTCCCGGGCCAGGGCGCTGAACCGGGTGACGGTGGGGCCGTCGGGGACGGGCTCCGCCCAGCGGTGGTGCTCCGCCTCCTGCACCTGGCAGAAGTAGGGGGCGTTGAACACTTCCTGGAAACCGATGATCCGGGCGCCCTGCGCCGCCGCCTCGCGCGCGTACTCCTCGTGGGCGGCGAGCGCGGACCCGGTGTCGCCCGTCCATTCCGTCTGGACGAGCGCGGCGCGGACGTTGTTCGGCATGGCTTCCTCGCTCCTCGGCTGGCGGCCCGCGTACCCCCTGGTGGCGCCGGTGGTCGTGCGGTGGGCGCGGCGGGCTGTGCGCGTGAGAGTCGCACCTTAGAGAAGAGGGGAACGGGGGGTCAACGTTCGACATCCCCGTTCATGTGATAAGTCGGTGTTTCCTGTTTCCTCATCTTGCACAACAGGGGCATAATGGCGTTTCCGGGTGAAAACAATTCGGAGGAAAACACAGGTTTCGCGCCGTTTTCCCGAGAAATTTCGGGGAACCGCACATGCCTTTCGGCGGACACGGCGAGGGGCCGCCGGAAGGGATTCCGACGGCCCCGCTCGCGCTCGGCCCCGTGTCCGGGGCGGGTGCGGGTCAGGGACTGATCTCGACCTCGATCTCGTCCCCGCCGTACGTCTCCGAGCTCAGCCCGATGTGGGTGATGTCGGCGGCCGAGTCCACGTCGAAGGCGATGCTCAGGCTCACCGGCGTGCCGTCGGTGGGCAGGTCGCTCCACATGGAGTCGCCGAGCGTGCCGGTGGCGTCGTAGTCCTCCTCGAACTGCTCGCCGGTGGCCGTGTACAGGTGCTGCTCGTCGCGCCAGAACGTGTCGGTGCCGGCGTAGGCCACGTCGAGGTGCACGATGACGTACTCACCGTCGGCGGTGTAACCGCCGACCTCGTCGGTGACCTCGGTGCCGGTGATCGTGTAGAGGATGCCGTTGTGCTCGACGGTCTCGCCGGTACCGCCGCCACCGCCGCCGCCACCGGACTCGCCGGAGCCCTCGCCGGGGCTCTCGGTCGTGACCGTCGTGGAGCCGCCGCCCGACGTGCCCCGGTCGTTGAAGACGAAGGCGATGAGCACCACGAGGATGACGCCGATGACGAACAGGCCGCCGCAGCCCAGGCCGACCCACAGCCACGGGGAGCTCTTCTTCGGCCCCTGCGGGCCGGGGCCGTAGGGGGGCTGGGGGCCGCCGGGGCCGTAGGGCCCGCCCGGTCCGCCGGGGTGGCCGTACGGGCCCCCGCCGGGAGGGCCGTAGGGGTCCCCGCCGGGGGGACCGTACGGGTCACCCCCGGGGGGACCGTAGGGGTCCCCGCCGGGAGGGCCGTAGGGCCCGGAGGGGTCTGCGCCGGGGGGACCGTAGGGGTCTCCGCCGGGAGGGCCGTAGGGCCCGGACGGGTAGCCGTCGGACGGGCCGCCGGGGCCGTAGGGCCCACCCGGCGGGGGAGGGCCCATGGGCGGCTGGCCACCGGTCGGAGGTCCCTGGTAAGGGCCGTTCGGGGGAGGAGGCTGACTCATGGAGGTCCTGGCTTTCTGCTGCGGGCGGGTCGGGAGGCGGCCGGGCCGTCTTGCCCGTGCTGAGTGTGACGCCGGCCGGAGGCCGACAGTTCCAGACGCGTTCGACTGCCTACTGTGGGGGCATGGCACGACTTCTCATCGTTCACCACACGGTCTCACCCGCCACCCGGGAGATGTTGGGGGCCGTGCTCGACGGTGCCCGCGACGACGATATCGAAGGGGTGGAGGTGCGGTCGAAGGCGGCACTGTCCGCGACCGTCAGCGACCTGCTCGGGGCCGACGCGCTGGTCCTGGGGACCCCGGCCAACATCGGCTACATGTCCGGCGCGCTCAAGCACTTCTTCGACACGGTGTTCTACCCGGCCCAGGGGGAGACGGAGGGGATGCCCTACTCCCTCTACGTGCACGGGGACAACGACACCGCCGGAGCCGTCCGCGCGGTGGAGTCCATCGCGAAGGGCATCGGCTGGGAGCGCCACCGGCCCCCGGTCACCGTCCACGGCAGCCCCGACGCCGCCGCCCGCGAGGCCTGCTGGGAACTGGGCGCCGTGACCGCCCTCGCCGCCCAGGAGAGGGGCTGACCCCGGGAGCGTCCGCGCCCTTCCGCGCGCGGGACCGGGCCGACCCCCGCCCGCCCCGGGCACGCGGCGGCCGACGGGCCGCCCGGCGCGCCGGGCGGCCCGTCTCCTGTCGGAAAAGGGGCGGTAAGGCTGGGTAAGGGCTTGGCCTGTGCGGGGACCGGGGCGGCGTGGCGACCCCGCGGAAGCCCGCCACCCGGGACAGGATGGACCCGGTCGCGGGCCGACGTGCGAACGTCCGGCACGACGTCCGCCCCCCGCACAGACCCACCGCGTGGCCGCCCACTGGCCCACAGTTCCAGGCCGCGCGGTGTCCACTCCACGGGAGGGCGCGCCGGGGCCGTCCCGGCCCCGCGCCCCCGCCGGCCGTGGCGGCGCGGCGTCAGTAACCGCGCCAGGCGCCCTGGTGGTAGGCCATCACCCGGGGGTGCATCAGGGTCGACTCCTCGGCGTCGCTCCCACGCCGGTCCCTCGGGAAGACCTGCGCCGCGTCCAACAGCGGCTCGTCCAGGAACCGCAGCGGTGGCGCGTCGTCCGGCACGTCCAGCTCGGGCGCCGGGCCCACGGCCGCCAGGTAGAAGCCCCAGTTCCCGAAACTCGGCACGTCCACGTTGTACGGGGTGGTCGAGAACCCCGCCTCCTCCAGCGAGCGGTCCACGCTCCAGAAGGCGTCGGGCGCGAAGAACGGCGAACCCGCCTGCACCACCAGGCGGCCGTCGTCGGCGAGGGCGTGCCGCAGGAGCGAGTAGAACTCCACCGAGTACAGCTTGGACGTGGAGGTGTCGTCGCCGTCCGGCAGGTCGGCGACGACCACGTCGAAGCCCTCCCCGTTCTCGCGCAGCCACTGGAAGGCGTCGGTGTTGACCACCTCCACCCTCGGGTCCTCGAACGAGTCCCCGTTCAGCTCCGTGATCACCGGGTCCGTGGACGCCAGCTCGATCACCGCGGGGTCCAGGTCCACCAGCGTCACCGAGGACACGTCGTCGTAGGCCAGGACCTCCCGCAGGGCGAGGCCGTCCCCGCCCCCCAGGACCAGCACGCTCCCGTGCGGCCCGTCCATCGCGGGGTGGATCAGCGACTCGTGGTAGCGGTACTCGTCCAGGGTCGAGAACTGGAGGCTCCCGTTGAGGAACATGCGCACGTCCTCGCCGTCCAGGGAGCGCGTGAGCACGATCTCCTGGTACTCGGAGCGCTCCGCGTGCACGATCGGGTCGCGGTACATCGCCTGGCGGGCGTCCACCTCGAACCGGTCGGCGTACACGTAGGCCAGGCCGAGCACCGCGATGATGGCGGCCAGGCCGAGGCCCAGACCCGCGTAGGCGCGCCGGGTCAGCTCCGAGCGGAAGAGCCAGAGCACCACCGCGACGCCCACCACCGCGTTCAGCGCCCCCACCACCAGCGCGCCCCGGGGCAGGCCCAGCAGCGGCAGCAGCAGGAACGGGAAGGCCAGACCGCCGATCAGCCCGCCCACGTAGTCGGCCGCGAACAGGTCCGCGACCGCCTCCGAGGCCTCCTGCCTGCGGATCCGCTGGATCAGCGTCATCAGCAGGGGGATCTCCATGCCGATGAGCAGACCGATGACGAACGACAGCACCACCAGGGCGGGCTGGTAGGCGGAGAACCAGGCGAAGGCCCCGTACAGCAGGAGCACCGACAGGCCGCCGACCAGGGAGAGCAGCCCCTCGATCACCGCGAACGACACCGCGGGGCTGGCCTGGAAGCGCTTGGACAGCAGCGACCCCACGCCCATGGCGAACACCATCACGGACAGCACCACGGAGGCCTGGGTGATGGTGTTGCCCAGCAGGTAGCTGCCGATGGCGACGAGCGCCAGCTCGTACACCAGGCCGCAGGCCGCGCAGATGAACACCGCCAGCAGCACCAGGAACCGTGCGGCCCTGGCGGGGACCGGGAGTCCTGGCCGGGCGCGGGTCGTGTTCTCAGTCAACGCGGATGCCTTCGTGTGGTGGTGCGGGTGGGGCTGCGGCCGGGGTCAGGGGCCCTGCGGTCCCGGCGGCGTCAGGTGAGGGCGGCGGCCACGACGAGCGCGATGGCCACGTGCGCGGTGGCGCTCACCCAGGTGGCCGGGTGCGGTTCGTCGTTGCTGATGATCTGGGCGATCTTGGCCGGGATGATGAGGTCGATCAGCAGGAACGACAGGGCCATGACGCCCAGGCCGATCACACCGTAGACCGCGGCCGAGAGGAGGCCGGCGCCCAGGCCGATCTCCGAGTCGCTGGACAGGATCGCCGACGTGACGATGATCGCCGAGCCCAGCGTGTTCGCGGACACGAGCAGCACGGCGTTGCGGTTGCGGTTCTCCCAGATCAGCTGGTGCAGCTTGCCGGGGGTGAGCAGGTCGGTGATCAGGTAGCCCGCCACGAGGATGGCGATGCCCACACCGCCGTAGGCGAGGGCTGCGAGGGAGTTGAAGAGGATCTCGTTCATGGTCCTGTCCGTAGAGGGGGTGACGTCGTCGGGTTGTCGGTCGCGGGGTCGCCGGGGACGCGGGGACTACTTGCCGAAGCTGCTCCCGCCGCCGCGGTAGCTGCTGCCGCTGCCGTTGTCGTTCCGGTAGTTGTTGCTGCCGCTGTTGTAGCTGCTGCTGTTGTCGTTCCGGTAGCTGCCGCCGGTCCCTCCGAAGAAGAAGAACCCGCCGCCACCGCCGGAACCCGACGAGGACCCCTCGCAGTCGTCGTCGTCATAGCCCTCCACGGCGACGACGTCGTCGTCGGGGCAGTAGTTGTTGCTGTTGCTGTTGCAGGCGCTCAGCAGGATCAGGATCAGGAGGATGACGCCGACGACGACGACCACCGTGATGATCTTGTTCCTGTTCTCGTGGGTTTCCTCGTATGCGTTCATGGTGCGGATCTCTCCGGACTGGGGGGAGTGGTCATCGTCGAGGTGGTCGTCACCAGTTCGCCTGTCTGCGGATAGGCGTGCCAGGTGCGCCAGCCGAGGGGAGAACCGCCGAGAGGGGTCAGGTGCAGGGCGGTGATCGCCAGGGGGTCGCCGGGGAAGGCGACGAGGAGGCCGCCGGGGGAATCGGCCACCTCGCGGTGGAGCCGTTCCACGCGGTCGGCCAGTTCGCCGCGCGCGAGGGTCTCCACGAGGGAGCCGAAACGGTAGCCGCCCCGGTCCGGGCGCTCCGCGCGCCCGGGGAGCCCGCCCGGCAGGCCGGGCAGGCAGGCGACCGTCTCCACCAGGGCTCCTCCGCCGGAATCCGGCGTGACGACGACCTGGTGCGAGGCCCCCAGCACGCGCAGTTCGACCCTGGCGCCCGCCACCCGGAGGGAGCGGGAGGCCAGCGGCTCGGTCGGCGGATGCCCCAGTGTCCAGACGAGGTCGTCCGCGCCGGTGTCGACGAAGGGGGCGCTGATGCTCGCGCGCACGTGCGGATCAGCTCCCGGGGTAGATGGTGAACGTGCCGGGGGCGACCTTGGTGCCGGTGCTGGCCTCCCAGCCGCCGTGGTCGAACCGCTCGAACGACAGGAGCCTGCCGTCCGAGGACTCGTAGTCGGCGTAGTCGAGGCCGCCCTGCGCCTTGAGGCCGGTGGTGCCCTCGGAGCGGTAGGAGCCGCTGCCCTTCTCCTGGAGGCGGTAGGTGACGCCCTCCAGTTCGATGGTCTTGCTGTGCGGGGTCAGCTCCAGGTCCGGGCGCCCGGACCACAGGGCGAGCTCCACGTCCGGGTCCTCCTCGACCGAGAGCCAGCGCTTGCCGCCCTCGACCTCCAGGAAGTGCTCGGACCAGACGTAGCCGCCCTCGGACAGGCGCAGGGTGCCGCGGATCCACGTCCGCTCGGCGCCCCAGTCGATCATGTCGCCGGCCTTGATGGAGCGGGGGTCCCCGGCGGCGCTGTCGCCCTGGTCGGCGAAGGGGTCCCGGGGAGCCGCGGGCGGCGGGGGCGCCGCCTGCCGCTGCCTGGAGCGCTGGAGATAGATCAGGACGCCGGCGACGGCGGCGACGATGAGGAGGATGAACAGCAGAACGAGTTCGACGGACAAGGTTCCTCGTTTCGCGGTGGAGCGGGGTGCGGGGGCGGGGTGTCGGATGTGCCCCGGCCGCGTCGTTCCCCGGGCCGGGCAATCCTACTGACTGGTCGGACGCCGCACAGGGGGCGCCGGTTCCCTCCGAGACCGGATCGCGACAGGTCACGACGGTGCGTGGTCGGTCCGGGACGGCCCCGGCCGCCCGCGGGGCGGGCCGCCGGGAGCGGACGGCCCGTCAGGCGCGGGGGTCGCCGGTCTCCGCGGGGAGCGAGTCGTCCCCGCCCCACCGGCTCCAGGAGCCCGGGTACAGGCGGGCGCCGGCGTACCCCGCGTGTTCGAGGGCCAACAGGTCGTGGCAGGCGGTGACCCCCGAACCGCAGTACGCGGTGATGGTCCTGGCGGAGTCGGCGCCCAGGGAGGCGAAGCGCTCGCGCAGGACCTCCGGCGCGGCGAGGAGGCCGTCGCCGTCCAGGTTCGCCGTCCACTCGGCGCTGCGGGCGCCCGGCACGTGCCCGGGGCGGGCGTCCACCGGCGCGGGCCGCTCGCCGGTGAAGCGTTCGTAGGCGCGGGCGTCGACGAGCAGGTCGGCGGGCTCGCCGGCCTCCGCTAGGACCGTGTCGGTGTCCACCACCAGTGCGGGCGGCCAGGGCCGTGCCGTCCGGCGCGCGGCCGTGGGGGCGGCCTCCCCCTCCTCCAGGCCGCCGGTCCACGTCCGCATGCCTCCGTCGAGGAACGCGGCAGGGGTTCCCAGGGCGCGGAGCATCCACACCAGGCGGGCGGCCACGGAGCCCCCGGCGTCGTCGTAGACGACCACGCGGGCGGAGTCCCCGACGCCGAGGCGGCCCAGCGCCGCGGCGAAGTCCTCGGGCGAGGGCAGCGGGTGGCGGCCGACCCCGGGGCCCGCCGGGGCGGCGAGGTCGGTGTCCACGTCGGCGAAGACGGCGCCGGGCAGGTGCCCGGCGCGGTAGGCGTCACGGCCGGAACGGCCGTCGAGGTACCAGCGGGAGTCGACGAGGACCACCTGGTCGCGGTGCTCGCGGAGCCAGTCGGCCGACACGGCCACCGGGAGGGACGAGGGTTCTGACATGGGCGACAGCCTAACCGGACGCCGTCCGCCGCACACGGATCCGGGGCCCCGCCCCGGGGACGCGACCGGCCCGGTCAGTCACGGTCCATGCGGTGCACCCGCAGGATCCACCACAGGCCCAGCGCCGGCAGCACGAGCGGGATGAACAGGTAGCCGCTGCCGAAACCGGACCACACGGTGTCCTCGGGGAAGACGGACGGCCAGAACACGCTCGCCGTCCCCACCACCAGGACGCCCGCCATCTCGACGGCGCACGAGACCAGGGCGACCCGCCGCGAGGTCCGCCCTGCACGGGCCAGGCCCACCGCCGCCACCAGGTAGACGATCCCGGCGAACAGCGACAGCGTGTAGGCCGTCGGCGCCTCGTCGAACCGCGTGGCCAGCTGGTAGCTCCCGCGGGCGGTCGCCGCCAGCGCGAACACCCCGTACACGGCGACGAGGAGCCGGCCGGGACCGGTGCGCAGGGTCTTGGCCCCGGTGGGCGCGGACGTCTCAGGCAACGGGGCTCCAGAGCTGTTCCAGGCGGACGAACAGGACGGGCAGGATCAGGCACGCGAAGGCGATCACCGCGGGACCCCACTTGCTCCGCTCCATGAACCCCCACACGGCGCACGCGGGCGGCAGCAGCGCCACCGTCGCCAGGTAGGACACGTACATCGCCGTCTCGGCGGGGCGGTCGCCGCCGACCATGGCGGCCACGGAGACGCCCACCTGTCCGAGCACGAGCAGCCACAGGACGCCCATGCCGACCAGGTGGGGGACCACCATGGGCTGGTCGCGGAAGGTCGAGACGAGGCACCAGCCGGCCATCGCCAGCGACACCATCTGAATCGTCATGGTCAGCCAGTCGACCACGCCGCCTCCGCTCGCACTCCGCCGCGTCCGCCCATGTCAGCGGTCCGCGCACCACACTTGTCTACGACACAGCGTAGTACTCCGTTCGGCCCCCGTGCCAACCGGGGAGCCCGAACGGGCGGGGGCCGCGGGGCCGGGGGGCCCCCCGCCCCCCCCCCCGCGCCCCCCGCCCCCCGCCCCCCCCCCCCCCCCCCCCCCCCG
>NZ_JBIWMK010000009.1:42405-68761 GCF_044766605.1 Nocardiopsis sp. NPDC101807 | reverse complement strand
CCCACAACTCATTATGACACCACATGCTGTGGGGGGGGGGGCGCCCCCCCCCCCCGGGGGGCCCCGCGCCGGGGGGGGGGGGGGGGGGGGGGCCCCCCCCCCGCCCCCGCCCCGGGCGCCGATCGCATCCGGCGCTCTCCCGCGCTACAGGCGCCCCACGGCCGGTCCGGAACGCCGGGCCGGCAGCCCCGGGCGCCGACGTGCCGGGCGCTCCCGCGCCGGCGCGGTCAGGCCCGGGACCCCGGCGCGAAGCGCGCCCTGACGGAGCGGACCCCGACGCCCACGTAGCCGCCCCGGAACCGGGGGTCGGCGGCCGCGGCCACGACCCCGGAGACGTCCGGGCGGCTGACGCCCACGTGCGTGGGGGAGACCTCGATGCGCAGCGGCACGTACACCGGGTCACTCGCGGACACGGGGACCGCCGGACCCGTCGCGGTCGCGAGGCGGGTCGCGGCGCCGTCGGCCGCCGCGTAGAGGTCGAGTGTCCCGTTCGGCCGCAGCAGGACGTTGTAGCAGTCGACGCGGCCGTGGTCGTCGTCGTGGTAGCCCACGTCCGACCCCATGCAGAACTGGACCTGCGCGGACCGGGTGGCGCTCGTCGCCTCCAGGAGGGCGACCCGCACCTCCCACGTCCACGACCCCGGCGGCGCCTCGTGGCTGAGCGAACCGAGGACGGCGGCGGTGTAGTTCCCCGGCACCCCCGCCTCCATCCGCTCGGGCGCCAGCTCCAGGGCCGAGCCGGTGAGCACGCCCATGACCGGGTTCACCGGTGAGGGCAGGTGGCCGTGCGGCCAGGTGCCCAGGGCGTACAGGTCCGGGCCCGGCGCGCGTCCGGCCAGGTAGAGGGGGTCGTCGGTGACGATCCCCGCCGCGCCGGCCGCGAGCGCCGCGTCCCGCTCGCTGCGCCGGTTGACCGTGTAGACGAGGGGGCGCAGCCCGGCGTCGGCGGCCGCCGCGATCCGGTCGGGCGGGGCGTCCTTGCGCATCCCGTAGTAGTCGAAGCCCTGGTCACGGAGCTCGCAGGGGTCGCTGCCGCCGGCGGTCTCGATGTACCCGGCCGGGAGCCCGGCGGCGATCGCACGCAGACCGGGGCGCCGCTGGAACGACTGGACGATCACCGAGCCGGCCAGGTTCCAGCGGAGCACGTGGTCGACGATGGCGTCGCCGACGGCGTCGAGTCGGGCTCCGGTCGGGGCGGGCGGGTACTTGGCCTCGATCAGCCAGGCGACCGGGGCATGGGCGAAACGGGCGAACACCTCGTTGAGCGTGACGGTGGGCACGTCCGGCCACCCGGTCAGCCCGAGCCGGGACGCCGACCGGACGGGCCACCTCTTCACCGCCGTGGCGGTCAGTCCGGACACGGGCAGGGCGACGCCGTGCGTCCGGTTCAGGGTCGTGTCGTGGCACAGGACCAGCGACCCGTCGGCGGCGAGGTGGACGTCGACCTCGATCAGGTCCGACCCGGCGTCGATCGCCGCCGCGACGGCCTCCAGGGTGTTCTCGGGGGCGGTCGACCGGGCGCCGCGGTGGGCGACGGTCAGCGGCCAGGACAGGTGGTCGATCAGCACAGGCGCCTCCTCAGGGGGTGGGGACCGCGAACAACCTACGACGCGCACCTCCACGGCGGGGGCGGCGGGGCGGGGACGGAGCGCCTTCCCCGCCGCGCGATCGCCCACCACGCGACCGGCCCCGGGAGCGGCGGACCGCGGAGCGGACCCGGTGCCGGGCCGGCGGACCCCGGGACGGGGCGCGGCCGTGGAGAACCTCACAGGGGCGGGCGGCATCGAACACCGTGCCGCACCGTGTCCGCCACCGGGGTCCGGCCGGATACGTCCGGGGCGCCGGTGTTCCCACCCGCGGCCGTGTCCGGAACCGGACGCGTCGGGCGGGGAACAGCGCGAACGCGATGCGGTCATGTCGGATATTGTCCTCGCAGCCGCACGTGTTCACCCGACGGTGCACGGTGTAGGCGGCGCATCCCCTTCCACCGCATCGTGCACGAGAGCCGGAGCACCCCCGTGTCCTATCCCCAGTACCCCTCGGGCCCCCAGCAGCCGCCCTACGGCGGCCAGCCCCCCTACGGCGGTCCCACCGGCGGGCAGCCGCCCTACGGAGACCCCGGCGGGGGCCAGCCGCCCTACGGCGGGCCCACCGGCGGGCAGCCGCCCTACGGCGGTCAGCCCCCCTACGACATGCCCCCCGGCGGCCAACCCCCCTACGGCCCGCCGCCCAAGAAGGGCATGTCCACCGGCGCCAAGGTCGGCATCGGGGTCGGAGGCTGCCTCGGCGTGGTGATCATCGCCATCGTGCTCATCGTCATCATCGCCTCCCTGGCGGGGGGCGACGAACCGGTCGCGCAGCCCACCACGACCTCCTCCGCAGAGGAGTCGGCGGACGACACCGAGTCCCAGCCGGCCGAGGAGGAGGCGCCCGTCGAGCAGGGCGGCGTCACCGCCAGCGCCACCCAGAGCGGCACCGCCGGCGACGTCATCGACGACACCACCTACACCGTGGTGGACGTCGAGATCACCAACGACTCGTCCGAGGCCCTGGACGTCAACCCGATCTACTTCACCTTCGTGCTCGACGACGGCACGGAGCGCTCCGACTGGGCCGAGACGATCTTCGCCGACATCACCCAGATGGAAGCCGTGTCCGTCGCGCCCGGGGACAGCATCTCCGGGCAGCTCGCGACGGTGGGCGAGGTGACCGTCACCGAGCTCCGGTTCGACCCGAGCTTCGGGATGGAGGAGCCGATCGTCATCCCGGTCGGCTGACCCGCCCGGACGAACGGCGGAACGCCCCGGACGCGCCTGAGCGCGGCCGGGGCGTTCCCGTGTCCCGGTGCCCCGGGACGGGCGCCGAGGGGGCGCCGGGGGCGCCCCCTCGCCCGCCGGGGCCGGACGGGACCGTGGGGCCGATCCGGCGGCGGCCACGGAGGGCCACGGCCTACTTGGGCCAGTAGAAGACCTCGGCGGTGGCCGAGGTGACCTGCGCGCTCGCTTCCCCGAACTGCGCGACCCGCACCCGCACGCGCCTGCCCTTGGCGAGATTGCCCTTCCAGGCGTAGGTGAAGTGCCCGTTCCCCGCCGCCTGCACCGGACTCTCGATGGGGCGGTTGCGGGCCACCTTCCAGCCGCCGCTGCCGTCGGACTCGTACTCCGTGGCGCGCAGCTGTACCTCGGTCCCCGAGGCCAGTCCCTGGAGGGTGACGCCCACGGAGAGGTCGTAGAGCGCCCCGTCCGGCTCGTCCGGTCCCACGAGGGCGTACAGGTCGCCCCGGTGGCCGTCGTGGCGGCGGTCGAACTTGAGACTGGCCCACGTGGCGGGTGCCAGCTCCTGTGCGTCGTCCTTCTCGAACCTGCGATGTCTGGGCACGTCATCTCCCTCGGTTTCGTCCGGCTTCTTGGCGAAGGTCCCGTCCTTGACGAGCTTGTAGGCCCTGTCCCCGGGACACGAGGTGGAGATGAAGTCGCGGTGGCCGAGCACCTTGCCGGAGATGGAGGTGTCCGGTTCCATCAGCCACTGGCGCAGCTGGCGGACGGCGTTGATCTGCTCGGGTGTGATGGCGTCCTTCGGGCCCGTGGCCAGGGTCACCGAGTAGTGGGAGGTGTTGCCCCCGGGCTGCGCGGCCTGGGTGCGGTACAGACCGCGGCCTTCCAGGACATATCCGTGGGCACACGCCATGAACGAGTTCCCGGTGAAGTACACCGTGCCCGCCCGCCGTGCGAGCCAGGTTCCGTTCGGCGTGGTCGGGCACCAGATGCGGCCCTCGTAGGGTTCCTTCGTGATGGAGAAGGCCGACTTCCGCGTTTGCGCGGCCTTGGGCGCGAAGTGGGTCTTGCGCCGCAGTTCGACCTTCCACATGTCGTACTCCGTCGACGGCGTCGGCGGGCGCCTCCGCAACGACGTCGCATGTCCCGCCAGGATCACGGCGAACTGGAAGGCCTCCGCCGCCTCCCGGCTCTTCTGGCTGAGGGCCTGTACGTCGGCGGTTCGGCTGTTGTGTCCGTCGGCCAGCAGGGAGGCCTCGATGAACAGGCCGAGCTGAGCCCGTGTGAGGGACCGGAGAAACCCGTATCCGGGAACGCGTCCGGGCGCGTGGTCCAGAAGCACCCGACCCGCGTCCACCGAGAGATGGAACTCCACGAGGTGCCGGTTGACTGCTTCCCGCCATCGGGGGACCCCGTCCGCAGCAGCCCCGGAGCGGGGGAAGCCGTCACACGCGGGGCCGAAGAGAGCGTTCAGCGCTCCCCTGATCCTGGCCACGTTCTCCGGGTTCTTCTGCTCGGACTGGTAGACGACCACGCCCGTGCCGGGGACGCGGCTCCGGCTCTGCGGCTCGATGTGCCCTTCGGTCCAGAACCACGCCACCAGTTCCACCAGGGCGTCCGACCACTTGGGCTCGGTCGGGAGAGTGACGCAGGGAGCGGACAAGGGGATGCGGTCCGCGTACGTCAGGGTCCCGGTGGTCGCCCAGACGCGTTCGCGTCCCTGCTGCGTGCGCTCCGCGCGCCCTGTCGCCGCCCATCGACCATCGGCCGACTTCTGGCGCTGCGTCCCCGCGCGGCGGTAGAACCGCTCGACGGGCCACCGGTGCTGGGCCGTGGTCAAGGAGGAGTGGCTGTGCCCCTCCATCCTGATCAGCTCGCGCGGTACCGCGGGGAAGACGTTCACCGCCAGCAGCGGCTGCCACTGGGACATGCCCGTCTCGTGATCGAGGGTGAGGACCACATCGCCTTCGGCGATCTCCTGGAATGTCTTCCAGCCCTCTTCTGTGAAGATCTCCGTCTTCTCGTCGACGCAGTATCCGATGTCGGCCCACCCGCGTGAGGGGCCGGTGTGGAACTTGCGGGTGTTGCGCCAGTATGTGACACACGCCTCGTGCTTCTTGTCGGCGAGGCCCTGGTCGGCGCTGTCGTAGTGGATGACCAGTCCGGATCGGGGGTTGGCCCTCTCGGCGGGGGAGGAACCCCAGCCGAGGTCGGACCGGGACACGTACTTGCTCGGTCGAGGCATACACCCCATTGTTGCAAGCCGACACTCCGAAGGGTAGTGAAACGATGACATCGGGTTGAAATCGGCTTACCTGGAATGCCAGGTGTGGCGCTGTCCGCCCCACGGGTCCCACCTGCGACACGATGGTGGCCGATCGACCCCTCTGGAGGTAGCCGGTGCACTCAGCACACACCGTCAGCGTCGTCCGCGAAGCCGAGCGCGCGCTCATGGCGCGCGTTCCCGAGGGGGCCCTGATGCGCCGGGCCGCGGCCGGGCTCGCGGCCGAGTGCGCCGGGCTCCTGCCCCGGGTCTACGGGGCGGGGGTGGTGCTCCTGGTCGGCGGCGGCGACAACGGGGGCGACGCCCTGTACGCGGGCGCCCTCCTGGCCTCGCGGGGCGCGTCGGTGCGCGCCCTGACGGCCGGGCGGACCGTCCACGAGGGCGGCGCCGGCGCCCTGCGCGCCGCGGGCGGGCGGATCCTGCCGTTCGCGGGCGGCGCGGCCGAGGAGGCCGCCCTGTTCGACGCCGACCTGGTCGTCGACGGGCTCGTCGGCATCGGCGGGCGCGGCGGGCTGCGCGATCCGCACGCCGCCCTGGCGGTGCTCGCCTCGAACGCCCCCGCCCCGGTGGTCGCCGTCGACGTGCCCAGCGGGGTGGACGCGGACACGGGGGAGGTGGCCGGGCCCGCGGTCCGGGCCGACACCACCGTCACGTTCGGCACCCACAAGCCGGGCCTGTTCGTCGACCCCGGGGCGGAGCGGGCGGGCCGTGTCCGGCTGGTGGACATCGGGCTGGGGCCGGAGCTGCCCGGGCCCGCGCTGGTCCGTCCACAGGCTGTGGACATCGCCGCGCTCCTCCCGACCCCCGGTGCGGAGGAGGACAAGTACAGCCGGGGCGTCCTCGGCGTCCGCGCCGGCTCCGACCCCTACCGGGGCGCGGCGGTCCTGTGCGTGGGCGGCGCGCTGCGCACCGGGGTCGGGATGGTCCGCTTCGGCGGGGGGAAGGGCGTGGCCGAACAGGTGATCGGCCGCTGGCCGGAGGCCGTCGCCGACTTCCGCGACCCGCAGAGCAGCACCGACCTGGCCCCGGGCCGGGTGGCCGCCGTGGTCATCGGCCCCGGGCGCGGCACCCACCCGGCCAACGCCGACGAGCTCGCGGCGGTCCTGGACAGCGAGGTCCCGGTGCTGGTCGACGCCGACGGGCTGACCCTGCTCACCGGAGGCGGGGGCGGTCCGCTCTCCGCGCTGCTCCGCGCACGGACGCCGCAGACGCTCCTGACCCCGCACGCGGGTGAGCTCTCACGACTGCTCGACGTGGACCGGGCCGACGTGGAGGCCCGCCGGCTGGAGCACGCGGAGCGCGCCGCCGACCGGTTCGGGTGCACGGTCCTGCTCAAGGGGTCCACCACCGTGATCGCGCACCCGGGCGCCCCCGCGGTCGCCAACCCGACGGGGACGCCGCTGCTGGCCGCCGCGGGGACCGGCGACGTGCTGTCGGGGGCGGTCGGAGCGCTCATGGCGTCCGGCCTGCCCGCGCGCGAGGCCGCGACGTGCGGTGCCTACCTGCACGGGCGCGCCGCCTCGCTGGCCCGCGGCGGTGCGCCGATCAGCGCGTCCGACCTGCTGGACGCGCTGCCGCTCGCGGTGGCCGAGGTCTCCCGGGGCCGGGCCGTGTGACGGGGCCCGCCGGGGCGGTCGGGCGCCGCCCGACCGCCCCGGCGGGTCAGCCGCCCGCGGCGCGGGCGGCGTCGAGGCCGCGCTGCACGATGTCGGTGATGAAGTAGTCGCCGGGGTCGCGTTCGTCGCGCAGCCGGTGCACCAGGGAGTCGTCCACCCACAGGTGCTCGGTGTGCTTGCCGGGCTCCAGCCGCGGCGCCGACAGGTCGCCCTCGACCCGCACCAGGTAGTCGACCTCGTGCCGGGTGACGCCGTCGCCGGGGTCCCAGTCGAGCCGGTACAGCTCCGCGAGCACGCCGACGAGCCTCCAGCCGGTCTCCTCCTCGACCTCGCGGGCCAGGCCGTCGAGCATGGTCTCGCCCCGCTCGACGTGTCCGCCGACGATGTCCCAGCAGTGCGGGAACACCTTGCGGGTCGCGGACCGGCGCTGCGCGAAGACGCGTCCCCGGCCGTCGGCGATGACCGCGCCCGCCACGTGGGTCCTCCCGTCGGCGGTGTCGGGGAACTCGATCCCCGGGGCCACCGCCACGCCCTGCCCGGCCCCCGGCCCCGTCCCGCCGGCGCCCGCGCCGCCGCCACCGCTCATGCGTCCTCCTCCTGGTCCGCCGGCGACAAGCCTACGTCGCGGTTGCGGCGGGGCAGGCGCAGGGTGAGGAGCCTGGCCCGCGGCGCCAGTTCCCCGGCCAGCTCGAAGACCGCCTCGGTGCGGGTGCGGTCCTCGTCCAGGACGGAGAACAGGTTGACCCCCAGGTAGAAGGTGATCGCCCCGTAGGCGACCTCGCGCGCGGGCAGCAGCCTTCCGAGGGCCGATCCGCCCAGGACGCGGTTCCACTCGTGCTCGATGAACGCGATCCACGGCTCCGCGCGGTCGCGGATCTCCGTGCGGAGCTCGGGCTTGGTGACGGCGGCGGCCACGAGTTCGGAGAACTCGGTGATGTAACCGCGTTCGAGGTCGGTGCGGTAGATGCGCAGGGCCGCCTCCACGAGCTCCTCCAGGGTGTTCGCGCGCCCGGCGATCTCCCGGTACATGGCCATGCGCTCGGCGCTCGACCGGTCCAGCGCCGCGAGCAGCAGCTGGTCGACCCCGCCGAAGTGGTAGAAGACCAGCGCCGAGTTGGCCTCGGCGCGTGTGGCGATGGCGCGGGCGGACGCCCCGGAGTACCCCTCCTCCCGCAGCACCGCGCAGGCCGCGTCGAGCAGCCTCTCCTTGGTCTCCTCGCTGGTCCGCCGTCCGCCGCCGCTCCTGGCCATGGTCCTCCTCGCGTAGCCCCCTTGCCGGTCGGGGTGTGTTCATCATACGGTTTAATCAAGTGATTAAACCAAGTGCTTTAACTGCTTGATGAAGGGTGCCCCCATGTCCCGAAGCGACGAGCCCGAACCCTTTCCCGCCGACGTCCCCGCCCGCGCCCGCTGGACGCTCGCCGCGCTCCTGCTCGCGGCCTTCGCCGGCCTGCTGGCCCTGCGGGCCAACCACTGGGGCGGCCTCGACCAGACGGCGCTGTTCTACGTGGGCCTCCCCGCGGTGATCGCCCTGACCGTCGTGTTCACCGTGCGGGCGCGCAGCGTCACGGGCATCACGATGGCCGTCACCACCGTCGGCCTCGCCCTGGCGGCGGCCCTGCTCGGCGAGGGCACGGTGTGCCTGGTCATCGCCGCGCCCCTGCTCTACGGCATCGCCGGGCTCGTGGCCTGGACGGCGAAGGCCTTCGGGGCCGGCGGCCGGGGCGGACGCCACGCCCTGCTGGGCGTACCGGTCCTCTTCGTCCTCGCCCTGGAGGGCGTCGCCGGGACGAGCCTCCTCCCCCGGGCGGACCAGGGCGAGGGGTCGGTGCTGATCGACGCGGAACCGGAGCGGGTCGCCGCCGCGCTGGCCGCCCCGCCCGGCTACGCGGCCCCCGACGCCCTCTTCCTGCGCGCCGTGCCCTTCCCCCACCCCGTCCGGGCGACCGGGGACGGCCTGGAGCCCGGGGACGCCCGCGTCGTCGACTTCACCCCGAGGCGCATCCTCCGGATCGGCTCCGAGCCCACCCCCCGCGACATGGAGCTGGAGGTCGTGGAGAGCGAGCGGGACGGCGACGGCGGCCGCGTGGTCTTCGACGTGGTCCGGGACACGGCGTTCGCGAACTGGATGGACATGCGCCGGGCGGAGGCCGTCTGGGAGAGGGAGGACGGCGGCACCCGCCTCACCTGGACCGTCGAGTACGAGCGCACCTACGAGCCCTCCTGGTACTTCGGGCCGATCCAGTCGTACACGACCGACCTGGCCGCCGAGTACCTCGCGACGACCTTCCGGGACGCGGTCGCGGGGGAGGGGGAGTGACGGACGCGGAGGTCCCCGCGGCCCTGGTCCGGGGCGTCGGACTGTTCGTCCCGCTGCTGCTCCTGGCCGCTCTGTGCGCGTGGCGCGCGCCCCGGCCGCGCGAGGTCGCGTCGATGATCGTCGCGGGGGCGTGGGCCCTGCTCACCCTCGTCCCGCTCAACCTGTACGCGGTGCACGCGGGCTGGTGGTCCTTCCACGCCGAGGGCGCCGTGTGGCGCGGGATGCCCGTCGACCTGCTGATCGCCTGGGCGGTCCTGTGGGGCGCCCTGCCCGCGCTGATGCTCCGTCTCCTCCCCGTCCCCCTGCTCACCGGCCTGCTCGTGTGGATCGACGTGATCGTCATGCCGCTCGCCGAACCCGTGGTGGTCCTCGGGCCCCTCTGGCTCCTCGGCGAGTTCGCGGGGTCGGCGCTGTGCCTGATCCCCGCGCTGATGCTGGCCCACTGGACCCGGCGCGGCCGGCTGGTCCGCGCCCGGACGTGGGCACAGGCCGTCCTGGCGTTCGGGCTCATGGTGGGCCTGCCGCTGTACGCGCTGGACGCCGTCCCCGACCGGGGGGAGGCCCTGCTCGTCGCCCAGGTCCTCGCGGCGGCGTGCCTGCCGGGCCTGGCCGCGGCCCGCGAGTTCGCGCGGGCGGGCCGCGGCACCCCGCTGCCCTACGACCCGCCGTCGCGCCTGGTCACCAGCGGCCCCTACGCCTACGTGCGCAACCCCATGCAGGCGACCGTCGCCGCCGCCTACCTGGTGCTCGTCCCGGTGACGGGGGACCTCCGGCTGCTGGTCGGCGTCCTGGTCGCGTTCGCCTACGGAGCGGGGTTCGCGTCCTGGCACGAGGGAGGGCAGCTGCGCCGGGCCTTCGGGAGCGACTGGGAGGACTACCGCGAGGGCGTGCGCCCCTGGCTGCCCCGCTGGCGGCCGTGGCCCGGCCGGACCCCGGGGACGCTCTACGTGGCGGCCGACTGCTCCATGTGCACCGGCCTCGGCGGCTGGATCGCGGCCCGGGCGCCCGTGGCCCTGGAGCTGCGCCCGGCGGCGGAGCACCCCGAGGTCCTGTACCGCCTCACCTACGAGACGCCCGACGGGCTCCGCCGGAGCGGTGTGGCGGCGCTGGCGCGTGCCCTGGACCACCTCCACCTGGGGTGGGCGTTCGCCGGCTGGGCCCTCGACCTGCCCCTCCTCCGCCACGTCGGGCAGCTGTGCGCCGACGCCTTCGGCGCCGGGCCGCGCGCGTCCCGCGACGCCCGCGACGCACCGGGAGCCCAGCCGGGGGAGGGGGTCCCCGCCGGCGGCGGACGGTGACGGCGGGAGCCCCGGGACCGGCGGGACCTCCGCCCCGGCCGGGAGGGCGCGGCGGGGCCGGGCGCCGGGAGGGGCGCGGCGCGGGTCCGCCGCATGACATCACGGCCACAATGCCGCAGAGCGCCTCTTCCGCCGCCGCTCCGCGCCGTTATGCTCGGTCCGGCCGCTCCGTCCGCCGGCGGGCGGGACCGGCCCCCGCATCCGCCCCCCGCACGGCACGAGGACGTCGATGGAAGAACAGGCCATGCTCGCGCGGGACCTCGTCCTGCGCGTCTGTGCCGGAGCGACCGAGCTCGACCCCCAGTGGATCAGGGTCGACGGCAAGGTCACGACGCCCTTCCTCGTGCCCCGGGACCGCAACCTCATCCGCGCGATCGTCTCGGCCGGGCGCGCCATGGGCGTCGACCGGCTCCTGGTGTGCCGGACCCGGCCCGAGTTCTCGTACGACCCCGTCACCGAGGTCCCCCTCGACACCGACACCCTCATCGACCTCATCCGGGGCTGGGGTCCCACCCCCACCGACTTCCTCGTCTGCGTCGAGGACTTCTCCGCCGCCGTCCTGGTCACCGCCGACGAGCTCACGGTCGCGGCCGGGCCCGCCGACTTCGTCCGCGAACTCGTCGGCGCCGACATCCCCCAGGCGCGGGCCCACTTCGGCACCAGGGCCCGCGTCGAGGGCGGGCCCGTCCTCACCCGCGCCGCCCTGCTCTACAACTGCGCCGACGCCGGCTCCAGGCACGCCCGGAGTCCGCGCGGTCCCGGCCCCGACCTGCCCGAACGCCTCGCCCGCCGCGGCGACCGCCTCCGGGAGCGCTCGCCGCGCGCCGTCGGCGCGCTGCGCGCCCTGCGCGGCGCCTGGGGGTGGCTGGCGGTCGTCGCGCTGCTGGTCGCACCCCTGTTCGTCCCCAGCCTCGACACGGCCCTCCCGGCCCTGGCCACGGCCTTCGTGCTGCTGTTCCAGCTGGCCTGGCCCGCGCGGTCGCGCACCGTCTCCTTCGCGACCCTGCTGCGGGTGGCCGCCCTCGGCGCGCTCCTGCTGTGGCCGCTCGCCCTCGCCGAGACGGCCGTCGTCGGGCTCCTGGGCGTCGACCCGTACGGCGTCGTCGGCTACACCTATGTCGCGGTGGCCGTGGAGGAGGTCGGCAAGCTCGTGCCGCTCCTCCTCCTCGGCCTGGTGGCACGGCGGCGGGCGCGCCGACTGGCCGCCGTCGACTTCCTGCTGCTGGCCGCGGCGTCCGGCGCCGGCTTCCAGCTCGCCGAGCACCTGCTGACGGGGGTCTCCACCGGGGGCGGCGACCGGCCCGGCGGCGGAGGGTTCCTCCTGCCGGGCGGGAGCACCGTCACCGACGCCGCCGGCGCCGTCCTCGCGGTCTTCTCCGGCCACGCCGTCACCACCGGCCTGGTCGGGGCGGCCCTCGGGCTCGCCGTCGTCGGCCGCCGCTACGGCGCGTGGCTGTGGCTGCTGCCGCCGGTCGCGTTCGCCGTGGCGTTCCTGGAGCACCTCAACCTGAACGCCGTACTGGCCAACGCGGCCCTCCACCCGGTGTCCGGTTTCGTGCACCGCCTGCTCGGCGGCGGGGTCCTCACCCCGTGGCTGCTGGTCGTCCTCCTCCTGTGCGCCGTGGCCATGGACTACCGGACGATCGGCACCGCGGCCGAGTCGACGCCGCCGCTGCCCGGCCGCCCCCCGCTGGCCGGGCTGCGCCGCAGGGCCCGCGGCAGGTCCGTGGCGATGAGGGTGCGCGTCCCCTCGGACATCGCGCCGCTGTTCCGGAGGCTGGCGCTGTCCTGGGTGGACCTGCCGGTCACGCTCGCCACGACGCTGTCCACGATCGTCCACGAGTTCGCGGTGTCCGCCATCGCCGCGCGGCGCGGCCCCGGGGCCCTCTGCGACACGTGGCGGTTCCTCCGCAGGCGCCGGGCGAACGCCATGGCGGAGGCCCGGTCCGCCGGCCGCCCCTGGCGGAGCCACCCCTCGCAGGAGGAGCTCACCCGGCAAGCGCGCTCGCTGGCCCGGCGGCTGGGCCTGGCCGCCACCGGCGGCGTCACGGCGGCGACCGCCTCGTTCGCCGCCGCCGCGGTGTACGCCGCCGCGGTCCCCGGGGCGGGCGGAGCCGCGGACCGGGAGGCCCCGGCCTACGCGTTCGTGGCACTGGACCGGCTCCAGCTGTGGCTGGGCGGTCTGACGGGGGCGGAGACCGCGTGGGCCGTGCTCGTGCTGGTCGCGGCGCTCTCCCTGCTGGTCTCCGGCAACGGGGTCCCGCATGCCCACCCGCGCATGCGCGAGTTCCTGCGGGCGCCGACGGCGAACACGGGCGCGATCCTGGGCATGCTCGCCCCGGGCCAGGTCGGCTACGCGCTCCTCGGGCTGGCGGGGCTGCTCCTGCCCCGTCGGGTGGACCGCCTCCTGGTCCGCTGAACGCCCCCGACGCGCACCCCCTGGAACCTGTAGGCGTCCCTGCGGCGGCGGATGGAGTGGATCTCGATCGCGTCCTTGTCCGGTCGGATCCGGTAGACGATCCGATAGGTCCCCCTCCGGGCCGAGTGCAGGCCGGCGAAAGGCTCGTCGAGGGGTTTCCCGACCCGCCAGGGGTTCGTCCTCAAGGGCCCGTTGACGGATCCGTACGCGGCTGACGCCACGGCCTCGGGAAGTTCCTCGGCGAGGGCACGCCCGGCAGGACCCGGGTAGACGACCCTCACGCCCGGGGATCCCCGCCCAGGCGTGCCCCCATCAGCTCGGCCATGTCCTCCTCGGTGGTGAACTCCCCGGACTCGGCGGCCTCGGCGAGGTCCCTCCTGGTCTCGGGGTCGGAGAGGATGCTCAGTGTCTCCATCAGGGAGTCGTACCGGGCCACGGACACCATGACGACCGCGGGGCGGCCGTTCTTCGTGAACGTGTAGTCGGCGTGTTCGTGCTGTGCACGATCAGCGAGCTCGGCGATCCCGGCCTTGGCCTCGGTGATCGGAACGGTCTCCATTCTGGTCATTGAAATGGCCATGTGTGTTCGCGTCCACGTCCTCAGGGAACCGTGATGCCCGGGGGCGGCTCGAACGCGCGGACCGGCGGCACCGGGCCGGCGAACGGCTCCACCCTCACCCGCACCGTCTGCCCCGTGCACCCCTGGCTCAGCCGTGACGTCCCCACGTCCTCCGTCAGCGCGTTCGGGTTCCCGTGCGCGCACGTCACGCCCGGCGCCGACGGGTCGTACCAGGCGCCGGTGGACAGCTGCACCACGCCCGGCCGCAGCGCGTCGCTCACCACCACGCCCGCCAGGCACGACCCCCGACCGCTCGACACCCGCACCACGTCGCCGTCGGCGACGCCGCACGCCCGCGCGTCCTCGGGGCCGATCCGCAGCGGCGAGCGCCCCCCGACCTTCTGCGACATGCTGTGCGCGCCCATGTCCTGCTGGCTGTGCAGCCTCCCGCTGGGCTGGTTCGCGAGCAGCACGAGCGGGAACCCGTCGTCCCCGCCGTCCAGGGCGGGCCCCGGCAGCCACACCGGGTGCCCCGGACAGTCCTCGTACCCGAACGACGCGATCGTCTCCGAGAACAGCTCGATCCGACCGCTCGGCGTCCGCAGGGGCCTGCCCTCCGGGTCGGCCCGGAACTCGCCCAGGAGCGCCTCGTCCTCCACCCGGCCGGGCATCTCCACCCGCCCGCGCTCCCAGAACTCCTCGAACCCCGGCACCTCCGCGCCGTGCCTGGCCACCAGCGACCGCCACCGCTCGTAGACCGACCTCGTCCACTGGGCGCTGGTCCGCCCCTCCGTGAACTCCTCGCGCAGCCCGAGCCGCCCGGCCAGGTCGGCGTACGTGTCGTACTCGTCGCGGGCCTGCCCGTGGGGGGACACCGCCCGCGGCATGGCCCGCACGCTCAGGTCGCCCTTGCTGGCCGTCAGGTCGTCGCGTTCCAGCACCGTCGTCGAGGGGATGACGATGTCGGCGTGCCGGGCCGTCGCCGTCCAGTGCGTCTCGTGGACCACCACCGTCTCCGGCCTGCCGAACGCCCTGGTCAGCCGCTCCAGGTCCTGGTGGTGGTGGAACGGGTTGCCGCCCGCCCAGTACACCAGCCGCACGTCCGGGTACCGGCGCTCCTCGCCGTCGAAGTCGTACCGCCCGCCCGGCTCCAGCAGCATGTCGGCGATCCGCGCCACCGGGATCGACGAGTCGACGGGGTTGGCGCCCTGCGGCATCCTCGGCAGGCCCATCGGGGTCGAACCGCCCCCGTAGTTGCCCATCGACCCGTACCCCGACGCGAAACCCGCTCCCTGAAGCCCCACCTGTCCCAGGCAGCACGCCAGCGCCAGACCGGCCCACAGCGGCTGCTCGCCGTACCGGGCGCGCTGCACCGACCAGCCCACGTTGACGAGCGTGCGCTTCTCCGCCATGCGCCGGGCCAGCGCCCGCAGCTCGCCGGCCGGGACCCCGCTGATCCGCTCGGCCCACTCGGGCGAGCGCTCCACCCCGGGCCGGTCGCCGCGCTCGTCGCGTTCCCCCAGCACGTAGGAGCGCAGCACGTCCGCGCCGACCGTGTACCGGTCCAGGAAGCGGGTGTCGGCCAGCCCCTCCGTGAACAGGACGTGCATCAGGGCGAGCATCACCGCCGTGTCGGCGCCCGGCGGGATCGGCATCCACTCGGCCTTGACGTCCTCGGGGGTGTCGTCGAACAGCGGCGACACCGACACGAACTCCACCCCCGACTCCGAGGCGGCCCGCATCTCCGGACCGGCGGTCTGGGCCGCCCGGCCCCCCGAGGTCGTCCACGTGTTGGACAGCCGCAGCCCGCCGAAGGTCACCAGCAGCTCGGTGTGCTCGCGGATCTGCGTCCACGCCGGCGCGCGGTGCAGCAGCCGGTTCGCGGCGGGGGTGCCGATGATCCTGGGGAACAGCACCTCGACGGCGCCGTGGCTGTAGGTGGCGACCGACCGCGTGTACCCGCCGATCGTGTTGAGGAAGCGGTGCAGCTGGCTCTGCGCGTGGTGGACGCGCCCGGCGCTCCCCCACCCGTACGAGCCGCCGAAGATCGCCGCGTTGCCGTGCTCCGTGCGCACCCGGTCGAGCTCCGCCGCCAGCAGGTCCAGGACCGTGGCCCACTCGACCTCGACGTAGTCGTCGTCCGGGGCGCCGCGGCGCGGGTCGGGCCCCGGGCCGCGCTCCAGCCACCGGCGGCGCACCGCGGGGCGGGCCACCCGGGACGCGTGGTGCTGGGCCGCGGGGGTGTTGGCCATCACGGGGGAGGGGGCCGGGTCGTCGGGGTCGGGGCGGACGCCGACGACCCGGTCGTCCTCGACGACCACCTGGTAGCTGCCCCAGTGGGCACTCGTCGGACGCAGCGTGGCGGACATGGTCACTCTCCCTCGGTCACTCCGGTCCCACCGGGGGACCCGTCCCTCACTCTACGCACGCGCAGATGGGATGATGGGGCCCGCGACCCGTGGACGGCGGCGCCGGGAGCGGCCCCGCCACGGGAGACGCGGACACGGGCACGGTCGAGCGGAACGGGGACGGCGATGGGCGAACTCAGGTCGCGGCGGTCGGTACTCGCGGTCCCGGGGTCCAACCCCAGGTTCGTGGACAAGGCGAGGGGCCTCGGCACCGACGCCTTCTTCCTGGACCTGGAGGACGCGGTCGCCCCCTCGGAGAAGGAGGCCGCCCGGGGCACGGTCGTCCGCGCCCTCACGGAGGGCGGCTGGGACGGACGGGTCAGGTCGGTCCGCGTCAACGACACGACCACGGAGTGGGCCTACCGCGACGTCATCGCCGTCGTCGAGGGCGCCGGGGCCGACCTCGACTCGATCGTCCTCCCCAAGGTCACCGCGGCCCGCGACGTCGAGTGGCTCGACACCCTGCTCACCCAGATCGAGCGCGCCGCCGGCCTCCCGGTCGGCCGCATCGGCATCGAGGCGCAGATCGAGGACGCGCGCGGCCTCGTGAACGTCGACGCGATCGCCGCGTCCTCGCCCCGCCTGGAGGCCCTGGTCTACGGCCCCGCCGACTTCATGGCCTCCATCACCATGAAGAGCCTGGTCGTGGGCGAGCAGCCGCCCGGCTACGACACCGGCGACGCCTACCACTACGTGCTCATGCGGATCCTCACGGCCGCGCGCGCCAACGGCATCCAGGCCATCGACGGCCCCTGCCTCCAGATCCGCGACGTGGACGCCCTCCGCCGCTCGGCCGGGCGCACCGCGGCCCTGGGCTACGACGGCAAGTGGGTCCTGCACCCGCTCCAGGTGGAGGCCGCCAACGAGGCCTTCTCCCCCTCCCAGGAGGACTACGACCACGCCGAGCTGGTCCTGGACGCCTACGCGCACGCCACGACCGTGGACCGCCGGGGCGCCGTCATGCTCGGCGCCGAGATGCTCGACGAGGCCTCCAGGAAGATGGCGCTCGTGGTCGCGGGCAAGGGCCGGGCGGCCGGGCTGGAGAGGACCCGCGCGTTCGTCCCCGGGTCCTGACCGGCGGAGGCTCTGACACGCACCCCACCCGCCTCTTACCGCCTTCTCACCCGGATGGGGGACCATGGGCGCCATGGAAGCCACCGCCACGGTCCTGGTCGCCGACGACGACCGCGCGATCAGGGACTCACTGGAACGCGCCCTCCAACTGGAGGGCTACAGCGTCCGGACGGTCGCGGACGGGGTCCAGGCGCTCGCCGCGGTGCACGCCGACCCCGTCGACCTGCTCGTCCTCGACGTGATGATGCCCGGCGTGGACGGGCTGGGGGTGGCCAGGGTGCTGCGGGCCGAGCACGACCGCACGCCCATCCTCATGCTCACCGCCCGCGTGGAGACGCCCCACCGGGTGGCGGGGCTGGACGCGGGGGCCGACGACTACCTCGCCAAGCCGTTCGAGCTGGACGAACTCCTCGCCCGGCTGCGGGCCCTCCTGCGCAGGGCCGCGCCCGTTCCCGAGGACTCCGCCGACGAGGGACCCCTGCGGGCCGGGGAGCTGCGCCTGGACCCGCGCGCCCGCCGGGTGTGGCGCGGCGAGCGCGAGATCGAGCTGTCCAAGACCGAGTTCGACCTCCTCGAACTCCTCATCCGCAACACGGGGATCGTCCTGGACCACGCCACCATCTACGACCGCATCTGGGGCTACGACTTCGGCCCGGAGTCCAAGAACCTCGCCGTCTACATCAGCTACCTCCGCCGCAAGCTGGAGGACGGGGGCCCGCCGCTCATCCAGACCGTGCGCGGAGTCGGGTACACGCTCCGCCCGCAGGGGTGACGGGCGTGCGCACGCCCGCCGCCGACGACCGCGGGGGCGGCGCCGGGCCGGACGCGCCGGGCCCCGGGGCCGCCGGCGCCCACGCCGCCCTCCCGTGGCGCAGCGGCGTGGTGCTCAACCCGCGCGGCTGGCGGCTGGGAACCCGCTTCGCGGTCATCTTCGCGCTGGTGGCCACCGTGATCATCGCCCTGGTCGGCACCCTCGCCTACACCACCGCCGCCGCCCTCATCCGCGCCGACGTCAGGAACGGGTTCGAGAGCACCGTCGCCGACCTGTCCGACAAGCTCGTCGAGATCCACGGGCAGGAGGGCGGCGGGCCCTCCGCCGGCCCCATCCCGTTCCTGTCCAGCGACAACCTCCAGGTGCAGCTCCTCGGCCCCGACGGCCGCCGCACCGTCAGCGTCGAGGACCCCGCCGAGGTCGTCTTCTTCGCCCCCTCCGACGCGGACATGGAACTGGCCGCGACGGCCCGGCCCGGCGTCGTCGACATGCGCGAGCAGACCATCGAGGGGCAGGCCTACCGGATGGCCACGGTCTCCGTCGGCGACGGCTCCGGAGCCCTCCAGCTCCTCCAGCGGCTGTCGCCCACCGAGCTGATGCTCGACCGCCTCGCCACCCAGATCCTGTGGGTGGGCCTGCTCGTCGCCCTCTGCGCCGCGGCGGTGGGCTGGCTGGTCGGCCACCGCACCACCGGCCGCCTGGTCCGCCTCACCGACGCCGCGGAGTACGTCAGCTCCACGGGCCGACTCGACCCCGTCGGCCCCGGCGACGCGCAGGAGGAAGGCAACCACGACGAGGTCGACCGCCTCGGCAGCGCCTTCAACGCGATGCTCGCCCGCCTGGCCAGGTCCAAGGAGGAGCAGCGCCGACTCGTCCAGGACGCCGCGCACGAGCTCCGCACCCCGCTCACCAGCCTGTACACCAACGTCCAGGTGCTGGGGAGGGTGGACCGGCTCAGCCCGGAGGCGCGGGAGAGCCTCATCGACGACCTGCGCGGGGAGACCCGCGAGCTCACCGCGCTCGTCAACGAGCTGGTCGGGCTCGCCACCGGCGACCACGAGGACGAGGCCATGCGTGCCGTCCCCCTGAGGGAGGTCGTCGACAGGGTCGCCGAGCGCACCCGCAGGCGGACCGGGCGGGACATCGTCGTGGACGCCGACGACAGCGTGGTGTGGGGGCGCCCCGGCTCCCTGGAGCGGGCCGTCGCCAACCCGGTGGAGAACTCCGCCAAGTTCGACCCCGGCGGCGCCGCGCCCATCGAGATCCGCGTCCGGTCGGGCGCGGTCGAGGTACTGGACCGCGGCCCCGGTATCGACCCGGAGGAGCTGGGCCGCGTCTTCGAGCGCTTCTACCGCGCCACCGTCGCCCGGGGCCTGCCCGGCTCCGGGCTCGGACTGTCCATGGTGAAGGAGATCGCGCAGGCCCACGGCGGCCGGGTGTTCGCCCGCAACCGCGAGGGGGGCGGCGCCGCCATCGGGTTCCAGCTGCCGGAGCACAGGCCCGGGGGGCCGGAGGCCCCGGCGGGCTGAGGGCGGGGCGGGGCCCCGCCGAAGCGCTGCAGCACCCCCGCACGTCCGCGGCGACGGCCCCGTGGCGGAACGGGGCCCGCCGGGACGCCGTCCTCCCGCGGACGGGCCGGGAGCGGGACGGCCGACCCCGGGGCCGGGTCCGGGGAGCCGCTCCGCGGCGGGCGGTCCCGCGTGGCCGCGCCGGGCCGGACCGCCGGGCGGACCCGCGCCGCGGTCAGCCGCTCAGGACGGCCCCGGCGGACGCCGACGCCCTCGCCGGGACCGCCGCTCCGCCCGCGGCCTCCAGGTAGATCCGCTCGAACCGCTCCAGGGAGTCCTCCAACCGGTGCCGCGAGGCCATCGCCCGGCTGTGCTCGCCCATCCTCAGGCGCCCGCCCTCGTCCGCGATCACGTCCTCGATCCTCGCGGCCAGCTCCTCCGGGCTGCCCGGCCGGTACAGGTACCCGTTGCGGCCCTCCTCGACCAGGTGCGGCAGCGCCATGGCGTCCGCCGCCACCACCGGCAGGCCGCTCGCCATCGCCTCCAGGGTCGCGATGCTCTGGAGTTCGGCGATGCCCGCGATCGCGAACACGTCCGCGCACCGGTACACGTCGGGCAGGTCCTCCTGCGACACGAAGCCCAGGAACACCACCCGGTCCGCCACGCCCTCGGACGCGGCCAGCTCCTCCAGGCTCCGCCGGTACGCGCCGTGCCCGGCCAGCACCAGCTGGGCGGAGGCCGTCCGCGCCGTCGCCCGCACCAGCTCCTCGGTCCGCTTCTCCTCGTCCAGCCGGCCCACGAACAGCACCGTCGTCCGGTCGGGGACGCCCAACCGCGCGCGCAGCCGCCGCCTGGACGCCGCCCCGCCCTCCAGGGGGCTGAACCCGGCCAGGTCGACCCCGCAGGAGACCGGCTCGACCCGCTTGGCGAACCCCTGCTCCCGCAGCAGCCCGGCCGCCGCGGGCGTCGGGGTCGTCACGTGCTCCGTCCGGGACAGCACGGCGCCCAGGTCCCACCAGGCGATCCGGGCGGCGTACGGGCGCAGCGGCCCGGGGACGCGCACGTAGTCGAAGAGGTTCTCCGGCATGAAGTGGTTGGTCGCGACCACCGGGACGCCCCTGGCGCGGGCCGCCGCGGCCAGCATCCGGCCGACGAGGAAGTGGTTCTGGATGTGCACCGCGTCCGGCTCCAGCCGGTCCAGCAGCAGGTCCAGGTGTCCGCGCACCCCCAGGGGGAGCGCGAGGCGCACGCTGTCGTGGACGAGGGAGGACATCGAGCGGAGCCTGTGCTCGACCACCCCGTGCCGTTCGACCGTGCGGGGCGAGCCCTCCGGGGAGGGGCACACGACGTGCACCCGGGCGCCGCGCTCGGCCAGGCCGCGGGCGAGGCGCTCGGTGAAGTAGGCGGCGCCGTTCACGTCCGGGGGGTAGGTGTCGGTGCCGATCAGCACCCGGGGGCGGCGCTCCGGGCCGCCGACCGGGCGGGGAGGGGGCGCCGTCGTGGGGGAGGCTGGAGCGAAGGACGTGGACATGGACCGGATCTCCTGGCTGTCGGGTCGCCGCGTACGCACGAGTGTGGCCCACCCGCGTTGACCGTCGCCGACCTTCCGGTGACGGAGGGGCGACCGCTCAGGTAGCACACGGCGCAGAGAAGGATACTCTCCGTGTTCGACCGTGTGCGCAAGAGCACCATGGTGTGGCCGATCGGTGATCTCCGCCGGGTCCGCCCCGGGAACCCCGGAACCCGCCGACCCCGCCCCCGGGCGGGGCGGGGCCCGGCCGGGGGCGGGACCCCGCGCCCACGCCGACCGCACGAACCCCCGCGCATGGCGGGGGCCGGGGCGTGGGCCGCCGGCGGACGGCGGGCGGGAACGGCGACGGGGCGGCCCCGGGCCGAGGACCCGGGACCGCCCCGTGGAGAGGGAGCGCGACCGCGTCCGGTCAGTTGCCCCCGCCCTGCTCCGCCTCGTTCTCGACGGACTCCGAGCTCTGCTCGCCGAGCGTGACGGCCACGTCCTGGGGGGAGCCGCTGCCGCCGGACACCACCCCGAAGGTGACCTCCTCGCCCGGCTGCCGGGAGCGGATCTCGGCGATCAGCTGGTCGGGCGTCGTGACGGCCTGGCCGTCCACGGACACCACCACGTCGCCCGCCGACAGGCCGGCCCCGTCCGCGGCGCCGCCCTCGACCACCTCGACGATCTCGGCCCCGCCGCCGCGGCTGTTGGTGATGGTGGCCTCGATGGCCGGGTAGCTCGCGCTGCCGTCCTCGATCAGCTGCTCGGCGATGGGACGGGCCTGGTTGACCGGGATGGCGAAGCCCAGGCCCACGGAACCGCTGTCCTGGGAGATCCCCGCGATCGCGGTGTTGATGCCGATCACCTCGCCGGCCATGTTCACCAGCGGGCCTCCCGAGTTGCCGGGGTTGATCGCCGCGTCCGTCTGGATCGCGTTGATCACCGTCGAGGTCTGGCCGTTGCCGTTCTCGGTGGCGCCCGTGTTCACCGGCCGGTTCAGGGCGCTGACCACGCCCGTGGTGACCGTGCCGGACAGACCCAGCGGGGAGCCGATCGCGACCACGTCCGCGCCCACGCCGACCTGCTCGGAGTCGCCGAGGGTGGCCGGTTCGAGGTCGTTGCGCCCCTCGGCCTGGATGACCGCGATGTCGGAGACCGTGTCGGCGCCCAGCACCTCGGCGGGGGCGGAGGTCCCGTCGTTGAACAGCACCTCCAGCGGGCCGCCCCCGGACGCCTCCACCACGTGCGCGTTCGTGAGGATCTGGCCGTCGGAGGAGATGACCACGCCGCTGCCGCCGCCGTTGGCGGTCTGGATCGACACCACGCTCGGCAGGACGCTCTCGGCGACCTCGCCGACCGCGCCCTCCGTGGGCGTACTGCCCTGCTCGCCGGTCAGGGAGCTCACCGGGGAGCCCAGCCCGTTCGGGAAGAGGTAGGCGGTGCCCAGGGCCGCGGCCGGACCGACGATCAGGCTCGTGACCAGCGCGGTCACGGCGGCGATCGTCACGACCCGTCCGCCCCGCTTCTTGCCGCCGCCGTCCGCGGGGCCGGGCGCGGCAGCGCCGTACGGGGGGTGGCCGTGGCCGCCCGGACCGAAGCCCGAGCCGTCGCCGAACGGGGGCAGGCCGGGCCCGCCCGGAGCACCGGGGGCCCCGGGGCCGTTCGGGCCGCCGGGACCCTGCGGACCGCCGTACGGCAGGCCGGGGCCGGCGTGGTGGGCGGCGAACTGGTCGGACGGGCCGCCCGCCGGACCGCCGGGGCCGCCGACGTGGGGCGGGAACGTGTACGAGGCGCGGTCCGCCTCGTTGGGACCCGTGGCCCACCGCGGGGCGTGCTCCGGAGGGGAGAAGCGCGGGCCCGTCCCGGTGACGTGCGCCCCCGCGTGCTGCACGGGGTGTCCGGGGCGGGCCGTGCCCGGGTGCTCCCCGTACCCCCCGTGCGGCAGGGGCCGCTGCTCCGCCGGGAAGGGCGGGCCCGCGTGTCCCCCCGCCTGCGCGGACCGCCCTTCGGCGTCGTCCGGCCCGGCGTCCCCGGACCCGCTGCCCCCGGCCGCCCGCGGCGCGGCCGACCGGTCCTCGTGCCCGGCGGGAACGCCCCCGCGCTCCCCGCCGGGCACGGGCTCGTGCGCCTCGCCGTCGGCGGAGGAGAGTCCCTGACCGGACGGCACCTGCTGGTCGGTCGGCTCCGCGGGGAGGCGGGCGTTCCCGGCCGCCGCACCGGGCTCGGTACCTGTACTCGGTTCGTTGGGGTTCAACTCATCCTCCGACTGGCGGGACGATGTCTAGTGGACGGGATCCATCATGCGCCGCATGGGTTAGAACAGGGTGAGAGCCCGATATACCAGGGTTTCGAGTCCGTGCCGGGGGCGGCGGACCGGGGGCCGGAGGGGACGCGCGCGCCCCGGGCCGCCTCCGCGGAGGCCGGACCCCGCGGCCTTCGGAGCTCCCGCACCTGCAAGAACCTTATGCACCACAATGTCCGGAACGATACCGCGCCGGGGCTCCGGCTACACGTGAGAAGGGCCGACCTTGATCAAGATCGTGCTGGCCGATGACGAACACCTCGTCCGAGGGGCCATCGCGGCCCTCCTCGGCCTGGAGGAGGACCTGGAGGTCGTCGCGCAGGTGGGCCGCGGCGACCAGGTGGTCGACGCGGTCCTCGGACACGGCGCCTCCATCGCCGTCCTGGACATCGAGATGCCGGGCGGCACCGGACTCGAAATCGCCGCACAGCTCAAACAGAGCGCCCCGGGCTGCGGCGTCGTCATCCTCACCAGCTTCGGACGCCCCGGCTACCTGCGCCGGGCCCTCGCCTCGGGTGCGCGCGGGTTCCTCGCCAAGGACGCCCCGGTCGACCAGCTCGCGGGCGCCATCCGGCGCGTGCACGGGGGAGGGCGCTACATCGACACCGACCTCGCGGCCGCCGCGATGGTCGGAGGGGAGAGCCCCCTGACCGACCGCGAGGCCGACGTGCTCCGTGCCGCGTCCGACGGGGCCACCGTCGCCAGGATCGCCGCCGCCCTGCACCTGACGGAGGGGACGGTCCGCAACTACCTCTCCAACGCCATCGGCAAGACCGGCGCGGACAACCGCATGTCGGCCATCCGCACGGCGCAGGACATGGGCTGGCTGTGACGGGGGCCGGCCCCCGTCACAGGAAGCGCAGCACCAGCATGGCCGTGTCGTCCGTGTGGCCGCCCGGCGCGTACTCCTCCAGCTCGCGGTCGATCCGGCTGATGACCGCCTGCGCGGTCAGGCCGGAGCACCCGGAGAAGATCTCCAGCAGCCCCTCGTCGCCGAGCATGTCCGTGTTGCTGCGCCGCTCGGTGACGCCGTCGGTCACCGCGAGGACCACCTCGCCGGGACGGATGTCCACGCTCTCCGTGGTGAAGCCCACGTCCTCGAACGCCCCCAGGAGCGGCTGCGACGTCCCGAAGTTCTCGACCTCGCCCTTCTGGTTGAGCCGCATCGGGAGGGGATGGCCCGCGGACACCATCCTCACGCGCATCCCTCCGCCCTCGTCGGTGGCCGGGGTCATCTCCCCGTAGAGCATGGTGAGGAAGCGGGTGGAGGTGTTCTCGTCCAGGATCGCCATGTTCAGCCGCTGCATGATGTGCGACGGGGTGAACCCCTCCTTGGCCAGGGCGCGCAGGGTGTGCCGGGCCAGGCCGGTCACCGCCGCGGCCTCCGGGCCGGTCCCGCACACGTCGCCGATGGCGAAGCACCAGCGGCCGCTGGCGGCGAACACGTCGTAGAAGTCGCCGCCGACCTGGTTCTTCTCGTCCGCGGGGCGGTAGAACACCGCGTGGTCCACGCTCGGGATCACCGGCTCCTTCTCCTTCGCGGGAAGGAGGCTGCGCTGGAGGGCGCTGCTCATCGCCGCCTGCTTCTCGTGCAGGCGGGCGTTCTCCATGGCGGAGGCCACGCGGCGGCTGAGGTCGTCCGCGACGTCGACCTCCTCGCGGGTGAAGTCGTCCGCCTCGTTCTTACCGATCGTCATCCGGCCGAGCGCGCGGCCGTGCGCCACCAGCGGGATGCTGATCGCGGGGCCGCTGGCCAGCTCGCGGACCAGCTGCTCGTCGAGCCCCTCCTCGGCGAGTTCGGCGGGCGACCACAGGGGCTGGGGCTCGCGCTGCTCCCGCGGCGGCAGCCCGGTCAGCAGGGCGCGCAGGACGTCGTTGTAGTTCTCGTCCCCGTGCACCACGTGGGTGAGCTGGGAGGCGCCCAGCTCGTTGACGGTGTGGATGGAGCACCACCGGCCCAGCCGGGAGGTGATCAGCTGGGCGGCGAGCGCGCCCGTCATCCGCTCGTCCAGCGTGCCCGCGAGCAGGTCGCTGGCCTCGGCCAGGAAGCTCAGCGACGCGCGCCGGTTGAGCTCGACCTCGGCCAGGCGCGAGCGCTCCACCGGGAGCGCGATGAGGTCCGCGCCCTCCTGGAGCCTCTTGGCGGCCGAGGGGCCGAAGTGCCTGGCCCGCCGGGAGGCGACCCCGAGCAGGCCGGCCACCCGGCCGTCCACGATCAGCGGCGCCGTCACCAGCGAGCGCATCCCCGCCCTCGACAGGCGGCCGCGCCCGGTGCGGGCGATCATCAGGTCGTCGTTGATCACCGCGCCGGGCTCGGGCGCGGCGGACGGGAAGGTCTCCTCGGTGCGCACGCGCAGCGGCCGCCACGGCGCCCCGCCCGGGGTGAGCCCGACGGCGGCGCGCACCTCCCACATGGTCTCGTCGGAGGTCGCCAGCGTGATGTAGGCGGCATCGCCGCCCAGGGCGGTCGCCGCGTACTCCACGGTGCGCTCCAGCAGCTGCGGCAGGGTCAGCCGCGAGCCGAGGGCGGCGTCCAGCGCCGACCACGGCGCGGGGCGCACCTGGCGGGCCGGACCGCGCCGCACCTGGGGCGACTCCAGCGAGGGGTGCTCGCCGGGGGCGTCCTCGATCCGGAACCACACCGCCTTGTCGTTGCGCCCGTAGCTCACGCCCCAGCTGGACGCGATCGCGGACGCCAGGGCCAGCCCCAGCCCGCCGCTGCGCTCGTCGTCCCTGGACGGCGAGGTGTCCACGGCCAGCGGGCCGGCCTGGGGCACGGCGCGCTCGGGCGCGGAGTCGGTGACCATCACCTCGGTCGCGCCCTCGGCCCGGCGCACGGTCACGTCCAGGCTCGACCTCGCGTGGATGACGGCATTGGTCACCAGCTCGCTGACCAGCAGGATCACGTCGTCGAACGGGTCGGGCACGCCCCAGGAGAGGAGGGTGTCGTGAACGAACTCACGGGCAGCGGCCGCGGTCTCCGGGGCAGGAGGGAACTCTCGTCGAGCGACCTTCAACGCGTCGTGTGCTGGCAAGCCGTCGGTGTCCTTCGTCGCTGGATACGGGCGAGGGGGTGGTGGTCACTGACACGATACGCGTGCACCCGCCGTCGGAACCCGGGGTATCGCCGGGAAACCTCCGGACCGGGGGTCGCGCGGTACCGCTCCCCGTGATACCACCACGCCCCCCGGGGCACGGGGGACGGCACGCTGACCGGGCCGGGGAGGCGGGCGGAGGAGCCCAACATGGAGAACCCGCCCGTGCGGCCCACCCCGGCCGGTTAGTGTAAGTCGACACATCCGCTTCTTTCGGGTGGTACTTCGCGCGGGTAGCGTGACGGGGTGTCACCAAGGGTACGCGGGCCACACCGCGGACCCCCTGCCCGTGCGCCCCTCCCGCGGGCCCGCCCCCCCCCCCCCGGGGCCCCGCCCCCCCCCCGGGGCCCCCCGGGGGCCCCCCCCGGGGCGCCGGCGGGGGGGGGGGGGGGTGGTGGCCCGCGGCGGGACAAG
>NZ_JBIWMK010000009.1:0-42395 GCF_044766605.1 Nocardiopsis sp. NPDC101807 | reverse complement strand
GGGCACTGCGGGGGGTTCGGGGCGGGGTGTTCCCCCATTGGTGCCGCGCCCCCCTCGGGCCCCCCGGCGCGGGGCCCCCCGGCGGGGGCCCCCCCCCCCCCGGGGGGGGGCCCCGCCCCCGGGCCGGGGCGCACCGGCGGGACACAGAGGTGACCAGGCAGGTTGAGGAGGGGGTTCGATGCCCGAGGCGGTCAAGGAACTGGTGGCCGACGACCAGCTCGACGAGATTCTGCGTGCCCTGTACCGCATGCGCGACGGCGACTTCAGCGTCCGCCTCCGGAAGCGCGGCAGCGGCACGGTCCGGGAGATCGCCTCCGTCTTCAACGAGGTGGTGGACCACAGCGAGCAGCTGAGCAAGGAGCTCCAGCGGGTCGGCGACGTCGTCCGCGACGAGGGGCGGCTCAACGAGCGCGTCAACGTCAACCCCTCCCGCGGGGCGTGGGGCGAGAGCGCCCAGGCCCTGAACGAGCTCCTGGACGAGGTCGCCGAACCCCTGTCCGAGGTCGCCCAGGTCCTGGACTCGGTCGCGGAGGGCCGGCTGAGCCGCCGCGCCTCCACCGAGGGCCGCCGCGGCGAGCTCCGGGGCGACCTGCTCCGGCTGGCCACCACCGTCAACCGCATGGCCGACCAGATGAGCGGGTTCACCCAGGAGGTCACCCGCGTGGCCCGCGAGGTGGGCACCGAGGGCAAGCTCGGCGGCTCCGCGCGGGTCGAGGGCGTCTCCGGCGCCTGGCGCGAGGTCACCGAGTCCGTCAACCAGATGGCGTCCCGCCTCACCGTGCAGGTCCGCGACATCTCCGAGGTGACGACGGCCGTGGCCCGGGGTGATCTGAGCAAGAAGATCACCATCGACGTCCAGGGCGAGATGCTCGACCTCAAGGACACCGTCAACACGATGGTGGACCAGCTGTCCACGTTCGCGGACGAGGTCACGCGCGTGGCCCGCGAGGTGGGCACCGAGGGCAAGCTCGGCGGCCGGGCCAACGTGCGCGGCGTGCAGGGCATCTGGAAGGACCTCACCGAGAACGTCAACTCGATGGCGGACAACCTGACCAACCAGGTGCGGGACATCTCACAGGTCACGACGGCGGTGGCCAGGGGCGACCTGACCCAGAAGGTCCAGGTCGACGTGCAGGGCGAGATGCTGGCCCTGAAGAACACCGTGAACACCATGGTCGACCAGCTCGACTCCTTCGCCGACGAGGTCACGCGCGTGGCGCGCGAGGTCGGCACCGAGGGCAAGCTGGGCGGTCGCGCCAACGTCAAGGGCGTGTCGGGCATCTGGAAGGACCTGACCGACAACGTCAACTCCATGGCCAACAGCCTCACCTACCAGGTCCGCAACATCTCCCAGGTGACAACCGCCGTCGCCGCCGGCGACCTCACCAAGAAGATCACCGTGGACGCCCAGGGCGAGATGATGGAGCTGAAGGACACCATCAACAAGATGGTGGACCAGCTCGACTCCTTCGCCAGCGAGGTCACCCGGGTGGCGCGCGAGGTGGGCACGGAGGGCAAGCTCGCCGGTCAGGCCCACGTCCGCGACGTCTCCGGGGTCTGGAAGGACCTGACGGACAACGTCAACTCCATGGCCAACAACCTGACCTACCAGGTGCGGCAGATCTCCATGGTCACGCGCGCGGTCGCGGCGGGCGACCTGACCAAGAAGGTCACGGTCAACGCCAAGGGGGAGATCCTCGAACTCAAGGACACCATCAACGTGATGGTCGACCAGCTGTCCGCGTTCGCCGACGAGGTCACGCGGGTCGCCCGCGAGGTCGGCACCGAGGGCAAGCTGGGCGGTCGCGCCAACGTCAAGGGCGTGTCCGGCATCTGGAACGACCTCACCGAGAACGTCAACTCGATGTCGCACAACCTCACCACGCAGGTGCGCAACATCTCCGAGGTGACGACGGCGGTCGCGGCCGGAGACCTCACGAAGAAGATCGACGTCAACGCCCAGGGCGAGATCCTGGAGGTCAAGACGACGGTCAACACCATGGTGGACCAGCTGTCGGCCTTCGCCACGGAGGTCACCCGCGTCGCCCACGAGGTGGGCAGCCAGGGCCAGCTGGGCGGCCAGGCCAAGGTCGAGGGCGTCTCGGGCACCTGGAAGCAGCTCACCGACAGCGTCAACGGGCTGGCGGGCAACCTCACCACGCAGGTGCGCGCGATCGCCGAGGTGGCCAGCGCCGTCGCCGAGGGCGACCTGACCCGCAACATCCAGGTCGACGCCCGCGGCGAGATGGAGCAGCTCAAGGACAACATCAACCTGATGGTGTCCAACCTGCGCGAGACCACCGCCACCCAGCGCGACGCCGACTGGCTCAAGTCCAACGTGGCCCGCATCTCCGGCCACATCCAGGGCCACCGCGACCTCAAGGAGCTGGCCCGCCTCATCATGACCGAGGTGACGCCGCTCATCGGCGCGCAGCACGGAGCCTGCTACCTGCCCGAGGCCCAGGACGACGAGGAGAACTTCCTCTTCTACGCGGGGTTCGGCTTCGAGCCGGGCGAGAGCCGCCGACGCGTCCGCAAGGGCGTCGGGCTCATCGGCGAGGCCCTCTCCCAGCAGGTCGAACAGCAGGTCGGCAACATCCCGCCGGGGTACGTCAAGGTCGAGTCCGGCCTGGGCGAGGCCTCGCCCCGCAACCTGTACATCCTCCCGATCGTCTCGGAGGAGCGGGCCCTCGGCGTCGTGGAGTTCGCCTCCTACGGCGAGTTCCGCGAGATCCACAAGAACTTCCTGCGCCAGCTGGTCTCCCTGCTCGGCACGACGATCAACACCATCCTCGCCAACAACCGCACCGAACACCTGCTGGAGCAGTCGCAGCAGCTCACCAGCCAGCTGCGGGAGCGCTCGAACGAGCTCCAGCGCCAGCAGGAGGAGCTGCGCGGCAAGAACGCCGAACTCCGGCAGAAGGCCACCCAGCTCGCCAACCAGAACAGGGCCATCGAGCTCCAGAACCAGCAGATCCAGCGGTCCAGGAACGCGCTGGAGGAGCGGGCGCACCAGCTCCAGGTCTCCTCCAAGTACAAGTCCGAGTTCCTGGCGAACATGTCGCACGAGCTGCGCACACCGCTCAACAGCCTGCTCATCCTGGCGCGCCTGCTCGCCGACAACGGGGAGCAGAACCTCTCGCCCAAGCAGGTCGAGTTCGCCCAGACCATCCACAAGGCGGGCAGCGACCTGCTGCTGCTCATCGACGAGATCCTCGACCTGTCCAAGGTGGAGGCGGGCCGCGCGGAGGTCCAGCCGAGCGAGGTGTCCATCGGGCAGCTGGTGGACTACGTCGAGGCGACCTTCCGCCCGGTCACGGGCGAGCAGGGGCTCGCGTTCGCGGTGGACGTGTCGCCGGACATCCCGGGGACGCTGTGGACCGACGAGCAGAGGCTCCAGCAGATACTGCGCAACCTGCTGTCCAACGCCGTCAAGTTCACGCCGCAGGGCGAGGTGCGCCTCCTCATCGAGCCCGCGTGGGCGCTGGAGGACGCCGATCTGGAGATGTTCGAGGAGAACGAGGAGGTCATCGCCTTCACGGTCGCGGACACCGGGATCGGCATCGCCGAGGACAAGCTCCAGGTCATCTTCGAGGCCTTCCACCAGGGCGACGGCGGCACGTCGCGCAGGTTCGGCGGCACGGGCCTCGGCCTGTCCATCAGCCGGAACTTCGCCCGCCTGCTCGGCGGTGAGATCCGGGTGCAGAGCGTCGCGAACCAGGGCTCGACCTTCACGCTGCTGCTGCCGGTCCGCCTTCCCGAGGACGCCGGGGACCGGGACGACCAGGCGGTCGGCGTGTCCTCGGTGCCCATGCCGGAGACCGGCCGCGGCGACACCGACCCCGCCCAGGACGCCTTCGGGGTCGGGTTCGGGACGGGCGTCCCGATCAACGACGACTTCGCCATGCCGGACGAGGACTTCGACGCGGCGGTGGCCGCCCTCACCGACATCGGCCACGAGCCGCTGCCCACCGTCCCGGTGCTCAAGGCGCCCGAGCCGGCCGCACCGGCCGGGGGAGAGGCCGCGGAGGAGCCCAAGGAGGCCGAGGCGCGCACCGACCCCGAGCGGCGCGCCGTCCTGGCCGGCCAGCGGGTCCTCATCGTCGACGACGACGTGCGCAACGTCTTCGCCCTGACCAGTGCCCTGGAGGCACAGGGGCTGGAGGTGCTCTACGCCGACAACGGCCACGCGGGCATCGCCAGGCTGGAGGCCAACGAGGACATCTCCCTCGTCCTCATGGACGTGATGATGCCGGAGCTGGACGGCAACCAGACGACCCAGCGCATCCGGGAGATGCCGCAGTTCGCCGACCTGCCGATCATCTCGCTCACCGCCAAGGCCATGCAGGGCGACCGCGAGCGCAGCCTCGCGGCGGGCGCCACGGACTACGTGACCAAGCCCGTCGACCTGGACCACCTGCTCGACGTCATGCGGCGCTGGCTCACCGCCGGCCGTGAGGAGACCATCGCCGGAGCGGCGGCCGAGGACGCCGCCGCGGCGGCCTCCGCCGACGCGGGGACCGGGGCCGACGGCGAGGACGACACACGGACCGGGCAGAATGGCGCGACGGCCGGCGACGGCGACGACACCCGCACCGGTACCAGGGATAACAACGACCCGAACGGGGACACTGGCACCAGCACCCCGACCGAAGACCTGGAGTAACCCGAAGTGACCCAGAAGGCCAACATCCTTCTCGTCGACGACCGCGACGAGAACCTGATCGCGCTGGAGGCCGCCCTCACGTCCCTCGACCAGAACCTGGTCCGTGCGAACTCCGGGGAGGAGGCGCTCAAGCACCTCCTGGGCACCGACTTCGCGGTCATCCTGCTCGACGTGGTCATGCCGGGGATGGACGGGTTCGAGACCGCCGCCCACATCAAGCAGCGCGAGAAGACCAAGGACGTGCCGATCATCTTCCTGACGGCACAGGAGATCGACCGGCACCAGGTCTTCCGCGGCTACGCGTCGCGCGCGGTCGACTTCCTGCTCAAGCCCTTCGACCCCTGGGTGCTGCGCTCCAAGGTCGAGGTGTTCGTGGAGCTGCACCAGCTCAAGGCGCAGATGCGCGAGCAGGCCCGCGCCCTCCAGCGCGACCTCGGACAGGAGACCGGGGAGCCGGGCAAGGTCCTGGCCGAGCAGCTGGCGCAGCGCTCCCGGCAGGTGCAGGCCGACCTCGCCGAACTGCGCGAGCACATCGTCACCAACTACCAGGACGTGGACCAGCCCCTCGTCAACGGCGTGCGCCGGATGGACCGGTCGGTGTCGCAGCTGTCCACACTGGTGGACACCCTGCACGGCCCCGAGTAGGGCCGTGCCCGCCGTGGGGCCCCGCCGTACTGCGGTGGGGCTCCGCCCCGGGTCCGGGCGCCTGGGAGCCGGGGTGCTTCCTGTGTTTGCCGTGGGGCTCCGCTCCGCTTCGCCCCGGGGTTCGGGCGCCTTGAGGCCGGTGTGCTCCGTCCTCGTCTGCGCCTGCCGCTCGTTCCCCGCTCGCGGCTCGACCCCTGCTGTCCTTGGGGCTCCGCTCCGCTTCGCCCCGGGGTTCGGGCGCCTTGAGGCCGGTGTGCTTCGTCCTCGTCTGCGCCTGCCGCTCGTTCCTCGCTCGCGGCTCGACTCGTCCTGCAGCACCCCGGCGGCGCCCTCACGGACAACCCCCCGGGAAGCAGGGGTTCGTTCTCACTCGCACCCCCGGGGCAGGGATCGGCTGGCACCGGCCCCGCCGGGGCGGAGTCGGCCGGCGCGCACACCCCGGGGGCGGGGCTGCGCCCACGCGGACCTCCCCTGGAACGGGGAGCGGGCTCAGGGGACGGGGCGGGGAGGGAGCGCGAGTCCGATGTGCTCGCCGATCTCCTCGATGAGCCCCAGGTCGGCGAGGCGGAAGCTGCTGCGGCTGCTGCGGCGGATCAGGGTGAGCGCCCCGCGCACGCCCCGGCTCCCCCGGAGCGGGACGGAGAGGAGCGATCCGGCCCCGAGGACCGCGAGCAGGGGAGCGCCCGACCCGGCGCTGCCCAGCACCGACTCGTCCTCGATGAGGGGGAACAGCAGGGACTGGCCCCGGCCGAGCACCTCGCCGGGGATCTCCGAGTCCCCGGGCGGCACGGCCGCGACCTCCTCCCGCACACCGGGCGCCGCGTCGGGGGGACCGGCGACCACGGCGCGCCGGGCGGCCCCGGGGTCGGTGGGCAGGTCGCACACGTCCACGACCACCCAGTCCGCGTAGGAGTCGGCGAGCAGTTCGGCGGCGTCCGCGAGGGCGAGCGGTTTTCCGGCCCCGCCCGGCCCCGCGGACCGCAGCAGCAGCCGCGTCATCCTCGTCAGGACGTCCAGCCTGCGCGCGGCGAGGACCACCACCTGGTCCTCCACCTCCGGTTCGAGCGGGGACGGGGCCTCCTCCTCGGCCCCGTTCATCGGCGGCGACATCGCCACCAGCACCAGCGGGTTCGGCTCGGTCGGCAGCTCCAGGCGCGTCAGGGTGAGGTGGACGTCCTCCGCCCACCCGCGCTGCGCCAGCCGCGACTCCAGCGAGGCCGGCCCGTCGCCGCGCAGCACGGCCGCGAGCCAGGACTGCATCGCCGCCCGTTTGCGCAGGTCCACGAAGTGGGCGAAGGTCTTCCCGGTGAGGTAGCCCGGCGCGCTGCCCAGCTGGGCGGCCCCCGCGTTGTTGATCCGCCTGATGTACCCCTCGTGGTCCAGCAGCAGGACCGGGACGCTGAGCTCCGTGAACACGGCCCGGAGCAGGTTGCGGTCGTCGTCGTTCTGGCGGCGCGGCCCGGGCTGGCTGTGGGCGCGGGCCAGCTGCGCCCCCGCGTCGTTGAGCAGGCGCTCCGCGTACTCCAGCTCCGCGAGGGCCGCCTCGGCGGTGCCCTCGGCGTCGTCCGGGTACGTCGTGTGCGTGTTGCGGAGGGCGACTATCCTCTCGCCGAGAGCAGTGGTCTCGCGTTGCAACGCGGCGAGGTTCTCCGGCACGCTCAGGGCTCCCGTCGTGGCTGGTCTCTCCCGGATGTCCGGGTCCGTGGTCCCCAAGGTTACGGTTAGCGGGTGAGCCCCGGACGCGGAAGGAGGCCCCGCCGTGTGGATCGAACGCCTGGCCCGCGACATCGGTGCGCTGGGACAGGCGGAGAACACCACCCTCGAACGCGCCCTCGACCAGATGAGCAGGGCCGCCGCCTTCGGGGTCCCCGGCTGCTCGGCCGCGCTCGTCGTGCTGTGGCGCGAGGTCGAGGGGGCCGACGGGACGGTCCGCCACGTGGTGACCGACTACGGCGCCTCCCACGCCGACCTCTCCGCCGCCTTCGAGCACCAGTACACGACCGACCAGGGCCCGACGGTGGAGGCCGTGCGGGAGATGGCCCGGGTCAGGGTCGCCGACGTGCTCCGCGAACCCCACCGGTGGCCGAGCTACACCGCCATGGCCGTCCAGTGCGGCGACCGCTCCTCCATCACCCTGCCCAGCCTCCTGTCCGGCGACGGGGCCGACGACGGCCGCGTGGTCACGTTCGGGGTGCACTCCGGCCGCGCCGACGCCTTCGACGAGCAGGTCGTCGCGCCGCTCACCGCACTGCTGGCGGAGCACGCGGCGGCGGCCCTGCACACGGTGGGGCGCCAGGCCGACGTGGCGCGCGAGACCGCGCACATGCGCCGGGCGATGTCCGCGCGCACGTACATCGACCAGGCCAAGGGCATCATCATGCACGCGCGCGGCTGCGACGCGGACACGGCCTTCTCCGCGCTGCGGGAGGTCGCCCAGCGCAACCGCAAGCGGGTCGTGGACGTGGCCAGGGACCTGGTCATGGAGAACACGGCGGGTGACGAGTCCGGAGCGTGATCGAAAACCGCCATGATGAGGCTCCGACCCGCAGCGACAAGGAGAAGCGACCGTGACGTCAGACATCTCGATCCGTCGCGAGCATGACGTCGTCGTCGTCACCCCCGTGGGGGAGATGGACGCGGTGACCTCTCCCGGCCTGGCCGACGTCCTGGAGGAGGTCCTGGCCGCCGACCGGCCGCGGGGCGTGGTGGTGGACCTCGCCAAGGTCGGCTTCTGCGACTCCCGCTGCATCGGGGTGCTCGTCGCGGCCTTCCGGCGCGGCCGGGACCTGGACGTGGGGTTCGTGGTCGCCGAGCCGCAGCAGCAGGTCAACCGCCTGTTCGTGATAGCCGGCATCGACCAGGTCATCCCGATCGTGCCGAGCACCGGCGAGGCGGTCGACTCGCTCAGGGGCTGAGCCCCCCGAGCCCGTCCACGAAGTGCAGCCGTACCGTCGACCCCCCGCCGTCCCCGCTGATCTCCAGGAAGTCGCAGCTCTGGCGGGTGATCCACAGCCCGTACCCGCGCGGGCGCATGCTGTCGGCGGGACGGTAGCCCGCCAGCGGGTCGGCGAGGCCCCCGTGCTCGTCGAACACGTCGCACACCCACCGGTCGGGTCCCCGCCAGAGGCTGACGGAGCCCTTGCCCGCCCCGTGCTCCAGCACGTTCGCGGCCAGCTCGTTCACGGCCACGACGAGGCTCTCGGCCCGGTGCCGCGCCAGGCTCAGGGACGCGCAGAGCGCGGTCAGCTCACGGCGCAGCCGGGGGAGCGACAGCCCGATCTCCAACCGGTGGACGGGCCCGCGGGCCGGCAGGGGGTCCGGCGCGGCCGGCAGGGCGCCGAACGCCGCCGTGCCCAGGTAGCCGGGGTTGGGGCCGGGCCCCTCGGGGCCCACCAGCGCCGGATGGGTGGCGCGCACCGCCGCGCGGGCCCCCGGGCCGAGCACCCGCCCGTCGTAGGCGCACAGCAGGCGCAGGTTCAGGGGCGCCAGCGCCGTGCTCAGGACCGACTCCAGGCGCAGCCACTCGCGCGTCTCCGTGCCCGATCCGGAGGGGGGCGGTGGCTCCGCCACCAGCGCCACGGGCTCGTGGGCGAGGGTCAGGCGGTGCAGGGCCGCCAGGGTGCGCCCAGGGGCCTCGTAGAGCCCGTCCCTGTCGAGCACGTGGACGCGCGCGCCCTCCGCCGGGGACAGGGACCCGACGAGCGCTGCGGCGCGGGCCCCGGAGACGGCGAGCACCGCGTGGGCGTCGCCGCCCAGCGCGGACCGCAGCCGCTCCAGGGCCGTGTCGTGGAACCGCCCCTCGCTCTCGAAGAGGAGTCCCTGGTGCTCGAAGGTCATCGGCGCACGGCTCCGCGCCCCGGCCGCCCGGAGGGGGCTCCGCCGGGCTCGGGACACGGACACGGGGGGATGGGAGACCACACGGATCAGCGGGTGGCCCCGGACAGCAGGAGGCTGTCCGTCTCGCCCCCGTCGGCGCCCTCGTCCTCCGCCGGCTGCGGGCGCGACCGGTCGTAGGCGATCTCGGTCTCCACGGCGATCCGCTGCCACGTGAACCGCGAGCGGGCGCGGTCCACGGCGGCGATCCCGTACGCGGTGCTCATGGTCGGGGTGTTGAGCACGGCGCGCACGGAACGGGCGACCTCGTCCGGCCGGCCGAACCGCATCAGCACGCCGCTGGTGCGGTGCAGGACCGCGCCGGGGGTCGCGCCGGTCGCGGTGGCCACGACGGGCAGACCGCAGGCCATGGCCTCCAGGACGGCGCCGCCGTAGGGGTCGTAGGAGGCGGCGGACACGTACACGTCGGCCGAGCGCAGCAGGCGCGGGAGCTCCTTGCGCTCGACCGGCCCGACCAGGTGGACGCGGTCGTCGACGCCGGCCTCCTTGGCCAGGAGCTCCACCCGGCGGGCGTTCTCGTCGAGGGCGACGTCGAGGTCCTCGGCGGTGGAGACGATGAGCAGCTCCGCCTCGGGCAGCCGGGTCATGGACTCGACGAGGCGGTCGGCGCCGCCGGCCTCCGTCAGGGAGGTGACCGACACCAGCCGTGCGCGCTCCTCGCGCCGGGAGGTCCAGTGCTCGGCCGAGGTCCCGCCCTCCATGCTGAAGTGGTCGGGGTCCACGCCGAAGGGCACGACGCTCACGTGGTGCCGGGGCACGCCCAGGCGCGCCAGCTCGCCCTGCTGGTCGGTGGAGTTGACCAGGACGTGGTCGGCGCGGGAGGCGAGGATCGTCTCCATGCGGGCGCGCTCGGGGTGGTGGGACAGCCCGGAGCGCTGTTCGCTGGCGTTGAGGGAGTGGAAGGTCTGGACGATGGGGGTCCCGCTCTGGTCGCTCTCGCTGTGCGCCTGGGCGTGCAGCGCCGCCAGGCCGCTGGTCCAGCCGATGGCGTGCAGGACGTCGGGCGCGTCCTCGTCCAGGACCGCGGCCAGGGCGGTGCCGAAGGCGCCGGTGTGCTCGGCGTGCTCCTCGGCGGGGAGCGGGCTGGCGGGCCCGGCGTCGAGGTAGGTGACGGAGACGCCCCGCGCCATCCGGGTGCGCCCCTCCGGCTGTTCGGGGTCGCTGCGACGGGCGTAGACCGTCACCTTGTGACCGAGTTTGGCCAGCTGCCGGGAGAGCGCGCAGACGTGCAGGCTCGCGGGGCAGGCGGGCTCGCCCCGGTGGGCGGGGAGGGGGTTGGCGTGTTCGGCGATCATGGCGATCTTCACTGGGCTGGACTCCTTGGGCGAGAACGGTGCCCGTCGTAGGTGCGAACGCCCGAGGTGACTCCGGAGCGGGGATCGGAATCCCCCCGGGCGGGACGGCGGCTGTGCGATCCAGGGGAGAGCGGGCGCACGGGTCGGGAACGCCCGGGCACAGCGGGTGGTGGACGCCGGGCAGCACTGACGGCCGCGTGCACGGAGGGCACGCGGCTGCTGCGGGGCGAACCGGGAAAGGAAGAGAGGCAGGGCAGACGCACAGTGATCACACCAAACGACCGTCGAAGGAGATCGAGGACCGCGGGCGCGACGGAGTCGCGGCGCACGCGGCGGGTCGTGTGTGTCTGCGTCTTAGACACCCAACGGGGCCCATTCTGCCAGACGCCTCGTGGGCGGACAACGCAGGGCCCGTCTCGCGCCATGCCCCAAGGAGACTTCGGGGCAGACCGTAATACCCCGGGTACCCCTGTGCGCTGGGGGTTCTCCGTACCCGACGATCGGCCCTGTCGGGCGCGCGTGGACGCCGCTACTGTCGGACCGGGACCACGGAAGGCCGCGACACACACCGGAGGCCCACCCGTCACAGCACTTTTATCGGCCGGAACCGGTGCGGGAACTGCATATCCGGGTGTTTTCCGCCATGATGTACGCGGATTTTGACCGACTCCAGCAGTAGGTCGGTACGGTTACAGAATCCAGACGTTGAACGGGACTCGACCAAGGTCCGGCGCGTGGCGCCGGGCAACCGGCCACGGCCGACGAAACGGGAGGAAGGGCGTATGGGTGTCGCTGGTGGGGAAGTCATTGTCACGGCCCTCACGCACCGGGGCGCTATCCGCCCCGCCAACGAGGACGCCGTCGTCATGGGTGCTCTCACCGTCGCCAGTGCGAACATGACCTCTCCGGTCCGCTGCGTGCTGCCGGTGAGCGAGCCCGTCATCCTGGCGGTCGCCGACGGGATCGGCGGGCAGGCCGCGGGAGAGATCGCCTCCGAGCACGCGGTGCACCGCATGGCCGAGATGGGGCCGCGGTTGAACGGCCCCGAGGAGATCGCCCAACTGCTGAGCAACATCGACGAGGAGATCAAGGACCACGCCCTCCAGCACACCGAGTTCTCCGGCATGGGGACCACGGTCGCCGGCGTCCTGCTCAACAACGACGGCAACTTCTGGTTCAACGTCGGCGACTCCCGGACCTACCGCCTGGAGGGACGCCGCCTGCGGCAGCTCTCCGAGGACGACTCCCCTGCGCTTCCCCCCTCCGAGGACGGCCGCCCGGTCACCACGAACTTCATCACCCAGTCCCTGGGCGGCAGTTCCGGCGGCTCGATGGTCCCGCACGTGGGACGCGACGACGCGGCCGACCCGAGCGCCTGGCTCATGTGCAGCGACGGGCTGTCCGACCTCGTCCTCCCCGAGGAGATGGAGCGGATGATCGCCGAGGCCGGCAGCGACGAGGCCGCCGTGCACGCCCTGTGGCAGGCCGCCATGGAGGCCGGCGGCAAGGACAACATCAGCATCCTGCTGGCGCGCCGCGTCTGACCCCGGCTCCGACGCGCGCGGCTCCCGCTCCGCGGGGCCGGGCCGGCACGGGGAGCACACGAAGGGGCCCGTACACCGCGAGGTGTACGGGCCCCTTCCGCTCGCGGACCGCACGGGTCCGCGCCGGCCTACTTCTGATCGGCGCCGCCGCCCGGGCGGTTGCGCGTCCGGACCAGGACGAGCACGACCGCGCCGATGCCCGCGATCGCGACGACGGCCACCACGGCCAGCGCCACGGGGGAGACACCGCCCTCGTCGGCCTCCTCGGCCGAGACCTCCTCCGCGGCGGGCTCCTCGGCGGGCTCGTCCGCCTCCTCGGCGGCCGGCGCCTCGCTCTCGCCCGCCTCCGGCTCCGGAGCCGCGGCGGCCGCGGCCTCCTCGGTCACCGTGAACGTCAGACTGTCCTGGATGGGGTGGCCGTCGGAGGACACGACGCGGAACCCGATGGTGTACTCGCCGGCCTCGTCCAGGGGGCTCAGGGCCACGGACACGTCCGTGCCGTCGAACGAGAGCTCACCGTCCTCGTAGGTGGTCTCCCCGTCCGGTCCCGTCACGACGACGGCACTGCCGCTGCCGCCCTCCATCGGCGCGTTGTTGAAGGTCAGCACGACCTCCTCGGGCACGGTCTCCAGGGTCTGCCCGTCCTCGGGGCTGGAGTCGGTCAGCACGTCGTGGGCCAGCGCGGGCGAGGGGGCCAGCGCCAGTGCCGCGGCGGCGAGGGGGGCGAGGAGGGCGGCGGCCGCGCGCGGGAGCACGCGGGAGGCGGCCCCGGTCCCGGCGACGGGGGTGCTGCTGGTGGTGGTCATGTTCTTCTCTCAGCGTTCGTGGTCGGTTCGCGCCCGGCGCACGGGTCCCCGTACGGGGTCGCGCGGTCCGGGCCTCTCACAGTGCGTACGGGGACGGACCGGGAGGACCCCGGGGCCGGTGCGCCGAGAGCGGGGCGGGGGAGGGCGCCGCGGAACGGGCCGGGGACCGGACCGGAGCCGCGGCGCCGAACGCGAGGCGGGGGGCGAGCAGCGGCGGCAGTGCGCGTGCGAACAGGGCGGCGAGGAACCACAGGGCCGCCTCGCCGTGGGCGAGGAGGGCGGAGGCGAGCAGGGCCGCCCACAGGTGCGCGAGCAGCATGCCGGGCGCGAAGCCGAGCGCGTGCGCGAGGAATCCGTGGCCCGGGGGGTGCCCGGCGCCGAGGGAGCCGAACACGGGGGCGACCGAGCCCTGGAGGACGAGGTGCAGGGCGACCTGGACCGTCGCCATGACGGCGAGGATGTCGCCGAAGCCGCGCATGGCCCGGGTGAAGAACCAGAGCACGGGGAAGAGCACCGCGGTGGCGGCGGCGAACCCGCCGGCGGAGGCGGGGACCTCCGCCCACAGGTTGTGGCCGCCCCAGGCCAGCCCGGTGCACGCCGCGGCGAGGGACGCCGTGCGTGTGAGGCGGAGTGTGCCGTGGGCGGGTCGCACGTGAACGAACCTAGGCCGTGCCCCGGGGGGCCGCAAGATCTCCGAAAGGTGAGAATCGTGCCCCTGGGGTCGCGGTTCCGCACGGAGCGGGAGGGCGGTCCACGGTTGGGCACCTCGCGTTTCCGGTCGGGCGGCCGGGCTCCTCCTGCCGGGCCGCGGGGCGGGGGCGACGCCGGGAGGGGCGGCGGGACGGGGCGCGGACGTGGAAGAGGCCGCCGGGCGCGATCCCCCGCGCTCCCGGCGGCCTCCTCCGTCGCCCTTCGCAGCCTTCGTGCGCAGGCGGACCCGGGGGTCCGCTAACCGGCCGGTACGAGCTCGCGCCGCATGTAGCGTCGCTGCTCGGGGGTGGTGCCACCCCAGACTCCGTGAGCCTCACCGGCACGAAGGGCCCACCGCAGGCACTCTTGGCGAACAGTACAGCTGCGGCAGACGGCGACGGCCTGTTCGGTGTCGGCGCGCCCGATCCCGGTGCTGCTCACCGGGAAGAAGATCTCCGGGTCGTACGAGCGGCAGTTGCCCTGCTCGACCCAGTCCTCGCTCTCGTGGTACAGGCGGTTCACGGGGCGCCTCCGATCCGTGGCTTGGTCCATGGTCCGTGGGCCGCGCCGTGTTCCCGCGGCGGGGCCGGAAGTCCTCCGCCCCGCCCGCGTTCCCGTCGACCGGGCGGAACTGCGGCGAAGCGATGCGACCAAGTGTAGTACTACATGAGGTCGTACTACACGGGGTCTGCTGGAAATCCGCCGAATCATCAAGGACGTTCGACCGTGTCAGCCCCCCTCCGCGCCCCCGGAGGGCGGGGGCGCGGCCGTGCGCGCGGGGCGGGCGGGGGCGGGAAAGCTCGGGAAATTCCAGCGCACGAACCCTTTTCGGCGCCCCGCCGCGTAGCGTGTGACCTGAGGCGCCGTCCCGAAGAGGCGTTATGTCGCGAGGTTCCCACCGAATTGATGTGACTTAACGCACGCTTAATATTGCTCGGTCAAGCTCTATGTTTGACCGTGTCGGACGGCCGCCGCGCGAGGCGTCGCCGCCGCCCGCGCGCGCCGCCCGCACCCGGCCCGCCCGCCGAACCGCCTGATGGGCAGGGCGTGCACCGCGCCATCGGAGCCGCCGCGACTCCCCTTGAAAGCCCTGGTCAGGGCCTTGGTCCGCTGCTAAATAAACGGGCCATACCCGATGCGAACCTCCCGAAACATCTGCGCGGAATCTCTCCGGAACCTCATTGACATTCGTTCGCTAAATTCGATCGACGTGCCACATCTACGAACGAACCTCCAAGCACGCGACCGAACTGACACCGGGGCCGAGAGCCCTGAGACCGCAGGGGCCGCGGGCCGTGGGGACGTGCGCCTCGCGCACCCGTCCCCGGAGGACGGGCCGCACATGTGGCGGCTGGCCCGGGAGACGGGAATGGACGTCAACTCCCCGTACGCCTACGCGCTCTGGTGCCGGGACTTCGCCACGACCAGCGTCGTCGCACGCGACGACGAGGGCCGTGTCGCGGCCTACGTCACCGGTTACGTGCGTCCCGACAGTCCCGACACGTACTTCCTCTGGCAGGTCGCCGTCGACTCCGCGTTCCGCGGACAGCGGCTGGCCCGCCGGATGCTCGACTTCATCGGCGACCGGATCACCGACCGTGGTCTGCGCTATCTCGAAGCGACCGTCACACCCGACAACACCGCTTCCCGTGCGCTGTTCGCGTCGTTCGCCCGGGACCGGGACACCGAGGCGGTGTGGAGTCCGCTCCTGACCGGGGAACACTTCCCCCAGGAGGGGGGCGCCCCCCACGAGCCCGAGGACCTGGTCCGGATCGGTCCGTTCGGGCAGTCACCGGGTCAGGGGCGTGACTGACCATCCGCACCGGATCGACCGATCCCGACCCACCCCGTCGTCCAAGCCATGAGCCCACGAACCTGGGGAAAGGAACCGAGGTACACACGATGGAGACCTTCCAGCGCCTGGAGTCCGAAGTCCGCGGATACTGCCGGAACTGGCCGGTCGTCTTCGACAGGGCGGTCGGAAGCCATGTCTACGACGAGAGCGGCAAGCCTTACCTCGACTTCTTCGCGGGAGCGGGCTCGCTCAACTACGGGCACAACAACCCCGAACTGAAGACCTCGCTCATCGAGTACCTGACGGACGACCGCATCGTCCACAGCCTCGACGCCTACAGCGTGGCCAAACGCGAGTTCCTGGAGACCTTCGAGCAGATCGTGCTCAAACCGCGGGGCCTCGACTACAAGGTGCAGTTCCCCGGTCCTGCGGGCAACAACGCGGTCGAGGCCGCGCTGAAGCTGGCCCGCAAGTACACCGGCCGCTCGACGATCGTGAACTTCACCAACGGCTTCCACGGCATGACCCTGGGGGCCCTGGCCGTCACCGGCAACTCGATGAAGCGCGGCGGCGCGGGCGTGCCGCTCGACCACGTCGCCACGATGCCGTTCGACAACTACCTCGACGGGCGCACGCCCGACTTCCTGTGGCTGCGCAGCCTGCTGGACGACAGCGGCAGCGGACTGGACAAGCCCGCCGCCGTCATCGTCGAGGCGGTCCAGGGCGAGGGCGGCATCAACGTCGCCAGCGCCCAGTGGCTGCGGGAGCTCTCCGACCTCTGCCGCGAGTACGAGATCCTCCTGATCGTCGACGACATCCAGATGGGCTGCGGCCGCACCGGCGACTTCTTCAGCTTCGAGGAGGCCGGGATCACCCCGGACATCGTCACGCTGTCCAAGTCCATCAGCGGCTACGGCCTGCCCATGGCCCTCACCCTGTTCAAGCGCGAGCTGGACGTGTGGGAGCCGGGCGAGCACAACGGCACCTTCCGCGGATTCAACCCGGCGATGGTGACCGGCGCCGAGGCGCTGCGCCGCTTCTGGAGCGACGGCTCCTTCGCCGCCTCCACCAAGGCCAAGGGCGACATGGTCGCCGCGCGCCTGGGGGAGATGGCGGCGGAGCACTCCGCCTTCGGCGCGCACGTGCGCGGTCGCGGGCTCGCCCGGGGCCTGGCCTTCGAGCAGGAGGGCATCGCCAAGAAGGTGGCGGCCGAGTCGTTCTCCCGGGGCCTGCTCCTGGAGACCTCCGGGCCCGAGGACGAGGTCGCGAAACTTCTTCCGCCGCTCACCGCGACGGAGGAGGAACTGACCGCCGGCCTTGACATCATGGCTGACGCGGCCCGTGCCGCGGTCAAGGTGGCGCAGCCGGCCTAGGGCCCGGACGGCGGTTCCACATCCACGCGGTACGGGGTCGGACGGCACTCCCACGAGGGAGGGTCGTCCGGCCCCGCGCCGCGTCGCACCACCCCAGCAAGGCGCAGCAGCGCGTTTAAGGAGCTAGCCAGTGATCGTTCGCAGCATGGACGAGGTCAACGACACCGAGGCCGACATCAAGACGGAGAACTGGCGCAGCCGCCGGATCATCCTGGCCAAGGAGAAGGTGGGATTCTCCTTCCACGAGACCGTCCTGTACGCGGGCACCGAGTCGACCTTCTGGTACGCCAACCACGTCGAGCTCGTGCACTGCATCGAGGGCGAGGCGGAGCTGACCAACGAGGAGACCGGGGAGAAGCACACCATCACCCCGGGCACCCTCTACCTCCTCAACGGCCACGAGAAGCACACCGTCCGTCCCAAGACGGACTTCCGCGTGCTCTGCGTGTTCAACCCGCCCGTGACCGGGCGCGAGGTCCACGACGAGAACGGGGTCTACCCGCTCGTCGTGGAGGAGGACGCCCCCGCGTAGGGCGCCGACACGGCAGCAGGTGGGCGGGATCCGCGTGGCGGACCCCGCCCACGGTCGTTTTCTGGGTTTTGATGAGGGTCTGCGGACCCGGGGGGCGGAACGGGGGAAGGGCGGTGGAGGGCCGACGCCCCAGTGTGACCGGGCCCCGGACCCAGGGTCACCAGGTACAGGTGACCCGCCCTGAACAGGCCGAAAGCCGGGTCACCCGGTGACCGCGTATCCATAACCAGTGCATAACGGACTAAACCCGTCTCGTTACTGCCGGATGTGCTCGGGGAGGGAGACCCCGTGCCGGCGCCGCCGCTCCGTGTCCCGACCGGCGGCCGCAGCCGCGGCCCGGCGCCGCGCACCGCCCGCATCAGGCGTCCCACCATCCGAACGCGCGGCGCACCCGTCCTGCCTTCCCGGCCGGGGGCGCCGCCTCGCGAATCACCGAGGAGCAGTCGTGAAGAAGCAGGTACCAGCGGTCAGCCGAGGAACCTGGGGCCGCCGAGACGCACTCCGACTGGGCGGCGTGGGGCTCGCCACGGTCGGCCTCGCCGCCTGCACCCGGGTCGACGGGGGAGGCGGTGGGGAGGAGGGGGGACAGTCCACCCTGGAACGCCTGCGCGAACAGGGCTTCGTGAGCGTCGGCCTCGCCAACGAGATCCCGTTCGGGTTCATCGACGGCAGCGGGGCCCCCGCCGGGCAGTCCCCGGCCGTCGCCAGGGCGGTCTTCGAGGAGCTGGGCGTCCCGGAGATCCAGCCGACCCCCGTCACCTGGGACGGCCTGATCCCCGGCCTTCAGGCGAACCGATTCGACGTCCTCGCCGCCGGCGTGTTCATCACGCCGGACCGCTGTGGGCAGGTCGCCTTCACCGAGCCCACCGCCACGTCCCCCGAGGCCTTCCTCGTCAACGAGGGCAACCCCGAGGGCATCGAGCACTTCACCTCGTTCGTGGACAACCCCGACCTGACCCTGGCCGTCCTCAACGGCTCGGTCGAGCAGGGCTACGCCGAGTACTTCGAGGTGCCCGAGGGCCAGCTGGAGCTCATCCCCGACCAGACCACCGGCTACGAGCTGCTGGAGGCGGGCCGCGTCGACGCGGTGTCCATGCTGAAGGTCTCCCACGAGTACCTCCTCATCGACCGCGGCGGCCCCTTCGAGGTCACCGAGGCGTTCTTCCCCGAGATCGACGGCCGTGAGGAGAAGGGCTGGGGCGGACTGTGCGTGCGCCAGGAGGACACCGAGCTCCTGGAGGAGATGAACCGCGTCATCGCCGAGTTCAAGGAGAGCGGCCGCCTCCTGGAACTGGGCGAGGAGTGGGGCTTCACCGAGGCGGACCTCCCGGACGACACGACCACCGCCGAACTCTGCGAGGGATGACCACGACGTGGACTTCCTGATCGAGCAGCTCCCCCGATATCTCGACGGCGCTCTGATCACCATCCAGCTGACCGCGGGTGGCAGTGCGCTGGCCTTCGTGCTGGCCATGGTCTTCGGGATCCTGGGCAGCATGAAGCACTGGCTTCCCCGGGCCGTGGCCACGGTCTACGTGGAGGTCTTCCGCGGGATCGCCGCACTGGTCCTGATGTTCTGGATGGCGTACGCCCTACCGCTGGTGTCCGGCTACAAGCTGGACGACACCTTCGCGGCGATCGTCGCCCTGGGCATCAACCTCGGAGCCTACGGCGCCGAGGTGGTGCGCGCTGCCGTCAACGCCGTGCCCAAGGCCCAGGTGGAGGCGTGCGTCGCGCTGAACATGTCGTGGCTCCAGCGGACACGCCTGGTGGTGCTCCCCCAGGCGTGGGCGCAGATGCTGCCCACGTTCGGCAACCTGGTCATCGAGCTCATGAAGGCCACCGCGGTGGCCTACCTCATCGGTGTGGCCGACCTGACGGCCGTGGCGCAGCAGATCCGCTCCGCCACGGGTGAGACGGTCCTGGCCTTCACCGGAGCCCTCATCCTCTACTACCTGATCGCGCAGGTGCTGATCTTCGGCATGCGACTGCTCGAACGCCGCGCCAACCGCAAGCTGGGACGGATCCCGCCCGGGGGCACCGGGCTGCTGGCGCTCCTGCGACCCCCGTCCGTGGGCACGAAGGTGGGTGTCGCCAAGTGATCTGGGACTTCGAGTTCACCCTGGAGGTCATGCCCGACCTCCTGCGCGGCCTGTGGGTCACCGTCCAGGCCACCGTGTTCGGCTACCTGATCGCGCTGGCCCTGGGCCTCGTGATCGCCATGGTCCGCCGGATCCCGGTGCTCGGGACGATCGTCCACGTGGTGATGGAGTTCATCCGCACCACGCCGCTGCTGGTGCAGCTGGTCTTCGTCTTCGCGCTCGTGCCCGCGGGCTTCTCGCCCCTGATGGTCGGCATCGTCGTCCTGGGCGTGCACTACGCGGCCTACACCGCCGAGGTGTACCGCTCGGGCATCGAGGGCGTGGCCAGGGGCCAGTGGGAGGCGGCGCGCGCGCTGAGCCTCCCGGCCCGGCGCACGTGGGGGGCGATCGTGCTGCCGCAGGCGATCCGCAAGGTCATCCCCGCGCTGGGCAACTACCTCATCGCGATGTTCAAGGACACCCCGCTGCTCTTCGCCATCACGGTCGTGGAGCTCCTGGCCACCGCCCAGCAGGTCGGCCAGGCGAGCTTCAAGATCGTGGAGGCGTTCACCCTCGTCGGGTTCCTGTTCCTCCTCGTGAGCATCCCGTCCGCGATCATCATCCGACGACTGGAGCGACGCTATGCCGCCGTCTGACACCCCTACGAACGCACGGCCCCAGGGCGGCGCGGCCGGGGGAGAGCCCCTGATCGTCTTCGACCAGGTGGTCAAGCGCTTCGGCGACCTCACCGTGCTCGACCGCCTGGACTTCTCGGTCGACGCCGGCGAGCGCGTCACCCTCATCGGGCCCAGCGGCTCGGGGAAGACCACCATCCTGCGCCTGCTGATGACCCTGGAGAAGGTCACCGAGGGCGTCATCCGGGTGGGCGGCGAACCGTTCAGCCACATGCCCCGCGGCGGTTCGGGGGGGGTGGTCCCGGCCGGGGAGGGCTACCTGCGCGAGCGCCGCAAGCGCATCGGCATGGTCTTCCAGCAGTTCAACCTGTTCCCGAACATGACCGTGCGGCAGAACGTCATCGAGGCCCCGGTCCACGTCCTCGGGATTCCCAAGGAGGAGGCGAACGCCAAGGCCGAGCAGCTGCTGGAGCTGGTGGGCCTGGAGGACAAGATCGACGCCCACCCGACCCAGCTGTCCGGCGGCCAGCAGCAGCGCGTGGCGATCGCCCGCGCGCTCGCGATGAGCCCGGAGATCCTCCTCCTGGACGAGGTCACGTCGGCGCTGGACCCGGAACTGGTGGCCGGTGTCCTGGACGTCCTGCGCGAGGTCGCCGAGAGCACGGACATCACCATGCTCTGCGTGACCCACGAGATGGGTTTCGCCCGCGACGTGTCGCACCGCGTGCTCATGTTCGACCAGGGGCAGATCGCGGAGGAGGGGACGCCGGACCAGATCTTCGGCGACCCCCAGGAGGAGCGGACCAAGTCGTTCCTCAGGTCGGTCCTGGACAACGGGGTCTGACACGGGCCGCCGCCCGGCCCGGCCCCCGGCGCGGGCCGGGCCGGGCGGCGCGGCGGGACCGCGTGCCACGGGGCGGACCCGTGCCGGCGCACGGCCCGTGCCGCCGTCCGGAGCGCCCCGTTCCGAGGCGAGTGGCGACATACCGTGGTCATTGGACAGCTTTTAGTTATCTCTTGGGCAGAATGAGAGTCCTGATACAGGGGGGACTCTTGTGACCATGGCGCGAAGATGGGGGCTCACCTGGTGGTCGGCCCTCGCCGTCCTGCTCATCGCGGTGCCGATGGCCGTCCATCCCGACCTGCGCTCCGACGTCCTGGGCGACTTCGCCGTCCTCTTCCTCGTCTCCTGGGGGCCGATGCTGGTCGGCGGCCTCCTGGCCTGGGCCCTGGTCCGGTCGTTCGGGGAGCGTGACGCACTGGACCGCAGGATCGCCGCGGCGATGGTGGGCCACCCCCTGGGCCGGGAGCTCGCCTGGCTGACGGTCTGCCTGGGCGCCTTCGTCCTGAGCATGGTCGTGCTGTCGCTGTTCTTCGGCCTGTACGAGGACACGATCGGCGCCGACCTGGCGATGTCGGCCTCCCTGGTGTCCCGGCTGCTGTTCCTCTTCACCCTGCCGCTGCTCGTCATGGACCGCTCGGGCGTCACCATCGACGGGAAGGGCACCGCCATGCCCTCCCTCGCGCTGAAGGTGACCGAGGGCTGGCGCTGGTCGGGCCTGGTCCCGGTCGGCCTGGCCCTGGGCGTGATCGCCTACCTGCTCGTCCCGTACACCGGGCTCCCGCCCGTGTCCTTCCCCCTGGCCGGCTTCGTGTTCGCGTTCGCCTTCGTCGCGGTCTGCGAGGAGATCTTCTTCCGGGGCATGGTGCAGACCCGCCTGGAGATCCTCATGGGCCGGTGGGGCGGCATCCTGGCGACCTCGGTGGTCTTCGCGCTCACCTACGCGGTCATCCAGCCCTACGACGCCGTGTCCCAGTTGACCGGCGTCGACCTCGTGTACGACACCGGGCTGTCCCTGCTCACCTACGCCACCGCCGGCGCGTTCTACGGCTACCTGTGGGCCTGCTTCCGCAACACGTGGCTCAACGTGGTCATGCGGATCGGGATGTTCGTCGTCATCATGCCGCCGGACCTCCAGATCGGGATCGCCTAGGGCCCCGCGGACGCTCCCCTCCGTCCGCCCCACCCGTGTGACCGGCCCTCTTCCCGTCCCCGGATCGTGGAAGACCGGCAATCCGTCCGCGAAATACCCTGACATCCGCCCGTGGGCGGGTACACAAGGTCCATAGCGGTCGCGTGGAGGTCATCTCCCCCTCATGGGGTTGTCACCGTGCGGTCATGAAAGAGGGGGAGTCTGCCCACTGTGAGCACGGAATCAGCGCCAACGCCAGCGGGACCCACCACCGAGCTGCCCGCCGACAGGTTCATGGACCGGGAGGAGGGATGGCTGCGGTTCAACCAGCGGGTCCTGGAACTCGCCGAGGACGAGGACATCCCGCTCCTGGAGCGCGCCCGTTTCCTGGCCATCTTCTCCAGCAACCTCGACGAGTTCTTCATGGTCCGGGTCGCCGGACTCAAACGGCGCCTGGCCACCGGGCTCGCCGTCGCCTCCTCCAGCGGGCACCGGCCGCGCGCCCTCCTCGAACGCATCTCGCTGTTCACGCACGAGCTGATGCTCCGCCAGGCCGCGTGCTTCGAGGACAGCGTCGCCCCCGCCCTGCGGGACGCCGGGATCCGCATCGTGCGCTGGGGGGAGCTGGACGACGACGAGCGCGAGTACCTGCACGGCTACTTCCTGCGCTCCGTCTATCCGCTGGTGACGCCCTTCGCGGTCGACTCCGCGCACCCCTTCCCCTACATCTCCGGCCGCTCCCTCAACCTCGCGGTCACCGTCCGCGACCCGCTCGACGAGCGGCGCATGTTCGCCAGGGTCAAGGTGCCCAGCTCCCTGCCGCGCTTCATCGAGCCCGCCCCCCGGCCGGGCGGCCGGTTCGTCCCGGTCGAGGACGTCATCGCCGCCCACCTGCCCCAGCTCTTCGAGGGCGTGCAGATCCTGGAGCACCACGCCTTCCGGGTGACCCGCAACGCCGACCTGGAGGTGGACGAGGACGAGACCGACGACCTCGTCACGTCGCTGGAGAACGAACTCCTGCGCCGACGCTTCGGCCCCCTCGTGCGCCTGGAGGTGGAGGAGACCATCTCCGCCGAGGTCCTGTCGATCCTCACCGAGGAGCTCGGCGCCGAGGAGGAGGAGATCTACCGGGTCCCCGGGCCGCTCAACCTCGCCGGGCTGGCCCAGATCGCCGACGCGGACCGGCCGGAACTGCGCTTCCCGCCCATGGTCCCGGTCGAGCCGCGCGCCCTGACCATGGGGGACCTCTTCTCGACCATCCGCGGGCGGGAGGTGCTCGTCCACCACCCCTACGAGTCGTTCGCCACCACCACCGAGCGGTTCCTGGCCATGGCCGCCGCCGACCCCGCGGTCGTGGCGATCAAGCAGACCCTCTACCGCACCAGCGGCGACTCGCCCATCGTCGAGGCCCTCATCGAGGCCGCCAACGCGGGCAAGGAGGTCGTGGTCCTGGTCGAGATCAAGGCCCGCTTCGACGAGCAGAACAACATCCAGTGGGCGCGCAAGCTCGAACTCGCGGGGTGCCACGTCGTCTACGGCGTCGTCGGACTCAAGACCCACTGCAAGCTGTCCATGGTCATACGCAAGGACGACGACGGCCTGCTGCGCCGCTACTGCCACGTCGGCACCGGCAACTACAACCCCAGCACCGCGCGCATCTACGAGGACTTCGGCCTGTTCAGCGCCGAGCCGGAGGTGGGCGAGGACGTCAGCGACCTCTTCAACAGCCTCACGGGGTTCTCCCGCAAGAAGCACTACCGCCGACTGCTCGTCGCCCCGGCCGCACTGCGCGAGGGCCTGCTCCAGCAGATCTCCCAGGAGATCGAGAACAGCCTCAAGGGCGACCCCGCCCGGATCCGGATCAAGGTCAACTCCCTGGTCGACGAGGAGATCATCGACGCCCTCTACCGGGCCTCCCAGGCCGGGGTGAGCGTCGACCTGTGGGTGCGCGGGAGCTGCGTCCTGCGCGCGGGCGTCCCCGGCCTCTCCGAGAACATCAGGGTCCGCAGCATCCTGGGCCGCTTCCTCGAGCACTCGCGCATCTTCGTGTTCGCCAACGGCTGGCGGCCGCAGGTGTGGATCGGGAGCGCCGACCTGATGCCGCGCAACCTGGACCGCCGGGTGGAGGCGCTGGTCCGGATCGCCGACCCCGAGCAGTGCCGACGCCTGGTCGGGCTCATGGACCTGGCCATGGCCGGGAGCACCTCGTCCTGGCGGCTCGAACCCGACGGCACGTGGACCCGGCACACGCACGGGGAGGACGGGCTGCCCCTCGTCGACCTCCAGGACAGCCTGCGCGGCGACCGCCACCTACGCGTGGTGGAGGGCGGATGAGCGGGGGAGCGGAGGCCGGCGCGGACGCCGGGGCCGCGGACGGGGACGCCGGGGGCCCGGAACGGGAGGTGCGCGTGACCAGCGCCTTCCCGCCGCGCGACACGGCGGTCGGCGGCTATCTCGAACCCATCCGCGCCGGCGGCGCCGTGCTGTGGCGCACGGGCGCCGGCGGCGCGACCGAGGTGGTCCTCATCCGCCGCCCCGACCGGGGCGACTGGACCCTGCCCAAGGGCAAGCTCAAGAACGGCGAGCACCCCCTCACCGGCGCGGTCCGCGAGGTCGAGGAGGAGACGGGGCTGACCCCGCTGATGGGCCGCAGGCTCCCGCCGCAGCACTACCTCAAGGACGGGTGGCCCAAACAGGTGGAGTGGTGGGCCGCCACCCCGGACCGTCCCGGCGAGGAGATCGACTACAAGCCCAACGAGGAGGTCGAACTGGTCGAGTGGGTCCCCGTGGCGGAGGCAGGGGCCAGGCTCACCTACGACCACGACGTCCAGGTCCTCGACAACTTCCGGGCCGGGCCCGCCGTCACCGTCCCCGTGATCCTGCTGCGGCACCTGTCGGCGGGCGACAAGCGCGCGTGGTCCGGGAGCGACCTGCTGCGCCCCCTCGACGAGGCCGGGCGGTCCGACGCCCTGGCCCTGCCCCGGGTGCTCGGCGCCTACGGCAGCCCCCGGGTGGTCTCCTCGGCCGCCGCGCGGTGCACGGAGTCGGTGCTGCCGTACACCGTGGAGCACGACGTGCCGATGCGGACCGAGCGCGCCTTCACCGTGCGGGAGGGGTCGGAGTACGACGTGGAGGGGGCCTGCGAGGAGTTCGCGCGCGTCCTCGCCGAAGGGCGGCCGACGGTCGTCTGCACGCACGGGGAGCTGGTCCCGAAGCTGATGTCGGCGGCGCTCACACGGCTGGGGGCGCCGGTCACCCAGCAGCTCGGGCTGCGCAAGGGCTCGTTCTGGGTGGTGCACGTCGAACCCCGCGGGGGGACGCTGGCTGGGGTGGAGCGGCACGCGCTCCGGGGCTGAAGCGGGTTCGCCGGGCCCGCCCGGGGCGCGGCGGACGACGGTGACATGATGCGGTCATGGCCAAACACAAGGTTGCGCGGAGCGTCGTCGTGGACGCCCCCGCCAAGCGGATCTTCGACATCATCGCGTCACCGGCGCTGCACCCCGAGTTCGACGGCTCGGGCACCGTGCGCGGCACCCACTTCGGCCCCGACCGGCTGGAGCGGGGCAGCGAGTTCGGCATGGACATGCGTCTGTTCGGTGTCGGCTACCGGATCACCAACCGGGTGGTGGAGTACGAGCAGGACCGGCTCATCGCCTGGCGGCACTGGGGCCCCCACCGCTGGCGCTACGAGCTCCGGGAACTGCCGGAGGGCGGAACCCGGGTCACCGAGACCTTCGACTACTCGCGGGGGCTCCCGGCGTTCTACGTCCTGATGGGGATGCCGGCGAACAACGGGCGCAGCATCGAGAGGACCCTGGAACGCCTCAAGGCCGCGGCGGAGCGGGACGGGGTCTGAACCCTCCCCGGATCCGGTGCGGGTCCCGGGGGACGGCGGCGCCCACGGCCGACGGCCGTGGGCGGGACCGGTCGCACGGGGCCCGGCGCCGCGCGGGCGTCCGGGCCCCGCCCGCTAGAAGTAGCCGGGGTGCTCGGACTCGACGAGCTCGGCCTCGGGGGCCTCCTCGGCCCCGGCCTCCGCGCCCTCGGCGCCCTCGGCCCCGGTGGTCTCCTCCTCGGCCTCCTCGGCCTCCTCGCCCTCCGCGGTGACGGCGTCCGCGCCTTCGGCGGCCTTGCCGTCGGTGGTCTCGGCCCCGGTGGTCTCCGCCTCGGCCTCCTCGCCCTCGGCTCCCTCCGCGCTCACGGCCTCCTCGACCCCGGCGGGGTGCGTGTGCCCGGCGCCGGTGTTCCCGCCGTGGTGGTCCTGCCCGTGTCCGCCGGCCCAGCCGTGGTCCTGCCCGTGGCCGTCGTAGCCTCCGAGACCGGACTGCTCGGCGGCGGGACGCTCGGAGCCGCGGGGCCCCTCTGCCCCGGCCCAGGCGGAGGCGGGGGAGGCGGCCAGGCCGACGGCCGCACCGGCGGCCAGGGTGATGAGAGCGAGTCCGGCGATACGTTTCACGACATGATCCTTGCTGTGTGTATTCAAGTTATTACTGACAGTCGTGACTTTAGGACGGTCGTCCCCTTTTGGCCAGTTCATCGGTGCGGTGCACCCGTTTTCGTGCCGCCCCGACCGTTATCCACAGGGCCCCCGCAGCACTCGGCCATATGCCCTAAAGTTCGGCAAGGGCCCGTGTTCTCCGCGTCTCCCGGCAGCCGTGGCGCGAACCGGTCGGGCCCGTCGACGGTACGCCGAAGCAGGAGTCGGGGGCAGTGGTGGGAACAACCTTGGGTGACGTCTGGCAGGAAGTCCTGTCCGTGCAACCGGAGCCGGAGTCGTGGATCGTCGTCTCCGCGGCGGTCCTGGCCCTGGCCGCCGTCCTGCTCGGCCCACCGTGGAGGGTCGGGCGCAACGTCGTCACCATCGCCCACGAGGGCGGGCACGCGCTCGTCGCGCTGCTCAGCGGCCGACAGCTCACGGGGATCCGGCTCCACTCGGACACCTCCGGTGTGACCGTCTCCCGCGGCAGGCCGACCGGCATCGGCATGATCCTGACCGTCTTCGCGGGCTACGTCTCCTCGTCGGTCATCGGGCTCCTGGGCATCCTCATGCTCATGTCCGACCGCATCACCGCCCTGCTCTGGCTCAGCATCGTCGTGCTGGCCGCGATGCTGCTGATGATCCGCAACGTCTACGGGGTGGTGTCGGTCGTCGCCACCGGCGCGGTGGTGTTCGGCGTCAGCTGGTTCACCCCGCCCGAGATCCAGGCCGCCTTCGCCTACCTGTTCATCTGGTTCCTGCTCTTCGCCGGCGTTCGACCGGTCGTCGAGCTCCAGTCCCAGCGCAGGCGCAACCCCTCTCCCCACTCCGACGCCGACCAGCTCGCGCGGCTCACCGGCGTGCCCGGCACCCTCTGGGTGGTGGTGTTCGCCCTGGTGAACCTCGCGGTGACCGCGCTCGGCGTGTGGCTGCTGCTCTTCTGAGGCGGCCGGCCGGCCCTGCGGGGGACGGCCGGTTCCGGACACACGAAAAGGCGCGGCCCGGTGGTCGCGCCCTGTGCGTTGTCCGTCGGGGCCCGTCCGGCCCCCGTCGACCGGGGAGCGGGTCGGGGCTCCCCGTCGGTGGACGGTCAGTCGGCGCGCGGTGCGGCGAGCGCCTCGGCGACCGTGGTGAAAACGGGGATGCGCGTGTCGAGCGACGTCACCCGCAGTGTCTGCATCACCCGGTGGATGGGCGAGGCGATGGCGAGGAGCGCCTGCTGTTCCTTGGCCGCCTTGTGCGCGCGGATGAGGACGCGCAGACCGCTGGAGTCGATGAACCGCAGGTCGGAGCAGTCCAGTACGACCCGCCCGAACGGCTGCGTGGTCAGGGCCTGGGTCACCGCCTCCTGGAAGCGTTGCTCGGTGGCCATGTCGATCTCCCCGTCCAGCGCCAGAACGCGTCCGGCGTCGTGCAGGGTGGAGGAGATGTTCAGGTCGGGCATTGCGACTCCGGCGTATTCGGGACGTGCCCGATGGGTCGGCGAGACAGGCCGTACGCCGCTCCATGAGCGCGCGTCGACCGGTGCGTTCGCCGCGTTACCGCGGTGGCCAAACTGATGGTTCATCAAGTTCCTTGCGTGGTGCCCCGGGCTGGGTCCGGGAACGAAACGCCTTCTCACCTGGGTGTCCTGGGGGTTCCGCGAAAAGCACGGATGCCCGTCGAACGTGCGAACCCGGGTCGAAAGTTCCTGGACGCGTCCTGTCCCGCCGCCGACGGCGGAGGACGCGTGGTGCGTCGTCGGACGCGTCGCTCGTCGCTTCGGGCCACTCCCAGCCCTCTGCAACTGTGAACCCGCCCGTGGGAGCGGGCATTCCCCTCGCGGTCGAGGAGTGGCCTTCCGGGGCGGTGGAATCGCGGCCGTCCCCGTGTGGCGGGCGGTCGGTCACCGGGGTCCCCAGGGGCCCCTGCAGGTGCCATGTTCCTCTAACGGACCCGCCCAGCCTCGGACTTTACCATAGGACCGTGGCCGATTCGTGACGTGAGCGACGCAAGGTCGTGCTCGTGCTGTTTGCTCTTCCTGTGCCTCCTGAGGCGTAGATCACAAGCAGTGGGCGTTCTCGGTCGGTTGACGGCCGGGTGTCTGGTCCAGGTCCTCCTGCTGGACCGCCCACACGCACGCGGAAAGCGTCAGGGGGACCGCCACGGTGAGGGCGATCGCGGGGATCGCCACCCCCGAGTCGTTGGCCGCGAACCCCGCGAGGGCCGTCACCAGTGAGCCGGTGAGGCCGGCCCGGAGCGTCGGCGCGTACTCGTAGGCGCGCTGGAGCGCCCCGATCCGCCACTTGGTCGGCCGGTTGAGCACCACGAACAGGAACACCAGGGCGCAGGCCGCGAGCAGGGTGAGCTGCCAGTTGCCGAGGGTCCCCAGCATCGCGCCGAGCTTGCGCGCCAGCACGGTCCCGGCCTCCCCGTTCACCACCTGGGCCGCGAACGCCCCCAGGTGGCTGCGCTCCTCCGGCGGGCGAAGGTAGTCCCGCCACGAGAGCAGCGAGATCGCCGCGACCGCCATCGCCCCGACGGCCACCAGCCGCAGGGGGGTGACCCTCACCCCGGCGATCATCATGGTCGTCACCGCGAGCCCCGGGACCAGGGCGATCACCCCGCCGAAGTCGGTGCCCAGCCCGGGCCAGCCGACGATGAGCACCGACGCGCTGCCGACCGCCAGGGCCGTCGCCACGGCCGCGCGCCGCCGGCCCCGGGCGATCAGCCCGTGGGCGATCCCGGCGACCGCCATGAGCATGCCGGTCGCGAACGTCGCGAAGGCGATGTTGCCTATCCCGTAGAACCGGCCGCCCACGATCGGCGAGTAGCCGGTCGGCGAGTTCATCTGCAGGTTCGCCCCGAAGCACAGGTCGAGGAAGAGCACCGCCGTGGTCGCGCCCGCGACGACCGTCATCGGTCCCAGGATGCTCCGGCGCCACGGTCCGGCCACGGCCAGCGCCACCACCAGGGCGTCGGCGGTCACCACGCAGGCGAGCAGCGCCACCAGAGGGCTCCCGGAGGCCCACCACGGGATGAGGTTGGCCAGGTAGCTGGCGACGGGGAAGGCGGCGCCCGCGAGCGCGACGATCCGCGTCACCGACAGGACCAGGGCGCGCTTGCCGCGCTGGCGGCCCGAGTACCGGTGCAGGGCGTAGGCCGCTGCCGCGTAGATGAGGAGCTGGAAGGCGACCAGCCCGCTGAAGAAGCCGGGGATCGCCGCGCCCACGACCACCGCCGCCGTGTTGAAGTCCACCAGGCGCACGAGGGCCTGCTCGACCGACGGCGGACGTTCGGCCAGGTGCCAGACCCGCCCGCTGGTGGGCTCGGTCGCCTCGAGCCCCAGCGCGGTGAGGACGGTCGGAGTGGTGTCGGTGAGGGCCACGAGTCCCGGCCGCCGCGTCGACTCCGACGCCAGGTACGACTCGCTCCCGGAGAACCCGTCCTCGGTGATCTCCCCGGACAGGGCCACGGTGAGCTGGGAGGGACCGGTGTCCATGGACACGCCGACGACCATGAGGGACGAGCCGACCGGCAGGATCCGCTGCAGGGCCCTCAGCCGCCCGTCCAGGTCGGCCAGCGCCTCCTCACGCGCCCATTCCGGCACGTCCTCCGGGTCGGGTTCGGGGGGCTCCTCCTCGCTCTCCGCCTCCCGCTCCCGCGGGGGGTCGGGGTACAGCCGGGTGAGCTCGGGCAGTTCCACGGCGGCGAGGGACACGCCCTCCAGGCGTTCCGTGGTCAGGTCGAGCGGTCCGTCGGCGTAGTGGTCGACGCGGCCGGAGGCGTCGGCGACGCCGAGGGCGGCGCCGGGGCCCGCCGCCAGGGTGGTTCCGCCGGAGTCCCGCACCGTCTCCCCGAGCAGGCCGACGGGGGCGGAGAAGGCCGAGCGCTCGTTCTGCCGCACGTAGGAGTCGAACCCGGGGACCACCGCGCCGGAACCGTCGCCCTCGGGCTCGGGCGCGGCCTCGCACACGGTGAAGCGCTCGCGCTCGGACAGGGCGCGCTGCCCGGCCGACACCGACAGCCAGCCGTCCGTCGGGCAGGTGCGGGAGGTGGCGCTGCGGATCGACACGTTGCCGATGGCGCCGTCCTCGGCCATCCCCCACAGCGTCGGTGTGTGCTCAGGGGTCACGTCCTGCCACAACAGTCCTGGCACGCCCACGAGGACCACCGGACCGCCGCGCCGGTCCGTCGGACCGGAGCCGCCCCCGGTCCGGGGAACCTCCGCGGAGGCGGACGCCGCGGGCGTCCGGGGCTCCGCGGCCGCCGTCGGCGCGGCGGCGCACAGCAGGACCGCGCCGGACAGGACGAGCGGGCCCAGGCGCGCCCACCAGCGCGCCGCCGTCCGTGTGACGAGCCGTCGTGGCATGGCGAACCCCCCCAGTCGCGCTCAGCCGGACTGGCCACGATAGTGACCATCCGCGCCCGGTAGGGGGACCCGCGCCCGCCGGGCGCGTGGCCCGGGCCGCCCGGGTCGAACCGCTCCCGGGGGCCCGCCCGGGACCGCCGCACCGGTCAGTCGGCGATGCCCCACTCCCGGAGGGTCGTGCCGGTGTCGGGCTGCTCGCGTCCGCGGGTGACACCGCCGGGCGTCCGGTCGAAGCGCGGCGCCGGACCGGGGACCACCCGGGACCCGTGGCGGACCAGGGACCCGCGGGCCCGCACGTGCGGATGGTCGGGGGCCTCCTCCAGGGACAGGACCGGCATCACGCACGCGTCGACGCCGTCGAACACCGCCGCCCACTCGTCGCGGCTCCTGGTGCGCAGGACCTCCGCGAAGCGCTCGCGCAGCCGGGGCCAGCCGTCCCGGTCCCACTGGCCGGGGAGGTCCTCGCCGGTCAGGCCCAGACCTGCCAGGAACGCGGAGTAGAACTGGGGCTCGATGCAGCCCACCGACACGTGCCCGCCGTCCGAGCACTCGTACACGTCGTACCAGGGGGCGCCCGTGTCCAGGTAGTTCGTGCCGCGCTCGTCGCTCCACGCGCCGCGCGCCCGGTCCTCGTGCACCATCGACATGAGCAGGGAGCTGCCGTCCACCATGGCGGCGTCCACGACCTGGCCCCGGCCGGAGGACTGCCGTTCGACCAGGGCGGCCAGGATCCCTGTGACCGCGAACATGGTGCCCCCGGCGAAGTCGCCGAGGAGGTTGATCGGCGGTACCGGCGGGCCGCCCGCGCGTCCGATGGCGTGCAGGGCGCCGTTGACGGAGACGTAGTTCATGTCGTGTCCGGCGGTGCGGGCCAGCGGGCCGTCCTGTCCCCAGCCGGTGACCCGGGCGAACACCAGGCGGGGGTTGAGCGCGAGGCACGCGTCGGGGCCGAGTCCGAGCCGTTCCATGACCCCGGGGCGGAAGCCCTCCAGGAGGACGTCGGCGCGGGCGACCAGGTCGCGGGCGAGGGCGCGCCCCTCGTCGGTCTTGAGGTCGGCGCCCAGAACGGTGCGCCCCTCGCTCATGTGGGGGCCGTCGGCCCCGGCGTTCATGGCGTCGGCCGCCGGGGGACGGTCCAGACGGATGACACTGGCACCCAGGTCGGCGAGGAGCATCCCGGCCATCGGCGCGGGGCCGATCCCGGTGAACTCGACGACACGGATTCCGGTGAGGGGTCCCATGGGCGAGGGCCTCCAGCTGAGAGAGCGGGCTAGAACGTGGTTCGGTTCATTGTGCAGGTTCCGCGGAGGGGGCGCCACAGCGCTGCCGCAGAAGATCGGTGAAGAAGAAAAGGAAAAAGGGTAACCAAAACCCGCAGAAGGAAAATCGTTTCGGCCGAGTAAAAACGCGAACCACCATGGGTGTTAATGTGTCCGTGCTCGTGGGAGAGAGTCGCGAAGCCGCGTGGAGATCCCGCGGACCGCCGTCGCCATCAGCGGAGACGGCTCCGGCGCCGCCCTACCCGGGCGAAACCGGAGAAACCCGAACCACCCCTTTTTCGAGAAGGATGCAGCCGCCATGCCCGCTACCCCGAAGAAGCGCACGCGCCGTGCCAAAGGCCGACGGCGAGCACGGGGCGGACTCCCGCGCCCGTTCATGGCCCTCGCGGTCGCGGGGGCCGTCGCCGTCGCCGCCGTGGGGACCGCCTTCGCCATGGACCGCGGCGTGGTCCTCGACGCCAACGGCGACCAGCGGACCGTGCACACCTTCGGCGGCACGGTCCAAGACGTCCTCGACTCCGCCGGCGTCACGCCCGGGAAGGGCGACATCGTCGCCCCGCCCCCCGACGCCCCGATCGCCTCCGGCGACCACGTGCTCCTGCGCTCCCCGCGCGAGCTGGTCCTCGAACTCGACGGCCACCGGCACGACCACAGCGTCCACGCGCTCACCCTCGACGAGGCGCTCCGCGAGATCGGCATGGACCCCAAGGGGGTCGAACTGTCCGAGGACCGGGACACCCCCGTCCCCGAGGACGGCCTCACCGTCACGGCCGAACGGGCGCCGCGCATGGTCGTCATGTACGACACCGTGCGCACCGAGACGAGGTCCACCGGGGCGACGGTCGCCGACGTCCTCCTCTCCGCCGGGGTGGTCCCCGGCGAGCACGACATCGTCTCGCCCGCCCCGGGCGAGCCGGCCGAGCCCGACATGGTCGTCGAGATCACACCCGTCGTCGGCGAACCCGTCACGGAGGAGAAGGCCATCCGGGCCGAGACCGTCGAACGGGACAACCCCGACCTGCCCGAGGGGGAGCGCAAGGTCCTCACCGAACCCGTGGACGGGCTCCGAAGGGTCACCACCGCCACCGTCCTGATCGACGGCGAGGAGGTTCCGCACGAGCTCCGGAACGAGGTCGTCGCCGAACCCGTCGAGGGGCTCGTCGAGGTCGGCACCGCGCCCCCCGCGGGCGGGGGAGCGGCCGCCGGCCTCAACTGGGACGCCCTCGCCCGCTGCGAGTCGGGCGGCGACGCCGGCGCCGTCAACTCCGCGGGCGGCTACTACGGCCTCTACCAGTTCAGCGCCGGCACCTGGCAGTCGGTGGGCGGGGCCGGGCTGCCCTCCGACGCCAGCGCCTCGGAGCAGACCCGGCGCGCCCAGCAGCTCTACGAAGCGGTCGGAGGCGACTGGCGCAGCCAGTGGCCCCACTGCGGCGCCCACCTCTTCGAGTAGGGGGGAGGGGCCCCGACCCGGCCGACCGCCGGGGCAGCGGGCGGGAGCTGGCAAGATGTGGGGGTGACACAGACACCCGCACCCGACGACCGCTCCCGCCTGCTGACGCCCGCCGACGTGCGGGCGCTCGCCGAGCGGTTCGGCATCAGGCCCACCAAGACCCTGGGCCAGAACTTCGTCATCGACCACGGCACCGTCCGCCGCATCGTCCGGGTCGCGGGCGTCACCGACGAGGACGTCGTGGCCGAGGTCGGACCGGGCCTGGGCTCGCTCACCCTGGCACTGCTCCCGCACGTGCGCCACGTGACCGCCATCGAGATCGATCCGGCGCTCGCCGCGGCCCTCCCCGGAACCGTCGCCGACCACGCTCCCGAGCTGGCCGACCGGCTCACCGTCGTCCCCGGGGACGCCATGCGCATCTCCGAGGTGCCCGGACCCGCCCCCACCGCCCTGGTGGCCAACCTTCCCTACAACGTGTCGGTGCCCGTCCTGCTGCACCTGCTCGAACTCCTGCCCAGCCTCCGGCGGGTCCTGGTCATGGTGCAGGCCGAGGTGGCCGACAGGATCACCGCGACCCCCGGCGGGCGCATCTACGGGGTCCCCTCCGCCAAGGTCGCCTGGTACGCCCGGGCCCGGCGCGCCGGCTCGGTCGGACGCAACGTGTTCTGGCCCGCCCCCAACGTCGACTCCGGGCTCGTCGAACTCGTCCGCCGCCCCCGGCCCGACACGAAGGCCACCCGCAAGGAGGTCTTCGCCGTGATCGACGCGGCCTTCGCCCAGCGCCGCAAGACCCTGAGGGCCGCCCTGGCCGGCTGGGCCGGGTCCGCCCCCGCCGCCGAGACCGCGCTCCGGGCCGCGGGCGTGGACCCGGGCGCCCGCGGGGAGTCCCTGGACGTGGCCGGGTTCGCGGCCATCGCCGAGCAGCGCCCCGCCGCCGGGTAGCCCCCGCGGAGCACGGCCGGGCGCGCCCCGGGTGCGCGCACGCCGAAGGGCGCCGCCCCCGTCGGCCGGCGCCCTTCGTCCCGTGCTCCCCGCCCCCACGGGGCCGGGCGGTCCTGCGCGTCAGTCCTTCGCCTCGCCCGGACCGTCCGCCACGGCCCCCTCCTTCCGCGACCGCCGGGTGAGCACGCGGGCCACCCCGGCCACCCCCAGGCCGACGGCCAGGACCGGCAGCACCCAGACCACGTCGAACTCCCAGTCGCCGGTGCCGCGCACGGCGAACGCGACCGCGAGGGCGAGGAACAGCAGCCCCGCCACGAACGAACCCCAGTCGGTCCTACGCCTCGCCATGCCGTACCTCCACTACCCCGACCCGAGAATCGGCGCGCACGTTGATCAACGGGGGTTCGGCCCCGCCGTCCGCCGGACCTTCCGCCGCGCCCCCGGACGCCGGGACGGGCTCGTACACCTCCTCGTGGACGAGGGAGCGCCCGGCCAGCTCACCGCCGTCCCCCGTGCCCCCGAGGTCCACCATCCCGAGGCCGACGTCCGCCGTGAACGCGACGCGGGCGTCCTCGGGGAGCAGGACCTCCAGGTGCCCGGCGCCCACGCTCAGCGACACGTCGGCGGTCCCGCCGGGCCCCAGGTCCCGGATGCCGGTCAGGTCCAGGGTCCCCGAGCCCACCGTGAGCAGGTGGTCGCCCGCCTCGGCCTCGGCGACCGTGGCCGGGCGCCAGGTCTCCCCGCCGATCCGCACCCGGGTGAGGTCGGTCACCGACGCCAGAGAGAGCGCCAGGGCGGCCGCCACCCCCATGGACACCAGGCCGCGGGGATCGCCCGCCCAGGCGCCGACCAACGAGCAGAGGCCGATCACCGCCAGGACCCCGGCGAGGAAGAACACGCCCGTCTCCGGGCCGAACAGCAGCGTCGCCGTCTGCGCGCTCCACAGCGAGGACGACCAGCCGAACACGGCCACCGGGACCAGGACGGCCCCGGCGACCACCGTCCACAGGGCGAACGAGGCCAGGGGCGCACCCCTGCGGCACGTCCCGCCGGAGTCCCGGTCGGGGGCGACGGCGGAGGAGCCGCCGCCCCCGTGCCAACCGCCGGGTCCCTCCTCCGCGTCCTCGTCCTCCCCCACCGCTCCGGACCCGCCGGCGTGCGCGGAACGCTCCGCCACCACCGCCAGGTCCACCGGGCCCTGCGGAGCGGACGCCCACGGCTGGGCCGGGTTGTAGTAGGTCGGGGACGGCTCCGAGACCGGGGCGGCGGGCGGCGGCTCCTTCGACGCCAGGTCCTGCCGCAGTTCCGCGAACGCCGCCCGCAGGTCCACCCCGCGGTTGCGCGCCGTCAGCAGCCCCAGCACCAGCGGTACCGCCAGCACCAGGGTCGACCACCCCAGGCCGCCGACCAGGCTGAACGCCGTCGCCACCGCCAACCCGACGGCGAGCAGCTTCGGCACCGCACGCGAGGGGAAGCTCCGGTTCAGCATCTGCTCGAACGTCGCCGGCCCCCCCTCGGGCCCGCGCATCAGCATCCACGCACCGGTGTAGAGCAGCAGGCCGGCGCCCCCGGCGAACGCGGTCAGCACGAACCCCGTCCGCCACACCACGGGATCGACCCCCGTGTACCGGCCCAGCCCCGCGCACACACCGGCGAGGACCCGGTCCTCGTCCCCCTTGCGGATCTCGCGCCCGGAAGCCTCCGGGCGCGCCTCGGCGGCGGCCCGGGGCCCGCCCTCCGCGGCGCCCGGGGAACCGGACGCGGGGAACGCGCCGCCCCCCGGACCGCCGGGCGTCGGATCGTCAGCCATGGTCGCTCACCGCACTTTCCTCACCCACCCATGGTCACCCGAAACCACGCGCCACGGCATCCGGGACGACCCTGAACACACCCTGACCGGGTCCAGGGCAGGACCAGGGACGCGCCCCGGATGCCGAACACCTCCCAGGGAGGGCATCCTGGAGCACAGGACACACGAGCGGCGCGCACACCCGCGCCGCACGACGGAAAGCGGTGATCGGGCGGTGGCAGCAACGGCCGCGGACACCCCGCGGCTCACCCGCGCGGTGGAAGGCAGGCTCCTCGGAGGGGTCGCCGCCGGACTGGCCCGGCACCTCGGACTCGACCCGGTGGTCGTCCGCCTCGCCTTCATGGCCCTGTCCGTCGGCGGCATGGGCCTCGCCGTGTACGTCGCCCTGTACTTCTTCGTCCCCGCGGACGAGGACGGGGAGAAGCGCGGACCCGGCGAGGCGGAGAACCGGCGCAAGGGGCGCGACATCTCCCAGCTGATCGCCTACGTCGGCCTCGCCGCGGCGCTCGGCTTCCTGTTCCTGCTCTTCGGCGGCGTGTTCGACCCCCTGCTCTGGTTCGTGGTGTTCGGAACGCTCGGAGGGATCATCCTCTGGCAGCAGGCCAACCCCTCCCAGCGCGACGAGTGGATGACCAGCGCCGTCGGCAGGGGGGACCGGGGCGGCAAGGGCGTCATGCGCGCCGGGACGGGCGTCCTCCTCGTCGTGGTCGGCGTCATCGGCTTCCTCGTCTTCCAGGAACAGCTCCAGAACGCCCGCGCCGGACTGACCTTCGCCTTCACCCTCCTCGCCGGGGTCTCCCTGATCGCCGCGCCGTGGATCATCGGACTGGTCCGCGAACGCGACCAGGAGCGCCGCGAGCGCATCCGCAACGCCGAGCGCGCCGAACTCGCCGCGCACATCCACGACTCCGTCCTGCACACCCTCACGCTCATCCAGCGCCGGGCCGAGGACCCGCGGGAGGTCCAGCGCCTCGCCCGCGTCCAGGAGCGCGCCCTGCGCAGCTGGCTCTACCAGCGGCCCGCCGACGCCGACACCACCGTGTCGCCCGCGCTCGAACGCGTCGCGGCCGAGGTCGAGGAGGAGCACGGCGTCCCCATCGAGGTGGTGTGCGTGGGCGACTGCCCCATGGACGACGCCCTCTCCGCGATGCTCCGCGCCGCCCGCGAGGCCATGGTCAACGCCTCCAAGTACGCGGGCACCGACAGCATCTCCGTGTTCGGCGAGGTCGACCAGGACGAGGTGCTCGTGTTCGTCCGCGACCGGGGCGCCGGGTTCGACATGGACGACATCCCCGAGGACCGCATGGGCGTGCGCGGGTCCATCCTCGGCCGGATGGAGCGCCACGGCGGCTCCGCGCGCATCCGCACCGGTCCGGGCGAGGGCACCGAGGTGCAGCTCCGCATGGCCCGCATCCCGGAGGCGTAGCGCCGGCCGGAGCCGCGCGGGAAGACCCCGGGGCGCCGCCCGCCGACCGGATGCGGACAACGGGCGCCGCGACCCCCGGCTCCGCTGTCCCCGCGCCCCCCGACGTGGGTAGAGTCCAGGGTGTGGGAGACGAGAGCACGACCTTCAGTGACGGTGACGCGGTGCCCCGCGTCGTGATCGTGGACGACCACCGGCTGTTCCGCAGCGGGGTCCGTGGTGAACTGGGCGACGCCGTCGACGTCGTCGGGGAGGCCGGGGACGTCGACAGCGCCGTGCACGTCATCGGGAAGCAGAAGCCCGACCTCGTCCTCCTGGACGTCCACCTGCCCGGCGGCGGCGGGGTGGAGGTGCTGCGCAGGGTCCTGTCGCAGCACCCGCAGATCCGCTTCCTCGCGCTGTCGGTCTCCGACGCGGCGGAGGACGTCATCGGCGTGGTGCGGGGCGGCGCCCGCGGCTACGTCACCAAGACCATCTCCGGCAAGGAGCTGGCCAACGCCATCGTGCGCGTGGCCGACGGCGACGCGGTCTTCTCGCCGCGCCTGGCCGGCTTCGTGCTGGACGCGTTCTCCGCGACCGACGCCCCGCCGGTCGACCCCGAGCTGGACCGCCTCACCCAGCGCGAGCGCGAGGTGCTGCGGCACATCGCGCGCGGCTACGCGTACAAGGAGGTGGCCAAGGAGCTGTTCATCTCCGTCAAGACGGTGGAGACCCACGTGTCCTCGGTCCTGCGCAAGCTCCAGCTGTCCAACCGGCACGAGCTGAGCAGGTGGGCGACGGCCCGGCGGCTCGTCTGACGCGTTCCGGCCGGGCCGGGCCCGCCCCGTCCGGAGGAGCGCCGCGCACCCGCCGTGCGAACGGCGACGGCGGCCGCCCCCGGGGCGACCGCCGTCGGCGCCTCAGCGCAGGGAGTCCAGCATCCTGGTGAGGAACTCCGCCTCCGCCACCCCCGTGACCACCCGGGCGGGCCGGCGGTCGTCGGCCCCCGGACGCGGGCGCAGGTCGGCGACGGTCATCCCGCGGGTGAGCCCGCCGGACAGCTCCACCCGCAACGGCGCCTCGAACGCCTCCGTCACCAGGTGCCCGTCCACCAGGACCGCGGCGGCCAGCGGATCGTGCATCGCGCACTGGCGGACGCCGAAGATCCCCGTGTAGAAGTCCGCGTAGAAGTCCAGGAACGCCGACGTGCGCTCGGCGCGCTCACCCGGCACCGACCGCAGGTCGGACAGCCACTCGGGCGTCGCCACCGTCTTCATGGTGATGTCCAGCGCCACCAGGTCCAGGTCGAACCCGGCCGCGAACACCGCCTCCGCGGCCTCGGGGTCGTTGTTGATGTTCGCCTCGGCGTGCGAGGTCACGTTGCCGGGGACCCGCACCGCGCCCCCCATCACCACGAGGCGCCGCACCAGCTCCGGCAGCCGCGGCTCCAGCCCCAGCGCGATCGCGATGTTGGTGAGCGGCCCCACCGCCAGCACGTCGACCTCCCCCGGGGCCTCGCGGACCAGCCGCACCAGCAGCTCGGCGGCGGACTCCGAGACCGGCTTGCCCGCGGGCGCGGGCAGCTCCACGTCGCCCAGGCCGTTGCCGCCGTGGACGTGGGCGGCGAGGCGGGGCGCCTGCACCAGCGGCCGGGCGGCGCCGACCGCCACGGGCACCTCCGGACGGCCGTACAGCTCCAGGAGCCGCAGCGCGTTGTCCGCCGTGATGTCGACGCTGTTGTTGCCGAAGACCGCACCGATCCCGACGATCTCCACCTCCGGGCGCGCGGCGAGGTAGGCGAGAGCGACGGCGTCGTCGATCCCCGGGTCGCAGTCGACGAACACACGCATGGTCAAGGAAACTCCCCCCGAGACAACCGCGGTCCCCCACCGGGGACCCGTACCGAAACAGCCTAGGCCGCCGGTCAGCGCACTTTCACCCGCGAAACGGGCAGAGCACGCGGAGCGGCCCCCGGCCACCGGGACGCCGCCGTCCCCGACGGCCGTAACCTGGAGGAGTGTCCTCCCAAGAGCAGCTTCTCGAAGGTCTGAACGGTCCCCAGCGCGACGCCGTCACCCACAGCGGCGCACCGCTCCTGATCGTGGCGGGCGCCGGATCGGGCAAGACCCGCGTCCTGACGCACCGCATCGCCCACCTCATGGCCGAGCGCGGCGTCCGCCCCGGTGAGATCCTCGCGATCACCTTCACCAACAAGGCCGCCGCCGAGATGAAGGAGCGCATCCAGGCCCTCCTCGGCGTCCGTGCCGCGAACACCATGTGGACGATGACGTTCCACTCGGCGTGCGTGCGCATCCTGCGCAGGGAGGCGCACCGGCTCGGCTACCCCAGCAGCTTCACCATCTACGACTCCGCGGACTCCGCGCGGCTGATGCAGCTGGTCTGCAAGGAGATGGACCTCGACCCCAAGCGGTTCCCGCCCAAGTCGTTCTCCTTCCAGGTGTCCAACCTCAAGAACGAGCTGGTCGACTACGACACGGCCGCCGAGCAGGCCCAGACCGAGCAGGAGAAGAAGCTGGCGGAGGCCTACCAGCTCTACCAGCGGCGCCTGCACGAGGCGGGCGCCATGGACTTCGACGACCTGATCATGGTCACCGTCAACCTGTTCCAGATGTTCCCGGACGTCGCCGAGTACTACCGGCGCCGCTTCCGGCACGTCATGGTCGACGAGTACCAGGACACCAACCACGCCCAGTACGCGTTCGTCCGCGAGCTGGTCGGCGCGGCCGAGGACTCCGACACCAGCGTGGTGCCCCCCGCCGAGCTGTGCGTGGTCGGCGACGCGGACCAGTCCATCTACGCCTTCCGCGGCGCGACCATCCGCAACATCCTGGAGTTCGAGCGTGACTTCCCGAGCGCGCGGACCATCCTCCTGGAGCAGAACTACCGCTCCACCCAGAACATCCTCTCGGCGGCCAACGCGGTCATCGACCGCAACGAGGGCCGACCGGCCAAGAACCTGTGGTCCGAGCAGGGCGACGGCCCGGCCATCACCGGCTACGTCGCCGACAACGAGCACGACGAGGCCGCCTTCGTGGTCGGCGAGATCGACAAGCTCACCGACGAGGGCACGGTCACGCCCAGCCAGGTCGCCGTGTTCTACCGGACCAACGCCCAGTCCCGTGTGTTCGAGGACGTGTTCATCCGCACCGGCCTGCCGTACAAGATCGTCGGCGGCGTGCGCTTCTACGAGCGCAAGGAGATCCGCGACATCCTCGCCTACCTGCGGGTGCTGGCCAACCCCGAGGACACGGTCAGCCTGCGGCGCATCCTCAACGTGCCCAAGCGCGGGATCGGGGCGCGGGCCGAGGAGGCGGTGGAGCTGTTCGCCGCACGCGAGCGCATCTCCTTCTCCAGGGCGCTGCGCAGGGTGGACGAGGCGCCGGGGATCGCGACCCGCTCGGTCAAGGCGGTGCAGAACTTCACCGCCCTGCTCGACGAGCTGGCCGAGGCGGTGCCGGGCAGCACGCCCGCCGAGGTCGTCGAGGCGGTGCTGAGCAAGACCGGCTACCTCTCCGAGCTCGCCGAGTCCAAGGACCTCCAGGACGAGAGCCGGGTGGAGAACCTGGAGGAGTTCGTGGACGTGGCCAGGGAGTTCGAGCACACCTTCGCCGCGCTCCTGGAGGAGGAGCCGCCGGACGAGGACGAGGGGGACGGCGCTGTCCCCTCCGGAACGCTCGATCCCGGGGAGCCGACACTGGTCGACTTCCTGGAGCGGATCTCCCTCGTCGCGGACACCGACCAGATCCCCGACGCGGACGACACCGGCGGCGTCGTCACCCTGATGACACTGCACGCGGCCAAGGGGCTGGAGTTCCCCGCGGTGTTCCTCACCGGCATGGAGGACGGCGTCTTCCCGCACACCCGCACGCTGGGCGACAAGACTCAGCTGGAGGAGGAGCGGCGACTCGCCTACGTGGGCCTGACCCGCGCCCAGCGGCTCCTCTACATCAGCCGCGCGGCGGTGCGCAGCGCCTGGGGGACGCCCTCCTACAACCCGGGGTCCCGGTTCCTGGACGAGATCCCCGCCTCCCTGGTCGACTGGCGCAGGGCGGAGTCCAGCCTGGCCGCCCCGCCCAGCCGCAGCATCGGCGGCGGCGGGCGCGGCGCCGGCGGGTTCGGCGGCGCCTTCGGCGGCGGTCCGCGCCGCGGCGCGGGCAAGGAGGCGCCGACGCTCAGCGTGGGCGACCTGGTCAACCACGACTCGTTCGGCATGGGCCGGGTGCAGCTCGTCGAGGGCTCCGGTGACAAGACCAAGGCCCGGATCGACTTCGGCGCAGACATCGGGGAGAAGGACTTCCTCGTCAAGTACGCCCCGATCGAGAAGCTCTGACGACGACGTGTGCCGGTGTGTCCCGGTTCCGCCCGCGCGGGACGGGGGAGCGGGACACGCCACACCGACGGATTCCCCGGAACGCGTCACGAGGACTCCGGCACAGGGGTACAGTTGGTCAAGACCGAGCGAGACGGACGCGGAATCTCCGCGGACGGGCCGGTCCCTCCCTGATTCATCACCAGCACTGTCCTCCGGGCCTCGCGGTTCGAGCACTGGTCTGGCCATGTAAACTCAGGGAGTCGCTTCAAAAGCCCAGTCCATTCGGACAAAAGCAAACGAAGCACAACGGGCTTTACCCCGATCAGCACCACAAACCGCCGATTTGGCGGGGCGCGGAACACCTGATAAAGTAAAGACACAACAAAGCGGAAACGCAGACGCCTTCCACGGAAGAGCAGAC
>NZ_JBIWMK010000008.1:324110-389319 GCF_044766605.1 Nocardiopsis sp. NPDC101807 | reverse complement strand
GCGGGCGCGATCGTGTCGGGTTCTGCGGGCACGGCCGCGGCCAAGCAGGAGGCCCTGGAGGCCGCCGGGGTCAAGGTCGGCAAAACCCCCAGCGAGACTGCCAAGCTGGTGCGCGAGCTGTTCTAGCACGCGCCCCGGGAGCAGCCCCGACGGGTGACCGCTTCGACGGCTCCGCCCCACCGCCGGTTCGTCCGGAGGGTGGGGCGGAGCCGTTTTCGCGTGTCCGGCTAGTCGAGGGCCCGCGAACCGCCGTCCGGCCTGTCGCGGACGGCCCGCACGGTGGCCACGACCGCGCCCGGGACGAGGAAGACCAGGAGGAAGAACAGCCACGCGAACACGGCGCCGGTGTTGCCGCTGGAGATGGACGGCACCCCCCAGAGCACGAACGCGATCCCTCCCCAGACCACCAGGCCGCCCGTGTGGGGACGGTTGTGGTGGTGGGACGGGCCCTTCCCGTGCTTCCGCCCGGCCGGTGGGCGTCCGGTCCTCCCGGCGGGCGCGGGCGTGTTCCCGGCCCCGACCCCGGGAGGGGCCGGTGCGCCGGGCCGGGACTCCGGGGGCAGGTCCTCGAAGAGCGGGACCAGGTCCGTGTTGACGACGGCCTTCAGCACCGCCCCGGCGCGGGCCCCGTGTTCCTCGGGGTCCAGGCGGCCCTCCTCCAGCGCCGTCCGCAGCCGTTCCAGTGCCTCGTCGCGCTCCCTGTCGGAGAGCCGGTAGCGGTCGGGGTCGGTGCCTGCCATGGGTGTCCGTCCGCAGCGGGGGTGAAACCTGTCTCCTGCAGTACGACGGAGGCCGGACGCCGACGGTTCCACCGGTCCCGCCCCACATGCGCGCACGACACGCGCGGCGGGATACCACGGAGCATTCCGGTCCCTGGCAGCATAAGTCGGGTGAGTACGCCAGGATCTCCCCCCGACCGAGGCCGACCGTCGAAGCGCCCGCGGGCCACCGCCGCGGAAGCCTCCGCACCGGTGACCGCCGACGGGCGCAGGCCCCTCTACGCGACCGGGGGCATCGCCGCGGCCACGGCGGCGGGCAGCGGTCTGGCCGTCATCGTCACCCTCACCATCATCGGCTGGGTGGCCGCGCCGCACGACACCTTCGGCGAGGACATCGTCGACATCCTCCAGGGCGCGGTCCTGGCCTGGCTGGTCGGCCACCACGTGTCGTTCACCGTGCCCGACGGGCAGATCGCCCTGCTCCCGCTCGGGCTGGTCCTGCTGCCGGGCCTGCTGCTGTACCGGTCGGGCCGGTGGCTGGCCCGCTCCTGCGAGATCCTGCGGCTCCGGTACGTGTGGGGGGCGGCGGTGGCCGTGGCCGGCCCCTACGCGGCGATCGCCGGCACGCTGGCGCTGGTGGCGCGCACCGAGGCGATCGAACCCAGCATGCCGCGCGCCCTCGTCATGGGGTTCGCCATCGCCTTCCTCGCCGCGGGGCTGGGGGCGCTGCGCCAGCTGATGCGCGACAAGGGCGTGGCTGCCCGGGACCTGCTGGAGCTGATGCCCGCCAGGCCGAGGTCCCTCCTGGTGGGGATGCTCGCCTCCACCGGGACGCTCCTGCTGGGCGGGCTGCTGCTGTTCGCGGCGGCGCTGGCGGTCGCCCTCCCGGAAGCCGTCGAGACGACGAGGGTGCTGGGTCCGGGCGTGGTCGGCGGGGTGCTGCTGGTGCTCATCCAGCTGGCGTACCTGCCCAACGCGGTGGTGTTCGCGGTCTGCTACGCGCTGGGGCCGGGGTTCGCGATGGGCGCCGGCACCGTCGTCGCCCCGACCGGGGTGTCGGTGGGCGCCCTGCCGGTGTTCCCGATGCTGGCCGCCCTGCCGGACGACGGGGCCGCCCCGGCGGTGTCCCTGGTGGCGCTGGCGCTGCCGTTCGCGGCGGGCGCGGTGGGCGGTGTCCTGACCCAGCGCAGCGCGCCGGACGCGGTCGGCGAGGCGGCCCCCCTGTGGGGGTTCGTGTGCGGTGTGACCACGGGGATCCTGTGCGCGGCCATGGCGGAGATCGCGGGCGGGCCCCTGGGGGGCGAGCGGCTCAGCGAGGTGGGGCCGTCGGCGTGGCAGGTGGGTCTCGTCGCCGCCCTGGAGGTCGGGGTGGCCGCGGCGGTCGCCGCGTGGATCGCGAACTGGTGGTACTGGCGCAAGCTGCGGCTGGGGAAGGGCACGGCGTCGCCCGCTTCCACGGAGCCCGGGACAGGCGCCGCGAAGAAGGGGGCGCGGGCCTCGGGACGGCCGGAGGCCGGACCGCGGCCGGTGGTCGAGCTGCCGCCGGACGTCCCGGTCGGGAAGGGCCTGGCGACGGTGACGCCGCTGCGCCGCCGGGACGGCGGGGGCCCCGGGGAGGAGGCGGCGCCGGAAGCGGAGCCCTCTCCCGCCACCCCGGAGGAGCTGAGGGCGGCCAGGGAGCGGGAGCGGGCCGCCCGGATGGTCGACCGGGACGCCGAGCGCGGCGCGCGCAAGGAGGCCCGCCGGGAGCTGCGCGACCACCGGCGCAGGGAGAGGCGGGAGGCGAAGGACGCCCGCCGCGCCTCCGGCGGTCGCTGGTGGCGGCGGAGGCCGAGTGAGGACGAGGAGATGTACGGCATCACCTACGAGGCGGATCCCGGCGGCGTGGACGCCCCCGGGCACTGACCCGTTCGGCGGTGCCGCACCGGCGGCGGGTCCGGGGGGCCCCCCCGGGGGGGGCCCCCCGGGGGGCGCCCCCCCGGGCCCCCCCGGGCGCCCCCCCCCCCGGGGCGCCCCCCCCCCGGCCCGGCCCCGTGGGGGGCCGCCACCCCCCCGGGGGGGGCCCCGGGGGGGGGGCCCCCCCCGGGCCCCCCCCCGGGGGGGGGGGCCCCCCCGGGGGGGGGGGCGGGCCCCCCCGGGGGGGGCCCCCCGGACGGGAGCCTCCCCGGTCGACGCGTCCGGGACGGCCCCGGCCGGGGCCGCGCCCCGGTGCTACTGGGCCGGGGCGCTCCGTCCCGCTCTCCTGTGCGGCTCGAAGACGCTGTTGACCAGGTCGCTGCACCACTTGAGGAGCTCCAGGTCGCGCAGCGGCTTGCCGCCCAGGCCGCCGGCCTTGGGCACCGGCACCAGCAGGGTCCGCGTCGTCTCCTTGTGCAGGGACTTGGGGTACATCCGCCGCAGCCTCAGCTCCTGCGACTCGCGCAGGTCGACCGGGGAGAACCTGATCTGGTTGCCCTGCATGACGACGTCCGACAGCCCCGCCGACTTGGCGAGCACCCGGAACCGCGCCACCGCCATCAGGTTGTCCACCTGCTGGGGCGGGGGCCCGTACCGGTCGGTGAGCTCCTCGTACGCGGCGAGGATGTCCTCCTCGCTGCCCACGCCGGCGATCCGCTTGTACGACTGGAGCCGCAGCCGCTCGCCCGGAACGTAGTCGTGCGGGATGTGCGCGTTGATGGGCAGCTCGACCCGCGTCTCGATCTCCTCGACCGCGTCCGGATCGCCCTTGAGCTCGGCCACGGCCTCGCCCACCATGCGCACGTACAGGTCGAAGCCCACGCCCGCGATGGTGCCGGACTGCTCCGCGCCCAGGATGTTGCCCGCGCCCCGGATCTCCAGGTCCTTCATGGCCACGTACATGCCCGCGCCCATCTCGGTGTGCTGGGCGACCGTGGCCAGGCGCTCGTAGGCGGTCTCGGACAGCGGCTTCTCCGGCGGGTACAGGAAGTACGCGTAGGCGCGCTCGCGCCCGCGGCCCACCCGGCCGCGGAGCTGGTGCAGCTGCGAGAGCCCGTAGGTGTCGGCGCGGTCGATGATGAGGGTGTTGGCGTTGGGCACGTCCAGGCCGGACTCGACGATGGTCGTGGAGACCAGCACGTCGAAGTTCTTCTCCCAGAAGTCGACCATGACCTTCTCGAGCTGCTGCTCGTTCATCTGGCCGTGCGCGTAGGCCACCCGGGCCTCCGGCACCAGGCGCTTGATGCTCGCCGCGACCTTGTCGATGGAGGCCACCCGGTTGTGCACGAAGAAGACCTGGCCCTCGCGCATCAGCTCGCGGCGGATCGCGGCGGTGATCTGCTTGTCCTCGTAGGGGCCCACGAAGGTGAGCACCGGGTGGCGCTCCTCCGGCGGGGTGAGGATCGTGGTCATCTCGCGGATGCCGGTCAGGCCCATCTCCAGGGTGCGCGGGATCGGCGTCGCGGACATCGCGAGCACGTCGACCTGGGTGCGCAGCCGCTTGAGGGCCTCCTTGTGCTCCACGCCGAAGCGCTGCTCCTCGTCGATGATGACCAGGCCCAGGTCCTTGAAGCGGGTCTCCGCCGACAGCAGGCGGTGCGTGCCGATGACGACGTCCACCTCGCCGCTGCGCAGCCCCTCGCGGGTCGCCTCGACCTCGCCGTCGGTCTGGAACCGCGACATCGGTTTGACGGTGACCGGGAACGACGCGTACCGCTCGGTGAACGTGGACATGTGCTGCTGCACCAGCAGGGTGGTGGGCACCAGCAGGGCCACCTGCTTGCCGTCCTGGACCGCCTTGAACGCGGCGCGCACCGCGACCTCGGTCTTGCCGTAGCCGACGTCGCCGCAGATCAAACGGTCCATCGGGACGGACCGGGACATGTCCTTCTTGACCTCGTCGATGGCCGCGAGCTGGTCGGGCGTCTCCATGTACGGGAAGGCGTCCTCCAGCTCCCGCTGCCACGGGGTGTCCGGACCGAACGCGTGGCCCGGGGAGGCCTGGCGGGCCGAGTACAGGCGGATGAGGTCGCCGGCGATCTCACGGACGACCTTGCGGGCCCGGCTCTTGGCCTTGCTCCACTCGGCGCCGCCCATCTTGGACAGGGTGGGGGCCTCGCCGCCCACGTACCGCGTGACCTCGCCGAGCTGCTCGGTGGGCACGAAGAGCCGGTCGCCCGGCTGGCCGCGCTTGGAGGGCGCGTACTCGATGAGCAGGTACTCGCGGGTGGCCCCCTGGACCTGGCGGCTGACCATCTCCAGGTAGCGGCCCACGCCGTGCTGCTCGTGGACGACGTAGTCGCCCGGTTTGAGCTGGAGCGGGTCCACGGTGCCGCGCCGCCTGCTCGGCATCCTGCGCATGTCGCGGGTGGAGGACTTCTGTCCGGCCAGGTCGGTCTCGGTGAGCACCACCGTGTGGACCGTCCGCAGCAGGAAACCGTGGTCGACCAGCCCGGTGGTGACGGTGGCGACGGCGGGCGGGGGAGGGTCGGCCAGGTCGGAGGCGAGGGCGGCGCCCAGGCCGGCGTCGCGCAGCATCGCGACCAGCCGCTCGGCGGGGCCGTGGCCCTGGGTGACCAGGACGACGCTCCAGTTGTCGTGGAGCCAGCCCTTGATGTCGGCCAGGGCCCGTTCGGTGTCCCCGCGGTAGGACTCGGCGGGTGCGGCGCCGACGACGACGGCGTCGTCCTCCTCGGAGGCGCCCCCCTCGTCGCCCGCGCTGAAGGGCGTGAGGCCCCACCAGGGCAGGCCGAGCCCGGCCGCGGCGGCGCGCAGCTCGGAGACGGACATGTAGGCGGACGCGCCCAGGTCGATGGGGGCCTCGCCGCCGGAGGCGGCGTTGATCCACGAGGCGTCGAGGAACTCGGCGCTGGTGGCCTCCAGCTCCACCGCGCGGGTGCGGATGCGCTCGGGGTCGCAGCCCACCACCATCGCGCCCTCGGGCAGGTAGGTGAAGAGGGGCTCCATGCGTTCGGCGAGCACGGGCGCGAACGCCTCCATGCCCTCGACCGAGACGCCGTCGGCGATCTTGTGCAGGATCTCGGCGAGGGAGGGGTGCTCCTCGGCCAGGGCCCGTGCGCGGTCGCGCACGGTGTCGGTGAGCAGGAGTTCGCGGCACGGCGGGGCGAACAGCCCGGAGGCGGCGCCGGCGCGCGACCCCTCGTCGCCCTCGCGCGGGGCGATGGACCGCTGGTCCGCCACCTGGAAGTAGCGGATGTCCTCGACGGTGTCGCCCCAGAACTCCAGCCGCAGGGGGTGCTCCTCGGTGGGCGGGAACACGTCCAGGATGCCGCCGCGCACGGCCATGTCGCCGCGCTTCTCGACCAGGTCGACCCGGGCGTAGCCGGTGTCGGCCAGGGCCGTGACCACGTCCTCCAGGGACGCCTCGTCGCCGGGGCGGATGCGGACCGGCTCCAGGTCGCCCAGTCCGGCCACGAGCGGTTGCAGGACGCTGCGCACGGGGGCGACGACCACCCTCAGGGGGGTGGTGAGCGGGTCGGAGGGGTCGGGGTGCGCCAGGCGGCGCAGGACGGCGAGGCGCTGTCCGACCGTGTCCGAGCGGGGGGAGAGCCGCTCGTGCGGGAGCGTCTCCCAGGCGGGGAAGAGCGCGACGGAGTCGTCGGGCAGCAGCGAGCACAGGGCGTCGGTCAGGTCCGAGGCCTCGCGCTCGGTGGCGGTGACGGCGAGGACGGGCCGGCCCGCGCCCACGGGGGCGTCGGCGGCCAGCGCGCCCACCATGAAGGGGCGCAGCGCGGCCGGCGCGACGAGGTCGAGGTGGGGATCGAGTCCGCGTCGGGCGGCCTCGATCGCGCTGTGCAGTGCCGGGTCCCTGGAGACGTCGGCGAGAAGTCCAATAAGGCTCATAGCACCAGAAACTGAAAGTGGAAGTGGGTCCGGATCAGGCGGTGGTCGCGGCCTGCACGGTGAGAAGGCGGCTGCGTGAGTGGACGCCCGGCACCCCTCAGACTATCGAGTCCGGAGGTTTCGCGCGGGCGGGGTGTGGACGGAGGCCCTTGCGGCCCGTCCGTACCGCCCCCGTGCGGTATCCGGCGCGGACGGGGCGGTGCACAGTCGGTGGAACCGCTGGTGGGGAGCTTCTATTCCGGCTCCCCGCCGTCCGCGCCGCGCTCCGTGCGACGCGGGCGGGGCCGCCGGGGGCTTCGGGCATACGCTAGAGGCGATTCCCGGGACACCGTAGGAGAGGAACCTCGTGGTGAGTGCGATCAGGCGTGGGAGCGCGCCGGAGGGCGGCGGCGGACGGTCGGGCGCCCCGGTCTTCGTCCCAGGTCCGGACGGCCTCGCCCACCTGGAGCTGATCCTCAACGGCGCCTACCCGCTGCCCGGCTTCATGACACGGGACGAGGCCGCGTCGGTGGAGCGCTCCGGGCGGCTGCCCGACGGCCGCCCCTGGCCGGTTCCGGTCACCCTGGAGGTGCCGGAGGAGCTGGCCGGTGCGGCGGCGCTGACCCTCGCCGACCCCGAGGGCGCGCCGCTGGCCGAGCTGGCCGTCACCGAGCACTGGGAGTCGGGGGGCGTCCACCGCCTGGCGGGGGACGTGGCGCTGCTGCGACCGCCCATGTACGGGGTGCTGCGCAAGCTGCGGTCCTCGCCGGCGGAGGTGCGGGGCCAGCGCGAGCTCGAACCCTCCTCGTCCCGGTCGCTGCTCGCGGTGGTCACCGACCGGCCGCTGCACCACCGGGTCCTGCACCAGATCCGCGCGGAGGCCGACGCGCTCGGGGAGGCCGGGGGCGGCGCCCGCGCCGAGGTGCTGGTGATCGTCGAGACGGGCCTGGAGGACGAGGGCATGGCGACGGCGGTCCTGGCCGCCGAACCGCTGCTGCCCGGCCGCACCGCGTTCGTCGTGTGCACCCTGCCGAGGGGCGCCGCGCGGGCCGAGGGCGCGCTCGGCGGCAGCTGGGGCGTGCGCGACGTGGCGCTGGCCGCGCACGTGGCCGCCGCCTACGGAGCCACCCACATGCTGGCGGTGACCGGTGGGAGCGGGCCGGACGTCGAGCGGGTGATGGCCCGGCGCCCGCCGCTGACGGTCCTGGAGCCGGAGCCGTGGCGCTACGACTCGTCCGAGGGGCTCTGGCAGCCCCTGACCCGCGTGGACCCCGCGCACGCCGTCCCGGAGCCGACGGACGCGGAGGTCGAGGCCGAGCTGGCGCACGGGCGCGAGCTCCCCGCCTGGTTCACCCCGGCCCGCGTGGGCGCCGAACTGGCGCGGTTGCGCCCGGCGCGGACGAAGCGGGGGATCACCGTCCTGTTCACCGGCCTCTCGGGTTCGGGCAAGTCCACGATCGCGCGCGGGGTGTGCGACGGCATCCGCCGGGCGGGGCGCACGGTGACCCTGCTGGACGGGGACGTGGTCCGGCGCATGCTCTCCAGCGGGCTGACGTTCTCGCGGGAGGACCGGGAGCTCAACATCCGCCGCATCGGCTACGTCGCCGCGGAGATCACCCGGCACGGCGGAGCGGCCGTGTGCGCGCCGATCGCCCCGTACGCCGCGGGCCGCGCCGAGGTGCGGGCGATGGTGGAGGAGTTCGGGGACTTCTTCCTCGTGCACGTGGCGACGCCCCTGGAGGTGTGCGAGGCCCGGGACCGCAAGGGCCTCTACGCCAAGGCGCGCGCGGGGGAGATCGCGGAGTTCACGGGCATCTCCGACCCCTACGAGGAGCCCGGGGACGCCGACCTGGTGCTGGACACCGGCGGAGACCCGGCGGAGTCCGTGGCCGAGGTGATGGCGGCCCTGCGCGAGGGCGGATGGCTGCCCCGCTAGGGCGCGGGCGCGCAGGACGAGCAGTGGCAGGACCCCGACAGAGAAGGACCGAGATGACCGACCCCCAGCCGACCGGGCACCGAGTACTGCGCCTGGTGGAGGTGATGGACACCCTGCGCAGGGAGTGCCCCTGGGACAGCTCCCAGACCCACGAGTCACTGGCCAAGTACCTGATCCAGGAGGCCTACGAGACCCTGGAGACCATCGAGGAGGGGGACCTGGCCTCGCTCCGGGAGGAGCTGGGCGACGTGCTGCTCCAGGTGGTGTTCCACGCGGCCGTCGCGGCCGAGCGTCCCGAGGGCGACCCGGCGCGCTTCACGGTGGACGACGTCGCGGACGCGATCATCGACAAGATGACCCGCCGCCACCCGCACGTGTTCGGCGGGGCCGAGGCGGCGGGCGTCGACGAGGTGTGGGCCGACTGGGAGGCCATCAAGGCGGCCGAGCGCGCGGCCAAGGCGGAGGCGGGCGGGAACGGCGCGAAGCCCTCCGTCCTGGACGGGGTGCCGTTCGCGCAACCCGCCGTGCTGCTCGCACACGAGCTCCAGAGGAGGGCGGTCCGCAACGGCTTCCCCGCCGACCTGGTGGGCGACGACGGGGCCGAGGGCGGCGGGCTGTTCGCCGCCGTGGCGGCGGAGGGCGCCCGGGGCCGGGACGCGGAGACGGACCTCCGGGCGGCGTCCCGCAGGTTCGACGCGCGCGTGCGCGCCGCCGAGGAGGCGGCCCGCGCCGACGGCAGGGAGCCCCGCGACCTGTCCGGGGAGGAGTGGCGCTCCTACTGGGACGCGGCCGGCGTATAGCGCCCCTGTCACCCCGGGCGGGTCTCCGGGGGAGGGGGCGGCAGGTCGCGCATGCGGACGGCCTCCGTGGCGGGGTCGCGCTCCGCGCCGCCCGCCCGGGGCCGGCGCGCCGTCTCGCTGATGGTCAGCCAGAGGCCGACGATCACCCAGTTGGCCATCAGCGCCGATCCACCGGCCGACAGGAACGGCGCGGTCATACCGGTCAGGGGGATGATGAGGGTCGCTCCGCCGAGCACGATGAACACGTCGAACGCTGTGAGGAAGGCGTACCCGAGGGCCGTCAGCTTCAGGAACCACTCCCGGGAGCCCAGGGCGATGCGGAACCCCCGCTCGGCCAGGACCAGCAGCAGGAGGAGGACGGCCATCAGGCCGGTGAGCCCCAGCTTCTCGCCCACCGAGACCAGGACCAGGTCGCTGTCGGCGGCGAAGACCTCCTGGACGGCCCCGCCTCCGAAGCCCGTCCCGGTCAGGCCGCCCTCGGCGAGCGCGAACATGCCCTCGACGATCTGGTAGCTGCCCCCGGGGCGGCTGTACACCTCCTCGTCGAAGGGGTCGAGCCAGATGTCCACGCGGTTGCGCACGTGCCCGAACATCAGGTACGCCGCGTACGCGCCCGCCGAGAAGGCGACCAGGCCGATGAGCACCCACGACTTGCGCGCGGTGGCGGCGTAGAGCACCGCCAGGAACGTCCCGAAGAGCAGGAGCGACGTCCCCAGGTCCCTGGTGCCCACGAGCAGGAGGATCGCCAGGCCCCAGCCCACCGCCATGGGCGCCAGGTCGCGTGCGCGGGGCACGCTGAACACCTTGAGGCGGCCGACCCTGACGGTGCGGGTGACCAGCGCCATCACCTCGCGGCGCCGTCCCAGGTACGAGGCGAGGAAGAGGACGAGGAGCACCTTGGCGAACTCCGAGGGCTGCATCGTGAACGGGCCGAGGCCGATCCACCGCCGGGCGCCCAGCACCTCGTGGCCCAGGGGGGACAGCGGCAGCAGGAGCAGGAGCAGGGCGGCCCCGGCGATCACGTACGTGTACATGGTGAGCCGCTGGGGGCGGCGGACGGCGGCCACCGCGGCGGCGCACAGGGCCATGCCCACCAGGGTCCACACCACCTGCCGGTCGGCGTCCCCGTGCTCCCCGGCGGTCGCCGCCCGGGTCGTCTGGATCACCCAGATCATGGTGACGCCGAGTCCGTTCAGGACGGTGGCGACCGGCATGACGACCGGGTCGGCGTAGGGCGCGACCCGGCGCAGCAGGAGGTGGAGGGAGAGGGCCCCGGCGCCCAGGGCGGCCAGGTAGAGGCCGAGCACCGGTTCGACGCCGCCGGTGACGGACAGGGACGCCGTCAGGAGGGTCGCCGCGACCGTCAGGAGCCCGGCCGTGAGCAGGACGAGCTCGGAGCCCCGCCGTGGCACCGGGGGGAGGGCGCCGTCGGCGGCCACCGGTCCGGTCTCGGGGTCGCCCACTGTCGTTCCGCCGTCCACCTCGGGGCGCGGGCGCCCGGGCCGGGCCGCCCGGCCCGGCCGGGTCCTCCGACCCTGAACTATAGGCGGGGGAGCCGTCCCCGCCCCCGAGGCGTGCCGTCCGGGCGGGACGCGCCCGGACGGGCGGGTCGCCCCGACGGGGGCGCGGGCGCGTCCAGCTCCAGGGCCTCGGCCGCCCTCGACAGCCTGGAGTCGAAGCCCCCGACCCGCGACAGCAGCGGGGCCGCGCGCACCAGCGCGTTGCGCACCGCGATGCCCGTCCGGGTCCGCGGGGCCAGGAACCCCAGCCCGGCGTCGGCGATCGCCTGGTTGGCGGCCACGAAAGGCCGCATCCGGGCCTCGTAGGCGGCCAGGGCCGCGGCGGGGGCCTCGTGCCGGGCCAGCTCTCCGGCGAGCACGTGGGCGCCGGCCAGGGCGAGGCTGCTGCCCTGGCCCGACGCGGGGGAGGGGCAGTGCGCGGCGTCGCCGAGCAGGACCACCCGGCCGGCGGACCAGCTGCGGGCCCGGATCTGGGTGACGGAGTCGAAGTAGAAGTCCGGGGCCGCCTCCGTCTCCGACAGGAGGCGCCCCGCCTCCCAGCCCGCCCCGGCGAACGCCTCGCGCAGGAACTGCCTCTGCTCCCCGGCCGGCCTGCGGTCGATCCCCGTCTCCGAACGCGTGGACACCAGGAACATCGCCTTCGCCCCCTCGGCGCGGGGCGTGTGGTAGAGCGCGATCGCCCGCCCGGGGAGGTTGTGCAGCAGGACCTCCCGGTCCAGGCCGAGGTGGTTGGGCACGGTGCAGATGCTGATGTAGGCGTTCAGGAACCTCCGGAACGGACCCTCGGGGCCGAAGGCGAGGGCCCGGGTGGTGGAGTGGAGGCCGTCGGCCCCCACCACCAGGTCGAACACGCGCGGCGCGGCGTGCGCGAAGGACACGTGCACGCCCCCGGGGGCCTGCTCCAGCGCGGTGACCGTGTCGTCGTACAGGTACTCGGTGTACGCCGTGGTGGGCTCGTGCAGGAGCCGTACCAGGTCGCCGCGCAGGAGCTCGCGGGACCGTCCCCCGGAGTCCGTGCGGGCCTGGGCGGGGGTGAAGTCGGCGACGCGGCGCCCGCGCGCGTCGACGAACGACGCCGACGCCATGCCGGTGCCGTGCTCCACGATGCCGTCGAGCACGCCCATGCGCTCGGCGACGTCCAGGGCGACGCCGCGCACGTCGACGGCGTAGCCGCCGGAGCGGGGGGCGGGGGCGCGTTCGACCACGGTCGGCTCGATGCCGTACCGGTGGAGCCAGTGGGCGAGGGCGGGGCCGGCGATGCCGGCGCCGGAGATCAGGACGTTCCGTACGGCTGTCACGGGGGGTTCACGCTCCTTCGGATGGCTTGCGGGACACGTTAGGCAGCTACTTACCGTGCGTCAAGTAACTTACCGGTCGGAAGGTACGGGTTAGACTCGGCGCATCAGGCGGCGAGTGAACAGGAGTGACACGGGTGCCCAGAGCGCAGAGCGACACCAAGGCCGAGATCCAGGCCGCGGCACTGGACCTGTTCGCCCGCAAGGGGTTCGAGAAGACGAGCCTCCGCGAGATCGCCGAGCGCCTCGGCATCACCAAGGCGGCGCTGTACTACCACTTCCCGTCCAAGAACGACCTGCTCAGGTCGCTGGTCGAGCCCCTGGAGAAGGACATGGGCGCCCTCTTCGCCGAGTACGGCGACGATCAGGGCCAGGCCCCGGAGGGGGTGTCCGACCGCGCCCGCGAGCTCCTCGGCGACTACTTCGACATCTGTGTGCGCCACAGCACCCTGCTGGTCGCCGTCCTCAACGACGTCGGCTCCCTGGCCGACGTCGGGCTCATCGACGCCGTCGTGGCCTGGCGGCGCCGGCTCGACCGCCTCCTGGTCGGCCCCGGGCGCGGGACCCCCGCCAGGATGGGCGCGGTCATCGCCCTCGGGGGGATCCAGGACATCTCCGTCATGCTCTCCGCCGAGGAGGCCCTCGCGCACCGGGAACGGGCCCTCGACATCGCCCTGGCGGCCCTGGTGACCGGGATCTCCTCCGAGGACTAGACCGCTTCGGCCGGGTGTCCCCACCTGGGGGCGGGCGGTGTCGCTAGTCTCGTGTCGGGTCCTGAACCAGTGGTCCGAGAATCCCCAAGAGACGGAGAGAGACCGTGGCGTCCATCGAGGCAGTACAGGCGCGAGAGATCCTTGACTCGCGGGGCAACCCGACGGTCGAGGTCGAGGTTCTTCTCGACGACGGAACCATCGCGCGCGCGGGTGTCCCCAGCGGCGCGTCCACCGGCCGGTTCGAGGCAGTCGAACTGCGTGACGGCGGAGACCGCTACGGCGGCAAGGGCGTGGCCAAGGCCGTGACGGCCGTCAACGACGAGATCGCCGACGAGCTCCTCGGCCACGCGCCCGACGAGCAGCGCATCATCGACCGCGCGCTCATCGACCTGGACGGCACCCCGGACAAGTCCCGGATCGGCGCCAACGCCATCCTGGGCGCCTCCCTGGCGGTGGCCAGGGCCGCCGCCAAGGAGGCCGGGCTGCCGCTGTTCCGCTACATCGGCGGTCCCAACGCGCACGTGCTTCCCGTGCCGATGATGAACATCCTCAACGGCGGCGCGCACGCCGACAGCAACGTCGACATCCAGGAGTTCATGGTCGCCCCGATCGGCGCGCCCACGTTCTCCGAGGCGCTGCGCTGGGGCACCGAGGTCTACCACTCCCTCAAGTCGGTCCTGAAGGCCCACGGCCTGGGCACCGGCGTGGGCGACGAGGGCGGCTTCGCCCCCGACCTGGAGAGCAACCGCGCGGCCCTCGACCTGATCGTCGAGGCCATCCAGAAGGCCGGCTACACCCCCGGCGCCGACATCGCGCTCGCCCTGGACGTGGCCGCCACCGAGCTGTTCGACGACGGCGTCTACACCTTCGAGGGCAAGGCCCGCACCTCGGCGGACATGGCCGCGTACTACGCGGAGCTGGTCGACGCCTACCCGCTCGTCTCGATCGAGGACCCCCTCGACGAGGAGGACTGGGAGGGCTGGAAGACCCTCACCGCCGAGCTCGGCGACAAGGTCCAGCTGGTCGGCGACGACCTGTTCGTCACCAACCCCGAGCGGCTCCAGCGCGGCATCCTCGCCGACACCGCCAACTCGCTGCTGGTCAAGGTCAACCAGATCGGCACCCTGACCGAGACCCTGGACGCGGTCGCCATGGCCCAGCGCAGCGGCTACACGGCGATGATCAGCCACCGCTCCGGCGAGACCGAGGACACCACCATCGCCGACATCGCGGTGGCCACCAACGCGGGCCAGATCAAGACCGGCGCCCCGGCCCGCAGCGAGCGCGTCGCCAAGTACAACCAGCTCCTGCGCATCGAGGAGGAACTGGACGACGCCGCCGTCTACGCGGGCGTGTCGGCCTTCCCGCGCTTCGCCAAGCGCGGCTAGTCTGCCCCAGTGCCACGCGAATCCAAGCAGCCGCCCCCAAAGGCCGGGAAGGCGTCCAAAGCCGACAGGTCTGCGGGCAGGGCTGCCCGGAGGAGGCCGGGGCGCAAGAGCGCCGGAACCGGCTCCGCCAAGGGCAGGGGGGCCGGGAAGGGCACGGGCCGCACCGCCGCCGGGGTACGGCCCATGCTCACCAGCCGCGCGGCGATCCTGGCCCTCGTGGTGTGCGTGATCGCACTGAGCCTGGCCTACCCGCTGCGCGAGTACGTCGCGCAGCGGGCGCAGATCGCCCAGCTCCAGGAGGACCGCGCGCGCATGGAGGAGAGCGTGCTCGACCTGCGCGAGCGCGAGCAGGAGCTCACCCAGGACGAATACGTCGAACGGGAGGCCCGCGCGCGGCTCCACTACCAGTATCCCGACGAGACCGCCTACATCGTCATCCCGCCGGACTCCGAGGACGACGACGAGGCCGAGACCGGTCCCCGCGAGCCGTGGTTCACCACGCTGTGGCGCTCGGTCGAGGAGGCGGACAGCCCGCCGCCCGACGACGGGCTCTGACCCGCCCCCCCGGGGCGCGGCAGGGCCCGGGGCGGGGCCCGCACCCGAGGGCGGCAGGGGTGCGGGGGCGGCCCTATGCTGGGTTCGCCATGACTTCCGCTGATCAGCCCGTGCCCGGGCACGCCGCCGGACCGGCGGGCGCCCGCCCCGGGGGGCACTCCGAGAACCCGGTCGCCGCACGCGACATCGCCGCCATCGAACTCCAGCTGGGCCGTACCCCGCGCGGGGTGCGCGGGGTCGCGCACCGCTGCCCGTGCGGGCTCCCCGACGTGGTGCGCACCGCGCCCCGCCTGGAGGACGGCACCCCCTTCCCGACGCTGTACTACCTGACGTGCCCGCGCGCGGCGTCGGCCATCGGCCGGATGGAGAACTCCGGCCGCATGCGCGAGATGCAGGACCGGCTCGCGACGGACCCGGAGCTCGGGGAGGCCTACACCAGGGCCCACGAGTCCTACATCGAGGAGCGGGCCGAGCAGGCGCGCCTCGACGGGGTCGAGCCCCTCCCCGAGGGCATGCAGAGCACCGGCGGCATGCCCACCCGGGTCAAGTGCCTGCACGCGCTGGTCGGCCACGAGCTCGCCGCGCCGGGAACCAACCCCTTCGGCGCCGAGGCGCTGGAGGAGCTGCCGCAGTGGTGGGACAGGGGACCGTGCGTGTGCGTCGACGAGGACGCCCGAGAGGGCAGTGAGGGGAACGGGTCATGAGCGGTGTCGCGGCCATCGACTGCGGAACCAATTCCATCAGGCTGTTGATCGCCGACGTGGTCCACATCGACGGCGACGAGGTCCAGGTGGTCGACGTCGACCGGCGCATGGAGATCGTGCGGCTGGGCGAGGGCGTCGACCGGACCGGTGCGTTCTCCCCCGAGGCGCTGGAGCGGACCTTCGAGGCGCTCCGCGGCTACGCCGAGGCCATCGAGGCGCACGGCATCGCCCTGGGTCCGGACGCGGTGCGCATGGTCGCCACCAGCGCGACCCGGGACGCGGCCAACCGCCAGGTGTTCATCGACGGGGTCCGCGGGATCCTCGGGGTGGAGCCCGAGGTGGTCACGGGCCTGGACGAGGCAGAGCTGTCGTTCGTGGGCGCCACGGCCGAGTTCGACGCCGAGGCGGCCGAGGGGGGAACAAGCGAGACCGCCCCGCCGTTCCTGGTGGTGGACATCGGGGGCGGCTCCACCGAGTTCGTCCTGGGGACGGGCCCGGAGGAGGCCGAGAAGGGCGAGCTGGTCCGCGCGGCGCTGTCGGTGGACATCGGCTGCGTGCGCATGACCGAGCGGCACCTGCGCGACGACCCGCCCACGGCGGAGCAGATCGCGGCGGCCACCGCCGACATCGACGCGGCGCTCGACGAGGTCGAGCGGGTCGTGCCCCTGCGCGAGGCGGGATCGGTGGTGTGCGTCGCGGGGACCGCGACCACGGTCGCCGGCATCGCCCTGGACCTGCCCGCCTACGACGCGGAGCGGATCCACCACTCCCGCGTGGGGGCGGCGGACCTCGACCGCATCACCGGGGAACTGCTCGCGGCGACCTCGGCCGAGCGGTCGGAGATCGGCGTCATGCACCCCGGCCGGGTGGACGTGATCGGTGCGGGCGCGCTCGTCCTGTCGCGGGTGCTCGCCCGCACCGGGGCGGACGCGTTCACGACGAGTGAGCACGACATCCTGGACGGTGTCGCCTGGAGCCTCGTGGTCCAGGCGTAGGCGTTCCGCAAGGGGCTTTCGGGACCCCCGAGCAGGGTCCTCCGGGTGAGACGCATCACCCCGGAAGGCCCTTGTGAATGCTTTCACAACCACTCTGACCTGCGTAAACACAAGACATGCAGGTGGGCGGGTGGTCGGAAGGTGATCAGATGTGAACCTTCTCTGTCGGTAGGTGCTTGTGAAAGAATGCACAAGCACCACCCGAAAAGTACGGGTACCCACCACGACGGGGTGGTGCCCCGCTGGAACACGAGAGCGGGCGACCGGAGACCGCGAGACCTTCGCGGCCCCGGACGGGCGCGACAGAAACCTTTAGGGCGGATATGCGATGACCGAGAGCAGGAACTACCGGCTGGTACACGGCGGAGGGGACGAGGCGGAGATCCCGCACATCCTCATCGTCGGCGGCGGTTACCTCGGGATGTACACCGCGAGGCGGCTGGAGAAGAAGCTCGGGGCGGGCGAGGCGCGGATCACCGTCATCGACCCCAACTCCTACATGACCTACCAGCCCTTCCTGCCCGAGACCGCGTCCGGCAACATCTCCCCGCGCCACGTCGTCGTCCCGCTGCGCAAGGTCTTCGACCGGGTCCGCGTCCTGGGCGGGCGCGTCGTGCGCATCGACCACGCCGACCGCCAGGTCCGCTACGAGCCCAACGTCGGCGAGCCCGAGACCATCGCCTACGACCACCTCGTGATGGCCGCGGGCGCCGTCTCGCGCACCCTGCCCATCCCCGGCCTGGCCGAGTGGGGCATCGGGATCAAGACCGTGGAGGAGGCCGCCTACCTCCGCAACCACGTCCTCAACCAGCTCACCATCGCCGACTCCACCGACGACGAGGCCACCCGCCGCAAGGCGCTCAACTTCGTCTTCGTCGGCGGCGGGTTCGCCGGCGCCGAGGCCATCGCCGAGCTGGAGGACATGGTCCGCGACGCGGTCCGCCTCCACCAGTCGATCGACCTCGACGACGTGCGGTTCTACCTCATCGAGGCGGCCGACAAGATCCTGCCCGAGGTCGGCCCCGAGGTCGGGAACAAGGCCCTCAACCAGCTGCGCCGCCGCGGCATCGACGTCAGGCTCAAGACGTTCCTGGAGTCGGCCGCCGACCAGCACATCAAGCTCAGCGACGGCACCGAGTTCGACGCGGGCACCCTCGTGTGGACCGCGGGCGTCAAGCCCAGCCCGGTCGTCGCCGCCAGCGACCTGCCCCTCGGGCCCAAGGGCCACGTGGACACGAGCGAGTTCCTCACCGTCAACGGCGTGGAGAACGCCTTCGCCGGCGGCGACAACGCCCAGGTCCCCGACGGGAACGGCGGCTACTACCCGCCCAACGCCCAGAACGCGGTCCGCCAGGCGCCGGTGCTCGCCGACAACGTGATCGCCTCGCTGCGCAACACCGAGCTCAAGGCCTACAAGCACAAGAACCTCGGCGCGGTCGCCGGCCTGGGACTGCACAAGGGCGCCGCCCAGCTGTTCGGCGTCGTCAAGCTGAACGGCCGCCTCGCCTGGTACGCCCACCGGGCCTACCACCTGTTCGCGGTCCCGACCTTCAACCGCAAGATGCGCGTGCTGTCGGACTGGACGCTCGCCCTCTTCCTGCGCCGCGACTTCGCCGCGCTCCCGGAGATGGCCGAGCCCCGCCAGGCCTTCGAGGAGGCCAGCCGGCCGCAGATCGAGGACGGCCGCCTCCGCCGGGTCAGCTGACCCGGCCCGGCCACGCGGCACCCGCCCGCGCGGCCCCGCCCGAACACACGAAACGACCGGTTTCCCCAGGGGAGCCGGTCTTTTCGTGACCATAACCGGCCAAGCCAAAGCAAAGTGGGCAATCGGCCCGGCCGGTATGATGGGTTCGCCCTCGTAGCCCAATGGAAGAGGCAGGCCCCCTAAAAGGGTCACAAGTGTCGGTTCGAGTCCGACCGGGGGTACCAGTGTCGTCGTGGGGCTCCGCCGTGCCGCCGTGGGGCTCCGCTCCGCTTCGCCCCGGGGTTCGGGCGCCTGGTGGCCGGGGTGCTTCGTCCTCGTCTGCGCCTGCCGCTCGTTCCTCGCTCGCGGCTTGTCTCGTCCTGCAGCACCCCGGCGGCGCCCTCACACACACCCCCTTGGGCGGGGTCGCGTCCTGACTCACACCCCCTTGGGCGGGGTCGCGTCCTGACTCACACCCCCTTGGGCGGGGTCGCGTCCTGACTCACACCCCCTTGGGCGGGGTCGCGTTCTCACCCGCAACCCTCCTGAGGAGAGGGCGGCTGTCACCGGCCACCTCCTGGAGCGGGGGACGGCGCCCTCACGGGCCGCCCCCGGGGTACGGGGGCTACGGGGTCTGCCGCTCCATGAGGAGCTGCAGCTGCGTGAACAGCCGCTCCCCCGGGTCGCCCAGGTCTATCCCGCTCACCGCGGCGGCCCTGCGCACCCGGTACCTCAGGGTGTTGGGGTGGATGTGCAGCCGCTCCGCCGCCGCCCGCGCGTCGCCGAACGCCTCCAGGTAGGCCAGCAGCGAGTGCACCAGGTCGGCGCCGCCCGCACGGTCGTACTCGATCAACCGGCTGACCCTCGGGTCCCGCAGGGACGGGTCCTCCCGCAACCGGGCCAGCGTCTCGCCGATCAGCACCCGCGAGCGCACGTCGGAGATGGTCGCCACCTCCCAGTCCAGGTCCCGCTCCAGGTCGCGGCCCATCGCGTCCAGCACGCGGTCGGCCTCGGCGCGCGAGTCCGGCACGTCCGCCAGCCGCTCCGTCAGCGACCCCACCGCCCCCTGCACCCGCGCCCCCAGGGTCGCGCGCGCCGCCGCCACCGTTTTGCGCGTGAGGGCCAGCACCGACTGCTCCACCCCCCTCCACCCCTCCCTGCCGCGCTCCAGGTCCGGCAGCAGCACGTACACCCGGCCGCCCAGCTCCGTCACCAGGGCGCTGCGGCGGTACGCGGCGGTGTGCACCGACACCAGGTCGATCATCCGGCGTCGGCGCAGCTCGCGGGCGGGCCGGTCGGGACGCTCCTCGCCGACCCCGTCCGGGGCCTCCAACAGCGAGAACGCCACCACCAGCGCCCCGCGGTCGGCGTGCACCTCCACCGTGTCGGCCAGGGCCCCCGCGTCGATCCGCCCCTCCAGCAGGCTCGACAGGAGGTCCTCGCGGAGCCGCAGCCCCGCGCTGGCCTGACTGCGCTGCCTGATCATCTGCAACGCCGTGGTGCGGGCGGCCCCCAGCAGCGCCTCCTCGGCGTTCTCCGCCAGCGGGCTCGCGCCCTCCTGCACCCAGATCGCCCCGAGCGGCTGCCGTCCGGCGTGGATCCCCACCGCAAGGCGGCGGCGGATGCCCAGGTCGGGGTGCTCCTCGATCCGCACCACCTCCTCACCGGCACGCAGCTTGGCGAACACGCCCCACTCCCGCAGCAGCGCCAGGTACGACTCCGGACCGCGCCTGCCCAGCACCGACAGCCGCCGCAGCTCGTCCACCTCCGCGCCGCTGGAGTAGGCCAGCACCCGGCTGGCCGCGTCCTCGATGCTCACCAGGCCGCCGGTCAGCTGGGCGATCGTCTGCGCCATCGAGAACAGGTCGCCGCTGGACTCGCCCAGGTCCTCGACGGCGGTCAGCCGGGCGTCGTCCACGATGCTCTGGCAGACCGCCTGCAACTGGTCCCACCGCACCTCCGCGCGGACCGCCAGCAGGGCGATCCCCGCCTCCCGCGCCTCGCTCCGCAGCGCCTGGAGCTCATCGGTCGCGCCCGGCCTGGGCCGCACCGCGCGGCCGCCCGCCGACGGCGCCTCGTCCTGGGGGTACCCGCCGGTCTTGACGGCGACCGCCGTGGCGCCCTGCTCGGCCAGCGTCCGGACGAGCCGGCGCGCGGCCGCTCCGCGTGCGCCGATCAGCAGCACCAGGTCGCCCTCGCGGACCTCCGCGCGGTCCTCCGGATCGAGGATGACGACATTGTCCACCTGGACATCAAGACCCCCCGGTGCGGCCGCGACGTCCGCGACGGGGTCGCCCAGGGCCAGCAGCAGTCTGCGCAGGGGCACCCCGGTGGAACCCTCCCCGTCGTGGGCGGAGTGACCTGCGAAGACGCTCGTCCGAACTTCCGTCCGGTGCGGGTTGTCGCCAGAGTGGCGGAAGGGGCCTGGTGGTGGGGTGTCAGTGCTCATATGAGTCCCATTTTGTCCCAGTGAACAAATAAGGCGGGTAAAGAGTGGCCTGCCCCACAAGGTTCGCACGGTCTTGTTCTGAGAGCGTTGAGTCAGCTCAACCCTGCTCGTTTCAGGGACATTCTTAACTGGGGAGGTGCCCATGGACGCCGTGACCAACGTCCCGCTGCCGCAGAACGAACCCGTTCTGTCCTACGCGCCCGGCAGCGCCGAGCGCGAAGAGCTCGTCGCCAAGCTGGAGGAGCTCGGCAAGGAGAGCATCGACCTTCCGATGCGCATCAACGGCGAGAGCCGCATGGGCGGCGGAGAGCCCATCGACGTCGTGCAGCCGCACCGTCACACCGCCGTCCTGGGCACCATGCGCAACGCGACCCACGACGACGCCCGCGCCGCCGTCGCCGCGGCCAAGGCCGCCGCCCCGGCGTGGCGCGCGATGTCCTTCGACGACCGCGCCGCCATCCTCCTGCGCGCCGCCGACCTGCTCGCCGGCCCCTGGCGCGCCACCATCAACGCCGCCACCATGCTCGGCCAGTCCAAGACCGCCCAGCAGGCGGAGATCGACGCGGCCTGTGAGCTCATCGACTTCTGGCGCTTCAACGTCTCCTACGCCCGCGAGCTGATCGCCCAGCAGCCCCTCAGCGTCCGCGGCGTGTGGAACCGCATGGAGCAGCGGCCGCTGGAGGGGTTCGTCTACGCGATCACCCCCTTCAACTTCACCGCCATCGCGGGCAACCTCCCCACCGCCCCGGCCCTGATGGGCAACGTGGTCGTGTGGAAGCCCTCCCCGACCCAGCAGTTCGCCGCCGAGCTGACCATGCGCCTCCTGGAGGAGGCCGGGATGCCCCCGGGCGTCATCAACATGGTCACCGGTGACGGCCTCGCCGTCTCCGACGTCGCCCTCAACGACCCCGAGCTGGCCGGTGTGCACTTCACGGGTTCGACCAAGACCTTCCAGCACCTGTGGAAGAGCGTCGGCGAGAACATCTCCTCCTACCGCAGCTACCCGCGGATCGTCGGCGAGACCGGCGGCAAGGACTTCATCGTCGCGCACTCCTCCGCCGACCCCGAGGTCCTGCGCACCGCGATCGTCCGCGGCGCCTTCGAGTACCAGGGCCAGAAGTGCTCGGCCGCCTCGCGCGCCTTCGTCGCCCGCTCCGTGTGGGAGCAGGTGCGCGACGACCTGGTCGCCGAGACCGAGGCCCTCACCATGGGCGACGTGACCGACCTGTCGAACTTCATCGGCGCCGTCATCGACCGCCGCTCCTTCGACAAGCTGGCCAAGGTCCTGAAGGACGCCGAGTCCGACCCGACCCTGGAGATCATCGCCGGCGGGACCGCCGACGACTCCGTCGGCTACTTCGTGCGCCCGACCATCATCGAGGGCACGGACCCGACCAACGACGTGTTCCGCACCGAGTACTTCGGCCCGGTCATCGCCGTCCACGTGTACGAGGACGACGAGTTCGACGACATCCTCAAGGTCGTCGACGAGGGCTCCGCCTACGCCCTGACCGGCGCGGTCCTGGCCAAGGACCGCTCCGCGATCGCCAGGGCCACCGAGGCGCTGCGGTTCTCGGCGGGCAACTTCTACGTCAACGACCGGCCGACCGGCTCCATCGTGGGCCAGCAGCCGTTCGGCGGCGGGCGCGCCTCCGGCACCAACGACAAGGCCGGTTCCGCGCAGAACCTGTCCCGCTGGTCCAGCCCGCGCGCCATCAAGGAGACGTTCGTCGCGCCGACGGTCTCCTCCTACCCCCACCAGGGGTAGCCACGGTTCCGCGCCCCCTCCCGTCCTGAGGGGGTGCGGACCCTCCAGCCCCCCGAGGAATCCACCGGCACCGCGGGGACACCCCCCGGCCGCTGCCCCGTCCGCGCGGGCCCACAGACCCGCGCACGTCTTCTTCGAGGTCACCATGCTTCGTAAGCCCCTTCTGCTCGCCGCCAGGTCCGCGAAGGTCCGCACCGTCGTCGAGCGCACGCCCATGACCCGGGCCATGGTCCACAGGTTCGTGGCGGGCTCCACCATGGAGGAGGCCCTCCCCGCGATCGAGGACCTGACCAGGGACCGCTACGTCACCCTGGACTTCCTGGGGGAGGACACCGCCGACGCCGCGCAGGCCGCGGCGACGGTGACCGCCTACCGGGACCTGCTCGCCGCGCTCGGCGAGGCCGGTCTCGGGGACCGGGCCGAGGTGTCGGTCAAGCTCTCGGCGGTGGGCCAGTTCCTCGACAGGGACGGCGAGAAGATCGCCCTGGAGAACGCCCGCGAGATCGCCGAGGCGGCCAAGGCGATCGGCACCACGGTCACCTTCGACATGGAGGACCACACCACGGTCGACTCCACCCTGGGGATCCTGCGGGAACTGCGCGAGGACTTCCCGTCCACGGGCGCGGTGCTCCAGGCCTACCTGCGCCGCACCGTCGCGGACTGCCGCGACCTGAGCGGCGCCGGTTCGCGCGTGCGCCTGTGCAAGGGCGCCTACGACGAGCCCGCCTCGGTCGCGTACCGCGACAAGGCCGAGGTCGACAAGGCGTACGTGCGCGCGCTGCGCGTCCTCATGGAGGGCGACGGCTACCCCATGGTCGCCTCGCACGACCCGCGCATGGTCGCCATCGCCGGCTCCCTGGCCGAGGCCAACGGTCGTTCGGCGGACGACTACGAGTACCAGATGCTCTACGGGATCCGCGACGCCGAGCAGGTCCGCCTCGCCGCCGAGGGCAAGAGGATGCGCGTCTACATGCCGTACGGCACCGAGTGGTACGGCTACTACATGCGGCGCCTGGCGGAGCGCCCGGCCAACGTGCTCTTCCTGGCACGCTCGCTGGTGTCCCGCAGCTAGCTTGGTGTTTAACCTCGGGCCCGTGACCGGACGACCACCCGGCCACGGGCCCGAGCGCTTCCCGGACGACCGGGGCGGCCACGCGCGCCGTCGCGGGGCTGGCGACCGGACCCGGGGCCTGTGGACGGGTGTGCCGCACGGCCGCGCCGGGGACGCGGCGCCGGCCCGCGTCCCCGGTGAGGAGCTCTTCCGCGCGACGGGGCGCCGTCGGCGGCCCGCCCCGTTTCCCAACGGTGACCTGTCCTGCGGAACCCCGCGTCGGTCCCGTGCGTTACCTTGTGGGCAGCAATCCACGCGTGAAAGGCCATTACTAGACATGCGGATGCGGAGTTCCAACCCCGTCCTCAAGCGGGCACTTCAGCAGGCCCCGGCCGGGGCTCCCCACCAGGGGTACGGCCAGCAGGGCTACGGTCAGCCGGGGTACGGACAGCCGTACCCGCAGCAGGGCTACGGCCAGCAGTACCCCCAGCAGGGCTACCCGCAGCAGGGCTACCCCCAGCAGGGGTACCCGGGCGGTCCCGCCCAGGGCGCCGGCGGCCAGCGGATGACCATCGACGACGTCGTCGTGCGCACCGGGATGACCCTCGGCGTCGTCGCACTCTTCGCCGTCGTCAACTACTTCCTCTTCGACCCCTTCGCCCCGGGCCTCACCCTCGGCCTGATGATCGTCGGCGCCCTCGGCGGCCTGGTGCTCGGGCTGGTCATCGCCTTCAAGCAGATCACCAACCCCGTCGCGATCCTCGCCTACGCGGCCCTGGAGGGCCTGCTCGTCGGCGGGCTCTCCGCGCTCCTGGCCTCCTCCCTGGAGGCGACGACCGGTGACGCGGGCGCGGGCGGCGCCCTCGTGACCCAGGCGGTCCTGGGCACCGTCGTCGTGTTCGCCGTGATGCTGGCGCTGTACAAGTTCCGCATCATCAAGGTGACCGACGGCTTCATGAAGGTCGTCATGTACGCCACCCTGGGCGCGGCCGCGCTCATGCTGGTGAACTTCGTGGCCAGCTTCTTCATCGCCGGCGGCATCGGCCTCCGCGAGCCCAGCCCGCTGGGCCTGGTCGTCGGCCTCGTGTTCGTCGTCATCGCGGCCTGCACCCTCGCCCTGGAGTTCCGGGGCATCGAGGAGGGCCTGAACGCCGGGATCCCCGACAAGTTCGCCTGGCAGTTCGCCTTCGGCCTGACGGTCTCCCTGGTCTGGCTCTACATCGAGATCCTGCGCCTGCTCTGGATGATCAAGACGATCTTCGCCGAGTAGCGACCGTCGGCCGTCCGGCCGACAGGATTCGTCGCGTGGCGAGGGGCCGCCGCCCGGGAGTTCCGGGTGGCGGCCCCTTCGTCGTGTCGCGTGCGGTGTTCGGACGCGGGACCCGTGGTCAGGCGTTCTCGCCGCGCGGAGCGGGGATCGAACGGTTCCTGCGGCGGCGGTCGTGCTCCAGCACGATGGCCTGCGCGTACCACTGGGGGAGCTCGTACTCGTCCGCGAGCCAGTTGGACCTGTCCTGGCAGCGGAGCAGTCCCGGCCCCTTGTCGAGGGCGGCGAACCACTCGTGGAGTCCCCGGCCGGTGACGACCGGGATGCGTTCGATGAGCTTGGCGTGGACCTCCGGCGAGTGGGTTACCGACATAGGCACCTCCGGCAGCGCTGTGGTGTGTGGCACTTACCTGCGACCCTGCATCAGGAACATGTTCCGGACAAGCCCCGGTCGCCAGCTTTTACCTTGCCGGTGCGGGAACGTTCGCCCGGATCCTCCTGACAGCCGATCCCGGATGTGCTGGGGCGGAACCGCCCGTGGTCCGGCGCAGGGGAGGCCCGTCGACGTCCATGGGTGAAGTGTCGTAAATGCCCACATATGCACGAAAGTCCCCCGTCCTCCTCCGGTGCGCGGAGGAGGACGGGGGACCCGGCGGGGCCGGCGCGGACGGCCCCCGGGAAGGTCTAGCTGAGGCGCTCGAAGATCGCCGCCATGCCCTGGCCGCCGCCGACGCACATGGTCTCCAGGCCGAACGTCCTGTCGTGGAACTGGAGGCCGTTGATCAGCGTGCCGGTGATGCGGGCGCCGGTGCTGCCGAACGGGTGGCCGACCGCGATGCCGCCGCCGTTGACGTTGAGGGTGCCGTCGATGTCGATGCCGAGCTGGTCGGCGGAGGGCAGCACCTGCGCGGCGAAGGCCTCGTTGATCTCGACCAGGTCGATGTCGCCGATGGCCATGTTGGCGCGGGCGAGGGCCTGCCGGGAGGCCTCGACCGGGCCCAGGCCCATGATCTCCGGGCTCAGGCCGGTCACCCCGGTGGACACGATCCGGGCCAGCGGGGTGATGCCCAGCTGCGCCGCCCTGGTGTCGCTCATGACGACCACGGCGGAGGCGCCGTCGTTGAGGGGGCAGGCGTTGCCCGCGGTGACGGTGCCGTCGGGGCGGAACACCGGCTTGAGGCCGGCGACCTTCTCGTAGGTGGTGCCGCGGCGGATGCCGTCGTCGGTGCTGACCACGGTGCCGTCGGGCAGGGTCACCGGGGTGATCTCGCGCTCCCAGAAGCCGTTGTCGAGGGACTTCTCGGCGAGGTTCTGCGAGCGCACCGCGAACTCGTCCTGGCGCTGCCGGGAGACGCCGGTGATCTGGGCGACGTTCTCGGCGGTCTGGCCCATCTCGATGTAGGCGTCGGGCAGCGCGCCCTCCTCGCGCGGGTCGGTCCAGGCCGCGGCGCCGCCCTCCTTGCGCTTCTCGGTGCGCGCCCTGGCGTCGGCGAAGAGCGGGTTCTCGTTCTGCGGGTTGTCGCTGCTGCCGTGGGCGAAGCGGCTGACGGTCTCGACGCCGGCGGAGACGAACACGTCGCCCTCGCCCGCCTTGATGGCGTGGTAGGCCATCCGGGTCGTCTGGAGCGAGGAGGAGCAGTAGCGCGTCACGGTGGTGCCGGGGACGGTGTCCAGGCCGAGCTGGACGGCCACGATGCGGGCCATGTTGAATCCCTGCTCGCCGCCGGGCAGGCCGCAGCCGAGCATCAGGTCGTCGATGCCCGCGGGGTCGAGCTGGGGCACCTTGGCCAGGGCGGCGCCGATGATCTGGGCGGTCAGGTCGTCCGGGCGGATGTCCTTGAGCGAGCCCTTGAAGGCGCGGCCGATCGGGGAGCGGGCTGTGGCGACGATGACTGCTTCGGGCATGGGCTTCGTCCCTATCGTTGAGGTGCTGCGTGCGGGCTGTGGGTTCCGGCCTGGCGGTCGGCGCGCCGGGACAGGTCACAGCATGTCTTGTTACCGACCAGTAAACCCGTCGGGAACCTCCGTCCGCCACCCGGGGTCGGCGTTCAGGAGGGCTCGCCCGAAGGCCGTCCGGCGTCCGCCGCCCCCAGTTCCGCGGGGCGCTCCTCGCGGTCGCCGTTCGCCCGCGGCCGGAAGGGGCTCCGGATGAGCGCGGCCCAGCGCCCGCGCCTCCCCGGCGCCTGTCCGTCGATGTGGGCCGCGGCGCGCGAGACCTCCGTGCCCGGGGTCTCGGCGGCGACCACGGCCGCCCGGTCCACCGGCAGGATGCCGCGCGTGCGACGGGCCTCCTCCAGTTCCGGGAGCAGTCCGAGGGCGGCGCAGGCGGAGGGGAGGACGGCGAAGGCGGCCTGCGCGTACCCGCGAGCTGACGGATGAAAACGGTCGGGCCCGAACATCGACGAAGGGTCTGTCCGGAAGTCGTCGGAGAGGATGTCGCTCAGGGAGACGGTGCGGCCGCCGACATCGGTCACGGCGATCGTCTGCGCCGCGGCGAGCTGCCGCGAGGCGCGCCGGGCGATCGAGCGCAGCGGCCAGCCGATGGGGCGGACCGTCCCCAGGTCCGGGCAGGTCGCCACGACCACGGCGGTCCCCCGGCCGACCAGGGCCCGCACGGTCCCGCGCAGCTGTGCGACGGCGTCGTTGGGCCGGATGCGGCGGATGACGTCGTTGGCGCCGATGAAGACCACCGCCACGTCGTAGCGCGAACCCGGTTCCAGGGCCCGTGCGCGTTCGACCTGGGCGGACAGGTTCGCGGACGTGGCGCCGGGGGAGGCCGTGCAGCGCAGGCGCACCGGGCGCTCCGACGCCGCCGCGATCCCGGAGGCGATCAGGACGCCGGGGGTCTGGTCGGCCCTGGCCACCGCGAACCCGGCGGCGGTGGAGTCGCCCATCATCAGCATCCGGAGCGGCGTGCCCCCGCCCTCGCCGTAGACGCCGTCGACCACCGGCCGGTCCCACCGCGTCGTGCCGACCGCGCGGCGGGCCAGCCTCGCCTGGAGGTAGAGGAGGGCGACCGTGCCGCCCCCCACGAGTGTGAGCCCGCCGCCACCGAACGCGGTGGCAGCGGCGATCCGCCGTGCGCGTGCGGCTCGCAGCACAGGACGACCTCCGAGTCCTCGGACCCGCCTGCCCTGGGCGAGCCGGTTACCTGCGAGGTTACCGGCGGGGAACCCCCGGGTCACGTACCCGGGCGGCACACCGTCCGCACCCCGGGGTGAGGGGGAACCGGCGTCCGGGCGACCCCGTCCGCCCACCGTGCGCGCCGGCGGACCCCCTCCCGCCGCCTCGGAGGAGGGCCGGCCCCGGGCGTGCGCGGGCACGGTTCCCCCGCCCGGGGAAGGGGGTCGGACGACCCCGCCGTCCCGTGCGTGCGCGGGCACCGGTCCACGCCGCATTCCGCCCGCCGAACCCCCTGGTGGGAAACGTTAGAGTCGGGGTGAGACGGGCCGGACCGGCCCACGGCCCCGGACTCGCCGCCGGGGCGAGGACCAGGCGGGCCGAAGACCCGGTCGCCACGATGCCGAGGGAGCACAAGTGCGGGTACACGACTCACTGATCGACCTGGTGGGGGACACCCCTCTCGTCCGGTTGCGGAAGGTCACGGAGGGGCTCGCGCCGACGATCCTGGCCAAGGTCGAGTACTTCAACCCCGGGGGGTCGGTCAAGGACCGCATCGCGCTCCGCATGGTCGAGGCGGCGGAGAAGAGCGGGGACCTCCGCCCCGGCGGGACCATCGTCGAGCCCACCTCCGGCAACACCGGCATCGGCCTGGCGATCGTCGCGCAGGAGAAGGGCTACCGCTGCGTCTTCGTGTGCCCGGACAAGGTCGGGCCGGACAAGCTGTCCGTGCTCCGCGCCTACGGGGCCGAGGTCGTGGTGTGCCCCACCACGGTCGCCCCCGACCACCCCGAGTCCTACTACTCGGTCTCGGACCGGCTGGCCGCCGAGATCCCCGGCGCCTGGAAGCCCAACCAGTACGAGAACCGGAACAACCCCGAGTCGCACTACCACGCGACCGGCCCCGAGATCTGGGACCAGACCGAGGGCCGGATCACCCACTTCGTCGCGGGCATCGGCACCGGCGGAACCATCAGCGGCACCGGGAAGTACCTCAAGGAGGTCTCCGGGGGCTCCGTGAAGATCGTCGGCGCCGACCCCGAGGGCTCGGTGTACTCCGGGGGCACGGGCCGCCCGTACCTCGTCGAGGGCGTGGGCGAGGACATCTGGCCCGGCACCTACGACACCTCCGTGTGCGACGAGATCGTGGCCGTCAGCGACAAGGACTCCTTCCTGATGACCCGCCGCCTCGCCCGTGAGGAGGCCCTCCTGGTGGGCGGCTCGTGCGGGCTGGCCGTGGAGGCCGCGCTGCGCGTGGCCAGGGACGCGGGGCCCGACGACGTCATCGTCGTGCTGCTCCCCGACGGCGGGCGCGGGTACCTCGGCAAGATCTTCAACGACGAGTGGATGTCCGACTACGGGTTCCTGACGGCCGAGACGGAGGAGGCCACGGCCGGCAACGTGCTCGGGGAGAAGGGCGGCGAGCTGCCCGACTTCGTGCACAGCCACCCGGACGAGACGGTGGGCACCGCGGTCGCGATCATGCGGGAGTACGGCGTCTCCCAGCTCCCCGTCATGAAGGAGGAGCCCCCGGTCATGGCCGCCGAGGTGGTCGGCTCCATCGCCGAGCGCGACCTCCTGGACGCGCTGTTCGACGGCCGGGCCCAGCTGGACGACACGGTCGAGACGCACATGGGCAAGCCGCTCGCCACGGTCGGCACCGGTACGCCCGTCAGCGACTGCGTGCGCCTGCTGCGCGGCTCCGGCGCCCTGGTGGTGCTGCGCGACGGCAAGCCGGTGGGCATTCTCACCCGCCAGGACCTGCTCGCCCACCTGTCGAGCTAGCAAGCCGCGCCCGCTCCGGCGGGCGGCCGAACGACCGCAGGGCCTCCGGGGCCCCGGACGCGTCTTTCGCGACGCGTCCGGGGGCCCCGGTGCGTGAGTCCCGGGCATATCGACGCATACTCGGACACTGCTAATGTTCGCGGCAGTATTACTGGCAGGTAATAAATGGGAGCACGCGTGTCTCGGCTGTTGTCCTGGATCATCCGCTCCGTCTGGTCCTACGCCCGGAGCAGAGCCGAAATCCGCCCCGGCTCCGCGGCCGCCCGGAAGTTCGCGCGCTTCGGGACGGGCTCCGCGATCGCCTTCCCCACGGCCACCCTCTACGGCGAGCCCTGGATCGAGATCGGCGTGCACACCGTCCTGGGCGGCGACATGACCCTCGCCGCGGGGATGGGCCCGGACTACGACCTGGGCGAGGGCTCCGTCGTGCGGATCGGATCGGGCTGCGCCATCGGCCGCGGCTCCCACATCGTCGCCCACAAGTCCGTGGACATCGGCGACCACGTGTACACGGGCCCCTACGTCTACATCACCGACCAGAACCACGCCTACGCCAACACCGAGATCCCCGTGGGCCTCCAGTGGCCCGTGGACGACCCGGTCAGCATCGGCGACGGCACCTGGATCGGTGCGAACGCGGTCATCCTCCCCGGGGTCCACCTGGGCCGCAACTCCGTCGTGGCGGCGGGCACGGTGGTCCGCCCGGGTACCTACCCCGACCACGCCGTCATCGCCGGCGTCCCCGGCAAGGTGGTGCGCACCTACGACGCCGAACTCGGCTGGGAGCCCCCGCTGCGGGAGACCGGGACCCCCACCCGGGTGCCCACCCCCGTCACCGGCCTGCCCCCGGAGGTCCCGGTGGAGCCGCCGACGCCCGGGTCCGCCACCCGTTTCCCGCCCGTCTGACCCCGGCCGGGCGGAGCGCCCCGGCCAAGGGCTCCTCCGGAGCGCTCCGGCCCAGCTGAACGCGGGTTCCGGGGGGTCCGCGGGCACTAGGGTGGCCCCATGAAGTTCGACGGGTTTGAAACACTGGCCATCCACGCGGGGCAGGAACCGGACGCCGGGACCGGAGCCGTGGTGGTGCCGATCTACCAGACCAGCACCTACGCCCAGGACGGCGTGGGCGGGCTGCGCCAGGGGTACGAGTACTCCCGCACCGGCAACCCCACGCGCGCCGCGCTGGAGGAGTGCCTGGCGGCGCTGGAGGCCGGTACGCGCGGCCTCGCGTTCGCCTCCGGGATGGCGGCGGAGGACACCCTGCTGCGCACGGTCCTGTCACCGGGCGACCACATCGTCATCCCGGGCGACGCCTACGGCGGCACGTTCCGCCTCGTCTCCAAGGTGGTCGAGCGGTGGGGCGTGCGGTGGGACGCGGTCGACCAGTCCGACCCCGAGGCGGTGCGCGCGGCGATCCGGCCCGAGACCAGGGTCGTGTGGACCGAGACGCCCACCAACCCCCTGCTGAACATCACCGACATCGAGGCGGTCGCCCGGATCGCGCACGACGCGGGCGCGCTGCACGTCGTCGACAACACCTTCGCCTCGCCCTACCTCCAGCAGCCGCTGACCCTGGGCGCGGACGTGGTCGTGCACTCCACCACCAAGTACCTGGGCGGGCACTCCGACGTGGTCGGGGGCGCCCTGGTCGTCTCCGACGCCGAGCTGGGCGAGCGGCTGGCCTTCCACCAGAACACCATGGGCGCCGTGCCGGGGCCCTTCGACTCCTGGCTGACCCTGCGCGGGGTCAAGACCCTGGGTGTGCGGATGGACAGGCACAGCGCCAACGCGGAGCAGGTCGTGGCGGTGCTGGAGGGCCACCCGGCGGTCCGCAGGGTCTACTACCCCGGGCTGGACGCCCACCCCGGGCACAAGGTCGCCGAACGGCAGATGCGGGCCTTCGGCGGGATGGTCTCCTTCGCCCTGCGCGACGGGGAGAAGGCCGCGCTGGAGCTGTGCGAGCGGACCGAGGTCTTCACGCTGGGCGAGTCCCTGGGCGGTGTGGAGTCCCTGATCGAGCACCCCGGGCGGATGACGCACGCGTCCACCGCCGGTTCCCCGCTGGAGGTCCCGGCCGACCTGGTGCGGATCTCCGTGGGCATCGAGTCCGGCGCCGACCTGGTGGCGGACCTGCTCCAGGCCCTGGGGGACTAGGACCTGCTCCGGCGGCGCCCGCCCCGGGGCGCCTTCCGCCGTGCGGGCCCTCCGGCGTGGCCGCCGGGCCCGTCACGGCGCCTCTCCGGCACTGCGTCCCCGGTGTCGCGGTCCTTCTGCGGCGGGCTCTCCGCGGGCCCGCCGCGGCGCCCCGAGGGGCTGCCGGCCGGCGTGTTCCCGCGCCGGTCGGCGGGTGCGCCGTGCGGTCGGCTCCGATCCCCGGTTCAGGCCGGGGTGGAGGTGCGGTCCTGGGGAGGTGCGGTCCCGGCGGGCTTCTCGTTGGTGAAGCGGAGTCCGACGACGAGGCTGCCGGTACGGGAGAGGGCGATGGGGTCCTCGCCCCGCAGGGAGCGGTAGGCGCCCCGCCTGTCCCGGCGGCGGATGCCGATGGAGACGGCGAGCAGGAAGCCCACGGCCAGGCCCAGAAGGACGACTCCGACGAGTGTGACGGCGATCGGGATCATGCTGGTCTCCTCAGGGGAAGTCTCTAGCGCTTCGTACGCCCCCGTGCGGGGTGAGGGGGCGCGAGGTGGTGTCTCACGAGTGCTGTATCCGTGGTCGGTGGTGCGCGGGTGTTCGGTCCGGCGGTTTGCGGTCCGCCGTGCGCTGCTCTTTCGGGTGTCTCATCGGCGGCGACACCGTGTACTGGGGGTGGCCTTCACCTACGATAGGTTCAGCAGAACCGGATGGACCTGTTCGGTTGGTGTACCGATCACCTTGTTGGTACAAGCTAGGTTGTTGGTCTAGTACCCCAGCGAGGGCTGAATCATGCGGGCAGAAAGCAGATATCGACAGATCGCGCGGACCCTGCGGCGCGAGATCCAGGAGAGAAGCCTGCCGCTCGGCGGGCAGCTGCCCTCGGAGAAGCAGCTCGAGGAGCGCTTCGACGCCTCCCGCAACACGGTCAGGCTGGCCCTGGGCATGCTGCGCAACCAGGGCCTGATCGTCAGTCGGCCCGGCAGGGGGCACTTCGTCCAGGACGTCGTCCCCGAGACCTTCTACGCCAACCGCTCCAGGGGCGGGCCCGCCGGACTCAACGAGTCCGGCATGACGGGCCAGATGCTGGAGGAGCTCCAGCTCCTCAGCGCCACCCCCGACATCGCGAGCCGCCTGCGCGTGCCCGAGGGCGACATGACGGTCGTCCGCCGGATGTACCGGTTCTCCGGTGAGATCTCGGGCTCCGTCAGCTCCGCCCACTACCCCATGGACCTCGTCAACGGCACCCCGCTCATGCTGCCCGAGGACGTGGAGAGCGCCCTCGCCGTGCTCGCCGACCACGGCCACCGCCAGGTCGGCTTCGTGGACGAGCTCACGACCCGCATGCCCAGCCCCCACGAGGCCGGGCAGCTCGAACTCCCGCCCGGGGTGCCGGTGCTGGAGGTCCACCGGACCGACCTCTCGGAGGACCGGCCGATCCGCGTGGTGGAGACGGTCTACGCGGGGCACAGCATCCGCTACCAGTACGAACACGGCAACATGAACGCCTACCGCCGGGACTGAGCACACGCATGAGCACGTCGAGGAAGACCGAGGTCGCGGACCACCTGCGGGAGGCCCTGGCCAGGGGCGACTACAAACCGGGCGAACGGCTGCCGGGGGAGGAGGAGCTCGCCGAGCAGCTCGACGTCTCCCGCGCCACCGCACGCCTGGGCATGCGCATCCTCCAGGACGAGGGCCGCATCGCCATCCAGGCGGGCCGCGGGGCCTTCGTCGCCGACCACCGCCCCATCGTCCACCTCGCCACCCCCATCACGGGCGGCAGCGACTCCGAACGCTTCGACGCCGGCTACCAGCCGCACCTGCGCGAGGCCGGATACGACCAGATCGACGAGAAGATCAAGGTCAGCCTCGACACCATGCGGCCCAAGGTGGCCAGGCGGCTCCGCCGCGGCGACGCGGAGGAGGGCCCCCACGGCGGGCTGGTCGTCATCCGGGCCTCCGACCGGTTCGTCGAGGGCAGCCTGTGGCAGTCCCAGGTGACCCACTTCCCTTTCAGCATCGCGAACAACACCCCCCTCATGTCCCCCGACCGGCTGGAGCAGGGGGTGGCGGCAGTGCTCCAGGACCTCGGCTACCGGGAGGACTGGAACTGGGACGTCGTCGGCGCCCGGATGCCCTCCCAGGACGAGGCCGAGTCCTTCGGCCTGGGCCCGGGGATCCCCCTGCTCGTCCAGGAACGCGTCGCCTACGACGGGGAGACGCCTCTGCGGTTCACCGAGACGGTCATGCCCGCCAACCGCCACCAGCTCCTCTACTCCGGGGGCCAGGCGCCCGAGGAACTCCTGCTGATGGCCTCGGACGTCAACATCTTCGAGCGCTGACCCGCCCTCCGCACCGGGGCCGCGCGGCGGGACCCCGCGAGCGGGGCTCCGCCGCGCGCGGCACCGAGCGGGAAGGCACGACCCGCCCTCCGCACCCCTGGCCGGAGCCGCCGGTCCGTGCGCCCCCGGGCGCCGTCTCAGCCCCGGCGCCCCAGGTAGCGGTCGACCACGAGGGGGCCCAACCCCTCGGCGTCGGCGCGCACCACCCGGACGCCCCGGCGCCGCTCCACGCGCCCCAGGAACGCGCGCAGCCGCGGATCGTCCGCCAGGACGAAGAACGCGACCTCCGCGCCCTCCCGCAGCGCGGCGTCCAGCTCGGCCAGCGTCAGCTCCTCGGTGCGGGGCTCCGGCGGCCAGGAGAACCGGGCTCCGCCGTCCTCGCCCAGGTGGGCGGTCGGCTCCCCGTCGGTCACCACCATCACCTGCGGGCGCAGGTCGCGGTGGCGCCGCAGGTGGCCGCGCGCCAGCCGCAGCGCGTGGTGCAGGTTCGTTCCCGGGACGCGGCTCCAGTCGTGGGCCGCCAGCTCGGCCGGGGTCATCTCCCGGGCCCTGTCCCCGAAGCCGACCAGCCGCAGCCTGTCCCGGGGGCGGCGGACCCGGACCAGCGCGTCCAGGGCCAGGGCCGTCCCGGTGGCGGCCCCGTGCAGAGCGCGCGTCGTCATCGAGTGCGACAGGTCCACCAGCAGGGCCACGGCGGCGGCCTCCGCCGGTTCGGTCTCCACCACCCGTACGTCCTGCGGGCGCAGGACCGCGGAGCGCTCCCCGGGCCGCGCCCGGCGCACGACCGCCTCGCGCGCCGTGGCGACCGCGTCCAGCGCCAGGTCCCCGGCCTCGTCCCGGGGCAGGTGGCCGCCGGTCGCCTCGCCGCCCGGTCCGGCGCCGCCCCGGAGGCCGCCGCCGCGGACGCCGCGCCGGCGCCCCGCCGCCTCGATGTCGCGCAGGGCGAGTTCGCCCAGCCGGCGGATCTCGCGCGGCCCCCAGTCCGGGGCCCCCGTCCGGGGCCGCTCCTTCCCGGCGCCCTCCTCCGGTGCGGCCGGGCCCCCGGGGGCCTCCGGGCGGGAGGACCCGTCCCCCCACCCGTCGGCCGGGACGGTGCCCGGCCCGTCCGGGGGCACAGGGCCGTCCTCCCCGTAGCTGAGCCGCACCCCCTCCAGGGCCGGAGGCTCCGACCCGGCGGCGGGGCCCGCCCCGCCGGCCGGCCGCTCCCCCGGGGAGGCGGACCCGCCCGGGGTCCGGGGCTCCTCCTCGGGCCCGTCCAGGGGGTCGGGCCCGCCGTCGTACTCCCGGTACCGGAACCTCACCCGCGCCGCCCCCGATCCTCCCGGCCCGCCGGCCGGGCGCGTCGGCCACGACCCTACGCCCGGTGCGCCCTCCGGCGGCGCCGGGCCCGGGGACCCGTGGCCGCCGGAGCGCCGGTCCGGCTAGAAGCGGTAGACCCCGCCGCCGGGCAGCACGTCCTTGGACAGGCGGCGCTCCAGGTACAGCCCCTCCAGCGCGAACTCCACCACCGCGGCGGCCAGGCCGGGCGTGGGAGGCCCGTCCTCCGACTCCGGGGCGGCGCCGGCGATCATCGCCGCGAGCCCCGGTACGGCGCCGACCCGGCGCAGCAGCTCGTCGGCGGCCACCAGGTCGCCCGACTCCACGACGGCTCCGCCGGAGAACCGCTCGACGAGGGCGGCCAGGTCCGCCCCGCCCAGCCGCTCCCGGAACGCCTCCGCCGTCGCCCGTCTCAGCAGGGCGTGCAGGACCTCCGGCTCCCGGCCCTCGGCCCCCAGCTCGAACTCGACCTTGCCCAGCAGCGGCTCCACCGCCGCGGCCAGGTCGCACACGCGCGCCACCGGAGCCTCCCCGCCCCTCAGGGCGGACCGGCGCAGCGCCGACGCCGCCGCCGTCTCGGCCGCCGCGACGGCGAAGCGCACGGACACCCCCGACCTGGCGTCCACGTGCTTGGAGGCGCGCACCAACCGGGTGAACCGCGCCGCGGTCTCCCACACGTGCGCGGGCACCGCCGTCCCCTCCGGCAGCACCGCCTCCTGGCGCACCAGCGCCAGCTCGTCCTCCAGCGTGAGCGGGTAGTGGGTCCGCACCTGCGCGCCGAAGCGGTCCTTGAGCGGGGTGACGATCCGGCCCCGGCTCGTGTAGTCCTCGGGGTTGGCGCTCGCGACCACCAGCAGGTCCAGGGGGAGCCGCAGGCTGTAGCCCCGCACCTGGAGGTCGCGCTCCTCCAGCACGTTGAACAGGGCCACCTGCGCGCGGGCGGGCAGGTCGGGGAGCTCGTTCACGCAGAACACGCCGCGGTTCGCGCGCGGTACGAGGCCGTAGTGGACGGTCTCCGGGTCGCCCAGGGAACGCCCCTCCGCCAGCCGGGCCGGGTCCACGTCGCCCACGAGTTCGCCCACCCCCGTGTCGGGGGTGCCGAGCTTCTCCCCGTACCGCTCCCGCCGGTGCCGCCACACCACGGGCAGGCGGTCCCCCTCCTCCGCCGAGCGCCGCACGCACACCGGGCACACCGGCGCGTAGGGGTGGTCGTTCACCTGGCACCCGGCGACCGCCGGTGACCACTCGTCCAGCAGTCCCACCAGGGAGCGGATCAGCCGGGTCTTGCCCTGCCCCCGCTCGCCGAGCAGCACGAGGTCGTGCCCGGCCAGCAGGGCGCGCTCCACCTGCGGGAGCACCGTCGAGTCGAAGCCGAGCACCCCGGGGAAGCGCGGTCCGCCGGAGCCCATCAGGCGGAGCAGGTTCTCCCGCACCTCGGCGGAGACGGAACGGTGGACGTGGCCGTGCTCGCGCAGCGCCGCGCGGGTCCGGGGGAGTTCGGGGGGTGCGCTCACCCCCCGAACCTATCCGCAACCGGGGCGGGGCGACGGGAGTATCCCCCGCCCGGGGTTTCCGCGGCCCGGCTGGGGAAAGGGACCCCGATCAGAGCGTCCCCTTTCGGCAGCCCCGCCACCGGGGCCGGTGCCCGGTCCCGTTCACCGGAGGATCCCCCGGTGGCCGCCGGGATGGAAGAATGGGACGTGACGGTGGAGTCCTGCGAACGGCCGCGGTGGCCGGCGAAACCGGAGGTGGCGGCTGGTGGCACGGTTCGGCAATGCACTGACGACGGGGGCCGACCTCGTGAACGCGGCCGAGCGCGCCGTCCTCGGCGCGCTGGAGCAGGTCGACGGGGCGGCCGACCTGGTGTGCTTCTTCGTCTGCGGCGCCGACCCCGAGGAGGTCACCCTCGCGGGCAGGCGCGTCATGGCGCTGGCGGGGGGCGCGACCACCCTCGGGTGCAGTTCCACCGGGGTCATCGGCGGCGGACGGGGCGTCGAGGGGCAGGGCTCGGTGAGCGTGTGGTGCGCCGGCCTGCCCGGGGTGGAGATCACCCCGTTCCGCCTGGACACCGTGATCGAGGGCGACCACCTCGCGGTCGTCGGCATGCGCGAGCCCGGCCCCGACGACCGGGCCGCCATCCTGCTGACCAACCCCTACGAGTTCCCGACCCAGGCGTTCGTGCGCGAGTCCACGGTCGCGCTCAACGGCCTGCCCCTCGTCGGGGGCATGGCCGACGGCATGCGGGGGGAGGAGTCCGTCCGCCTGTTCTGCGACGGAGACGTCGCGGAGCACGGGGCCATCGGCCTCCTGCTCGGCGGCGCCAACGTCCTCGGCACCGTCGTCAGCCAGGGCTGCCGCCCCGTCGGCCCGGCGATGACCGTCACCAAGTCCGAGGGCAACCTCATCCTCGAGCTCGCGGGGGTCAACGCCTACGACAAGCTCGAGGAGCTCGTCGAGGAGCTCTCGGACGAGGACCGCGAACTCGCCGGGCACGGCCTGCACCTGGGCATCGCCATGGACGAGTACGCCGACCACCACGGGCAGGGCGACTTCCTGATCCGCAGCGTGGTCGGGGCCGATCCCGAGCTCGGCGGGCTCACCGTCGGCGACATGGTGGACGTCGGCCAGACCGTCCGCTTCCAGGTCCGCGACGCGGGCACCGCGGACGAGGACCTCGCCCGGCGGCTCGCCGACTTCGGGGCGGAGCACGCCGTCGGCGCCGGACTGCTCTTCTCCTGCAACGGCCGCGGGGCCTCGCTCTTCCCCCACGCCGACCACGACGTCCTCGCCGTGCACCGCGTGCTGGGCGTCGAGGCCGTCGCCGGCTTCTTCGCGGCGGGGGAGATCGGGCCGGTCGGCGGCGTCAACCACGTGCACGGGTTCACCGCCTGCCTGCTCGCCTTCGCCTAGGGCGCGTTCCGCGGCCCGTCCCTCCGCCGAGGCCCCGTGTCCGCGGCGGGACCGGCCGGGGGCGCAGGACCGGCCGGGGCGGCCCCTCGTCGCACCGGCAGCGCCCCGGCCGGCCCGTCGGCCGTGCCCGGCTGCGAGCCGGACTTTTACTGCCGTAACACCAACACCCGCCACAAGCTCCTTGAGCGTGCGCACACCAGGGCGCTTACTGAGAGTTACTGATTTGATCACTCTCGGTGTTTGGTGAGGGAAGGTACAGATGTCGGACAGACGGTGCGGACGCACCACCGCCCAGACCCTGGCGGCCCTGGGCGCCGCGGCCCTCCTCGTTCCCCTCGCGGCCCCGGCGCCCGCCTTCGCGGAGGGCGGCTGGCTGCGACAGGACCTGGACTCCGCGGACCGGGTCGGCCTGGTGCTGGAGGCCGGCGCCCTGCGGGCGGACGGCGCGGAGGCGGACGGCGGCGGCGCCTCGCTGCGCAGGGAGGGGCAGCACGGCCGCACGGGCCTGGCGACCTTCCCGGAGCAGACCCTGGACGGCCCCACCGACTCCGTCGACGTGCGGGTGCGGGCGGACGGGGACGTCGAGCACCTCCTGGCCGAGGTGCGGGGGGTCCGCCCGGACGGGATGTGGACCGAGTGGTACCCCGCGCCGGGGAGCGGCGGCCGGGTGACCCTGCCCGAGGACGTCACCCAGGTGCAGCTGCGGGTGGAGGTCGGGGGCGGTGACACGGCCCTCACCGGCCTGCGGGTGCGCCCGCTCGCGAGCAGCGCGGGCGGGCCGGACGGTGGGGGCCGGGAGGGCGGCGCCCACGGGGCCCGGCCGGCCGAACCGTTCTCGGCGCGGCTCTTCGCGACGCGCATCGGCCTGGTGGGCGGGACCACCGCCAACGGGCACACGGTCCGGAAGGACGACCACTTCGTGGCCCTGCCCTCCCGCCGGGGCCTGGCCACGCGGGGCGGTGGCGAGTACACGGTGCGGGTCTGCACCACGGGAGCACTGGGACCCGAGGGCAAGGACGACCCCAAGCACGAGCCGCGCTGCTCCTACCTCCCCGTCTGGGACGTGGGCCCCTGGAACACCGGGGACGACCACTGGAACGAGGACCGCGAGTCCTGGCACGACCTGGAGCGGGGGCGCCCCCAGGCGGAGGCGGCGTACTCGGACGGGTACAACGGGGGGCTGGACGGGTTCGGGCGCAAGGTCCGCAACCCCGCCGGGATCGACCTGGCCGACGGCGCCTTCAGGGAGGGGCTCCAGCTGCCCACCAACGCCTGGGTGGAGGTCGACTACCTGTGGACCGCCGAGTACCGGCAGCGCGCGGAGATCACCACGGTGACCCAGAGCGACCCGGTGGTCGTGCGCGGCGGCCCCGGCCTGGAGCACGACCCGGTGGGGCTCGCGGCGCACAAGGCCAACGTGGACGTCGCCTGCCAGGCGGTCGGGGACGAGGCGACGGGCCCGTTCGGCACCAGCAGCGCCTGGTACCGGATCGGCCCCGGCAACTACGTCCCGGCGGCGTTCGCCGACGGCGGCGCCGACGCACCCGACTGCGCCCGCCGGTAGCCCCGGCACGGAGGCCCCGGCGCCCCGGGGCCTCCGCCGGGAGCGGCGGACCGTGCCGGGGACGGGCCCCGGGCCGTCCCCGCCTCAGGAGCGGACACGGACGACGACCGTCCCGGCCGCCCTGTCGTGCAGGGCGCGGGACCGGGTGTCGAAGGGGATGGTCAGCGCCTCCGCCAGCGAGAACAGGTTCCCCACCAGCGGCAGGGTCTGGGGCAGGCCGAAGAACGCCGCACGGCCCAGGGCCTGGCCCTGGGAGAGCCTCCCCCCGTCCGCGGCGCTGACCACCCTGATGCCGACCGCCATCTTGCCGATCGTGCGCCCCCAGGCGACCAGGTACAGCCAGTCGTAGAAGAACAGGAGCAGGCCCCAGCCGAAGAAGAGCAGCAGGGCCCACAGTCCCCCCTGGGCGTCGGTGGCGTCGGCGCCCAGGGTGAGCACCGTCGTCACCATGGCCATGAAGACGAAGAACGCCCAGGCGGCGAACATCACCAGCGCGTAGTCGATGGCGCGGGCGGCCAGGCGGCGCCCCAGGCCGACCGTCTCCGCCGGGTGGGCGGACCCGGCGGGGGACACCTCCGACCCCGGTACCCCCCAGCCCGCGCCCGGGGGAGCGGACGCCGGCCCCCAGCCGCTGGTCGGGGCGTACGAACCGGGCCGGGGTTCCTGGGGGTTCCAGTGGGGGGTGGGCATCACGGGGTCGGTTCCTCTGCTCGTCGGTCGGGGAGGGGGAGGAGGCCGCGGGCCGGACCCGCCGGGCCTTTCCGGTACTCAGAGACTACGACGCGCCGGGGGCCCGGACGGATGCGTCGCGGCGTCCCCGGAACTCGGGCCGCGCCGGTCCGCGCGGGACCCCCCGAACGCGGCGGGGGGCGGCCGCCGGCCGCCCCCCAACCTGTTCCGCCTGTGCCTCACATGCCGCTGTAGGGGACCGCGTCGATGATCTCGACCCCCAGGCTCTTGCCGTTCGGGAGCGTGTAGCTCACGCTCTCACCGATGCGCTTGCCGTTGATGGCGGACCCGAGAGGGGACTTCGGGGAGTACACGTCGATCGGAGATCCGCTCTCCTCGCGGGAGGCGAGCAGGAAGGTGACCTCCTCCTCGTCCCCGTCGAACTTGACGGTGACGGTCATGCCGGGGCCGACCACGCCCTCGGTGCGCGGGGCCTCGCCGACGCGTGCGGTGCGCAGGATCCCGGTGAGCTGGAGGATGCGGGCCTCCATCTTGCCCTGCTCCTCCTTGGCGGCGTGGTAGCCGCCGTTCTCCTTGAGGTCGCCCTCCTCGCGGGCGGCCTCGATCTTCTCCGCGATCTCGATCCGCCCACGGCCCGACAGGGTGTCCAGCTCAGACTTGAGCCGGTCATACGCCTCCTGGGTGAGCCAGGTGACGTTGTCATCGCGGGTCTGGGTCACTGGAACTCCTTGTGTACTAGTAGCAAGGGCCACCAGGCGGCCGAAGCTGAACTTACGAGAATATCACCGTGCGTGGTGGCACAAGGGAACTCGCAGGCGTGGCGGCGGCACCGGGGACCAGTGCGGGGAGGGATCGGTCGATCAGTCCTGCGAACCTTGTTCCCTGCACGAGGCCACTTGTACCGCGGAAGCCTGACGAACCGTCTCAACGGTCGCGGTGACCATCCGGTTCCCCGCCTCCGCCTCGGAGCGCTTCTGCCCCACCTCGACGTGCTGCTCGTCCAGCGCCACGATCAGGCACTCGGCGCCGTCCCGGCTGTTCACCTCGTAGTTGACCGTGACCTCGTCCGGGGACTCCAGGGAGTAGGAGACCACCTGGTGGTACACGCCGCCCCCGAGCCCCCTGTAGCTCATCACGGAGTAGCCCCAGCCGACCGCGCACAGGACCGCGAACACGGTCGCGATGACGAAGAAGACGGGTCCGTTGCCATGGCGCTTGCGCAGCGCGGGCGCAACGGGTTCGGCCGTGTCGGCCGGGGTGTCGGCACTGTTCACGGCGTCTTCTTCCGGGGTGGGCTGCATCGGGAATCTCCGAACGAGGGGACGGTGTTGTCTAAGATATCCCCGACCTGACAGCCCCCCTACGCGGCCCGTGCGTGAGTCGTCGAAGCCGTGCTCCGGGGAGGCCGGACAGCCACGCCCCGTGCCCGTGTTCACCAAGTCAAGGAGAACCCTTCGTTGTCCGAGCGCCTGCGGCTTATGGCCGTCCATGCCCACCCCGATGACGAGTCCAGCAAGGGCGCGGCCACGATGGCGCGCTACGTGGACGAGGGCGTCGACGTGCTCGTCGTCACCATGACCGGTGGCGAACGAGGCGACATCCTCAACCCCGCCATGGAGCGTCCCGAGATCCGCGAGAACATCGCGGCGGTCCGCCGCGAGGAGATGAACCGGGCCCGCGAGATCCTCGGCATCCAGCAGGAGTTCGCCGGGTTCGTCGACTCCGGCCTGCCCGAGGGCGACCCGCTGCCGCCGCTGCCGGAGGGGTGCTTCGCGACCCTGCCGGTCGAGGAGGCCTCCGCGCCCCTGGTGGAGTCCATCCGCCGGTTCCGCCCGCACGTGATCCTCACCTACGACGAGAACGGCGGCTACCCGCACCCCGACCACATCATGACCCACAAGGTGTCGATGCACGCGTTCGACGCCGCGGGCGACCCCGACGCCTACCCGGAGGCCGGGGACCCCTGGCAGCCGCTGAAGCTGTACTACTTCGTCTCGTTCCCGCCGGAGCGGTTCGAGGCACTGGCGACGGTCCTGGCCGAGCGCGGCATCGAGAACCCCTTCGAGGACTGGATGAAGCGGATCAACGAGCGCGAGTACCCCCGGTGGGAGATCACCACCCGGGTGCACTGCAGCGAGCAGTTCGACGTCGCGGACGAGGCGCTCAAGGCGCACGAGACCCAGGTGGACCCGAACGGCTTCTGGTTCGCCGTCCCCAACGAGGTCCTGGCCGAGGCCTGGCCGACCGAGGACTACCACCTGGTGCGCTCGCTGGTGGACACCGAGGTCCCTGAGAAGGACCTCTTCGCGGGTGTCCGAGAAGCAGTGAGAGTATGAGCGGTATGAATACCCTTCTCACCTCCGCGGCGGTGGCGGCCAACGACTTCTCGCTGGACAAGGACACCGTGACACCCGGGGTCATGGGCTTCCTCGTCATCTTCGCGATCGGCGTCGTGCTGTACTTCCTCATGAGGAGCCTGATGGGCAAGCTCCGCGCCCTGCCCAAGGAGGGCGACGGGTCGCCGGAGGCCGGCGGCCCCGCGCGGGCCTCTGACGAGGGGGCGGCCGGGGTGGCCGCCTCCGCCGGCCCCGACGGCGCCGGGGAGCCCGGGGCCTGACGCCCCGGGAGCCCGGCGGCCGGTCCCGCGGGGTCCGCCCCGGGGCGGCGGGAGCGCTCCCCGGGGACCGTCCCCCGCCGTGGCGGGACGGTTTCCGGGACGGGGGCTCCCGCCCCGGGGCGGACCGGGCGGACACCGGCCGCGGGTGGCACAGTGGGGGCATGCCCAACCGCTTGAGCGAAGCGACCAGCCCGTACCTGTTGCAGCACGCCGAGAACCCCGTGGAGTGGTGGCCCTGGGGTGAGGAGGCCTTCGCGGAGGCGCGTCGGCGCGACGTTCCCGTGCTCGTCTCCGTCGGCTACGCGGCCTGCCACTGGTGCCACGTGATGGCCCACGAGTCCTTCGAGGACGAGGCGACCGCCGCGCGCATGAACGCCCACTTCGTCAACGTCAAGGTGGACCGCGAGGAGCGCCCGGACGTCGACGCCGTCTACATGGAGGCCACCCAGGCCATGACCGGCCAGGGCGGGTGGCCCATGACCGTGTTCGCCACACCCGAGGGCGCCCCGTTCTACTGCGGGACCTATTTCCCCCGCGACCACTTCCAGCGGCTGCTGGAGGGGGTGGCAACCGCCTGGCGCGACAAGCGCCCCGAACTCCTCGACCAGGGCAAGCGGGTCGTGGACGCGCTCGGGGCCCCGCGCACCCTGCCCTCCGCGCCGCCCCCCTCCGCCGACCAGCTGGACCTGGCCGTCCACGCCCTGGTGCGCGACTACGACAGCGCGGAGGGCGGCTTCGGCGACGCCCCCAAGTTCCCGCCGTCGATGCTGCTGTCCTTCCTCACGGCGCAGGACGAGCGCATCCGGCCCGTCCCGGCCGCGGGGGCCTCCGGCGGAGGCCCCGGGAGCCCGGGCGAGGCCTCCCCCGCGCGGCTCATGGCCACCGGAACCGCCCTGGCCATGGCCCGGGGCGGCCTGTACGACCAGCTCGGAGGCGGGTTCGCCCGCTACTCCGTGGACCGTGCGTGGGTGGTGCCCCACTTCGAGAAGATGCTGTACGACAACGCGCTGCTGCTGCGCGCCTACCTCCGCATGGGCCGCCGCCCCACCCCTCCGGGCGCCGGGACCTCGGAGACCGCCACCCGCGCACTGCTGCTCCGGGTGGCGGAGGAGACCGCCGACTGGATGCTGCGCGACCTGCGCACCCCCGAGGGCGGGTTCGCCTCGGCGCTGGACGCCGACAGCGAGGGCGAGGAGGGCACCTACTACGTGTGGACCCCCGCCCAGCTGCGCGAGGTCCTGGACGCGGACGACGCCGCCTTCGCGGCCGCGGTGTTCGAGGTGACGGAGGAGGGCACCTTCGAGCGGGGCGCCTCCGTGCTCCGGCTGCCGGTCCCTCCCGCCGACACGTGGCGCTTCCAGAGGGTCCGCGAGGCACTGCTGGCCGCGCGCGCGGAGAGGGTCGCGCCCGCCCGGGACGACAAGGTGGTGGCCGCCTGGAACGGGCTGGCGATCGCCGGACTGGCGGAGGCGGGGGCGCTGCTGGAGCGCCCCGACCTGGTGGAGGCCGCCCGTGACGCGGCGGAACTGCTGCTCACCGTCCACCTGCGGGACGGCCGCCTGGTGCGCACGTCCCGGGACGGCAGGGCGGGCAACAGCGCCGGTGTGCTGGAGGACTACGCCGACGTGGCGGAGGGGCTGCTGGCCCTGCACGGGGTGACCGGCGATCCGCGCTACGCGCACGGGGCCGGACGGCTCCTGGACGCCGTCCTGGAGCACTTCGGCGACGGCGAGGGCGGGTTCTTCGACACCGCGGACGACGCGGAGAAGCTCTTCAGCCGCCCGCAGGACCCCACCGACAATGCGACCCCCTCGGGGCGCTCCGCCGCCGCGTCCGCCCTCGTGACCCACGCCGCGCTGACCGGTTCGCAGCGGCACAGGACGGCGGCCGAGGGAGCCCTGGCGCCGGTGGCGCTGCTGGCCGAGAAGGCAGCGAGGTTCGCCGGGTGGGGCCTGGCCGCGGGCGAGGCGGCCCTGTCGGGGCCGCGCGCCGTCGCGGTGGTCGGCGACCCCGGGGACCCGCGGACGGAGGAGCTGGTACGCACCGTCCTGACCTGGGCGCCCCTCGGCACGGCGCTGTCACGGGGCGACGGCCTCGACGACGGCGGCGTGCCGCTGCTGCGCGACCGGACGCGGGTCGGAGGGGCCCCCACGGCGTACGTGTGCGAGGGGTTCGTCTGCAAGCTCCCGGTCACCTCGCCCGAGGAGCTCCGGGCCCAGCTGCTCTCCCGGACGCCCTGACCGCCGGGGGCGCGAAGACGCGCCCCCGGTCAGACCAGCCGGGTGCCGCCGATGATGTCGTTCACCACGTCCGGGCGGTAGGCGGGCTGCCGGATCTCCATGTACACGGTCGTGGGCACGCCCGGCTGGTGCACGGCGGCACTGCTGAACGCGCCGCCGCCGTTGCACTCGGGCCAGTCCCACACGGTGCCCTCCCAGGTGGGGGTGCGCAGCTCGCGCTCGTCCGGCGAGCCCCCGCACGGGTCGGCCCCGGAGACGCCGCTGAGCGTGCGGGCCCCGGGCATCACCGTCGCGTACACCCCGTAGGACGGAACCTCGGTGGAGTGCCAGTCGTCCGCGTCGGTCGCCACCAGCAGCCCGGGACCCGCGCCGGCCTCGGCCGCGGCCGGACCGGCGGCGAGGTCGGTGTGGAACTCGCGCGCCCACACCGAGGGCACGTTCACGAGGATGTTCTGGCTGGCGTCCCTCACCGTGGTCAGCGCCATGCCAGGGGCGCCGGCGGACGCGGTCACGCCCGCCGCCACCAGCAGCAGGGAGGCCGCCAGCGCGACCGTGCGCCGCCAGGGCATCTGGTAGCGCTGCCACCACGGGTCCGCCTTGGGCAGGTCGGGCTCCGTGCGGATCGCCCTGACGCGGTCGGTGAAGGTCTTGGCGTCCGCCGGCCTGCTCTCCCGGTCCACCGAGAGCGCGGAGAGGATGAGCTCGTCGAGGGCGCGGGGCAGACCTGGCCGGATCCGGCCAGGCGGGACCTTGACGGGCGGGCGGGAGGGCGGACGCCCGGTGATCAGCTCGTAGGCGACCGCGCCCAGCGAGTACACGTCGGACCGGACGTCCAGGTCGCCGCCGGGGATGCTCTGCTCGGGCGACATGTAGCCGGGCGTGCCCGCCGCCGCCGTGAACCCCGAGGCCTCGTCGATGGCCTTCGCGAACCCCAGGTCCGCGACCAGGACCCGCTGCCCCACGGGGGAGGACTGGAGCAGGACGTTGGACGGCTTGATGTCGCGGTGGATCGTGCCGTGGTTGTGCAGCACGGTGATGCCCTGGCCGATCTCCGTCAGCAGCCGCAGGGCCTCGTCCAGGGGCAGCTGGCCCCGGCGGATGAGGTCGGTCACGCTTCCCTGGTCGGCGTACGTCATCACCATGTAGGGGCGCCCGTCGGGCAGCACGTCGACGTCGTGCACCGCCACCAGCCACGTGGAGTCGGTCTGGCGCAGGATGCGCGCCTCCTCCAGGAACCGGTGCTGGATGTCCATCTGGTGCGCCCAGTTCTCGGCGAGTACCTTGATGGCCACCGGGTAGTTGAGCAGGTCGTCCTGCGCCAGCCAGACCGTGGCGAAGGAGCCGGACCCCAGGCGCCGGATGACGCGGTACCGTCCGAAGGCCTCCGGTTGGCTCATGTCCGCCTCGGTGTCTAGGGGGGTGGATACGCGTTCGTTGCCCACTAATACACCATCTACGCCTTCATGTTGTCTCCCGCGGATATGATCCCCTCTCCGGGTAGCGTCGAGCCCCCCGTGGCGTGGAAACTGGGGGGAGCCCCCAGACGGGTTCTGTGCGCCACGCGGATGGTCGCGGCGAGATGCGAAGCTTCGCGAGGACAGGGCCGAAGGGGATCCGTGGACGTCCCGTCGGCGTGTGACCCTCGTACAGATGGACGCACACGCGTCCGAACAGGACGGCCGGACGTCCGCCGTCAGTCAGGGAGAGACCAGCCATGCGCAGTAGTGACCACACGGAGAACGAGGAGACCCCGGCGCCCCGGCGGCGGGTGGCGAGCAACGTCGACGAGGAGCTGGAGGACCTCGCGCGCCGGGCCAAGCACGGCGACGCCGCGGCCCTGGACGACCTCCTGCGTCGCATCCAGCCCGAGGTGCTCCGCCGGTGCGCGCGCTTCCTCCCCTACCGCCAGGACGCGGAGGAGGCGTGCCAGGACGCGCTGCTCCGCGTGGCCCGCAAGATCGACAGCTTCAAGGGCGACTCCCTCTTCACCACCTGGCTGTACACGGTGGTCTCCAACTCCGCCCGCCAGACCTACCGGTCGATGAAGCGCAGATCCGCGGAGTTCCCCACCGAGGCCGAGCGCATGCCCCACCAGCGCGACCCACGGACCACCAGCGTCATCGCCGGCTCCCGCATCGACCTCCTGGAGGCGCTGGACCAGCTGGAGAAGGACCGCCCCAACCTGGTCGCCCCCCTGGTCCTGCGCGACCTGTGCCAGATGGACTACAACGAGATCGCCTCCGAGCTCAACCTCGCCCTGGGCACCGTCAAGTCCCGGATCCACCAGGGACGCAAACACGTGCGCAAGTCCCTGGCTGTGACGTAGCGCCCCGGGGCGAACTACTCTGGAGGAATCCCCGTCGGCACATCCTTCACAGGAGTGTGCTGTCTTTGATCCAGCTCTGAGAGGTTTCGCCAATGGGGCTCCGAGACCCCCTGTACTGGCTCTACGAGCGGCGGCTCGAACGCCAGCTGACCAGCCAGGAGATTCCCCGCCACGTCGGTGTCGCCATGGACGGCAACCGTCGATGGGCGAAGAGCAGCGGCCTCCGTGCGGCGGAGGAGGGCCACCAGGCCGGCGCGAACAAGATCTTCGAGGTGCTGCGCTGGTGCGACGAGGTCGGTGTGCAGGTGGTCACCCTGTGGATGCTCTCCACCGACAACCTCACCCGCGACGAGTCCGAACTGGGCCCGCTGGTGCGCATCATCGAGCAGACCATCGCCCGGCTCCGCGAGGAGGGGTGGAACACGCGCCCCGTCGGCGCGCTCGACGTGCTGCCCGACTCCACCGCCCGCGCCCTGAAGGAGGCGGAAGAGGCGACATCCGGCAACCCCGGCCTGGTTGTCAACGTCGCCGTCGGGTATGGAGGTAGACGTGAGATCGCTGATGCGGTTCGGTCCCTCCTCCACGAGGAGGCGGCCAAGGGCACCGGTATCCAGGAGCTTGCCGAGCGCCTGGACATCGAGGACATCGCACGGCATCTCTACACGCGCGGCCAGCCCGATCCCGACCTGCTCATCCGCACCTCCGGGGAGCAGCGCCTCTCGGGCTTCATGCTGTGGCAGAGCGTGCACTCGGAGTTCTACTTCTGCGAGGTCTACTGGCCCGCGTTCCGCAGGGTGGACTTCCTCCGTGCACTGCGCTCCTACGGCGCGCGCAACCGGCGCTTCGGCTCCTGACCCCCGGTCCCCCCGGTCGGCCTGCCCATTAACGCGGTGTTCACCGCGCGGCGGGGCGGGGCCCTTGGAAACGGGGTCGCGGGCGCGTAGCGTCGGAACAAGCGGGTGGTGTGCATCCACCCGTTCGGGAGGCCCCGGCTCATTGATCTCCTCCGCTCTCGCGGAACGTCGACGAGGAGGGCCGGACCCGGCCCTCTGGGGCCAGGTCCCGGTCCTCCATGATCCCGTGACAGTAGGGCGCCCCAGCGGTGCCCAAGGGGAGAACGAGTGGCTAGTTCCTCGACCGATCGCCGTGACACCCAGTCCCCCGCCGACCCCCGCACGGAGGTAGGCCGGGGAAGGCGCGTCCATGTGCTCGACACCAGTGTCCTGCTCGCCGACCCGATGGCCATGGCCAGGTTCGCCGAGCACGAGGTGGTCATCCCCGTGGTGGTGATCACCGAGCTGGAGAGCAAGCGACACCACCCGGAACTCGGGTACTTCGCTCGCAACGCGCTGCGCCGCCTCGACGACCTGCGGGTCGCCAACGGCCGACTGGACGTCCCGGTACCGGTGAACGACCAGGGCGGAACGCTCCGTGTGGAGCTCAACCACAGCGATCCGAAGATCCTGCCGGCGGGCTTCCGGCTCGGCGACAGCGACACCCGGATCCTGACGGTGGCCCGCAACCTCCAGGAGGAGGGCGGGAACGTCGTGCTGGTGAGCAAGGATCTGCCGATGCGGATCAAGGCCGCCTCGATCGGCCTCCCGGCCGACGAGTACCGGGCCGAGCTCGCCATCGAGCACGGCTGGACGGGCATGGCCGAACTGGACGTGCCCGCCCACCAGATCGGTGAGCTGTTCGAGAGCGGTACCAGCGAGATCGAGGAGGCCAGGGAGTTCCCCTGTCACACAGGGCTGGTGCTCGTGTCCGAGCGGGGCAAGGCGCTCGGCCGGGTGCGGCCCGACAAGTCGGTCAAGGTGGTGCGCGGGGACCGGGACGTGTTCGGCCTGCACGGGCGCAGCGCCGAGCAGCGGATCGCCCTCGACCTGCTCACCGACCCCGAGGTCGGCATCGTGTCGCTGGGCGGGCGCGCGGGCACCGGCAAGTCGGCGCTGGCGCTGTGCGCCGGACTGGATTCCGTCCTGGAGCGCCGCCAGCACCGCAAGGTGATGGTGTTCCGGCCGCTGTACGCGGTCGGGGGCCAGGAACTCGGCTACCTGCCCGGCACCGAGAACGACAAGATGTCCCCGTGGGGCCAGGCGGTGCACGACACCCTGTCCGCCGTGACCAGTGAGGACGTCATCGAGGAGGTCGTGGACCGGGGGATGCTGGAGGTCCTCCCGCTCACGCACATCCGGGGCCGCTCGCTGCACGACGCGTTCGTGATCGTGGACGAGGCCCAGTCACTGGAGCGCGGCGTGCTCCTCACCGTCCTGTCCCGGCTCGGGGAGAACTCGCGGGTGGTGCTCACCCACGACATCGCCCAGCGCGACAACCTGAGGGTGGGGCGCCACGACGGCGTGGTCGCGGTGATCGAGAAGCTCAAGGGCCACCCGCTGTTCGCGCACATCACCCTGAACAGGTCCGAGCGGTCCCCGATCGCCGCCCTGGTCACCGAGCTGCTGGAGAGCTGACGCGAGGGCGGTCCGGGCCCGGCCGTCGAGGCCGGGCCCGGACCGCCGCCCGCGCGTGCCGGTTCCGGCCCCTCAGCGCATGCCCGACACCAGCCGGCCCAGGCTCCGCAGCTTCGCCAGGCTCGCCTCGTAGCGGGCGCCGACGGCGAGGAGGAGCAGCCCCACGACCGCGAACGGCACCCAGTTCGGCGCGAGCCGGGCCAGGTCCCACAGGGGCGGCCCGAACGCCCGCGCCGACGTGGCCACCAGTACCAGCCCTCCCAGGGCCAGGGGCGCCCGGAGCCGTCCCGCCAGCCCCCACACGGTGACGGCCACCCCGAGCACCAGCACGGCCGGCACCCGCCACGCCATGCCGTCCTCGGTGAGCACCAGGACCACCGTCGGCAGGAACAGCAGCGCCAGGCCGCCGCCGTAGGCGGCCCAGCTCGACGGAGGGGCGGGCGACCTGCGGCTCCACTCCCAGCCGATGACCAGGGCGGCGAGCGCGGGCGGCGCCGTGTACGCCTCGGGCACCGTCACGTCCCACGCCGCGAGCGCGGTCCACAGGGCGGCGAACATCAGCAGGCCGCCGACCACCGCGAACCCCGACCGGCCGGGCCGCACGGCGGTGGCCGTCGCGATCACGCCGACCAGGGCCAGCGCGAGCGCCACCAGTTCCGGCCGCGCCCCCGCGCCGAGGGCGACGGCCAGTGCCAGCACCGCCCACAGGCACGCGGGGACCTCCGCGGCGGGCACCAGCGCCCCGCGCAGCCTCGGCACGACCGCGGCCACGGCGGCGACCAGGGCGATGGGCGCCAGCGCCGCGTACTCCGCCGGCGCGTCCAGGGCCAGGGGCAGGGCGAGGGCGAACGCCCCGGTGAGGGCCGTGGCGGCCGCGGTGCCGCCCAGGGCCGGGGCGGGGGTCCGCGCCAGTGCTGCGGCCACCGACGCGACCACCGCGGCCGCCATCAGCGCGGCCGCGACCGCGTGCTCCTCGGTGAGCGCCCAGCCCAGCCCCAGCGCCAGGGTGAGGAGGCCGGTCAGCCCCGGCAGCGGGCTCGTGCGCCCGTCCCGCAGCAGCGCGGACCACACCACGAGCGCGGACCCCACCGCCAGCACCCACAGCAGGGCGAGGAGGAACGGCGCGCCGGCGACCACCGGCAGCGGGGCCAGCGCGGGCGGCGCGACCAGGGCGACGGCATGCGGTGTCCACCTGCGGGCCAGCACGGCGACAGCGCCGACGGAGAGCGCCCCGGAGACCAGGATCCCGGCGACCGCCGCCGCGGCGACCGGCCCCGGCAGCGGGGCGAGGCCGAGGACGGTGTACGCGGGGTCCGTCAAGGCGGAGAGCGGGGCCGCCCCCGGGGGGTGGGCCCGGGAGACCACGGCGAGCGCGGGCGCCGACCGGGGGCCGGCCACGAGCGGGACGGCCGCCAGCAGCAGGAGCCCGAGCAGGGTGAGGGGCGCCGCCCGGTACGCGGACCGCGGCTCGGGGCCGGGGGCCGGCGGGGGCGTCCCGGGGCGGTGCGGCAGGTCCGAGGCCACCGCGGCGGCGCCGACGCACAGCAGGGCCGCGGCCGACAGCCACCACGTCACGGGTTCGGGCGGTCCCTGCCGCGTGAAGGAGGCGACCAGGGAGGCCCCGACGGCGAGGAGGGCGAGGGCCCCCGGCACGAGGGGAGCGGTGCGCGCCGCCGCACCGGGGGACTCCGCCCGGCGCAGGAGCAGCGCCGACACCAGGGACGCCGCCGCGACCAGCACGATCGCCGTCAGCGTCGTCCGGTACTCGGGGAGCGACCAGAGCAGGCCCAGCAGGAGGGTCGCCGAACCGGTCGCCGTCGGCACCCAGCCGAGTCCGGGGCGGCCGGAGAGCGTGACGCCCAGGAGCAGCGCGGCTCCCACGAACACCGTCCACACCACCGCCGCCGCGTACGGCAGGCCCAGGAGCACAGGCAGCGGCACCAGGGAGGTGGGCGCGGCGAGCGAGGCCGCGGTCACCGTCCACCTCCGGTCGACCACGAGGACCAGGGACACCACCAGGGCGCCGGCGACGAGCACGCCGAGCGCGGCGCCCAGGGCGGCGGCCGTCCCGGAGGGGGTCGAGAGCCCCAGGACCCGGTGGGCGGGGTCGAGCATCGCCGACGCCGGGGCGGTCCAGGGGGCGTACGGGCCCGGGAACGGCGACAGCCCGGGTTCCCGGCCCCCTCCGGCGAGCAGCGGCGCGGAGGCCAGGAGCAGGAGGCCGAACACGGTGAAGGCCGTCCCGGGGTCGGCGGCGTCCGGGACGGGGGGCCGGGCCGCCCCACCGCCTCCGGGCGCGGTCCCGGTCCCGGGGGAGGCGAACGGACGGCGGACCCTGCCCAACAGCAGGGCGGTCGCGCCCGTCAGCAGGGTGGAGGCGGCGAGGAGCCACCAGGCGGGGCGCGCAGCGTCCCCGCCGAGGGTCAGCGCCGCCAGGAGGCCCGTGCCGGCCGCCAGGGCCAGCGCCCACAGCAGCAGGCACGCCCCGTAGAGGGAGGCGGGGGCGTCGCCCGCGCGGTCGGCGCGGCGGAACAGCAGGAGGCCGACCAGCGGGACCGCGCCCGCCAGGAGGAGGGCGGCCAGGGACGTGTACTGGTCCGGCAGGGACCACAGGACCCCCGTGGCGAGGGTGAGGCTCCCCGAGGCCGCGGACACCCGGCCCGCGCCCCTCCGGGGGAGGAGGGCGGTGCCGAGGACCAGCGCGGCGCCCACGAGCAGGGCCCACACGACCGCGACCGCCAGGGGCAGGGGCAGCAGCAGGGGGACGGCCAGCAGGGTCGGCGGGGCCACCAGGGCCGAGGCGTGCGCCAGGAGGTCGCGGCGCAGCAGGGCCGCGGCCGTCAGGGCGAGGACGGCGGCGGCCGCGACGGCCGCCAGCCAGGCGGCCCCGGACAGCGGGGGCGCGCCGGGGCCGGTGAGCCCCAGGACCCCGGAGGCCGCGGCGGTCGCGGTGCCGGGGGCCTCGGACCAGAACGTGCCCGGGACGCGCGGGAGGACGGGGAGGTGGGCGGGCCCGGCCGCCAGGGGCGCCGCCCCCAGGGCGAGGAGCGCGACGACGGCGTGCACCGCCGACGGCCGGGCGCCGGCCGGGGGGAGCGAGGGCAGCGGGCGCCGGATGAACAGCAGCCCCGTCACGCCGGACACCAGCAGGGTCGCCGCGAGGGCCCACCAGGAGCCGACGTCGCCGGCCGCGGGGACGGCGAGCACGAGGACCGCGGAGAGGGCGAGGGAGAACCCCCACAGGACCGTCGCGGTCACGTGGAGGGTGCGGACGGGGACGCCCCCGCGCGGGCCGCCGAGCAGGCGGACCAGCAGCAGGTCGGCGAGGGCGGTGGCGGCGAGCGCGGGCAGGGTCCAGGGCAGGAGCCCGTCCCCGGGCGCCGCCGCCACCAGCAGCACCGGGACCGGCTGGGCCACGAGCGCGGCGACGACGCGCGGGGACCGCAGGGGCACGAGGAGCGGGTAGAGCGCCGTCAGCGCACCGATGGCCGCCAGCGCGGCGGCCGCGTAGCCGGGCCCGTTGGAGACGCGGTCGGAGAGGAGCAGGCCCAGGGCGAGGGCGTCGACGCACAGGAGGGCGGCGGCGACGGCCCCGAAGGTCTCGGCGGTCGCCCTGAGGCCGCGCCGGTGCAGCGGGAGGGCCAGGAGGGCGAAGGCCAGGGTCGTGGCGCCGAGGACGCCCGCGCGGGCGCCGGTGCCCAGGTCGCTCCAGGACCAGACGGCGAACACCAGGGCGGCGATGCCGACGAGGAGGCCGCCCAGCCCGAGGACGAGGTTCTGGGCGGAGCGCCGGGTGACCTCGCCGGCCGGTGCGGAGCCGTGTCCGGCGGACGCGGGGGCCGGGGCCCCCGGGACGGCGGCTCCGAGCGGCGGCCGTGGGCCGGTCCCGGCCCGGACGGCTCCGGGGGCCGGAGCGCGGGTCCCGGGGCGACCGTCGGCGGGGGCGTCCGACGGAAGGGGCGTGCCCGGGAGCGACTCGCGGCGCAGCAGGCGCATCGTGACGGCGCGCTCGCCGAGCAGGCGGTGCCTGCGGCCGTCGATCTCCGCGATCTCGGAGTCGATCAGCCAGAGGCGCCGGGCGGTGTCGCCGACGAGCGCCAGCCCGCACCGCGGGCACGCGCGCACGCCTGGCGGAAGCGGGGCGCGGCAGTCCGGGCAGTGGAGCCGTGGACCCGCGGGGGACGGTGGGGATCCTGGGGCGTTCATACCGCCATCCTGTCCCCGGTCCCGCCCGCGCGCATCGGTACACGTACTCAGACGGCACGGTGACGAGAACCGCGTCCCCCGGTGCGGAGACGTGGACCACACGTAGGACCGCTTGACCAGAACTTGACTCTTCGTGGCGCTGCGCAGGTCAGAAGTCCGCAATGCGGGCACATTCCGTGATGTGACTCAAGGCACAGTAAAACTGGCGTTACTTGGCCGTGACGATGATGCAGGCTGAGTCCGCTGCACAGAACACTCCCTCCCACGTGGAAGTCCCCCGCGCCGCGGTCGGTCGAACGGAAGAAGACCCGTCCCCTCCGCGCACAGTCCGGGCCACGTGGTCAGCGGCGGCGAAGCACCACACACGAACAGCCCCACGAAGGCACGTGTGCGTCTACGCGAAAGGGCCACTCCTTGCTGATCGACCGAACCTCACTGCGCCGTGCGAGCGCCGTCGGAGCCGCTGCCGCGGTCGCGGGAAGCGCCTTCACGGTGGCGGCGTTCGCGCAGACCGGGGCGGTGGAGCCCGAACGGCTCACGTCCGCCGCGGTGGTCCCCGAACAGGAGACCGGGAGCGACGCCGACGACTTCTTCGCCGAACCCTCCGCGGTCGGCGAGGAGGAGCGCGAGGAGGGCCGCCGACAGGCCGCGGCGGCCGCGGAGGAGGGCCTCCGGTCCGCCAGCGGGACGGGGAGCGAGATCCCCGAGCCCGAACCGGAGCCCGAACCCACCGCCGCCGCCGGCGGCGCGGACCCCGCGGACCCCTCCGGAGGCGGCGGCGCGGCCGCCGTTCCGGCGGGCTCGGCCAAGGAGATCGCCCTGGAGATGGTCCTCGCGGAGGGGTGGGGCGAGGACCAGTTCTCCGGCTGCCTCGAACCCCTGTGGGAGAAGGAGAGCAACTGGGACCACACCGCGGAGAACCCGGGTTCGGGCGCCTACGGCATCCCCCAGTCGCTGCCCGGCAGCAAGATGGCCTCCCACGGCGACGACTGGCGGACCAACCCCGCCACCCAGATCGCGTGGGGCATCGACTACATCAAGGACCGGTACGGGAACCCCTGCGGCGCCTGGTCCCACTCCCAGGCGAACAACTGGTATTAATGGGGCTTTCCCTGCCAATAACCCCCTCTTGGGAAAGGCAATCGTGCTACTCAACCGAATGTCGCTGCGCAGTACAGCGGTGATCGGTGCGGCGACCCTCGTCGCGGGTGCGACGTTCGCCGTCTCCGCGTTCGCGGACGACGGGGTCGACCCGGAGATGGCGGCCAGTGCCGCCGTTCCGGACGGCGAGGAATCCGCAGCCGACACCGAAACCGGGGAGGACGAGTTCTTCGCCTCCTCCGAGCTGACGCAGGAACAACTCCAGGAGCTGCGCCAGCAGGCCCGGGGTGAGAGCGAGGCCGCCCTCGGCGCCGGGGTCAGGACGGCCCAGGGCGACGGGAGCGACATCGAGGAGGAAGAGGAAGAGGAAGAGGAGGAGGAGGTTCCCGAGTTCACCGGGGACCCCAAGTCGATCGCCCTCGACATGGTCCTCGCGGAGGGCTGGGGCGAGGACCAGTTCTCCGGCTGCCTCGAACCCCTGTGGGAGAAGGAGAGCAACTGGAACCACACCGCCTCGAACCCGAGTTCGGGCGCCTACGGCATCCCCCAGTCGCTGCCCGGCAGCAAGATGGCCTCCCACGGCTCCGACTGGCAGACGAACCCCGCCACCCAGATCGCGTGGGGCATCGACTACATCAAGGGGCGCTACGGCACCCCGTGTGAAGCGTGGGCCCACTCCCAGTCCATCGGCTGGTACTGACCCCGAGCACACGACGGCCCCCGCGGGACACCGCGGGGGCCGTCCGCCGTCGGGGCCCGGTCACAGGTGCGGGGTGAAGGTCTCCACGACCTCCTCGTGAAGGTCGTCGTAGAAGTCCCCGTCCTCGCGCGGGACGTTGACGCTCACCATGTAGAAGACCCTGCTGCCCTCGTGGTCCATGCTGATCGCGTAGGACCAGAACCGGCGCTCCGGCGTCGCCCACGACTCGTTGGTGAAGTCGGACTCCACCATCGCGACGTCCCAGCCGTCCCCGTAGTCGTCCTCGTCGAACTCCTCCAGCTCCAGCTCGGCGTAGTCCGTCGTGATGTCCTGCTCCGCGTCGGTGCCGCCGTTGGTCTGCCGGAGGTACTCGGCGCTCGTCCCCGTGAACTCCTCCTCCGTCCACCCGGTCACCCACACCTGGTGGTCCCTGCCGGGAGCGACGAACACCGCCAGGCTGTCGTCGATCCCGCTGTCGTCGACCTCCCAGCCCGCCGGGTGGGCCACGTCGAACCACTGCGAGCTGAACGTGTCCAGCTCGTCGTAGGAGGGCGGCTCCCCGTCGTCGTCCCCCTCGACCGCGGCGGCCTCCTCGCCGCCACCGCCACCGCCGCCGGGCTCCGCGGACGGGGACGGCTCCTCCGGAGGCGCGCCGCCCTCCGTCGGCGCCCCCTGGGGGGCGGGCTCCTCCGCCGCGCCGCCCGACCTCAGGACCACGGTCACCACGGCCACGGAGACGAGGAGGAGGGCCAGCAGGCCGGCGCCGACGCCGAGCAGCACCTTGGCCGTCGAGGCGGTCCCGGAGCCGGCGGGCCGCCCCGGGCCGCCGGGGCCCCCCGAGCGGAGGGGGCCCGTGGAGCCGCCCGTGCCGCCCCCGCCGGAGTGCCCGTAAGGGGCGGCCGGCGCCCGGCCGGGAGGGAAGGGCGTCCGCGGCGTCACCGGACCCGGCGGACCGGGCCGGCCCTGGGGGAGGCGCGCCCCCGTGCCGTGCCCCGCCGTCCCGGGGCCCGTGGAGTACCCCCCGGCCCGCGGCCCGGCGGCGGGGTACCCGCCGCTCCGGAGCCCGTGGGCGTACGGGGAGCCGTCGGCGCCCGGATCGGCGCCGGGGCCCGCTCCCGCCGCTACCCCTGCGGCCCCGGCGACGCCCGCCGGGCCGACGCCCCCTCCGGAGGCCCCGCGCCCACGCAGGAGCGCCAGAGCGCCCTCCACCGTCAGCCGCCGGTCCGGGTCGCGCTCCAGGAGGCCGGCGATGACCGGCTCCAGCCGGCCGGCACGCGTCATCGGCGGCAGGGGCGCCGAGATGACGGCGGCGATGGCCGCGGTGATGCTGTCCCGGCGGAACGGCGACGTGCCCTCCACCGCCGCGAACAGGGTCACGCCGATGCTCCACAGGTCGCCCCGGTGATCGGCCGGCCCGCCCTCCAGTCGCTCCGGCGGCATGTACTCGGGGGAGCCGATCAGCGCACCCGTCCGGGTGATGCTGGGCCCGCCCTCCATGGTGGCGATGCCGAAGTCGGTGAGGATCACCCGGCCGTCCAGGGACATCATGATGTTGCCCGGTTTGATGTCCCGGTGCAGGACTCCGGCCGCGTTCGCCGCCTGCACCGCCTTGAGCAGGGACTCCGCGATCTCCGCGACGGAGTCGGGCGGGAGTGCGCCCTGCTCGTTGAGCCGGTCCTGGAGGGACCCGCCCTCCACGAGCTCCATGACCACCCACGGGTCGCCCTCGTACTCGAAGACGTCGTGGACGGTGATCACCGTGGGATGGCTGATGCGCGCCGCCGAACGCGCCTCGCGGCGCACCCTCCCGTGCGCGTCGGCGCGCTCGGAGTCGGTGAAGTGGTCGGGGAGGAGCACCTGCTTGATCGCGACGACGCGGTCCAGGGACGGGTCGAAGGCTTCCCAGACCACGCCCATACCGCCGCGTCCGAGTTCACGGCGCAGGACGTAGCGGTCCGCGACGATCCGTTCGCTGTCGCTCTTGCTCGACATGTACTGCCCTCTCGAAGGCGGGCCTCTCGGGTGCTCTGACAAGGATGTCGGACGCCTCCCGCGGGCGGAAGGTTCCCGGGGGGCAGGTGAGTGGAACCGGAGCGCCGCACGGCCGTCGCCCCCGCGGACCGGCCGCCCCCGTGGACCGGCCGCCGCCGGGCGGCGGGGCGCCCCGCCCGTGCGGGGCGCCCCGTGGACACCGCGGAACGCCGCCCGTGGGGACGGCCCCCGTCTACCGGGAGTTGGTCATCTTCAGCACGTCGAGGGCGTCGTCCAGCTGCTCCTCGGTGAGCTTGCCCGCCTCGACGTAGCCGCGCTCCAGGACCACCTCGCGGATGGTCTTCTTCTCCTTGAGCGACTGCTTGGCGACCTTGGCGGCCTCCTCGTAGCCGATGTAGCGGTTGAGCGGGGTGACGATCGACGGCGAGGACTCGGCGTAGACGCGGCACTGCTCGGTGTCGGCCTCGATGCCGGCGACGCAGCGGTCGGCGAACACCCGCGAGACGTTGGACAGCAGACGGATCGACTCCAGCAGGTTGCGGGCGATCATCGGCAGCTGCACGTTCAGCTCGAAGTTGCCGCTCGCTCCGCCGAAGGCCACCGCCGCGTCGTTGCCCACGACCTGCGAGGACACCTGGAGGACGGCCTCGCACAGGACCGGGTTGACCTTGCCGGGCATGATCGAGGAACCGGGCTGGAGGTCGGGCAGGAAGATCTCGCCCAGGCCCGTGGTCGGTCCGGAGCCCATCCAGCGGATGTCGTTGGCGATCTTCGCGAAGCCGACCGCGATGGTCCGCAGCTGGCCGGACAGCTCGACCAGGCCGTCGCGCGCGCCCTGCGCCTCGAAGTGGTCGCGGGCCTCGGTGAGGGGCAGGCCGGTGTGGGAGGCGATCTCGGCGATGACACGGGCCGAGAAGCCCTCGGGGGTGTTGATGCCGGTGCCGACGGCGGTGCCGCCGAGCGGGAGCTCGGCCACGCGCGGGAGGGAGGCCTCCAGGCGCTCCACGCCGTAGCGCACCTGGGCGGCGTACCCGGCGAACTCCTGGCCGAGGGTCACCGGGGTGGCGTCCATCAGGTGGGTGCGGCCGCTCTTGACGACGGACGCGAACTCCTCCGCCTTGCGGGACAGCTCGCCCTCCAGGTGCCGCAGCGCCGGGACCAGGTCGTTCTGCACGGCGGCCGTGGCGGCGATGTGGATGGAGGAGGGGAACACGTCGTTGGACGACTGGGAGGCGTTGACGTGGTCGTTGGGGTGGACGTCGAGGCCGGTGCGCTCCTTGGCGACGGTCGCCACGACCTCGTTGGTGTTCATGTTGCTGGAGGTGCCGGAACCCGTCTGGAAGACGTCGATCGGGAACTCGTCGTTCCACTTGCCGTCCGCCACCTCCAGGGCGGCCTCGCGGATCGCCTTGCCGAGGTCCTCTCCGATGACGCCGAGCTCGGCGTTCACCTTGGCCGCGGCGGCCTTGATCTGGCCGAGGGCGGCGATGTGGGCGCCTTCGAGGCCCTGGCCCGAGATCGGGAAGTTCTCGACGGCGCGCTGCGTCTGAGCCCGCCACTTGGCCTCGGCCGGGACCTTGACCTCACCCATCGAGTCGTGCTCGATACGGAACTCACTCATTGCAACCCATCTCTCCTGGGAAAACCTGTGACACAAAGCCTGCCAGACGCATCCGGGCACACCGTCACCTCACCCGGGCTTGGCGGTGTTGCACGCGTCATGTTGTCGTCGCCGCAGGTGGGAACAGGCGCCTTTCAGGAGCCGATGCCGCGGCGGGGCGCCCGCCGGAGCCGGCCGAGGAAGCGGCGGCGTCTCGGCGCGCGCACGCGGACCACTCCGAAGAGCGAGAAACCGTCGATCTCCAGCACCGGGGGGTCGGACATGCCGGAGCGGCGGGCGGTGGTGGTGCGCCGCCCCAGGAACGACCAGCCGGTCAGGCGCACCTCGACGCCCTCGGGGACGTCGATCTCCACGCGGCCCAGGACGGCGGTCACGGTCATCCGGTGGTGGTTGTGCATGAGGAGGGCCTCGCGCATGTCCACCTCCACCCGCCCGACGACGGCGACCGCGTACTCACCCGGGTAGGCGACCCAGCGCCCCCGGCGCGCGGTGTTGCCGAACAGCCCGACCAGGGGCTGCGGGTCCAGGCGGATGGGCTGGCGCTCGACGGGGAGGAGGTCGGCGGTGATCCCGGGGAGCTCGCCCAGGGTGAGGGCCCCGTGCACGAGGGAGGAGCGCTCCTCGAACTCCTCCAGGTCGATGCGGCCGTCGGCGGCGGCGTCGCGCAGGGCCTTCAGCACGCGTTCCCGGTCCGTGTCGGAGGCGCGGAGCCGCTCGGGGGACACTTCCTCACTCACACCGCCACCCTAGTGCGTGCCCGGCCGACCGGGCTCGATCGCGGCCCCGCGGGGCGGCGGCTCCCGCAGTTGTGCGCGCCGGGTTCCCCGGGGGGTCTCGCGCGGTTCACCGGACGCGCCTACCTTGCTACCGACAGCACACGGCGAGGGCGTGGAGGGGCGGGAGCGCTATGCGCGGAACCGGTACGTGGAGGAGAGGGGTCCGGGTGGCGGGCGCCCTCGGCGCGGCGGTCGCGGCGGCGGCGGTCCTGGTGCCCGCCACGGCGGCGGCCGACTCCCCGGGGCGGGAGCCCGGGGGAGGGCCGCCCCTGTCCGTGGACGGCGGCGCGTGGCCGTCCGGGCACGTCCAGGGCGCCGCGCTCGACGAGGAGAAGGGGCACATGTACTTCTCCTTCACCGACACCCTCGTCAAGACCGACCTGGACGGCCGGGTGATCGGCACGGTCACCGGCCTCACCGGCCACCTCGGCGACCTCGACCTCGACGACCGGGACGGGCGCGTCTACGGATCGCTGGAGTACAAGGCGGCCGAGGCGTTCTACATCGCGATCTTCGACGGCGACCGCATCACCCGGCCGGGCATGGACGCGGAGGACGACCGCGTCCTGACCACCGTCCACCTGGACGAGGTCGTGGAGGACTACACCGCCGACATGGACGGCGACGGCGTCTTCGACGGCAACGTGGCCGACACCGCCGACCACCGCTACGGGTCCAGCGGCATCGACGGGGTGGCCTTCGGCCCCGCGTTCGGCCGCGGCGGAGGCCGCGAGGTGCTGACGGTCGCCTACGGCGTCTACTCCCACCCCGGGCGCGCCGACAACGACCACCAGGTCCTGCTCCAGTACGACACCTCCTCGTGGAGGCGGTACGAGCGCCCGCTCGACCAGGACGCCCCCCACACCAGCGGCCCGCCCAGGGTCGGCGGCAAGTACTTCGTGTACACCGGCAACACCACCTACGGCGTGCAGAACCTGGAGTACGACGCGCGCACCGGCGACTGGTTCATGGCGGTCTACGAGGGCGTCAAGCCGCACTTCCCCAACTACTCCCTCTACGTGGTCGACGGCTCCCGGCCCCCGGTGCGGGGCACGGTCCGCGGCCAGGAGGACGACGAGCAGGGCCTGCTGCTCCCACTGCGCCGGGACGGCATGCTCCACGCGGGGTCGGGGGTCCGGGGCTGGGAGACCGGCGGCCAGTACGGCCTGGTCTCCCTGGACGACGGGCGCTTCTACGTCGTCGAACGCGGCCGGCGCACCGTGGACGGGACCACGCTGGAGACCGGGGTCGCCCACCTGCACCGGTGGACGGCGGGGACCCCCGACCCCTTCACGCCCCTGGCCGGCTGAAAGGCGCACGCGGGGCGGCCGTCCCGCAGACCGGGGGCGGGCCGGCCTCCGACCGGCCGCCCCGCCCCCGTCGGCGCCGCCCCTACAGGCGGAGCAGCACCCGCCTTGCCACGACGTCGGAGGCGGCCGCGAGCGGGCGGACCGCCAACCGGACCAGGGCGCGGGGGTTGTCGTCCCCGGCCACGCGGTTGGAGCCGAGTTCGCCGCAGCGGAGACAGCGGTGGATGAGCATCCACTCCCCGTCGGGACGCGAGGCGAGGCTCAGCGCGACCATCCTGCCCCGGCAGCCCGCGGCGCGGTCACCGGGGATCCGGCGGTCCACGTGCAGGCTGGCCAGGCAGTTCGGGCAGTGGTTCCGGTGGCTGGTCCCCGGTGCGGTGAGGGGGACCTCCAGACGGCACTCCGCGCACCGGAACGACCCGGACTCGCGTGAGGCGTGCTGGACGGTCTTCGCACGCTGGGGCCTGCGGTCACGCGTGTTGCGCCGTCCCACGCTCACACCTCCCCGAACAGGTCGAGCGGGAACGGCGGATCGGCGAGGGGCCGGACCGCGATCCTCATGAGGGCGAGGTGGTTGTCGTCCCGGGAGACGGAGCTCCCGGCCAGCTCGTCGCACAGCGTGCAGCGGTGGACGAGCATCCAGCCGCCGTCGCGCACGACCGCGACGGAGACGGGGACCATGCGCCCGCCGCAGTCGGAGCGGCCGCCCCTGACCTGGTCGACGACGTGGCGCGAGGTCAGGCAGCTGGGGCAGTGGTCGCGCCGTTCTCCCCCGGGTGCGAGGGCGGACACGGACAGGCCGCAGCGCACGCACGTGAAGGTGCTGGTGCGCAGGGTGGGGCTGGGTTCATACGGTGAATCGGTGGTGGACACCCGGAACTCCTTGCTGGAAGTGGTACGAGGCAGCAGGAGCAGGCCGAGCGCTTCTCGACGGAAGGGGCGCCGCGTCAGACGGTGCGGGGGCCCGCAGGGATGTGAGGCGCGCTCGGCGCGTTCCGGTTCATCAACACCTGTCCTCTACCCGTGGGGCGTCGACCCCCGGGAATCGTCTCGGGTTCCGGGCTCCCCGGCCCGGAAGTGACGATGGTAGGCAGGGGCTCCGAGCGGGCGCAACGGGTTTTCCGCGACCCCCGGGAGTGCGGGCGCGGGCCGTCCCGGAGCGGCGCCCGCCCTCGGCGCCCGGCCCCCCGGAGGCCGGGCGAACGGGCCGGGCGGCAGGCGTAAACCCGTTGGAATTCCGGTCACCCGGTGCCTACGGTGGGGCCATGACCACACCTGTGCCCGGCCGCCGCCTGCCCGGGAGCGCGTCCACCACCCCCCGCGACGCACCCCCGCCGGACGTGCCCGCACTGCTGCTCCGCGGCGTCGTCAAGCGCTTCGGGACGCTCACCGCCGTCGACGGGCTCGACCTGGAGGTCCCCCAGGGCGTCGTCCTCGGCCTCCTCGGCCCCAACGGCGCGGGCAAGTCCACGACCATGAAGATGCTGACCGCCCAGTCCCTCGCGGACGAGGGCGAGATCCGCGTCCTCGGGCACCCGATCCCCGCCGAGTCCAAGTGGGCCCGCGCCCGCATGGGCGTCGTCCCCCAGCACGACAACCTCGACGAGGAGCTCACCGTCGAGCAGAACCTGCGGATGTTCTCCTTCCTCTACCGGGTCCCGCGCGCCCGGCGCAAGGAGGCGGTCGCCCGCGCCATGCGCCTCGCCCAGCTCGGCGACCGGGGCGACACGCTCGTGGACGACCTGTCCGGGGGCATGCGCCGCCGCCTCCTCATCGTCCGCGCCCTCCTCCACAGACCCGAGTTCGTCCTCATGGACGAGCCCACCGTCGGCCTCGACCCGCAGGTGCGCCAGGACCTGTGGGGCGTCATCTCCGCGCTGCGCGACGAGGGCGTCACCGTCCTGATGTCCACCCACTACATCGAGGAGGCCGAACGCCTCTCCGACGAGGTGGCCCTCATGGCGAAGGGCGCGGTGGTCGAGCGCGGGACCCCCGCCGACCTCGTCGCCAAGTACGCGGGCTCCACCGTCGAGGAGTACACCCCGGGGGACGAGGGCGCCGACGCCCTCGAACGGCGCGTCCGCGAGCACGGCTTCACCACCCGCCGGACCGGCGTCACCCTGTCGGTCCTGCGCGCCGAGGAGCTGCCCGACTCCCTCCGCGACCGGCTGGGGACCCCCCACCGCCGGGCCAGCACCCTGGAGGACGTGTTCGTGACCCTGACCGGAGAGAGCGTCGAATGAGCACCCAGCACGACCTGGCCCGGGACGACGCCCGGCCCGAGGTCCACGCGCGCCCCGGGCGGATCGAGGCCGACGCCGTACTCGGCGTCGTCGCCCGCGAGTGGATCCTGTACGGCCAGTCCTGGCGCGCCACCACGTTCGCCGCCGTCGTCGAGCCCACCCTCTACCTGCTCTGCTTCGGCTTCGGGATGGGCGCCCTCATCGGCACCCTCGCCGGGTTCAGCTACATCGACTTCCTCGGCACCGGCATCGTGGCGGTGTCCGTGATGTTCCAGTCGATGATGCCCGCCGTCATCAACACCTTCATCAAGCGGCGCTTCCTGCACACCTACGAGGGCATCCTCGCCGCGCCCGTGGACGTGCGCGAACTCGTCACCGGCGAGGCCCTGTGGCTGGCGATGCGCTCGGGCGTGTACGGCTGCGTCCCCCTGCTGGTCGCCGTCGGCTTCGGGCTCCGACCCGGTCCGGGCATGCTCCTGGTGCCGTTCATCGCGTTCCTCGCCGGGTTCGCGTTCGCGCTCTTCGGCATCTGGATCTCCGCGGTGATCACGTCGGTGCGGTCCATGGACTACGTGTTCAGCGGCCTGTTCACGCCGCTGTTCCTGGTCGCGGGCACGTTCTTCCCGCTCACGGAGCTGCCCGCCTGGGTGCAGAACGCCGCCATGGCCAACCCGCTCTACCACGCGGTCGAGCTGATCCGCGGCTCGGTGTTCGGAGGGCTCGGCGCCGGTGCGGCGCTCCTCCACGTCGGGGTGCTGCTGGGGTTCATCGTGCTGATGTGGTTCCTGGCAGGCTTCCAGATGCGACGGCGCGTCGTCGGCTGAGAACACCCCGGGCGGGACGGGCCTCCCCGGGCCCGGCCGGGGAAGGGGAGGCCCGCCCCCTGGGGACGGCACGCGGACGGCGCGGGCCGTCCCCAGGGGGCCCGCGCCGTCCGCGCCACCGCCGCGCGCGCCCTACCGGGCCGCGCGCCCGGGCCCACCCCCCCCCCCCCCGGGGTGGTGGTTGTACGGGGGGGGTGGGTAAAAGTCCACGGACAAGTGGTTCACCCCGGGGGGCGTTTTACGGTGGGCCACACCCCCCGGCTTTTGGCCCGGCGCCCTAT
>NZ_JBIWMK010000008.1:42715-324100 GCF_044766605.1 Nocardiopsis sp. NPDC101807 | reverse complement strand
CGCGGGCGGGGGGGGGGGCGCCGCGCCGGGGGGGGCCGGCCCGGGGCGGGCGCGGCCCGCCCCCGGGCCGCCGCCGCCCCCCCCGCCCCCGCCGCGCGCGCCCACCGGGGCCGCGCGCCGGCTCACTCGCCGCCGCCGCTGGGGGACCACCGCAGTTCGACGCCGCTGCGCCGACCCTCCTCGGTGACGCTCACGGCCAGGCCCATCGCCCCCCACTCGGCGGGGTTCTGCACCTCGGTGTCCGTCAGCACCTGGCGCATGTCGAAGTAGCCGGCGACCACGGCGTCGTCCATCTCCTGCATGGTCTGCTGGAACACCGGGTCGTCGCCCAGGCGCCCGGTGGCGCTGCTGCCGCTCGCCACGACGACGGCCTCCCCGTCGGTGCTCACACCCGGGGGAGTGGCGTACGGGTCGGAGGCGGCCACGTTCTCGACGAAGTCGCCCAGCACGCCCTCGTCGCCCCCGACCGCGCGGTACTGGAACGAGAACTCCTCGCCGCCGCCGTAGGCCGAGCCGAAGAAGCTGTCCAGGTCCATGCCGGTGACGCCGAACGCCGTGGACGAGCCCAGCAGGTCGGTGAAGCCCTCCGGCAGCGGAGCGCCCATGGCGTTGAACTCGCGCTCCATCTCCTGCATCTCGCCGCTGCCGCTCAGGAACGGGATCTCGTCGCTCTCGTAGGCGTCGGTCAGGGCCGTGTCCAGGCCGCTGGCGCCGAACGCCATGACGGTGCTCTCCGGCAGCGACTCCATCGCCGCCACGCTCGCGCCCGGCGTCTCGGCCAGCCAGGCCAGGTCGGCGCTGTCCACCTCGAAGTCGAAGACGTCCGCCCGCGCCTCCAGGTAGTCGCCGTCGATCCGCAGCGACGCGGTCGCCCGGCCGCTCACCTCTCCGGTCTCCGCGGCCATCCCGCTCTGGAGCTCCGCGGCGACGCCCTCCACCTCCATGAGGCGGGTGAAGTCCGTCCAGCCCACGGCCAGGCTTCCGCCGGGCACGTCGGCCACGTCGCCGGAGTAGACGTCGGAGCCCTCCAGGGTCCCGTGCTCGTCCACCTGCGCGGCCCGGTCGGCCAGCGCCGCTTCGGAGGTCGAGAGCAGGGCGAAGCCGTTGGTCATCTCGAAGTGGAGGGTGTCGTCGCCGCTCGCGAGGGACGCCAGCTCCTCCTCGGCGCGCCGCTCGTCCTCGACCGCCAGCGCCATCGCCATCGCCAGGCCGGAGCCCTCGTCGACCTCGGCCGCGGCGTCGGCGGTCGGCCACACGGAGACGCCGACGCGCTGGCCGATCCACTCCTCCACGTCGGCCTGGCGGGACTCGGGGAAGGCCTCGACGAAGACCTCCGCGAACAGCTCCGTCATGTCGCCGTCGGGCTCGTCCATCTCCTCGGTCAACTCCGCCGGGAGCTGGTCGACGAACCGGATCAGCTCCATGGCCTGGGACCCGTCGATCGACAGGTCGACCTTGCCGAACGCGACGGAGCTGCCGGGGAGCACGGACTCGGGCTGCGGACCGCCGAAGCTCACCAGGGAGACGGTGGCCCAGACGGTTCCGCCCATCACGACGAGCGCCACACCCGCCGCGGCGGGGATGAGCCAGCGGTTGCGCCCGCCGCCACCGCCCGGAGGCGGGCCGTACCCGCCGGAGTACTGGCCGGGGGGCGGGCCCCCGGGGACGCCGCCGCCCGGCGCGCCGGGCACACCGGGCGGAACGCCCGGAGCGGCGTACTGCTGGCCGGGGACGGGGCCCTGCGGCGGAGGGAAACCCTGCCCAGGCTGCCCGGGCGGCTGAGGCTGCCACTGGGGCTGCTGTGAGGGATCGGGGTGGGACATCGGACCTCCGACGGGGGAATTCTTCGCGCGCGACCGCGCAGCCAACGCCGGGTCTGATGCCTGCCGACCCCGGTGTGGTTCGCGTTCCGCGCCACTTTCGGACGGCCGGTCGGGGAGAAGGGCGCCCGAGCCGCCCCCACCGGCCGGGGGAGCGGCGGGATCCTGCCACCGGGCGCCGGGGCCGGGCCCGGACAGGGGTGTCCGGGCCCGGAACGCCGGGTCAGGGCGCGGAGGTGAGGTCCACGCCGCTGTACGCGGACAGCTTGCTCAGGCGGTGCTCGCTGAGCACCTGGCGGACGGTGCCGCTGCGGCCGCGCATGACGAGGGAGTCGGTGACGACGCGCGAGGACTCGTACCGCACGCCGCCGACCAGCTCGCCGTCGGTGATGCCCGTCGCGGCGAAGAACACGTCGTCGGACGCGACCAGGTCGTCGGTGTACAGCACGCGGTCCAGGTCGTGCCCGGCGTCGAGGGCCTTGCGGCGCTCCTCCTCGTCCTTCGGCCACAGGCGGCCCTGGATGACGCCGCCCAGGCACTTCATGGCGCAGGCCGTGATGATGCCCTCCGGGGTGCCGCCGATGCCCAGGAGCAGGTCGACGCCGGTGCCGGCGCGGGCCGCCATGATCGCGCCGGCCACGTCGCCGTCGCTGATGAACTTGATGCGGGCGCCCGCGTCGCGCACGTCCTGCACGAGCTGCTTGTGGCGGGGCCGGTCGAGGATGACCACCGTCACGTCCTGGGGCGACTTGCCCTTGGCGCGCGCCACCGCGCGGACGTTGTCGGCGACGGGGGCGGCGATGTCCACCACGTCCGCCGACTCCGGGCCCGCGGCCAGCTTCTCCATGTAGAACACCGCGGACGGGTCGAACATGGTGTTGCGCGGGCTCATCGCGATCACCGCGATGGCGTTGGGCATGCCCATGGCGGTCAGGGTCGTCCCGTCGACGGGGTCGACGGCCACGTCCCAGTCGTGTCCGCCGCCGTCGCCCACGCGCTCGCCGTTGTAGAGCATCGGGGCGTTGTCCTTCTCGCCCTCGCCGATCACGACCGTGCCGTTCATCGACACGGTGCTGATCATGTGCCGCATGCCGCGCACGGCGGCGCCGTCGGCGCCGATCTTGTCACCCTTGCCGACCCAGCGGGCGGCGGCGAGCGCCGCGGTCTCCGTGACGCGGACCAGCTCCAGCGCGAGGTTGCGGTCGGGCGCCGCGGGCTGCGCGGACGGGCTACTGGGCTGCGACATGGACGTGACACCTTCCGACAGGGAACAGGGCGGGGGGACAGGTCTTAGGGTAGTCACCCGACGTGATCCCCGGGCGGCCCCGGGTACCCCCGCGGCGGCCCGAGCCGGTCCTCCGGAGGGCTCGAAGGTCTACTCTGGCGGGATCCGGACCGGAGCGGCCGGACTGGAGTGAGGGTGTGACAGTGGACAAGACGGACAAGCCGGAGAAGCTGGTGAAGCCCGCGCGGGTCTCCCCACGCGGAGCGGCCACCCGCAGCGCCCTGCTCAGGGCGGCGGCCCAGGTCTTCCACACGGTGGGTTTCGCCAAGGCCGGCGTCAGCGAGGTCGTCTCGGTGGCGGGGGCCAGCGTCGGGAGCCTCTACCACCACTTCACCGGCAAGGCGGACCTCTTCCTCGCCCTGTACGAGGAGTTCCAGCAGCGCCAGCAGGAGCGGACCCACCAGGCGGTCGTGGAGGCCCGGGCGGGCGGTGAGAGCGATCCCACACGGCTCATGAACATCGCCGCGCACGCCTACCTCCTCGGATGCATCGAGGAGGGCGACACGACCCGCCTGTTCTTCAGCGGGGACGGCCCTCCCGGGTTCGACCACCAGCTGCGGTCACGGCTCACCCGGTGGACCGACCGCAACGTGGCGCTGTTCCGCAAGGCGGACGAGCCGGTGGACGAGGCGCTCCTGATCGTCGTGAGCGGGGCCATGCTGCTGGCCGTGGCCGAGGTGGTGCGCCGCGACGACGCCGAGGCGCGCAGGCTCGCCGACGACATCACCGGCCTGCTCACCCGGCTCGAACCCCGGCACCGGACCGCGGACCCCGAGGGCTAGGCGGCGTTCCGCGGGGCGTCGCGGGCCCGCGTCCGCCGGGCCGCCTCCCGCGTCGCCGACCCCGCTCGGACGGCCGGGCCCGGGGACGGGCGGGACCGACGCGGGGCGGGGGTGCGCGTCGTCAGGGCGTGTTCCGTGGATGCCGTCCGTCGCGAGCGGCGCATCCGGTGCGTTCATCGCAAGGCCGAAGAAGGAGTCAGGGCGGGGTCCTGTCGACAGAGGGGAACGCAGCGAGGGGCGTGCCGGGGCGACGCGCAGCGAGGCGAGTGTCCGCGGAACAGGCCCTAAGCCCACCCCGGGTCGGAAAGGCCCCGGACCTGCGGCAAGCTGGACCCTGTCATGAGTGAGTACAGCCGGTCCAGCGCGACCTTCAAGAACTACGCCATCTCCCTCGGGATCCTCGTGGGCATCGTCCTGATCATGGCGTTCGTGGTCTCCACGCGCTCGGGCGAGCACATCCCCACCGTGGACTACCGGCCGGACGCCGACGTCCTGGGGGAGGCCGCCGACTACCCCGTGAGGGCGCCCTCGGCCGAGCTGACCGACGAGGGGTGGACCCCCACCAGCTCCACCCTCAACGTGAGCGGGCCGGTCGAGTGGAGCGTCGGTTTCGCCACCGCGGCCGACAGCCACGCCATGTTCACCCAGAGCGACGCCGACCCCGAGCAGGTCGTCGCGGAGCGCGTCAAGGAGGCCGAGCGGGTCGGCGCGGTCGCGGTCGGCGGACGCGAGTGGGAGCACTACGACTCCGAGGACTGGGGCGCCCTGGTCCTGCGGGAGGACGACGTGACCCTGGTCGTCTCCGGTTCGGCCGACCTCGACGAACTGGCCCACCTGGCCGAGGGGCTGGAGGACCGCCCCGCGCCGGAGGGCGGCGGGGACGCGGAGCCCTCGGAGTCCCCCGAGGTCTAGGCGTACTGACCTGAGAGGTCAGGTACGCGGGTGGCGGGAGGACCGCCGACGGCGGTGGGGAACCGGTGGTGACCGTCGTGGCGCAGCCGCCCGGTGAACGCCTCCGCGCGTTCGGTCCCGCCGGTGCGGGGGCGGGCGCAGGCCCGTTCCCCGGCCGGGGCGCGGTGGAAGCGTTCCGCCCTGCCGTCGGCCCGGGGCCGGCAGGGGCGGGTCCGCTTGCGCTTGACACCGGCCCCGGACACGGCGAACGCCCGGCGGGCGCACCCGCCGGGCGTCCGGTGTGCCGGGGCCGGGACTACTCGGCGCGCAGGTCGCGGCGGAGCTCCTTGGGCAGCGAGAAGGTCAGCGTCTCGTCGGCGGTCGTCACCGGGGAGACGGAGCCGTAGCCGTGCCCGGCGAGCTTGTCGAGCAGTTCGCGCACCAGGATGTCCGGCACGGACGCGCCGCTGGTGACGCCGACCGTGGTCACGCCCTCCAGCCAGGCCTCGTCCATGAGGGACGCGTTGTCGATCAGGTAGGAGGCGTCGGCGCCCGCGTCCAGGGCGACCTCGACCAGGCGGACCGAGTTCGACGAGTTGTCGGAGCCGACCACGATGACCAGCTCGCACTCGGGCGCCATCGCCTTGACGGCGTCCTGGCGGTTGGAGGTGGCGTAGCAGATGTCGTCGCTGGGCGGGTCGAGCAGGTTCGGGAACCTCTCGCGCAGGGCGTCGACCGTCTGGGTGGTCTCGTCCACCGAGAGGGTGGTCTGGGACAGCCAGGAGACGTTGTCCGGGTTGCGGACCCGGACCTTGTGGACCTCGTCCGGGCTCTCCACGATCTGGATGTGCTCCGGGGCCTCACCGCTGGTGCCCTCGACCTCCTCATGGCCGATGTGGCCGATGAGGATGATGTCGCGATCCTCCGCCGCGAAGCGCTTGGCTTCCTTGTGGACCTTGGTGACGAGCGGGCAGGTCGCGTCGATCGTCTTGAGCTGCCGCCTCCCCGCCTCCTCGTGGACGGCGGGGGAGACGCCGTGCGCGGAGAACACGACGATGGCGCCCTCGGGCACCTCCTCGGTCTCCTCGACGAAGATCGCGCCGCGCTCCTCCAGGGTGCGCACCACGTGGGTGTTGTGCACGATCTGCTTGCGCACGTAGATCGGGGCGCCGTACTGCTCCAGGGCCTTCTCGACGGTGATGACCGCGCGGTCGACACCGGCGCAGTAACCCCGGGGGTTGGCGAGGAGCACACGGCGTTGGTTCGTGGCAGTCGTCATCGCAGTCATGCGTACATCCTAGGTGGCTTGGTCCGTGTACGACCCTGGTGTGGGCGATGGCACCGTTACGGGGATATCCGCGCCCGACCGGGGCCAAGGTGACGGTATCGCAACAGGATGTGTCCGGTCGTGGATCGAAGTGGCGAAATCGTTCGCCCATCCCCTGCTCGGGGTGTTCCCCCTCCTCTATCCTGGTTCACCATCGCATCTGTCACAGGCGGTTCGCCCCGACTCGGCCTTGCCCGGTCTGCTGGACGCGTGCCGCCGACCCCACCGCCGAGACCACCCAGGAGCCCCCGTCCTATGTCGAACCCGACGATCGCCACGAAACTGATCACCCTGGCCAAGGGAATCTTCGGGCGCAAGAAGCAGGCCGCCCCCGCGGACACCGCCGCCCCCGAGCCCGCCGCCGCTGCGACCGGGGAGAAGGCCGCTGCCGGGAGCCCGGCGCCCGCCGGGGAGAAGGCCGCCGCGCCCGCCGCCCCCGAGCCCGCCGCGGAGGCGGAGGCCCCCGGGGCCGAGGCGTCGGAGGCCGCGGAGAAGGCGCCCGCCGTCTCCGAGCCCGCCGCCGCGGAGCCGGCGCAGGCCCCCGGGGAGAAGGCCGGGGCAGGGGCGACCCCCGCCCCGGAGTCCGGGACCCCCGAGAAGGAGGAGACCCCCGGGAAGGAGGGGGCCCAGGTCCGCACGGAGCCCGTCGTCCCGGCCACCGAGGACGTCCCCGAGGAGGCCCCGGCCATCGCCGAGGAGCTGGCCGCCGCGGAGGCGCACACCACCGTCGCCAGCGACGAGGTGCTGGAGAAGGTCCGCAAGGATGCGGCGCCGGCCGTCGAGGACCTCGCCGTGCCGACCTACGACGAGCTCACCCTCCCGTCCGTCCGCGCGCGCCTGCGCAAGCTCACGATCGAGCAGGTCCGCGACCTGCGCGCCTACGAGGTCGCGCACGGCGGGCGCACCGAGTTCATCAAGATGTACGACAACCGCATCGCCAAGCTGGAAGCCGGGGCGTAGCGGCCGGCGGGCCCGGCGGGCGCCTGTGCCGTGCCCCGGCGGAACCACACGGGGGCGGGGAACGTCCTACTGACGAGCGCACCCCGGCGCTTCCCCGCTCGAAGGACTATGACCATGCGTTCTGCGACTTCCACCGCCGCACTCCTCGCAGCGGCGGCCTTCTGGCTGACCGGCTGCTCGGTCGGCATCCCCGGCACCGACCAGGAGGTCAGCGTCGACCCCGACGGCGTCTCCGTCGGCAGTGAGGACGGAGAGGTCTCCGTCGACTCGGACGGCGACGTCACGGTCGGGAACGAGAACGGCGACGTGACCCTCGACGAGGGCGGCGGCGTGACCATCGACGACGGGACCGGCGACATCAACATCGCGTCGGTCGAGGGCAGCGTCACCGAGGACTGCGACGGCCGCGACGTCAACGTGACCGCCAGCGGCGCGGAGGTCGTCCTCAACGGCCAGTGCGGCGCGGTCACCGTCACGGGCAACTCCCTCACCGTCCACGTCGGCGGCGCCGAGTCCATCCGCGTGACCGGTGCCGAGAACACCGTCCACCACGCCGGGGGCGACCCCGACATCACCGACATCGGTATCGACAACACGGTGTCCGCGGGCGGGGACGCCCAGGGCTGACCGGGTCCGGGCGCGGCCGCCACGGCGCGCGGCCGCGCCCGGTGACCGGCCTGCCCGGAACTGTCCCCGGCCTCCCCTAGGCTCGGTTGCCATGGGCATGGAGAGTTCCGCCGAGGCGCCGCAACCGGTACGAGTCGTCCTCAACGCCGTCGGCCAGTGGATCGGCCGCCTGGGCCGCATCTGGGTCGAGGGGCAGATCGCCGAACTCAACCGCCGGGGGCGGATGGCCTACATCACGCTGCGCGACCCGGTCGCGAACGTGTCGGTGCGCGTGGTCTGCCAGACCTCGGTGCTGGACGCGCAGAGCCCGCCCCCCGAGGCGGGGGCGCGTGTCGTCGTGCACGCCAAACCCGACTTCTACGAGGTGCGCGGCACCTTCTCGCTCCGCGCTCTGGAGATCCGCCACGTGGGCCTGGGCGAGCTCCTGGCCAGGCTGGAGCAGCTGCGGCGCACCCTGGCGGCGGAGGGGCTGTTCGACGAGGGGCGCAAGCGGCCCCTGCCCTTCCTCCCCGCCACGGTGGGGCTGGTCTGCGGGCGCGACTCCGCGGCGGAGCGCGACGTGCTGGAGAACGGCCGCCGCCGCTGGCCCGCCGTCCGCTTCGAGGTGCGCCAGGTCGCCGTCCAGGGCGACCGGGCGGTCCGCGAGGTGCTGGAGGCCCTGAAGGAGCTGGACTCGCACCCGGAGGTCGACGTCATCGTGATCGCCCGGGGCGGCGGCTCCCTGGAGGACCTGCTGCCGTTCTCCGACGAGGCGCTGGTGCGTGCGGTCGCGGCGGCGGGCACGCCCGTGGTGAGCGCGATCGGCCACGAACAGGACACCCCGCTCCTGGACCTCGTCGCCGACGTGCGCGCCTCCACGCCCACCGACGCGGCCAAGAAGACCGTCCCCGACGTGGGAGAGCAGCTGGAGATCATCAGGCAGCTGCGCGACCGGGGGCGCAGGGTCCTCACGGGCGCGCTGAAGCGCGAGCTCTCCTGGCTCTCGGGCATCCGGTCCCGTCCGGTCCTGGCCAGCCCCGTGCGGGAGATCGACCGGCTCGCGGAGCAGGTCGCGGACATGCGCGACCGGGCCCGCCGGAGCCTCACCCTGTCGCTCGACCGGGCCGGGGAGGGCCTCGGCCACACGAGGGCGCGCCTGCACGCCCTGTCCCCGGCCACGACGCTGGCACGCGGGTACGCCGTCGTGCAGCGCCAGGACGGGTCGGTGGTGCGCTCGGCGGCGGAACCGGACGCGGGGGAGTCCCTGCGGGTGAGGTTCGCCGAGGACAGCCTGACCGCCACCGTGGAGTCCGTCCACACCGAAGACACCACCGAGGGGGAGTAGAGATGGCCGCCAAGGGCACGAAGACCGACGGCAAGGACGGCGGCGGGGCCGCCGTGCCGGAGCTGAGCTACGAGGAGAGCCGCGAGGAGCTCAACACGGTGGTCCGCCGACTGGAGTCGGGCGGGCTCAGCCTCAAGGAGTCCCTGGCCCTGTGGGAGCGGGGCGAGGAGCTGGCCCGCGTGTGCGAGCAGTGGCTGGAGGGCGCCCGGGCCAAGATGGCCGCCGCCATGGACGAGCGCCGGGAGGACGACCCCCCGGCGGACGGGGACGCGCCCTTCTGATCCGCGCCGGCCCCCGGCGACGGCCCGGCACGCGGTGGGAACGCCCGCCGGGGGAACGGGGAGCCGGCCCCCGCGGGGTGCGCCCGGCGGCGGCGCTACCCGCGGCCGTTGAGCTCGTCGCCCAGGTCGCGGAGGTTGCCGGGCAGGCCGCGGAAGACCCCGATGACCAGGACCAGCGCGGTGCCCAGGAAGAGCCAGGGGGCCGCCTCGGCCAGCCGCGAGGCGAGGCCCAGGAGCAGGACCCGCGCGAACCCCTCGTTGCCCAGGGCCAGCACGCCCTCGGCGGCGGCCACGGCCACGAAGAACGCCAGGGGCGGGCTGACCGACAGCGGGAGCAGGTCGGCGGGGCGGACCGAGGACGCCGTCGCCAGGCAGGCGACCGTGAAGGCGATGCCCGGCACGGCGGGGACGCCCGACCACTGGGCGATCATGGTCCCGGCGAAGCTCAGCACGGCGATGACCAGGACCCCGCCCCGGCCGGTCAGGCGGGGCGGCCGGCGCACGGGGTTCCCCTCCGGGGCGCCCGGGGCCGCGCCCGCTCTCCTCCGGGCGCTCCGCGCGCCCCTGCCGCGGCCCTCGGGCCGCACGAAGTACGGTGCGTGCCCGGGCTCCGGACCGTCCGCCTTCCGCGGGGGCATAACCGTTCGCCTCCCCAGTTTATTACTCACGGTTCTTAGTGTGTCACTTCTAGTAATCGTAGGGCGTCTTTTCCGGGGAACGTGTCGCCATTTCGGTCACTTGCCCCTTCCGTCGCGAACACGCCTCCCACGCGTCGGACACCAGCATGACGCACCGCGGTTCCGCCGCTCCGGAGGCGGTCGCCCGAGTTGTCCTCGGCCGCCTTGTCGAACCTGCCTCGACCTGCGGTTTCACGACCCGTGCACGCTCTTTCGGGGCTCTTTTCCGGTCGAACCATTGCTTTCGTTACCCACATGCCGAATACCGTCGAAATGCGAGCCCTCCCGGTCTCCCACGTCGGGAACCGCCCCACGGACCCCGTCGCGCCCCGGGGGGCCGTCCGCCACCGGTCCGCCGAGCGCGTACCCGTCCTCTCCCGGGACGTCCGGCCCGTACCCCGACAACTCGGGGGCCGCCACCGTGCGCGGGCGCTCCTCCACGCCGCTCGGACGGTCCAGCCCGCCCTCCACGAGGCCCAGCTCGCCGAACCGCCGGGCGGTCACGAGCACGCGGCTCTCCAGCGACCCCACCGTCTGGTTGTAGGCGGTCACGGTCCTGGTCAGCGCCCGTCCCAGGCCCTCCACGTGCCCGCCCAGCCTCCCCAGCCGTTCGTGCAGCTGCTTGCCGAGGTCGAACACCGCCCTCGCGTTCTCGCTCAGCGCCTCCTGCTGCCACGCGTACTGCGCCGTCCGCAACAGGGAGATCAGCGTCGTCGGCGTGGCGATGTGGACCCGCCGCGCCATCGCGTGTTCCAACAGGTCGGGGTCGTGCTCCAGGGCCGGGGCCAGGAAGGCCTCTCCGGGGATGAACAGCACCACGAACTCCGGCGCCGGGGTGAACGCCGCCCAGTACGACTTGGCCGCCAGCTGGTCGACATGTGTGCGGAGGTGCCGCGCGTGGGCGCGCAGGCGCTCCCCCGCGGCCTCCTCCCGACCCGCCTCCACGGCGTCCAGGTACGCGGAGAGCGGCACCTTGGAGTCCACGACGATGTTCTTGCCCCCGGCCAGGCGCACCACCATGTCGGGGCGCTGCGACCCGTCCCGCGTCGCCGCCTGCTCCTCGAAGTCGCAGTGGGGCCCCATTCCCGCCAGCTCCGCCACCCGGCGCAGCTGCAGCTCGCCCCACCGGCCGCGCGCCTCGGGCCGCCGCAGCGCGGTCACCAGGGACCGGGTCTGCTCCCCCAGGCGCTCCGACCCCTCGCGCACGTACTCCACCTGCTTGGCCAGCTCCGCGTGGGCGGCCACGCGTCCCGCGTCCACCTCCCTGAGCTGCCGCTCCACCCGGTTCAGCGTCTCGGTCAGCGGTTCCACCATGCGCTCCACCGCCCGCCGCCGCTCGTCGAGGTCCCCGCCCGCCTGGGCGCTGACCGCGCGCAGGCGTCCCTCCGCGAGCTCCAGGAAGCGCTGGTTGGTCTGGTCCAGGGCCTGCGCGGACAGGGCGCGGAACCGGTCGCCGAGCTGCTCCTCGACGTAGGCCGCCCGCTCCTCGGCGGCCCGGGCGTCCGCACGGGCCTCGGCCTCCCTCCCGCGGGCGAGGATCCAGCCCACGGCGGCGCCGATCGCCAGGCCGACCAGGAGCATGAGTACGAGTGCGAGACCGTCCATGGCGCACATGGTGCCAGCCGCCGTGCGCCCCGGTCTCCCCGCCACGCAGGACATCGGCGGGCAGGCCGACCAAGTCCGGCATGTCCGACGCCCCGGGCCCCGCGGCCGTCCCGCGCGGGGCCGTCCCGTGGGAGGCGGCGTCGCCACCGGGGCTCCGGGGGGCGGTGGGAGGACGCGGACCCGAGTCCGCATCCGGACACCCTCTTTCCTCGTGCAAAAGTTTTCGAGACCCTGGAGGTCCGTACGCGAAGGCCGGAGCCCCGCACCGGCCCCGGATCCCCCGCAGTCCCCCTATCCGAGGAGGCCCCTCCCATGCGACTGGAGACCTACAGCAGCGGCGCCGGAGACCACACCATCGCCCTCGTCCACGGGGCCATGGCACACCACGGGACCTGGCACGCCGTCGAGGCCGAACTGGTCGGCCGCGGCCACCGTGTGCTCGGCGTGGACATGCGCGGCCACGGACGCAGTCCGCGCGGCCGCTACAGCGTCGAGGCGCTCGGGGACGACCTGGCGGACTCCCTCCCCACGGGGCTCGACGCGGTCGTCGGACACTCGATGGGCGGGGTCGCGCTCTCCCTGGCCGTCGAGCGGCTCAGGCCCCGCCGGGCGGTCTACGTCGACCCGGCGTTCCGGCTCCCGCCCATGGCCGACGACGCGGGCGAGCGCATGCGCAGGGTGTTCGCCACCGCGGACGTCGAGGGCGTGCGCCAGCTCAACCCCAGGTGGAGCGACGCCGACGTCGAGAAGGAGCTCAGCGGCTTCGCCTCCTTCGACCCGGCGTTCTTCGACTTCGTCGCCTCGGAGGTCGCCGGAAGGGACTTCCTCCCGGAGAGGCCGGCCGTCCCCTCCCTCGTCCTGCGCGCGGGGAACGGCATCACCGTCGACCCGCGTGCGGCACGGGAGCTCGCCGAGCGCGGCTTCACCGTACGGGTCGTGGAGGGGGCGGGCCACTGCGTCCACCGCGACGAGCCGGCGGCCCTGGTCGACGCCCTGGACGACTGGGCGCGCGGCCGTGCGCCGTCGTCCCCCCGCAAGACCGCGGCCGGAGCGGCCCGGGCGCTGCTGTAGCCGCCCGGGAGCCCTCCCGGCCGACCACGGCCCCGCCCCCGGGCCGCGCGCGGTCCGGGCGGGCCCCGGCGCGGGCCGCCCCGCCGGCTCAGGCGCTCCTGGGACCCGGGGAGCAGGCCCCGAGCGCCTCGCGCCAACCGGACACCGAGGCCCAGAAACCGGAGGGGGCCGGCTCGGGCGTGAACAGCCACATCCTCTCCGAGGCGGGTGAGGCCCGTCCGGCGATCTCCGGACGCGGCCGGTAGGGGGGCCTCCCGCTCACCGGGTACCACGTGTACTCCAGCGGGTCGAGCAGCGCCATCAACCGCTCCTCGACCCCCCGGTCGGGCCGGACCCTGACCAGCATCCACGGCCGGTACCGGCGCAGCACCTCCAGCCCCCCGGCGACCACGTCGGGCTCCGTGCCGACCGTGTCGATCTTCACGACCGCCGGGGCGGCGGACGCGGTCTCGCTCCACCGGGCCAGGGTGCTCACCCCCACGGTGATGTGGGACAGGTCTCCCCGGGCGGCGTGCACCAGCGTGTTGCACATGTCGTTGTTCCTGGCCCGGCGCAGGTGGGCGGTGCCGTTGTGGTTGCTCAGCGCCAGCTCCACCACCGAGAACCCCAGGTCCGCGGAGGACGACACCGCGCGGGCGGCCGAGGCGATCTCGGGCGTGGGCTCGAAGGCGAACACGGGCCGGCTGCTGCGCGCGGCGGCCAGCACCGAGTAGACCCCCACCCCCGACCCGACGTCGAGCACCGCCCCGGGCCGCGTGTGGCCGAGCATGGCGAGGAAACAGGCCAGGCTGTCGGGTTCGTGGCGGGCCAGGCCGAACGCGGCCAGGCGCCGGGGCACCGTCAGGTCGCCGGGGAGCCGCAGGGTGAGGCTGTCCGGCCCGGTCCCGCGGGCGTCCGACGCCAGCCGGGGAAGGGCGAAGGTGAAGCTGCGGCTCCACGGCGGGACGTGCGCGGGGTCCAGACCGCCCAGCCGCCTCGGCAGGCGCACGCGGATCTGCCGTGTCGCGAAGCGGACGAGCGGGTAGCGGCGCACGAGCGCCCGGAGTTGTTCGGTGACCACAGTTGTCCTCCCCCAGGAACGTGGCCGCGGCAGGGGCGGGTGGGCGGAAGGCCCCGCCGCCCCCGCGGCGGGGCCGCGCCGGCGCGCGGTACCCCCGGACGTGCCGCCCGCCCGTCGCGCCGGGTCGGTCGAGGAGCCCACCGTGCCCCTGTGGCCCCCGTCGCCCCCGCCGGGCGCGGACCGGACGTCCACCGGATGCCGCCTCCCCCGTGTCAGCGGCCGTGTTTTCGACCGGGGACGCGGGGTGCGGGAGCCCGGTGCGCGGCACACGGCCGCCCGGACGGTTTCCGCCCCCGGTCCCCGGAGACGTTGAACGAACCTACTGTGAGCAGCGTCCCCTGTGCAGCGTGTTTCGGTGATCGGTCCCGGTTTCCGGCGGCGGGGGACCGTCCCACCCGCCGGTCCGCATAGACTCTGGCCTTGTGAGTCTGTCTATCGGGATCGTCGGCCTGCCCAACGTCGGCAAGTCCACCCTCTTCAACGCCCTGACCAAGAACGACGCTCTGGCGGCGAACTACCCGTTCGCGACCATCGAGCCCAACGTCGGGGTCGTGGGCGTGCCCGACGGCCGGCTCGGGAAGCTGGCCGAGATCTTCGGTTCGGCCAAGGTCCTCCCGGCGACGGTGGACTTCGTCGACATCGCGGGCATCGTGCGCGGCGCCTCCACCGGTGAGGGCCTGGGCAACAAGTTCCTCGCCAACATCCGCGAGAGCGACGCCATCTGCCAGGTGATCCGGGCCTTCGACGACCCCGACGTCACGCACGTCGACGGCGACGTCGAGCCCTCCCGCGACATCGAGACCATCAACACCGAGCTGATCCTCGCCGACCTCCAGACCCTGGAGAAGGCGCTCCCGCGCCTGGAGAAGGACGCCAAGCGCAACGCCAAGGACAAGGACGCCCAGGAGCTGCTCCAGGCCGCCCGGCGGGCCCAGGAGGTCCTGGACGGCGGCACGTCGCTGTCCGCCGCCGAGGGCATCGACCTGGACCGGCTGCGCGAGCTGAGCCTGCTCACGGTCAAGCCGTTCATCTACGTGTTCAACCTCGACACCGACGAGCTCGCCGACGAGGCGCTGCGCGGCAAGCTCCAGGCCCTCGTCGCCCCGGCCGAGGCGATCTTCCTCGACGCCAAGATCGAGGCGGAGCTGGCCGAACTGGACGACGACGAGGCACAGGAGCTCCTGGAGTCCCTGGGGCAGTCCGAGTCGGGCCTGGCACAGCTCGCCCGGGTCGGCTTCGACACCCTCGGGCTCCAGACCTACCTGACCGCCGGGCCCAAGGAGGCCCGCGCCTGGACGATCAGCAAGGGCGCGACCGCCCCCGAGGCCGCCGGCGTCATCCACACCGACTTCCAGCGCGGCTTCATCAAGGCCGAGGTGGTCTCCTACGACGACCTCGTGGCCGCGGGCGACATGCAGACCGCCCGCGCCGCGGGCAAGGTCCGCATGGAGGGCAAGGAGTACGTGATGGCCGACGGCGACGTGGTCGAGTTCCGCTTCAACGTCTGACCGGACCCGGGATCCCGCAGCACCCGTGAGGGGCCGCGCGCCGCCGTGACCGCGGCGGCACGCGGCCCCTCACGCGCTGTCGGCGGGCGCCGCGCCCGGCACGGGGGCGGACCGGCCCGGTGCCCGCAGCCGGGCCAGGACGCCGAGCACGAGCAGCGCCTGCGCCGCGGTGTAGGTGAGCATCACCCAGAAGCCGTCCCCGGGGAGGCCGAACCCGGGGACGAACGCCCTGAGGGCGATCAGGCCGTCGGAGACGAGGAACAGCGCCCCGCCGACCCCCGCGAGCGGGTGGACCCCGGTGGCGAGGACCGCCGCCGTCCCCAGGCAGAGCCCGTACAGGAGCACCGGGACCAGCAGGTCTCCCGCGCCGGGGGCGCAGGCCAGGGTCAGCGCCCCCACGGCCGCGGCGTAGGGGACGAGGAGCGCCCTGCGGCGGTGGAGGACGCTGTCCGACCGCAGGGGCGCGAAGGCGACGGCGTACACGACCTGCGCGACGAGGAAGAACCCCACCATCAACAGGAACGCCGTGTCGCCCGAGGCCAGCGCGGGCGCGGTGTCGCCGAGCCAGGAGAGGCCGAGGGCGGTCGCGGCCAGGGCGGCGAGGCGTGCGCCCGGCCGGGCGGCCTCCGCGAGGAGGACGGCGGCCAGGACGGGCATCAGCAGCGCCTGTGTCGGGCGGGACCAGTCGTCGGCGCCGTGCCACTGGACGGCGAGGTGGAGGGCGGACAACGCGGCGTAGAGGGCCAGCAGGGCCCGAGCGAGGGGGCGGCGGGGGAGCATCGCGCCATCCTAGGCGCCGCACCGCGCCCCGCAGGGCCCCGGGGACCCCGCCGCGGGGGCGCCGTGCGTGCGGGGGCGGTGGGAGGGGTGGGGCCGCGGTGGCGTCCTCGGGCTCCCCGGAGGGCTTTCGGATCCGCCGGAAGGAGATCCCGGTTACATCCCGTCAACGGTTTCCTGCCCCCGGAGGACAGAACTTGCTCCCTGCCGAGTGACTAATCGCTTTCCGGCCCAACCAAAACTGCGCCGATGTACACAGCCCCACCTTGAGTTCTCTGAACCGTTGCTGTGGTATGCACCTTTTGGGAAGTTCTACCGTTGCGCGCAATGCGTTGTTGGCGGGGAAACGCGGAGTCACGGAGGCCGCTCCCAACCCCCACAATGCCTCACTATAGGGATGGGGTAGACAAGGGCGTGGCGGATACGCCGTCCGAAGCGGGCGGCGCGGAACTGTGTGCAGGAGGCGGGGATGGCGAAGGCGTCACGACGCGGCACCGCCGTACGTGACCGGGAGGGCGACGAGATGGAGTTCGACGCCCCCCGAACCCGACGGCCCCGTGCCGGGTCGGGCGGGCGCTGGTGGGTCGGCGTGGGACGCGCCGTCCTGTGGGCGTTCATCATCGTCGTCGTCTTCAACGGCATCTGGTTCCCCCTGCGCGGGGGGTTCGCCCTGCCCACGGCCTCCGAGGAGCCCGAGCAGGCGGAGGAGCCCGCCTACCCGGAGACGGCGGCCGCGGCCTTCGGCCTCCGGTTCGCCGACGCCTACCTCGACACCGCCGACACCGAGGCGCGACTGTCGGCCCTGGCGGCGTTCGTCCCCGAGGGCGAGGCGGCCGGGCTCGAGGTCCCCGCCGACAGCCTCACCGGGGACAACCTCACCGTCGTCGCCGTGGACGTCCACGACGACCACAACGCCTCCATCATCGTGCGGGCCGACGTCAACGGCGAACCCATGCGCCTGGACGTGCCCGTCTACGCGGACGGGGACTCACTGGTGGTGGCCGGCGCCCCGGCCTTCCTCGCCCCGCCCAGCCGGGCGAGCCTGCCGGAGGAGGCCTCCTTCGAGACCGACCCGCAGGCCGCCGAGCAGCTGACGGAGGTGCTGTCGGGCTTCTTCGAGGCCTACGCGGGGGAGCCCGCGCACCTGGAGCGCTACGTCGAACCGGGCGTCACCATCGCCCCACTTCCGGAGAACAGCCTGGAATTCGTCGAACTGTCCGATATGGCGGTGCCATCACAGTCCCCGAACGGGGATGATGACGTACGACGGGTAGCGGCCACGGTCACGTGGAGCGTCCCGGCCCCCGACGGGGCCGAGGTCGGACAGGTGACACAGAACTACCTGGTCACGGTCGTCGACTCCGGTTCGGAGTGGCACGTCCGCGACATCCAGGGAGCCCCCCGCTCGTTCGGCGGGTGACGGGGCCAGTAGGCAAGGAGACGAGAAGAACCATGAGCACACCGGTCACGACAGCGGAGGACGGCGCCTGACATGCTCCCCCTGCTGTCATCCACACCTGACGTGTTCCATGCCGTTGGCGCCACCGACCTGCTGACCCTCGCGGTCGGGACCACCCCGACGGAGAACGCCCCCGACACCGGGGGCCTCGCCGACTTCCTGCGCGGCTTCTTCGGGCCCCTCTTCCTCGTCATCGTGTCCATCGTGGCGGTGTTCTTCCTGTTCACGAGGGAGATCACACGGTTCGCGCAGTTCATCATCCTGGCGATCTTCATCGGGATCGTGTTCTACGTCCCCGGCATCATCGAGGTCATCGCAGTGGCGCTCGCCCGAGCGATGGGCGTATCGACGGAATAGGCGAGGGAGGCCGGGAACGTGGATCTGCCCACGTACACCAACATCTGGCGTATCGAGAAGCGGCTGTACAAGCTCTACGATTTCCGGCTGCCCATGCCGCTCCCGGTGGGCACGTTCGGGGTCGCCCTGGGCGTGTTCGCGCTCTGGGTGGTCCTGCTCAGCATCCTCAACGCGCCCTTCGTGTTCGGCAACGGCTGGCACCTGGTGCTCTGGGTCGTGCCCCCCGGGGTGATCACGGTGCTGGCGACGCGGCCGGTCATCGAGGGCAAGCGGCTCACCGAGCTGCTCCTCTCCCAGGCGCGCTTCCTCGCCGAGGCCAGGGTGTACACCCGTCTGGCCCCCGAGTACGAGCCCTCCGAGGTCCGCGTCGCGGTGCGCGTGTGGCACCGCGACCCCGAGGCGGGCCCCCTGGCCGTGCCCAGGCGCCGCCGCGCCGAGCGCCGGGCGGTGGAGGCCGCCCCCGCCGCGGCCCCGGCCGAGGAGACGCCGGCCGTGCGCCCCGCCCCCGCGTCCGCGCCCCCGCTGCCCGGCCTGGCCGAACGCGTCTCCGCGTCCGCGCCGGCGGTCGAGGAGGCGCCGGCGCCCGCCGCGCCGGGGAGGGGCGCCGGGCCCGGGGACCGCGAGCCGGTCCGCGTCCCGGCGGCGCCCCTGCTCCCGTCCTCCGCCGTGCGCGCGTCCGCGGCGCCCTCCCGGGCCGCGTCCCCGGAGGAGCGGACCGCGCCGGAACGGGCCGGGGAGGCCGGGGCCCCCGCGCGCGAGGAGCGCGTCCCGGTCGCCGTCGCGTCCCTCGCGCGACCCGGCGACCGGGCGCCGGAGGAGGCCCGGGGCGGGGCGTTCCACGCCTCCGGGGAGCCCGGGGGGCCCCACGGGGACCCCGGCACGCCGGACGGCCCCGACGGGCCGCGCCGGGGGGTCGGCCGCCGCGTGCTCAACTACTTCGGGTGGGGCCTGCGACCGGAGCGCCCCGCCGCCCCGGAGGAGGCCGGGAGCGGCGACGACGGCGAACGGGACGCGTTCGACGACGAGCCGGTCCACCGGACCGAGAACGACGAACAGCGCGACAGCGACGCGTGGTTCGCCAACCTGCGCGCCTCCTCCGGCGAGACCCCCGTCGGCCTCACCTCCAAGAGCGCCTACTCACTCGGCGACACCGGCGCCCTCAGCCGGGACGAGGTCGCCGACGCCGTCGCCGGGAACCGGGCGCCGGGACGGGAGCGCCGCCGTGCCGAGGAGGTGATGTCCGCCCCCGACCCCGAGCCGCAGGAGGACACGCCCGCCGCGCGGCGCCTGCGCGGCCGCACCCAGGGGATCCGGGTCGCGAAGGACCTGGAGGAGCGCCGCACCGAGCAGGTGCGCGAACGGGGCCCGAAGGAGCAGCGCCCCGTCCGGGCCCAGGGACTCGGCCTCCCCGAAGCGGGGACCGCGCCCGCCCCCGGCGAGGGGGACCGGGCCTCCGAGGAGCCCCGGGCTCCGCGCCGCCGGGGACGCCCGCACGCCGCCCCGTGGGACCTGGACGAGGGACGGACCGGGGAGGGCCCCGCCGACCACGCGGACCTGTCCGACTACGCGGTCCGCTTCGCGGCCGCCACCGGCCGGCCCGCCGCGGAGACCGCCGTGCCGTGGCTGCCCCCGGCCGCCGCCTCCCCGGAGGAGGCGGACCGCGGGGACGACGGGCGGGCTCCGGAGCACGGGACCGGTCCGGCTTCCGGCCAGGACGCGCGGGTCGCCGTCGACGACGACCACGACACCGGGGAACCCGGGGACCCGGCCGACTCCGCCACGGTCTCCGGGGCCCCGCAGGCCCCGGTCATGCGGGAGGAGGCGCGGACCCGGGGCCCGCGTCCCCCGGAGTCCCCCGCGACGGGTCCCGCACCCGACGCCGCACCCGACGCCGAGGCGTCCCGCACCGCGGCCGCGGTCCCCGCACCGGAACTGGACCACGGCACCGGCGAACAGGACGCCATGCCCCGGAGGCCGGAGGAGGAACCGCAGGACCGGGGACCGGAGTGGGACGCGCACATGTCGGTGCTCGACCGGCACCTCATCACGGCGGACACCCCTGCCCCGCCCCGCCCCAAGTTCGCCGACGCCGTCCCCAGCACCGAACGGGACGCCCCCCGGGACCCCGGCGAGTGGTTCGAGGACGGGAAGAAGCGCCACCCGGACCAGCCCAAGGTCGGCGACCGCGGGAACCCGGTCATCCCGGCCGGCGAGCTGCGCGAGGACGCCGTCGCCGTGTCCGGACCGGCCGGCGCACCCGGCACGGAGGAGGTCCGGACGGAGGCCGCCGAGCCGGTGCGCCGCGCGCCGGAGCAGGAGGACGCGGCGGAGCCGGCCGGGCGCGCGGAGACCGTCCCGGAGCAGGCGGCCCCGGAGGAAGGGGCCAAACCGCCCACCCAGCTCGACCACGGGACCGGCGAGCTCGTCAGCTTCGCTGAGGTCCGCGACGAACCCGGTCGGGCCGACCGCAACGTGCGCGCGGACCCCGGAGCGGGCCCGGCGCGCCGGCGCACGGTCTCCGACCTGGAGGAGGCCGAGGCCGCGGCCCTGGCCCGCCGCGCGGCAGCGGTCCGCGACGCCGGGCGCGGGGAGGACGGCCGCGGAGACGGCGTCCGCCCGGCGGGGACCCGCTCCGAGATCGCCCGCTCCGAGGCGGCCGGTTCCGGGACGGAGGCCGCCGCGGCGGCCCCGCGAACCAGGTGGACCATGCGCGCCACCGGCGCGGCGGAGGACGCGCCGCCCGCCCCGGGGGACGCACCGGACCGGCGGGACGCCTCCGCCGACGCGGACGGGCACGAGGGCGCCGCCCGCGGCCCCAGGGGCAACCCCGGCATGGCCGACGCCCTCGCGGCGGAGGGCCCCGGATCCGGGGACCCGTGGTCGCGGGGGACGGCGGACCCCGGCGGCACGGGCGCCGCCGCGCCCGCCGCCGCGGCCCGGGACTCCGGCGACGGGGCGCCCGGTACGGACCCGGAGCCCCCCTCGGACCCGGGGGCCGCGGACGGCGACGACCCCGGTGACGGCGTCTTCCACCGGGTCGCCCAGAACGCCCGCAAGCTCGGACAGCTCTTCGGCCAGCCCGCCCCGGGCGACGAGCCCGAGGCGTCCCCCCGGGACCCCCGGCCCCAGCTCGAACTCGACCACGGCACGGGCGAACAGGAGAGCCTGGGCGACACGCCCAACGGCGTCCCGTCGCAGCGGCCCCGGCCTCCCGAGCCCGTCAGGGAGCCGGAGGAGCCCCTCCGCGGCGAGCCGGGCGGCAGCGAGTCCGGCGGCACCCGGGGCTGGCGGCGCCTCGCCAAGGTCGTCACCGGCGGGGCGGCGCCCGTCCGCTCGGACCTGCCCCCCAGCGACATCGAGCGGCTGCGCACCCCGCTGGAGGGCCCGCGCAGCCTCGTGGTCCTGGGGTGCACCGGAGGGGCGGGGCAGACGGTCACCGCCCTCATGATCGGCCACACCCTGGCCGCGCACCGCGACGACCTGGTCGTCGCGGTCGACGTCAACCCCGGACCCAACGGCCTCTCCCGCAGGGTCGGGGCCCAGACCCCGGAGACCCTGACCGCCCTGCTCGCCAACGCGGACGCGATCGGCGACTACGCCCGGATGAGCGGCTACACCAGCCAGTCGGGCACCGGACTGGAGGTCGTCCAGACCCTGGACGACCCCTACGTCCAGACCCTGGACGACCGCGACTACGGCCAGCTCGCGTCCCTGCTCGGCTCGTTCTACGGCATCACCCTGCTGGACCCCGCGGCCACCGGCGTCGCGCGGGCGCTGCCGGTCGCGGACGGCCTGGTACTGGTCGCCCCGGCCAACGCCGACGCCGAACGGGCGGTCTCGATGACGTTCGACTGGCTGGACGGCAACGGCTACAACGCGCTGCGGGCCAACTCGGTGCTCGTCGTCAACGGCGTCAGCAAGCGCAGCCTCAAGGACGTCGACGCCGCCGAGCGGGTCGCGCGCGGGCGCTGCCGGGCCATCGTCCGCATCCCGTGGGACGACCACCTCGGCTCGTCCTACACCAGGATCGACGTCGGGGCCCTGCGCCCGGCTACCAAGCGCGCCCACGGCGCGCTCGGAGGCGTCCTCGTCAACGCGCTCGTCCGGTAGCGGCCGGGACCGGCCCCGGCCGCCGCCCGGCAGGCGGCTACCGGGCCGGGAACCGACCGGCGCCCGGAGCCCTCGGGGGCTCCGGGCGCCGGTACGGCACGGGGACACGGTGAACCGCCGCGCGGGCAGGAGCGGGGCCCGTCCGCGCGGCGGTGGTTCAGCGCCCCACGGGGGTGAAGTCCCGGGAGGCGATGTGCTCCGGGCGCGGTCCCGCGGAGCCGAACGGCGTGGTGCAGGCGTTCTCGACGCTGTTGAACACCACGAACACGTCCGATCGCGGGTGCGGCGTGATGTTGTCGCCGGAGCCGTGCATGCAGTTGGCGTCGAAGACGGTCGCCCCGCCCGCGGGACCGGTCAGCACCTCGATGCCGTGCTGGTGGGCGAGCAGCGAGAGCGAGCTCTCGTCGGGCACGCCGACGCCCCGCGTCTTGGGCGGGGTCCGGTGGTGCGGGCTCGGGGCCGGGTCCACGCACGAGACGAACGTGCGGTGCGAGCCGGGGATGGCCATCAGGGCGCCGTTGTGGGGGTGGTTCTCGGTCAGGGCGACGGAGAAGCTCACCGCCCGCATCCGCGGCATGCCGTCCTCGGCGTGCCACGTCTCGAAGTTGGAGTGCCAGAAGAACGAGCCGCCGCCGAAGCCGGGCTTGTGGTTGACGCGGCTCTGGTGCACGTACACGTCCGATCCCAGGATCTGGCGTGCGCGCCCGACCAGGCGCGGGTCGTTGACGAGTTCGGCGAAGACGTCGCTGAGCTCGTGCACCGCGTAGACCGACTGGACGCCGCCCGACTCGGGGTCGACGACCACGCGGTCGTCCTCCCGGAGGCCGGGGTCGGCCGACAGCCGCTCCAGCTCGGCGCGGTAGGCCTGGACCTCCTCGCCGCTGACGAGGGAGTCGATCTGGGTGTAGCCGCGCCGGTCGTAGTCCGCGATCTCCTCCGCGGAGAAGGGCCCGCCGTCGGCAGACCCCCACACGGTGGGGGACCTGCGGTACAGGAGTGCGGGCTCGTGGGCCTTGCGGGTCGGGTACTCGTCCGCGGTCGGTATGTCTATCAGGAGAGTCATGGCCTGTCCCCGTGGGGTTCGTCCTCTCTGAGGTAGACGGCGTTCCCTACGACATGCGAACTTAACAAATATCGGCCGGAGATTCCTGAATCGCCCACGGCTCTCGTGTTTGTCGTTTACATTTCCGGGTAGGACCGTTTTACTTATGGGCCGAAACGCATAAATGCGCTCTCGCCGGCCCCGCCCCGACCGCCCCCGGCGTTCGGATCCTCCGGGCCCACCTGCCCTCCGTCGCCCCCGGTGCCCCCGGTCGGCGTGCCCGGACGTCCGCGCAGGTGGCCGCTCCGCCGTCACAGGCAACGAAACACGCCGTCACCCAGGGCGATTTACTTGTGATCTGGTTCACGAGTAAACGGTACAGAGGTCGGGACAAAATTAAGGGGGGAGACGCGGGGCCGTCACTTCCGAACAGGTGCGAATTCCCTGTCCGGTACTGGCGCGGAAAGCGTCGTTACCCCACAGTAGTGGGGTCCTTGTTTCCTCGACCCGCTCAAGAGGAGAAAAACGTGACCCCCTTCCCCCGCGCGGTCCCGCGCGTACTCGCGGCCGCCGCCGCGGCGACCCTCGCCGCCGTCATCGGATGGTCCACGCCCGCCGCGGCGGACCACGTCCTGCCGCCCGGCATCCCCAGCACCTCCGAGGCCCGCGCCCAGCTCGGCTCCCTGACCGTCGCGGCCAAGGGGCCCCAGACCGGCTACGACCGCAGCCTCTTCCCGCACTGGAACGTCGTCGACAGCCCCTGTACCGCCCGCCAGGTCGTCCTGCTCCGCGACGGGCACGACGTGGTCACCGACGACGACTGCCAGCCGACCTCCGGCAGCTGGTACAGCGCCTTCGACGACACCTGGGTGTACGACGAGCCGTCCGACATCAGCGTCGACCACCAGGTGCCGCTGAGCGAGGCGTGGAAGACCGGCGCGGCCGACTGGTCCACGTCCCGGCGCGCCGACTTCGCCAACGACGTCACCAGCTCGCAGCTGTGGCTCGCCACCCCGTCCAGCAACGGCTCCAAGGGCGACAAGGACCCGTCCCAGTGGATGCCGACCAACACCGCCGTCCACTGCGACTACGTCAAGTCCTGGATCAACGTGAAGTACGTGTACGACCTCACCGTGACCTCCGCGGAGAAGTCCTCCGTCCAGGGCACCCTCGACTCCGCCTGCTGAACGGCGACCGCCGCCGCGGGACCGCGCGACCGCGGTCCCCGGGCCCGCCCCCGCGACGGGGGCGGGCCCCTCCCGTACGGGCGCGCGCCACGTTTTCGCGGGGATTCTGGCGCGCCGTAACCCCGTCCGCTTCTACGGCCCCGGCACGATGCTCCACTATGGAGGGTGGCACAGGCGGCAGGCCCGGGTGCGTCCGCCTTCCGGGCCCGCCCGACACGCGACGCGACCAGAAGGGCTCAGAGATGACCGGTACCAGGGGGACCCGCGGCGCGACCCGCCTCACGGTCCGCTACTTCGACGACCGCGTGCTCTTCAGCGACAACGAGGCCTGGGCCTACTTCCGGCTCCCGACGGTGTCCTACGAGTTCACCACCCCCGAGGAGCGCCAGGCCCTGGCCACCAACATCACCATCGCCCTCGCCGCCATCCGCATGAACGACGCCGAGGTCCACCTGCGCGTCGCCCACCGCACCTACCCGGCCGCCCAGTGGGCCACCAGCCTGGACGGGACCTCCGACTCCGGCCCCGGCTGGTACGACTACCTCGACGAGATGTACAGGCACGTGTGGGCCAAGGACTTCTGGACCAAGGAGGTCTACCTCGGGGTCCGCCTCGGCCTGCGGGGCTCCGGCACCGGCCTCGGCCTGTTCTCCCAGGTGTTCGGCGCCTACCAGCGCACCGAGGAGGTCCTCGGCATCGACGACGACGCCGTGGACGACAAGGAGATCGCCCGCTGGACGGACCAGTCCGAGCGGCTCGGCCGCGCGCTGGCGGCCAGCTCCCTCCACGCGCGCCACGCCACCTCCGACGAGATCGCGTGGCTCATCAGACACTCGGTCAGCGGCTCCGCCGAGGAGGTCCGGCCCTCCGCCGCCGGCCGCCGCACCTGGGGGCGCGGCGAGATCGAGGCGCTGGTGGACGGGGTCGTCCACAACGGCCGCTCCATGCTCCGCCTCGAACAGCCCTCCGGCTCCACCCACGTCGCGTTCCTGTCGTTCGCCCGCTTCCCCGACCTGATGCCCTTCCCGGACGGCGAACCGTGGCTGCACCACGCCGACGCTCTCCCCTTCCCGGTCGAGGTGTCCCTGCGGATGAAGCTCATCCCGCCGGCCAAGGCATCCAAGGACGTCGGCCGCAAGCTCGCGCACGCCCGCGACATGGACGCGCACATCCGCGAGGCCGGGGTGGAGGCGCCCATCGCGCTCGCCGAGCAGATCGACGCCGCCCGCATGCTGGAGCACGGCATCACCAAGGAGCGGCTGCCCTTCGTCTACGGCTGGCACCGGCTCATGGTGTCCGCGCCCACCGAGCGCCTCCTCGTCCAGCAGGTCGAGGCCGTCGTCGAGCACTACCGCGACATCGGCATCGACGTCATCAACTCCACCGGCGACCAGTTCTCCCTGTTCAACGAGTCCCTGCCGGGTGACCGCATCCGGCTCCAGGCGTACGCCCAGCGCCAGCCCCTGCGCACCATCGCGGGCGGCATGCCCACCGCCACCGTCGAGGTCGGGGACCGCGTCGACCGCAGCGGGGGCGGCTGGGTGGGCCCCTACATCGGCGAGAGCATCGGCCGGGCCCGCTCCATCGTGCACTTCGACCCCATGGTCGCCGCCGCGCGCAACCGCCCCACCGCCATCGCCATCACCGGCGAGCCCGGCGGCGGCAAGACCACCCTGGCGCTCCTGCTCATCTACCAGCTGGCCCTGCGCGGCGTCACCGTCGCCGCCATCGACCCCAAGGGCGACGCCGAGTCGCTCGTCGAGCTCCTCCGGCGCCGGGGCCGCAAGGCCAGGATCATGTCACTGGGATCGGCCCAGCCCGGGCTGCTCGACCCGTTCGCCTTCGGCGACGACCTCGCCGCCAAGAAGACCATGGCCACCGAGACCCTGCGGCTCCTGCTGCCCCGCATGAGCGAGGAGCGCGAGTCCGCCATGATCCAGGCGGTCGCCGCGGTCGCCAACCAGCCCCGGCCCTCCCTCGCCAAGGTCGTCGACCACCTCGTCTCCTCGCCCGGAGCCGCCTCCCGCAACCTGGGCGCGGTCCTGCAGTCCATGTCCGAGATGCGGCTCGCCTCGCTCTGCTTCGACCCGCAGGGCGAGACGCAGATCGACTCCGAGGGCTGGACCACCGTGTTCACCCTGGGCGGGCTCACCCTGCCCGACTCCGGCGTGGGCCGCGACGACTACTCCTACGAGCAGAGGCTCTCCGTCGCCCTGCTCTACCTGGTGTCCCAGTTCGCCCGCCGCCTGATGAACGGCCTGGACCGCCACCTGCCCAAGGCGATCTTCCTGGACGAGGCGTGGGCGGTCACCTCCACCCCCGAGGGCGCCAAGCTCGTCCCCGAGGTCTCCCGGATGGGCCGCTCCCGCAACACAGCGCTCATCCTCGTCTCCCAGAACGCCGGGGACCTCCTGAACGAGCAGGTGACCAACTGCCTCTCCTCGGTGTTCGCGTTCCGCTCCAGCGAGCGCTTCGAGGTGGAGAGCGTCATGGCCCTGCTCGGGGTCGACCCCACCGAGGACCACCTCGCGGTGCTGCGCAACCTGGGCAACGGCGAGTGCCTGTTCCGGGACCTGGACGGCCGGGCCGGGCGGATCGGCGTCGACCTCGTCTCCGACCGGCTGCTGCGCTGGCTCGACACCAACCCCACCCGGCAGCGCCCGGGAGACGAGGACGACCTGGTGGCGGCCGGGCACGACGAACCGGTCTGACGGGCCGCGTCGCGGACGGGACCCGCAGGCGGCGGCGGTGCCCCGCGCGCCGGGCGCCGGGCGCGGCAAAGGCGTCCCGGGTGGCAGGTTCGGGGCGGCCCCGGGGTGGGCATCTCCTCTTTTGTCGGGCTCCTCCCCGGGCGCCCGCCCCCGCCCCGCCTCCCGACAGACCCACCACTCACGAGGGACCGCCCATGAGTGAGGACGTCATCCGGCCGCGACCCGTCGTCGACCCCTCCCTGCCCGAGGAGCTGCGGGAGGAGGTCACCTGGCAGGCGCGCGCGCCCGACCGCTTCCCGCGCCGGTACGACACCGGTTCGGCAGGGCGCCGGGCCCGGCTGAGGGAGGGCGGCGTCCAGCTGCTCGGGGTCGGGACCACCACGGCACTGGCCCTGTTCACCGCCGGCTGGCACCTGGGCATGGTGATCGTCAGCATCAGCCTGGTCGCCTACGTCGCCGCACTCGCCTGCCGCGGGGACGCCCGCCCCGCGATGCGCGCCACGGGGGCCCTCGTCGGGGCCGGCGCCGTCGCCGCCGCCCCGGTGTGGCTGATGGACGCCGTCCCGCAGGACCCGTTCCCGGGCATGCCCTGGGTCCTGTTCGGCGTCCTCGTCGCCATGGTGGCCGCCGACGCCCTCACCTCAGGCGCAGAACGGGCGGTGGAGGGGCCCAGACAGCAGTTCGTGGTCCTGGCCGACGACCTCACCGAGGCCGACCGCGCCCTGGTCGCGGAGGTGCAGCGCACGATCGACCTGGTGTCGGACGCGCGGGCCGACCTCGGCACGGACGCGCTGGACACCGACCGGGCACTGGCGGTCCTCCGCGAGCAGGAGTGGCGGATCGCCTCGCTCCTCGCCCGGCAGCGGGAGCTGCGCCGCGCCCACGCGCGCCGGTGGCAGCGGGCGTCGTCGCCCAGGGTCCGGGAGGCGCTCAGACCCCAGCGGGAGCACCTGGGCGCGGTCGAGGACGCGGTCCGCGCCCGGGTCGCCCAGATCACCGAGTACGGGGTCCTGGTCGAACGGGCGGTGGCCGCCCACCGGGAGTGGGAGCAGTGCCAGGAGGCGGTGGACTCCACCGCCGACTACCTCGACCACCGGGTGTCCGCCGGGTTCCTCGGCGCCGCCTCGGCGGACGTGTCCGAGCTGTGCGCCACCGCCGAGTCGGCCCGCAGGGTGCGCGACGAGAGGGTCGGGCGCGTGCTCGCGGCGGACGGGCTGCTCACCGCTCCCCCATGAGGCGCCGCGCGGTCGCGGACCCGCTCAGGCGGTGCCCCCGCCGAACCCGAAGTGGGCCCGCACCCGCTGCGGGAGCAGCAGCAGGCCGCCGATCGCCACGTTGAACACCAGCACCAGCACGTAGAACGCCAGCTGTTCCGGGTTGTAGATCAGCACCGAGAACAGGCCGAAGAACAACCCGATCGCCGCGATGCCCTGGACGATCACCACCGCCCCGAACACGAGGCGCGAGCGCAGGACCGCCCCGGCCGCCCCGATGACCGAGTAGGACCCCCACAGTCCCAGGAGGAGTACCGTTCCCCAGCCCGCGGCGCCCCCGTTGACGGCCTCGGCCGCGAACAGCACGGTGAGGAACAGCAGGTAGGCGGCGTTGAGCGCCAGCATCGCCGCCGCGACGACCACCTGCACCGGCCTGCCCGCCGCGGGCGCGCCGTGCGCCCACGCCCCCCGGACCCCGGGCGCCGGCTGGGCACCGCTCCCCGGGGCGAAACCGGCGTGCCCGGATCCGTGCCCGGGGGCGGCGGCCCTCCCGGCCAGGGTGAAGTGCCCGGTCCCCGGCGCTGCGGGAGCCTGCGCGTGCGGGGCCTGCGCCCCGTACCTCCCGGTCGGCTGCCGCCGGTACGGGCGGCCGGGCGCCGTCATCGGGTGAGGGGTGTCGTGCGCCCCGGGCGCGGCGGGTTCGGCGGGGTTCGGCCGGTGCGCCGGGTGGCCGCCCGACACCCCCGTGTGCGCGGACGGCCCCTGGGGCTCCTGGGGCCCCGAACCGCCGGCCACCGACGGTATCCCCATCACGCCGGGCACCGTGGGGCCGCCCGGGGCTCCGGGCCGCAGGGTGTCCGGGAAGGCCGGGTGGCCGCCGGTCGGCTGCCGCTGCGCCGGGTACGCGCCGCTCGGGCCGGAGCCCTGCCACCGGGTCACGCCCGCGCCGGCGCCGCCGGGCCCGGACGCGGGGCCGCCGCCGGGGGCGCTCTGCGGACCCGTGCCCGGGCCGGGGTCGGCGCCGCCCGTGTGGGCCCGTCTCTCCCGGGCCAGGAGGGCCAGGGCCTCCGCCGGGTCGGGCCGCCGCGCCGGGTCCCGGTCGAGCAGCGCCCCGATGAGCGCCCGCAGCGGCGCGCTCGCCGGGTCCTCGCCGTATCCCGGCACGGACAGCGGCGGCGGCATCGGCGCCGTCAGCACCGCGCTGATGATCCCCGTGATGCTGTCCCGCTTGAACGGGGTGTGCCCCTCGAGCAGGGAGTACAGGGTGACGCCCAGACTCCACAGGTCGGACGCGGGCAGCGCGCGCTCCCCCTCGAACCGCTCCGGCGCCATGTACTCGGGCGAGCCGATGTACACGCCGGTCTGGGTGAGGGCGGCGCCGCCGTCCACGTTCGCGATCCCGAAGTCCGTCAGGACCGTCCGGCCGTCGTCGGTGAGCATGATGTTGGCGGGCTTGACGTCGCGGTGGGTGACCCCCGCGGCGTGCGCCGCCCTCAGACCGCCGAGCAGCGACCTCGCCGCCTCCTCGACCCGCTCCACCGGCATCGGACCGTTCCGGTCCAGGTGGTGCTGCATCGACGCGCCGCTCAGCAGCTCCATCACGATCCAGGGGCTGTCGTCGTGCTCGAGCACGTCGTGGATGGTGACCACCGACGTGTTGGTGATCCTGGCGGTCGCCTGCGCCTCGCGCAGGGTGCGCGCCCGTGCCTCGGCGCGGTCCTCCGGGTCCATGCCCTCGGGGAGGATGACCTCCTTGACGGCCACGTCGCGCTGGAGGGAGGGGTCCCAGGCGTGCCACACCGTGCCCATTCCGCCCGCGCCGAGCCTTTCGCGCAGCTCGTAACGGCCGACGGTGCTACGGCCGGGGGTGGGCATAGGGGCGCATCCCTTCTGGCGGTGGGGGACGATGCGCGGCCAATCTATCCGGGAAAGGCCATGCCGCCGCGCCTCGCGGTGCTCGCCGCCGTTCTCTGAGGCTTTCTCACTGTAATCCGGCAAGACCCTCCACCCCCGGGCGCGAACGGCAGGTGACCGAAAGCGGTCACCGCCGAGGGGTGTCGTTCCGGGGGAGGGAGCAGGGGTCTTCCGGGACACTGACCACGGTACCGGTGCGGTGCGACGGAATCCTCGGCGAACGGGGCCCGGCCGGGGGAGAGGGGCCGCCCGAACGCGAGGGCGTCCTGGTCAGGGCCATTAACGACCTTGGCCATGTTTCGGCGTCCGGGCGCGCACCACGGAAACTCCCCGGAACGGTGTTCCTTCCGATACACGACCCCTGGTGATTTCGTCACCCAGGGATACGTTCCCTCACGCGTGGTGATGAATTCGCGCCGTTCCGCCGTCCCCTCGCGGGCCCCCGTCCGCGAGGCCGACGGCCGCCGACTCGTGGTGCGCCGGTTCCGCGCGGGGAACGGCCGGTTCCGTCGCCCACGCGACCGGCAGGCGGAGCAGCGCCGCCGCGCACAGGGCCGCAGCCGCCCACGCGACCGCGCGACCGCGGACGGAGGCCAGGACGAGGGCGGCGGCCGCCCCCTGGACCGCGGCGGCGAGCGGCGGCCCCCAGGGCGGGCCGACGCCGAACCAGGGGTACAGGAGAGCGGTCTGGGCCAGCGCCAGCGCCACGGACGCCGTCAGCAGGGCGGCGGTGGCGCCGGGGCGGGGGAGCCCCGTGCCGCGCAGCACCGCGTACAGGGCGGCGTGGGCCGCGGCGAGCCCCGCGAGGCCGGCCCCGGCCCAGGCGGCGGACGCGGCCGTGCCGGTGGTGGCCGTGAAGAGGGCGAAGGCTCCCACCACGAGGAGGATCCCCGTGGCGGCCGACGGGTACAGGACGGCGCACGCGAGGAGCACGGTGAGGCGCCCCGCCGGGAGGGGAGGCCCCGCGGGTCCTCCGGGGGCGCGGGGCGGGTCGGCCGGGTCTGGTCGCGGAACGGTCATGCTGCGTCCTCCGTGCGTGTCGGTGCGGGAGCCTCCGGCGGCGGAGCCGTGGACCGGTTCGGCGGTTCGGCGGGGTGCGTGGTTTCGGTCGGGCGCCAATGGCGTCTCGGGGGTCCGCAGAAGACCGGAACGGAACCGGGTGCCAGTCCGATTGGTGGCAGGGTGTCTACTTCTGACTGAGAACCCGAGTGTGATGCCCCTCATAGTCGCCTGGTGGAGAGAAAATTGTGGCCTTGCGTTTTTTGGGGGTTTCGGAAGGCCGTGCATGTCTTCTACCTGCGGAAATGCTTGGAATGGTGACTTTTGTACACGCTGGTCTGGGTGTCGGGAGGGTGGGAACCGGAAATCCACTCGCGTTGTACCCATCCCCCGGCCCGGTGATGGCGCACCATAGAAGATGGGGTAAAGACATGCGGGGGTCCTGCGGTCGCGCACGGCCGCGCGCGGAGCTGTGCACGCGCGCGTGTGCGACCACCGGCAGGACCCTGTGTCTGCCATCGTCCCCGCACGAACACACGACGCAGGAGCCAGCAGATGACGCATCAGAACGTCCGACGGCGGGGATGGCGACGCCTCCTGATGACGTTCCTGATGCTCTCCGGCTTCCTGCTGCTACCGCTCACCGGCGCCCAGGCCAACCCGCTCTGCCCCGGGGAGCCGGCGCCGCTGCCCGAGTCCGCGGGCAGCGGATCCGACGGGCTCCTCGTGCCCCCGCAATCACAGTCCGCCATCGCCGGGGCCCCCGACGGGCTGCCGCCCGACGCCAGCATGTACGGGCAGTACGGCACCGCGGGCCAGCAGTGGCACATGATCACCGAATCGTGCGTCGACGGGATCAGCAACGGCGCCCAGGCCACGCTCGCCAACACCGCGTGGGACCTGTCGAAGACCGTCAACCAGTCGACGATCACCGTCTACCAGGCGGCGACCTCGGACGGACTCCTCGCGAGCTTCAACGAACTCGTCGAGAACGTGGTCGTCACCCTCAGGGAGGGGATCTGGCGCCCCCTCATCCCCACCGTCGTCATCCTCGGCGCACTGTGGCTCGGGTGGTTCGGCCTCATCCGCAAGCGGATGACCCTCACCATCGAGTCGACGATCTGGATGATCGGAGCCACGGCCCTCGGGCTGTGGATCATGATCAACCCGGCCCAGATCATGGGCATGGCCGGCGGACTGGTGAACTCCGGCAGCCAGCTGGTGACCAGCACCGTGGGGCAGGTGCCCTACGGGGGAGGGTCGGGGACGTGTCCTTCCGGTGCCGAACCCCCGGAAAGGGCCGACTGGGAGTCCGAGTCGGACTTCCAGGTGCGGCGCAACGCCGACATGCTCTGGTCGAGCCTGGTCTGCCAGCCGTGGGTCGCGGGGCAGTTCGGTAACGGACCTTTCGCGAGCAGTGCCGTTGAAGACCATGCAGTGGACCTGATAGCAGCTCAGAGCGTGGGACGGATCGAGCAGCAGCAGATCAGGGAAGGCGAGCTCGACGCGAACACGCTGATCGAGGAGAAGCAAGAATCCTACGAGGCCATCGCTGCTGACGTGCAGGAGTTCTATCCCAGCATCTATCCGCTCTTCTCGGGGCAGGACCAGGGCAGCCGCCTGGGGGTGGCGACGCTCGCGCTCTTCGCGTCGGTCTTCGCCGGCGGGCTGATCCTCGCGGGGTCCGTGGCCCTCATCGTCCTGAAGATCGCCTTCCTCATCCTCTTCCTGTTCGCCCCGGTCTTCCTGCTCATCGGGATCCACCCCGGGTACGGGCGCATGGTCCTGCTGCGCTGGGTGGAGCTGATGATCGGCTTCCTGCTCAAACAGATCTTCGTCGTGCTCCTCATCTCCCTGCTGGTCATGTGCTACGGGATGGTCATGTCCACCAGCCTCGGCTGGGGACTGCAGATGATCCTCCTCGCCCTCTTCACCGTGGCGCTGTTCGTCTACCGCAAGCCCTTCGTCTACCTCTTCGCCTCGGTCAACGCGAACACGTTCACCTCGAGGATCGTGAGCGACGCCGCCCAGAGCCAGGCGCTCAGCAGGAGCGCTATGGTCCTCCCGCCGATCGCCAACCTGAAGACGCAGGCGTGGGGCCTGCGCCGGGCCCCGCAGATCGCCGCGGGAGCGGCCGGGGTCCCCGCGGGCGGAGGGGGCGTCCCCTCCACCGCCGCCGAGACGGGCGTCGGCGACGAGGTCCCGGCCGACGGGGTCCCGGTGCGTGCGGACGGCGTCCGCGCCCGCGGCGGCGGATACGGGCGCGTCCGGGGGGACGGGGACGCCCCGCCGCTGAACGTCAACAGGAGCAACAGCGGAGGGGCGGGACCACGCCCCTCCGGCGGAGCCCGCGACGGGAACCAGGCGCCGAGCCTCGACGGCGCGCGGTCCGGAGCTATCCCGCCCCGCCCGAGCGGCGGCTACACCGGCACCGGCGACAGCGGGTGGGCGGGCGTGTTCGGCACCGGGAACGGCAGCCGGGGCGGCTCCGACCGGCGTGACGGCGGCGGAGGCTCCGTTCTCGGCGGCGGTTCCCCCGTCTCCGGGAACAGCCGGGCGGCCGGCTCCGACCGGCCCGAGCCGAGCACCGGCCGGGGCATCTTCGCCGGACGGGAGGACACCCCGGCCCGCGGCGGCCTGGACGCGCGCGGATCCCGTTGGGGCGCTCCCAGGGAGAGGCGCGAGCGGCAGGCGCCGCAGCGTCCGGCGCGCCCCGCGCCCTCCAGCGAGGGGCGCGGCCGGGGAGACGGCGACGGCGGCTGGCTGACCGGTTCGGACAAGCGCCGCGACAACGCGCCCATCACCCCGTTCTGGGGGGAGAGCCGGGGCTCCGGCACGCGGGACCGCAAACGCGACGTCCCCTTCTGGCTGAACGACGACTGACGGACAAAGGCCCCGAACCATGCCCAATCCTCTCCCCGAACGCGCTCAGCGGGCTGTCTTCATCGGTCTGATAGCGGTGCTGGTCGTGTTCGGGCTGTACCTCAGCCTCGGCGGTTTCGGGGGCGGCGACGAGGAGGCCCCCTCCGCCGCCCCGGAGGAGCCCGGGGCGTCCCGGAGCGGGGACACCGAGCCGGCGGCCCCCGACGGGCTCTCGACGGTGGAGCCCAGCCCCATCGACACCACGGCCGAGGAGGACGTGGACGTCCTCGACTGGTTCCCCTTCACCGAGGAGGAGCTGAGGGCGGCGGGGGCGACGGCGCGGACGTTCGCCGAGGCCTACGGGACCATCGACTACACGGGCTCCCCCGAGTCCTACTACGCCTCGATGGAGGCCCTGGCGACCGACGAGTACGCCCGGGTGCTCGTGGACGCGAGCAGGGCGGGGGCGTTCTGGGAGGAGATGTCCGAGGCGGAGGCCGTCGCGCAGGGCAGGGCGGAGGTCGACTCCGTGCGTACCTACGGCAGCGACTCCATCACCTTCGTCGTGACGGCCCAGTCCATCACCGAGACGGCGAACGCCGAGTTCGACGAGGAGCTCGGGGAGTTCGCGATCACCGTCGTCCGAGGCGGCGGCGCCTGGCAGGTCTTCGACTTCCAGCCCGCCGACGCGGGCCAGTTCGGGGAGGAGTAGTCCACGTGTCCCCCCTCTTCAAGCCCTCTCCGCCCGTTCCCTCCGACCGGGGTGCGGCCGGCCTCTGGGTGGGCGTGACCGCGGTGGTCGCGGTGGCCCTGACGGTCATGCTGGCGATGTTCGTGATCCCGGTCATCACGACGTCCACCCAGCAGGTCGGCTCCCTGATGGCGAGCGGGCTCGTCTGCACGCCGAACGCCGACGCGGAGCAGCCCGACGCGAGCGGCTACGCCATGGACTCCATCCCGGAGAACTACCTGGAGATCTACCAGGAGGTCGGGGAGGAGAAGGGCATCCCCTGGAACATCCTCGCCGGGGTCGGCCAGGTCGAGTCCCACCACGGGCGCTGGGAGGGGCCCGGGATCACCGAGGGACACAACGACTGGGGGGCCGCCGGACCGATGCAGTTCGGCTCCCTCGACGGGTCGGCCGCGGGGAACAGCTGGGGGGGCGAACCCGTCCAGGCCGTGGAGGAGCGCCCGGAGAACGGGTACGGCGTCGACGGCAACGGGGACGGGGTCGTCAACGTCTACGACCCGGCGGACGCCATCCCCGCCGCCGCCGACTACCTGATCGCACACGGCCTCGAGGACGACGTCCGTCAGGCGATCTTCGGCTACAACCACGCCTGGTGGTACGTGGACGACGTGCTGGAGTGGGCCGAGCAGTACGCGGGAGGGGAGTTCGACACGAGCGGCTCCATCCGAACGGCCGTCCTGTGCGAGCTGGACCAGGACGGGCAGTTCATCGGACGCGCCCCCGACGAGCTGACCCAGGCGGTCGTCGACTGGGCCCTGGACCAGCGGGGGAAGCCCTACATCTGGGGCGGGACCGGTCCCGACGGCTACGACTGCTCCGGACTGACCATGAAGGCCTACGAGAGCATCGGCGTCACCGTGCCCCGGGTCTCCCAGGACCAGTGGAACTTCGGGCCCGAGATCCCCATGGGGGAGGAACAGCCCGGTGATCTCGTCTTCTTCGACGTGACCCGGGCGGGGGAGCCGCCGGGGCCGGGGCACATGGCCATGGTGATCGGGGACGGCCTGATGGTCGAGGCCTGGTGCACGAACTGTGGACCGATCGCGGTGCGCGAGTACGATGACCCCAATCGTTCGGACATCGTGGGATTCACCCGGCCGCTCGAGCACCCGGATGTGATAGCCCAGTTGGAGGCGCAGGATAACCGTGGTTGACGAGAAGGCACCGCCCGCGAAGCAGGGTTTGCACGGGTGGAGGGCCGCCGCCGCGGTGTTCGGGTGCGGAAGCCTGGCGGCCTTCGGGGTCTTCGGTGCCCTCGTCGGCGCGGCCAGCCTCTTCTTCAACACGGTCTCCTCAGGAATAGCGGCTGAGGGCGACTCTTCAGCCCAAGCGGTCGTTCCTGAGCAGACCATCAAGCCACGTGACAGTATGCCCACGGATTCTCTGGATCTGTGTGGTGGAACGATTCCACAAGTGAACGAGGTCAGTTCCACAAGAACAGATCCTGGTGGCAATTACAGTGACCCCGGGGAGGGAGAGACTCCTCGTACGGTTATGGACGAGTGCGCCTGGAATGTGATCCCTGCCGGTGACAGGTCTTCGGTCTGGACGCTGGATTTTTCCTACGCTTCCTTCGTGGTGGATGAAGAAGGAAATGAGGCGAGTGGTCAGGCAGGTGCGTACTTCGATGAGAGTGCCTCCCTTATTGGCGATCTCGCTCTGAGTTCGCACTCTGAAGGTTCAGCGGATTTTGCCGACGCATCTCACTATGTTCACGGTCTCACCGAAGAAGGGACGACTGTCTATGTGATAGTCGTTCGCTCCGGCGATACCGTTTACGAGATGGAATTCGAAACGGACCGTGATTTTTCCAACGGTGAGTTGGTGCCTGTTTCACTGTTCGAACACGAGCGCGACGCGCTCGTCGAGTACATCGAGGTCAGGTTGGGGATCCTCGGGCCCGGCTAAGGCGCGAGCCGAAGCCTGGGCAGCGCGTCAGGCGACGCCGGCCATGAAGTGGTGGCGGCACAGGGTCGCGTAGGACTCGTTGCCGCCGATGTGCACCTGGGCGCCCTCGTAGACCATGACGCCGTCCACCACGCGCGCGTTGTGGGTGGCCCGGCCGCCGCACCAGCACCGGGCGGAGACCGGCAGGACCTCTATCTTGTCGGCGAGTTCCACCAGGCGCTTCGAGCCCGGGAACAGCTGCCCCTGGAAGTCGGTGAGGATCCCGTAGCAGTAGACGTCGATCCCCATGCCGTCCACGACGCCGGCCAGCTGGCCGACCTGCTTGTAGGACAGGAACTGGGCCTCGTCGCAGATGACGTACGGCGCCTTGCGGTCGGCGACGTCGTCGTACAGGTCCAGGTGGTCCCCGACCTCGACCGCGGGGGACTCCAGCCCGAGCCGGGAGGAGATGATGCCCGCTCCGGCCCGGTCCTGCTTGGTGTAGAGCACCCCTTCGCCGCCACGTGAGTGGTGCTCCTGGAGGGCCATCGTGCTCTTGCCCGAGTTCATCGAACCGGTGAAGTACTTCAGCTCCGCCATGTCTCTTCCTGGGTCGCGGGCGCCGGGGCCGTCGACGGCTCGGACTCCTGCCGTGGCCGGCTGTGAAGATATCAGCGGTCGGCCGTTCCCCCCGAATCACCGTCGGCCGTCCGGCCCCCCGTCGCGCAGGTGGGGGCGTCCGCCCGGCCCGGGATCCCGCCGCCGGAGGGGGCTCCTGGGCCGGGAGCCCTCCGGCCCGGTCGGCGGCGCGAGCCGGGGTGTGGGATGTTCCACGCGCCCGCCGTCGGCGCTCCGCTGCGGGCTCCGTGCCGCCGCGGGGCGTACCGTCTTCGGTGGCGCCGCCCGGCGGGAGGGTGTGCGGAAAGCAGTCGAGTCCACTTCGATATATTCAGGTCGTCGGTGTCCGAATTCGGGGTGGAATTGTCGAGGGGGAAGTGACGTTGCGGCGTGCTCAGGTCACCCGGATGGTCGAGAGCCGATGGTTCTCCAATGTGATGCTCGTGGTGATCCTGATCAATGCCGTGATTTTGGGATGGGCCACTTATGGGAGTTCTGCACTTCCGTATCTCCTCATCGCCGAGCGCGTCGTCATCGGCGTGTTCGTCGTCGAGATGACCCTCAAGATCTACGCCTGGAGGGGCGACTTCTTCCGCGACCCCTGGAACTGGTTCGACTTCTTCGTCGTCGCGATCTCCCTCGTCCCGACGACCGGGCCGTTCGCGGTGCTCCGGATCCTGCGGGTCCTCAGGATCCTCCGCGTGATCACCGCCGTGCCGCAGATGCGGATCATCATCACCGCCCTGTTCAAGGCCGTGCCGGGGATGGGGACGGTCATAGGCCTGCTCCTGGTGGTCATCTACACCTCGGGGATCATCGCCCAGCAGTTGTTCGGCGAGGAGGTGCCGGAGTTCTTCGGGAACCTCGGCACGTCGCTCTACACGATGTTCCTGCTGATGACGACGGAGAACTGGCCGGACGTCTCCGACGCGGTGCTGGAGGAGCACCCGCTGGGGTGGGTCTTCTTCGTCCTGTACATCGTGCTGACGGCGTTCATCATGCTGAACCTGGTGATCGGCGTGATCGTCACCTCCATGGAGCAGGAGGTGAACGAGAGCCGCTGGGTCGAGGACCAGGAGATGGAGGAGGTCCAGCACGAGGCCGTCATGGCCCGCCTGGCGGAGCTGGGGCAGCAGGTGGAGCGGCTCAACCGGATGCTGGTCGAGCGCGACGGCGGCCCCGCCCCGGAACAGCCGGTCGGCCGGGGCGGCGACGCCGCGCAGCCGGCCCCGGGGCTCTAGGGGCCGGACCCGCCTTCCCGCCGGCCCCTCCCGCGGCGGGGCCTACTCCCCGAGCTGGCGGCGGAACGGCCGGCGCGCGGCGTTGAACTGGGACCAGGACGGGTCCAGCTGGCTGCGCAGCTTCACCTCGCCCTCGGGCCAGTCCTTCAGGACGGCCTCGAACTCCGGGAGCACGCCCGAGTCCGGGTCCAGGTAGTAGCGGTAGTCGCGCCGACCGCCGACGGTCTGCTGCATGAACAGCGCACCGTTGTCCCCCAGCACGTCCGAGACACGGGCCTCCAGGTCGGCCAGGGCGGAGGCCGAGGCGCCGGAGGGCAGCCTGTCCTCGTCCGCGTGCGTGTACGGCACGACCACCTGCACGAACAGGGAGAACGCCGGGAAGTCGCGGCGGGTCAGCGGGTGCCGGAGCATGATCTCGACCGCGCCCTGGATGGGGATGCGCCCGTGCAGGGTCGCCCAGCCGCCGGAGCCGCCGAGCAGGTCGGCCATCTGCCGGACCACGGACGGCATCGACGTGGGGGGCAGCGGGTCCAGGGGAGGCTCGTCCAGCGGCGCCGTCAGGCCGATCCACCGCACCAGGTCGTCCTCGCCGAGCGCCAGCAGGGCCACGTGCTCGGCGACGCCCTCGCGCGTCTCCTGGGACAGGAACATGTTGTCCGGGTGGTAGACGCCCACCTCGATCCGCCCGGTCCCCTGGTTCACGCGCATGGACACCGACACGTGCGACAGGTCCAGTTCGTGGTCGTCCCAGCGGACCACGGAGGACAGCCGCTCGTGGTCGGCGGGGCGCACCGGCCGGAACAGCCACTCGGCGTCCTCGGGGGCCGACCGGGCCCAGCGCTCGGACAGGATGCGCGCCTCCTCGGACGCGCCGGGGCGCAGGGTGAGGGCGTGGGCGGGGCCGTCGGTCAGCTTGGACGGGTCGTCCAGGGCCGCCAGCTGCTCCAGGAGCTTGTCGGGGTCGGTGTCCGCCGACAGGTCGAGGTCGTCCAGTCCCCCCTGCCGCTTGGGCGCGGCGCCCACCTCCCAGTCCAGGTCGGGGTGGATCGCGCGGACCAGCGCGGTGACGCGCTCGGAGACCTCGGAGGGGGCGGGCCGGTCCGCGTCGGCCGCGCCCGCGAGGGCGTCGCGTACGGAGGGCCACGCGTCCCAGAACGCGGTGACGGACGTGGTGGAGTCGGCGGAGCGGCGACGACGGAACAGAGCCATGTCACGATTTTCGCAGAACCGGGCGACCACCCTCGCCCTCACCGGCGGGCGCGTCCCCGGTGGCGCCCCGCCGCGTGCGGGCCGGACCCGCCGGGGCGCCGCGGGCCGCGTGCCCGGCGCCCGTGGCCGCGACCCCCGGCGGGCGCATACGCTGGAACCACTATGACTTTGCGTGTACTGGCCGCCATGTCCGGCGGGGTCGATTCCGCGGTCGCCGCGGCCCGGGTGGCCGAGGCGGGCCACGACGTCACCGGCGTTCACCTGGCGCTCTCCAAGAACCCACAGTCCTACCGAACGGGTGCGCGCGGCTGCTGCACCGTGGAGGACTCCCACGACGCCCGCCGCGCGGCGGACGTCATCGGCATCCCCTTCTACGTGTGGGACATGTCGGAGGAGTTCGACCGGGAGGTCGTGCAGGACTTCGTCGCCGAGTACGAGGCGGGCAACACGCCCAACCCGTGCCTGCGCTGCAACGAGAAGATCAAGTTCGAGGCGGTGCTGGACCGGGCGGTCGCGCTGGGGTTCGACGCCGTGGCGACCGGCCACCACGTCCGCAAGGTCGACGGCCGCCTGGTGCGCAGCGTCGACCGGGCCAAGGACCAGTCGTACGTGCTGGGCGTGCTCGACGCCGGCCAGCTGGAGCACGCGATGTTCCCCCTCGGGGACTGCACCAAGGACGAGGTGCGGGCCGAGGCGGAGCGGCGGGGGCTGTCCGTGGCGGACAAGCCCGACAGCCACGACATCTGCTTCATCGCCGACGGCGACACGGCGGGGTTCCTCAACCGGCGCATCGGCGAGAGGCCGGGCCCGATCCAGGACGAGGACGGCAACGTCGTGGGCACGCACAACGGCTCCCACACGTTCACGATCGGCCAGCGCAAGGGCCTGGGGCTGGGCGGCGCGCCCGACCCGCGCTACGTGCTCTCGATCGAGCCGGTGGGCAACACCGTCACGGTGGGGCCGCGCTCGTCCCTGCGCGTCGACGGGATCACCGGGGTGCGGCCCGTCTGGAGCGGCAGCCTGCCGCCGGTGGAGCCGATCGAGTGCCGCGTGCAGCTGCGCGCCCACGGCGAGGTCTACCCGGCGACGGTGTGGCAGCGCGAGGGGGACGAGGGCGCGGAGCTGGTCGTCCGGCTGGCGGAGCCCGCCACGGGTGTGGCCGCGGGGCAGGCCGTGGTGGTCTACGAGGGGGACACCGTGCTCGGCTCGGCGACGATCTCCTCCACCTCCCGGGCCGCGGCCTCCGTCTGAGGCCGGTCCGGGCGGGGCCCCGCCCGGCCGGGTCGGGACGGACGGAGCCCCGGCGGGTGACCTGCGACCCCTTGCCGAAGTTAGGTTAGGCATAGCATAGTTACTGGCCGAGGTTAGGGAGCTCGCCCATGCCAGAATTCGGTTTCCTCGACGGCCAGCCCTTCTGGATCGTCTACTTCACGCTGCTCGGCGTGATCCTGTGCCGTGCCCAGGCCACCTACTGGATCGGCCGCGGGCTCGGGGCGGGCGTGACGCGGAGCCGCATGGGCGCCGCGCTCGGCCCGCGGCTGGAGGCGGCCCGGCGCCGCATCGACCGCTACGGCGCGCCCGTGGTGACGCTGAGCTTCTGCACCGTCGGCGTGCAGACCGCCGTCAACCTCTCCGCCGGGGCCATGCGCATGCGCTTCCCGCGCTACCTCGCGGCGATGTTCGTCGGCTGCCTCGTCTGGGCCGGCCTGTGGGGCGTGATCATCGGCGGCGTGGTCGGCACCTGGCTGGAGCTCTTCCTGAGCTCGCCGTGGACCGCCCTGGGCGTCGTGGCCGCGGCCTGCGCGCTGGTGGCCCTCCTCGTCGTGCGGGGCCGCCGTGCCCGCGCCCGCTCGGGGGGCGGGGCGGACGACGGGGGGACCGGCGGCTCCCCCGGGGCCGCTCCGGACGCGGCCGGCGCCGCCGACGCGCGCGACGGGCAGGACGCCGGCCCGGCGCAGGCCGTCGCCGCGCGGCCCGCCTGAGGCCCGCCCCCTCCCGACAGCTCCTCCCCGGGGCCCGACCTGCGCGGTCGGGCCCCTTTCGCCGTGCCCGGACGGCTCCCGCTCGAAGGCATTGACACCACTCGTGTTGTAGTACTACATTCAAACCACTTCACCTGAAGTACTACAAGCAAAGTCGTACGAGAAGGAGCCCTGTGCGAGCTCGCACCACCATCCCCGCCGTCACCGTCCCGCCCGTCCCGCCCGTGCCGCTCAGCGCCGTCACCGCGCCACCCGCCGACGGCGGGAGGCCCGGTCCGGCCGGACGGTTCCTCCCCGGCGCCGGGATCGACCACCGGCGCCGGAACCGCCCCGCGCCGCGCCCGGCGCCCCACCCCCGCCGGCCCTTCCGCCCCGGGGGCAACCGATGACCCTGTCACCGCGCCCCGCGGAAGGACGGAGCCCCCGCCGGGGGACCCCGTCGGACCACGGGGGCGGACGGTGACCGCCGTGCCGGCCGCCGACCCGCACCACGCCCGTGCGGGTCGGCGGTAACACCCCCCGCCTCCCCTTGCCCTAACCTTGGGCAACGTGAGCGAACAGCAGTCCTACCCCTGGCCGGACGCCTCCTCCACGGGGGTCGGCTCCTGGCCCGGAGACGATCCCGACGAGGCCGTCCGCACGATCCTCGGCGAACTCCCCGCCCTCCCCCACCTCCCCGAGCTCCCCGAACGCGGTGTGGGGGCCGACATGGTCGGCCGCACCGCCGGGCTCCTGGTCGACCTCCCCGTCGAGGTGCAGCCCAGCGGATGGCGGGTCGCCGACACCCCCGGGCGCGACCTCGCCCGCGCCACCGGCTTCATGTCCTACGACCTCGACGCCCTCACCGAGCACGCCCACGCGTTCACCGGCACCCTCAAGATCCAGGTCGCCGGCCCCTGGACCCTCGCCGCGTCGGTCGAGCTGCGCAACGGCCAGCGCCTGGTCTCCGACCCCGGCGCCTGCCGCGACCTCGCGGAGTCCCACCTCGAAGGCGTCCTCGCGCACGTCGACCGGGTCCGCGGGCGCGTCCCCGGCGCGCGGCTCCTCGTCCAGGTCGACGAACCCTCCCTCCCCGCCGTCCTGCTCGGCTCCCTGCCCACCGCCAGCGGGCTCGGCCGCGTGCGGCCCGTGGACAGGGTGCGCGCGGAGGACGTCCTGCGGAACCTGTTCTCCGGGATCTCCGGGGCCGGGGCCGTCCCCGCAGCGCACTGCTGCGACCCCGGCGCGCCCCTGGACCTCCTGCGGCGCAGCGGCGCCCGGGCCCTGAGCCTCGACGCGCTCCTCCTCACGCGCGACCACGACGAGATGGTCGGGACGGCCGTGGAGGCGGGCACGGGGCTGCTCCTGGGGGTGGTCCCGCCGACCGACGCCACCCCGGCGCAGGCCGCCCGAATGTCCGACCCCGCCGCTACCGTCGATCCTGTTCGCGACCTCTGGAACCGGTTGGGAATCACCCCTGACCTGCTCTCCCGCGCGGTGGTCACCACGCCCACGTGCGGACTGGCGGGCGCCTCCCCGGGGCACGCGCGCGCGGCCCTCACGGCGGTGCGCGCCGGCGCCAGGGTCCTGCGGGACGAGCCCCGCAGACAGGCGTCCTAGAAGTCCGCGACCGCGACAGGTGAGCACGAGAGCAGCAGAAAGGCAGCGAGTGAGCGCGCTCGACGACACCACCGACATCCCCGACGAGGTACGAGCCCGCCACGAGGAGCTGTGCCGGGAGCTGGACGACCACAGCTACCGCTACTACCTGGGCAACCCGATCGTCTCCGACGCCGAGTACGACACCCTCATGGGCGAGCTGCGCGGCATCGAGGACCGGTACCCCGTCCTCGCCACGCAGGACTCGCCCACCCAGAAGGTCGGCGCCCCCATCAGCGTCGACTTCGCCGAGGTCGAGCACCTCGTGCGGATGGAGAGCCTGGGCAACGCGTTCGACACCGAGGAGCTCAACGCCTGGGGCGACCGCTCCGCGGCCGAGGTCCCGGTCGGCGCCTACCTCTGCGAGCTCAAGATCGACGGCCTCGCGGTCGACCTGGTCTACGAGAAGGGCCGCCTCGTGCGCGCCGCCACCCGGGGCGACGGCCGCGTGGGCGAGGACATCACCCTCAACGTCCGCACCATCGGGGTCGTCCCCGAGCGGCTGCGCGAGGACGTGCGTCCCGCCCCCGAGCTGCTGGAGGTGCGCGGAGAGGTCTTCCTCCCCGTGGAGGACTTCGAGGCCCTCAACAAGCGCATCACCGCGACCGGCGAGCACACCCCCTTCGCCAACCCCCGCAACGCCGCCGCCGGCTCGCTGCGCCAGAAGGACCCCCGGGTCACCGCGACCCGGCCCCTGTCGATGATCGTGCACGGGGTGGGCGCGTACGTCCCCGCGGGCGGGGGCGGCGGGAAGGACGTCGCCTTCACCAGCCAGTCGCAGGCCTACGCCCTGCTGGGGGAGTGGGGCCTGCCGCTGAGCGACCGCTACAAGGTCGTGGGGACCATGGAGGAGGTCCGCGAGTACGTCGCGTACTACGCGGCGCACCGCCACGAGCCCGCCTACGAGATCGACGGCATCGTCGTCAAGGTCGACGACTTCGCGCTCCAGCGCAGGCTCGGCTCCACGAGCCGCGCCCCGCGCTGGGCGATCGCCTACAAGTACCCGCCGGAAGAGGTGACCACCCGGCTCGTCGACATCAAGGTGGGCGTGGGCCGGACCGGGCGCGTCACCCCGTACGGCGTCATGGAGCCCGTGGTCGTGGCCGGGTCCGAGGTCGAGTTCGCCACACTGCACAACTCCCAGGAGGTCGCCCGCAAGGGCGTGCGCATCGGCGACACCGTGGTCCTGCGCAAGGCGGGCGACGTCATCCCCGAGATCGTCGGCCCCGTCCTGGAGCGCCGCGACGGCAGCGAGCGCGAGTTCGTCATGCCCGAGCGCTGCCCCGAGTGCGACACCCCGCTCGGCCAGCAGAAGGAGGGCGACGTCGACCTGCGGTGCCCCAACGCCCGCTCCTGCCCCGGACAGCTCCGGGAGCGGGTCGCCTTCATCGCCAGCCGCAAGGCCCTGGACATCGAGGCGCTCGGCTACGTGGCGGCCACCGCCCTGACCCAGCCGCTGGAGCCCGCACAGGCCCCGCTGCGGGACGAGGGGGACCTGTTCGACCTGACCGTCGACCAGCTGCTGCCCATCCGCACGCACGTGCTCGACCCGGACACCACCGAGCCCAAGACCGACCCGAAGACCGGCGAACCCAAGGTGGTGTCCTTCTTCGCCAACCTCAGGGGCGAGCCCAAGAAGACGGTCGAGAAGCTGTTCGAGCAGCTGGAGGAGGCCAAGGCCAAGCCGCTGTGGCGGGTCCTCGTGGCCCTGTCGATCCGGCACGTCGGCCCGCGCGCGGCCGAGGACCTGGCCCGCCACTTCCGTTCCATGGACGCCATCCGCGGGGCCACCGAGGAGGAGCTGGCCTCGGTCGACGGCGTCGGTCCGACCATCGCCGCGTCGATCCGCGAATGGTTCTCCGTGGACTGGCACACCGAGATCGTCCGCAAGTGGGCCGAGGCGGGCGTGCGCATGGAGGACGAGGAGCCGGAGTTCGGCTCGCGCTTCCTCGAGGGCGTCACCGTCGTGGTGACCGGCTCCCTGGAGGGGTTCACGCGCGACGGCGCCAAGGAGGCGATCGCCGAGCGCGGCGGCCGCGCGACGGCGTCGGTGTCCAAGAAGACCGGTTTCGTGGTGGTGGGGGACAGCCCCGGGTCCAAGTACGACAAGGCCGTCAAGCTGGGTGTGCCCGTGCTGGACGAGCAGGGGTTCCGGGTGCTGCTGGACGAGGGCGCCGACGCCGCCGTCGGCGTGCGGCTCAACCGCTCGCCGGAGGACGGGGCCGACGCGGCGGAGGGTCCCGCCGCCGGGGAGGCCGCACCCGAGGGGACCGACGCCTAGCGGCGGCGTTCCGCGCCCCCGCCCCGGTCCGGAAAGCGGTCCCGCGCCCCCGCACGCGGTGGGGCGGCGGGGGCCGGACCGGCCGGGGCGGCCCCGTGTCCGGGCCCCGCCGACCGGCTGGTCACCACCCGGGGCCGCGGAGGGACAGGGTTCCATTTTGTGCGTCCCCCACCCCGCGCAGCCCGCACCTTGGTTAACTGATAGTTCCGGGCAAGCGACAGTTGGTGACGAAGCCGCGTAAGCTGGACACGGACACGTTAGATGTGGACGCATCTAAAACCGCGATTCGGTCATGAGGGGTGGCCGGATCGCGGGAACCCCGAGCGCGGGACCGGCGGCGCCGCGCCGCCGCCGGCCCACGGCCCCTCGCGAGGACCACGGATGAAGGACCCCATCAGCACCAGGGACATCGGTCCCCGTGCCGGGACACCGCTCTGGCTCTACATGCTGGGCACCACGGTCGCCGGTGCGGGCCTGCTCGTCGTCTCCAGCCTCGGCCTGGGCCTCGACGAGCTCCGCGGCCTCGCGGTCGAACCCCTCCCCTGGGTCCTGCTGTGCATGATCGTCCTCGGCGAACTGCGGCCCATCTCCATGCCGGGGCAGGCCCCCGGCAGCGGCGCCCCCACGTCGCTGCCGTTCTCCTTCGCGCTCGTCCTCCTCCTCGGTCTGCCCGTCGCCGCCCTCGTCCAGGCGGCCGCCACGACCGTGGCCGGCTTCGCGCGCGGCCACGCCCCCCACCGCACCGCCTTCAACGCCGCCCAGTACACGCTCTCCCTCGGGGTCGCCGACGCCGTCCTCCGCCTCGCTCTGCCCGGCCTCGCCGCCGACGGCCCCGCCCCCGCGGCGGGCGAACTCGTGGCCGTCGCCCTCGCCGGGGCCGCCTACTTCGCCGTCAACCGCGTGCTGGTCGTCTGCGCGGTGGCCATGCACGAACGCGTTCCGCTCAGACAGGTCATGTTCAAGGGGATCGGCCAGCAGCTCTACGCCAGCGGCGTCCTCATCAGCCTCGCCCCGCTCGTCGTCGTCGCCACCGCGCACTCGGTCCTCTACGTCCCCCTCTTCGCCTTCCCGCTCGGAGCCCTCTACACCAGCGCCATGCTGTCGGTGAAGCGCGACCACCAGGCCAACCACGACGAGCTCACCGGGCTGGCCAACCGCAAGCTCCTCACCCACCGGTCCCGCCAGGAGATCGCCCACGCCCACCAGCGGGAAGGCGGTGTCGGCCTCCTCCTGCTCGACCTCGACCGGTTCAAGGAGGTCAACGACACCCTCGGCCACCCCACCGGCGACCGCCTCCTCCAGACCGTCGCCTACCGGCTCACCCACAGCGTCCGCCCCGGCGACCTCGTGGCCCGGCTCGGCGGCGACGAGTTCGCGGTGCTCCTGCCCCAGGTCGGCGACACCTCCGCCGCCCGCGAGGTCGCCGCCCGCCTGCGCGGCGCCCTCGCCGAGCCCGTCCGCCTCGACGGCATGGACTTCGACCTGGAGGCCAGCATCGGGATCGCGCTCTTCCCCCGGGACGCACCCGACTTCCCGCTCCTCATGCAGCGCGCGGACGTCGCCATGTACGTCGCCAAGGCCGCCCGCACCGGGGTCGAGTGCTACGACCCCGGCAAGGACCGCAACTCCACGGCCAGGCTCAGCCTCTACAGCGAGCTCCGGCGGGGCCTGGCGGAGGGCGCGCTGGAGATGCACTACCAGCCCAAGGTGTCCCTCGACGACGAGCGGCCCGTGGGCCTGGAGGCCGTCGCCCGCTGGCGCCACCCCACCCGGGGGCTGCTCGCCCCCGAGGAGTTCATGCCGGTGGTCGAGCAGTCCAACCTGTTCCGCGCGTTCACCGGCCAGGTCCTCGACATCACCCTGGCCCGCGCCGCCCGGTGGAGCGGGGAGGGGATCCGCCTGCCCGTCTCCGTCAACCTCGGGGTCCGCGAACTCCTCGACCCCGAACTCCCGACCACCGTGGCCGCCGCGCTGCGCGAGCACGGGGTGCCGCCCCAGCGGCTCGTCCTGGAGATCGGCGAGCACGCCCTCATCACCGACCCCGAGGCCGCCACGGCCGCCGTCCACCGGCTCCGCGCGCTCGGCGTCGGCCTGGCCCTCGACGACTTCGGCACCGGCCACTTCACCCTGGCCCAGCTCGCCGGGCTCCCCCTCGACGAGGTGAAGATCCACGAGTCCTTCACCACACGCCTCGTGGACGGGCCCGACAACGGCCACACCGTCGTGCGGGCCGCCATCGCCCTGGTCAGGGCTCTGGGCATGCGCGCGACCGCCGAGGGCGTACGCAACGGCTCCCTCGCACTCGCGGCCCGGTCCACCGGGTGCCACGCCGCCCAGGGGAGCCACTACTCGCCCCCGCTGGCCGCCCGCGAGGTCGTCGCCTGGGTGGCCGCCCACGAGGGCGGCGCCCCGGCCGACAGCCACGTCTGACACCGAGGGCGGCGCCCCCGGAAAACGCCATAGGATTGACCCGATAGTCCTTCCGCCGAAGAAACGGTTCGCATTCATGACCGCCATCACCCGCGATGAGGTCGCACACCTCGCCCGGTTGTCGCGGCTGGCGCTCGACGAGGGCGAGCTCGACACGCTCGCCGCCCAGCTCGGTGACATCCTCACCGCCGTGGCCAAGGTGCAGGAGGTCGCCCAGGGCGACATCCCGCCCAGCTCGCACGCCCTGCCGCTGACCAACGTCTACCGCCCCGACGAGGCCAGGCCCGGCCTCACCCCCGAGCAGGCCCTGGCCGGGGCCCCGGCGGTGGAGGAACAGCGGTTCCGGGTCCCGCGGATCCTCGGAGAGGGTGAGTAGCCGATGAGCGACGTCATCAGCCTGACCGCGGCCGAACTCGGCTCGGCCATCAAGGGGGGCGAGGTGTCCTCCGAGGAGGCCACCACCGCCTACCTGGACCGCATCGAGGCGGTGGACGGCGAGATCAACGCCTTCCTGCACGTGCGCCGCGAGACCGCCCTCGACCAGGCCCGCGCGGTGGACGCCCGCCGCGCCGCCGGCGAGGAACTGGGGCCGCTCGCGGGCGTGCCCGTCGCCCACAAGGACGTGTTCACCACCAAGGACATGCCCACCACGGCCGCCTCCAGGATCCTGGAGGGCTGGCAGCCGCCCTACGACGCCACCGTCACCGCGCGCCTGCGCGAGGCCGGACTGGTCATCCTGGGCAAGACCAACATGGACGAGTTCGCGATGGGCTCCTCCACGGAGAACTCCGCCTACAAGGTCACCCGCAACCCGTGGGACACCGCCCGCATCCCGGGCGGCTCCTCCGGCGGCTCCTCCGCGGCCGTCGCCGCGTTCGAGGCGCCCCTGGCCACCGGGACCGACACCGGCGGCTCCATCCGCCAGCCCGCCGCCGTGTGCGGACTGGTCGGGGCCAAGCCCACCTACGGGGGCTCGTCCCGCTACGGGATGATCGCGTTCGCCTCGTCCCTGGACACCCCCGGTCCGTTCGCACGCAACGTGCTCGACGCCGCCCTCCTCCACGAGGCGTTCTCCGGCCACGACCCCCGCGACTCCACCTCCGTCGACGCCCCGGTCCCGCCGGTCGTGGACGCCGCCCGCCTGGGCGACGTCGACGGCCTGCGCGTCGGCGTGGTCAAGGAGCTGGACAGCGACGGCTTCCAGCCGGGCGTGCGCCGGCGCTTCCACGAGACCCTGGAGCTCCTGGAGTCCCTGGGCGCGAAGATCGTGGAGCTGTCCTGCCCGAGCTTCGACGCCGCCCTCTCGGCGTACTACCTCATCGCCCCGAGCGAGTGCTCGTCCAACCTCGCCCGCTTCGACGCGATGCGGTACGGCCTGCGGGTGGGCGACGACGGCACGCGCAGCGCCGAGGAGGTCATGTCGCTGACGCGGGCCCAGGGCTTCGGCCCCGAGGTCAAGCGCCGCATCATGCTGGGCACCTACGCCCTGTCGAGCGGCTACTACGACGCCTACTACGGCAGCGCCCAGCAGGTGCGCACGCTGATCAAGCGCGACTTCGACGCCGCGTTCGAGAGCGTCGACGTGCTGGTCTCGCCGACCACGCCGACCACGGCGTTCCCGATCGGCGAGCGCTCCGAGGACCCGATGGCCATGTACCTGGCCGACCTGTGCACGATCCCGTCCAACCTGGCCGGAAACGCGTCGCTGTCGGTCCCGTGCGGTCTGGCCCCCGAGGACGGCCTGCCCGTCGGCTTCCAGATCATGGCTCCGCCGCTGGCGGACGACCGGACCTACCGGGTGGCCTCGGCCGTCGAGCGAGCCCTCACCGAGCGCGACGGCTCCCTGATCGCCCGCAGCCCGTACGCGGTCGCCTAGCGGCCGGTCGGCAGAGCCCCGTGTGCCCGCCTCCCCTCCGGGGGACGGCGGGCACACGCGTCCGCGGCCGCGTGGACCTGTTCTAGTCGGCGGTTCCCGTGCCGGCTGCCGCCCTGCGCCTGCGGGCCAGGAGGAGGAGCACCGCTCCGACCCCCAGGGCGAGCGCGCCGGCCGCGACCAGGGCGGTGACCGCGCCGCCGGTCAGGGCCAGCGGCCGCCCGTCGCGCTCCGCGGGGCCCGTGGCGCCGGCGGCCTCGGCGGGGCTCTCCGAGGTCTCGATCGGAGGCGGGGTCCCGCCCTGCCCGTCCCAGGCCGCGGAGGCGGAGTCCGACACGGTGATCTCGCTGTCCTGGGCGGTGATCAGGGTCTGGGTCGGGGCGTCCGGCTCCTCGCCCTTGAACAGGCGCCCGGTCCGGACGGTCGCCTCGGCCTCCAGGGTGAACGCCGCCTCGCCCGCCCCGGCGTCCGCGGGAACGGCGAAACCGACCGTGGAGCCGTCGCCGACCTCGGTCACCGGCTCCCCGGTCCCGAGGTCCACCAGCTCCACGCCCTCGGGGGCGTCCACGGTCACCGGGACCTCCTCGGCGCTGGTCTCCACGGTGAACTCGCCGACGGTCCCGCCGGCCAGCCCGGAACCGCGGTCGGGGCTGACGGTCAGCGCCGACCCCGGCTCGTCGGGCGTCTCCTCCGCGTGTTCCACGAGGTGGTCGTAGAGACGGACGACGTCGCGCTCCGTGACCCCGGCGTCCAGCTCGGGCCCCTGGTGGACCTCCTCCAGGTCGAGGCCGTTGCTGAAGTGCCAGACCGCCGCCTGGGTCGCGGTCAGCGCCTCCGACGCGTCCAGGCCCGCGATGCCCGTGTCCTCGCGCAGCTCCCCGACGCCGGTGACCGGATAGGAGTTGAGGAGGATCCACCGCACCTTGCCCGGTTCGGCGAAGTCGCCCCTGCCGGGGTAGGTGTCCCACCGGTCCTCCCGGTACCAGGCGTCGCCGACGATGCCGGTGCGGAAGTCGATGCAGTAGGCGGTGAGGAGCTGGTCGCCCTCCAGGTCGACGTTGAACGTGCTCGTGGTCGTGTACGTCTCGCCCCTCATGGTGACGGCGTGGCCGTGCTCCGCGACGCCCGTGTACTGCCCGCGCACCGAGTAGACGGCGGGTTCGGAGGGGAGGGAGGCCGCGGGGGCCGCGGGGCCGAGGACGAGCGCGGAGACCGCGGCGACCGCGAGGACGGGGCGTGCGGGTCCGGGACGGGGGATGGGCACGTGCGTCACATCGCTTCCTGGGGTGCTGCCGTGCCGGGGGCGGCCCGGGGCCGGGGACCGGCGCGGCACGGGAGGGCAGAGGGGGAGGAACTGCCACGGGAGCGGGGGCGCGCAGGGAGTTCCGGTCGCGGTGAGGGGGCCTACCCGGCCGATGCTAATGACCCGGACCCGTGCCTCCAACCCGGTGAGGCGGGATTATCGCGGTGTGTCCGGAAGCGGTCACGGTGTGAACGGCGAAGGGCCCGCCCGCGTGGTCTCCCACGGGGACGGGCCCTCGGACGCGACTGCACGGAGGCGGCCGGAGGGGGACTAGGCGTCCGGGTCCGCGGCGTTGGCCGCGGCCTTGCGCTTGCGGCTCAGGTAGATCGCTCCGCCGCCGGCGCCGAGCGCGGCGACACCGGCCGCGACCAGGCCGGCCAGGGCGCCGCCGGTGACCGGCAGGCTCGGCCGGTCGCTGTCGTCGACGGGGGCCGAGGGCGTGTCACTGGGCTCGACGCTGGGGCTCGGGGCCGGGGACTCCGGCGGGGTGGGCTCCCCGGACGGCTGCTCGGTGGGCCCCTCCGACGGCTCCTCGGTGGGGGGCGCGGTCTCGCCGCCGCCCTCCCAGCTGGCGGAGGCGGAGGCGGACACGGTCACGTCGCGGTCCCCGGCGGTGATCAGGGTCTGGGTGGGCTCGTCCGACTCGCCCTTGAACAGGCGGCCGGTCGCGACGGTCGCGGTGGCCTCCAGGGAGAAGGAGGCCTCGCCGGCGTCGGCGCCGGCGGGGACGGAGAAGCCGACCGTGTCGCCGTCGTCGACCGTCTCGACGGCCTCGCCGGTCGCCAGGTCGACCAGCTCGACGCCGTCCGGCGCGGCCAGGGTCACGGGGACGCCGGTCGCGTTGGTGGCGATGGTGAACTCGCCGACGGTCCCGCCCGCCGTGCCGGAGGCGGTCTCGGGGGTGACGCTCAGGGCGGGGCCCGGCTCCTGGGGGAGGTCCTCGGCGTTCTCGACCAGGTAGGTGTACACCTTCTCGATGCCGCCCGGGTCCCGCGCGGTGAGCTCGGCGCCGTTGCTGAAGTGCCAGATCGCGGCCTGGGTGGCGGCGAGCGCCTCCGGGGCGCCGAAACGGGAGGCGCTCCCTCCGGTCAGCCCGGCGGCCTCCGCCAGGGCGGCGGCGCCCACGGACGGGTACGAGTTCTGGAGGATCCAGCGCACCTTGCCGGGCTCGGCGAAGTCGCCCTGGCCCGGGTAGTTCGCCCAGGCGTCCTCCTGGTACCAGGCGTCGCCGCGGATGCCCGTCTCGAGGTCGATGCAGTAGGCGTCGAGGACGGTGCCGTCCTCGAGCTCGAGCTCGAAGAGGTTCGTCCCGGCGTTGGCACCGTTCATACGGACGGTCGTGCCGGTCTCGGCGTTGCCGAGGTACTGGGCGCGGACGGAGCCCTCGTAGGTCTCGGCGGGGTCCGCGGCGGCCGGGGCGGCCAGGCCGAGGGCGAGGAACGCGGCGGCGGAGGCGGCGAGGGCCGTGCGGCCGGCGGCGCGGGGGAAGTGCGTCACATCATGTCCTGTCGTGGTTCTGCCGGGCGGTCCGGGGAAGCGGCGGGGCCCGCGGCGGTGCTGTCGGCCGGAAGGTCCGGGTCCGTGGGAGCGGAGGGAGGATCCCGACCCGGGACGGAGGGTCGGCAGGTCCGGGGGCCGTGGGGTGCCCGGAGTCCCCGGGGCCCGGCAGAAGAGGCGGGTGTCAGACCGGTGTTCGTGGTGCGGCCCCGGCGGCGACGGCCTGGCGCGACGCATCCGCACGCCGGGACGGGTGTGGCCGCAGGGGTCCGACTGTGAGACGTCGGAGGGCCCTCTCCGGTTGTCCACAGCGGGGAAACAGATCTGGTGGGGGCGTGAGCTCGGCCATAGCGTGGAAACAGGGGGGTCCCCGGGGCCCGTCCGCTTCGCGCTGCCCGCCCGCGTCCGACCTCGCCCCGCGTCCGACCCGTCCCCACGCCCCGCCCCGGCCGCGCGGCGCCGACCCGCCCGCCGGCCCCCGCCTGCCCCCGCGCCCCGGGCCGCCCTCCCGCCCCGCGCACGCGAAGGGCCCGCCCTCGTGGTCTCCCACGGGGACGGGCCCTCGGACGCGACCGCCCGGAAGCGGCCGGAGGGGACTAGCCCTCCAGGTCCGCGGCGTTGGCGGCCTTGCGCTTGCGGCTCAGGTAGATCGCTCCACCGCCGGCGCCGAGCGCGGCGATGCCCGCGGCGACCAGGCCGGCGAGCGCGCCACCGGTGACCGGGAGGGTCGGCTCGTTGCTGTCGTCAGCGGGACGCGAGGGCGTGTCGCTGGGCTCGACGCTCGGGCCCGGCGTCGGGGCCGGGGACTCCGGCTCGCTGGGCTCCTCGGTCGGCTCGCTGGGCTCGTCGGTGGGGGGCGTGGTCTCGCCGCCCTCCTCCCAGGTGGCCGACGCGGAGGCGGTGACCGTGGTCTCGCCGCCCTGGGCGGTGATCAGGGTCTGGGTGGGCTCCTCCGACTCGCCCTTGAACAGGCGGCCGGTCTCGACGCGCGCGGTGGCCTCCAGGGAGAAGGAGGCCTCGCCCGGGGCGGCGCCGGCGGGGACGGAGAAGCCGACCGTGTCGCCGTTGTCGACCGTCTCGACGGCCTCGCCGGTCTCGATGTCGACCAGGGTCACGCCCTCGGGCGCCTGCAGGTCGACCGGGATGGCGGTGGCGTTCGTCTCGATGGTGAACTCGCCGACGGTCCCGCCCGCGGTGCCGGAGGCGGTGCCCGGGGTGATGCTCAGGGCGGCGTCGGGCTCGACGGTCTGCGGCAGGTCCTGGGCCGCGCCGACCAGGTACTCGTAGACGGCGGTGACGCCGTCGCTGTTGTCGCCGTCGAGGGCCATGCCGTTGCTGAAGTGCCAGATGGCGGCCTGGGTGCCGCCCAGGGCGTCGGCGTCGCTGAGGCCCTCGGCCCCGGCGGCGGCGCCCAGCTCCGCCGCGCTCAGCGCGGGGTAGGCGTTCTGGAGGATCCAGTGGACCTTGCCGGGCTCGGCGAAGTCACCCTGGCCGGGGTAGTTCTCCCACTTGTCCTCGCGGTACCAGGCGTTCCTGACGATGTTGGTGTGGTAGTCGATGCAGTACGTGGTGAGGGTGGTGCCGTCCTCCAGCACCAGGTTGAACAGGCTGGTGCGCGCACTGCCACCGTCCATGTTGACCCGGGTGCCGTTCTCGGCGTTGTCGATGTACTGGCCGCGGACGGAACCTTCGTAGGTCTCCACGGGCTCGGCGGAGGCGGGGGCCGCGAGGCCGAGGGCCAGGAACGCCGCGGCGGTGGCCGCCAGGCCCGCGCGCCCGACGGTGCGGGGGAATGAGGAGTTAGTCAAGTTGTGTCCCGGTGTCTTCTAGGGGTAACCGGATGGAGTGCCCGTCCAAGAGGCCGAACGGGCCGGTGGGACGGTTGCGGTGGACAACGACGCACGGCGTGTTCAGGGGAGGTTCTGGATTCGCCGTGTTCGCTCGCCCGTTTCCGGGGTCACCACGTCGGGGTCGGGGACGCGGCGCCGTGTGGGGTGGGCGCGATCGTCCGGTGGGGCTCGCTGTGACGCGGGAGCGGGCCGCGCTCGCCGTGGAATGCCAACCGCCCGGCCGATACTAGCGACCCGCTTGGCCACTTCCAACCCGGTTCACCGAAAATGTGACGTGATACGGGCAGGAAAAAAACCGACCCGGACAAATCCGCATTATGACCCGAAGTTATGGATCGGGGACTGTGAGGCAGGCGTGAGTTGTGGGGTCACCCGCGACGTTTGCGGCCCAGAACCAGGATGAGCAGGCCGGATACCACCAGGGCGCCCGCGATGATGAGCAGTCCGGACAGCCAGGTGCCGGTGCGCGCCAGACCCTCCCCGGGGATTCGGTCGTCCGCTCCCGCGGGGGTCTCGACCTCGGTGGGGGCCTCGTCGGCTGCCCCGCCGAGGGCCGGGGGCTCCTCCGGCGGCGCGGGCTCCGGGGCCTCCTCGGGGCTCGGCTCCGCCGTCTGCTCGGGGTGCCAGGTGAACGTCGCGGAGGCCGAGCTGGTCGCCGAGACCTCCTCGGCGGTGATCAGCGGCTGCGTGCGCACGCCGTCTCGGCCGGTGAACAGCCGCCCCTCCGGCAGGGGCACGTCCTGGCCGAGCAGGTGCAGGGTCACCACCCCGGCCGGGACCGACGGGTCCACGTCGAGGAAGAGCTCGGCGCCGTCCTCCGCCTGGGTCACCTGGTCGCCGGCGCCGTCCACCAGCCACGCGGCCGGAGCGCCGCGGACCGAGACCTGCACGGGGTCCCCCGCGGAGCTGTGCACCGTGATCGGGCCGAGGGGGCCCTCGGGCGCGACCTCCTCCACGTGGGAGGGCGAGAGCTCCAGCGAGCGCGCGGTCGTGTGGTCGGCCGCCGTCCCACTGCCCGCCACCAGGAACTCGTAGAGGGCGACGACCGCGAGGTCGTTCGCGGAGCGGTCCGGCTCCGCCCCCTCCAGCACGTGCCACAGGGCGGCCTGGGTGGCCGCGATGGCCCCGGCCTCGTCCAGCTGGACCAGTCCGGTCACCTGCGCCAGGAGGCCGAGGTCGACCGCCGGGTAGGAGTGGGAGACGATCCAGTTCGCGCGGTCGGCCGGTGCGGGGGACGGGTCGCTCCCCGTCCACCCGGGGGTGTCCGACCAGGCCGACTCGACGTAGGCGGTGCGCGGCCGGACCTCCTCCTCCACCCGGGCCGCGTAGGCGGGGACCGACGCCTCGTCGGCCACGCGCAGGCTGAAGAGCGCCGTGTCGACCTCCCGGCCGTCGGCGAGGACGAGTGCCGCCCCCTCGACGGGGTCGCGGTCCACACGCGAGAAGTCGTCGGCGTCGGCGGCGGGTGCGCTGACCAGAGCGCCCGTCAGGGCGGCCGAGGCCAGCAGCGCGGCGCACCGACGCAGGATGCCGGACATGCTCTTGCGCTCCCGTGCGAAGGGCGGAGGGCCGTCGGGGCCGACCGGCGAAATCATCTTCCTGGGGAACACAGACTAGTCGGTCAGGCACCCTGGGTGACCGGTCGACGCCTGGACAGCGGCCCAATCGTGTACTCGCCGTGACATCCGCGGGAGCGGACGGGGCCCGGGACACGCCCCGGGGGCGCCCCCGGGGCGGGGCCGGGCACTCCACCCCCGGGCGCTCGGTAGGCTGACCTGGAAGGTATGTCCTCTACGGAAACGGGTTTGCGGCGATGGCCCACGCGGTAACTCCTAGCCCTGCCAAGAGCGGTGGCGAACCCACCCCGGTGGCCTACGAGCAGGCGCTGACCAGGTACGAGCCCGTCCTCGGTCTGGAGACCCACATCGAGTTGGGCACCGCCTCCAAGATGTTCTGCTCCTGCCCCACCGGTTTCGGCGCCGAGCCGAACACCCAGGTCTGCCCCGTCTGCCTCGCGTTCCCGGGTTCCCTCCCGGTGGTCAACGAGAAGGCCGTCGAGGGCGCGATCCGCCTGGGTCTGGCGCTGAACTGCTCCATCGCGCCCTGGGGCCGGTTCGCCCGGAAGAACTACTTCTATCCGGACATGCCGAAGAACTACCAGATCTCGCAGTACGACGAGCCGATCTGCGTGGACGGCCACCTCGACGTCACCGTCGACACCCCCGACGGCCCGCGCGAGTTCCGCGTGGAGATCGAGCGCGTCCACATGGAGGAGGACACCGGCAAGACCTCCCACGTGGGCGGGGCGACCGGCCGCATCCACGGCGCCACCTACTCGATCGTCGACTACAACCGCGCGGGCATCCCGCTGCTGGAGATCGTCACCCGGCCCATCACCGGGACCGGCGAGCTGGCCCCCCTGGTGGCGCGTGCCTACGCCGCCGAGCTGCGCGACCTGGTCCGCTCCCTGGGCATCTCCGACGTGCGCATGGAGGAGGGCTCCATGCGCTGCGACGTCAACGTGTCCATCCAGCCGGTCGGCACCGCCGAGTGGGGCACCCGGAGCGAGACCAAGAACGTCAACTCGCTGCGCTCCGTCGAGCGCGCCGTGCGCTCCGAGATCGAGCGCCAGGCGGGCGTCCTCGACGCCGGCCACAGGGTCGTGCAGGAGACCCGCCACTTCCAGGAGAACACCGGCCGCAGCATCTCCGGCCGCTCCAAGGAGGAGGCGCAGGACTACCGGTACTTCCCGGACCCCGACCTCGTCCCGGTGGCCCCGACCGAGGAGTGGATCGAGGAGCTCCGCGCCACTCTGCCGGAGCTGCCCGCCGCCCAGCGCGCCCGGGTCAAGGCCGAGTGGGACCTCGGCGACACCGAGCTGCGGGACCTGGTCAACGCCGGTGCGATCGAGCTGGTCGAGGCGACCGTGGTCGCCGGGGCCCCGTCCGCGGAGGCGCGCAAGCTGTGGCTCAACGAGCTGTCCCGCCGCGCCACCGAGCAGGAGGTCGAGCTGGGCGCCCTGCCCATCACGCCGGCCCAGGTCGCGCGGATCATCTCCCTGGTCTCCGAGGGCACGCTGACCAACAAGCTCGCCCGCCAGGTCGTGGAGGGCGTGCTGGCCGGTGAGGGCGGTCCCGACGAGGTCGTCGAGGCGCGCGGCCTCCAGGTCGTCAGCGACGACGGCGCGCTGGGCGCCGCCGTGGACGAGGCCATCGCCGCGAACCCGGACGCCGCCGACAAGGTGCGCGGCGGCAAGCTCGCCGCGGCCGGCGCCCTGGTGGGCGCCGTCATGAAGGCGACCCGGGGCCAGGCCGACGCCGGACGCGCCCGGGAGCTCATCCTGGAGAGGCTCGCCGGGGCATGACCGCCTTCCGGGCCGGTCGGGCGACGACCGGCCCGGTTCCCCCCGGAGCCGGCCCGCCCCTCGTGCGCCGGGTCCCGGCACGGCCGGGACCCGGCGGCCCGGGAGGAGGGTTCGCGGCGCGTCGCGCGCGCGGAGCGAGGCCCGCGCGCCATGGTGACTCTGGGTCACCATTCTGTCGTCATCTCTCATCCGGTCCTCAATCGCTGTGTGACCTTGGTTGCGTAGGGTTGCGACGCACGGGGGTGTGCGCGGTCGCTCCGGCCGTCCCGCCACCGGGCTCGTCCCGGTCCCGCGAGAACCCGGGCGGCAGACCGCGGTGCCTGGCGCTGTGCCGCGCCGGTACTCGAACGACGCGAGGTGGGTGCTCCATGTACGAGGAGAGAGCGCGACGGCGGCTGCGTGCCGCGACGGTCGCGACACGCCCGCGGGGAGGTCGGTGATGGGAACCCGGGCACGCCGCCTGTGGACCTTCGGCCTGGGCGTGCTGTTCCTGGTCTACGTGGCGGCGGCGTTCGTCCCGCTGGGGTCGACCACCGTCACCGCGGCGTTCGCCGAGTGGCCGACGGCTCTGGCCGCGGGCGTCGCCGGCCTCTCCCTGCTCCTGGCCTCGCGGCGCTGGGCGGCGACCGGGGCCGACCGCGACGCGCACGTCGACGGGGCCGACGGCCCCGCCGCTCTGAGGCACCTGGGGTTCGCCGCGCTCGCCTGGTGCGCGGGTGGCGTCACTCACGGTCTGACCCGGCTCTTCAGTTCCAGTTCGGTACTCTCGCTCACGCTGGGTGATCTTTTCGCGCTCGCCGCGCTGCCACTCTTCGTGGTGGGGTTCACCCGGTTCGCCCCCTGGCCGGGCGGGCTGCGCACCGCGATGCGCCACATCACCGACAGCTACGTGTGCGCCGCCGCGGTGTTCTCCGTGGTGTGGCTCCTGCTGTTCTCCCCCCTCTACGAGGAGCTCGGGGAGGGGGCCGGGTTCCTGGGGTTCGCCCTGGTCTACCCGGTGGCCGACATCGTCGTCCTGTGCCTGCTCGTGCCGCTGGTGTTCATGTCGCCGCACAGCACGCGGCGCGCGGTGCTGCTGGCCATCGGCGCGCTCATCGTCATCGCCGGTTCGGACATGATCGGCGCGCTCACCCGCCTGACCGGGGTCCCCATCGCCGGGGGCGTCGAGCACCCCATCAAGTTCCTCGGCTTCGCCCTCCTGGGCGCCCTGCCGTGGCTGATCGAGCACCGGCCGGGCGCCGATCCCCGCCGGATCACGGGGAGGGGCCTGTACCGGTTCGCGCCCGAGCTGGCGGCGGTGGGGGCGGTGGCCGTCGCCGCCGTGGTGCTCACGGCGGCCGGGGTGCGGCTGTCCGGGGTGGCGCCGGTGCTCCCGCTGGCGGCGGGGACCGCCGTGATCGTGCTCCTGGTGCGGGTCCTGGGCATGCTGGAGGAGAACGCGACCCTCGCCCGCATGGTCCGCAACCGCGAGGGCCACTTCCACGAGCTGGCGCGCAACAGCGGGGACGTCATCCTCATCCTCGACCGGGACGGGGGGGTGTTCTACGTCAGCCCGGGGACGGCCGAGGCGTTCGGCTACCGACTGGACGACGTGCTCGCCGCGCCCGTCACCGCACTGATCCACCCCGAGGACCTGGCGCGCACGAAGGCCGTCACGGACCTGTTCACCGAGCGCGGCTCGCAGGGCGTGCACCTGCGGCTGCGGGTGCGGGCCGCCGACGGGACCTGGCGGCACACCGAGTCGACCGCCTCCCTGTACGAGCAGCCGGGGGAGCCCGACCGCCTGCTGGTGACCACCCGCGACATCAGCGCGCAGGTGGCCCTCCAGGACGAGGTGGAGCACCTGACGTTCCACGACGGGGTGACCGGGCTGCCCAACCGGGCGTACCTGGAGGAGCGGGCCAGCGACGTGCTGGCGCACAGGGCGATCAGCGACGAGCCCGCCGAGGACATCGCGGTGATCTTCCTGGACCTGGACGGGTTCACGTCCGTCAACGACTCGGCTGGCCACGTACGCGGTGACCACCTGCTGGGCCAGGCGGCCCGCAGGCTGCGCGCCGAGGTGGACTCCAACGCCACCCTGGCCCGGTGGGGCGGCGACGAGTTCGCGGTCCTGGTGGAGGGGGTGCCCCGGGCGCAGCGGGTGGTCGACCTGGCCGAGCGCCTGGGCCGCGTGATCGCCTCCGAGCCCTTCCAGGTGGCCGACCGGGACATCATGCTGACCGCCAGCACGGGGGTGGCCTTCGCGGAGCCCACCACCGACAGCGGGGAGCTGCTGCGCAACGCCGACGTGGCCATGACCAGGGCCAAGGAGCGCGGCGCGGGGCACGTGGAGGTCTACGCCGCCCACATGCACGACATGGTGGTCTCCCGGCTGGAGCTGCAGATACGCCTGCGCGAGGCGCTGGCCAACGGCGACTTCTTCCTGGAGTACCAGCCGGTCGTGGACCTGGGCACCTCCCAGGTGACCTCGGTGGAGGCGCTGGTGCGCTGGGACCGGGACGGGGAGGCGGTCGGTCCGGACGCGTTCCTCGGCGCCGCCGAGGAGTCGGGGCTGATCGTGCCGCTGGGGGAGTGGATCCTCCGTGAGGCGTGCGAGAAGGTCGCGGTGTGGCGGCTCTCGGACTGGGACATCGGCCTGTCGGTCAACCTGTCCGTCAAGCAGGTCCTGTCGCCCCGCTTCATGGAGACGGTGGCCGGCGTCCTCGCCGAGACGGGGCTGTCCTCCGACGTGCTCACCCTGGAGGTGGACGAGGAGGTCCTGCTGGACGACGGCGGCGAGGCGGTGCAGCGCCTGGCGGAGCTCCGCGAGCTGGGCGTGCGGCTGGCCATCGACGACTACGGCATGGGCTACGCGTCGCTGGCGCACCTGCGGCGGCTCAGCGTGGACGCGATCAAGATCGACCCGTCCTTCATCGCCGACCTCGGGCGCGACGACACGGTCACCCTGCTCACCCACACGATCATCCAGCTGGGCCGCGACCTGGGCGTGCAGGTGGTGGCGGAGGGCATCGAGCGCCCCGAGCAGCTGGAGCAGCTGAGGGCCATGGGGTGCGACCACGGCCAGGGCTTCCTGGTGGCCCGCCCGATGCCGGCGAGCGGCGTCGAGTCGCTCGTCGGGGGGGAGGCCGGGGTCAACCTCTGACCCTGGGTCCCACCCTCGGCCCCCCGGTCCCGCACGGCCCCCGCCACGTGTTCTGTGTTACACGCGGTGGGGGTCTTGTGGTGATCCGTCCTGTTCAGAAGGGTTTCCCGACGCGGGGGGCGGTCGCATGCTGACATATGAGTCTCACATAATGAGACATTATGTCGTTCTTGTTGACGGGCGGCCCCTCCGTCGGCCAATGTGGTCAACGTGCAGAACACCTCCCTGATCCTCGTACTTGGTCGGCGCGCAGCCCACTGAGTTCCTTCTGCTGCGCGCCACCCCTCGACCGCCACAGGGCGGTGGGGGTTTTTTTATTGCCAGGCAGGGATCAGACCCACCAAGCCAGAGCCCCAGCACCGCTCTGGAACCTCGCTGAAGGATCTTGAGATGACCGAGCAGATGACCGGCGCCCAATCGCTGATCAGGTCGCTGGAGCAGGTCGGCGTTGACACTGTCTTCGGGATTCCCGGCGGCGCCATCCTTCCGGCCTACGACCCGCTCTACGACTCGGCCGAGGTGCGCCACATCCTCATGCGCCACGAGCAGGGGGCCGGACACGCCGCCGAGGGCTACGCCTACGCGACCGGCCGGCCCGGGGTGTGCATGGCCACCAGCGGGCCCGGCGCCACCAACCTGGTGACCCCCCTCGCCGACGCCCACATGGACTCGGTCCCGATGGTCGCCATCACCGGGCAGGTCGCGGCCCCCATGATCGGCACGGACGCGTTCCAGGAAGCCGACATCTGCGGCATCACGATGCCGATCACCAAGCACAACTTCCTGGTCAAGAACGTGCGGGACATCCCCCGGACCATCGCCGAGGCCTTCCACATCGCCTCCAGCGGACGCCCCGGGCCGGTCCTGGTCGACATCTCCAAGGACGCCCTCCAGGCCTCCGCCGACTTCGTCTGGCCCGAACGCCTCGAACTCCCCGGCTACCGGCCGGTCACCAAGCCCCACGGCAAGCAGGTCCGCGAGGCGGCCCGCATGATCGCCGAGGCCCGCCGCCCCGTCCTGTACGTCGGCGGCGGCGTCCTGCGCGCCGGCGCCGCGGCCGAGCTGCGCGTCCTCGCCGAGATCACCGGCGCGCCCGTCGTCACCACGCTGATGGCCCGGGGCGTCTTCCCCGACAGCCACCCGCAGTTCGTGGGCATGCCCGGGATGCACGGCGACGTCAGCGCCGTCGGGGCCCTCCAGAAGGCCGACCTCATCGTCGCCCTGGGCGCGCGCTTCGACGACCGCGTCACCGGCAGGCTCGACAGCTTCGCCCCCGACGCCAAGATCGTCCACGCCGACATCGACCCGGCCGAGATCTCCAAGAACCGCCACGCGGACGTGCCCATCGTCGGCGACTGCCGCGAGGTCCTCGCGGACATGGTCGTGGCCGTCCGGGCCGACCAGGAGAAGGGCCGGCAGGGCGACTACGAGGCCTGGTGGCAGCAGCTCAACCGCATGCGCACCACCTACCCCAAGGGTTTCGAGGTCTCCGACGACGGCAGCCTCTCCCCGCAGGCCGTCATCCAGCGCCTGGGCCAGATCGCCGGCCCGGAGGCCACCTACGTCGCGGGCGTCGGCCAGCACCAGATGTGGGCCGCCCAGTTCATCGACTACGAGCGCCCCGGGTCCTTCGTCAACTCCGGCGGGCTCGGCACCATGGGCTTCTCCGTCCCCGCCGCCCTGGGCGCCAAGGTCGGCGACCCCGACCGGGTCGTCTGGTCCGTGGACGGCGACGGCTGCTTCCAGATGACCAACCAGGAACTCGCCACCTGCGCCATCGAGGGGATCCCCGTCAAGGTCGCGGTGGTCAACAACGGCAACCTGGGCATGGTCCGCCAGTGGCAGACCCTCTACTACGAGGGCCGCTACTCCAACACCGACCTCCAGACCTCGCCCCGGGACGAGAAGGTCCGGATCCCCGACTTCGTCCGCCTCGCGGAGGCGTACGGTTGTGTCGGCCTGCGCTGCGAGCGCGCCGAGGACATCGACGCCACCATCGAGAAGGCCATGGCGATCGACGACGCACCCGTCGTCGTGGACTTCACGGTCAACCACGACGCCATGGTCTGGCCGATGGTCGGTCCCGGCGTCAGCAACGACAACATCCAGTACGCGCGCGACATGGCGCCGAACTGGGAACACGAGGACTAAGAGGAGAAGGCCGAACCACCATGAGCAGTCACACGCTTTCCGTTCTGGTGGAGGACACCCCGGGTATCCTCGCCCGCGCCTCCTCCCTCTTCTCCCGCCGCGGCTTCAACATCGACTCACTCAGTGTCAGCACCACCGAGTACCCAGGACTGTCCCGGATGACAATCGTGGTCAACTGCGACCTCCACCCCTTGGAGCAGGTGACCAAACAGCTCAACAAGCTGGTCAACGTCGTCAAGATCGTGGAGATGGACACCACCGCGTCGGTCCGGCGCGAGCTCCTGCTCGTCAAGGTCAAGGCCGACGCGTCGAGCCGCACCCATGTGCTTCAGACGGCCGAGCTGTTCCGCGCGCACGTCGTGGACGTCAGCCCGGACGTCGTCGTCATCGAGGCCGTCGGCGACCCCGAGAAACTCGATGCCCTGGTGAGGAACCTGGAGCCGTTCGGCATCCGGGAGCTCGTCAAATCAGGGCTGGTCGCCCTGGGCCGCGGTCCGCGGTCGATCACCGACCGTTCCCTCCGCACCGTCGACCGCAGCGCCTGAGACCTCCGGCGCCCGGGAGGGCGCCGGAGCCGCGGGCCCTCCCGGTCGGCGGGCGTGAACGACCGTCCGCCGCGACCCCACACGTACGCAAGAACAAGGAGCATTCCCAAGTGGCAGCACAGATGTACTACGACGACGCCGCGGACCTCGCGCTCATCCAGGGCAAGAAGGTCGCCGTGATCGGCTACGGCAGCCAGGGGCACGCGCACGCGCTGTCGCTGCGCGACTCGGGCGTGGACGTGCGGGTCGGCCTCGCCGAGGGCTCCAAGAGCCGCGCCAAGGCCGAGGAGGAGGGCCTGCGCGTCGTCACCCCCGCGGAGGCCACCCGCGAGGCCGACGTCATCATGATCCTGGTCCCCGACCACATCCACCGGGACCTGTACGCCGAGGAGATCGCGCCGAACCTGGAGGAGGGCAACGCCCTGTTCTTCGGCCACGGCTTCAGCATCCGCTACGGCCTCATCAAGCCGCCCGCGGGCGTGGACGTGGCCATGGTCGCCCCCAAGGGCCCGGGCCACCTGGTCCGCCGCCAGTTCGAGGCCGGGCGCGGCGTGCCCTGCCTGGTCGCGGTCGAGAAGGACGCCAGCGGACAGGCCTGGGACCTGGCCCTGTCGTGGGCCAAGGGCATCGGCGGCACCAAGGCCGGCGTGATCCGGACGACGTTCACCGAGGAGACCGAGACCGACCTGTTCGGTGAGCAGGCCGTGCTGTGCGGCGGTACCGAGGAGCTGGTCAAGGCCGGTTTCGCCACCCTGGTCGAGGCGGGCTACCAGCCGGAGATCGCCTACTTCGAGTGCCTGCACGAGCTCAAGCTGATCGTCGACCTCATGTACGAGGGCGGCATCTCCAAGATGAACTGGTCGGTGTCCGACAACGCGGAGTACGGCGGCTACACCCGCGGCCCGCGCGTCATCACCGAGCAGACCCGCGAGGAGATGCGCAAGATCCTCGGCGAGATCCAGGACGGCTCCTACGCCAAGGAGCTCATGGACGAGTTCGACGCCGGCCAGCCGACCTTCAAGAAGCGCCGCGAGGCCGAGCAGAACGAGAAGATCGAGAAGGTGGGCGCCGAACTGCGTCCGCTGATGAGCTGGCTCAAGGCCTAGGGGACCGGGCGAGGACCCGTGAACCGGGGGCAGGTGGACTACACCACCTGCCCCCGTCGGGCTTCCCTACCCGGGCAGTAGACTTTTGATCGGCCGTCCCACCCGATCCGGGCAGTGCCAACCACCTGCGCGATCGGGTCGCACCACCCGAAAAGGAACCGTTGTGCCCAAACCCGCCGTACTCGTAGCGGAAGAACTCTCGCCCGCCGGAATCGCGCTGCTCGAAGAGGACTTCGAGGTGCGCCACGTCAACGGCGCAGACCGGTCCGAGCTCCTGCCCGCCCTCGCCGACGTCGACGCCCTGATCGTGCGCAGCGCGACCAAGGTGGACGCCGAGGCCCTGGCCGCGGCCTCCCGGCTCCAGGTGGTCGCCCGCGCGGGCGTCGGCCTGGACAACGTGGACGTGGACGCCGCCACCAAGGCGGGCGTCCTGGTGGTCAACGCCCCGACCTCCAACATCATCAGCGCCGCGGAGCAGGCCATCAACCTGCTGCTGGCCAGCGCACGCAACACCGCCCCGGCCCACAACGCCCTCATCAACGGCGAGTGGAAGCGGTCCAAGTACACCGGTGTCGAGCTGTACGAGAAGACCGTCGGCGTCGTCGGCCTCGGCCGGATCGGCGCCCTCGTGGCGCAGCGCCTGTCGGCCTTCGGGACCAAGGTCATCGCGTACGACCCGTTCGTGCAGCCCGCCCGCGCGGCGCAGATCGGTGTGGAGATGACCACGCTGGACGAGCTGCTGGAGCGCTCCGACTTCATCACCATCCACCTGCCCAAGAACAAGGACACCCTGGGCCTCATCGGTGACGAGGCGCTGAGCAAGGTCAAGCCGACCGTGCGCGTCATCAACGCCGCGCGCGGCGGCATCCTGGACGAGGACGCGCTGTACCGGGCCCTGAAGGACGGCCGTGTCGCCGGCGCGGGCATCGACGTGTTCGCCAAGGAGCCCTGCACGGACAGCCCGCTCTTCGAGTTCGAGAACGTCGTGGTCGCCCCCCACCTGGGCGCGAGCACCGAGGAGGCGCAGGAGAAGGCCGGAACGCAGGTCGCGCGCTCCGTCAAGCTGGCGCTGTCGGGCGAGTTCGTGCCGGACGCGGTGAACGTGCAGGGCACCGGCGTGGCGGAGGAGATCAAGCCGGGCCTGCCCCTCACCGAGAAGCTCGGCCGGGTCTTCACCTCCCTCGCGGGCACCATCGCCAGCCGCATCGACGTCGAGGTGCGCGGGGAGATCGCCGCCCACGACGTGAAGGTCCTGGAGCTGGCCGCCCTCAAGGGCGTGTTCGCCGACGTGGTCGAGGACACGGTGACGTTCGTCAACGCCCCCCTCCTCGCGAAGGAGCGCGGTGTCGAGGTCAACCTCGTCACCAGCGACGACAGCAGCGACTGGCGCAACCTGATCTCGGTGCGCGGCGTCCTCGCCGACGGCACCCGGGTGTCGGTGTCCGGGACCCTGACCGGCCCGCGCCAGATCGAGAAGCTGGTCGAGATCAACAACTACACCATGGAGATCGGCCTGGCCGAGCACATGGTGTTCCTGGCCTACGAGGACCGTCCCGGCGTCGTCGGCAAGGTCGGCGCCCTGCTGGGCGACGCGGACGTCAACATCGCGGGGATGCAGGTCATCCGGGACCAGGAGGGCGGCAAGGCGCTGATCGCGCTCACCGTCGACTCCGCCGTGCCCGAGGAGATCCTGTCGTCGATCTCGGGTGAGATCGACGCGGACATCAGCCGCCAGATCGACCTGGAGGACTAGGGGCCGGGCGAGCCCCGGAGTCCCGGCGGGGCCGCGCCGCGACCACGGCACGGCCCGGAGGGCCGCTCCCACCGACCGGTGGGGGCGGCCCTCTTCCGTGCGCGGGGCCCGGCGTGCGGTGGCCGGCGCGGGGCCCCGCGAGGAGGGGGAGAAAATCCGTTCCTGTCCACGGATGACGCCTTTTCTGCTTTTCCTCGGGAAATGTCCCGGGTGTGCGCAATGGGTGTGCGGAGAAGGGTCGAAGGGGGATCCGGTCTCGTGTTATGTGAAGGTTATTTCTTTTCCTGTGCAAGGATATCGCTGGTCATGGTGCTCGTGTCCGTCCGGATCCGCGCTTGTGGAGTCCTTCTCGAACGGGTTCGGGTGTCGGCGGGGTCGCTGTCCCGGATTCCGCCTCCATAGTTCGACTCGATGCCGGGGGGATTGAATTGCATTTTCCACGTCGACGGTTCGCGGTGGCGCTGGGGGCGGCCGCGGCGGCCTGGGCGGGAACGCTCCTGGTGCTGCTCGCGTACGGGGTGGTCGACCTCCGGTCCGCGCTCCACCTCACCGCCCTGTCCGGGGCCTTCGGCGCGGTCGCGCTCCTCGCGCTCCTCGTGCGGCGCAACACCGCGCAGCTGCGGTCGCTCCGGCTCAGGTTCGACCGGCACGCGCGCGAGATCGCCGAGATCGCGGGGGAGAACCGGGCCGAGCTCTTCGCCCGGGCCGACGACCTGACCGGCCGCCTCGCACGGATGGAGGAATCGGTGCACGCGCTGTGCGACGCGTCCGCGGGAGGAGGCGGGGGAAGCGCGGTTCCCGCCGCACGGGAGCCGGGGACCCCTGCCGAGGGGAGGGCCCTGCGCGCACTGGAGGAGCTCCTGGGACCCGACGCGCCCATGCCGGCGCCGGGGGAGGACGGGGTCTGCCCCGAGACCGTGGAGCGGGTCGTCAGGGCTGTGCGGGACCGGCGCCCGCACCTGGTGGTGGAGGTCGGCAGCGGAGCGTCCACGCTCTGGCTGGGCCTGGCGCTCCGCCGGTTCCGGACAGGCAGGCTGGTGGCGCTGGAGAGCGACCCCCGGTGCGCGGGCCTGGTCCGGGCCATGGTCGCGGCACACGGGCTCTCCGGGGTCGTCGAGGTGCGCGGCGCCTCGGACCTCGACGGGCTGCACGGCATCGACCTCCTGCACCTCACCCGCGTGACGGGGGAGACGGGGGCCGGCGCGGTCCCGGACCTCTTCGACCGCTGCGCCCCGGGCGCGCTGGTCATCCCCGGAGAGGACCACGGGGCCCGCGGCCCGGGACACGGGAGGGCGGGCGCCGAGCGGTCCGACGCCGTCCTGGGGGCGGCGGCCTCCGCGGACGCGGTGCGGGCCCGGGCCGCCTCGTGACGGGGGGAGAGCTCGCGGACGCCCTGCGCCTGCGGGGCTCCCTCCCCACCCTGGTCTGCCACACCGGCGCCGCGGCCGCGGAAGCGGTCGGGGAGCTCGCCCTCGGCGCCGGGGACAGGGCGGTCGACCTGGACCGGGTCGTCGTCGGTGAGGCCGGGGCGGGGGGCGGGCCGGCGGATCCGCACGCGGGCGTGGTCGCCGTCGTCGCCGGGACGGCGACCGACCTGAGGAGGGCGCTGGTCCCCCTCGGGGTCCTGCCGCCCGCGCCGTTCGTGGTGGTGGTCCTCCTGGAGGCCCCCTCCCACCAGGGGCCTCCGGTCCCGGTGGTGCCGGGGCTGGGGGAGTGGTCGGAGCTTCTGGACCTGCGTGTGCGGCGCCTGGCCGGCGGCGGCTGGTCGTGCGAGGCGTGCTTCGAGGACCCCGTGTCCGTGCACCGGGTGGCGGGCGCCCTGGCACGGGGGGTCGTCGGGGGGAGGCCGGGGGCCGCCCCGGTCCCGGCGGTGTCGGTGCTGGGCGCGGACGCGGGCCTGTGGTGCCCCGGCGGCGCTCGGGTGGCCGACCCCCTCAAGGCGGACGTGGTGCTGAGGGTGGGACCGGCGGAGTCCGGAGGCCCTGTCGTCCCCGAGGGCGCGAGGGGAGGCGGTGTCCGCCGACTGAGCGTGGAGGAGTCCTCGTGGGAGGCCGCCGGGCGGCCGGGCGGCACGGTCCACGGCCGCTTCCGGGTGGAGGACGTGCCGCCCGTCGACGAGCGGACGGTGAACCCGACCGGGTTCGTCGGCCGGGCGGGCCCCAAGGTGGGGCGCCTGGTCTCCCGGGGCGGGCGCTGGGTCCTGGTCTCGGGCGGGTCGGTGCGGTGGCGGGTGCCCGAGGACGGCACGGTGACCGACGCGGACGTCGCCCGGTTGCGTGACCTGCGCGCCGTGGGCGTGGAATGGGGGCGGCACAGCGGTCCGCTGGCGGCGGTGCGGGCGGTGGCGGGACTGGCCGCGGCGGGGGTGCCGCTCTTCGGCGGCCCGGTGCCGCCGTGGGCCCGGTGCCTCGGAGCCGACCTGTGCGCGCTGGTCGCCTCGGTCGGGGCGGACGAACTCGCGGACGGACTGGTGCGGGAGGAGCACAGTGTCCGGCTGCGCCGGGCGGCCCTGGGAACCCACGGCGTGCGCGCCCGGTGGAGGCACCTGGGGGCGGCGGCCGGTGTCGGGGGACCGCCCGACCCGGTGGTGTCGGTGGTGCTGTGCACCCGTCGGCCGGAGATGCTCGGGTTCGCGCTGCGGCAGGTGGCCCGCCAGCGCGGCGTGGAGGTGGAGCTGGTCCTCGGGCTGCACGGGTTCGGCGAGGACGCCCCGGGGGTCCGGGAGGCCACGGCCGCCTTCCGCGGGACCGGCCGGGCCCTGCAGGTCTTCCGGCCCGACCCGGACGCGGTCCTCGGCTCGGTGCTGAACGAGGGGATCGCCCGGGCCAGCGGGTCGACGGTCGCGAAGATGGACGACGACGACTGGTACGGGCCGGACCACCTCGCCGACCTGGTACTGGCGCGCCGCTACTCCGGCGCCGACGTCGTGGGCAGCGCCGCGGAGTTCGTCTACCTCGAGACCCTCGACCTGACGGTGCGGCGGAGCGCCCCGACGGAGTGCCTGTGGCGGCGGGCCGCGGGGGGGACCCTCCTCATGGACCGCGCGGCGCTGGAGGAGGTCGGCGGTTTCCCGCCGGTGGGCACGGCCGAGGACACGGGCCTCTTCGCCGGGATCGAACTCCTCGGCGGCCGTGTCTACCGGGGCCACGGCCTCAACTACGTCCTGCGGCGCAGGGCTTCGGGACACACCTGGGACGTCGGCGCGGGCCACTTCCTCCGCAACGGCGCGGAGCGGCGCCGGGGATGGCGGCCCAGCGCGCTCCTGGAGCCCGAGGCCGGGGACGCCCCCGGAGGGGCGGTGCCGCGGGAGGTCCGCGGAGGGCCGGCCGTGAGGGAGGGGAGCAGGGGATGACGCTCGTCAGGGAGGGTGTCCCCGACCGCAGTGGGCGGCGGGAGCGCGGACCGCGGACGCCGATCCGCTGCAACGACTACTCGGTGCTGGAGCCGCCGCCTCTGGGCGCGTGGGAGCCGGAGCTGGGGGTCGGCGTGGTCGTCCGGGCCTTCGGCGGGCAGGAGAAGCTCGATCTGACGCTGGCGTCGCTGGCCGCGCAGACCTATCCGGCGCGGCTCACGGAGGCCGTGGTCGTGGACGACGGCAGCGACCCCCCGATCCGGCTGCCGCGGGTCCGGCCGGCGAACACGAGGATCGTGCCGGCCCGGCCCGGGGGCTGGGGCCGGGGGCACGCGGTGAACACCGGCGCGGCCGCCACGGACGCGGACGTGGTCCTGTTCCTCGACGCCGACATGATCGCCTTCCGGGACCACGTCGAGGCGCAGATGCGCTGGCACCACCTCGCCGACCACCTCGTGGTCACCGGACACCTGCGGTGCGTCGACCCCGGGGCCGGGCTGCCGAGCCCGGAGGAGGCGGCCGACGCCGTCGGCCGCGGGGAGCCGGAGGCGCTGGTCGAGGGGCCGGGCGAGGAACTGGCGTGGCTGCGCAGGGCCTACGACCGCAAGGAGGCCCTGCGCACCGCCGGATACGAGGCGTTCTCCTACTTCATCGGGGCCACCGGCTCGGTGCGCCGGGAACTGCTAGCCGAGTGCGGCGGGACCGACCCCGAACTGCTCCTGGGCGAGGACACGCACCTGGCGTACCGGCTGGCGCAGCGCGGTGCGGTGTTCGTCCCGGAACTCGACAGCAGCAGCTGGCACCTGGGCCTGCCGGAGATGGAGCTCCGCAAGGCGGAGGGCGCCCGGTACAGGGTCCCCTTCGTCGGCAACCGCGTCCCCCGGCTCGGCGTGCGCCGGGGCGCGGGCGTCCGACAGTGGCAGGTGCCCTGCGTGGACGTGGTGGTGGAGGTGGCGGGGGCGCGGTTCGAGGCGGTGGCGGACACGGTGGAGCGCCTGCTGGGGGGTGACGCGGCGGACGTGCGGATCACGCTGGTCGGGCCGTGGCGGCGTGCGCGCCCCGGAGGGCGCGCCGACCCCGACGGTCCGGACCCCGACACGGGGGCGCTGCGGGAGGCCTTCCGGTGCGAGTCGCGGGTGGTGTTCGCGGAGGAGGCGCCGCCGGCGGACCCGGACGTCCCGTTCCGGCTCCTGCTCCCCCCGGGCCTGCCGCTCGCCCGGCACGCCGTCCGCCGCATGGTGGAGGAGGCGGACAGGGCCCGTGCCGGGCTGCTCCGCGCCGTGGTGCCCGGGAGCGACCGCGGCGGCCCCCGCCTGGAGCGCACCGCGGCGTTCGCCCGGGCCCGTCGGCTGGCGGACCGGCCGGAGGAGGTCGAGGCCCTGGTCGGGGAGGTCAGCGCCGTGCACTGGATCGACGGCGAGTCGCAGCTGCTCACGGAGGAGGACCGGCCGCCCGACCCCCCGGAGGACTGGCGGAGCGCACTGGCGCTCGCCGAGCGGGAGGCCGCGGAGCAGGAGACGAGGGCCGGGCGCCTGGAGCGCCGGTACCGCTGGCTGACGGGCACCCGCGGCGGCAGGTTCGTGTGCCGGATCATCGGATGAGGGGGATCGGCGGTATGGCGGAGACGGCCGGGGCACGGGACCGCGACGGCGCGCGGGCGGGGCGGGCCGGGGCGGGACCCGCACGCCTCCGCCGCGACGACCACCCGGTGCCCGAGCCGCCGGACCTGGGCGGATGGGAGCCGGAGCTGGACGCCGTCGTGGTCGTCCGGGCGTGCGGCGGGCGGGGGAGGCTCGGCCCGACGCTGGCGTCGCTGGCCGCGCAGACCTATCCGGCGCGGCTCACGGAGGTCGTGGTGGTGGACGACGGCGACGGCGCAGCGGTCCGGCTGCCGCAGGTCCGCCCGGGCAACACGCGGACCGTCGCCGCCCGCCCCGGCCGGTCGGGGCCGCAGGACGCGGTACGGGCGGGGGCGGAGTCCTCCCCGGGCGCGGTGGTGCTGTGGCTGGAGGCGGGAACGGAGGTCGGCCGCACCCACGTGGAGGCGCACATGCGCCGGCACCACCTCGCCGACCACCTCGTGGTCCTGGGCGGGACGGCCTCCCCCGGGGCGGACGGGGGGCCGGGGCCGGGGAACGCGGCCGACGAGGGCCCCGGTCCGTCGGGGGGACCGGACAACGCCGGGCACCGGGCCTGGCGCGCCCTCGCCGGGACGGTGTGGTCGGTGCGGCGCGAGCTGCTGGCCGAGTGCGGGGAGGACGGCCCCGCCGCGCTCGCGGGCGGGGAGGACCACCTGGCGTACCGGCTGGCGCAGCGGGGCGCGGTGTTCGTCCGGGAGCCCGCCGCGGAGGCCAGGGGCCCCGGCGGGCCGCGGGGGGACGGCCGGGGGGACGGTGGCGACCGTTTCCGCCGGCTCTGCCTGGAGAACGGGGTCCCGCTCCGGCGCTCCCGCCGGGCCTCGCGCCGCCGGGAGTGGCAGGTGCCCTTCGCGGAGGTGGTGGTGGAGGTGGCGGGGGCGCGGTTCGAGGCGGTGGCGGACACGGTGGAGCGCCTGCTGGGGGGTGACGCGGCGGACGTGCGGATCACGCTGGTGGGGCCGTGGCGGGGCGTGCCGTCCGGCAGGCACGCCGTCCTGGACGATCCGGACGCGGACGCGAGGCTGGTGCGGGAGGCCTTCCGGTGCGAGTCGCGGGTGGTGTTCGCGGAGGAGGCGCCCCGGGCGGACCCGGACGTCCCGTTCCGGCTGCTGGTTCCGCCCGGAGCGCCCGTGCGCCCCCGGGCCGTGGACGCCCTGGCCGCCGCGGCGGACGCGTGCGGTGCGGGCCTCGTCCGCGTACGCGGTGCGGGCGGGCTCCGCCTGGAGCGGACGGCCGCCTTCGCCCGTGCCCGGCGCCTGGGGGCCTCCGGGCCGGACCTCGACGCCGTGGTGGCCGAGCTGTGGGGCGAGCACGAGGTCGACCCGGCCGAGGTCCTGGAGGCGGACCGCCCCGGCGGGGAGGGGCCGCCGGCCGACTGGCACCGGAGGATGAGGCGGGCGGTGAGGGCGGCCGAGCGGCACCGTGCCGCCGCCGACCGCTGGGAGCGCCGTATCCGCGTGCTCGTCCGCGGTTCCGGCGTGCGGCTGCTGCTCGGAGGGACCGCCCGGCGAACGCGTGCGCCGGGGCCCTAGCCGGGTCGGACCGCCCGCTCGGCCTGCGGCGACACCAACATGTCTCACATCGTGGGAATTGCTGGTCATATAGTTGGACATCCGATAATCTGAAGTCCTAGGAGTTGGTGGCGTCGGCTCCACCGCCGCACGCCGCCACCCAGTGCCGCGCCCGCTCCGACCGGGGCCCGCGTCGGCGATTCCGGCAGACGATCCCGCCGGGGGCGAGCTCCTGTTCCGGTGGGCACCGCCGCCCACGTTCCGCGCTCCACCGCCGTTCGGCGCCATCCCGCCGGACCGCGGCCGCCGAGCGCGCGGCGCCGCAGGGCGCAACCGCGAAGGCCCGTGGCCTAGCCGTTTCCGGCGCCGGTCACGCAACGCATCCGGAGGATCGCATGTACGACATGATCGAGTACCCGACCGCGCCCGACCCCGAGGACGAGCTCAACCGCGCCCTCCAGGACGCCCTGAACCGCCGGGCCTGAGCCCGCCGGCCCGCCCCGCGGGCGGCCGTGTTCCGGGGGCCGCCCTGCGGGTCCCGTCCTGCGGGCGGGGTCCCGGGGGCGGTCCGGACCCGCGGCGGGAAATCGCGGGGGCGGGACCCCCCGGGTCTCCCGGGCCGGTAAGGTTGTCTCATCCAGTGTTCAATTTGATCTCACCATCTGAGAAACGCCCGGTGGGGTCGTACCCGAATCAGAGGCAGTCCGTATGGCAGCTCGCACCGTGAAACTGGCCGTCATCCCCGGCGACGGGATCGGCCCCGAGGTCGTGGCCGAAGGGCTCAAGGTGCTGGAGGTCGCGGCCGCCCAGCAGGACCTCGCCGTGGAGGCCACCGAGTACGAGCTGGGCGCGAAGCTCTGGCACCGCACGGGCGAGACGCTGCCCGAATCCGTCCGCGCCGAGCTGGCCGGACACGAGGCCCTCTACCTCGGCGCGGTCGGCGACCCGTCCGTGCCCAGCGGGGTGCTGGAGCGCGGGCTGCTGCTGCGCCTGCGCTTCGACTTCGACCACTACGTCAACCTGCGCCCGGTCCGCCTCTACCCCGGGGTGGCCAGCCCGCTCGCGGGCGTGGGCCCCGAGGACATCGACATGCTCGTGGTCCGCGAGGGCACCGAGGGCCCCTACGCCGGAGCCGGCGGCGTGCTCCGCAAGGGCACCCCCCACGAGGTCGCCACGCAGGACAGCGTCAACACCCGCTTCGGCGTGGAGCGCGTGGTCCGCTACGCCTTCGAGAAGGCCGCGTCCCGCCCGCGCAGGAAGCTCACGCTGGTCCACAAGGACAACGTCCTGACCTTCGCCGGCGAGCTGTGGCAGCGCGTGGTGCGGGAGGTCGGCTCCGAGTACCCGCAGGTCGCCGTGGACTACTGCCACGTCGACGCCGCGTCGATGTTCTTCGTCAACCAGCCCGCACGCTTCGACGTGGTCGTCACCGACAACCTGTTCGGCGACATCATCACCGACATCGGCGCCGCCATCACCGGCGGCATCGGCCTGGCCGCCAGCGGCAACATCAACCCGGACAACACGTTCCCCAGCATGTTCGAGCCCGTCCACGGCTCCGCGCCCGACATCGCGGGCCAGGGCAAGGCCGACCCCACCGCCACGGTGCTGTCCGCCGCGACGATGCTCGACCACCTGGGGGTCCCCGAGGCGGCCCGCCGCATCGAGAACGCGGTCGCCGCGGACCTCAAGACCCGCGCCCAGGGCGACGGGTCGCGATCCACGGCCCAGATCGGCGACGACCTCGCCGCGCGAGTAGCCGAGCAGGGCTGACGCACGTTCCGTCGGCCCTGCCCTTCTCCGAGGCGCGGCCGACGGCAAGGGGCCACCCGCTCGACGGGTGGCACGGTCCCTGGGACCGACACCGGCAGGCGCGCCCGGAACGACCCGAGCGCGCCTGCCGCCGTGTCCGGGCCCCAGGGCCCGCCCTGGCACCGGGTGCGCTCTTCCGCCAGACTGGATTCCAGGTCGGCGGCGCTGCCGACCTGTTGCACCCGAGAGGACCACCGACGACATGAACAACGACACCACCACAGCGGGGTTGACGTTCGACATCCAGCTCTCCGACCGGCGGAAGACCCCGCAGGAGCGGGAGGCACTGCTGGAGGATCCCGGTTTCGGGCAGGTGTTCACCGACCACATGGTGACCATCCGCTACACCGAGGGGCGGGGGTGGCACGACGCCAGGCTGGAGCCGTACGGCCCGCTGAGCCTGGACCCGGCCACCTCGGCCCTGCACTACGCCCAGGAGATCTTCGAGGGCCTCAAGGCCTACCGCCACCCGGACGGCTCGCTCGCGTCGTTCCGCCCCGAGGCCAACGCCGCCCGGCTCAACAGGAGCGCGGCGCGCATGGCCATGCCGGCGCTCCCCGAGGAGCTGTTCCTCGAGTCCATCGACCTGCTCCTCGAACACGACGGGGCCTGGGTGCCGGACAAGGAGTACTTCAGCCTCTACCTGCGCCCGTTCATGATCTCGACGGACGTCGGCCTGGGCGTGAACCACCCGTCCCGCAGCTACCTCTACCTGCTGATCGCGTCCCCGGTCGGCTCGTACTTCTCCGGCGGCGTCAAGCCGGTGACCGTCTGGCTGTCCAAGGACTACACGCGCGCGGCCCCGGGCGGGACCGGCGCGGCGAAGTTCGCGGGCAACTACGCGGCGAGCTTCCTCGCGCAGTCCCAGGCGGTCGAGAAGGGATGCGACCAGGTCGTCTGGCTCGACTCCCGCGAGCACCGCTGGGTCGAGGAGATGGGCGGCATGAACCTGTGGTTCGTGTTCGGCTCGGGCGAGAACGCGCGCCTGCGCACGCCCCCGCTGACCGGCACCCTCCTGCCCGGCATCACCCGTGAGTCCCTGCTGACCCTGGCCCCCGACCTCGGCATCCCGGCGGAGGAGGCCCCCATCTCCACCGACGAGTGGCGCGAGGCGGCCGAGTCGGGGGAGCTCACCGAGGTGTTCGCCTGCGGCACCGCGGCGGTGGTCACGCCCGTCGGGTTCGTCAAGAGCGACGAGGGCGCGTTCACGGTCGGCGACGGCACGCCCGGCCCGGTCACCATGCGCCTCCGTGAGGAGCTGGTGGGCCTCCAGACGGGGCTGCGCGCCGACAAGTACGGCTGGATCACCAAGTTCTCGGGCCGTGACGCCTAGGACGGGATCGCGCGCGGGCCGTCCCGACGGGGGCGGTCCGCGCGGCCCCGGCGGTACGGCCCCGGGGCGGAACGTCCGCTACGAGAAACTTCCGTCTCGAACAATGGGACAATCGGCCGCTGAACACGGAGGACCCGGCCGCCGTGTGGCACACTGACCTCATGCCGTCTCAGGTTCTCATTATCGTGAGGCGCGCCGGCTGACAGACGGACCTCGCCGGCGCGCCGACCTCTCGTGTCCACGGGGGGTCTTTTTTGTTGGCGGGGGCCGGTCGGCCACACCACAGCATCCACCTTCGGGAGTTCCACCCATGAGGAACGACAGTTTCCACGTCTTCGACACCACGCTGCGCGACGGCGCCCAGCGCGAGGGGATCAACCTGCGGGTCTCCGACAAGCTGGCCATCGCGCAGCTGCTGGACGACTTCGGGGTGGCGTTCATCGAGGGAGGGTGGCCGGGGGCCAACCCCAAGGACACCGAGTTCTTCCAGCGGGCTTCACGAGAGCTCACGCTGAGGCACGCGCAGCTCACCGCGTTCGGCGCGACCCGCCGGGCCGGTGTGCGGGCCGCCGACGACCCCCAGGTGGCCGCCCTGCGCGACAGCGGCGCGCCGGTCGTCACCCTTGTCGCCAAGAGTGACGACCGGCACGTCGAGCGCGCCCTGCGCACCACCCTCGACGAGAACCTCGCCATGATCGCCGACACGGTCACCCACCTGCGCGAGCACGGCCAGCGCGTGTTCGTGGACTGCGAGCACTTCTTCGACGGCTACCACCACAACCCCGACCACGCCCTCGACGTGGTCCGCACCGCCGCCGGGGCGGGGGCCGACGTCGTCGTCCTCTGCGACACCAACGGCGGCATGCTCCCCGGCGACATCACCCGCGTCGTCACCGAGGTCCGCGAGGCCACCGGCGCCCGCCTGGGCATCCACGCCCAGGACGACACCGGCTGCGCCGTCGCCAACACCCTCGCCGCCGTGGACGCCGGGGCCACCCACGTGCAGTGCACCGCCAACGGCTACGGGGAGCGGGTCGGCAACGCCAACCTGTTCTCGGTGGTCGGCGCCCTCGCCCTCAAGCGCGGCCTCGACGTGCTCCCCGAGGGCTGCCTGCCGGAGATGACGCGCGTCGCGACCGCGATCGCGGAGATCGTCAACCTCACCCCCGACACCCACCAGCCCTACGTGGGGGTGTCGGCGTTCGCCCACAAGGCGGGGCTGCACGCCTCGGCGATCAAGGTCGACCCCGACCTGTACCAGCACACCGACCCCGCCCTGGTCGGCAACACCATGCGGATGCTCGTCTCCGACATGGCCGGACGCGCCTCCATCGAGCTCAAGGCCCAGGAGCTGGGGCTGGACCTGTCCGGCGACCGGGCGCTGGCCGGCCGGGTCGTGGAGCGGGTCAAGGCCCTGGAGCTCTCCGGGTACAGCTTCGAGGCGGCCGACGCCTCCCTGGAGCTGCTGCTGCGCGAGGAGCTCGGATCCCCGGTCCGCTACTTCGACACCGAGTCGTGGCGGGTCATCACCGAGCGCAGGCCGGGCACGGGCGCCGGCTCCCCGTCCCACGGCTACGAGAGCCTCACCGAGGCCACGGTGAAGCTGCTCGTCAAGGGCGAGCGCGTGATCGCCACCGCCGAGGGCAACGGTCCGGTCAACGCCCTCGACCGGGCGCTGCGCAGCTCCATGGAGGGCGCCTACACCGCCCTGGCCGGGCTGGAGCTGACGGACTACAAGGTCCGCATCCTGGAGGGCACCTCGGGGACCACCGCCATCACCCGCATCCTCGTGTCCTTCAGCGACGGGGCGGGGGAGTGGACCACGGTGGGCGTCGGCCCCAACGTCGTCGACGCCTCCTGGGTGGCGCTCGAACAGGCCGTCACCTACGGCCTCCTCCGACAGGGCTACCCGCAGGTCTGAGGGGACGCGCGGCGGCGGGTCAGTCGTCGGGGTCCTCGTCGGACCCGTCGGCGGGCCCGTTGTCCGGGTGGACCCAGCCGTTGGCCTCGCACCCCTGGAGGCCGAGGGTCTGCTGCTGCATCACGGGGGCGGGCTCGCCCTCGCCGGGGCAGTTGACGTGGCCGTGGCCCAGGGTGTGCCCCACCTCGTGGTTGATCAGGTAGATCCGGTAGGTCTCCAGGTCGTCGTCGAAGTGGGGGACGCTCCCCACCCAGCGGTTCTGGTTGATGATCGCCCGGTTGCCGTTGGCGCAGGAGACGTACCCGTTGGTGTTGAGCGGGGCGCACATGCGGTCGACGGTGTCCGGCGCGGCCAGCAGGACCCGGATGTCGGCGTCCTCGCCGTCCACCCGCTGGAGCGAGCGCTCCCCGTCGTCCCCCCAGCTGCGGGGGTCGCCCAGGATCTCCTCGACGGCGGCCACGAAGTCCTCGGCGTCGCCGGGAAGCCCGTCCTCGACCTCCACGGCGAAGGTCGTCAGGGGACCGTCCCCCATGACGTCGCTCTCGCCCTCCATCACGGTCATCTCGCCGTCGGCGCTGTCGACCTCCTCCTCCACGGAGCGGAGGAGGACGGGCTGGTCCTCGGCCTCCCCGGGGGAGGGGGAGGTCTCCTGGCCCTGCCCCGTGGCGCTGTCCACCTGCCCGGGCTCCTCCGCCGAGGCCCCGGGGCCGTCGGGAACGCCGTCGCCCACCGGGGCGGTGGCGGAGGTCTCCGAGGGGGAGTCGAGGTCGGACGGCGGCGCGGGAACGCTGATCATGAGCACGGCCGAGGCACCCGAGACCAGGCACAGGCCCAGTGCCAGCCCCATCGGGTACCGGCGTCGGCGGTGCCTGGCACGGGACCGACCCGTGGGCGAAGCGGACGTGGGCACGACGAGCAACCTCTCGACAACGGATATCGGACCCAGCATGCCAGAGTTCGCCCGGAGTTCGGGCCAGGCATGCGTCCGGGGAACCCTGGTGTCCCGGAGCTCGGCCGTTGTGCGCCCGGAAGCCCTCGGAGCGCCGCGCCCCGGGTTCCGGTCCTGGCCCACCGGAGTTCCGGACCGAGTCCCGCCCGCACCTCGGCCCCGGCTCGCGGATACGCTTCAACCGCAACAGAGACAACGGGGCTGCTGGGAGGCACCAGGTGCGCATCGCACGGTTCGCCGTCGGGGACGAGGTCGGCTTCGGGCTGATCGACACCGATTCCGACAGTGGGGAGGAGTTCGTCGCGCGGCTGAGCGGACACCCTCTCCTGGGCGACATCAAACTGACCGGTGAGAGGGCCAGGCTCTCCGACGTCCGGCTGCTCTCGCCGGTCCTGCCCACCAAGGTGGTCTGCATCGGCAAGAACTACGCCGACCACGTCGCGGAGATGAAGGACGTCACGGGCGAGTCCACCGACGAGCCCGTCGTGTTCCTCAAGCCGTCCACCTCCGTGGCCGGCCCCCGCGACCCGATCTTCCACCCCTCGGTCTCGGAGCGGGTCGACTTCGAGGGCGAGCTGGCCATCGTCATCTCGCGGCCCTGCCGCGAGGTGCCGCGCGAGCGCGCCAAGGACGTCATCTTCGGGTACACCGTCGCCAACGACGTGACCGCACGCGACCTCCAGAAGAAGGACAAGCAGTGGACGCGGGCCAAGGGCTTCGACTCCTTCTGCCCCATCGGGCCCTGGATCACCACGGGGCTGAGCATCGAGGAGGCCCAGGACCTGGCGCTCACCACCACCGTGGACGGGGAGGTCCGCCAGTCCGGGCGGACCTCGCAGTTCATCCACGACATCCCGGGCATCATCGCCTATGTCACCTCCTTCATGACGCTCCTCCCCGGTGACGTGGTCCTCACCGGCACCCCGGCCGGGGTGGGGCCGGTGCAGATCGGCCAGGAGGTCTCGGTGACGGTGGAACGGCTGGGCACCATCAGCAACCGGGTGGTGGCCCGCGACTGACCGGGTACCGAGGCCGGGAGCCGGCGGAGTACCGTCCCACCACGGGGCCGGCGGCGCGCCGCCGGCCCACGGACCAGCGGAAGGCCCACACGTGACGACCCCCCGACACCGCCGCGCCCGACCCCTCGTCCTCGCGGGCGCGCTCGCGGCCGTGCTACTGGTCGCGGGGACCGCCTACTGGACCGCGGAGCGCGACGAAGGCGGCGAGACCGTACGGGAAGCGGAGGGACCAGTGGACGACCCGCGCCGCATCATGCTGGCGGGCGACTCGATGACCCAGGGCGCCAACGGAGACCGGACCTGGCGCTACCACCTGTGGAACCACCTCGCCCCGCAGGTGGAGGGGCTCGACTTCGTCGGCCCCTACACCGATCCCGCCACCCGGGAGATGATCCTGCCCGTCCCCACGACCGGGGACGAGGCCGTGGAGAGCCCCGCGCAGGACCCGGCCGAGGGCTACGAGGAGGGCGGCGGGGGCGGCGCCCCGGCGGACCGTCCGGAGGAGGAGCCCTCCGGCCCCTCCCCGGAGGAGCCGCAGGAGCTGGAGGGGGTGGTCTGGCCCGGAGCCGACGGCGACCCCGACACCGTCGAGTACCGCGATCCCGACTTCGACCAGGACCACAACGCCCTGTGGGGGCGCACCCTGCGCGACGCCGCGGCCTCCATCGGGGAGGAGGTCAGGGTCCACCGGCCCGACGTCCTGTGCGTCATGCTCGGCGTGAACGACCTGCTGTGGCCCGTCACCATGGAGGAGATGGAGCACCGGCTGCGCGGTTACGTGGAGTCGGCCCGCGCGGGCAACCCGAACCTGCGCATCGTGATCGCCGAGACCCTCCCCATCGCCCTCGCCGAGTCCGACGAGGGGTTCGCGCTGCGGGTCTACGCCTACAACGAGCTCGTCCGCGAGGTCGCCGCCGACCTGTCCACGGACGCCTCTCCCGTGATCAGCCTCGACGTCGCGGGCAGGGAGTCCTGGGACGTGGCCGCCGACACCTACGACGGCACCCACCCCAACGCCGGCGGTGAGACCAAGATCGCCGCGGCGTTCGCGGACGCCCTGGCGCAGGGGTACGGGATCGGTTTCGGCTTCCCGAGGCCCCTGGCGGTCAGGCCCGCGCAGGGGTGAGCCCGCCCGGCCGCCGGCGGACCTCCCCCGGGCCCCCGCGCACCGCGGATACCCTGGGCTGCGTGACTGAGACTTCGCTTCGTACCCGCTTCGCCCCGTCCCCCACGGGCATGTTCCACGTCGGCGGCGCCCGTTCCGCACTGTTCAACTGGGCGCTGGCCCAGCAGCGCTCCGAGGGGCGCATGGTGCTGCGCATCGAGGACACCGACGCCGCCCGCAACCGCCCCGAGTGGACCGAGGGCATCGTCCGCGCGCTGGCCTGGCTCGGCATCGGCGAGGACGACCCGCACTTCGAGGGCCCCTACTTCCAGTCGGCCTACGCCGACAAGCACCGCGAGACCGCGCAGGAGCTGTACAAGAACGGCCGCGCCTACTACTGCGACTGCACCCGCGAGCAGGTGCAGGAGCGGCGCGACAACCCCAACCTGGGGTACGACGGCCACTGCCGCGAGCGCAACCTGGAGCCGGGCCCCGGCCGCGCCCTGCGCTTCCGCGTGCCCGACGGCGGTCCCACCGTGGTGGAGGACCGGATCCGCGGCAGGGTGGAGTTCGAGCACTCCGCCATCGAGGACTTCGTCATCGCGCGTGCCGACGGCTCGCCGCTGTTCGTCCTGGCCAACGTCGTGGACGACGTGGAGATGGGCATCAACCAGGTCGTCCGGGGCGAGGAGCACCTGTCCAACACCCCCAAGCAGCAGCTGCTGTGGGAGGCGCTGGGCCTGACCCCGCCGGTGTGGGCGCACCTGCCCGTCATCGTCAACGAGCAGCGCAAGAAGCTGTCCAAGCGCCGTGACAAGGTGGCCCTGGAGTCCTACCAGGAGGAGGGCTACCTCGCCGAGGCGATGGTCAACTACCTCATGCTCCTGGGGTGGGCCCCCGGCGACGACCGCGAGATCATGCCGTGGTCGGAGATGGTGCCCCTGTTCCGCATCGAGGACGTCAACAGCTCCAGCGCCTTCTTCGACGAGAAGAAGCTCCGCGCGTTCAACGGCGAGTACATCCGCGCGCTGAGCGCCGAGGAGTTCGCCGAGCGCTGCCGGCCCTGGCTGACCGGCGACGCCGCGCCGTGGGACCCGGCCGACTACGACCCCGAGGTCTTCGCCGCCGTCGCGCCGCTCGCGCAGAGCCGCGTGGCGGTGCTCAGCGAGATCGTGCCCAACGTGGACTTCCTGTTCCTCCCCGAGCCGGTGGAGGACGAGAAGAGCTGGGCCAAGGCCATGAAGCCGGGCGTCGGCGCGGAGATGCTGGAGGCCGCCCTGGCCCGCTTCGCCGACCCGGGGCTGCCGTGGACCGCCGAGGACCTCAAGACCGCCACCGAGGAGACCGGCGCGACGCTCGGCCTGAAGCTGGGCAAGGCGCAGGCCCCGGTGCGCGTCGCGGTCACCGGGCGGACGGTCGGACTGCCGCTGTTCGAGTCGCTGGAGCTGCTCGGCCGCGAGCGCGTGCGGGCGCGGCTGGAGGCCGCGCTGGCCAAGCTGCGCGCCCAGGAGGACTCCGCGTCAGAGTAGGCGCGAGCCCCGGTCCGGGGTGGTCGGAGCCACAGGCCGGCCGCCCCGTCTTCGGTTCGCGACCACTCCGAATGTCCGCTAGAGTTATCCACGTCGCCGAGGGGGACAGGGAAGCGGAAGCTACCGGGTCCTCCCAGAGCACTGGGGTATGGTGTAATCGGCAGCACGACTGATTCTGGTTCAGTTAGTCTAGGTTCGAGTCCTGGTACCCCAGCACAGACTTGCGGTCTCCGTGAGTCTCATGGATCTCTGATCCAGTGCGCCCCCGTCGTCTAGTGGCCTAGGACGCCGCCCTCTCAAGGCGGTAACGGCGGTTCGAATCCGCTCGGGGGTACCAACAGGGAGAGACTCCCACGGTGTGGGAGTTTTTTTCTGGGTCGGTGCATGCCACCGATGTCCGGTTGGTGTAGGTATCGTGGTTTCGCGGTCCTGCTCCGGCCAGTCCGGCCCCCGTCGTCTAGTGGCCTAGGACGCCGCCCTCTCAAGGCGGTAACGGCGGTTCGAATCCGCTCGGGGGTACCAGTCAGGCTCCATCCGCGAGGATGGGGCCTTTCGTGCGTCCGGGGCCGGTTCCGCGGAGCCGGGCCGGGGCGCCCCTGCGCCGGAGGGTCCGGTCCGCGTGCGCGACCGGCAGGTCCGGCTCCTCGCGCGGCGCCCCCGGGAAGGAGGGCGCCACGCCCCTCCGGTCCGGCAGCCGGTCCCGTCGCCGCCCGTCCCGCCTTCGCACAGCCGGACCGGGACGGCGGACCCCACCGCCGAGTCCTGCCGGCGCGGCCCCGGCCGCACCGGCGGGCCGGTGGCGCCCGCGCGCCGGGTCCGGGCGTGTGCGGGCGTTCGCCGGTCCCCGCCGCGTTCCCGTGGGGCACGGCGTCGGGTCGGACAGGGCGCCGACAGGTGTCCACGGCCGGGAGGCCCCGGCGGCCCGGGAGCCGGGGCGTGGGCCCGCGGAAACCGTCCGGCGCCGCCGCGCGTTGCCCGGGTGCGCCCGCGCGGGCGGGCCGCCCCTGGAATACTGGGGCGGCGCAGTCCCCCCGACCGACCAACCCCCTGTCGGAGCGTATGAAGAGCGACCTCTCTCCCACCGGACGGCCGACCGGGCCGCACGCCCCTCCCCGCGGGGAGGCGGTGCGCCGTGACCGGCCGTGAACTCGGCCCCGGCCGCCACCAGGACAAGGAGGTCCGGGAGGTCCTCAAGGAGCTGGGGGAGCGGGGGTGGGTGCTCAGGCGCGAGGGCCACTGGGGCCGCCTGTATTGCGACTGCGGCTGCACCCGCATCCAGGTTCCCGGGACGCCGAGGGACTCCGGCCGGGCCGCACGCCGCATCAGGCAGGAGGCCCGGCGCTGCCCGATGCCCCCGGACGACCCCAGGCGCGGTGCGCGCGGCCCCCGCGAGTGATCCCGGCGCGGGCGCCGGAGGGGCGGCCGGTCGGCCCCCTCGCCGGAGCGGGCGGCGCGTTCCCGGGCCCGGCCGCGGACCGCGGACCGCGGCGGCCGGTCCCGTTCCGGCCCGGGCATGGTGCGATCATGCCGTGGCGGGTACCCTGTTGTTGACGTTTGTCAACGCTGGCGCGGTGTCGGCGCGCCCCGGTCCCCGGTGCGCGGGGCGGTGCGACGGAGGAAGGCGGGGCCGATGGCCGAGTACGAGTTCGTCTTCGTCGTCGACGGGATCACCCTGGACGACCACGACTCGGTCCACACCCTCACCGAGGACCTCGACGCGGTCGTCTCCTCCTCCCACGGGGTGACCCGGCTGACCGTGGCCGGGGCCGGGCCCGACGCCGTCACCGCGGCCAGGGTGCTCATGGAGCGCGTCCACGCCACGGCTCCCCGGGTGCGGCTGGTCCGTCTGGACCGGGAGCTCGTCGGCGTCTCCGACATCGCGGAACTCACCGGCCGGACCAGGCAGAACGTCACCCAGTGGACCCGCGGCCAGCGCCGGGACGGCGTCCCCTTCCCCGCGCCGGAGGCGACCGTCGGCCGCTCCTCCGTGTGGCTGTGGTCCGAGGTCGACGCGTGGCTCGGCGGGATCGGCCTGGGCGACGGCGAACTGCGCCCCACCCGTGCGGAGGCCACCGAGATCGACTGGCTCCTCCAGACCACGCGCAAGGTCGAGCTGGCCCTCGTGCGCCACGTCGACAGCCCCCACGTGCGGCGCGTGTCCAAGCTGCTCGCCGCGCACGCCCGCACGACCCGCGAGTTCATCCACTACCTGGTCAAGAACCCCCGGGTGCGCGATCCCCGGGGGCGCTACACCATCCTGGTCTGCTCGCCCGGCGACGGGGCCGTGGACGTCTTCCGCCGGCTGGAGTCGTTCGACCACCCCGTCGTGCTCGCCACGGTCACCAACCGCATCCACGCCCTGGTCATGGTCGACGGCGAGGGCGGCGCGGCGAAGCCGACCGAGCTGGTGCGCGGGATGACCGTGCGCGACTGGCTGGGGATGATCGCCCTGTCCCCGGAGAGCGAGTTCACCGTGGCCGCCGAGGGGGCGTCCACGAAGACGGCCACGATCTCGGCGCGTTCGCCCATGGACCTCGTGGGCGCCTGACGGCCGGCCCGGAGCCGGGACCGGCGCCGGACCGGCGTCCCCGGCCTTCGGGCCGGCGCCCTTCCGGGGCTGCGGACGGCCCCCGGGACGCCGCGGAGCGCCCGTGCGCACCGCCGGGAACGCGGAACCGCGCCGCCCGGAGCACCGGGGGCGCGGTCGCCCGTTCGAGGTGGGGACGGTGCCGGGGAAGGGGAGGGCCCGTCCCCCGGTCGACGCGGGGAAGGGGGCCTGCGGCGGCCCCGGCGGGGGGCGGGGCGCGTCAGTGGGCGACCTCGGTGTGCAGCGACTCGCTGATCTTCTCGGCGGCGGACAGCACCGCCTGGGAGTGGATACGGCCGGGGGAGCGGGTCAGGCGCTCTATCGGACCGGACACCGAGACGGCGGCGATCACGCGCCCGCCGGGGCCGGACACCGGGGCGGACACCGACGCCACGCCCTGCTCCCGCTCGGCGACGCTCTGGGCCCAGCGGCGGCGGCGCACCTGGGCGAGGCTGGCGGCGGTGAAGCGGGCGCCCACCAGCGACCGCCGTATGCGGTCGGAGTCCTCCCAGGCGAGGAGGACCTGGGCGGCCGAACCGGCGTTCATGGGGAGCTCGCTGCCCACGGGGACCGTGTCCCGCAGGCCGCTGCTCCGCTCGGAGGCCGCCACGCACACCCGCAGGTCGCCCTGGCGGCGGTAGAGCTGGGCGCTCTCGCCGGTCAGGTCGCGCAGCTGCACGAGGACGGGGGCCGCGACGGCCAGCAGGCGGTCCTCCCCGGTCGCTATGGAGAGTTCGCCGAGGCGGGGGCCGAGCACGAACCGGCCCTGGCTGTCCCGGGAGACCATGCGGTGCCGTTCGAGGGCGACGGCCAGCCTGTGCGCGGTCGGCCGTGCCAGTCCGGTGATCTGGACCAACTGGGCCAGGGAGGCCGGACCGGACTCCAGGGCGTCGAGGACGGACATGGTCTTGTCCAGGACACCGACGCCGCTGGATGAGCTAGAGTTGTCCATGGCTTGATATTGCCGTCTCGAAATATGGAATGCAAGTCGGCCCGCAGTCCGCGCAGGGCACACCGAGACGAGCCCGACACGTCTGACACGAGAGAGGCGACCGCCCATGGCACGCACGATGGCCGAGAAGGTCTGGGAGGAGCACGTCGTCCGACGTGCCGACGGCGAGCCGGACCTGCTCTACATCGACCTCCACCTGGTCCACGAGGTGACCAGCCCGCAGGCCTTCGAGGGGCTGCGGCTGGCCGGCCGCAAGGTCCGGCGCCCGGACCTGACCATCGCCACCGAGGACCACAACGTCCCCACGCAGGACCTCCTCGCCCCCATCGCCGACCCCGTCTCCCGCAAGCAGGTCGAGACGCTGCGCAAGAACTGCTCCGACTTCGGCGTGCGCCTGCACCCGATGGGCGACATCGAGCAGGGCGTCGTGCACGTGGTCGGCCCCCAGCTGGGCCTCACCCAGCCCGGGATGACCATCGTCTGCGGCGACAGCCACACCAGCACCCACGGCGCGTTCGGGGCCCTGGCCTTCGGCATCGGCACCAGCCAGGTCGAGCACGTGCTGGCCACCCAGACCCTGCCCATGGCGCCCTTCCGGACCATGGCGGTCACGGTCGACGGAACGCTGCGGCCGGGGGTGTCCGCCAAGGACATCATCCTCGCCGTCATCGCCAAGATCGGCACCGGCGGCGGCCAGGGCTACGTCATCGAGTACCGGGGCGAGGCCATCGAGGCCCTGTCCATGGAAGCCCGCATGACCGTGTGCAACATGTCCATCGAGGCGGGCGCCCGCGCCGGGATGATCGCCCCGGACCAGACCACGTTCGACTACATCGAGGGCCGCCCGCACGCCCCCCGGGGCGAGGACTTCGACGCCGCCGTCGAGCACTGGAAGAGCCTGCGCACCGACGAGGGCGCCGTCTTCGACGCCGAGGTCGTCCTGGACGCCGACGAGCTCAGCCCGTTCGTCACCTGGGGCACCAACCCCGGCCAGGGCGTGCCCCTGCACGCCGAGGTCCCCGACCCCGCCTCCTACGAGGACCCCTCGGCCCGCGCCGCCGCGGAGAAGGCCCTGGCCTACATGGACCTCGCTCCGGGGACGCCGATGCGGGAGGTCCGGGTGGACACCGTCTTCCTCGGCTCGTGCACCAACGGCCGCATCGAGGACCTGCGCACCGCCGCCGAGATCATCCGCGGCCGCAGGGTCGCCGAGGGCGTGCGCATGCTCGTGGTCCCCGGGTCCATGCGGGTCAAGGAGCAGGCCAACGCGGAGGGGCTGGGCGAGGTCTTCGAGGCCGCCGGCGCCGAGTGGCGCGAGGCGGGCTGCTCGATGTGCCTGGGCATGAACCCCGACCAGCTCAAGCCGGGCGAGCGCAGCGCCTCCACCTCGAACCGCAACTTCGAGGGCCGCCAGGGCCGCGGCGGGCGCACCCACCTCGTGTCGCCCCAGGTCGCCGCGGCGACCGCCGTGCGCGGCACCCTGTCCTCGCCCGCCGACCTGGCCGCCCTGTAGCACCTGACCCGTTAGGAGAGACCTCCCCATGGAGAAGTTCGACGTCCACACCGGTCGGGCCGTGCCGCTGCGTTCCAGCAACGTCGACACCGACCAGATCATCCCGGCCGTCTACCTCAAGCGGGTCGCCCGTACCGGCTTCGAGGACGGCCTGTTCGCCGAGTGGCGCAAGTCCGACCCGGACTTCGTCCTCAACCGCCCCGAGTACGAGGGCGCGTCCGTGCTGGTGGCCGGCCCGGACTTCGGCACCGGCTCCTCCCGCGAGCACGCCGTCTGGGCGCTCCAGGACTACGGCTTCAAGACCGTGCTGTCCTCGCGCTTCGCGGACATCTTCCGCGGCAACTCGCTCAAGGGCGGGCTGCTGACGGTCCTGCTGCCCCAGGAGGTCATCGAGCGCATCTGGAAGGCCGTCGAGGCCGACCCGGCGACCGAGGTGACCGTCGACCTCGTCGAGCGCGAGGTGCGCTCCCCGGGCGCCGGGGTGCAGGAGCCGTTCGAGCTCGACGACTACACCCGCTGGCGGCTGATGGAGGGGCTGGACGACATCGCCCTGACGCTGCGCCACACCGACGAGGTGGGGGCCTTCGAGGCGACCCGGAAGCCGTGGCTCCCCGTGACCCTGTAGGGGCCGGATCGTGTTCTGGGCCGGGGATCGAGGCGTCGTGTGACGCAGCACACCCCCGGCCCAGAAATATTTTACCTTTACTTGGTGTGAGCGTTCGCTTACCTTCCCGCTGTCCTTAAGCTCGGCGTGTCTGGTGCCCGGAATCCGGTTATACGTAGGCTTTTGAGAGCTACAGAAGGGGTCAAATGGGACTGCGGTCCCGGGCTCCACCGGTCCAGACCGCACCCTCCGTGAGGCTCCCTCGCAGGTGGGGAAGGGGCCGACACGCCTTGCCCGTAGGCGTTTGTATTTGTGTAAGGGCCTCTGCTTCCCCTAATTTCGTGCGAGCAAGGGGGAACCGGAGGAACCTTATGAACAAGCGTGACCTGATCGACGCGATCTCCGATCGTCTCGGAGACAAGAAGACCGCGACCGAAGCGGTCAACGCTGTGCTTGAGACCATTCAGGCAACCGTGGCGTCGGGCGACAAGGTCGCCATCACGGGCTTCGGCGTTTTCGAGAAGTCCGAGCGCGCGGCTCGCACCGCGCGCAACCCCGCCACCGGGGCCACCATCAACGTCCCCGCGAGCTTCGTTCCGAAGTTCCGCGCCGGCGCTGACTTCAAGGCCCTCGTCAACGGGGACAAGAAGAAGTAGCCCACCGCCACACGGCGACGGGCCGAGTCCGCCCGGGTTCCCTGCGGGGAGCCCGGGCGGATCTCTGTTCCGGGGCGACGGGGCGTTCCGTGCCTCCGGCGGCGGGGCGGCACACCCAATGACGTTCACACGCGCCACAGGGCGTTCTGTGCGCCTCAGAGGCCCCACGAGCGCGGGACAGGCCCTCCCGGAGCCTCCAGGGGCGTCAGGGGGCGCCCTGCGTCCTCAGGCAGCCGCCCGCGACCGCCTCCCACAGCTCACGGGTCCGCGGACCCACCCCCAGGCCCACCGCGTCGCACAGGTCCTCCGGGGTGTCCACGTCCCGCCGGACCGACGCCACGTCCGGGAGCGCGATCTCGTGCGCGCCCCCGTCCCGGTGCCGCGCCCGCGAGGCCCCCTCGAACGCGGGGGTGAAGGGGTGGCCGGGTGCCGCCGCGAGCAGGGTCGTCCCCACACCCGGGGCGTCCGGCAGGAACGAGCGCCCGTGGCGGGCCGCCGCGGCGAGGACCCGGTCCAGCTCGTCCGGGCGCAGCGCGGGGAGGTCGGCCGACAGGGCGCACACCCCGGCCCCGGGCCGCCTGCGCCGTGCGGCCGCGGCCCCGTGGGCCAGGGCGGAGTTCAGCCCGGTGCCGGGCTCGCCGCCGACCACGACCGCGCCCAGGCCGGTCAGCTCGGCGCCGGCCCGGCGGTCCTCGGTCACCGCGAACACGGCCTCCACGCCGGGGCAGGCCAGTGCCGCCTCGACCGTGTCGCAGGCGATCGCCAGCGCCAGGTCCTCGCGGAGCCCCCCGGCGGCCAGGGCCAGTCGGGTCTTGGCGCGGCCGAGGTGCTTGACTGGGACGACGAGGGACCAGCGCACCCCGGGGCGCGGCGCCCCGCCCCGTACTCCAAAGCCGGTCACGCTTCCCCCGGGACGTCGAATCGGCCACGACAGTCACGAGGGTAGGCGCTCGGGGAGGGCGCGGCGCGGGCACCCTGTGGCGTGTCGGAGCCTCGACCCGGCGGCCCTTCCCGGACCGGTCCGGCGGGGGCACCTGGGAGGGTTCCGCCACGTCCTACACTGAACCGGTTGTGCTCCGAGGCCCGGACGGGCCGGGAGCGATGAAGTGAGGAGTCCCGTGGCCAAGCAACGAGAATCGCGGTGGGTGAAGGCGGTCGTCTCCCGGATCGTCAGGTTCGTGCTGTGGTTCATCACCAAGCCGACCTGGGAGGGCACCGAGAACGTCCCTGCCCGGGGCGGGGTGATCATCGCCGCGAACCACCTCTCGATGGCGGACCCGCTGACGGTCGCGCACTTCCTCTACATCGGGGCCCGCCGCTGGCCGACCTTCACGATGAAGGACGGGGTCATGAAGATCCCCGTGGTGCGCGCGGTGGCCAGGAGCACGGGGCAGATCCCGATCAAGCGCGGCAGCACCGACGCCGTGAAGGCGCTCCACGAGGCGGAGGTCGCCCTCACCCGAGACGGCTCCTCGGTGATCTTCTACCCGGAGGGCACCTGCACCCGCGACCCCGGCCTGTGGCCGATGACCGCCAAGACCGGGGTGGCGCGGCTGGCGCTGACCACGGGCGTGCCGGTCGTCCCTGTCGCGCACTGGGGCGAGCAGAACCTCCTGCCGTACGGGGCCAAGAAGCCCAGCCTGTTCCCGCGCAAGCGCATCGACTTCCGCGCCGGGCCGCCGGTGGACCTGTCCCGGTTCGAGGGCCTGCCGCTGACCGCGACGGTCCTCAAGGAGGCCACCGAGCTCATCATGGGCGACATCACCGCGCTCCAGGCGCAGATCCGCGGGGAGGAGCCGCCCGCGATCCCCTTCGACTTCAAGAAGGCGCGGGAGGAGGCCGCCGAGGCCAAGCGGGCGGAGCGGCTCGCCGGCGGTGACGCCGACGGCGGGACGGACGACGGCGCCGCGGGCGGCGGCGACAACGGGAAGAGCAGCGCGGGGGCGTGACGGGGCAGATGGGTACCGACAACGTGAAGGTCGCCGTTCTCGGCGCGGGCTCCTGGGGCACCGTGTTCGCGAACATCATCGCGGACGCCGCCGACCTGGCCCGGGAGCGGGACCCCGGCGGCAGACCCGTCGAGGTGGTGCTGTGGGGGCGCAGGGCGTCCGTCGTGGACGCGATCAACGGGACCTCCGAGAACCCGGACTACTTCCCGGGCATCGGGCTGAACCCCCGGCTGCGGGCCACCGCCGACGCCGCCGGGGCGCTCGCCGGGGCCGACGTGGTCGTGCTGGCGGTCCCCTCGCAGACACTGCGCGCGAACCTCGTCGGGTGGCGGCCCCACCTGCGCGAGGACGCGGTGGTCGTCAGCCTCATGAAGGGCGTGGAGCTGGGGACCTGCCTGCGCGTCAGCCAGATCATCGCCCAGGTGCTGGAGTACCCGGAGGAGCGCATCGCGGTCGTGTCGGGCCCCAACCTGGCCCGGGAGATCGCGGAGCGCCAGCCCGCCACCGCCGTCGTCGCGTGCCCGCACGAGGAGACGGCCGTCCGTCTCCAGTCGCTGTTCAAGTCGGCGTACTTCCGTCCCTACACCAGCACCGACCTGGTCGGGGTGGAGATCGGCGGCGCGATGAAGAACGTGATCGGCCTCGCCGTGGGCGTGGCCGAGGGCATGGGGTTCGGGGACAACACCAAGGCGTCCCTGATCACCCGGGGCCTGGCCGAGACCACGCGCCTCGCGGTGGCCCTGGGCGCGGACGAGCACACGCTGTCCGGCCTCGCGGGCATGGGGGACCTCGTCGCGACATGCTCCTCGCCGCTGTCGCGGAACCGGACCTTCGGTGAGAAACTGGGCGCGGGCAAGACCCTCGAACAGGTCGTGGCGGAGACCAGGCAGACCGCCGAGGGGGTCAAGTCCTCCGAGTCCGTCCTCGAACTCGGGTGGGCCAACGGGGTGGACATGCCGATCACCGAGGCCGTCGTCAAGATGATGCACCACGACCTGAGCCCGGCCGAGGCGCTGGTGGCGTTCATGTCGCGCAGCAGCAAACCGGAACGCTACGGGGTCTGAGAGCGAGCACGATGTCACACACAGCAGGGGCCGGCGGCGGTGGCGAGCACACCCGGGCGGTCTCCCTCCCCGGGGCGCCGGTGCCGGAGGAGCGCCCCATGCGCATGCCGGTCCACAGGGCGACCACCTACGCGTTCGACACCTCCCAGCAGTACGCGGACGTCCTCGCGGGAGCCTCCCCCGGCTACTCGTACGCCCGCATCGACAGCCCCACCGTCGACGCGTTCGCCGACGCGGTGGCCGCGCTGGAGGGCGCGGGCCTGGAGGAGGAGGTGCGCGGGCAGGCCTTCTCCTCGGGCATGGGGGCGCTCAGCACCGTGTTCCTGGCGCTGACCGAGGCCGGCGCGCACGTCGTGGCCGCCCGCTCCATCTACGGCAACACCCACTCGCTCCTGGACCGCCTCCTGCGCCGGTTCGGGGTGAGCACCGACTTCGTGGACATCACCGACCTCGACGCGGTGCGCGCCGCCGTCGGCCCGCGGACCCGCGTGGTGTTCACCGAGACGCTGTCCAACCCCACGATGACCGTGTCCGACCTGCCGGGCCTGGCGCGGATCGCCCGTGAAGCGGGGGCCGCGCTGGTGGTGGACTCCACCTTCGCGTCACCGGCGGTCTGCCGGCCCCTGGAGCACGGCGCCGACGTGGTGGTGCACTCCGCCACCAAGTACATCGGCGGCCACAGCGACACCACCGGTGGCGTGGCCGTGGCCTCGCCGGAGCTCATCGGGCGTATCCGCTCGGCGCGCATCGACCTGGGCCCCTGTCTCGCCCCCGACGAGGCGTACCTGCTGCACCGCGGCCTGGAGACGCTGCCGCTCCGGGTGCAGCGCCAGTGCGGGACCGCGGCGGCCTTCGCCGCGGCGCTGGAGGGCCACCCCCTCGTGGAGCGGGTCGACCACCCCTCCCTCGCCTCGCACCCGCAGTCCGCGCTCGCGGACGAGCTGTTCGACGCGGGTCGGCGCGGGGCGGTCGTGACCGTGCACCCGGTCGGCGGGCGCGAGGCCGGGACGGCCTTCGCCGACCGCCTGCGCGTGGCGACCATCGCCGCCTCGCTCGGGGGCACGCACACCCTGGCCGGACACGTCGCCTCCACCTCGCACCGCAGCATGAGCGGGGCCGAACTGGAGGCCGCGGGCATCTCCCCGGGCGCGGTGCGGTTCTCCATCGGCCTGGAGGACCCGCAGGACCTCATCGAGGACGCCCTCCGGGCCCTCGACGGGGGAAACTGACACATCACGGGTATTTCTCCCGGTTCCGGTTCCATCAGTTGGCGAGATAAGGTCAGGCAGCATGTCGTCCGAGCAGCGCAAGATTCGGGTCGCCGTCGTCTTCGGCGGGCGTAGTTCCGAACACGAGATCTCCTGCGTCACCGCGGGAAGCGTGTTGTCCGTCATCGACGGGGACCGCTACGAGGTCGTGCCCGTGGGTATCACCAGGACGGGCAACTGGGTGCTGACCTCGGGCGATCCCGAACGGCTGCGCATCGACGAGGCCACCCGGGCGCTCCCGACCGTCCCCGAGGACGGCGCGGACCTGGCCCTGCCCTTCGACGCGGCCGGCCAGCTGATGGTCGTCAACCCGGAGAAGGGCCCCGAACGGCTCGCCGAGGTGGACGTCGTCCTGCCGCTGCTGCACGGCCCCTTCGGTGAGGACGGCACCATCCAGGGGCTGTTCGAGATGATGGGGGTCCGCTACGCGGGCGCCGGGGTGTTCTCCAGCGCCGCCGCCATGGACAAGGTCTTCATGAAGGCCATGCTCCGCGGCAACGGCATCCCCACCAGCGACTTCGTCGCGATCTCCGACCGCCAGTGGCGCACGGAGCGCAAGCGGGTGCTGGACGACGTCGCCGAGCTGGGCGCCACCGTGTTCGTCAAGCCCGCCCGCGCGGGCAGCAGCGTCGGCATCACCAAGGTGCGCGACACCTCGGACGCCGACGCCGTGGTCGCCGCCGTCGAGGCCGCCCGGGAGCACGACCCCAAGGTGCTGGTGGAGGCGCAGGTCGTCGGCCGCGAGATCGAGTGCGGCGTCCTGGAGGCCGAGGACGGCGGGACCCCCGACGTGTCCTTCCCGGCCGAGGTGCACGTCGCCGACGGGTTCGACTTCTACGACTTCGAGGCCAAGTACCTCTCGACGAGCAGCCTCACCATCCCGGCGCGGATCCCGGAGGAGGCCACGGCGCGGCTGCGCGCGATGGCGGCCGACGTGTTCGAGGCGATGGGCTGCGAGGGCCTGGCCCGGGTGGACTTCTTCTACACCGAGGACGGCGAGATCCTCGTCAACGAGCTCAACACGATGCCCGGGTTCACCCCGGCCTCGGCGTTCCCCCAGATGTGGGCCGCCACCGGGGTGGACTACGCGGCGCTGATCGAGCGGATGATCGCCTCGGCGCTGCGCCGCGCCCCCGGCCTGAGGTAGCGGGCGGGGCGAAAGGGGCGCGGAGCCCCCGGCGCGAGCGCGCGCACGGGGGCGGTGACGCGCCCCGACACCGTCCACAGGCGGGTGACCGGCCGGTTGCCCGCCTGCGGCGCGTGCGGGGGACCGGGATCCGGGGAGCCGCCGGCCGACGGCGCCGGCACAGCGCAGCCGCGTCGGCTCGCCCCGTGTGCCGTGGGCCGGTTCCGCCTCGACGCGGGCGAAGGCTCCGCGGCGGCGGACGTGCAGCTGATCGATCCGCGGCCGGGCGGTGCGGGCGCGCTCGCCGGGGCGGCCGGTTCGCCGGCCGGGGCCATCAGTGTTTCGAGTGCGGTGCCGTTCCGGGGGCGAGTGCGGTCGCCAGGGCGGCGAGGCGGTCATGTTCCTCGGGCGTGAGACGGCTGAACCGGTCGGCGACCGCTTCGGCGAAGCGCTCCCGTAGGCGCACGATCAGCTGTTCGCCCTCCTGGGTGGCCGTTACGCGGCTCACCCTGCGGTCCTCGCTGTCGCGCTCCCTCGCCAACAGCCCCCGCCTCTCCAGCCGGTCGACCATGCCGGTGACATTGGTCCTGTCGCAGCCGAGGGTGGTGGCCAGTTCACCGAAGGACGGCCGATCGGAAGTCAGGACGCACAGCAGCTGGGCCTGCTGAGTGGTCAGGCCGAACTCGCGCCCGATGAGCGCGTAGAGGGCGGCGGCCTCGCGGTGCAGCGTGGTGACGGCGGCGGCGAGGGCATGCGAGGTCATGGGGGACAGCCTAGATGATTGACCTCGTCGACAATTTAGGAGATCATCTCACCTATCGACATCATCACCTTTTGAAGGGCTCGGGCACACGCATGAACGGCAAGGTCGCAGTCGTGACGGGAGCGTCCCGGGGGATCGGGCGCGCCGTCGCCGAACGGTTGGGGGCGGACGGAGCGCGGGTGATCGTCAACTACCACTCGGACGCGGCCGCGGCGAAGGACGCGGTGGCCGCCGTCGAGCGTGCGGGCGGACGGGCCACCGCGGTGCGGGCCGATGTGCGCGACGCGACGCAACTGAGCTCTCTGTTCAAGGCGGCCGTCGCGGAGTACGGCGGGCTGGACGTCCTCGTCAGCAATACGGGGACGGCGCGCCCCACATCCCTGGCGGACGCCACGGACGAGGACCTGGAGCTGCACTTCGCCATCAACACCCGGCCCGTCTTCAGAGCCCTGAAGGAGGCGCCGCTCCACATGCGCCACGGTGGGCGGGTCGTCGTGATCTCCAGCGGTGCGACCGTCGTGGCGCATCCTGGCGCGGGCCTCTACGCCGCGAGCAAAGCGGCAGCCGAGCAGCTGGCCCGGACGGCGGCACACGAGCTCGGACCGCGCGGAATCACGGTGAACAGCGTATTGCCCGGCGCCACCCGCACCGATGCCCTGCAGGCCCAGATGCCGGCCGACGTGGCCGCGTCCATCCGTGGCCGGACGCCCCTCGGCCGCCTGGGCGAGCCGGCCGACATCGCGTCGGTGGTCGCGTTCCTGGTCTCGGACGAAGGCGCATGGATCAACGGCCAGACCATCCACGCAAGCGGTGGCCTCTTCTGAGGCGCCCCGGCAGCTGTACTCGGTCCTGCGGCCGCAGGCCGTCCGCGGACGCACCCGACCGCGCCCGCCGGCTCCACCTCGCCGCCCCCGACATCCGACCGGACGCGGCCCACGGCACCGCCTGCGCGGTCAGCCCCCGGAGGACCTACGGACCCGATCACCGAGCACGCGCCCGCGCCTCCGACCGGGCCCGATCCTCACCCGTGGAGGACCGGGCCGAGATGCGGGCGACCGGGTTCACCCCTGGAGCGGTCCCCGGGGCGGGTGCTGCGGGCCCTGGTCGCCCGGGTACGCCGGGGGCGGCGGGGCCCCCTCCGTGCCGGGGGCTCCCCGGTACGCGCTCCCGGACGGGCCGCCGAGGGCCCGCCCGCCCGGTCCGACCTGCCCGGGCCCGGCGGGGCCGGAGGGCACCAGGTCGCGGGTGAGGATCGCGCCGGCCGCCGTGGCGGCGGGGAAGACCACGACCGCCACGAACGGGATCGCCAGCAGGAGGTAGGTCGGCACGGCGAAGCCCAGCACCCGCATCCGCCGTTTCGCCATGTGCTGCCTGCGGTCGCGGATGGTCGTCAGCCTCCGGCGGTCGAACGCGCTCGCCAGGAGCTCGATCGCCAGCAGCCACCCGCCCAGCAGGGCGGCCAGCACCGGGCCGACCACGGGCCCGGCCAGCGGGATGAAACCGACCACGAGGACGAGCACCGACACCAGCAGGGACACCGCGACGATCACCAGCGACTGGCGCACGGCACGCCACATCGACGCCATCAGCGACTCGTCGGGCTCCTCGGGGGCGTTGCCCAGCTCCTCCTCGACCAGCTCGGTGATCTTGTCGTAGATCGGCGACCCGAGCGTCAGGGTCACGGTCGTGAACGTCACCACCATCAGCAGGACCGTCCCGGCCAGGATGCCGACCGACACGGCTCCGCGCAGGAGCCCCTGCCAGAAGGGGTCCCAGCCGTCGCTGAAGGGTGTCGCCCAGGCCGCCAGGTCGACCAGGTTCACCACGAGGAGCACCAGCAGGCCCAGGAAGACCAGGGAGGTGATCAGGGCGGGCAGGGCCCCGAGCAGGAACAGGCGCGGTTTGCGCAGAAGCAGGGCGAAGCCGCGTGCCAGGACGCCGACGCCGCCGAAGAACTCACGTACAGGATTGGCCACGGGGGAACACTAGAGGAACCCGGCCCGGGTGTCAGATCCGGGCCGGGTCCCCCGCGCGGGCGGGGGCCGGGACGGTGGGACCTCCGACGCGGAGGGAGCGTCACCGGCCTCCCCGCGCGGAGGGGGGCCGACGGGATCAGCCGGAGCCGACGTCGCGGTACCAGCCCTCCGCGCGCACGAGCTCCTCGTGCGTGCCCTGCTGGACGACCCTCCCGTCGCGCACCACGTAGATCCGGTCCACCTGGTCCAGCCCCGTCATGTCGTGCGTGATCAGCAGGGTGGAGAACCCCTCGGCGGCGGCGAGCAGGTCGTCCACCACCGCGTCGCGGGTGTCCGGGTCCAGGTGGGCCGTCGGTTCGTCCAGCACGAGCACCCGGGGCGCCGCCAGCACGGCGCGGGCCAGCGCCAGCCGCTGCACCATCCCGCCGCTCAACCCCAGACCGTGCGTGCCCACCTGCGTGTCCAGCCTCTTCGGGGTCGCCGCGACGTCGTCGGCCAGCCGCGCCCGCCGCAGCGCCTCCCACAACTCGCCGTCGTCCGCCTCCGGCCGGGCCAGCCGCAGGTTCTCCCGCAGGGTCGAGGCGAACACGTGCGGGTCCTGCGGGACCCCGGACACCATCCCGCGCACCTCGTCCGCCGGGTACGTCGTGATGTCCTCGCCGCCGAGCTCGACCCGGCCGCCGTCGGGGTCGCGGAACCGCAGCAGCACCGACGCCAGGGTGCTCTTGCCCGCCCCGCTCGGCCCGATGACCGCGACCGTCCACCCGGCGGGGATCTCCAGGTCGACCCCGTCCAGGGCCCACGGCTCGTCCGGCCCGTAGCGCACCCGCAGGTCCCGCACCCGCACCGTCGGGTCACCCCCGGGGTCGAGGCCCGCACGGGTGGGAGGGGCGGTGGCGGGCGGGGTGTCCAGCACCCCGAACAGGCGGGCGCCGCTCGCGCGGATCGCCCCCAGCTTCGCCGCGACGGCGGGCAGGGGGGCGACGATCTCGAACGCCGCCAGGGTCGTCAGGACCAGGACCGCCAGTGACACGGCGCTCAGCGAGCCGCCCTCCACCGCGGCCACCCCGAGGAACAGGGCCCCCCACACGGTCAGCCCGGTGATCAGCGCGGACGCCCCGGCCCCGAGGCCGAGGACCGCCGCGTCACGCTGCGCCAGGCGCGTCAGCTCCGCGTCGGCGGCGTCGACCCGCTCCACCTGCCGGCCCATCGCGCCGTAGGCGACCAGGTCGGGCGCCCCGTGCAGGGTGTCCACGAGCGCGGTGGACAGCTCGCCGCGCGCCCTGCCCTGCCGCCGGCCCGGCTCCCGGCCCAGCGCGGCGGCGGCGAGCGGGACCGCGAGTCCGGCCAGCAGCAGGCCGCCGGCCAGGAGGAGCCCGCCCGGCACGTACACCGCCGTCAGGAAGAGGACGGTCGCACCGCCGGTCACCAGGGAGATCAGCGGGGGGGTCAGCCCGCGCACCAGGAGGTCCAGGGTGGCCTCGGTGTCGTTCACCAGCCGGGAGACCAGGTCGCCGGAGCGGAAGCGCCCGAACGGCTCGGTCGCGGCCAGCCGCTCGTAGACCCGCACCCGCACCTCGGCCAGCGTCCGGAACGCGGCGTCGTGGGTGACCAGCCGCTCCAGGTAGCGCGCGACGCCGCGGCCCACGCCCAGCGCACGTGTGGCGACCACGGAGAAGCCCAGCGCGGTGATGCCGGGATGGTTCGCCGCGGTGGCGAGCATCCACGCGGCGACCCCCAGCAGTGCCACCCCGGCGCCGGTGGCCGCCGCTCCCAGAAGGACCCCGAGGGCGAACCTCGCGCCGCGCGGCCGCGCCAGGGCGGCCATCCGCCACAGCGGGTCGCGCCGGCGCCCGTCCCCCGGGAGCGGCGGGACGTCCCCGCCGGGGCCGATCCGCGCATCCGTCCCGGACGCCCCCTCGGCCCGGCTGTCCGGGGCGGCCCCGGCGGTGTTCCCGGCGTCGTCGCGGTTCATCGCGGCACGCTCCCTTCCCGGGTCGGCAGTGGCAGCGTCACGGTCCGCAGGGTGTCGTCGGGGAAGCCGCGCGCCCAACCGGTGTCGTGGGCGACGATGACGGCGGTCCGCCCCTCCAGGAGCCTGGCGACGGCCGTGCGCACCGCCGCGGCGTTCTCCGGGTCCAGGTGGGCGGTGGGTTCGTCCAGCAGCACGAGCGGGGCGTCGCGGCACATCGCCCGGGCCAGCGCGATGCGCTGCCGCTGCCCCGCCGACAGCCGTGCGCCGCGCTCGCCGAGCCTGGTGTCGTAGCCGTCGGGCAGGGCGCGGACGAAGGCGTCGGCCTCGGCGAGGCGGGCCGCCTCCCGCACCCGCTCGGGGGAGGCCCCGGGGGCGCCGAGCCGGATGTTGTCGGCCACGGACACGTCGAAGAGGTAGGGGTGCTGGGGCACCCACGCGATGCCGAGCCTCCAGTCGTCGGCCGGGATCGCGTCCAGGGCCTCCCACCCGCCGCCGGGCGCGCGCACGCTGATCCGCCCCGCCGTGGGCTCGGTCAACCGCAGCACCAGCGACAGGAGGGTGGTCTTCCCCGAGCCGCTGGGGCCGGTGAGCAGCACGTGCTCCCCGGCCGCGACCTCCAGGTCCAGCCCGGACAGCGCGGGCACGTCCCTGCCCGGGTAGCTCATCCCCACGCCCTCGAAGCGGATGTCGCCGCCCGCCGCGGCGGCGGCCCGGCCGGTCGCCGGGGGAGCGGAGCCCTCCGCCGCCTCCCCGCCGCGCCTGCGGTCCAGTTCGGCGAACACCTGCTCGGCGGCGGCCACGCCCTCCATGCTCGCGTGGAACCGGGCGCCGACCTCCCTCAGCGGCAGGTACGCCTCGGGTGCGAGGATCAGCACGAGGAGGGCGGTCTGGTAGTCCATGTGGCCGCCGAGCAGGCGCAGGCCCACCTCGACGGCGACCAGCGCCACCGCCAGGGTCGACAGGAGCTCCAGCGCGAACGCCGACAGGAACGCGACCCGCAGCGTCCCCATCGTCGCCCGGCGGTGGTCCTCGCCCACCCGGCGGATGATGGCCGCCTGCGCCTTGGCGCGGCGGAACACCGCCAGGGTCGGAAGTCCCTCCACCACGTCGAGGAAGTGGCCGCCCAGGCGGCTCAGGAGCCGCCACTGCCGGTCGGTGCGCGCCTGCGTGTGCATCCCGATCAGCGCCATGAAGACCGGGATCAGCGGGAGGGTCACCAGGACGACGATCCCGGAGATCCAGTCGGCCCGGAACACGACGGCCAGGACGGCGAGCGGCACGATCGCCGCCAGGACGAGTTGGGGGAGGTAGCGGGCGAAGTAGTCGTCCAGGGCGTCCAGGCCCCTGGTCGCCAGGGTCACCAGCTCGCCCGCCCTCGGCGACCCCTGGCCCTCCTCGGAGCCGGGGCCGGCGGTCCACACCCTGCCGGACCCGGTCACGTGCGCCACCAGGCGGCGGCGCAGCTGGGACTTCGTGCGCGCGGCGCTGTACAGGGCGGAGGTCTCGGCCAGGTAGGACAGCAGGGCACGGGCCAGGGCGATGGCGGCGACGCCGCCGACCGCCCAGCCCAGCGCGTCCAGGCCCTCGCCCTGCCAGGCGCCCGTGACGGCGCGGGCGAGCAGCCATGCCTGGGCCAGGATCAGGCCGGTGATGAGCACTCCGCTGACGACGGAGACCGCCAGGTGCACCCGGACCGCGCTCGCGGTGCGGACCAGGCGCGGATCAAGGGGTTTCATGCGTGCGGTCCTCGTCGTCTCGGCCGGGTCCCGCGGGTACCCGGGGTGTGCGTTCCCCACACGGTGGCGCGGTGCGGGCCCCGGGCCAGTATCCACCGGGGCGCCCCGGCCCGGCGGGGAGCCCCGCGCCGGGCCGGGAGCGCCGCGGGTCGGGGCTCCCGGCCCCGCGGATCAGGCGGCGGGGGTCCTCCGGGGCTCCGCCGCCCCGCCCCCGCGCCCCGGTCCGTCCGTCGCGGTGACGCTCTCCCCGGTCACCGAGGCGCCGGTGACCCGGCGGCGGAACACCCAGTAGCTCCAGCCCTGGTACAGGAGCACCAGCGGCAGGAAGACCACCGCCACCCACGTCATCACCGTGAGCGTGTAGTCCGCGGAGGACGCGTTGTCCACGGTCAGGCTGAACGCCGGGTCGGTGGTGGAGGGGAGCACGTTCGGGAAGAGCGCCCCGAAGAGCGCGGCGACGGCGGTGAGGATGGTCAGCGCCGTGAACGCGAACGACCACCCCTCGCGCCCCCTCCAGGCCGCGACGACCCCGCCCACCAGGGCGGAGGCGGCGACGGCGACGAGCGGCAGGGTCCACGGGTGGCCGTACGCCGCCTGGGTCCACAGCAGGAAGGCGGCGCCCGCGGGGACCGCGGCGCAGGCCGTGACCAGGGCGGCCCGGCGGGCGCGCACCCGCACCGGCCCGTCGGTCTTCAGGGTCAGGAAGATCGCCCCGTGCAGGGTGAACAGCGACAGCGTCGTCAGCCCGCCGAGCAGGGCGTAGGGGTTGAGCAGGTCCGGCAGGGAGGCGGTGACGATGTGGTCGGCGTCCATGGCCACGCCCCGCACGATGTTGGCGAACGCGACGCCCCACAGCAGGGCGGGCGTGGCGCTGCCGAAGAAGATCGCCCGGTCCCACCAGGTCCGCCAGGCGTCGCTGTCGCGCTTGCCTCGGTACTCGAAGGCGACGCCGCGCAGGATCAGGGCGATGAGGATGGCGAACAGCGGGATGTAGAAACCGCTGAACAGCGAGGCGTACCAGGCGGGGAACGCGGCGAACATGGCGCCGCCCGCGGTGAGCAGCCACACCTCGTTGGCGTCCCACACCGGGCCGATGGAGTTGATGGCGACCCGGCGGTCGACGGAGTTGCGCCTGCCCATGAACGGCAGGAGCGTGCCGACCCCGAAGTCGAACCCCTCCAGGACGAAGTACCCGATCCACAGGACCGAGATGGCGATGAACCAGATGACGGGGAGTTCCATGGTCCGTGGCTCCTAGTAGCTGAAGTGCGGGATCTCGGACTCGTCCTCGTCGTTCTCCAGGGCGGGGACGAGGTGGGAGGGTCCGGCCTTGACGTACTTGACCAGCAGCCCGACCTCCACCACGGCGAGGAGCCCGTAGACGGCGGTGAAGATGCTCAGGCTCATCGCGACGGTCCCGAGGCTCACCCCGGGTGAGACGCTGTCGGCGGTGAGCAGGTAGCCGTGCACCGTCCAGGGCTGCCGGCCCATCTCGGTGAGCACCCAGCCGAAGATGTTCGCGGCCAGGGCGGCGGGCAGGGCGAGCATCGCCGCGAGGTAGAACCACCGGTTGGTGGGGGTGCGCTCCCTGCCCCTGGTGAGCCACAGGCCCAGGGCGGCGACGGCGACCCCGGCGAGGCCGAGGCCCATCATCAGGCGGAAGGACCAGTAGACGACGAACACGTTGGGGGTGTAGTCGCCCGGGCCGTAGTACTCCTCGTAGGCCTGCTGGAGGTTGTTCATCCCGTGGACCTCGCCGTCGAACGTGCCGGTCGCGAGGAAGCTGAGCACGTTCGGGATGGTGACGTCGATGGGGTTGTAGCGCTCCTCCGTGTCGCCCACGGCCAGGGCGGAGAAGGGGGCCCCTTCCTCGGTCTCCCACAGGGCCTCGGCGGCGGCGAGCTTCATGGGCTCGTACTCGGCGGCGAGCTTGGCCTGGTGGTCGCCGGAGAAGACGACGACCGCCCCGGCGACGAGGGTGAAGACCAGGCCCACCTTGAGGGTGCCGCGGAAGAGGGCGAAGTCGCTCCCGGGCGGCGTGACGCCCTCGACGCCGGTGTCGCCGTGCCGCTGGTTGCGCCAGAGCTTGTAGGCGCTGACGCACACGACGAACAGGCCGGCGGTGATGAACGCCGCCGAGACGGTGTGCAGGTAGGTGGACCAGGCCTGGTCGTTGCTGAGGACGGCCCAGATGTCGTTGAGCTCGGCGCGCCCGTTCTCCCCGTTGACGGTGAAGCCGACCGGGTGACGCATCCACGCGTTGGCGGCGAGGATGAAGTAGGCGGACAGGTTGGTGCCGACCGCCACCATCCAGATGCAGGCCAGGTGGACGCCGCGCGGGAGCCGGTGCCAGCCGAAGATCCAGAGCCCGATGAAGGTCGACTCCAGGAAGAAGGCGAGCAGGGCCTCCATGGCCAGGGGCGCCCCGAACACGTCGCCGACGAACCGGGAGTACTCGCTCCAGTTCATGCCGAACTGGAACTCCTGCACGATGCCGGTGACCACGCCCATGGCGAAGTTGATCAGGAAGAGCTTGCCGAAGAACTGGGTCGCCTGGAGGTACTCGTGCTTGCCTGTGCGGTACCAGAGGGTCTGGAGCACGGCCACGATGAACGACAGTCCGATCGTGAGCGGGACGAACAGGAAGTGGTAGATCGTGGTGACGCCGAACTGCCACCTCGCGAGTTCAAGAGCTTCCATGCCCACCTCTCAGGTACCGACTTCCGGTAGTACTACACAATGTAGTGCTACGTCGTGTCGTCGGCTCTGCGGGCCCCCGCCAACCGTGTGTGGTCCGCGTCTCGGCGGTCGCCCGGGGAGGCGCACGCGGGCCGCGCCGGACCGGGTCCGGGTGGGAGAAACCGCCCTGAGCTGCGCGGACTCGGCCGCGGTTCCGTGTTCGGACCGCCCGCCGCGGACGGCGGAGGGGTCCTGTGGGCTTGGGCACACGCCGCGCCGGGCCCTCTCCCGCGGGGCGGGGAGAGGCCCGCACACGACGACGGCGCGCCCCGGTGGCCGGGTGCGCGCCGTCGTCGTGTGCGTGGGGTGGTCGGTCAGTCCCCTCCGGAGCCGCCCCGGTCGTCGATCATGCCCTCCATGAGGTTCACCTCCGACTGCTGGGCGTCGATCATCCCCTGGGCGAACCGGGTGACCATCTCCTCGCCGCCCAGGTCCACCTCGGCCTCGGCCATCTCGATGCCGCCCTGGTGGTGGGCGATCATGAGTTCGAGGAACAGGAGTTCGGCCTCCACGCCCTCGGCGGCCTCCAGGGCCTCCAGGTCCTCGGGGCTCGCCAGCCCCGGCATGGTGTCGGGGACCTCCCCGCCGCCGCCCCCGTGGTCGTGCCCCTCCATCCAGGTCATCGGCGGCCGGGCGCCCCGGGCGGGCAGGTCCCAGGCCATCAGCCACCCCTGCATGATGCCGATCTGCGCCTGCTGCGTGCGGGCCATGTCGGTCGCGACCGTGTGCAGTTCGGGGTCCTCGGTCTTGTCCAGGACGATCATCGACATGTCCACGGCCTGGGCGTGGTGCGCGCTCATGTCGCGCAGGAATCCGGCGTCCGCCCCCGTGTCCAGCGGGTAGGACGGGCGCCCGAGGAGATACCCCGCGGCGAGGGCCAGTGCGACGAGGATCACCGCGGTCCAGGTCGGCACCGAACGCCATGACACCTGCGCGGACGCGCCCTCCTCCGGGTCCCGCTCCGCCCGGGGGTGCTCGCCCTCGTCCGGGGTTCCGTCGGCGTCCCCGACGCCGTCGGAGGCTCCCGCATCGGGGCCGTTCGTCTGTTCCATGGGAACCATCCTGGTCAAATCGCCCAACTGTGGTGCCAAAGTAGAGGATAGATAAGTCCCTTATGTCACCACCCACCTCAGGAGACCCCGTGGCAAAGAAGAAGACGGCGGAGGAGCGCCGCCAACGCGCAGCCGAGCTCAAGGCGCAACGCCTCAAAGAGGAGCGCCGCCGTAAGATCCTTACCATTTCCGGGGTCGTCACCGCTGTGGTTCTGGTGGTGGGCCTGATCGCCTTCCTCGTCTTCATGGAGGTCCGCAGCCGGTCGGTCTCCAACGTGGCCGAGTACGAGGTCCCCTCGTACGAGCACGTCGAGACGGGCCAGTCGGTCGACTACGAGCAGTCCCCGCCCGTGGGCGGCGACCACTGGAGCGCCTGGCAGAACTGCGGCGTGTACCCCGAGCCGGTCGCCCCCGAGTTCGCGGTCCACTCCCTGGAGCACGGCGCCGTGTGGATCAACTACGAGCCCGGCCTTCCCGAGGACCAGGTCGAGCAGCTGGTGGGCATGTACAACGCGGGCGACTACCTCGTCATCAGCCCCTACGAGGGCGAGATGGAGGCGCCGATCGTCGCCTCGAGCTGGGGCCGCCAGATCACGGCCGAGACCGCCGACGACGAGATGCTCCAGCGGTTCGTGCGCCTCTACGAGCGCGGCACCGACGTGCCCGAGCCGGGGGCCTCCTGCTCCGGCCAGGTGGCGGAGACGGCGGCCGAGGTCGAGTCCCTGCTCAGCGGTGGGGGAGCCGAGGGCTCGGGCGAGGAGAACCCCGACGCGCCGGCCGAGGGCTCCGAGGAGCAGCCCATGGAGGAAGAGGAGTGACGGCGTCCCCGCCCGCTCCCTGAACACCTGGTACGGGGACCGGGCTCCTCAGCCGGGTCCCACGACCGCGGGGGCCGCCGTACGCCGGCGGCCCCCGCCCGTGCGTCCGGGGCCGGTCAGAGCTCGCCGTCGGGCAGGGGCGGGACGTGCTCGGAGACCAGGTCGCTGACCGTGCTCAGCGCCCCCGCCGGGGCGCCGTGGGCCGGCGGGACCGACAGTTCGACGTAGGCCTCGCGCCCGACGACCGTGTACAGGGTGGGGGCGTCCTCCGGCTGGGGCAGCCAGGCCACGCCGTTGACCTCCTGGAGGAGGGAGTCCGGAGCGAGGGCCACGGGCCGCGGGACCCCGCAGCGCAGTCCGATGGCCGGATCGCCCCAGGCCGCTGTGAGCTCCGAATCGGGGCGCACCCGGGCGCGCTCGGCCTCCAGCAGTGTGTCGGGCAGCGCCTCGACGAGCCCCGCGCAGGTCCGCGCGGTCGCCCCGTCCGCCTCGGGGGGCTCCATCCGCACGGTCTGTGCGCCGCAGCCCGTCGCCACGAGCGCGACGGCCAGACCCGCTCCGGCGAACCGCCTCAGCACAAGCAACCCCCGGGGTGCCGACGACGCGGCGGAGCGCGTCAGATGTTGACGATGGGACAGGTGAGAGTCCGGGCGATCCCGTCCAACCGCTGGATCCGCGCCACCACGAGGGTGCCCAGCGAGTCGATGTCGGAGGCCTCGGCCTGGACGATCACATCGTAGGGCCCGGTCACGTCGTGGGCCTTCTCGACCCCCTCGATGCCCCGGATCCGCTCCGCCACCTCCGCAGCCTGACCGACCTCGGTCTGGATCAGGATGTATGCCTGCACCATGAGAACTCCTTCGTGTGCGCCGGGTGTGAGCGGTGGGCGGTGAGCGGTTCCCGGCCGGGCCGACGGTGCGGCCGATGACGAACGGATGACGGACGTGGGTCCGGACCGCTGCGCCGGAGCGTCACCGTACCCTGATCCCTGTGCAGAACACCATTGGGGGCCTGGGGGAGTTCGCTCTGATCACGCGCGTGACGAGCCAATTCCCCACGACGGACGATGTAATCCTCGGACCCGGCGACGACGCGGCGGTCGTCGCGGCGCCCGACGGCCGCACGGTCGCGACCACCGACCTGCTGGTCGAGGGGCGCCACTTCCGGCGGGAGTGGTCCACCGCCCGGGACGTCGGCCACCGGGCCGTCGCCCAGAACTTCGCCGACGTCGCCGCCATGGGCGCCCGCCCCACCGGCCTTCTCATCGGTTTCGCCGCCCCCTCCGACCTCCCCGTGGCCTGGGCCGAGGAGTTCACCGCCGGGGTGCGCGACGAGTGCGCGGTCGCGGGCGGGGCCGTCGTGGGCGGCGACATGGTCGGCTCGGACACCCTCACCATCGCCGTCACCGCCCTCGGCGACCTCCAGGGGAGGGCGCCCGTCCGCCGGGACGGGGCCCGACCGGGCGACGTGGTCGCCTACACCGGCCACCTCGGGCTGTCCGCCGCCGGCCTGGCCCTGCTGGAACGGGGGATCGACGGCCCGGCCGAGTGCCTGGCCGAGCACCGCCGCCCCAGCCCGCCCTACGCGCGGGGCGCCGAGGCGGCCCGGCTCGGCGCCACCGCCATGCTCGACGTGAGCGACGGCCTCGTACAGGACCTCGGACACGTCTGCCGGGCCGGCGGCGTGCGCATCGATCTGGACTCGGCGGCGCTGCGCCCCGAACCCGCGCTCCTGGAGGCGGCCGCCGTCCTCGGCGCCGAGGGGCCCGGGGCGGCGACGGAGGCCGCGCTCGCCCTCATGGTCGCGGGAGGGGAGGACCACGCCCTGGTCGCGGCGTTCCCCCCGGAGGCCGCTCTGCCCGGCCACTGGCACCGGATCGGATCGGTCACCGGCCCCGCAGCGGGGACCCCGGGGGGTGGCGGGGCCGGGGAGGAGAACCCTGTCACAGTGGACGGGCGTGCGCCCCGGAACAGGGGCTGGGATCATTTCCGCGAAGGGTGAGCCCCTTTGGATTTGTCCTGTTTGGCTGTCACGCTAGGCTTCTCCAACGCGGCCCGCGTCTCGTTCCGGGCTGACCGCCCGGGTCCGTGTGGCGCGGCGGCCCCGGGAGTCCCACGAGGAGCGGCCCGGGAACGGGCGGAGAAGACATCCCGGCGTGACCGAGGGCGACGGGCGGGCAGCGGAGCGTCGAGAGGCGGTTTATGGGGCGCCATGGCTGGCAGAACGGCACCCGGCGGGGTGCGCACCGCAGCGAGCCGACGGACGTCGGCGTGCTGCGGCGGCTCGGCGGCCTCATCGAGAGCACGGTCCCCAAACGCGTCGAACCGCCCCGGCTCCTCAACGTGCTCGTCGTCTCCGGTGTCATCCTCGGGCTGATCCTGTTCGGCTACAGCACCACGCAGATCTATCTGCAGTTCGGCGGCGCGCCGGGGTCGAGCCGGGCGCCGGGGACGCAGGACGGGGCCCAGCCGACCCACGACGCCTCCCCGGGAACCGAGGGAGAGGAGTCGGCCGCCGACCTGCCCCGGGGCCCGCAGAACCAGGCGGGCGCCGAGCCCACCACGGTCGCCTACCAGGTGCTGGGGTCGACGTCGGTCGGGTTCACCGGCCACGTCACCGTCACCAACACCTCGCGGACCAGGCTCGACGCCTGGGAACTGGCCCTGGCCTTCGACAGCGCCGAGATCACCGACGTGAGCGACGCCGACTGGGAGCCGATCGACGACGGCATCCTCGCCCGGCAGCCCGGGAACCGGGACGGGTTGGACCCGGGGGCCTCCGCCACCCTGACCTTCGAGGCCCTGGGCGTCCCGCAGAGCCCGGTGCGCTGCTCCCTCAACGGGCACGTCTGCGAGCTGTGACCCCGGCGGCCGGAGCACGGCCCCGTGCGGCCCGGCCGCCGCGCCTCCTCCCGCACCGTCGGGGCGCGGGCACGACGATGGCCCCCCGACCGTGGTCGGAGGGCCATCGAGGAACATGCAGCGGTGCGGGAACCCTAGCGGGTCACCTTGCCGGCCTTGATGCACGAGGTGCAGGCGTTCACGCGCTTGGGCGTGCCGCCGACACGGGTGCGAACAGTCTGGATGTTGGGGTTCCAGCGGCGGCGGGTGCGACGGTGCGAGTGGGAAACACTGTTACCGAACCCTGGTCCCTTGCCGCAAACGTCGCATACGGAAGCCACGGTAACTCCATTCAAGCGCTCAGGATCGCGCACGTCGCCGCACGCGAAGATTCATCCGACCGGGAGAGGTCGGGCGGACAGGTCGGCGCGGACGCCAACCGTGGAAGAGTACACGAAGGACAAGGCCGTACACGGATCAGACCGCTGGCCAGCGCCCGTACGCGCAACGGTGGAACGTGGTGTGGTCGAGGACCCCAGCACCCACCGGCGCATCGAATCCCCCATGGCGGGCATGGCGAAAACGCGATGAACTCTGACGAGTATACCCCGGCCGGGTGGGGCGGACGCCCGGCCGCCGACGGGCACGGTCGGCGGCCCGGCCCCCGGCGAACCCGGCCGACGACGACGCGGTGGGCGCACGAGCGTCGCAGCGGGGGTCTACCGTTGCGGTGACCAGCGATCCAGAGACGCCGGGACGGGAACAGACGTGACTACCTGGGACGAACCGCTGAGCAGGGGACCGCTCAGGGGCAAGACGGCGAAGGCGCTCGCCGAGAAGCTCGACCTGCACACCCTCGGCGACCTGCTGCGCTACTACCCGCGCAGGTACGACCGGCGGGGCGACCTGACCGACCTCGCCGCGCTCCGCGAGGGGGAGGAGGTCACCGTGCAGGCCCGCGTCCTGGACGCCAGGAGGCGGACCGTCCCCGCCCGCCAGGGGCGCCGGCGCATGGACATGATGGAGGCCACCGTCACCGACGGCACCGGCCGCCTGCACCTGACCTTCTTCAACCGGGGGTCGTACCACCAGAACGCGCTCGTCCCCGGGCGGCTGGCCATGTTCTCCGGGCGGGTGTCCACCTTCAAGGGCCGCCGCCAGCTCGACCACCCCCAGTACGAACTCCTCGACGAGGCGGGCGACACGGAGGAGCGGGCCCAGGCCTACGCCGACGAGCTCATCCCCGTGTACCCGGCGGTCAAGGGCCTGGACTCCACGACGATCGCGCGCACGGTCGCCACCGTCCTCGCCGACGTCGACAGCCTCCCCGACCCGCTCCCCCCGGGTCTGCGCGGGAGCCGCGGGCTGCTCGGCGTCGCCGACGCGCTGCGCCGCATCCACCGGCCCGCGGAGTGGGCCGACGTCGGCGCGGCCCGGCGCCGCCTCAAGTGGGACGAGGCGTTCGTGCTCCAGCTCGCGCTCGCCCGCCGCCGCAGGCAGGCCGAGGAGCTGCCGGCCAAACCCCGGCCCGGAGCGGACGGGGGGATCCTCGACGCCTTCGACGCGCAGCTCCCGTTCACGCTCACCGACGGCCAGAGGGAGGTCGGCGAACGCCTCGCCCGGCGGCTCGACGCCTCCCACCCCATGCACTGCCTGCTCCAGGGCGACGTGGGCGCGGGCAAGACCCTGGTGGCGCTGCGCGCGATGCTCCGCGTGGTCGACTCCGGCGGCCAGGCGGTCATGCTCGCCCCCACCGAGGTCCTCGCCCAGCAGCACCACCGCTCCATCAACGCCATGCTGGGCGCCCTCGGACGGGCCGGGCAGATCGACGGGGCCGACACCGCGACCAGGGTGGCCCTGCTCACCGGTTCCATGAACACCGCCGCCCGCAGGGAGGCCCTGCTGGACGCCGCCTCCGGCGCCGCGGGGATCGTCGTCGGCACCCACGCCCTCCTCCAGGAGCACGTGTCCTTCGCGGACCTGGGGCTCGTGGTGGTGGACGAGCAGCACCGGTTCGGTGTGGAGCAGCGCGACGCCCTGCGCGAGAAGGCCGTGGGCGGCCGTCCGCACGTGCTCGTGATGACCGCCACGCCGATCCCGCGCACCGTCGCGATGACCGTCTACGGGGACCTCGACGTGGTCGCCCTCACCCAGCTGCCCTCCGGGCGGGCCCCCGTCTCCACGCACGTGGTGCCCGCCGCGGAGAAGCCGCACTTCCTGGCCCGCGGCTGGGAGCGCATCAGGGAGGAGGCGGCCGCGGGCCACCAGGCCTTCGTGGTCTGTCCGAGGATCGGCGACGACGACACGGGGGAGGCGGGCGAGGAGGTCGGCGCCGCCCCGGAGGAGGAGGCCCCCGGCGGGCGCCCCCCGCTCGCCGTGCTGGAGGTGGCGGCCCGGCTCGCGGAGGGCCCGCTCTCCGGTCTGCGCGTGGAGAGCCTGCACGGCCGGATGGCCCCGGACGACAAGGACGCCGTCATGCGCCGCTTCTCCGCGGGGGAGACCGACGCGGTCGTCTCCACCACCGTCATCGAGGTCGGCGTGGACGTGCCCAACGCCACTGTGATGGTCATCATGGACGCGGACCGGTTCGGGGTCTCGCAGCTCCACCAGCTGAGGGGCCGGGTCGGGCGGGGCGGGCTGCCCGGGCTGTGCCTGCTGGTCACCGACGCGGAGGAGGGCTCGCCGGCCCGGGAGCGGCTGGCGGCCGTGGCGGCGACCACCGACGGGTTCGAGCTGTCCCGCGTGGACCTGGAGATGAGGCGCGAGGGCGACGTCCTGGGCGACTCCCAGTCGGGGGCCCGCTCCAGCCTGCGGATGCTCACCCTGGTCAAGGACGAGGAGTTGATCGGCGAGGCCAGGGAGGAGGCCACCGCGTACGTGGCCGAGGACCCCGGGCTGGAGGCCCACCCCCCGCTGGCCGAGGCACTGGAGGCGCTCCTCCCGGAGGAGCGGGCCGAGTACCTCGACAAGACCTGACGGGAGGGGCGAGGGGGCCGGGGCCGTCCGAGACCCCGGCCCCTGGCGGGACACTCCGCCACGTCCCGGGCGCGACCTGCCGTGCGACCGGGCGCGGTCCCGTCCGGCATGGAACCCCGGACGGGGCCCGCCCCCCGGGGTCCGGTCCCCGCTTCGCCCGGGCCCCGCCCGCCGACGAGCCCGTCCACAGGCGGGCGACGGGTCTGGTGGCGCCCCGTCGACCGGCCTACCGTGGTATCAGGGGGCCGCAGGCTCCGCCCGCACCGTGCTGCCCCCGGACGGCGCCGCGGTCCGCCGCTCCCGGCCGCTACCGTGGGGGCATGACCCGCATCATCGCCGGGACGGCCCGCGGACGGCGCATCTCCGCGCCCGACGGCCGCAACACCCGCCCCACCAGCGACCGCGCCCGCGAGGCGCTGTTCTCCTCGGCCCGGTCCGACCTCGGCCCCCTCGACGGCCTCCGGGTCCTGGACCTGTACGCGGGTTCCGGGGCGATCGGCCTGGAGGCCCTGTCCCGCGGCGCCGCCCACGCGCTGCTGGTGGAGGCCGACCGCAAGGCCGCCCAGGTGATCCGGGACAACATCGCGGTGCTCGGGTTCTCCGGAGCGCGCCTGGCGTCCGACCGGGTGGAACGGGTCGTCGGCCAGGACAACCCCGGCGCGCCCTACGACCTCGTGGTGGCCGACCCGCCCTACGCCGTCACCGACGACGAGGTGGCCGGGGTCCTCGGAGACCTCGCCGGACGTGGCTGGCTCGCCCCGGACGCCCTCGTCGTCGTCGAGCGCTCCAAGCGCGGCGCCGAACCCGCGTGGCCCCCGGGGCTCGAACTCGACCGCAGCCGCGGGTACGGGGAGGCGGTCCTCTGGTACGCCCGCCCGTCACCCACCACCACCCTCAACTGACGCCTGCGGCGCGGTTCCTCCCGGGCCCGTCACCCACCACCACCCTCAGCTGACGCCTGCGGCGCGGTTCCTCCCGGGCCCGTCACCCACCACCACCCTCAGCTGACGCCTGCGGCGCGGTTCCTCCCGGGCCCGTCTCCCTCCACCGCCCTCAGCTGACGCCTGCGGCGCCCCGCCCCCGCGGCCCCGCCCCGCCCTCGGCCCGTTTCCGCACGCCCCCGCCCCCCGTCCGAGCGCCTCCGGCCACGGAGAGAACAGGGTGAAAATCGGGCAGAGTGTCTGTTTTTGCACATGCGGGGTAGGGGTCCCCGGGTGCGGGGGTGAACGCGGGGCGGTCGTCGTGCGACAAGCGCACAAGAGTCCGGACCGTGCGTGAATGCGGACACTAAGTGGGTGTTGCCCGGATTGGCGCGGGAGTGAGCCCCTACCATCGCGTTACCCGAAGGTAGTTCTTGAGAGGGGCGATCCACCGTGCGCCGTGTCGTCTGTCCGGGTTCCTTCGACCCGGTGACCTACGGTCATATCGACATCATCGGCAGGGCGGCGAAGCAGTACGACGAGGTCGTCGCCGCCGTGCTCAACAACGTCAACAAGCGCGGGCTGTTCAGCGTCCCGGAGAAGCTGGACATGCTGGAGGAGGGCACCGCGGAGTTCGACAACGTCCGGATCAGCGAGTTCGACGGCCTCCTCGTCGACTTCTGCCGGGAGAACGGCATCGAGACCATCGTGCGCAGCCTGCGCTCGGTCAGCGATTTCGACTACGAGCTCCAGATCGCCCAGATGAACTACCGCCTCTCGGGCGTGGAGACGGTGTTCATGACGGCGAACCCCCAGTACTCGTTCCTGTCCTCCAGCCTGGTGCGCGAGATCGCCCAGCACAGGGGCGACGTCTCCAGCCTGGTCACCCCCTACGTCCAGGGCCGACTGCGGGAGAAGTACGCGAAGCGGGACTCCGAGGGCGCCCAGGGCTGAGGGGCCCCGGCCCGCGGATCCGCCGCACGCGCGGGTCCCGGACCCCGGTCCCGCCCCCGGCGGCGCGGACGGCGCCCGCACCGGTTCCGGAAGGCCCTGGCACAGCGCTGATCGGGGCCTGATTTGGGTGGTCGGGGACATGATAGGTAGGATCAGGGTTTGACCATGGGCGTCGCCGGTTCTCGGTGTGCGCTCGCGCTGGTCGCGGCCGTCGTCACGACGCCTTCCGCGCGCCCGGCGATCCGTCTTCTCGTGAAAGCGCGATTACCCTGTCTCGTCTAGATCCTCGCGACCCGTTCGTGGTCGACACCCGTCAGCTGGGTCGCCAGCCGGGGTCGATGCGGACCGTCAACCGCATCGTGACCGTCCCCGAGGCGTTCGCGACGGCGATGGCAGCCGTGCCCGAGGGCAGCGAGGTCGAGCTGGACCTGCGGCTGGAGGCGGTGATGGAGGGCGTCCTCGTCACCGGTACCGTGCGCGGCCAGCTCACCGCGGAGTGCTCGCGCTGCCTCGACCCCCTGTCCGACGACATGGAGGCGGGCTTCCAGGAGATGTACCGCTACCCCGGCGGCGAGGACGACAAGGTCTCCGGGGCGGACGAGGACGCGGCCGACGAGGATGAGGACTACTATCTAGAGGGCGATCTGCTCGACCTCGAACCGGTGGTCCGAGACGCCGTCGTGCTGGCGCTCCCACTCTCACCGCTGTGCGGACCGGACTGCCCCGGCCTGTGCTCCGAGTGCGGGGCCAAACTCGCCGAGGTCGGCCCCGACCACGGCCACGGTGACAACGTCGACCCCCGTTGGGAGGCGCTCCGCGGTCTCGCGGACGACCCCGGCGAACGATGAGCTCGTGAACCGATCGCGGACGGCGCCTGCCGGCGCCGACGACGACCGGAGCACACCCTCCCCGCCACAGCGCGCGGGGTGACCAGATAAGCGACCTCCCGCGACCGCGCGGGGGTGACCCAGGAGGATTGAAGTGGCCGTCCCGAAGCGGAAGATGTCGCGGAGCAACACCCGGACCCGCCGTTCCCAGTGGAAGGCTTCGCGCCCGGTGCTGGTCAACTGCCCGCGCTGCCGTGACCCGAAGCAGCCCCACATCGCGTGCCCGACGTGCGGCACCTACAACAACCGCCAGGTCATCAACCCGGCCTAGGCGCGGATGACAGGCTTCGGGTCCCGGTACCCGATTCCCGACTCATCTCGGGGCGGACCCTCCACGGGTCCGCCCCGTCGTGCTTGCCGGGGCCGGGGGGCCACCGGCGTAGACCGGGCGGGCGCTCGCGAGACAGCGCGGCGCCGGGGTTTGTAGAGTGATCCCAGAGACAGCGGGCACGAAACGACAAGCAACACGAACACCGAGCACCACACCAGAGACCCGGGCCCCGGGTTCCCGAGTTCGTGGTGGTTGCCGGGGGAGCGGACGCTCCCGCGACGGTCACCTCGTTTTCGAGCACCCCTGACGGGCCGCGGGGTCCACACCCGACTCCAACCGTCCGCGCGCCGTTCCACGACGCGTACGAACAGGGAAGTGAACGAGTGGCTAGCCAACTCTCCGTCTCCGAGGCCCGGGCTTTCCATCGGGCCATCGGGGTCGAGGTCGACTCGAAGATCCTGCTCCGGGCCCTGACCCACCGCTCCTACGCCTACGAGAAGGGCGGGCTGCCGACCAACGAGCGGCTGGAGTTCCTGGGCGACTCCGTGCTCGGCCTGGTGGTGACCGACACCCTCTTCCGCAAGCACCCCGACCTGCCCGAGGGGCAGCTCGCCAAGCTGCGGGCCGCCGTCGTCAACATGCGCGCGCTCGCCGACGTGGCCCGCGGCCTGGGCATCGGCGCCTACATCCGCCTCGGCCGGGGCGAGGAGGGCACCGGGGGCCGGGACAAGTCCTCGATCCTCGCCGACACCCTCGAAGCCATCATCGGCGCCGTCTACCTCGACAGGGGCCTGGACGTGGCGTCGGAGTTCGTGCACAGGCTCTTCGACCCGCTCATCGCCACCGCGTCCGGGCTGGGGGCGGGTCTGGACTGGAAGACCTCCCTCCAGGAGCTCACCGCGGCCGAGATGCTCGGCGTCCCCGAGTACCACGTGGACGAGAGCGGCCCCGACCACCAGAAGACCTTCCGGGCCACGGTCCGCGTCGCGGGGGAGAGCTACGGCCTGGGCGAGGGCCGCAGCAAGAAGGAGGCCGAGCAGCAGGCCGCCGAGTCCGCGTGGAAGGCCATCAAGGCCAGGTCCGAGGCACGGGCCGCCGAGACCGCCGGGGGCGCCCCCTCCGGCGAGGACCGGGGCTGAGGCGGCCATGCCCGAACTGCCCGAGGTCGAGGTCGTCCGCCGCGGACTGGCCGAACACGCGGTCGGCCGTTCCATCGGCGCCGTCGAGGTCCTGCACCCCAGGTCGGTACGGCGCCACGAGCCCGGCGCCGCCGATTTCGCCGCCCGTCTGGAGGGCCGTGTCCCCACGTCGGCACGCCGGCGCGGGAAGTACCTGTGGCTCGTCCTGGACAGCGGCGAGATGCTCCTCACCCACCTGGGGATGAGCGGGCAGATGCTGGTCCAGCCCGAGGGCAAGCCCGACGAGCGTCACCTGCGGGTGCGCCTGCCCCTCTCGGACGGCACCGAACTGCGCTTCGTGGACCAGCGGACCTTCGGCCACGTGATGGTGGACGTGCCCGGCGAGCGCGTCGACGTGCCGTCGTCCGTGGACCACATCGCCCTGGACCCGCTGGACCCCGGGTTCGTCCCGGAGGCGTTCGTGCGGGCTCTGCGCGCGAGGGACACCGAGGTCAAGCGGGCGCTGCTGGACCAGTCGCTCATCAGCGGCGTCGGCAACATCTACGCGGACGAGGCGCTGTGGCGGGCCGGCCTGCACTGGGCGCACTCGACGCGGGCCCTGTCCGTCGTCCGGGCGACGGAGCTGCTGGGACACGCGCGCGACGTGATGACCGAGGCGCTGGAGGTGGGAGGGACCACCTTCGACGGCCTGTACGTCAACGTCAACGGGGAGAGCGGCTACTTCTCACGCGGGCTCAACGCCTACGGGCGCAGGGACCAGCCGTGCGGCCGCTGCGGCGCGGCCATCGTGCGCGAGGCCTTCATGAACCGCTCCTCGTTCAGCTGTCCGCGCTGCCAGAGGCGGCCGCGGCCGCGTTCCTGAGGGGGCGCGGGACGGGGCCCGGGCCCGGCGGGCGACCCGGTGGAATCCGGGGGCACTCTTGCCGGGCTCCTGACGGAGCCCTGGACGTCCCGGTGCCGGACTTTGGGCGTGTCGGTGAGAGAACTCTGTCTGTCGGGTAAGGAAGCAGGTCGGAACGTGGGGAACGCGAGCGAGTCCGTGCGGATGACCGCCTGGGTGCGGGGACACGTCCAGGGAGTGGGTTTTCGCTGGTGGGCGCGGGCTCGTGCACTCGAACTGGGGCTGACCGGGGCCGCCACGAACCTCGAGGACGGCCGGGTCGAGGTGGTCGCCGAGGGCCCGCGGGAGGCCTGTGAACGCCTCCTTGGCCATCTTCGGGGCGGCGGTACACCCGGTCGTGTGGACTCCGTGGTCGAACGTTGGGCTCCGGCTGGGGGCAGGTTCACCGGTTTCGTCGAGCGGTGAGTATGCTGGAGGCGTAACGCGATTCGAGCACACCGCGGAACCGCGGCGGCCCAGGGGGCTCGTGGCAAGGGTTCCGGGGGTGTGTGGGGCGATCATCGTGCGGGTCCTGCGGGCCCGCACACGCCGGCGGAGCCGGGGGTCGTCACGTTTGAATCGTGCGCCACCACGTGCCCAGATCGTCTCTCGCTGGGTTGTGGTCGTTACGTACTGTCGTAATCCAATCTTGACCGGCGGCGCGCAGAGTGAGACTCTGGAAGGCACATCGCGCAACCTTCCACCCGCGTAGAAGACAACTCCAGTTGAGAATCCCGCGGGACATCGCATGCGCAGAATCCACCGGTCACTCAGTGTGGAGGACCTACATCATGGCGAAGGCTCTGTTTGGCCACGTCGGCGGCTCCGACCCTCGGATGGTCTCGGAGATGCGGCGGCTGCAGAAGCGGGTACGTGACCTCGAGGACGAGATCAGCCGTCTTCAGGCACAGAACGACCAGCTCAACATGGCCGTCACCGATGTCGCCGCCAGCGCGACCGACCGCGAGCCCGCGCTCGCCTGATCCGCGCCGCCGACGTACCGGCCGACAGGCCGACCATTTCCGGGGTGTTCCGTTCACCGGCGGGGGCGCCGAACGCGTCATTCAGGCGTCCCTGAGGAACCCGTCGGCCACCACGGTCCGACGAGACCCCGCGCGCCGCAGATTTTCCTTTCCCTTGCGGCTTCCTTTACCGTTGTACCCGGCGGACCCTGTCACAACCCTCCGTGTCCGCCGGACATCCCCCCTCCTCCGGCTCCGGCCCCGACCCAGGTCAGTGGCCGATTCCGTCGGAGGACGCAGGCCGGAACCACCCCCCGCGGTCACCGCTTCGTGGCACCCTTGGATGGTCGTGCCGTGAATGGCAGGTGAGCGCCGTGGGAGGTGTGGGTGTATCTGAAGAATCTGACGCTGCGCGGCTTCAAGTCGTTCGCGTCGGCCACCACCCTGCGTTTCGAGCCCGGGATCACCTGTGTGGTCGGTCCCAACGGCTCGGGCAAGTCCAACGTCGTCGACGCGCTCTCCTGGGTGATGGGTGAGCAGGGGGCCAAGTCCCTGCGCGGCGGCAAGATGGAGGACGTGATCTTCGCGGGCACCTCCACCCGCCAGGCGCTGGGCCGTGCCGAGGTCAGCCTCACCATCGACAACGCCGACGGCGCCCTGCCCATCGACTACACCGAGGTCACCATCAAGCGGACCATGTTCCGCAACGGCGGCTCGGAGTACGCCATCAACGGCGACACCTGCCGCCTCCTCGACATCCAGGATCTGCTCAGCGACTCCGGCATCGGCCGCGAGATGCACGTCATCGTGGGCCAGGGGCAGCTGGACACCGTCCTGCACGCCGGCCCCGAGGAGCGCCGCGCCCTCATCGAGGAGGCCGCCGGCATCCTCAAGCACCGCAAGCGCAAAGAGAAGGCGATCCGCAAGCTCAACGCGATGCAGGGCAACCTCGACCGCGTCAACGACCTCACCGCCGAGCTGCGCCGCCAGCTCAAGCCGCTGGGCCGCCAGGCCGAGCTGGCCCGCAGGGCCGCCGTCATCCAGGCCGACCTGCGCGACGCGCGCCTGCGCCTGCTCGCCGACGACATCGTCACCCTCACCGAGCAGCTCGCCAAGGAGGAGGCCGACGAGAAGGAGGTCCTCACCCGGCGCCGGGCGGCGGAGACCGCCCTCGCCCGGACACAGGAGCGCGAGACCGAGCTGGAGGCCCAGGCCGCCGCGGCCGCGCCCGCCCTCGCCCGGGCCTCCGAGACCTACCACGCGCTCTCCCGCCTCACCGAGCGGCTGGACGCCGTGCGCGGCCTCGCCGACGAGCGCCACCGCAACCTGGCCGACGTCGCGGACGAGCCCGTCCACCGTCGCGACCCCGAGGAACTGGAGATGGAGGCCGAGGAGGCCGCCGCCCAGGAGGAGGAGCTGCTCACCCGGCTGGAGGAGGCCCGCGAGGCCCTGGAGGTCACCGTCACCGAGCGGTCCGCCGCCGAGGACGCGCTGCACCGCGAGGAGAAGCGGCTGGAGGCCGCCGCCCGCGCCGCCTCCGAGCGCCGCGAGGGCCTCGTCCGCCTGTCCGCCCGCGTGGAGGGCCTGCGCGGGCGGCTGTCCTCCGACGAGGACGAGACCGCGAGGCTGGAGGAGTCCGCCCGGCAGGCCGCGGAGCGCGCCCGGCAGGCGCAGGCGGAGTACGAGACGGCCGCCGAGGAGTCCGCCGGGCTGGACGAGGGCGACGCCGAACTCGACTCCGAGCAGGAACTGGCGGCCCGTCAGCTCTCCGCCGCCGACACCGATCTCAACCGGCTCCGCGACGCCGAGCGCACCGCCGAGGGCGAGCGTTCCGCCCTTTTCGCCCGCAAGGAGGCCCTGGAGCTGGGCCTGGCGCACAAGGACGGCGCGGGCCCCCTCCTCGACTCCGGCCTGCCCGGCATGCTGGGCGGATTCGCCGCCCTCGTCCAGATCGATCCCGGACACGAGACCGCGGTCGCGGCGGCCTTCGGCGCGGCCGCGGGAGCCGTCGCGGTGGAGTCCCCCGACACGGCCGTCGCCGCCCTCGAACTCCTCCGCGACCGTGAGGCGGGCCGCGCGGGCGTCGTCGTCGCCGACGCCGTGCCCTCCGTACCCCGCGAGTCCTGGCCCGCCCTCCCCGACGGCGTCCGGTACGCCGTCGACGCCGTCGTGGTCCCGGACCACCTCCGCGGAGCCGTCACCGCGCTGCTCGACCGGACCGCCCTGGCCGACGGCGTCCACGCGGCCCGCGCGCTCGTCGCCGCCCTGCCCGGGGTCCGGGCCGTCACCCCCGAGGGCGACCTGTTCACCGCGGCACTGGTGCAGGGCGGCTCCGCCGGGACGCCCAGCCTCCTGGAGGTCCAGGCAGCGGTGGACGAGGCGGGGGAGAGGCTGGAGGCGGCCACGGAGAGCGCCAAGCGGATCGCCGCCGAACTCGAGGCCAAGAAGCGCGAACGGGCCGACCTGGCCGCCCGGGCCGACGAGCTCACGGCCCGCCGCCGCCAGAGCGACCGCAAGCGCAACGAGTCCGCGCAGAGGCTCGGCAAGCTCGGCGGCCAGGCGCGTTCGGCCGAGGCGGAGTCCGAGCGCTACGCGGCCGCCGCGGCCACGTCCTCCGCCGCCAGGGACGAGAACGCCGAGAAGCTGGCGCGGCTGGAGGAGGAGCTGGCCGAGGCCGAGGAGGTGGCCGCCTCCATCGAGGAGGACGCCCCCGACGCGGAGACCCGCGACGAGCTGGCCGTCCGGGCCTCGCGGGCCCGGGCCACCGAGATGGAGCGCCGCCTGGCAGTGCGCACCGCCGAGGAGCGGGCCCGGTCGATCGCCGGGCGGGCCGAGCAGCTGCGCGCCCAGGCCTTCGAGGAGCGGCGCGCCGTGGAGCGCGCCGCCGAGCGCCGCCGGGTCCGCGCCGCGCAGGCCACCGTCGCCGGGGCGGTGGCCGAGAGCGCACGGCTGGCCCTGGAGCGGATCGCCGTGTCCCTGGCCGCCGCCGAGAACGAGCGGGCCGTCGCCGAGGCCGGGAGGGAGGCGCGCGACGGCGAGCTGAGGACCGTGCGCGCCCGGGTCCGCGAGCTGTCCGTCGACCTGGAGAAGCTGACCAGCTCGGCGCACAGCGGCGAGGTGGCCCGCGCCGAACGGCGCCTGCGCCTGGAGCAGCTGGAGACCAGGGCGATGGAGGAGATGGGCGTCGACGTGCCCACGCTCGTCGCCGAGTACGGTCCGCGCGTGCCCGTGCCGCCGACCGCCGACGCGGGCGAGGAGGCCGTGCCGCTGCCGTACGTGCGCGAGGTGCAGGCCAAGCGGGCCAAGGCCGCCGAGCGCCAGCTCAACCAGCTGGGCAAGATCAACCCGCTGGCCCTGGAGGAGTTCGCCGCCCTGGAGGAGCGGCACGCGTTCCTCAACGCGCAGCTGGAGGACCTCAAGAAGACCCGGCGCGACCTGATGGACATCGTCCAGGAGGTGGACGCCCGCGTGCAGGAGGTGTTCGCGTCCGCCTACCTGGACGTGGAGCGCGAGTTCGCGGCGATCTTCGGCCGCCTGTTCCCGGGGGGCGAGGGGCGCCTGCTCCTCACCTCGCCCGAGGACATGCTGACCACCGGCATCGAGGTCGAGGCCCGGCCGCCCGGCAAGAAGGTCAAGCGGCTGTCCCTGCTGTCCGGCGGGGAGCGGTCCCTGACCGCGGTGGCGTTCCTCGCGGCGATCTTCAAGGCACGTCCGTCGCCGTTCTACGTGATGGACGAGGTCGAGGCGGCCCTGGACGACACCAACCTCCAGCGGCTGCTGGTGATCTTCGAGGAGCTGCGCGCCTCGTCGCAGCTGATCGTCATCACCCACCAGAAGCGCACCATGGAGGCGGCCGACGCGCTGTACGGGGTCACGATGCAGGGCGACGGCATCTCGCAGGTCATCAGCCAGAAGCTCGTGCGCCCGGCCTGAGGCCGGTTCGGGCCGCGCACCCGTTCCCGCGGCGTCCCCGCCGTCCGGGGGCAGGGGGTTCCCGGGTCCCGGGGGTGGGGGCGGCGGTCGTCGCCGTGGTGCCCGCGTCCGTGTCCCGGCCCGCGCCGGCTGGCCGGGGGGCGGGACACGGCGGAGGCCGCCCTCCCCCGGAGGGAGGACGGCCCCGTGGCGCGTGCGGGGCTACCCGCGGTCGATGGTGATGACCGGGGAGGTCCAGGTCTCCCAGTGGTCGGGGTTGTCGGGGTCGCCGAGCGCCTTGAGCGCGCGGGCCTCCAGCCGGTAGGAGCCGTCCCTCACGTCGGTGATCCGGCCGTGCCTGTCCACGACCGTGCCGTCCCACGGGTAGCTGAAGAACGACGTCCTCGTCGCGCTGCGGTGCACGTAGTCCACCGACACCCCCACGTTGCGGTCGGGGTGGACGGGGCGGCCGGTGCGCTCGTCGATGACCACCATGTCGAGCCTGGTGACGTGGTGGTCGAAGTGCGCGATCACGTACGGAACGTCGGGAAGGCCGTCGACCCACTCCATCGTGTAGGAGGCGCCGTCCGGCTGGTTCTGGAACGTGCCGCCGCTGTCGCTCGCGCAGTCCAGGCCGGAGAAGGCCTCGCACTCCGTGATCCTGGTCAGCCACGGCAGGTCCGCGACCACGTCCGATCCGTCGGTGATCGGGGTCATGGCGTCGATCTGCTGGTAGTCGCCGTTGTAGGCGGCGTACGGCACGCGGTAGGTCTCGCCGCCGGTCTCCGACACGGTGACGTACCCGCCGTAGATCATCTGCTCGAAGTCCTGGACGGGCGGGGTGACGGTGACCCGCACCTCGGCCGACCCCCCGGCGGGGACGGTCACCGCGTCGCTGTCGAAGGCCACCTCGGCGGAGCCGTCGTTGTAGCCGGGCGCGAAGGTGTCGCCGTGGGTGCCCAGGGCGGCCTCGTGGGAGAGCTCGTACGTGGCCTCCCCGTCACCGTCGTTGGTGATGGTGACCGTCTCGGTCACGGCCTCCCCGGTGGCGCCGAGGGACAGCTTGCCGGGGGTCACGGTGGTGGTGGCGAGCACGGAGCCGGGGACGTCCAGCATGCCCGCCCCCTGGCGGTGCACGTTGTCGGGGTGGCCCAGGCCGGGGTTGCCCCACCACGCCTTCGGGTCGGCGCTGTTCTGGAGGACGGCGCGCACCTCGTGCGAGTCCAGGTCGGGGCGCGCCTGCAGCAGCAGTGCGACGCCGCCCGCCACGTGCGGGGACGACATGGAGGTGCCGCTGATGGTGGCGTAGCCGCCCTGGTCCATCGGGTAGGTGGAGTTGATCAGGCCGCCGGGGGCGCCGATGTCCGGCTTGAGGGACAGGTCGGCGGCCAGGCCGAAGGAGCTGAAGGAGCTGATCAGCCCGCCGGTCGGGTTGGGGATGGTGATGTCCTCGCCCGTCCAGGTGAGGGTGACGGGCTCGTCGCCCTCCAGGAGCTCCAGCAGGTGGGCGCCGGCCTCGTCGGAGACGCCGATGGAGAAGGCGCCCCGGTCGACGATGCCGCCGCCGGCGAACATGCCGGGCACGTTGTTGTACATGACGACGCCGGTGGCGCCGGCGTCGAGGGCCGCGTCGTACTTCTCGGCGAAGGTGCACCCGCCGCGCACCATCAGGGCCGTCCGCCCCTCCAGGTCCGCGACCTCGTCGCCCAGGGCGGTGCAGCCCCGTCCGACGTGGAGGAGCTCGTCGGTGCCGCCGGAGGCGGGCGGCGGCTCGGCCGCGCCCATCTCCATGTAGGCGAGGGCCTCGCCGCTCGGGTTGGCGGTCACGGACGCGGCCTGGATGTGCGTGTTGTCGAAGGAGGCGACGCCGATCACGTCCTCGCCGAGACCGGGGGCGCCCGCCGAGTACAGGCCGGTGGCGCCCTCGTTGCCGATGGAGGCGACGACGACCATGCCCTCGTCGACGAGGTTGTCGGAGGCGACGGCGGTCGGGTACTGGGGCCAGGAGTGCGAGGAGCCGATGCTCATGTTGAGCACGTCCATGTCGTCCGCGAGGGCCTGCTCCATGGCGGCGATCATGATGTCGGAGGTGGTGGACCCCGTGCAGCCGAACACCTTGTAGGCCCCGAACTCGACGGCGGGCGCCACGCCGGTGACCTGGCCCTCGGCGCCGACGATCCCGGCGACGTGCGTGCCGTGCCCGTTGCAGTCCTGGGGGTCCTCGTCGGGGACGGGGACGGACGCGGGGTCGCCGGCGTTGAAGTCGTCGCCCACGAAGTCGTGCCCGACGACCACGCGGTCGTTGGGGAACCCGCCCCCGCCCAGGTCGGGGTGGGTGTAGTCGACGCCGGTGTCCATGATGGCCACCCGGAGTCCCTCGCCCGTCAGCCCGAGTTCGTTCTGGGCGACGTCGGACCCCGTCATGGGGAGCGCGGTGTCCAGGTCGGGGACGTTCTCGCCGGTCTCGGGGATCCGGTAGGTGAGCACGGGGTGGATGGCGCTCACGCCGGGGATCTCCCGCGCGGCGCCGACCTGTGTGTCGTCCATGCGGACGGAGAGTCCGTTCCACAGGTCGCTGAACGAGTGCCGTTCGGTGTACTCCAGGCCGTGCTCCTCGGCCTCGGCCCGGAAGTCCTCGTGCTCGCCGTCCACCGTCGCCGGGGAGGTGCCCTCGGCGGTGGGCGGGCTCTCGAGCTCGATGAACCACAGGCCGTTGGCCTGGTGGGTCAGCTCACCGTTCTCGGAGGAGGGCGCGGGATGGAGGGGGGCGAGTTCGGAGACCTCGTCGGCGTTCGCCGGTGTGGAGGCGGCGAGGCCCGCCACGAGTGTCAACCCGGCGAGGGCCGCCAGGCGTGATCGGTGGGGTACCACCTTGTCAACACATCCCTTCTCGGCGCACGCCGCTGGACACCGGGGGAGCGGAATACCCCACTGGGGACATATGTGGTGCTCAGGGGGATACGCCGCTTCATGTCCTTGTTCGTTTGATCGGCGCGCATAGCAACGAGATCATTGCCGTGTGCCATGAAAGTGTCAATGTTCGCCAAGACTCAATATGGCCACATGGTGTAGTCAAGTTGCACCAGAGGTTGATGTTTCGCGAGTGATTCATAAACGGACATACATTCCTTTTCTCTTTGCAAGGGGAGGAAAGGAATTCCGGTACGGAGTTCCTCCGGCCTGTGCCGGCCCCTGGCGGTGCGGGGCGGATACGGGGAAGTCGCAGGCCGGGGCGGCCACCGGCCCGCGAGCGGGGCGCAGGGAGGGCCCGAGTAGGCTGGGGGCGTCGGGCCGCCCCAGGGCGGCCCGTCCGGTGTCGAAGGAGCGAAGTCCGGTACAGCGGCCCTGGGGGCCGCCCAACCCGGCGCTGTCCCGCAACTGTGGAGCCCCGCCCCGGCGGGGACGAGCCAGGTCGCCTCCCGGCATCGACTCACCCGTCCTCGTGGGAAGGACAGGCCAGTCTCCGCCAGGACCGTGCTCCTTCCCCCACCCGCAAGGAGCACAGTGCGGATCGCACGCCCCTTCCCCGCCGTCCTCCTCGGAGCAGCCCTCGCCCTGACCGCCTGCGGCGGCGGGGCGGAGGACGCCGAGCCCGAGGCCGAGCCGACGACCGACGCCGCGCCCGCCGCCTGCGGCGCCCCCGAGGCCGATCCCGACCGTCCCACCGTGGGCGACGGCACCTTCCCCGTCACCCTCACCGGCGCCACGGGCGACGTCACCCTCGAGGAGGAGCCCCGGCGGATCGTCTCCCTGTCGCCCAGCCACACCGAGATGCTCTTCGCCATCGGCGCGGGCGACCAGGTCGAGGCCGCCGACGAGTACTCCGACTACCCGGAGGAGGCCCCCACCACGGCGCTGAGCGGCTTCGAGCCCAGCGTCGAGGCCGTCACCGAGTACGACCCGGACCTGGTCGTCCTCGCCCGCAGCGCCGAGGACACCGCCTCCCAGCTGGAGACCGTGGGCATCCCCGTCCTCGTCATCGACGCCGCCCAGGACCTGGAGGACGCCTACGCGCAGATCCGCCTGCTCGGCGACGCCACCGGCCGCACCGCCGAGGCCGACGCCGAGGCCGACCGGGTCGAGACCGAGTTCAACGCGGTCGTCGAGGGCGTGTGCGACACGGCCGACGGCGCCGGGCTGACCTTCTACCAGGAGCTCGACGAGACGTCCTTCTCCGCCACCTCCGAGACCTTCGTGGGACAGATCTACCGGTCCTTCGGACTGGTCAACATCGCCGACGCGGCCGACGACGGCTCCGCGGGCGGGTACCCGCAGCTGTCCCAGGAGTACGTCGTCGAGGAGAACCCCGACATGGTCTTCCTGTCCTACGGCGACGAGTCCACGGTCGAGGACGTCGCCGGGCGCCCGGCCTTCGACACCGTCACCGCGGTGCAGAACGACGCCGTCTACCTGCTCGACGCCGACATCGCCTCACGCTGGGGACCTCGTGTCGTCGACTTCGCCGAGCTGGTCGGCGAGGCCGTGACCGAGAACGCGGGGAACTAGCGTGAAGGGCGGTGTCGGCGCCCCCGTCGGCTGGGCGGCCGCGGGAGCGGTCGCGCTGGTCGCGGCCTGCCTCCTCGGCATCTCCGCCGGAGCGGCCTCCCTGTCGGCCGCCGACATCGTCCGGCACCTCCTCGGCCTCCTGCCGTTCGGGGTGGAGTCGCCCCTGACCGAGCGGCAGGCGGCCCTGCTCGTGGAGCTGCGCCTCCCCCGCGTGGTGATGGGCGCGATCGTCGGCGCCCTCCTGGCCACGGCGGGCGGCGCCTACCAGGGCGTGTTCCGCAACCCCCTCGCCGACCCCTTCCTCCTCGGCGCCGCCGCCGGGGCCGGGCTCGGGGCGACCCTGGTCATGGTGTTCGGCCAGGGGCTCGGCGACTCGCCGCGCGCCCTGGTCCCCGTCGCCGCCTTCGTCGGGGCCCTTCTCGGGGTGGCGGCCGCCTACCTGCTCGGATCGACCGCGGGGGGCGGCGGCACGGCCTCCCTCGTCCTCGCGGGCGTGGCCGTGTCGTCCTTCCTCTCCGCCGCCCAGACCCTGGTCCAGCAGATGGGCGTCGACCAGCTCCAGCGCATCTACGCCTGGCTGCTCGGCGGGCTGGGCCGCGACGGGTGGAACGACGTCCGGCTGATCGCCCCCTACGCGGTGGTCGGCCTGGCCGTCCTCCTGCTGTGCGGCTACCTGCTCGACATGCTCGCCCTCGGCGACGACAAGGCGGTCAGCCTGGGTCTGAACCCGGCGGCGGTGCGCATCGTGGTGATCGGCGCGGCGTCGCTGGCCACGGCCGCCGCGGTGTCGGTGAGCGGGCTGATCGGCTTCGTCGGGATCGTCGTCCCGCACGTGGTGCGCCGGCTGGTGGGGTCCAGCTACCGGGCGATCCTGCCGGTGACCGTGCTGTTCGGCGGTGCGTTCCTCGTCCTGGTGGACATCGTGGCCAGGACCCTGGTGTCCCCGGCCGAGCTTCCCATCGGCGTGGTGACCGCTTTTCTCGGCGCGCCCTTCTTCGTTCTCATCCTGCGCACCACGCGCCACCGCAGCACCTGAGGCGCGACGGCCCGGGGACTCGCGGCCACCGGCCGCGGACCACGCGCACCGTTCGTTCCCGGCACGCCACCCGGCCGTGACGCGAACGCGTCGAACACTCTGGGAGACTGGTGCACGCTATGGACATCACCTTGATCGCCGCCATCGTCATCGCCGTCGTGCTCCTGGCCGTCGGCGGGTTCTTCCTGGTCAGGACCGAACGCCCGGTCAAGCCGGGCAAGGAGGAACCCGGACCCGAGACCACGGGGGCCGCCGGGGCGACCGCCGTCGAGGAGGACCGGGACAGGGACTCCGGAACCGTCCGCACGCCTCCCTCGCAGGCCCCGCCGGAGGCCCCGGCCGCCGAGCCCGCCGCGCCCGAGCTGGAGACCCCGCCGCCCTCCGCGGGCCGGATGGTGCGCCTGCGCGCGCGGCTGGCCCGGTCGCAGAGCTCCTTCGGGCAGGGGCTGCTCAACCTCCTCTCCTCCGACACCCTGGACGACGACGCCTGGGAGGAGATCGAGGACACCCTCATCACCGCCGACATCGGCGTGGCCTCCGCCGCCCAGATCGTGGAGAGCCTGCGCACCCGCGTCAAGGTGCTCGGCAGCCGGGGCCACGACGAGGTGCGGGCGCTGTTGCGCGAGGAGCTCCTCGCGCACATCCGCACGGACGCCGACCGCACCGTGCGCACCGCGTCCCACGACGGCCGTCCCGCCGTGATCATGGTGGTCGGGGTCAACGGCACCGGGAAGACCACGACCACCGGCAAACTGGCCCGGGTCCTGGTCGGCGACGGGCGCAGCGTCGTGCTCGGCGCCGCCGACACCTTCCGCGCCGCCGCCACCGAGCAGCTCCAGACGTGGGGCAGCCGCGTGGGGGCCCCGGTCGTGCGCAAGGAGGAGGGCGCGGACCCGGCGAGCGTGGCCTTCGACGCCGTCTCGCGCGGCATCGACGAGGGCGCCGACACGGTCATCATCGACACCGCCGGGCGCCTGCACACCAAGACCGGCCTGATGGACGAGCTGGGCAAGGTCAAGCGGGTCGTCGAGAAGAAGTCGCGGGTCGACGAGGTGCTCCTGGTCCTCGACGCGACGACCGGGCAGAACGGCCTGCGCCAGGCCCGGGTGTTCGGCGAGGTCGTGAACGTCACGGGTATCGCGCTGACCAAGCTGGACGGCACCGCCAAGGGCGGCATCATCGTGCAGGTCCAGCGCGAGCTGGGCGTGCCGGTCAAGCTGGTCGGGCTCGGGGAGGGGCCGGACGACCTGGCGCCCTTCGACCCCGAGGTCTTCGTGGACGCCATCCTGGGCTGAGGCGGCTCCCCGCCGCCGGGGCGGACCTGCGAGCGTGGCCGGGCACCCGATCGGGTGCCCGGCCACGGCCGTGTCCACACGGTGTCGGCACGGCCGTGCGCGGACGCCGGCGCCGCGGCGGCCCGCTTCATGCGATCGACACGCCGGTGAAACACCGGACACCGCCTACTTGACGGCGCCGTCGTGATGGGCGTGAGATCTGTCTGAGAGTGATCAACTGATCCCTCTCGGTTGATGTGACGGGGGTCGCTCTGTGCCGGTGCACGTGCGTTCGAGCGTGCTGGGGGTTCGGTTCATGGTGCGTTAACACTTCTGGCTGTCCTTTTACGCCTGCGCAACACGTCGGGCCCCGGGGAGAAACACCCCGGTCCGACAGTTGCCTGCGTGGTGATCTGCATCGGGCCCGATGATGCGCTCGCTGACCGCCGCCCTCACAGACACAATCCCCCGCCCGTCCTACGGAGGCGACGTAATGATTGACACCGGCAACACGGCGTGGCTGCTCATCAGCGCAGCGCTCGTGATGCTCATGACCCCGGGCCTGGCCTTCTTCTACGGAGGCATGTCGCGGGCCAAGAGCGTCCTGAACATGATGCTGATGAGCTTCGCGAGCATCGCGATCGTCAGCGTCCTCTGGGTCGTGGTGGGCCACTCGCTCACCTACTCCGACGGCGGTCCGCTCAACGCGTTCATCGGTGGCTTCGACTACGTCGGGCTCAGCAACCTGATCGGCGAGATCGAGCCCGCCGCCGACGGCGAGGGCGGCTACCCGCTGCTCGTCGACGCCGGCTTCCAGATGATGTTCGCGGTGATCACCGTGGCCCTCATCAGCGGCGCGATCGCGGACCGCGCCAAGTTCGGCGCCTGGATGCTGTTCGCCCCGGTCTGGGCCCTGCTCGTCTACTTCCCCGTCGCCCACTGGGTCTGGGGCGACGGCTGGATCGGCGGCCTGACCATCGGCGGCTACGAGGTCATCGACTTCGCCGGCGGCACCGCGGTCCACATCAACGCCGGCGCGGCGGCGCTGGCCCTGACCTTCGTCCTCGGCCGCCGCAAGGGCTTCGGCTCCGAGTCGATGCGCCCCCACAACCTTCCGTTCGTCCTGCTCGGCGCGGCGCTCCTGTGGTTCGGCTGGTTCGGCTTCAACGCCGGCTCCGCCTACGCGGCCAACGAGACCGCCGCCCTGGCCCTGGTCAACACCCAGGTCGCCACCGCCGCGGCCACCGGCGCCTGGATGCTCGTCGAGCGCCTGCGCTACGGCAAGGTCAGCGCCCTCGGCTTCGCCTCCGGCGCCATCGCCGGCCTGGTGGCCATCACCCCGGCCGCCGCGAACGTCACCCCCCTCGGCGCGATCGCCGTCGGCGCGCTGTCCGGCGCCGTGTGCGCCTACGCCATCAGCTGGAAGTTCAAGTTCAAGTACGACGACGCGCTCGACGTCGTGGGCATCCACATGGTCGGCGGCATCATCGGGTCGCTGGTCCTCGGACTCGTGGCCGCGGGTGTGGTCGGCGGCTCCGACGGCCTGCTCTACGGCGGCGGCATCGGCCTCCTGGTCGTCCAGGTCGTCGCGGTCGTCGGCGTCATGATCTACTCCTTCGTCGTCACCTGGGTCATCGCCAAGGTCATCGACCTCGTCGTCGGGTTCCGCATCACCGAGGAGGTCGAGACCAACGGCTTGGACCACGAGCTGCACGCCGAGTCGGCCTACGCCTTCGAGGAGCTCGACGAGATCGAGGCAGAAGCTGTCTCCCCGCCGACGCCTCCGGGCGGGGAGGCGGCCTCACCGCAGGTCAAGGCCTAGTCCTCAGCGTGGAGGCCGGAGGCCCTGCACCGTTGACGCGGTGAGGTGCCAGGGGCCGACGGGGAGAGATCCCCGTCGGCCCCGTTTCTGTTTTCTATAGTGCTTCGTGGCATATATGGGCATTCATAGGCCGGTATTGGCCGTGGCCTGCGTGTTGGTTCGGTACCCTCTGAGCGGTGCGGCTGTCATGCCGCGGGACGGGTGCGCCCGGCCGGGGACGCCGGCCGAATCACAGGTGCGTATCGGCGCCCTTCGGGCGGCGCCGGGGTGAAACCAGGCGCCGCGCATCCGCGTCCCACGCCAATGACGGGTCTCGGGCCGGTCGTCCCGCCGCCCACCCGGAAACTCACGCTGATTCGTACAGTGCCCCACAGGTCGGGGTCAGGAGGCAAGATGGCGCCGGTTAGTCACTTCAGGGGTCGCACGGCCAGGCGCTCCGCGCTCGCCGCGACGAGCGCGATCGCCGTTCTCGGCTTGACGGCGTGCTCCATCGACCTGAGCAGCCTGCGCCCCGGCGGGGGCGAGGAGGAGCCCAGTCCCGAGCCCGCCGAGCCGGTGGCCGCGGCGCCCCTGCTGGAGAGCGCCCTGGCGGACCTGGCCGCCTACCCGGCGCTCACCGCCACCGGGCAGGTCGCGGAGACCGTCGGCTCCTCCGAGGTCCGTGACGCCTCGCTCACCGTCGCCGACACCGGCGCGACGAGCGGGACCATCCGGGCCAACAGCGTCGAGGCCGACGTGCTCGCCGCCGACGGCAAGCTCTTCATCCGCGCGGTCGAGGACTTCTGGCTCGACCAGGGCGTCTTCGGTCCGGACTTCGACGACTTCAACGAGAACTGGGTGCGCTCCTCGGCGGCCCAGGCCGGGCTCAACCCCAGCACCACCCTGGCCCCGCCGGAGCTCTCCGCGACCCTGGCCGCGATCGAGCTGGACTCGGAGGAGGCCGTCGAGGAGAACCTGGACGGCACGCTCACCTACCGGATCGACCTCGCCGGCGAGCGCAACCAGGTCTGGATCAACGCGGAGACCGAGCAGGTCCAGCGCATCGCGATCGAGGAGCTCGTCCCCGAGGGCGCCGAGACCGGACCCCAGGTCCGGCTGGACCTGGCCGAGGCCGACACCGCCGCCGTCGAGGAGCTCTACGACGGCGTCATCACCACGGCCGAGGAGGACCTGACCGGGTCCCGGGACGCCCGGATCGAGGTGGGCTGGGAGGGCAACCCCGAGATGAACTGCGAGGACGGGCCCAACTGCACCTGGTCGGGAACGGTGCGGGACGCGGGCGGCGACGGCAGCGGCGAGGTGACCGTCCGCATGGACGTGACCTTCACCAACGCCGACATCGGCGAGCAGACCTGCGACGACGGCGGCACCCTGGAGGCGGGCGCGACCCTGGACCTCTCGTGCAGCGCCGACTACAACATCGTCAGCTCCACCCAGCAGACCTACACCATCGACGGTGAGGCCCAGCTCTCCACCCGCGGGCTGACCGGCGGCCAGCAGGAGGAGATGCTGGCGGCCCTCGCCGAGCAGCGCGAGGCCACCTTGTCCGGCGGCGCCCCCTCCGAGGAGGAGTCCGCGGAGGACGGGGGCAACTGACACCACCGGCCCCGCGGCGGGTGACGACGGGGAGGGCGGGGCGCGGGCCCCGCCCTCACCCCGTTCCCGGCCCCGCGGCCTCGGGCTACTGTCCGGCGGCGGTGGGCGGGTAGGCTGGGAAACCACTTACGAGACGAAGGACTGGCCAAACTCGTGTTCGAGACGCTTTCCGACCGGCTGACATCGGTCTTCTCCTCGCTGCGCGGCAAGGGGCGGCTGTCCGAGGAGGACATCAACGCGACCGCGCGGGAGATCCGTCTCGCGCTGCTCGAGGCGGACGTCGCGCTGCCGGTGGTCCGCGAGTTCATCTCGCGGATCAAGGAGCGCGCCCGCGGCGAGGAGGTCTCCAAGGCCCTCAACCCGGCGCAGCAGGTCATCAAGATCGTCAACGAGGAACTCGTCGAGATCCTCGGCGGCGAGACCCGGCAGGTGCGGTTCGCCAAGAACCCGCCCACCGTGATCATGCTCGCCGGCCTCCAGGGCGCCGGCAAGACCACCCTGGCGGGCAAGCTCGCCAAGTGGATGTCGGCGGACCGCAACACGCCGCTGCTGGTCGCCGCCGACCTCCAGCGCCCCAACGCCGTCACCCAGCTCCAGGTGGTCGGTGAGCGCGCCGGCACCCCGGTGTTCGCTCCCGAGCCCGGCAACGGCGTGGGCGACCCGGTCGAGGTCGCCAGGGCCTCCGTCGAGCACGCGCGCCGCAACAACCACAACGTCGTCATCATCGACACCGCGGGCCGCCTCGGCGTCGACACCGAGATGATGCAGCAGGCCGCCGACATCCGCGACGCCGTCAGCCCCGACGAGATCCTCTTCGTCGTCGACGCGATGATCGGCCAGGACGCGGTCAACACCGCCCAGGCCTTCCTCGACGGCGTCGGCTACGACGCGGTCGCGCTCACCAAGCTCGACGGCGACGCCCGCGGCGGCGCGGCCCTGTCCATCCGGCACATCACGGGCCGTCCGATCATGTTCGCGTCCACCGGCGAGAAGCTGGAGGACTTCGACCTCTTCCACCCGGACCGGATGGCGTCGCGCATCCTGGACATGGGTGATGTCCTCACGCTCATCGAACAGGCGCAGCGCACGTTCGACGAGGCCGAGGTCGAGAAGATGGCCTCGACCATGGCCTCGGACGACGACTTCACGCTGGACGACTTCCTCCAGCAGATGTCGATGGTCCGCAAGCTCGGCCCGATCGGGAACCTGCTCGGCATGATGCCCGGCATGGGGCAGATGCGCGACCAGATCGACAACATCGACGACAAGGACCTGGACCGCATCCAGGCGATCATCCAGTCGATGACGCCGGGCGAGCGGGCCAACCCCAAGTCGATCAACGGCTCGCGCCGGCTGCGCATCGCCAACGGCTCGGGTACGCAGGTCAGCGACGTTAACGGCCTGGTCACCCGCTTCTTCGAGGCGCAGAAGATGATGCGCAAGATGAAGAACGGCGGGATGCCGGGCATGCCCGGGATGCCCGGGGTCGGCGGAGGCAACCGCAAGAAGGCCAAGGCCCAGGCCAAGAAGGCCAAGAAGGGCAAGCAGCGCAGCGGCAACCCGATGAAGGCCCGCCAGCAGGAGGCCGACCGCGCGGCCGAGCGCCAGAAGCGCCAGGAGGAGGGCGGCCAGCAGATGCCGCAGCTGCCCCCGGGCCTCGGTGGAGGCGGTGGCGGGCAGCCCACGCTCCCGCCCGGTTTCGGCGGACCCAACATGCCGGACCTGTCCAACTTCAAGCTGCCCAAGCAGTAGCGAGGACCACAGACGGCCCGTCCCCGGCGAGGGGGCGGGCCGTTCGCGTCGGCGGGACCACGCGGGCGCCTGTGTCCTGTCCGAGGAACACGCTCGCGTCTGGCACAATGAGTAGTCGACTAACGGTGGACGGGTCAGCCCTCTAACTAACCCGCCACCCACGTCTTGCCTTGGCGGGTACTGCAACCCCACGTGGTTTCGCCGCCGGGCGCCGAACACCGTTCATCGGGAGAAGACCACTCCAGTGGCTGTCAAACTGAAGCTCAAGCGTATGGGCAAGATCCGTACGCCCCAGTACCGCATCATCGTCGCCGACGCCCGCACCAAGCGTGACGGCAAGGCGATCGAGGAGATCGGCAAGTACCACCCCAAGGAGCACCCGAGCCTCATCGAGGTCGACTCCGAGCGGGCGCAGTACTGGCTGTCCGTGGGGGCCCAGCCCTCCGACGCGGTCAAGGTCCTCCTGCGCAAGACCGGCGACTGGCAGAAGTTCAAGGGCCTTCCCGCCCCGGCTCCGCTCCAGGTCGCCGAGGCCAAGGACCCCGAGGCCAAGGAAGCCGCCTTCCAGGCCGCGCTGAAGGAGCTCGTGCTCCCGGGCGGCGAGGGCAAGACCAAGGCCAAGAAGACCGAGAAGAAGGCGGAGAAGGCGGCCGACAAGCCCGCCGAGACCGCCGAGGCCGAGAAGTCCGAGGGCGAGGCCTGACGTGCTGGAAGAGGCGCTTGAGCACCTCGTGAAGGGGATCGTTGCGAACTCCGAGGACGTCCAGGTGAGAGCCAAGCGGCTCCGCAAGGGCAAAGTCCTGGAGGTCCGGGTCCATCCCGACGACCTCGGCAAGGTGATCGGTCGCAACGGCCGCACCGCCAAGGCGCTGCGGACCGTGATCGGCTCCCTCGCCGGGGGCCGCTACGTCCGAGTGGACCTGCTGGACCTGCACGAAGTGCGCTGACGCGCCTCTTGGGGCGCCGACCACGACCGGTCGGCGCCCCGTAGTTGTGCCCGGGGCACCTGCCCCGGGCACAGTTTTCCCGTCTCCACGGTGGGACGGGCGGAAGGACGGAACCTCCCATGCGACTCGTTGTGGGCCGGATCGGCCGCGCGCACGGTATCCGGGGCGACGTCGCCGTCGACGTGCGGACGGACGACCCGGCGGCCCGCTTCGCCGACGGCACGGTGCTGGAGACCGACCCGGCCGGGGCCGGACCGCTCACCGTCGCGTCCAGCCGCCGCCACAGCGACCGGCTGCTGGTGCGCTTCCGGGGGATCGCCGACCGCGACTCCGCCGAGGCGCTGCGCGGCACCCTGCTGTTCGTGGACTCACGGGACATCGCCCCCCTGGACGACCCCGACGAGTTCCACGACCACGAACTTATCGGCCTGGCCGCGGTGACCACGGGGGGCGAGGCCGTCGGCACGGTCGACGACGTGCTCCACCACGCCCAGGACGTCCTGGTCGTCGCCACCCCCGGCGGCGGCGAGGTGCTGGTGCCCTTCGTCGCGGCCCTGGTGCCCGAGGTCGACGTGGCCGGGGGCCGGATCGTCCTCGACCCCCCGCCCGGCCTGCTCGACCTCGCCGACTGAAGGGGCGCGCAGTGCGCATCGACATCATCAGCATCTTCCCCGACTACTTCGCCCCCCTGGACCTCTCCCTGATCGGGAGGGCGCGCGCCTCGGGGCTCCTCGACGTGCGGGTCCACGACCTGCGGTCCTGGACGCACGACAGGCACAACACCGTGGACGACACCCCCTACGGGGGAGGTCCCGGCATGGTCATGAAGCCCGAGCCCTGGGGCGAGGCACTCGACGAGGTCGTGGCAGGGGCCCCGGCCCGCCTGATCCTGCCCACGCCCAGCGGCCGCCCGTTCCGGCAGGCGGACGCCGAGCGCCTGGCGGGGGAGGAACGGCTGGTCTTCGGGTGCGGGCGCTACGAGGGCATCGACTCCCGGGTGGCCGCGGACGCCGCCCTGCGGATGCCGGTCGAGGAGGTCAGCATCGGCGACTACGTCCTCAACGGGGGCGAGTCCGCGACGCTGGTGATGGTCGAGGCGATCACCCGCCTGCTGCCGGGTGTTCTCGGCAACACCGAGTCGGCGGTCCAGGACTCCTTCGCCTCCGGCGGCATGGAGAACCTGGTCGAGGGGCCGGTGTACACCAAGCCCGTCATGTGGCGGGACCAGGAGGTGCCGCCCGTGCTGCTGTCCGGCAACCACGGGGCCGTGGACCGCTGGCGCCGCGACCAGGCGCTCCGCAAGACCGCGCGCAACCGGCCGGACCTGGTCGGCGCCATGCCGGAGGAGGCCCTCGACCGGCGTGACCGGGAGGTCCTCGCCGAGGAGGCCGTTCAGGAAGCCACCTGACATGTGGCAAACTGGGTGGGTTCCCCCTTGGTGACCCATGGCATCCGCATGCCGGCGGCACGACGTCGGCCTCTGTGACGGTCACCGGGTGGTCCGAATGTCCAGACCCTTACGGGCCCTCGCCCGCGCCACCCTCCCCGCACCACGCCGGGGACAGGGCGCGGAGCGCTATCGATGAGGAATCGCGAGATGCACACCGCCATCCAGGAGCTCGAGAAGGCTCAGCTCCGCACCGACGTCCCCGAGTTCCGCCCGGGCGACACGCTCAACGTCCACGTCCGCGTGACGGAGGGCACCCGCACCCGTGTCCAGGTCTTCAAGGGCGTCGTCATCCGCCGTCAGGGCTCGGGCAACCGCGAGACCTTCACCATCCGCAAGGTGAGCTACGGCGTGGGCGTGGAGCGTACCTTCCCGATCCACACCCCGGCCATCGAGAAGTACGAGGTCGCCGCCCGCGGCCGCGTGCGTCGCGCCAAGCTGTACTACCTGCGCGACCTGCGCGGCAAGGCCGCCCGCATCCGCGAGCGCCGCGAGCCCGTCTCCAAGTAGTCTTCCGCTCCCTTTCGGAGCCGAACCGCCCTCTCCCCGCACGGGAGGCAGGATAGGCTTCGGCTCGATGAGCAAAGACGAGAGGGATCCCGGCGCGGACGGGGTCCAGGACGAGGATTCCGCCCGGCCCGGCCCGGAGGAGCGAAGCTCCGCCACTGGCTCCCGAGTCCCCGAGGACTCGGGAGCCAGTGGTGTATCCGAAGTCGTCGGTCAGGAGCCGGAGGAGAAGGCGGACGCCGAGATGAGCAAGTCCCAGAGCAGTGAGAAGAAGGGTTCGTTCTGGAAGGAGCTCCCCATCCTGATCGTGATCGCCGTGGTGCTGGCGTTCGTGATCAGGACCTGGGTGATGCAGGCGTTCTACATCCCCTCCACATCGATGGAGAACACGCTGCTCGTCGGCGACCGGGTGCTCGTGAACAAGGTCGTCTACCAGATCCGCGACATCGAGCGCGGCGAGGTCGTCGTCTTCAACGGCAACGGGTCGTGGGACGACCCGAACACCGTGACCGTGCCGGAGCCGACCAACCCCGTCGCGGGCGCCTTCAGCTGGGTGCAGCAGCAGTTGGGCGCCGCGCCCACGGGCAAGGAGTACATCAAGCGGGTCATCGGGCTTCCCGGCGACACCGTGGAGTGCTGCGACGAGCAGAACCGGATCCTGGTCAACGGCGTCCCCCTGGAGGAGGACGCCTACCTGTATCCGGGAAGCGTGGCCAGCCACACCGAGTTCGGCCCGATCGAGGTGCCCGAGGGGCACCTGTGGCTGATGGGTGACCACAGGGCGATCTCCTACGATTCCCGCCTCAACCAGAACAACCCCGGTGGCGGCGCCGTCCCGATCGACCACGTGGTGGGGCGGGCGTTCGTCATCATCTGGCCGTTCAACCAGGTCGGCGGTCTGGGCGTTCCGGAGAGCTTCGAGGCCGTCGACGCCGCGGCCCCGTGACGCCGTGACGGGCCCCGGCCCGAAGACGGACCGGGACCTCCGGAGGGTTCCGGTGACCGATCCGTCGAAGGAAATCTGCTCTACGGGGCCCAGAAGTCCGTTCCGTGACGCATGATGGATCTCGGATCGTCTTGATGTCCCCCCGACGCGTGGGTCCTCCCAGGCGGGGAACAACCGGGGCGGTGGCGGTGTACACGTGATGAGGAGACCGGCACACCACGACCGGAGAGTGCGACGAAAGCGAGCGCGTGGATGAGTTCTGAGGACCTGGAGAAGTACGAGGCCGAGATGGAGCTCCAGCTCTATCGCGAGTACCGGGACGTCGTCGGGCTGTTCAGCTACGTCGTGGAGACCGAGCGCAGGTTCTACCTGACCAACAACGTCGACCTCCAGCCGCGTTCGACCGAGAACGGGGAGATGTACTTCGAGGTCGTGATGGAGGACGCCTGGGTCTGGGACATGTACCGCCCGGCGCGGTTCGTCCGCAACGTGCGCGTGGTGACGTTCAAGGACGTCAACGTCGAGGAGATCCAGAAGTCCGACCTGGAGATGCCTCCCGCGGACGGCGGCCGGGGCGGTCCCGAGCTGCCCTGACCCGGGTCGCGCCCCGGGCACGACCGGCCCCCGGGGCGGTTCCCCGCGCGCGGCCCGCGTGCCCGGGGCCGCGCGCCGGCTGTCCACAGGAACGAACTCCCCCTGGCGCACCGGGCGGCGATCACCCACCGTGGTAACGGGAGGTGGTCGACCGTGGACGGGTGGGCCGGATACCGGAGGACACTGGGCGGACGCGGGGAGGACCTCGCCGCGGTCTTCCTGCGGAGCGCGGGCATGCGGGTGGTGGACCGCAACTGGCGGTCGCCGTCGGGGGAGATCGACATCGTGGCCCGCGACGGACCGGTCCTGGTCGTCGCCGAGGTCAAGACCCGGACCTCCGTGCGGTACGGGCACCCCGTGGACGCCATCACGCCCGACAAGCGCCGCCGTCTGCGCCGCCTCGGGAGGGCGTGGGCGGCCCGGCACCGGGTCCCGGCCCCGTCGCTGCGCGTGGACGGCGTCTGCGTCCTGATCACCGGCGGGCGCGTGTTCGTCTCCCACGAGCGGGGGATGGCGTGATGACCCTCGCCCGCGCCCACTGCATCACCCTGCTGGGGGTCCAGGGCCACATCGTCGAGGTGGAGGTGCACCTGGGCGGCGGCGACCCCGGTGTGACGCTCGTGGGGCTCCCCGACGCCGCGCTGCGGGAGGCCCGGGACCGCATCCGCGCGGCCGTGGCCAACAGCGGCGAGGAGTGGCCCAGCGGCCAGATCACCATCAGCCTGTCCCCGGCCAGCCTTCCCAAGGCGGGCAGCCTCTTCGACCTCGCCATCGCCGCCGCCGTGCTGTGCGCCACGGGCGCGGTGCCGCCGGACCGCCTGGCGGACACCGTCCTCATCGGTGAGCTCGGACTCGACGGGCGGGCGCGCCCGGTGCTCGGCGTCCTTCCGGCGATGGTCTCCGCCACCGAGCAGGGCTACCGCGGGTTCGTCGTGGCGCGCGGCAACGCGGCCGAGGCCCGCCTGGTCCCCGACGTGGAGGTGACCGCGGTGGGCAGCCTGATGGACCTGTGCCAGTGGCTGCGCGGGGAGTTCTTCCTGGAGGAGGCCGTCGCGCCGGAGGCCGCCCGAGCCCGGGAGCCGGACGACCCCGGGCCGGACCTGGCCGACGTGCTGGGCCAGCCGGTGGCGCGCAGGGCGGTGGAGATCGCCGCGGCGGGCGGGCACAACCTCATGATGCTCGGCTCCCCCGGCACGGGCAAGAGCCTGCTCGCCGAGCGCCTGCCGACCGTCCTGCCCGGACTGCGCCCGTCCGAGGCGCTGGAGGCCACCGCCATCCACTCGGTCGCCGGGATGCTCCCCCGGGGCTCGCCCCTGGTCACCCGGCCCCCGTTCGCCGCCCCGCACCACACCTCCTCCCGGGCGTCGATCATCGGCGGCGGCAGCGGCTACCCCGGGCCGGGCTGGGTGTCCAAGGCCCACCGGGGAGTGCTGTTCGTGGACGAGGCGCCCCAGTTCGGAAGGGGGGTGCTGGACTCCCTGCGCGAACCGCTGGAGCGGGGGGAGGTGGTGCTGGCCCGCGCCTCCTCCACGGTGACCTTCCCCGCCAGGTTCCAGCTCGTGATGGCCGCCAACCCCTGTCCCTGCGCCAGGCCGGGCAGCATGTGCACCTGTCCGCCGGGGGAGCGGCGCAGGTACTTCTCCCGGTTGTCCGGGCCGCTGCTGGACCGGATCGACCTCAAGGTCGACCTGCAACCCGTGACGAGGGCCGAGCTGCTCGCCGACCGGGCGTTCGCGGAGTCCTCCGCCGTGGTGGCCGCCAGGGTGGAGAGGGCGCGCGCCCGGGCGCTCGGACGGCTGGCGCACACGCCCTGGACCACCAACGCGGCGATCCCCGGGGCGCGGCTGCGCCGGGAGTTCCCGGTCGAGCCCGCCGCGCTGCGCGTCCTCGGAAGGGCCATGGACGCCGGGCAGATCAGCGCCCGCGGGGTCGACCGGGCCCTGCGGGTCGCGTGGACGCTGGCCGATCTCGCGGAGCGGGACCGCCCGGGGGAAGAGGAGACCGCCTACGCCTTCGCGCTGTGGACCGGGCGGGCGTGGTGAGGCGGGGCGGCGGCGGTCCGCGCCCCGGGGCGGGGCGGGACGCGCCGGAGGCGCAGCGGACAAGGGTGGAAGGGGAGCACGGTGACCGTACGGGACTGGCAGGGGGAGGCCGACGCCCGGGCGCGGGCCTGCCTGACGGCGGTCGCGCCGCCGGGGGACCTGTGGCTGGGGGCGATGCTCGCCGCGCACGGTGCGGCCAGGGTGTGGGCGGGGCTGGTGGCGGGGGAGCCCCCGCCGTCCGTGCCCGTGGAGGAGGACGAGGACCCCGGCCCGGAGGCGTGGGCCCGGCTGCGCCGGCGCTGGGACGGGTGGAGCGCGGCCGCCGCCCGGGTCGACCCCGACGGGCTGCTCGGCGAGTCCGCGGCGGCCGGTATCCGGTTCGTGGCGCCGGGCGACCCCGAGTGGCCCGGCCGGCTGGACGGCCTCGACCTCCCCGGCGGGCGCCGCTCGCACGGCCTGTGGGTACGCGGCGGCGGTGACCTGCGCAACCTGTGCCTGCGCTCGGTGGCCGTGGTGGGCGCGCGCTCGGCCACGGCCTACGGTGAGCACGTGGCGGCGGAGATGGCCTACGAGCTCGCGGAGCAGGCCGTCGTCGTGGTCTCCGGCGGCGCGTACGGCATCGACGGCGCCGCGCACCGGGCCGCCCTCGCCAACGGGGGCACCGTGGTGGTGCTGGCCTGCGGGTTGGACGTGGACTATCCGCGCGGCCACGCGGGCATGTTCGCGGACATCGCGCGGACCGGGGCGCTGGTGAGCGAGAGGCCGGTCGGCGCCACGCCCCGGGCCAAGGACTTCTTGATCCGCAACCGGCTGATCGCGGCGCTCACCCCGGGGACGGTGGTCGTGGAGGCGGGCAGGCGCAGCGGCGCGCTCAACACCGCCTCGCACGCCGTCGAACTCCACCGGGTGCTCATGGCGGTGCCCGGCCCGGTCACCTCCGCCATGTCGGTGGGCTGCCACGTCCTCCTCCGCGACTGGCAGGCGGGCTGTGTCACCTGCGCCGACGATGTCGTCGCCCAGGTCGGCGCGGTGGGGGAGCTGCCTCCGGAGAGCGGGCCGGTGCGGGTCTCGGCCCACCTCGACGCGGAGAGCGTCCGGGTGCTGGACGCGGTGCCCCGGACGGGGGCCGGGCCCGCGGTGGTCGCCGCCGCGAGCGGGACCTCCCTGGACGTCGCGATGCGCTCCCTGGGGCTGCTGGCCGCGGCGGGGCTGGTGGAACGGTGCGGGGCCGGATGGCGGCTGCCGCGCTGACGGGGGAGGCCGCGGCTCCGGACACCGCGGCGGGGGGCCGCCCCCGCCGTGCGGGCCGCCCTACGGGTTTCCCGTCGCGCGGGCCTTCTGCGGTGCGGGCCGCCCTACGGGTTTTCCGCCGTCCGGGTCCTGCGGTGCGGATCTTCGACCGTTCGGGGTGCCCGCCGACAGGACCCTGCCGCGCGGGCCTTCTGCGGTGTGGGCCGTCCTACGGGTTTCCCGCCGTGCGGGCCTTCTGCGGTGCGGATCCTCACCCGTCCGGGTGGCTGCTGCCGGGGCCTGCCGCGCGTACCCCGTGGTGCGGGCCTCGCGCCGTGCGGGGCCGCTGCCGGTCGGGAGGGCCCGCCGCTACGCAGCCGCGTGGGACGGTCCGGCGGGCGCCGGGCCGGGCGCGGATAGCGGGGCGCGATGGCGGGTAGGGTTCCGCCATGGCCAAACCGTACAGTGACGTCGTGCTCGCGGACGGCCCGCTGCTGTTCGTCTCCGGGCAGACCCCCGAGGCTCCCGACGGGGACGTCGCCGGAGGGGTCGAGGGACAGACCCGGCAGGTCTTCCGCAACATGGAGCGCGTCCTGGCCCGCCACGGGGCGGACCTGGGCCACCTGGTGAAACTCACCTACTACCTCCGCCACATCGCCGACCTCGACGAGTTCCGCAGCGCCCTGGTCGACTGCCTTCCCGGGGAGCACCGCCCGGCCGGGACCCTGGTGGAGGTGAGCGGCCTGGTCAACCCGAGGTACCTGGTGGAGATCGAGGGTGTGGCCTGCCTGCCCCGGGGGTGAGCGTGCTGGACCGCTTCGCCGCCCACCTGTCCGGTGAGCTGGGCCGCTCACCCCACACCGTGCGCGGGTACCTCGCCGACCTGCGCTCCCTGCTGGCCTTCCTGGAGGAGAACGGGTACCGGATCGAGGACCTGGACGTGCTCCTGGTGCGCGGTTGGCTGTCCCGGTCCCGCGACGCGGGGGCGAGCCGGGCCACCGTCTCCCGCAGAGTGGCGGCCGTGCGCGCCCTCACCCGGTACCTGCACCGGGAGGGGGTGCTGGCGGCCGATCCGGGCCCGCGCCTGTCCGGCCCCTCACAGCAGCGGTCCCTGCCGACGGTGCTGGACGAGGGGCAGGCCGCCGAGGCCCTCTCCCGGCCCCCGGGGGAGACCCCCCTCGACCTGCGCCGCCGCGCGGTGGTGGAGGTGCTGTACGCCACCGGGGTGCGGGTCGCCGAGCTGTGCGCCCTCGACCTGGCCGACGTGGACCGCGAACGCGACACGGTGCGCGTCCTGGGCAAGGGCGCGAAGGAGCGCACGGTCCCCGTGGGCGCCCCCGCGCTGGACGCCCTCGACGCGTGGCTGTCGGGCGGACGGCCGCGGATGGCCTCGGACGCCGGCGGCGCCGCGCTGTTCGTCGGCGCGCGCGGCGGTCGGCTGGGGGTGCGCCAGGCCCGGGAGGACGTGCACGCGTACCTGCGCGCGGCCGGCGCGGACGGAGCCCCGCACGGCCTGCGGCACAGCGCCGCCACGCACCTGCTCAACGGCGGGGCCGACCTGCGCAGCGTGCAGGAGTTCCTGGGCCACGCCAGCCCGCGCAGCACGCAGATCTACACGCACGTGTCCGTGGAGCGCCTGCGCGACACCTACCGCCGGGCCCACCCCCGCGCCTGAGCGGACAGCCGTGCCCGCCGATCGCACCCGCGCGGACGAGAGGTCGGGACCTGTCGGGCGCGACGTGCCTCGACGCGACCGGCCGTACCCGCGCGCGGGCGCAGGACCCCCGTGGTGCCGGCGCTCCTGCTCGCCGTGCTCGTTCGTACCCGCGCGGAGGGCCCGCCGACCCCGCAGGGGCCGGGCCGGTCACGGCCGCACCCGCGCGGGCGCAGAGCCCGGCGACGCCGAGCACGTCGTCCACACCGCAGGGGCCACACCCGCGCGGGCGCAGAGGCCGGTGACCGCCCCTGGGGGCGCGCCCCGGGGGCCACCGGCGGGGGACGGGACGTCTGCCGCTCCCCCCGCCGCCTCCGGCCGGCCCGCGAGGCCCCGCCCCCTTCCAGGGGCCCCGGGGCGTCGGCCGGTGCGAAATCCGCCACTCTCCGCCCGTCGGGCCGGGGGCGCCTGCGGGGCGCTCGTCCGCGCCCGCCCCGTGTCCTCGGGGCCGCGCCGCCGGAGCGGAGGCGGCGGGCGGGGAGGGCGCCGGCCGCGCGGGGCCGCCGGCCGGGCGGGGGGTCGTCACGGGCCGGGCCGAGGGGGAGGAGCCGGACCTCGCCGAGGCCGAGCAGGCCGAGGGGATCGAGGTAGTCGTCGCCGCGGAGCAGGCCCCAGTGCAGGCAGGGGCGGTCGCGGCAGTGGAGCGGGGCGGCGGCCAGGACGCCGAGGACGTCCCCGGCGGCGACCGGGTCTCCGCGCGCCAGGTCGGACTCCACCGGGAGGTAGGTGGTGCGGAGGTCCCCGTGGACGACGCTGACCAGGGGTGTCCCGGCCACCGTGCCGACGAAGCGCACCCGGCCGGAACCCGCGGCGTACACCTCCTGTCCGGGATCGGCGGCCAGGTCCGCGCCCCGGTGCCCCGGGAGCCAGCGCTGTTCGGGAGGGTCGAAGGGGCGCAGCACCCCGGGGGTGGGGGACAGGGGCCAGCGCCAGCCGGCGTCCCCCGCCGCGGGGGAGGCGGGGAACCACAGGAGCGAGGCGAACAGCAGCGGGAGCAGGAGGCGGGAGAGGTCCATGCCTCCAGGGTCGGTGCGGGGGGCGGGGGCCGCCAGGGGCTTCCGGGAACTGTGGACGACCGGGGTTCCGGGGCACCGGACGGGCGTGCGGGGTCACTCGTAGGCGCAGCACAGGTCCGGTGTGTGCCCGGCTGAGGATAGAATCGTCCGTGGCCCGTCGGGCCGATCACAATACGCACGTCCACGCGCCTCCTCACGGAGGGGTCGTACCTACGGTCCACCCCGCTTCGGCGGGATGGCGGTGCGGCCGGGGCGTCAGGCACAACCGACGGCGGGGAGATTCTCTCCGCCACCGCAAGGAGGACCAGTCATGGCCACAGTCGTGACGACTCGCCAGCTCCTGGAGAGCGGCGTCCACTTCGGGCACCAGACCCGTCGCTGGAACCCGAAGATGAAGCGCTTCATCCTCACGGAGCGCAACGGCATCTACATCATCGACCTCCAGAAGTCGCTGGCGCACATCGACCGCGCCTACGAGTTCGTCAAGCAGACGGTCGCCCACGGCGGCACCGTCCTGTTCGTCGGAACCAAGAAGCAGGCGCAGGAGGCCATCGACGAGCAGGCTCGTCGTGTCGGCATGCCCTTCGTCAACCAGCGCTGGCTGGGCGGCATGCTCACCAACTTCTCCACCGTGCACAAGCGGCTCCAGCGCCTCAAGGAGCTGGAGGAGATCGACTTCGACGACGTCGCCGGCTCCGCGCTCACGAAGAAGGAGCTCCTCAACCTTCGCCGTGAGAAGGAGAAGCTCGAGCGCACCCTCGGCGGTATCCGCGACATGTCCCGCGTGCCCAGCGCGGTCTGGATCGTGGACACCAAGAAGGAGCACATCGCGATCAGCGAGGCTCGCAAGCTCAACATCCCGGTCGTCGCGATCCTCGACACCAACTGCGACCCGGACGAGGTCGACTACCCGATCCCGGGCAACGACGACGCCATCCGCTCGGTCAGCCTGCTGACCCGCGTGATCGCCGACGCCGTGGCCGACGGCCTCATGGCCCGTTCCGGCGCCTCCGAGGGCACGGGCGAGCAGAAGGCCGCCGAGGAGCCCCTGGCCGAGTGGGAGCGCGAGCTCCTGGAGGGCAAGTCCGAGGCCGCCCCGGCCGCGGACGCGGACGCCCCCGAGGTCGACAAGGAGCTGACCGAGGCCCCGGTCGAGACCCCGAAGCCCGAGGTCGAGGCCGCGATCGAGTCCGAGGCTCCGGCCGAGGCCCCGGCGCAGGAGTCCACCGAGGGCTCCGCCGAGTAGTCAGCGGTCCCAGGGACGACGGAACACCCCCGGTGCCGCCCCGCCTGCGGGCGCGGCGGCGCCGGGGGTGCACGTCCAGGCTCCGCTCCTCTTTCCGAACAGACTCTCCACTCCAAGGGAATCCGAGAACAGTCATGGCGAACTTCACCGCCGCGGACGTCAAGAAGCTGCGCGACATGACCGGCGCGGGCATGATGGCCTGCAAGAAGGCCCTGACCGAGGCCGACGGCGACATCGACAAGGCCGTCGAGGCCCTGCGCGTCAAGGGTGCCAAGGACGTCGGCAAGCGCGCGGAGCGCACTGCCGCCCAGGGCATGGTCGTCCTCAAGCAGGACTCCGAGGGCAAGGCGACCCTCATCGAGCTCAACTGCGAGACCGACTTCGTCGCGAAGAACGACCAGTTCATCGCGCTGGCCAACCAGGTCGCGGACTTCGTCGCCGCGCACGAGAGCGACGACCTCGCGACCGTGGCCGCCTCCGAGATCGAGCCGGGCACGAGCCTCCAGTCCTTCATCGAGGGCAAGGGCGCCGTGATCGGTGAGAAGCTGGAGTTCCGCCGCTTCGCCAAGTTCGACGGCGTCTACGTCGCCAGCTACCTGCACAAGTCCGACCCGGACCTGCCCCCGACCATGGGCGTCCTGGTCGAGCTGGACAAGGCCGACGCCGAGGTCGGCAAGGACCTCGCCCAGCAGATCGCCGCCCTCGCCCCGCAGTACATCGGCAAGGACGACGTCCCCGCCGAGGTCGTGGAGAACGAGCGCCGCATCGCCGAGCAGACCACCCGCGAGGAGGGGAAGCCCGAGCAGGCCATCCCCAAGATCGTGGAAGGCCGCCTCAACGGTTTCTTCAAGGACGTGACGCTGCTCGGCCAGCCGTTCGTCAAGGAGAACAAGAAGTCGGTCCAGAAGGTCGTCGACGAGGCCGGCGTGACCGTCAAGCGCTTCGTCCGCTTCAAGGTCGGCCAGGCCTAAGAGCTTTGAGATGATGGAGGTGCCGGGGAGACTACTCCCCGGCACCTTCGGTGGATATGGGCGGATTTCGGGGCACGCTCCCTGTCCGCCCTCAGCAGGAACACTCGGGGGACCCTGTGCCACTCGGGGACGACAAGGGAGGCCACAGGCCGTGAACGAAGCGACGATCACCGAACCGGCGATGCACGATTCCGGTTGGAAGCGCGTGATGCTCAAACTCTCCGGGGAGGCGTTCGCCGGCGGGGGCGGGCTGGGCATCGATCCCGAGGTCGTGCAGTACGTGGCGGAGTCCATCGCCGAGGCGGTCTCCGAGGGCATCCAGGTCGCCGTGGTCGTCGGCGGCGGCAACATGTTCCGCGGCGCGCAGCTCACCGAGGGCGGCATCGAGCGCGGACGCGCCGACTACATGGGCATGCTCGGCACCGTCATCAACTGCCTCGCCCTCCAGGACTTCCTGGAGCGGCTCGGTGTGGACACCCGGGTGCAGACCGCCATCCACATGAGCCAGGTCGCGGAGGCCTACATCCCGCGCCGCGCCATCCGGCACCTGGAGAAGGGCCGCGTGGTCATCTTCGGCGCCGGTCTGGGCGCCCCGTTCTTCTCCACCGACACCACCGCCGCCCAGCGCGCCCTGGAGATCGGCGCGCAGGCCGTCCTCAAGGGCACCCAGGTCGACGGGGTCTACGACTCCGACCCGCAGCGCAACCCGGACGCGGTCAAGTTCGACAAGCTGAACTACAACGAGGTCCTCACGAAGGGCCTCAAGGTCATGGACGCCACGGCGGTCAGCCTGTGCATGGACAACGGGATGCCCATCGTGGTGTTCGACCTGATGAGCCAGGGCAACATCCTGCGCGCGGTCCGGGGTGAGAAGATCGGCACCATCGTGGGGCCGACCACCGCCTGACACCGGCCCCAGGGCCGCCAAGAAGCCACGAACACCACAGCCGAGAACCGGGAGCGCCACATGACCGAAGAGACCCTCCTCGAGGCCGAGGAGAAGATGGAGAAGGCCGTGACCGTCGCGAAGGAGGACTTCGCGACGATCCGCACGGGCCGTCCCACCCCGGCCACGTTCAACAAGATCACCGTCGACTACTACGGTGCGCGGACGCCGATCAACCAGCTGGCCTCCTTCTCGGTTCCGGAGCCGCGCATGGTGGTCATCTCCCCGTTCGACGTCAACTCGCGCACCGACATCATCAACGCCATCCGCAACAGCGACCTGGGGGTGAACCCGTCCGACGACGGCCAGGTCATCCGCGTGGTGTTCCCGGACCTGTCCGAGGAGCGCCGCAAGGAGTACGTGAAGGTTGCGCGGACCAAGGCCGAGGACTCCAAGGTCTCGATCCGCAACGTCCGCCGCCGTGCCAAGGACACCTTCGAGAAGGCCGTGAAGTCGGGCGAGCTGGGCGAGGACGAGGCGCACCGCGCCCAGGCCGAGCTGGACGAGCTCTCCCAGAAGTACGTCGCGGCCATCGACGAGGTGCTGAAGCACAAGGAAGCCGAACTGCTCGAGGTCTAGCCGGTGACGACTTCTTCCAGCGGCTCCGGAGGCGATGACCACTCACCGGAGCACAGACCCGACGAGGGACCGCAGGGCGGTCCCGACAGGGCCGGACAGCGCTTCGTGCTGCACAAACCGGGGGGCGAACCGGTCAAGACCGGCCGCAACCTCCCGGTGGCCATCGCCAGCGGGTGTGTCCTGGGCGCTCTCGTCTTCTTCTCCATCTTCCCCCTGCCCCAGCTGTTCACGATCATCACCTCCCTGGGTGTGCTGATCGGGCTGCGGGAGCTCAACCGGGCGTTCGCGGGCAAGGGCACGACCCTCGCCCTCGTACCCCTGGCCGTGGGCGGCGTCGCCATGCAGGTGGCCGCCTACTTCGGGGGGACCGAGTGGCTGGCGGGGACCACCGCCCTGACCGCGATCATCGTGCTGGTGTGGCGGCTGCGCGGCGGTGCGGACGGGTTCGTGGCCGACGCCTCGGCGAACCTGTTCACCCTGGTGTACCTGCCGTTCCTCCTGGGCACGTGGCTGCTGCTCGTCTCGCACCCCGAGGACGGCCAGTACCGGCTGGTGACGTTCATCGTGGTGACGATCTCCAGCGACATCGGCGGCTACTTCGCCGGGATCATGCTGGGCCGGCACAAGATGGCGCCGGTGATCAGCCCGAACAAGACCTGGGAGGGCTTCGGCGGCTCCGTGGTGGGGTGCGCGGTCGCCGGCGCCCTGTGCGTGACGCTGATGCTGGACGGACCCTGGTGGGTCGGCGCGGTCCTGGGCCTGGCCGTCGTGCTGGCCGCGACGGTCGGGGACCTCATCGAGTCGCTGTTCAAGCGCGACCTGGGGGTCAAGGACATGGGCCGGTTCATGCCGGGCCACGGCGGGCTGATGGACCGGCTGGACTCGCTCCTCATCGCGGGTCCCGTGGTGTGGATCGTGCTCAGCCTCCTCCTCTAGGGGAAGCGCGGCGAACCGTGTCGAGGGGGCGGACCCGGGGGTCCGTCCCCTCGGCGTCCCCGGCCGGGAGTGGCCGGTGGAGGGGCGTGTGGATACGCTCGTCGGGTGGAAGAACCGCTGATCGAACGAATGCGCGTGTACGGCGAGACGATCTTCGCCGAGATGACGCGCCTGGCCACGGAGACCGGGTCGGTCAACCTGGGACAGGGTTTCCCCGACACCGACGGTCCCCGCTCCCTGCTGGAGGGCGCCTCCCGCCACGTCCTGGAGGGGGTGAACCAGTACCCTCCGGGACCGGGGAGGCCGGAGCTGCGGCAGGCGGTGAGCCGGTACCGGGCCCGCCACTACGGCATCGAGCTGGATCCCGACAGCGAGGTCTACATCACGGTCGGGGCGACCGCGGGCATCGCCGCCGCGATGCTCGCCCTGGTGGAGCGCGGCGACGAGGTGATCGTCTTCGAGCCGATGTACGACTCCTACGCCGCGATGATCACCCTGGCCGGGGGTGTGCGCAGGTCGGTGACGCTGCGCCCGGACGCCGTGTCGGGGCGGTTCACCTTCGACCCGGAGGAGCTGCGCGCCGCCGTGGGGCCCCGCACCCGCATGGTGCTGGTGAACTCGCCGCACAACCCCACCGGCACGGTCTTCACCCCCGAGGAGCTGGAGGAGATCGCGCGGGTGTGCCGGGAGCACGACCTGATCGCGTTCACCGACGAGGTGTACGAGTTCCTGACCTTCGACGGCAGGCCGCACGTGCCGCTGGCGACCCTCCCGGGTATGCGGGAGCGTACGGTGTCGGTGTCCTCGGTGGGCAAGATGTTCGCCGTCACCGGTTGGAAGACCGGCTGGGTGATGGGCCCGGAGCCGCTGGTCAGCGCGGTGCGCACGGTCAACCAGTTCCTCACCTTCTCCGCCAACGGCGCGCTGCAGCTGGCGGTGGCGGACGCGATCGACCACGAGTGGGCGTGGGTGGCGGCCCAGCGCACGGCCCTCCAGGGCAAGCGCGACCGCCTCGCGTCGGGCCTGGCCGCCGCCGGGTTCGAGGTGGGCGTGTCCGAGGGCACCTACTTCGTGATGGCCGACATCCGTCCCCTCGGCTTCGACAGCGGGCTCGACGTGGCGCGGGCCCTGCCCGGCGGCGCAGGCGTCGCGGCGGTGCCCGCCCAGGTGTTCTACGACCACCAGGAGGAGGGCGCCCACCTGCTCCGCTTCGCGTTCTGCAAGAGGGACGAGGTCTTGGACGAGGCCGTCTCCCGGCTGACCGGATGGCACGGGCGCGGGGCCTGAGCCGCGACGGACGCCGCCGGAACCGGCGCGCGGTCCTCCCTGCGGGGAGGACCGCGTCCTCATGCGCGGGGGGCGCCGGCGCGGGCGTCCATCGCCTCGACCAGGCGGCGCTCGGCGTCCGGGCCGGGGGCGATCCGGGGGAGGCGCCACATGAGCGCGGCGCCCGCCGCCCACCACAGGACGACCATGAGCCACTCGTGGGGCCAGTCCAGCGCGGCGGGCATGCCGGGCAGGTACAGCAGGAACAGCCCGGAGGAGAGGACGAGAGCGGTCACGCCGACCGGCGCACCGGCCGGGACGGTGAAGGGCCGCTCCATGGCGGGGTCGCGCCGGCGCAGCACCAGGAAGCTCACGACCACCAGCATGTAGGCGGCGACGATGTTCATGCCGCCCGCGTTGGTGAGCCAGACGAGCATCGGGCGGCCGAAGAACGGGGCCGCCAGGGACAGCGCCCCGATGAACAGGACGGCGTTGGAGGGCGTGCGGAAGCGCGGGTGCAGGTGGCCGAACCAGGCCGGGAGCATCCGGGACCCCGCCATGGCGTAGACGAGGCGGCTGCCCCCGATGAGGAACGCGTTCCAGCTGGTCAGCAGTCCGGCGATGCCTCCGAGGACGAGCAGGTCGCCCATGGCGTCACTGCCCCACAGGGCGGCGACGGAGTCGGCGGAGGCCAGTTCGGACGCGGAGAGCTCGGCGGCGGACAGCCCGGCGCCGGCGGTGAGTACGACCATCACGTACCAGGCGGTCGCGCAGAGGACGGAGACCACCAGCAGCGTGCCGACCATGCGGTGGGGGATCCTGATCTCGGAGGCGGACTGGGGGATGACGTCGAAGCCGACGAACAGGAACGGGACCGCCACCAGCACCACGAACATCCCGGGGACGCCACCGGCGAACAGGGGTTCCATGTTCTCGGCGGAACCGCCGACGAACGACCCGGTGAGCATGACCGCGCCGACGGCGACCAGGAACAGCACGGCGACGACCTGGAAGGCGCTGGCCGGCTTGATGCCGACGTAGTTGACCGCCGTCATCAGCACGGCGACGACGACGCCCACGGCGACGAGGTCGGCGTGCACGTCGTGTCCCGCGACGGTCCACAGGCGCCCGACGCCCATGCCGGGGAAGAGGTAGACGAGGGTCTGGGGGACGGCGACGGCCTCGAAGGCGACCACGGACACGTAGCCCAGGACCATGGCCCAGGAGGCGGCGAAGGCGCCCTGGGGGCCGATGGCGCGCATGGCGTAGTGGTGCTCGCCGCCCGCGTGGGGCATCGCGGAGACGAGTTCGGCGTAGGTGAGGCCGACGAAGGCCATGACGACGCCGCCGACGACGAAGGCGAGGGCGGCGCCGACGCTGCCCGCCGCGCCGATGAAGTCGCCGACGAGCACGATCCAGCCGAAGCCGATCATCGCGCCGAAGCCGAGCGCGAGGACGTCACCCCTTCCCAGGACCCGGACGAAGCTCTGGCTCTTGTCGGTCATGGGCGATCCCAACGCTCGTGCCTGTGATGGGGGACACACAAGCACGGCGGCGGATCAGAGTGAAGGTGTCGTTCCGGACATATTCTCCTGTCCTGTTGGCCAGTCAGGCACAAGATCCGATGATCCTCTGCGGCGCCGGGCGGGGAGGGCGGCCCCCCGGGGGCACGCACGGTGGCCGAGGGGCCGGGCGTCGCGCCCGGTCATCCCGGGGCGTCCGGGAACGGGGGAGCTCGGGGTCACGGCGTGTGGGCGCGGGGAGGGCGGTCACCGGCGGCCCCGGCCGCCACACGGGCGGCCGGGGCCGTTCGGCCGCGCCGGCGGGCGCCTACCGCTCGGGCTCGAACCAGACCGCTCCCAGGGGCGGGAGGGTGACCGGCGCCGAGTACGGCTGGCCCTGCCACGGGGTCGGCTCGGCGTCGACGCGGGCCGGGGCGGCGTGTCCGGAGCCGCCGAACCTCGTCTCGTCGGTGTCGAGGACCGCGTTCCAGCGGCCACCGGACGGCAGGCCGATCCGCCGGTCCGCCCGGGGCACGGGCGAGAAGTTGACCGCGCAGGCCAGCACCGAGCCGTCGTCCCCGTGGCGCAGGTACGAGAGCGTGTTCCCCTCGTGGTCGCCGCCGTCCAGCCACCGGAACCCCGCGGGGTCGGTGTCCAGGGACCACAGCGCGGCCCTGGGCCGGTAGAGGTCGTTCAGGGTCTTGACCAGGCGCTGGACGCCCGCGTGGTGCTCGAACTGGAGGAGCCACCACGGCACGCCCTCCTCGTGCGACCACTCGTCCCCCTGGGCGATCTCCCCTCCCATGAACAGGAGCTGCTTGCCGGGGTGCGACCACATGTAGGCGAGGAGCGCCCTCAGGGTCGCCGAGCGCTGCCACTCGTCGCCGGGAGGCTTGTTGAACAGGGAGCGCTTGCCGTGCACCACCTCGTCGTGGGACAGGGGCAGCACGTAGTTCTCGCTGTACGCGTAGACCATCGCGAACGTGACGTCGCCGTGGTGGTACTTGCGGTGGACCGGTTCCTTCTTGACGTACTCCAGGGTGTCGTGCATCCACCCCATGTTCCACTTGAACCCGAAGCCGAGCCCTCCGCGGTCCACCGGGGTCGTCACGCCCGTGTACGCCGTGGACTCCTCGGCGATCATCGCGACGTGCGGGTTGCGCCGGTACACGGTGGTGTTGAGCTCCTTGAGGAACCCGATCGCCTCCAGGTTCTCCCGTCCGCCGAACACGTTGGGCTCCCAGGCGCCGGAGTCACGGGAGTAGTCCAGGTAGATCATCGAGGCCACCGCGTCCACCCGGAGGCCGTCGACGTGGAACTCCTCCAGCCAGTACAGGGCGTTGGCGACGAGGAAGTTGCGCACCTCGGTCCGCCCGTAGTTGAAGATCAGCGTTCCCCAGTCGGGGTGCTCGCCCCGACGCGGGTCCGGGTGCTCGTACAGGGCGGTCCCGTCGAACCGGGCGAGCGCCCAGTCGTCCTTGGGGAAGTGCGCGGGCACCCAGTCCAGGAGCACGCCCACCCCGGCCCTGTGCAGGGAGTCCACCAGGTACCGGAACTCGTCCGGCGACCCGAAGCGCGGCGTGGGCGCGTAGTACGACGTCACCTGGTAGCCCCAGGAGCCGTCGAACGGGTGCGCCGTGACCGGTAGGAACTCCACGTGCGTGAACCCCAGGTCGGTCACGTACGCGACCAGCTGCTCGGCGAGCTCGACGTAGCCCAGGCCCGGGCGCCAGGAGCCCAGGTGCACCTCGTACACGCTCATCGGGGCCCGGTGCTGCTCCACGCCCTTGCGCTCGGCCGTCCACGCCTGGTCCCCCCAGGAGTACGACGACGTGGTGACCACCGACGCGGTGGCCGGCGGCACCTGGGTGCGGCGCGCCATCGGGTCGGCCTTGTCCCGCCAGTGCCCGTCCGAGCCGAGGACCTGGAACTTGTACAGGGCTCCGTCGCCCACCCCGGGCAGGAACAGCTCCCACACACCGGAGGAGCCCAGGCTGCGCATCGGGGACCCGACGCCGTCCCAGTGGTTGAAGTCGCCGATCACGCGGACGCCGCGCGCGTCCGGCGCCCACACGGCGAACCCCGTGCCGGGCACCTCGCCGAGGGGCGTGTCCTCGACCCGGGTGTGCGCGCCGAGGGCGTTCCACAGCTCCTCGTGGCGGCCCTCGCCGATCAGGTGCAGGTCGAGCTCGCCGAGGGTCGGGGCGAACCGGTACGGGTCGGCGGCCACGTGCTCGGCGCCCTCGGCGTAGCGGGCGGCGATCCGGTAGTCGGGCGGGGTCCCGAGCCCCTTCCCGGGCACCTCGGCGGAGAAGACCCCGCGGTGCAGGTGTTCGAGGCGCACGCGGGAGCCGTCCCGGAGCACGGCGTGCACGTCCAGCGCGCCGGGGCGCAGGGCCCGCAGCACGGTTGCGCGGCCCTCGGCGTGCGGTCCGAGCAGGGAGTGCGGGTCGTGGTGGCCGCCCTCGACCAGCCGGTCCAGGGCCGTGAGGAGCGCGGGGTCCGGCGCGGCGGCCCCGCGCCGGGCGGCGGGGGCCCCGGTCCCGCCCCTGCGGGCCGCCTTCGCGGGGGAGCTCCCGGGGCCCTTCCCGGCGGCCCTCGCCCCCCGGGTCCCCGGTGCGGGCTCCCCGCCGGACGTCCCAGCCCCCGCGGACGAGGGGGCTCCGGCCGCGGGGACACGCGCGGCGGTCTTGCCCGCCCTCGCCGTCCTCGCCGTCCCGGACGCGGCCTTTCCGGCCTTCTCGGTGGTGGTCCTCGCCGCCGTGGTCCCCTTCGGGGCGGCGGTCCCCGCGGTCTGCGCGGAGGTTCCCGCCTTCGCGGCGGCGGGTGTGCTGTCGGCCGAGGTCATACGGCTCCGTAGTGCTCGTTGCGGTCGGTCGTCACGGGTCGTGGTCGTGTGTGCGGGCGGTCGCCCCCCGGAAGGCAGGGGCCGCCCCGGGCTATCCGGGCACGGGCGGCGCCTCGGCCGCGGCGGCGATGGACTCCAGCGGTACCCGCAGCCAGTTCGGCCGGTTCCGGGCCTCGTACAGGACCTCGTACACGGCCTTGTCGAACTCGAACGCCCGCAGCACCGCCAGGTGCTTGTCCGGATCGGCGCCGCCCCCGTCCGCGTAGCCGCGGCAGAAGGCCTCCCTGTTGTTCCGGGCCCAGGCGCGGGCGGCCCACTCCAGTTCGGGGTCGTCCGGGTGTCCCACCAGCAGGAACCCGGCCGCGTAGTCGAAGGAGCGGAGCATCCCCGCCACGTCCCTCAGAGGGCTGGACAGCCGCTGGCGGTCCCGGACCGGCATGGTGGGCTCGCCCTCGAAGTCGAGGAGCACCCACCCGTCCCCGGTGCGGACGACCTGGCCGAGGTGGTAGTCGCCGTGGATGCGCTGGATCGGCAGGGGCTCGCCCACCTCGGCGAAGTCGGCGTAGGCCGCCATCACGCGGGGAGCGTGCTCGGCCAGCTCCGGTACCTCGGCGCCGGCCGTCGCCAGCCGCTCCACCATGGCCTCCGCCAGCTCCCCGGCCCCCGCCGGGGAGAGCACGTCCGTGGGCAGGGCCCCCGCGAGCGAACGGTGGACCTGGGCGGTGGTGTGTCCCAGCCGTGCCGCCTCCCCCGCGAAGGCGGACTCGCGGTCGGCCCCCGCACCGTCCAGCAGGGCGCGCGCGCCGGCGGTGGCGAGCACCCACCCGTCCGTGGCCTGCGGGACGAACGCCTGCAGCATGGCCAGGGTCGTGGGCGTCGCGTACCCGGGCAGGTCGGCCTCGATCCACCCGCACGGCCGGGCCGCGTACGGGGACCCGGACAGCGCCGTGTTGAGCTCCAGGTCCGGGTTGGGGCCCGGCCAGAGTCTGCGGAAGGTCTTCAGGACGTAGTCCTGTCCGAAGACCAGGGACGTGTTGGACTGCTCACCGGTGAGCAGCCGCCCGGGCGAACCGGTGCGGATCCGCTCCCCGGGCAGGGTCCGGAACCGGACCTGCCCGGAGAGGCCGGGGGCGGCGGGCAGTGCGAACCGCTCCAGGAGGAGACCGGTCAGCTGTGCGTCGTGGGCCGCGTCGTAGACCGCCCTCGGCCTCCCGCGGTCGGACCGGCACACGCCGATGGCGACACGGGCCAGGTCCGGCGGCAGGGAGCCCGGCGGCCGCGAGCCCAGGAGCACCTGGTAGCGGGAGCTGAGCCCCCGCTGCCCGGTCCGGACGACGAGGACGTCGAGGCCGGGGCCGTCGGGGCCCGTGGTCACCAGGGTGTGTCTGCTCTCGACCCGGATCTGCTGGATGGGGATCCCCTTGCCGGAGAACCACCGCTGCCGGGGCAGCCAGGCTGCCAGGAGTTCTTCGAGTTGGGACATGTCAGAGAGGACCGTTTCCCTTCCCGCCACCGCCCCGGTCCGTCGGCTCCGGCACCGGGCCGGGGGCGGCCGGGTCGGCGGCGGACCGGGCGGGGATCCCGGGTGCGCCGTCGCGGAGCGCGGGCACGGGACCGGCCGGGGCGCTGGACGTCGTGGTGGCTGCGGCGCGGCGCTCCGCGCCGGGCGGGTCCGCCGGGTGTCCGGCGGCGTCGAAGGCGGTGCGCACGCTGACCCCGGCGGCCGGCAGGCCGTAGGAGGGCAGGCCGTCCCGTCCGCCCTCCGCTCCCGCCGGCTCGTGGTCCGCGGGGAGCTGGAACCAGTAGAAGCCGTGGCCGGGCAGGGTGAGCAGGTACGGCAGTTCCCCGATCTCGGGGAAGCGCACGCCCCCCACGCACTCCACCGGGCTGACCCCGGCGTAGCGGGACAGGTCCAGTTCGACGGGCTGCGGGAACCTCGACAGGTTGTTCACACAGAGCATGCGGTCGTCGCCGTGCTCGCGGATGAACGCCAGGACGCCGGGGTTGGTGGCGTTCAGCTCGGTGAACTCCCCGGTGCCGAACACGGGGTGGCGCTTGCGGATCTGGATCATCCGGCGGGTCCAGTGGAGCAGCGAGCCCGGGTTGTCGCGCTGGGCCTCCACGTTGACCGCCTGGTAGCCGTAGACCGGGTCCATGATCAGCGGCAGGTACAGGCGTGCCGGGTCGCCCTTGGAGAACCCGGCGTTGCGGTCGGAGCTCCACTGCATGGGCGTGCGCACGGCGTCGCGGTCGCCCAGCCAGATGTTGTCGCCCATGCCGATCTCGTCGCCGTAGTAGAGGACGGGCGAGCCCGGCAGGGAGAGCAGCAGAGCGGTGAACAGTTCGATCTGGTTGCGGTCGTTGTCCAGGAGGGGCGCGAGCCGCCGCCGGATCCCCACGTTGGCGCGCATGCGGGGTTCCCTGGCGTATTCGGCGTACATGTAGTCGCGTTCCTCGTCGGTGACCATCTCCAGGGTCAGCTCGTCGTGGTTGCGCAGGAAGATCGCCCACTGGCAGTTCTGCGGGATGGGCGGGGTCTGGGCGAGGATCTCCGAGATCGGGAACCGCTGCTCCTGCCTGACCGCCATGAACATGCGCGGCATCAGCGGGAAGTGGAAGTTCATGTGGCACTCGTCGCCGCCGGACCCGAAGTCGCCGAAGTAGTCGACGACCTCGGAGGGCCACTGGTTGGCCTCGCTCAGCAGCACGCGGTCGGGGTAGAGCCGGTCCACCTCTGCGCGCACGCGCTTGAGGAACTCGTGCGTCTCCTTGAGGTTCTCGCAGTTGGTGCCCTCGCGCTCGTACAGGTAGGGCACCGCGTCCAGGCGGAACCCGTCGATGCCCAGGTCCAGCCAGTAGCGCAGGACCTCCAGGATGGCCTCCTGGACGGCGGGGTTCTCGAAGTTGAGGTCCGGCTGGTGGGAGAAGAAGCGGTGCCAGTAGTACTGGCCCCGCACCTCGTCGTAGGTCCAGTTGGAGGTCTCGGTGTCGACGAAGATGATGCGGGCCCCGTCGTAGCGGTCGTCGGTGTCCGACCACACGTAGAAGTCCCCGTACGGACCGTCGGGGTCCTCCCGGGAGGCCTTGAACCACGGGTGCTGGTCGCTGGTGTGGTTCATGACGAGGTCGGTGATGACGCGGATGCCGCGGCGGTGCGCCTCGTCGAGGAGCTCCACGAAGTCGGCGGTGCGGCCGAACTCGGGGAGGATCTTGAAGTAGTCCGAGATGTCGTATCCGCCGTCGCGCAGGGGGGACTCGTACATCGGCAGCAGCCAGACGCAGTCGATGCCGAGCCACTGGAGGTAGTCCAGTTTCCGCACCAGGCCCGGGAGGTCGCCGGTGCCGTCGCCGTTGGAGTCGAAGAACCCCCGGGCGAGTACCTCGTAGAAGACGGCGTGCTTGTACCAGTAGGGGTCACCGGTGCCGCCGGAGGACATGAGCGGGCCGGTGGCGGCCCCGGTGGCCGGGGCGAGCGGACCGTGTTCGGCGTGTACGCGTCCGCCGGGGCCGTGCTCGTCTTTGCTCATCTGCTGCTCCCCACCAAGAATGTTCGACATCGGGTCAACGGGCGTTCCGGGCACGGGCGGGGGCCGGCGGGGGTGGCCCGCCGGCCCCGGTCCGTGGTCCGGGGCCGCTATCTGCCGTTGACGGTGAACACGTGCGCCGGCCCGGTCGCGGGGTCGAGGCGGACGTAGTTGTCCGCGCCCCAGGTGTAGGAACGGCCGGTCAGTTCGTCGGTCACCTCGAGTTCCTCCTCCCACGTGTGGCCGATGGACGGCAGATCCAGGTGCACGGTCGCCTCGTGGGCGTGGTGCGGGTCGAGGTTGACGACGGCGATGACGGCGTCGTCGGGGTCGCCGGGCCCCGTGCCGGGCCGGTGCTTGGAGAAACAGATCAGCTCGGGCCGGTCGACGTGGTGGAAGCGCAGGTTGCGCAGCTCCCGCAGGGCCGGATGCGAGCGGCGCAGCTCGTTGAGCCGCGTGATGAGCCCGCTGATGGACGCCCCGGCGGCCTCGGCCGCGGCCCAGTCGCGGGGCCGGTACTGGAACTTCTCCGAGTCCAGGTACTCCTCGCTGCCCGGGGCCGCGGGGGTGTTCTCGCACAGCTCGAAGCCGGAGTAGACGCCCCAGGCGGGGGAGAGCAGCGCCGCCAGCACCGCGCGGACCTCGAAGGCGGGCCGTCCGCCGTGCTGGAGGTAGGCGTGGAGGATGTCCGGCGTGCAGGGGAAGAAGTTGGGACGCAGGTAGTGGGCGGTCTCCCGGGTGAGCTCGGTGAGGTAGTCGGTGATCTCGTCCTTGCCGTTGCGCCAGGTGAAGTAGGTGTAGGACTGGTGGAACCCGACCTTGGCCAGGGTGCGCATCATGGCGGGGCGGGTGAAGGCCTCGGCGAGGAAGAGCACGTCGGGGTGCTCCCGGGCCACGTCGGCGAGCAGCCGCTCCCAGAAGGCGACCGGTTTGGTGTGGGGGTTGTCGACCCGGAAGATCCGGACCCCGTGGTCGATCCAGTGCCGGACGACCCGTCGGATCTCCGCGTACAGGCCCTCGAAGTCGTTGTCGAAGTCGAGGGGGTAGATGTCCTGGTACTTCTTGGGCGGGTTCTCCGCGTAGGCGATGGAGCCGTCGGCCCGGGTGGTGAACCACTCGGGGTGCTCGGTGACCCACGGGTGGTCGGGGGAGCACTGGAGGGCCAGGTCGAGGGCGATCTCCAGACCGTGCTCGGCGGCCTCGCCGACGAACGCGTCGAAGTCGGCGAGCGTGCCCAGGTCCGGGTGGACGGCGTCGTGGCCCCCCGCGGCCGACCCGACCGCCCACACCGAGCCGGGCTCGCCGGGGCCGGCGGACAGGGCGTTGTTGGCGCCCTTGCGGTGGCTCGTGCCGATCGGGTGGACGGGGGGCAGGTAGACGACGTCGAAGCCCATGCCGGCGATGGCGGGCAGGCGTTTGGCGGCGGAGGCGAAGGTCCCCGAGCGCTCCTGCCCGGGGGCCGTGTCGACCTGGGCGCCCTCGGACCTCGGGAAGAACTCGTACCAGGAGCCGAAGAGCGCGCGCTCGCGGTGGACGACGACCCGGGTGCGCCCGGACCGGGTGACCAGCTCGCGGATCGGATGGCGCTCCATCTCGTCCAGGACCTCGGGGGTGACCGCCGCGGCGAAGCGGTCCAGCGGCGCCGCCGAGGCGTCCCTCAGGACCTTGGCCGCCCTGGTGAGGGCGGGGTTGCGGGGTGCGCGCCGGGCGGCGCGCGCGAGCAGCCGGGCCCCCTCCTCCAGGACGGGCCCGGTGTCCTGGCCCAGGGGGAGTTTGACCCGGGCGACGCGGTGCCAGGTGGTGAAGGGATCGGTCCACGCCTCGACCGAGAAGGACCACGTCCCCACGGAGGGGAGGCTGATCTCGGCCTTGTACCGGTCGGTGCCGGGCGCGTGCTCGCGCATGGGCACGAGGTGTTCGCGGCGGCCCCGGGGGGAGTACACGACGACCCCTGCGGCGAGGGAGTCGTGGCCCTCCCGGATGACCGTCGCCCCCACGGTGAAGCGTTCCCCGGGAACTGCTTTCACCGGACCGAGGTCGTTGTCTGGAGAGATGTCGAGGATGGGCAGGCGTCCGATCACTGGCTACACCGTAATTGTCGTGGTTCGGGCGTTTCTGGGCGCGAGCGGTTTATGGCAGGCGAAAATAACCTGTTGTTAATCCGACGCAAGACGGAGTTAACGAAGTTCCGGAACGGAAACTGTCCGGATTACGGCTTCGGTTCCCTCTGCTGTCTATCGTCCGCCCTCTTGTGGCGTTTGGCGGAGTGCCGGGGCCGGATAATTTGTGTGTTCCTCATCACACTGGCCGGAAGGCTTGGGGTCTGGTATTTGTCGGGTTTCACCTGGGTAAACCGTACATATCAGTCATAAGGAGTCGGTGGATTCAGCTGTCTCTGTGGTTGTTTTCTGATGGTCTGTGGTGAAAGGACGGAAAATTCGTCGGTCGTGTTGGGTGGTGGGTCGCCGTGGGTAGGGATCACCGAATGCACCCGGGGGCCGCCGGGCTGTATTCCGGACACCCGGGCGCGTGGGAATGATCGCCCCAGGCCCTTTTGTCGCGAATTCGGGCGCGGACGACGCGGACGGCGTCCGCCGATCCTGTTTCACCCGGATGACGAGTGGACCGCGCGCCTGTTTCGCGACGTCCCGCGGGCGCGCCGGGGCCGGGCGCTTTGCCGTGGATTGGGCAAGCTTTTCGATGACACGCCCGATTCGGCCTCCCGCGCTTTGCGGTGCCCCTGCGAGCGTGGAGGTCGCAGTGCCCTGCTCCGCGCGCGCGACGCGGGCGGGGCGTCACACGGCCGAGGGGGGCGACGTGACGGAGCCGAACCAGGACGGTCCGCCGCAGGAGGAGCGGGGCCCGGACGAGAGCCGGGCCCCGAGGCACGCGAGGGAGGGGGGCCGCCGGGGGGCCGGCGGTTCCGGCGCGGACGCCGAAGGCGTGTCCGGGGCGCCGCCCTGGAGGAGGTGGGCCGACCGGGCCGTCCTCCCCCTGGTGGACCGGCTCCGGGAACGCGTGACCGCCCTCGGCGACGCGGTGGAGCACGGGAGGGGCGCCGGTGACGGCGACCGCCCGGACGGAGGGCGCAAGGACGCCGTCCTGCGCCTCACGGGCACGGGTGCGGTCGCCGGCCTCCTGACCGCCGCGCTGGTCATGCCGTGGGTGGGCGGGATGGGGCTGGTCGGAAGGGACGCGGCCGCCGCCTTCATGGCCCTCCCCAGCGACCTGGAGATCTCCCCGCTGGCGGAGCGCGTGCTCCTCACCGACGTCGACCACGAACCGATCGCGGAGGTCGCCGACCGCGAGCGCGAGGTGGTGTCCCTGGACGCGGTCAGCCCGTGGGTGCCCGCCGCCCTCATGGCGATCGAGGACGACCGGTTCTACGAGCACTCCGGGCTGGACCTGCGCGGCGTCCTCAGGGCCGCCATGCGCACCGCGCAGGGGGACACCCAGGGCGGGTCCACCATCACCCAGCAGTACGTCAAGAACCTGCTCATCGAGCAGGCCTCCACCGAGGAGGAGGTGGAGCGCGCCAGCGAGCAGACCCTGGGCCGCAAGCTGCTGGAGCTGCGCCACGCCATCGACATCGAGGACCGCCTCACCAAGGACGAGATCATGGAGGGCTACCTCAACCTCGCCTACTTCGGGGCGGGGGCGTACGGCATCGAGGTCGCGGCCCAGAGGTACTTCTCCGTCTCCGCCGCCGACCTGGACCCGGCGCAGGCCGCCACCATCGTCGGGCTCGTGCGCAGCCCCTCGTTCTACGACCCGCTCAACAACCGCGAGGCCGCGCGCGAGCGCCGCGACCTGGTGCTGGAGCGGATGGGCGCGACCGGGCACCTGGACGCGGCGCAGGTCGAGGAGTACGCGAGCCGGGGGCTCGCCCTGGACCCGACCCCGCGAGGAGGCAGCTGCTACCACTCGGAGCAGCCGTTCTTCTGCGACTTCGTCATGCGCTGGCTGCGCGGCTCCGACATCCTCGGGGAGCTCCAGGGGGAGCGCGACGAGGCGCTCACCAAGGGCGGCATCACCGTGCGGACCACGCTCGACGGGGAGGCGCAGCGGGCCGCGGAGGAGGCCATCGAGCGGTACGTCCCGGCGGAGGAGTCCACCAAGTTCGCCGCCCAGGCCATCGTCGAGCCCGGCACCGGCCGGATCCGGGGCATGGCGCAGAACCTGCGCTACGGGTTCGACGACGAGGCGCTCGGCACGACCTCCCTCAACCTGGCGGTGGACAGCGAGGCCGGCGGCTCGCTCGGCTACCAGGCGGGGTCGACGTTCAAGACGTTCACCCTGGCCGCCGCCCTGCACTCCGGGCTGGGCTACGGCACCAGCTTCTCCTCTCCCGAGAGCGTCTCGGTCGGAGGGCTCGAGAACTGCGACGGCGGCGTGATGTCCGGGTGGAGCGTGAGCAACGCCGGGGAGAGCGACGGCGGCCGGCACAACATGATCAGCGCGACCAAGGGGTCCGTGAACACCTACTTCGCCCAGCTCCAGAAGCGCGTCGGCCTCTGCGAGACCTCGGAGATGGCCGAGCGGGTCGGCATCCACCGCGCCGACGGCGAGCCGCTGGGCGTCTGGAGCTCCTTCACCCTGGGGGACCAGGAGGTGTCCCCGCTGACCGTCGCCAACGCGTACGCCACGTTCGCCGCCCGCGGCACCTACTGCGAGCCCGTCCCGGTGGTCTCCGTGCGGATCGGCCGCGAGGGCGCCGAGGGCACCCGGGAGGTCGCGGCGCGCACCGACTGCGAGGAGGGCAGGGTCGGGCGCGACGTCGCGGACGGGGTCAACCACCTGCTCCAGCAGACGTTCAAGGGCGGCACCGCCAACGGCCTCGGCCTCGGGCGCCCCGCCGCGGGCAAGACCGGCACCACCGACAACGCCGCCTACGCCTGGTTCGCCGGCTACACCCCGAACCTCGCGTCGGCCGTGGTGGTCGGCGACATGCGCGGCGGCGAGGAGAACCCGCTCCAGGGCGTGACGATCGGCGGGCGCTACTACGGCATCGTCTACGGCGGCACGCTGCCCGGCCCCATCTGGCAGGCCACCATGCGCGGGGCCACCGCCGACCTGCCGGCCGAGGGCTTCGCCCCGTCGCCGAAGGCGTTCGGCGACCCGTCGTCGACACCGCCCAAGGGCGGGGACGACGAGGGCGACGCCTGACCGCTCCCGCCGCCGGGCGGGGCCCCGACGAGGGGCGGAAAACGGGGGCCGCGGGGAGGGAACACCCCGCGGCCCCCGTTGTTGACGCATAATGGAGGGAAACCGACAGGGGAGCGCGTGAGCGCTGAGAGTGCGGCACCCGGCCGCAGACCCTTACACACCTGATCTGGGTCATGCCAGCGAAGGAAGTCGTAGGAACCCGTCTCCGGCGGCGTGCTCCCGCGCACCCGGGACGGTCCCGGGGCGCGGCACGTCCTCCGGCGTCGCTCTTGGCCACATGGGCCCTCGTCCACCCCGACGAAGGGACACCACCTGATGAGCACCGATACCGGGCGCACCGGATTCTGGCGCGACGTCCTCGGACGGCTGCGCGGCTGGCGCACCGTCGACATCGTCGTGGCAGCCGTGATCGGCGTCGCCGTCGGCGTCGTCTTCTGGCTCTGGAACATCGTCTGGTCGGTCACGACCCCGCTCTTCGTGGGCTTCCCACCCGCGCAGGCGGCGGTCTACGGCATGTGGCTGATCTCCGGCGTCCTCGGCGGACTGGTCATCCGCAAGCCGGGCGCCGCACTGCTCACCTCGATCGCGGCCTCCCTGGTGTCGGCGGTGCTGGGGACGCAGTGGGGGGTCATGGTGATCCTCGACGGGACGCTCCAGGGCCTCCTCCCCGAACTGGTCTTCCTCGCCTTCGGCTACCGGCGCTGGGGCATGGGCGTGGCCGTGCTCGCGGCGGCCGCGGCCGGCCTCTCCCCGGCCGTCCGCGACAACATCGTCTACAACGTGACCTGGCCCCTGCACTTCCAGCTCGTCTACGGCGTCATCGTCGTGATCAGCGCGGCGGTCATCGCGGGCGTCGGCGCCCGCCTCCTCACCACCGCGCTGGCCAGGTCCGGCGCGCTGGCCCCCTTCCCCTCGGCCAGGGGCTGACCCGTGGCCGACCACGACCGCCGCGGCCCCACGGGGGCGACCGCGGAGCACCCCGCCGCACCGGCCCCCCTCCGGTCCCCCGGAGGGGGCGGCGCACGCGTCGAGCTGTCCGGCTGGGGGTGGCGCCACGCGGGCCGCGAGTCCTACGCCCTGCGCGGGGTGGACCTCACGGTCGGGCCCGGTGAGCGCGTGCTGCTGCTCGGCGCCTCCGGGGCGGGCAAGTCCACCCTGCTGCACTCCCTCGCCGGACTCACCGGCCCCGACGGCGCCCTCAACGGCGACCAGGAGGGGACGCTGCTGGTCGACGGCCTCCCCGCCGACCGGGGCCGTGGAGGGGTCGGCCTGGTCGGCCAGGACCCGGAGACGCAGCTGGTGATGGCCCGCGCGGGCGACGACGTCGCCTTCGGCCCGGAGAACCTGGGGGTGGACCCCGGCCTGATCTGGCCGAGGGTGGACGACGCGCTCGGCGCGGTCGGCTTCCCGTACGGGCGGAACCACCCCACCGGCGCGCTGTCGGGCGGTGAGAAGCAGCGGCTGGTCATCGCCGGCGCGCTCGCCATGCGCCCGCGCCTGCTCCTGCTGGACGAGCCCACCGCCAACCTCGACCCCGCGGGCGCGGCCCTGGTGCGCGGCGTCCTGGAACGCCTGCTCGCCGAGACCGAGGCGACCCTGCTCCTGGTCGAGCACCGGGTCGCCGACGTGGTCGGACTGGTGGACAGGGTCGTGGTCGTCGCACCGGGCGGCGGAGTGGTCGCCGACGGGGACCCGGCGGACGTGTTCGCCGCGCACGGGCGCTCCCTCGCGGAGCAGGGCGTGTGGGTCCCCGGTCACGAGCCCTCCCCCGCCACGGTCCCCGCGCCGGGCGGCGGCCCCCGCGTCGAGGCGGTGGGCGTCACCGCGCGCACCCCCTCCCAGCTGGGGGTGGGCGCCCCGCCCCGGAGGACCGTGCTGGACGGGGTGGACCTCTCCGTCGCGGCCGGCACGGCGACCGCCCTGACCGGCCCCAACGGGGCGGGCAAGTCCACGCTGCTGACTCTGCTGGCGGGGCTCTCCCGACCCCACAGGGGCGCGGTCCTGCCGCGCGGCCCCCTGGCAGGGGCCGACCGGCGGCCCCTGGCGCGCTGGCCCGCCCGGCTCCTGTCCCGCCACGTGGGCACCGTCTTCCAGCACGCGGAGGACCAGTTCGTCACCGGCACCGTGCGGGACGAGCTGCTGTTCGCCCCGCGGCGGGCCGGGGCGGACGGGCCCGGGACCGAGAAACGGGTGGACGAGCTGCTGGAGCGGCTGCGCCTGACCGGCCTGGCCGACGCCCACCCCTACACGCTCTCGGGGGGCGAGAAGCGGCGGCTGTCGGTGGCCACGGCGCTCAGCTCCGGCCCCTCGCACGCGCCCGGCGTCCTCGTCCTGGACGAGCCGACCTTCGGCCAGGACACCCGGACGTGGACGGAGCTGGTCGAGCTGTTGGACGGGCTGAGGGCCGGGGGGTGCGCCGTCGTCGTGGCCACCCACGACGAACTGCTCCTGCGGCACTTCGCGGACGTGCGGGTGCGCGTGGCGGAGGGCCGCGCGGTCCGGGGCACGGCGGGGGAGGCGGAGCTGTGAGCGTCTCGGAGGACCGGGGCCGCAGGGGCGGTGACGCCTCCGCCCCGGAGGCGCCGGGCGACGGGGGAGCGCGCCGCCGGCTCACCCGGCTCAACCCGGCCGCCAAGCTCCTGGCCGCGCTGCTGCTGGGGCTCGGGCTGGTCCCGGCCGTGGACGCGGTCACCGGAGGGGTGGTGCTGGCCGGCGTTCTGCTGGTCCTGCCCTTCAGCGGGATCGGCCGGCGCACCCTGCTCGTCCTCGGCGGCCCCTTCCTGCTCATGGGGCTCTCCAGCGGGCTGGTCAACTACCTGTACGGCGAACACGGCGCGGAGGGGGCGCTGGGCGCCGCGGTGCGCCTGCTCGCCATCGCCCTCCCCGGCCTCGTCGCGGCCGTCAGCAGCGATCCGACCGAGATGGCCGACGGGCTCGTGCAGAGGCTGAAGGTGCCCGAGCGCCCCGCCATGGGCGTGCTGGCGGCGCTGCGGCTGATCCCCCTGCTGGCCGACCAGTGGCGGACCGTGACGCTGGCGAGGAGGGCCCGCGGCCTGGAGGCCGGGGGCAACCCGGTGCGGATGGTCACGCTGTTCTTCGGCAGGCTGTTCGCGCTGCTGGTGCGGTCGATCCGGACGGGAACCCTGCTGGCGACGGCGATGGACGCCAGGGCGTTCGGCACCGGGCCCCGCACACGGGCCAGGGAGAGCCGCTGGCGGGGCGGGGACACGCTCCTGCTCGCGGGGGCGGCCCTGCTGCTGGCGGGGGCGTACGCGCTGTCCGCGCGGCTCGGCACCCTGGTGCTGCTGTTCTCCTGACACGGGTGGTTAGGTAGCCCGGGACAGTGACGTCGAAGTGGAAGAGGTGGAGTTCGTGGGCGAGTTCGTGCGCGTGGAGACCGATCCGGACCACCCGGCGGTGGCCGTGCTCCGGTTGGACCGGCCGAAGGTCAACGCGCTCAACGCCGTGCTGACGGCGGAGATCGCCGAGGCCGCCACGAGGGTCTCCGCGGACCCCGCCGTGCGCGCGGTGGTGCTCTACGGCGGCGAGCGCGTGTTCGTGGCGGGGGCCGACATCAAGGAGATGGCGGACCGCACCCACGCGGAGATGCTGGAGTACGGGCGCGGCCTCCAGAACGCCCTGACCCTGGTGGCCCGCATCCCCAAGCCCGTCGTGGCCGCCGTCACCGGGTACGCCCTCGGCGGCGGGCTGGAGCTGGCGCTGGCCGCCGACTTCCGGGTCGTGGGGGAGGGGGCCAGGCTGGGCGTTCCCGAGATCCAGCTCGGCGTCATCCCGGGGGCGGGCGGCACCCAGCGCCTGCCGCGCCTGATCGGGCCCGCGCGGGCCAAGGAGATGATCTTCAGCGGCAGGCACGTGCGGGCGGAGGAGGCCGGGCGCATCGGGCTGGCCGACGAGGTCGTCCCGGACGGGGACGTCTACCGGGCGGCCGTGGCCCTGGTGGCCCGGTACGCGGAGGGGCCCGCCGTGGCGCTGGCCGCGGCCAAGGAGGCCGTCGACCGGGGCCTGGAGACGGACCTGGACTCGGGGCTGGAGATCGAGCGCCTGCACTTCGCCGGGCTGTTCGCGACCGAGGACCAGAAGACGGGGATGCGGAGCTTCGTCGAGCAGGGGCCGGGCAAGGCGGTGTTCAACGGGCGCTGACGCGGGTCGCCGCGCAGTTCGGGGCGGGGGTCCGGGCCGTTCGGGCCGGTGCGCCCGCCCCTCCCTTCCCCAAAGCTTTGTTGTTTTTTGGCATGGTTTTAGTCATTTGTCAGGTTAAGTAGCGATACAGGACCTGCTCCGGTCGTCCGGATCCGGCCAGTCGAGACGAGCGGGTCGGAACCGCCCACGTCAGTTTTCCGTCATACTCGGTGGTGGTCGTCCGAGGGCGGACGGGCCGCCGGACCCCCATGACCCTCCGGCGGTCCCGAACAGACCACACCGGTCCGAGACGGGCCACACAAGCCAATGTTGACCCATCCCCCGGCCGATAAGCTGGACGTGGTGGTATGCGGTCTTTTGAGGGGATGAGTTCTCGATGGCAATGTCGGCAGGTTTCCCCACGGGTGAGGAGCTGCCGGAGCGCATCGGCCACTACGTGATCCGCCGCCGTATCGGGCAGGGCGGAATGGGCGTGGTGTACCAGGCCGAGGATCCCCGGACCGACCAGTTCGTCGCGCTGAAGGTCCTCAAGCCGGAGGTCGCGGGCGACCACATCGCGCGGGCCCGGCTGGCCCGCGAGGTCGAGACCATGCGACGGGTGCAGAGCCCCAACGTGGCGGAGGTCATCGACGCCGACACCCAGGCCGAGCTCCCGTGGGTGGTCACCGAGTACATCCCCGGGCCCACGCTGGACGCGACCGTCACCGACCACGGCCCGCTCCGGGGCCGCGCGCTCACGCGCTTCATCACCGGGCTCGCCCGTGCGATCCAGGACATCCACGCGGTGGAGGTGATCCACCGCGACCTCAAGCCGGGCAACGTGATCATCTCCAACGGCGAGCCGATCGTCATCGACTTCGGCATCGCGCACGCCGTGGACGGCGCCAAGCTGACGCAGACCGGCACGTTCGTCGGCACCCCCAGCTACCTGTCCCCGGAGGTCATCGAGGGCACCGACCTCGGTCCGGCGACGGACATCCACGCCTGGGGCGGCACCGTCGCCTTCGCCTCCACGGGACGCCCGCCCTACGGCGCGGGCTCCTTCGAGGTCATCTTCTTCCGCATCCTCAACGGCGAGATCGACATGGACGGGATGCACGAGGCGCTGCGCCCGCTGGTCAACCGCGCCGTCTCCCGCGACATGCGCAACCGCCCCACGGCCGCGGAGCTGGTCGCGGAGGCGGGCCGCCTCAACCTGGACCTGCCCTGGACCGAGGACCAGGGGGTCCGGTCCACCGGGCTCACCGGCAACCACACCGTCTACAACGCCCCCGCGGGCGGGGGACCGGAGGACTCCGGGCGGGGAGCGGGCGGAGCCGCGGCTGCGGGGGCGGCCGGCGCGGTGCTCGGCGGAGCCGCCGGATACCTGGCGGGACGCGGCGCCGGCGACGAGGGCTGGGGGCCCGCGCACACGAGCAGCGGTGCGAACCCGGCCTCCGGCGCGTGGTCCGGTCCCGGAGGGTCCCCCCGCTCCACCCATGCCGCCGAGTCGGGCGGATGGCGCTCCGACGAGGAGGCCACGGACGACCTCTCCGGCGCGCGGGGCGGCCGGCGGTCCTGGGACGCCGACGAGGACCCGACGGACGACCTGTCGGGCGCCGCGGGCGCGCAGCGCGGCTGGAGCGACCCGGAGTCGACCGACGACCTGGGCGGGCTCCAGGGGACCGACCGGATCCCCCCGGGCGGCCGCGACGACCTCGACGACCCGCAGGGCACCATGCGGATCAGCCCCGTGGGGGACGACCCGGACGACGCGGGGAACACCCGGCGCATCCGCCCCGGCGAGCCCCCGCGGGACGACCCGCAGGGGACGATGATGATGGACCCCGTGGAGCCCGGCCGGGGGCACCCCCGGACGGCCGATCCGGAGGACGGGTACCAGGCGCCGCACACGCAGTTCTTCAACACGCCCCTGCACAAGGGCGATTTCGCGGACATCCTCACGCCGGTCGAGGAGGGGCGCGGCAGCCGCAACACGCAGGAGTTCGCCGAGGACGACTATGAGGAGCGCGGCGGCTGGCTGAGCCGCTTCAAGCGGGGCAGCAACGACCGGGTGGGGGACTACTTCCGCGGTGACGACGAGGGCGTCGACGCCGACGGCGACGGCTACATCGACGAGGAGTACGAGGCCGAGGCGTGGCGGATGCACCCGCTGGTGCTCATCCCCGTCATGATCGCCCTCGCCGGCGTGGCCCTGTGGTTCCCCTGGTTCGGCGCCCTCCTGGGCGTCGTGATCATCGCCGGCCTGGGCGCGCTGGACGTGGTCAAGGCGGAGCACGCGCGCCGCCTCCAGACCCGCGGGCCGCGCAACTCCGACAGCATGGTGGTGGCGCTCAGCTTCCCGTGGGCGTTCGGGCGCATGGTGGTCCGCACCGCCGGGTTCGGCCTGATCTACCTGCTGGCCGGGATCCTGGTCGGCATGGTCTACGCGACGGTCGTGGACGCGACCCCGGGCCAGGGCGCCAACTACACCGGCGCCTTCGCCATCTTCGTGATGATCCTGCTCAGCTACATCATGCCGAGCGGCCGCGAGGCGCGGCACCAGGCGGTGTGGCTGGTGGAGCGGGCGCGGTTCCGGAGCCTGTACCTCTACATCGGCGTGATCGTCGGCATCGTCCTGCTGACCATGCTGATCCTGTCGATCGGGTTGTCCTCCACCCCGGACTGGGCGCCGTTCGGCGGACCGTCCGACTGGTTCGACGGCGGATCCTCGTGACGAGCGGCCCCCTCCCGGAACGGGAGGGGGCCCTCGCGGTTCTCCGGTGGTTCCACCGGTGGTGCGACCGGTTCCCGACCGCCGCGCGCGACCTAGGGTGGTGGTGGGCGGGCCGACGGCCTCGGCCGCGCGGGCCGGACCCGGCGGGCCGCGCTCGGCGGGGCCGCCGAATCCGGTGGCAGGGCATTGGTTAGGGTTTCCTAAGTCACACTTGGGGTCGCGGGTTGGCCTTCAAGCTACTAGCCAGTAACATCTGGTGTACGGGCACATCGCGGGACCGTCCTTGACGTGAAAGGCGGCCCCGCCGTCGAATGACCGAACGGCATTCGGCATTGTTGGCAGAACGGGGCGCACCGGCGTCCGCCCGCCACACGGCGGATCAGAGTGCAGGGAGGTCGGCCACCGGCCATGAATATTGTCGTTTTGGTCAAGCAGGTCCCGGACACGGCGACCGAACGGAAGCTCAACGCCGACGACAGGACGCTCGACCGCGCAGCGTCCGACGGCGTCATCAACGAGCTCGACGAGTACGCGATCGAAGAGGCCCTGCTCCTCAAGGAGAAGCACGGCGGCGAGGTCACCGTCCTGACGATGGGACCGGACCAGGCCACCGACTCCATCCGCAAGGCCCTCTCCATGGGCGCGGACAAGGCCGTCTTCGTCAACGACGACGCGCTCCACGGATCGGACGCCCTGCAGAGCGCCTACGCGCTCGCGCAGGCCCTGGGCACCGTCGAGTTCGACCTGGTCGTCCTCGGCTCCGAGTCCACCGACGCGCGCACCGGCGTCATGGGCGCGGCGCTCGCCGAGTACCTCGGCCTGCCGCAGCTCACGCTCGCCGGCAAGGTCGACATCGACGGCGGCGCCATCAGGATCCAGCGCCAGACCGACTACGGCTACGACGTGGTCGAGGCTCAGCTCCCGGCGGTCGTCTCCGTCGTCGAGAAGATCAACGAGCCCCGCTACCCGTCCTTCAAGCTCATCATGCAGGCGAAGAAGAAGCCGGTCGACAAGAAGTCCGCGGCCGACGCGGGCATCGACACCGGCCGGGTCGGCCTGGCCAACGCCACCACCGAGACCGTCGACTTCGCCGCGGCGCCGCCGCGCGCCGCGGGCACGATCGTCAAGGACGAGGGTGACGGCGGCGTGAAGATCGCCGACTTCCTCGCCCAGAAGAAGTTCGTGTAGGCCAGGCGAGAGACTCAGGAAGGTTCAAGGATTATGGCTGAGGTCCTCGTCCTCGTCGACCACGTCGACGGACAGGTCAAGAAGGTCACGACCGAGCTGCTGACCGCGGCCCGCCGCATCGGCGAGCCCGCGGCCGTGTGGATCGGTGACGGCGCGGAGTCGGGCAAGGCCGCGCTGGCCGAGTTCGGCGCCGAGAAGGTCTACGTCGCCCCGGCCGAGCTCAACGACTACGTCGTCGCCCCCAAGGCCGAGCTGCTCGCGAAGCTGGCCCAGGACAAGGGCGCCGCCGCGATCCTCGTCTCGGCGACCGCCGAGAACAAGGAGATCGCCGGGCGCACCGCCGTCAAGCTCGGCTCCGGTGTGCTCACCGACGTCGTCGACGTCGACGCCGACGTGGTCACCGAGCACAGCATCTTCGGCGGCAGCACCGTCACCCACGCCCGCGTGCGGACCGGTGTGCCGGTCGTCGCCGTGCGCCCGAACTCCGTCCCGGCCGAGGCCGCCGCCGGCGCGGCCGTCGAGGAGGCCGTCTCGGTGGACGTCTCCGACGCCGCCAAGACCGCCAAGGTCGTGGAGCGCGTGGTCCAGGAGCAGGGCGAGCGCCCCGAGCTCACCGAGGCCGCGATCGTGGTCTCCGGCGGCCGCGGCGTCGGCTCCGACGACTTCTCCGTCGTCGAGGGCCTGGCGGACTCGCTGGGCGCCGCCGTCGGCGCCTCCCGTGCCGCCGTCGACTCCGGCTGGTACCCGAACCAGTTCCAGGTCGGCCAGACCGGTAAGACGGTCAGCCCGAACCTGTACCTGGCCCTGGGCATCTCCGGCGCGATCCAGCACCGTGCGGGCATGCAGACCGCGAAGAACATCGTCGCGGTCAACAAGGACCCCGAGGCGCCGATCTTCGAGCTCGTCGACTTCGGTGTCGTGGGCGACCTGCACTCGGTCGCTCCGCAGCTCACCGAGGAGATCAACAAGCGCAAGTAGGCGCACGCGCCGAACACGCCGAACGCCCGGCCGGGGTCACCCGGCCGGGCGTTCGCGCTGTGTCCGCAGAACCACCGGAAATCCTGTTACGGCCAGGCCGGTACTCCGTCGGGAGGCGTCCGGGCCGCTGCGGGCCGCCGGGTTTTCCGGCGGGGAGGCCCGGGTAGGCGGGGCCCACGGAGCCGACCGGGACGGGCGTCCCGGGGCGGCGGGACCTGGGAGGGGCCATGGCGGAACACGGGGGCGCGGTCCGGGTGCGCGCGGGCCGACGCGTCGTGGAGGTGCGCAAGCCGGACAAACCGCTGTTCGGTGAGGGCGGGCCGACCAAGGAGGACCTGGCCCGGTACCACGAGCGGATCGCTCCGCTGATGCTGCCGCAGCTGAAGGGCCGCCCGGTCGCCCTGGACCGCTACCCGGACGGGGTCGGGGCCGGCGGGTTCTTCGTGAAGCACCCCTCCACGCCGGAGTGGGTGCGGACCGTGCGGACCAGCGGCGGCACGATGATGGAGTGCCGGGACGCGGCGACCCTGGTGTGGTGCGCCGACCAGGCGGCGATCACCCTGCACGCCTGGCAGTCGAGGGAACCGGACCTCGGCCTCCCCGACCGGATGGTGCTCGACCTCGACCCCGCCGGGGACGGGGAGGAGGCCTTCGCCGAGTGCAGGGCCGCCGCCCGGGACGTACGCGAGGTGCTGGACGAGGTGGGGCTGGCCGCGTACGTGATGACGACCGGTTCGCGCGGGCTGCACGTGCGGTCGCCGCTGCGGCCCGAGGCCGACGACCAGGAGGTGCGGCGGCTGGCGGAGGGCGTCGCCGACCGCGTGGCGGCGCGGAGACCGGACGAGCTGACCACCGAGGTGCGCAAGCAGGCCCGGAAGGGGAGGCTGTTCGTCGACTTCCTGCGCAACGGCCGCGAGCAGCTCGCGGTCGCCCCGTACTCGGTGCGGGCCAGGCCCGGCGCCCCGGTGGCGGCCCCGGTCACCTGGGCGGAGCTGGACGGCCTGGAGTCGTCGCGGGCGTTCGGCACGGACCTGGAGCGCGAGGCGTGCCCGTTCGCGGGCATGGGCCGCCACGCCCGGTCGCCGCGCAGGGCGCTGGAGCGGTTGGAGCGGCTCGGCTGACCCCTCAGGACCCGGGGGCGCCCTCCGGCCACACACAGGGCGAGGAGGCCCCGATGGACAGGCTGCCCTGGACGCTCGACTGGACGGACATCCGGAAGGAGTCCTCCTCGTTCTCGACGAAGACCGCCAGGTCTTCGGGGCGTCCGTCGTCTGTCACCTGGTAGCCGTTGGCCGTCCAGTACTCGTGCAGGAGTTCGACGCTGGCCTCGTTGTCCTCGGCGGGAAGGCCACGCAGCCAGTAGGTGCGGCCGACAGACGCGCGGCCGCTCTCGCCTCCGTCGACTGTGTCGTCGCAGGGATTGGCGACATCGCCTCCCAGAGCTTCGAGCTCCGGGGCCTCGGGGAACACTGCCACGGCCGCGGCGATGTGCTCCTCCACCCTGGTGTAGGCCTCGTCATGGGTCATTGCTGCCTCCTCCTCCGAAGTATCCGAGTTCCCAACGGGACCGCAGGCGGTCAGGACCGTCATGACGGCGACGCCGCTGCACACGAGTCCGAGAGCGTTGGTATCCACTGTTCCCCTACTTCTGTCCGGCGATGACCTCACCCATGTACCGCAGGGACCTGGTGTCAGGATCGAAATATTCTGAGTGTGCGTCGTTGAGCGGCCACTGGCCCCCGTCGGTGCCCGGGTTCGACCTGAACCCCGTTGCTCCGAAGTCCGGATCCGTCGGGTCCATTCCGTGGGTGAAGCCGGTGAGGTACGTGATGTTGTCGTTCTCCGCTGTGGAGACGTGGACGTTTTCAGGGGCGAGTCCCAGGTCGCTCACGTGGTCGGCGTTGGCCCCGGGACTGCCCACCAGCACGATGTTGTCCGCGTTGAGCCCTCCCTCCCCCTGAGCGGTGTGACCCACCACGGTGGAACCGTAGCTGTGGCCGATCACGGTGTTGTTCGACGGGGACGGGTTCACGTGGGTGGCGCGCAACCCGTCCTGGAAGCTGCTCAGCTCGTCGACCGCGTCCTCGGCCCGGCCCGCGCCGGCTGCCTCGACCGCGTTGGGAGCGTCGTATCCGATCCAGCTGATGACGGAGTGGCTGCCCTCCTCGTCCACTCCGGTGGCCGACTGCACGAGGGCGTCGGCCCGGTTCATCTGGGAGTCGATGCTCTGCCAGGTGGTCGTCGTGCCCGGGACGAGGGTGGCCACGTTGTCGGCGGTGTCGGGGTTGCCGTTCGCCACGATCGCGCGTCCCCCGCCCTCGGCGTCGAGGGCGAGCAGGTACCTGTCCGCACCCTCGTCTTCGAGGTTGTCGCGCAGGGTGGTCAGCGTGGAGAGCTCCCCTTCGAGGTCGGTCAGGTCGGTCTGGGCGTTGTAGGCGCCCATGCCGCCGTCGGAGTCCGTCAGGGAGTCGAAGGCCTCGTCGCGTTCCTCCTGCGCGTTCTCGACCTCCTCCTCCAACCGCTCGATCTCCTCGTCCAGGTGCACCCGGTTGAGCTCGTCGCGCACGGCCGAGGGGATGCCGTCGAGTTCGCGGAGCAGGTCGGGGTGGTCCCGCACGGCCTGCGCCTGCTCCTCCTCCGTCATGGAGGTCCACCACAGGTTGACGATGGACGGGTGCTCGTCGCCGGTCAGCTCGTCCGGGACCATGCCGGGAACGGCGTCGCCCAAATACAGCAGCTGACTGCCGGACAGGAGGGCGGACTCCACCAGGCGCTCCAGGGTCTCCTGGCAGGGTCCGTCGCGCAGGTCCTTCTCCGCCTGTTCGGCCTGGTCCATCAGGGTTTCCCAGTGCCCGGAGTGCTCGGTGAGCAGTTCCTCGCGCAGCTCCTCCATGCGCTCGGCGGGCCTCCCCGTCGCCTCCTGGCCCACGCTGCCGAGGATGGAGTCGTTGCCCGCATCCCTGATCGCGGACTTCTCCTCCTCCCACCGGGTCTCCAGCTTGGCCCGCTCGGCCCGGTAGGCCTCGACGTCCAGGCCCCACCGGCGCAGGACGGCCGCCCCGTAGGTGAGGGCGGCGGCGGCCTCCTGCCAGGCGGCCAGCTCCTCCGACGAGCCGGAGACGATGTTCCAGGCGATGAGGTCGGTGAACTCGCCGGCGGACGACTGGAACTGGCTGTGGGCGCCCTCGGACTGGCCGGTCATCTTCCGGCACACGGCGTCGAGGTCGTCGGCGCCCGACTCGATGGCGCCGACGTCGGCGTCGATGTCGGCGGGCAGGCCGAGGGACATGGAGGCGACGTCGCTCACGGGTGTCTCCGGGGGGTGGGTGGCGGGCGCGGGGTCAGAAGTTGATCCGGATGTCGAGGGCCTCCAGGCCCTCCTGGTACCGCTCGGCGCTCTCATGGTCCGAGTCGGTGATCGCCAGGTCGGCGCCCTGGACGTTCTGGGCCAGGTTGATGCCGTTCTGCGCGACCCGCCGGATGTGCTCCATGGCGTCCAGCTCGTAGTCGGCCAGGCCGGGCGAGACGTGTTCGGAGACCGCTGAGACCAGCCCTTCGACGGCGGCCTCGAAATCGGTTCCGAGGAAGACCATGGCCTCGGCCAGCGCCTCGGCCTCCTCGGCCTCGGACATGGCTTCGACGGGGTTGACTCCGGTACCGCTGGACACGGGGACTCCCGGGGGGGTGGGGAAGGGGGCGGGGCAAGCCTACAGACAGTGCCGGAACGGTGGCGGATCCGGACATGCGTGCCGCATGGCGGTCCGTGCGGCCCTGAACTGGGGGTTCGCCCGGGGCGGCGGACCGGTGCGAGGTTCTGGCCGTTTGTGGACACGTGGGGCGGGTGCGGCCAGAGGGGGACCGGTGCGCCTGGTGCGACAGGTGTGGTGGAGGGGATTCCGGGAACGATGCCATCACCTCGGCCCGGTCCGGCCGCGGCACCGCTTCCGACAGAACCGCGGGGGAGACCCACATGGAGGGCTACGAGGCCCAGATCGGCCTCGTGCTGGTCCTGGTCGTCGTGAACGCCGTCTTCGCCGGCAGCGAGATCGCGCTGATCACGCTGCGGGAGGGGCAGCTCAGGAGGCTGGAGGCGAGCGGCCCCGGGGGCCGGGCGGTCGCGAGGCTGGCCCGCGACCCCAACCGGTTCCTGGCCACGATCCAGATCGGCATCACCCTGGCCGGTTTCCTCGCCTCGGCCACGGCCGCGGTGTCCCTGGCCCGCCCGCTGGTCGAGCCGCTCGGCTTCCTCGGCTCCTACGCCTCCCCGGTCTCCGTCGTCCTGGTGACCGTCGTGCTGACCTTCGTCACCCTGGTCCTGGGCGAGCTCGCGCCCAAGCGCATCGCGATGCAGCGGGCCGAGCCCTGGGCACTCCTCGTCGCCAGGCCGCTCAACGCCCTCGCCGCCCTCTCGCGGCCCGCCGTGTGGCTGCTCAGCGTCTCCACCGACCTGGTGGTGCGCCTGGGCGGGGCGGACCCCGGGGCCGACAAGGAGGAGGTCTCCGAGGAGGAGCTGCGGGAGTTGATCTCGGCCCAGGGCGACATGACCCCCGAACAGCGGACGATCCTCTCCGGCGCGTTCGAGATCACCGGCCGCACGCTACGCCAGGTCCTGGTGCCCCGGCGCGACGTGGACACCGTCCCCGCCTCCCTGCCCGCCGGCGAGGCCGCCCTGCTCCTCGCCGAGCGCGGCCGCTCGCGGGCGCCCGTGGTCACCGAGGGGGACGTGGACGACGTCGTCGGCGTCGTGCACTGGTCGGACCTGCTGCGGGGCGAGGGGGACGCGGGCTCCCTCGCACGCGAGCCGCTGCTGCTGCCGGACTCCCTGTCCGTGTCGCAGGCGCTCCGCCGGATGACCGGCGAACGGCAGCAGATGGCGGTGGTGATCGGCGAGAGCGGGGCGGTCGACGGCATCGTCAGCCTGGAGGACCTGCTCGAGGAGGTCGTCGGCGAGATCTACGACGAGACCGACGCCGACGAGCGCGTTCCCACCAGAGTCGCCGGCGGAGCCCTCCGCGTGCCCGGCGCCTACCCCGTCCACGAGCTGGACGACCTCGGCGTCGTCCTCACCTCGCCCCCGGAGGGCAGCTACGTCACCGTCGCCGGGATGGTCCTGGTCGTGCTCGGCCACATCCCGGAGGGCCCGGGGGAGAGCGTCGACCTGGGCGGGTGGACGGCCACGGTCACCGAGGCCGACGGCCGGGTCGTCGGCGAGCTGCTGCTCGTCCCCGACGACTGACCGCCGTCCGGCGACGCCCGGGCGGCGGCGCGGGCGCACGGGCCCCGAACGCCCCCGTCTCCCTGAACACTTCGCCAAGGAACGGCAAGCCCCTTTGCCGGAGGGGCGCTTCCGGGGCACGGTGGCGGAGAGTGACGCCGACACCAGGGGGAGCCCGATGCACGCCGACCAGACACCCACCCCCTACACGGGACTGGACCGGATGACCATCGGAGGCGAGTGGCGCCACGGTTCCTCCGGCGAGGTCCACCACGACGTGGACCCCTACGACGACACGGTCCTCGCGGAGGTCCACCTGGCCGACGCCGGCGACGTCGACCTCGCCTACCGGGCGGCGGAGCGGGCCTGGCCGGTCTGGGCCGCGACGCCCGCCTACGAGCGGGCCGAGGTGTTCCGCCGTGCGCTCCGCATCCTCGACGCGCGCCGCGCCGAGGTGGCCGGGTGGCTCGTCCGCGAGGCCGGGGCCGTCCGCGACCGCGCCGAGTTCGAGATCGACCTGGTCCGCAGCGGCATGGCCGAGGCCGCCTCCTACCCCACCCGGGTCGAGGGCCGCATCCTGCCCGGGATCACCCCGGGGAAGGAGAACCGCGTCTACCGCGAGCCCCTGGGCGTCGTCACCGTGATCAGCCCCTGGAACTTCCCGTTGCAGCTCTCCCACCGCTCCGTCGCGCCGGCCGTCGCCCTCGGCAACACCGTCGTCCTCAAGCCGGCCGAGAACACGCCCGTCACCGGGGGCCTCCTCCTCGCCCGCGTCTACGAGGAGGCGGGGCTGCCCCCCGGCGTCCTCAACGTGGTCCTCGGCAAGGGCGGGCAGATCGGCGACGCGCTCGCCACGCACGACTCCTCGCGGATGGTCTCCTTCACCGGCTCGACCGACGTGGGCCGCCACATCTCCCGGCTGATCCCGCTCAAGAGGCGCACGCTCGAACTCGGCGGCAACAGCCCCCTCGTCGTGCTGGACGACGCGGACCTCGACCTGGCGGCCGACGCCGCGGTGTTCGGCTCCTACTACCACCAGGGCCAGATCTGCATGGCCACGAACCGGATCATCGCCACCACCGGCGTCCACGACGAGCTGGTCGACCGGATCGCCGCGCGCGTACGCGCACTGCGGGTCGGGGACCCGGGCGACCCCGCGACCCAGATCGGCCCCGTCATCGACGACGACCAGGCCGAGGGCATCCGCGACCTGGTCGACCGGTCGGTCGAGGTCGGCGCGCAGCTGCTGCTGTCCGGCGAGCCGGGCGGACCGGCGGGAAGGGTCCTGCCGCCCTACCTGCTGCTCGCGGGCAACCACGCCCCGTGCGCCGCCGAGGAGGTGTTCGGACCGGTCGCCACGGTCATCCGGGCGACGGAGGAGGAGGACGCGCTCCGCATCGCCAACGACACCGAGTACGGGCTCTCCAGCGCCGTCCACACCCGTGACGCGGAGAAGGGGGTGCGGTTCGCCCGGCGGCTGCGGGCGGGCATGACGCACCTCAACGACTCCACCCTCAACGACGAGGCCAACACGGCGTTCGGCGGGGAGGAGCACTCCGGTCACGGGCGGTTCGGCGGCGAGTGGGCGATCGAGGCGTTCACGACCGACCACTGGGTCAGCGTCCAGCACGTCCCCCGCACCCTGCCGTTCGGCTCCGGCGGGCGCTGAGGGGGCGGAAGGGCCGCGTCAGCGCTTGCGCAGCACCAGCAGCAGGTTCCAGGTGACGACCTCGCGCAGGAAGGGCACGTGCACGACCGGCTTCGTCCACGTCGGCAGGTAGCGGGGACGGACGTCCACCGCGTCCACGTCGGTCCGCCCGCGCGCCCAGCGCAGCATCTCCCCGGCGTACGCCGCGTACATGCTGCGGCCGAAGTCGTTCTTGGGCCGGCGCCCGTTGCGCCGGGCGAACCGCTCCGCGGCGTACGGTCCCCCCAGGTAGTGCCACGGGGAGGTCTCGTGCCCGCCCCAGGGGGACAGCCACAGCGTGTACGACAGGTAGACCAGCCCGCCGGGCCTGGTCACCCGCACCATCTCGTCGGCCATCCGCACGCGGTCGGGCACGTGCTCCAGGACGTTGGAGGAGAAGCACACGTCCACCGAACCCGTGCGCAGCGGCAGGTCCAGGGCGCTGCCCTGGACGCCGTGCGCGTCGGCCTCGCGGCCGTGCAGCGTCATCTCCCCGGCGTCGGAGTCCACGCAGAGGCAGCGCGCCCCGGCGGAGCGGAGCTCGTCGGCGAAGTAGCCGGGGCCGCCCCCCACGTCCACGACGAGGCGGCCGTCCAGGGGTGTGTAGGAGCGCAGCTGGGCGACGGTGTCGCGGGCCAGAGTGCCGTAGAAGAAGGCCGGATCGGACTGCTCCCTGCGGAACGCGGAGAACAGGGCGACCGAACGGCCCAGGGTGGCGCGGAAGGGCACGGTCCCGTCGTCGCGGGCTGCGGGGGTCACGCGGATCCCCCTCCGGCCGGTGCTGCCCCGTCCAGCACGACGAAGTGGCGCAGGTGCCGCCAGTGGTCGCCTCCCCAGTACTCGTCCGAGGCCGCGATCCGGCCGCCGGGCACCAGCTCGGCGATCCGCCCGGTGCGCAGGGTGTGCATCCGCATCGGCGCCGGGTAGCGCAGCACCACCCTCTGCGCCAGCGCGACCAGGGGCCACGGCGCGTACCGGAACACCATCCCCTTGAAGGTGCGGCGCTCGGTCTCGGGCACGCCCAGCACCATCACGCCGCCGGGGCGCAGCACGCGGGCGAACTCGCGCACGTAGCCCTCGGCCAGCGCGGTCGGCAGGTGCTGGAGGACGAGGTCGGTGTACACCAGGTCGAACGAGTCGTCGCCGAACAGGGACAGGTCGGCCCGCTCGTTCAGCGTGAACGCGATCCGTCCCCCCGAGCGGTCCAGGCGGCGGGCCTCCTCCAGCATCGGCGCGGAGATGTCCACCCCCACGACCTCGTCGAAGTGCGCGGCCAGCGCGTTGGACAGCCGTCCGGCGCCGCAGCCGAAGTCCAGGACCCGGCCGCCCCCGGGGCGGATGCCCAGCTCGTCCAGGCGGGCGACCGCCGGGTCGACCTCGGCCCGTCCCGAGGCGAGGAACTCGTCGTCGTCCCACCCGCCGTCGCGTTTGTCCGGGTCCACGCACACCGCCCACAGCGGTTCGGCGGAACCCAGCCGGGTCCAGTCACGGCGGACCTGTTCGAGCCCCACCGACATCACCTCCACGGTGTCACGACCCCGCCGGAACATGGTTCTGCATCATGTTCCTGTTCTGGACTTCCAGGTCTTAGAGAGCTGCGTCCGAGGTCAAGGAAGAAAGTGGAACGTGTTGTATTCTGGCACCCATTTTCCGGGTTGGCCAACCTACGGCGGGAGACGACCGATGCCGCCTGTTCCCCCCACGGCGAGTGGACACGACGGCGCGGAGGCGCAGGAGCCCGGCGGGACGACCGGGGGGCGCCGCCCGGCCGGGGGCCCCGGCGGGGAGGGGCCCGGCCGGGGCGGCCCGGCCCCCGCCCTCCTCGCCGTCCTGGGCCGCCTCGCGCGCGACCGGCTGGTCCTGTCGGGGCTGCTGGTCGTCGCGGCGGCGGTCGGCCTCAAGCTGTACGTGCTCACGCAGTCCTACTTCGTGGAGGACGACTACCTCTTCTTCGCCTCCGCGTACGCGAGCGACCTGGGCCCGGACTACCTCCTCACCCTCCACAAGGGGCACCTGATGCCGGGAGCCCTGTTCCTCGTGTACCTCCAGACCACGTTCTGGCCGTACGAGTGGTGGGTCAGCGCGGGCAGCATGCTCGCGTTCCAGGCCGCCGCCCTGCTGGGGTTCTTCCGCCTGCTGTGGGAGCTGTTCGGCCGCCGCCGGGCCCTCCTCGTCCCCCTGACCGTGTACGCGCTGGCCCCGCTGACCGTCCCCGTCCTCGGGTGGTGGTCGGCGGCGCTCAACGCCGTGCCCTTCCAGCTCGCGCTGGTGCTCGCCGCGCTGTGGACCGTGCGCCACCTGCGCACCGGCGACGCCCGGTTCGCCTGGTGGGCGTCGGGCGCGGTCGTGTTCGGCATGCTCTTCACGGTCAAGGCGATGTTCCTGCCCCCCGTGCTGTTCGCGGTGGCCGCGGCCTTCCTGTACCCGGGCGCCCCGCTCGTCGCGGTCCGCAGGGCCTGGGTGGTGCACCGCCCCCTGTGGACGGCGATGGGCGCCCTCTTCGCCGGGTACGCGGTGTTCTACCTGACACGGATGCGTGCGAGCGGGGGCGGCGAGGGAGCGGGCGTCCCCGAGAGCGAACCCGCCCTGGCCATGCTGCGCGGGCTCCTCACGGAGGTCTTCCCGGTCGGCGCCCTGGGCGGCCCGCCGGAGTGGGGGCCGGTCACCCCCACGGGCGGGCTCGTCGACCCGTCGGGGCCCGTGGTGCTGGGGGCCTGGGCGGTGTTCGCGGTGATCGTGCTGTCGAGCCTGTGGCTGCGGCGCCGGGCGTGGCGTGCCTGGGCGCTCCTGCTCGGCTACCTGGTCGTCGTCGACATCGTCCCGACCGTCATCGCGCGCGGCAGGTTCCAGGACGTGGCCGCCGCCGACCCCCGCTACGTGGCCGACGCGGCCCCGGTGTTCGCGCTCTGCCTGGCGCTGGCCTTCCTGCCGACGCGTGAGGAGCGCGCACGGGCGCTGACGGGCGGCGCGGGGGAGCGCGCCGGCGCCGCGGTCGGCGCCTACCGCGTGCGTCCCCGGCGGGCCGCCCGGGCCGCCGCCGTGCTGGCGACGCTGGCGTACACGGCGTCGGCGGTGTGGTCCACGCACGCCTACGCGGGAACGCTCGGCGGCGACCGCCTCCAGTGGTACCTGGACACGGTCCGGGCCTCCCTGCGGGAGGTCCCCGAGGAGGGCGGCCTGTACGCGCGCCCCGTCCCGGAGGACGTCGTGCTGGAGTGGAACGGCCAGCGCCGCCTGAGCTCCTGGGTGCTGCCGCCGCTGGCCGAGCCCGACGTCGCCGGGCGGATGGTCGAGCCGGAGGAGTCCGGTGCCGCGTACGTGTTCAACGACGCGGGCTACCTGGTCCCGGCGAGGCCGTCCGACAGCAGCTACGTCTTCGGCCCCGGGGGAGGGGACCGCTGCCTGGAGCCCTGGGAGGGGCTCATGTCGTGGCCGGTGCGGGTCCACGGCGGCCCCGCCCAGATCGTCACCCTCGGCTACACGGCGGAGGAGGACGTGCCGGTGGTGGTCGCCCTGGGGGACGACTGGATCGAGGTGGAGCTGCCCGCCGCGGAGGAGAACGGGACACGGTACGTCCCGGCGGGGGCGCCCGGCGAGCAGCTGTCGGTGTTCGTGCCGGAGGACCCCGCCGACCGCGGCGGGCTGTGCCTGAGCTGGGTGTCCGTGGGAGGTATGGCCCCCGCGGTCGAGGGCAACCCCTGGGCCCCCGAGGAGGACGACCGCACCGGCGGCGGCGCGGAGGCGGACTGAGCGGTCTCCTCCGCGTCCTTCCGGGCCCGCGCGCCCGTGGGGCACGGCCGCGGACGGCGCGCCGCCGGGTCAGCGCCGGGACCGCTTCCGCCGGGCCGGGTCCCGGGTCCTCCGGGACCAGCGCCGGCTCGGCTCCTCCACCCAGTGGAAGGTCGCCGCGGCCAGAAGGACCGTCCCCGCCGTCACCGGCACCATGTCCAGCCAGAACGACCCCGTGAAGATCTCCTGTCCGGTGAAGTCGCGCCACAGGTACAGGACGACGAACTGCCACAGGAACACGCCGTAGGAGATCCGGGCGAGGAACTGGCACACCCGGTGCCGCAGCAGCGAGTCCAGCCAGCGGCCGTCCCGCCAGGCCGCGGCCCGGCGGAGGGGGACGGGCGGGGCGGTGGGGCGGGGGGCCAGGGCCGCCGGGGCCACGACGAAGAACGCGAAGCCCGCCCCGGCCAGGGACGCCGCCGCGGAGGTCCAGATGTCGCCCGAGCCGATGAAGCGCCCGCCGGTGGCCTCGGTGGCGGTCAGGGCGAGGAAGCCGCCCGCCACCAGCCAGCACACTCCGGGGGACGCGGCCACCGTGCGGCAGAAGCGGCGCACCGGCCCGTCGGCGCCGGGCTCGCGCCACGCCCACTCCGCCAGCACGGCCAGCGCCATCCCGGCGGCGAACAGGCCGAGCGCGCGCGGCAGCCAGGCGTGCATGTACTCGCGGGGTTCGGGATAGAACTGCGGCACCAGGGCGGCCAGGGCGAGCACCCCCATGGCGGCGAGCCCGGCGAGGAGTCGCCGGCCGCGGGCGTCCACGGTCCTCCCGCCCTTCGCCCACAGTGCCAGGAGCAGGGCGAACAGGGGCAGCAGCAGGTAGAAGCACACCTCGACCGACAGGCTCCACATCTGGCCGAGGCCGTAGGGGCCGGTCCCCACCCACGGCGGGTCGGTGTCGAAGGGGAAGGCCAGGGTCAGGACCTGGGCCCAGTAGGAGGGCGAGCCGAGCTCCTCCCGGGAGTAGAGGAGCAGCGCCGTCACCGCCACGACCCAGTAGGCGGGGAACACGCGCACGACCCGGCGCCACAGGTAGGGGCGGGCGCGGGGGCCCCGCGTCCCGTCCAGGGCGGCGCGCGCCCAGGGCCGGTACAGCAGCACGCCGGAGAGCGTGAAGAACAGGGGCACGGCGAGGTCGAACGCGGACACCAGCCCGCCCAGGACGCCCGGGGCGAGGGAGTCGCCGGTCTCCGTCGCGACGTGGAAGACCAGGACCATCAGGGCGGCCGCGGCGCGGATGCCGTCGAGGGTCTCGTGGCGTCCGTCGACCTGGGGCAGGAGCAGGGCGCGGCCGGGGTCCCGCGGGGAGGGCCGCGTGCCGGTGGAGGGGGAGCCGGGGAGGTCGCCTTCGGAGGGGCTGCCGGTGGGGGCGCCGGTGGGGTCCTCGGGCGCGGAGGGAGTGGGCGCCATGGGCCTTCCAGAACGGGAGAGCATTGAAACACGCTTCACTAGAACGTGTTATAAAAATTCAGACACGCCCTGGTGACGTCGTTCACTACTGGGCAGTACTCTACCCGGAACTGGACCTAGTTCCACTAGACGCAGTTTCAGAACTGGACTCTCATCCGCCCAGGAGGGCACATGCGCCGTACCGTTGCGGTCGTTCTCATCGCGTTTGGAGTCTTCTTTCTCGCCGCCGCACCCATGATGCGCACGTGGATGTCGAGCTCCCTGATGAAGACTCCCCTGGACTACTACAGCGAGACAGTCAACGTCGCCGAAGGCGCCACCTACTTCAACATCGAGGACGTGGAGCTCGTCGAGGACGCCACCCTCGAGGCCCACGCGACGATCCGCGCGGACGTGGCCTCCAGCACCGACGAGATCGTGGTGTGGGACCAGTTCACCTGGCTGAAGGACGCCGATACCGACTTCGGCATCAGCTCCACCAGCCGCCGCGCCGGACACGACCGCGTCACCGGCGAGGCAGTCGACTGCTGCGACTCCATGGTCAACGAGGAGTCCGTCGTCCAGAGCGGGCAGGCCTGGAAGTTCCCGTTCTTCACCGAGCAGCGGGACTACGACTTCTACGAGACCACCGTCCAGGAGGTCGTCCCCATGGAGTTCCAGGGGGTCGAGGCGGTCGAGGGCGTCGAGGCCTACCGGTTCGTCCAGACCGTCGAGCCGACCGTCATCGACGAGCGCACCCTGCCGCGCTCGGTCGCCGGCCTGGAGGGCGACGGGGACGTCACCGGGGACGAGGTCTTCTCCATCACCCGCACCTACTGGATCGAGCCCACCACCGGGTCGCCCCTCAAGGTCAGCGAGGACCAGAACCGCGTCGTCGTCGTGGACGGCGAGGAGGTCCTGACCCTGCTGGACGCCGAGCTCGTCTTCGACGACGAGTCGGTCCGCAACGCCGTCGCCAACTCCGAGCAGGGCCGTACCATGCTGCCGCTGCTGCACACCACCCTCCCCATCGCCTTCCTCGTCGTCGGCGTCGGCTTCGTGGGCATCGCCGTCGTCCTGTACGTCTCAGGCCGCCGCAGTGACCACCACAACTGACCCCCGCCCCCCTCTCCGCCCCCGGCCCTCACCGGCGTGCCCCCCAGGGTGCGCCGGTGCGCCCGTCCCGGAGCCGGGGCGCCGGTGACGCAGAGCGCGGAGCGGACCGGGCGCGCGGGAGGCGGCACGCCCGGAGGCCCGGGCGTCCCGGGGAGCCCGCGGGGCCTCCGGAGGACGGCCCGTGCCCTGGTCCGTGCCTGCAGGCCCCGGCAGTGGCTCAAGAACCTCCTGGTCCTGGCGGCCCCCGGCGCGGCCGGGGCCCTGGGGAGCCCCGACGCGCTGCTGACCTGCGCCGCGGTGTTCGCGCTGTTCTGCGCGGCCGCCAGCGGCACCTATCTGCTCAACGACGTCCACGACGCCGACCGCGACCGCGCGCACGCGAGCAAGCGCCACCGGCCCGTCGCCTCGGGCGCCCTCCCGGTCCCCGTCGCCGTCACGGCCGGCGCCGTCCTGGGCGCGGCGGCCCCGCTGGCCTCCCTGGCCCTGGGCGATCCGCTCCTGACGGGCCTGGTCACCGGATACGTCCTGCTCACCCTGGCCTACACCCGCCGCCTCAAGGACGTGGTGGTCTGCGACCTGGTCGTGGTCGCCGCCTGCCACGTGCTGCGCGCCGCCGCGGGCGGGGCCGCGGTCGCCGTGCCGCTGACCTCCTGGTTCGTCATCGTGGTGTCGCTGGCCGCGCTGCTCGTCGTGGTCGGCAAGCGCGAGGCCGAGCTGCGGGCGTTCCGCGACGCGGGCGCGCCGGCGGCCGCGCCGGTGCGGGAGACCCTGCGCGGGTACACGGTCACCTACCTGGCCCAGACCCGCACCATGGCGTCGGCGGCGATGATCGTCACCTACTGCCTCTGGGCCCTGGAGCGGGGCGACGCGTCGCAGCCCGTGTTCCACGCGGTGAGTATCGTTCCGTTCATCATGTTCGTCCTGCGCTACAACCTGCTCGTGGACCGGGGAGCCGGGGAGGAACCCGAGGAGATCGCCCTGCGCGACCGCCCCCTCCAGGTGACCCTCGTGTCGCTCGCCGTCCTCGTCGGACTGGGGATCCACCTGTGAGACCACCGCCGCCGGACCGTGCGCCCGCCCGCGGCGGGACGCGCCCCGCCCTCCTCACCGGCTGGGGCCGCACCGCCCCCACCGCCGCGCACGTGGTGCGGCCGCGCACCGCCGAACAGGTCGCCGAGGCGCTCGCGCGGGCCGGGGCGCGCGGAGCCCTCGCCCGGGGGCTGGGCCGCTCCTACGGCGACGCCGCGCAGGCCGCCGGCGGGCTGGTCCTGGACTGCGCCGCGCTGACCGGCCCGGTCCGGCTCGACACCGCGCGCGGCGAGGCCGCCGCCCCGGCGGGGACCACCCTCGGCGGGCTCGTGGCGCACCTCCTCCGGCGCGGGTACTTCGTCCCCGTGGTCCCGGGGACCGGCCAGGTCACGCTGGGCGGTGCGGTCGCCGCCGACGTCCACGGCAAGAACCACCACGCCGACTCCTCGATCGGCGCCCACGTGCGCGCGCTGACCCTGGTGACCCCCGACGGGAGGGCACACGAGCTGGGGCCGGAGGGCGACGGGTCCGACCTGTTCTGGGCGACTGTCGGCGGCATGGGACTGACCGGCGTGGTCACCGAGGTCACACTGGCCGTGTTCCCGGTCGAGACGGCGTACATGAGGGTGGACACCGACCGGACCGCCGGACTCGACGCCACCCTGGAGCTGATGTCGCGCCCGGGAGCCGACCGCCGCTACTCGGTCTGCTGGGTCGACCTGCTGGCCGCGGGCGGCGCGATGGGCCGGGGCGTGTTCACCCGGGCCGACCACGCGCGGATCGGCGACCTTCCCTCCCCGCTCCGGCGCGAGCCGCTGAGGCACCGGCCGGGCACGCTCCTGGCCGCGCCGCCCTGGGCGCCGCCGGGGCTGCTCAACCGGTGGACGGTGGGGGCCTTCAACGCCGCCTACCTCCGCGCCGCGCCCCGCCGCAGGCGCGGCGAGGCGCAGCCGCTCGCCGGGTTCTTCCACCCGCTCGACGCGGTGCGGGGATGGAACCGCATGTACGGTCCGCGCGGGCTGGTGCAGTACCAGTTCGTCGTCCCGTTCGGGGCGGAGGACACCCTCGCCGCCGTCATGGAACGGCTCGCCCGGGCGGGCGCCCCGTCGTTCCTGACGGTCCTCAAGCGCATGGGGGAGCCCACCCCGGGCCCGCTGTCCTTCCCCCGGCCGGGATGGACCCTCGCCGTGGACCTGCCCGCCGACCTGCCCGGCCTCGGCCGCCTGCTCGACGCCCTCGACGAGAGGCTGCTGGAGGCCGGAGGCCGCCTGTACCTGGCCAAGGACGGCAGGGCGCGCGCCGAGACCGTGCACGCGATGTACCCGGAGCTGCCCGCCTGGCGGAGAGTACGGGACCGGGCCGACCCCGGGGGCGTGCTCGTCTCCGACCTCGCCCGCCGCCTGCGGCTCGTCTGACCGCCGGCCCGGGGCCGGGCCCGGCGCGGGACCGCGCGGACCCCGGACGCCTCCCCGCACACCACGACACCCCACACGACCGGAGGGAACCCATGCGCGACTCGGTGGGACGGGTACGCACCGTGCTGCTGCTCGGCGGACGCAGCGAGATCGGCCTCGCCATCGTCGAGCGGCTGGTCCGCGACGGCGCCCGGGAGGTGGTGCTGGCCGCTCGCGGCGGGGCGGAGCCCCCGCCGGGCGCGCTCACGGAGCTCGGCGCCTCCGTGCACTCGGTGGAGTTCGACGCCGGCGACCCCGACGCCCACACGGGCACGGTCGCGGAGGCCGTCGGCCTGGTCGGCGACCTGGACGTGGTCGTGGACGCGTTCGGCGTGCTGGGGGACCAGGCGGCGTACGAGGCCGACCCTGCCTCCGCGGCCCGGGCCGCCGCCGTGAACTACACGGGGCACGTCTCCGCGGGGCTGGCCGTCGCGGCCCGCCTGCGCGAGCAGGGGCACGGCGCCCTGGTGGTCCTGTCCTCCGTCGCCGGGGTGCGGGTCCGCAGGTTCAACTACGTGTACGGGTCGGCCAAGGCCGGTCTGGACGGCTTCGCCCAGGGGCTCGCCGACTCCCTGCACGGGTCCGGCGCGCGGGTGCTGGTGGTGCGGCCGGGATACGTGCCCACCCGTATGTCCGCCCACGTGGCCCCCGCCCCGTTCCCGGCCACGCCGGGCCAGGTGGCGGAGGCGGTGGCCTCCGGGCTGCGCTCGGGGGCGACCACCGTGTGGGCGCCGCGCGTGCTCCGGCCGCTCTTCACGGGGATGCGGCTGCTGCCCCGCCCGCTGTGGCGGCGCCTGGGGCGCTGAGCCCGGGGAGGCGCGCTCCCGGCGGGGGCCGGTCGGGAGCGCCCCGGGTCAGGAGCCGGACGGGGCCGGCGCCTCGGGCCGGGCCTCGTCCCGGGCCGCACCGGCGCTGTCGGCGGTCAACCGGTAGAACGCCAGCGGGACCAGGCAGCACAGCATGACCGCGGCGGGCACCAGGGTGCTGCCGACCAGCATGCCGCGCAGCGCCTCGTCGCTCTGGCGCACCGCCTCGCCCGCGCCCGACTCCACGTAGCCGCTCAGCGCCAGGACCAGCGACAGCAGGCCCGTCCCGACCGCCTGCGCCATCGCCTCCCCGGAGGTCCACACGCCCGACAGCACGCCGCTCTGGCGCCGTCCCGAGCCGTGCGTGTCCGCCATGCAGTCGGCCAGCATCGACCACGGCAGCAGGGTCGTGCCGGACAGGCCCACGCCCACCAGCACGGAGGAGGGGACCGCGCCGGGGAGGCCCCAGACCGGGATGAGCAGCAGGCCGAGGCCGCCCAGGGCGAACACCGCCGCCGCGAGCCCCGCGGCACGGCGCTTGTCCACGCGCACGGACAGCCGCTTCCACAGCGGAGCCGACGCGATCAGCGGCACCAGGACGCACACCATCAGGACGCTCGTGTACCGCGGCTCGCCCATGACGTTGGCCGTCACGTACGGGACCCCGGCGACCATGGTGCCGCCCGCCGCCGCCATCAGCAGGTTGGCGGGGAACAGCACGCGGAAGTGCCGGTGCGCGAACGCCGCGCGCAGCTGGACCAGGAGGCCCTCGGTGCGGTGCGGGAAGACCGTCCGCGGCGCCCTCCGGGTGCCGATCACGGCGCCGAGCATCGACACCAGCACCACGGACCCCATGACCAGGCCCATGAGCCGGTACCCCGCCACCTCGTCGCCGGGGGCCGACTGGAGGACCGGAGCCAGCGCCCCGCCGAGCATCAGCGCGAGCCCCACGAACGCGGTCCGCCACGTGTTGAACGTGGACCGCTCGTGGTAGTCGGAGGTGATCTCCCCGGGCAGGGCGGCGTGCGGGACCTGGAACACGGACGACGCCAGGGCCGCGGCCACGAACACGACCGCCACGTACAGGGCGGCGGCGTTCCCCTCCAGGGGAGGGCCGGCGAACATGGCGCCGAACAGCACGGGGAGGGTCAGCGCGCCCGCCAGCATCCAGGGGCGGCGCGGCCCCCAGGAGGAGCGGGTCCTGTCCGACCGGATACCGATGTACGGGCTGACCAGGAGGTCGACCAGCTTGGGCAGGAGGACCACCAGCCCCGCCAGGGCGGGGCCCACCGCGAGCGTGTCGGTCAGGTAGATGAGCAGCAGCAGCCCCGGGACCGTGTTGAAGACGCCGGTGGCCACGGCGCCGCTGCCGTACCAGGCGTGCACCGAGCGGGGCAGGGCCCCGGTCCCCCCGGCGGGCGCGGCGCCGGGGGCGGGGCCGACGGCCGTGGTCACGCGCTTCCTTCCGCGGAGGCGGGCGCCGGGCCCTGCCCGGAGGCGGTCCCTCCGCCGTCCGCCCCGCCGCTCCCGCCGTACAGCTCGGCGTGGCCGACCGGGTCCACGTCGTGCGCCACCGGGCACCCGGCCGGGAACGTGCCGATGCGGTCGACGTCGTACCCCCCGGGGTAGCTGCGGATGTTGGGGCTCATGTCCGCCCAGAGCGGCTCCTCGCGCGGCTTCATGCGGCGCACGACCTTGGCGCGCAGCTTCAGCACCAGGTCGGCCGACCTGCGCCAGGCCCGGCTCGGCGGCTCGTACCGGAAGGTCTCGATGAGCGAGTCGTCCAGGATCGCCATCGAGAACCTGCGCGCCAGACCGGCCACGCGCGGCGGGTAGAACGTCACCATCAGGTCGAGGGTGGAGTCGGAGACGGCGCGTCCGCCCTCGGTGTAGGCGAAGTGCTCGTGCTCGTAGGAGTCGAGGAGGTCCCGGAACTCCTCGTAGGTCCCGGGGATGTCCTTGATCCCCATGTACTTGCCGAGCCTGCGGTAGTAGTGCGTGATCGCGGAGATCTCGTGGTCGGTCAGCCTGCGCCAGCCGTAGCCGCGGTCGTTGAGCCAGCGCACCGGCATCACGACGAAGGTGCTGAGCACGTACCGGTAGTCGTCGTTGCCGATGTCGTAGGAGCGGTGCATCTGGTTCATGCGGCGCAGGGAGTCGCGTCCCTTCCCGGGTCCGAACCCGTACCGCATCATGTTGCCGAGGATGAGCGCGGTGTCGTCGTACCGCTTCTGGGTGCTGCCGGTGAACTCGTTCGTCCTGCCGAGCAGCCCGCCGATGCTGGGGACGGCGTAGGTCCGGTACAGGGCGATCCCCAGGGCGCGCCCCATGTCCCACGGGAACTCGTGGGAGTTGAGGATCTGCATGATGCGCACGCAGTCGGCCTCTGCGTCCAGGCGGTGGATCTCGTCGCGGAAGTCGAAACGTTTCAAGGGAGGTTCCTTCGGGTGGGGGCGGGGGGGAGGGGGCGGTGGCCTGGGGCGCGAGGGGGCGCGCGGGCGGGCGGGGACACTCCCGGACGGCTACTGCCCGCTGGTTCCCGCGGCCTCGGCCGAGCCGGGGGCCTCCGGTCCTTCGGCGGTCCCTGTCGCGGATCCCGTCGGCGCGACCGCCTGGCCGGGTGCCGGGACCCGTGCCCCGGTGGGGGCGACCTCCTGGGTGAGCATGCCGTGCGGGACCGGGCACCCCTGGGGGAAGGTGCCGATCCGGGAGGGCTCGTAGCCCCCCGGGTAGCTGCGGATGTTCGCGCTCTCCCGGGCCCAGCGCGGCTTCTCGCGCGGCGGCATCAGCCGTACCACGCGCGCCCGCAGCTTCAGCGCGGCCGAGCTGAGCCCGCGCCACGCGGCCGACGGCTCCGGGTAGTCGAAGGCCTTGATCAGCCGGTCGTCCAGGAGGGCCTTGGTGAAGGGGCGCACCAGGGGGCGCTGCCAGGCGGGGTAGAAGTCCGCCATCAGGCCGAGCGTGGAGTCGGAGACGGCGCGTCCGCCCTCGGTGTAGGCGAAGTGCTCGTGCTCGTAGGAGTCGAGGAGGTCCCGGAACTCCTCGTAGGTCCCGGGGATGTCCTTGATCCCCATGTGCTTGCCGAGCTTGCGGTAGTAGTTGGTGCTGGCGGCGATCTCGTGGTCGGTCAGCCTGCGCCAGCCGTAGCCCCAGTCGTTGAGCCAGCGCACCGGCATCACGACGAAGGTGCTGAGCACGTACCGGTAGTCGTCGTTGCCGATGTCGTAGGAGCGGTGCATCTGGTTCATGCGCCGCAGCGCGTCCCGGCCGCGCCCCGGGCCGAACCCGTGCTCCATGATGTCGTTGAGGATGAGGGCGGTGTCGTCGTAGCGGTGCTGGGTGCGCTCCGTGAACTCGCGGGTGCGAGCGAGGAGCTCGCCGATGCTGGGGACGGCGTAGGTCCGGTACAGCGCCAGGCCCAGGGCCTGTTCGAGGTCCCACGGGAACTCGTGGGCGCCCAGGATGCGAACGATGCGCTCGCAGTCGGCCTCGGCGTCCAGGCCCTGGATCGTGTCTCGCCACTCGAACCGCTTCATGGAGTACTCCAGTCGCCTTCGTGCGGGCCCGCCCGAGACGGGTCCATGGTCTGCGGGTGCGCAGCGCCCGACGGCGCTCCACGGGGCGCACTTTACCCGGAGGGTCCGTGTGTACACCGGACCCGGAGCCCTCCGCGCCGATCCGGTTCCCGAACCGTGTCCGGACCGTTCCCCGATCAGTGCCGAGGGCGTACGACCGGTACGCGGAAGGGGCGGGGGACGACCGCCCCCCGCCCCTTCCGCGTCCGCGCGCCTCAGGCCGCCATGCGCTCGGCGACCCGGTTGACCAGCGTCAGCAGGACCTGCTTGGACGACTCCCGCTCGCGGGCGTCGCACAGCACCACCGGGATCGCGGGATCGAGGCTCAGCGCGTCGCGGACCTCGCCCGGCTCGTAGGGGTGGGAGTCGTCGAAGCAGTTCACCGCCACGATGAACGGCACGCCGCGGCGCTCGAAGAAGTCCACCGAGGCGAAGCACGTCTCCAGGCGGCGGGTGTCGGCGATGACGACGGCCCCCAGCGCGCCCTCCGACAGCTCCTCCCACATGAACCAGAAGCGCTCCTGGCCCGGGGTCCCGAAGAGGTACAGCACCAGGGCGGGGCTGATCGTGATGCGGCCGAAGTCCAGCGCCACCGTGGTGGTCGTCTTCGACTCCACCCCGGACAGGTCGTCGACCCCGTAGCTGGCCTCGGTCATCACCTCCTCGGTGCTCAGCGGCGCGATCTCGCTGACGGATCCGACCAGCGTGGTCTTGCCGGCGCCGAAACCCCCGGCGACCAGGATCTTCAGTGCGGAGGGGACGATCGTCTGCGTGTCGTCAGAGTCGCTGGATGCCATCGAGAACCGCCTGGAGTACGTCCCGGCTCACCGGGCTCTTAGCTGTGTAGGGGGCACGGGCCAACGCGAGGCCGCGGTTGAGGAGGTCGCTCAGCAGAACCTTGACCACGGCCACCGGGATGTCCAGGTGCGCGGACACCTCGGCGACCGACTGCGGTCGGCGGCACAGCTCCAGGATGCGGAGCTGCTCCGGTTCCAGGGCCATCTCGTCGACCTCGGCCCGCTTGGCCGCGATCACCACGCTGATCATGTCCAGCCGCACGGCGTCCGCGTGCTCGCGGCCCTGCGCGATCACGTACGGGCGGACGAGCGGACCGGCGTCCTGGTGGCCGGGCGCCCCGGGCCCCGCCGGGGAGGCCGCGGCGCCGGGGGTCCCGGGCGAACCCGCACCGTACCCGCCGACCGCGTCGCGTCCCGGCAGGCCCTGCGGTATCCCGCCGTGCGGGATCTCGTTGTGCGCTTGCATGGCCGCCCCCCTATCGCGTGGCTTCCCCGGAGGCGCCCTCGTGCCTGGGGGCGGCGTCCAGATACCGCCCCACCTGCTCGACCAGGACGTTCATCTCGTAGGCGATGAGCCCGACGTCGGCGCTCTCGTCGGCGAGCACCGCCAGGCACGCCCCGCGGCCCGCGCCGGTGACGAACAGGTAGGCGCTCTCCATCTCGACCACGGTCTGGAGGACCTCGCCGCCGCCGAAGTGGCGGCCGGTGCCGCGGGCCAGGCTCTGGAACGCGGAGGCCACCGCGGACAGGTGCTCGGCGTCCTCCTTGACCAGGTCGTGGGAGCGTCCGATCAGGAGGCCGTCCGCGGACAGCACGATCGCGTGCCGGGAGCCGACGGCGCGGTCGAGCAGCTCGTCGAGCAGCCAGTCGATGTCCTTCTTGGCAGCGCCGTTTCCGTTGTCGTGCGCGGCGCCTTCGGGAGTACTCGTCACGTTCAGGCGTCCTTGTCGGTGTCGTTGGTCTGCTGCTTGCCCTCGCGCCGTCCGCGGTCCGTCCCCTTCTGGAACGCGGACATGTTCCGGCGCAGGCGCGCCAGTCGCTCCCCGCCGTCGGGGGCCTCGCCGGGGGAGGCGCCGGAGGCGGGCCCGGGCCGGACGTCGGTCCCGGGGTCGGTCGCCAGCTGCGGCGCCAGGTTCTCCTGGGGGCGCCGCTTGGGCAGCGGGGGCCGCCCTCCGCCGGCCTCCACCGCGGTCTCCGGGGCATCGGCGGGTGCTGCGCCGGGGGCGGGGACCGCGCTGATGTTCTTCCTGCGGGTCGGGAGGGCGGGGCGGTCGCCGGCGGGCGGGGCGGGGAGGAGGGCGTCCCCGCCGCCGGGGCCCAGGAGGTCGTCGGGCATGCCGCCGTCCGCGGGGCCGCCGCCGTCCGGCCCGTCCCCGTGGTCCGTCGCCGTGTCCTCGCCCGTGGAGGAGACCGAGGTCAGGACCGGCTTGGCGCCCACGGGGGCGGACTCCAGCTCGCCGGGGACGCGGTCGATGATCTCCCGCACCTCCCAGATGTCCTCGCCGGAGGACTCGGAGGAGGGCAGCGGGGTGCGGTCCCCGGAGATCAGCTCGTGCGGGAGCAGGACGATCGCCTGCACGCCCCCGTACGGCGACGGGCGCAGGTGCACCTTGATGCCGTGGCGGTGGGCCAGGTGCGAGACGACGAAGAGCCCGAGGCGCATCTTCTCGTTCAGGCGCATCACGTCGAACTCGGGCGGGCTGGCCAGGAGCGCGTTCGCGGACGCGAACTCGCTCTCGGTCATGCCGAGGCCCCGGTCCTCGATCTCGATCGTCACCCCGTTGGGCACGTCGTCACTGCTCAGGCGCACCTGCGTGTGCGGCGGCGAGAACATGGCGGCGTTGTCGACCAGCTCCGCGACTAGGTGGATGACGTCGGCGACGGCCGGCCCGTTGAGGTGGACGCGGGCGATCCGGTCGCGCTTGACGCGCGTGTAGTCGCCGGACTCGGAGATGGCGCCGCGCAGCACGTCGATCAGCGGCATCGGCCGGTGCCAGGTACGGCCCGGGGCCTCGCCGCCGAGGATGAGCAGGTTCTCCGCGTTGCGGCGCGACCGCGTGGCCAGGTGGTCGAGCTTGAAGAGCTGGGCCAGCTGGTCCGGGTCCTCCTGCTCGCGCTCCATCTTGTCCAGCAGGCGGAGCTGGCGGTGGACCAGCGTCTGGCTGCGGTGCGCGATGTTGAGGAACACGCGGTTGACGCCCTGGCGCAGCTCCGTCTGCTGCACCGCCTCGTCGATGGCGGCGCGCTGGGCGGCGTTGAACGCCCTGGCGACGTCGCCGATCTCGTCGTCGGTGGTGCGGAGGTCGGCCAAGGAGCTGTCGGTGTCCACGCGCTCGCCCTCGTGCAGGCGGCGCATGAGTTCGGGGAGCCGGTTCTCGACGAGGTCGTTGGAGTCGTCGCGCAGGCGCAGCAGGCGCTCGCTGAGGACGCGCGAGGAGCGGCGGGCCAGCAGGAAGGCGCCCAGGATGACGGCGGCGACGCCGAGGCTGCCCCCGACGGCCAGGAGGACGGCCCGGTTGGCGGACTCCCGGGTGAGGGCGGCCGCATGCATGGCCTCGTCGGCGCCCAGGGCGGTCAGCTCGGCCAGGACGTGGTCGTAGTCGGCCCGCCACGCGTCCTGGTCCACGGGCATGGAGAGGTCCTCGACCTCGCCGGGCACCAGGGTGACCGGGTCCGTGACCGTCTCCGTCGAGATCCGGCGGTCGATGATCTCCTGCTGCATCTCCAGGAGCCGCGCGTACTCGGGGCCCTCCAGCACGGCCCGCAGGCGCTCCTCCTGGCCCTCGCCCTCCAGGTAGTGGCCGTTGCCCTCGAGGAGGTTCCGGTAGGCGCCGACCAGTGCGGTGAACTCGCGCTGGTCGGACGCGGTCAGCTCGTCGGAGGCGAAGGCGCGGGCGATCTGGGCGTCGGACCGCGCGAAGACGTCGACGGTCCGGAACATGTACACGGCCGTGAAGGAGGGGCTGGTCGAGTCGCCGGCCATGCCCCTGCGGGCCTGGCTGTCGAAGCTGTCGGCGCCGTGCAGGATGAGCTCGTTGTAGTAGTCGAGGACGTCGTCGCGCGAGGCGTCCCCGGCGTCGATCGCCTCGCGGAGCGCGCCGATCTCCTCGTACTGCTCGTGCAGCATGCGGATGTGGTCGCCGCCCTCGCCGGGGGCGAGGTCGGCGAAGCCGATCAGCTCCCCGATGACCACGCCCATGGTGCCGTCGGTGCGTTCGCGGGCCTCGGCGAGGTCGCCCGCCAGCTGCGTGTTCCCGGGGTTCTCGATGTAGGCGATCGACTGGGACCGCTCCTGCATCACGTCCACGAGGCCGACCGCGGCGGGGGTCACCAGGTCCTCGGTGGCCCGGGCGCGGATCAGCTGCACGACGGCGTCGCCGGTCAGGGCGAAGGTGAGGATCAGCCAGAGCGCGAAGAGCGCGGTGGTGGGGATCATGACCATTGCGCGGATACGGGCGGTGATCGTCCGTCCGCGTCGCTTCGGTACTGCCTGCACGGTTCTCCTGTCGATCCGCGTCTTCGGTCTGGGGTTGCGGTGCGGGCCCCGGGGGGCCGGGCGCCGCAGGGGACGGCGCCTCGCGGTCCGCGTGTGCGCGGCCTCCTGCCCCGCGGGCGGCGTCCGTCGGGGCTCTGGACGCGGGACGTACCGCAGGGTAACCACAAGCGCGGCTTTTCGGCGTTGGGGATCGTATCTCGCACGTGAAGCGCCGAAATATCCGGGTTGGTGAAGGCAGTCTGCCATGAAGGCCGAGAATGTCCACCCTCCGGCCGGAGGTGCTCGTGTTGCCTGCTGTGAATAAATGGTGACAATGGGACAAACGTCACATATGGCGGAGAGTGCGCGGCCACCCTGCTTCGCGTGACGTTGCCGGGCCTCCCGGGCCGGAGCGGTGGACGCGCCCCGGGAACCGGGCGGGACGGCGGACGAAGTCGGAAGTTCGGTCCCCACCCGACGACAGAGCGTACTAGCGTTGCGTCCCCGGCGCGGGAACGGCCGCGCGGACGGGGAAGCGGGGCGCCGGGACGTCGCGGCTGCCGGAGCACGGGGGGAAGCACCATGGGTCGACCGTTCGGCGGGGGACAGGCCGCCGTCGAGGTGGCGCTCGCCGTCGTACCGCTGCTGGTGGTCGTCGGCGCCGCGCTGTACCTGCGCGGGCAGCACCGGCGCTACGGGCGGCCGCACGGGCTGCCGGGCCGCCTCACGGCGGCCGCCCTGGTCACGGGGGTCGCACTCGTGGCCTACGCGGTCTGGCCCCTGCCCGCGTCCGCCGACGGGCTGTGCACCGGGAACGGCTCCGCGGGCGGCTGGTCCGCGGCGGTGGCCGGAGGGACCTCCGCGGGCGGCGGCCCGCCGCTCACGGCGTGGGACGCCGCCCTCGCCCTCGGGCTCTTCACCGTGGTCGGCCTCCTGGCCCGCCACCGCTTCCGCCGGGGGCCGGTGGCGACCCTGGTGATCGGGGCGGCGCTCGCCGCCTCCGTCGCCGCGGTGCGCGCGACCGGCGTGCTCGGCCTGTACCCGTGCGCCTACGCGCCCGCCTCGGCCCTGCTGGTCGCCCTGGGCGCCGTGGGGGCCCTGGCCGGGTGGACGGCCGCCCGCCGGCTCCTGCCCCTGTGGCCCGGCGGCCCCGCCCGGGGGTGGCCCGCCGCGGTGCCCGACCGCGTCGACCCCGCACTCGACCGGCGCATGACGGGGGCCCTGCTCGACCTCGGCCTGTGGTGGTTCGGGGCCTCGGCCGTGACCGCCCTGCTGCACGCCTACGGCGTCGTGTACCCCCTCGCCGGGGGACGGACCGGGGAGGCCGCGCTCCTGGGCCTGGCCCTCGTGTGCGCCGTCGTCCTGCCCCAGCTGCGGAGCGACCGCGTCACACCGGGACCGGCCGCCGTCGGGCTGGCCCTCGGGGACCGGGGGAGCCCCCGTCCGGCGTCCCGGTGGCGGGTCCTCCTGCGCACCCTCCTGCTCCAGGCCCCGATCGCCGTGCTCGTCGCCCTGGGCCTGCCCTGGGCCGCACTCGCCGTGGTCGCGCTGCACGCGTGCACCGCCCTGGTCCGGTCCGACCGGGCGGGCCTGGCCGACCTGCTGTGCGGGGTGCGCGTGCGCACCCGTTCCAGCCTCGACGGCGGGCTGCCCTCACGGCTGGTCCGCTACTCCGAGCCCCGGGAGGAGACCCCGTCCGGAGCCGCCGCCGACCCCGTCCGGCCCCCCCGGGAGCCGGTCTAGGGCGTGTTCCGCGGATGCCGTCCGTCGCGAGCGGCGCATCCGGTGCGTGCATCGCAAGGCCGACGAAGGAGTCAGGGTGGGGTCCTGTCGACGGAGGAGAACGCCGCGAGGGGCGTGCCGGGGCGACGCGCAGCAGGGCGAGTGCCCGCGGGAGCCGGTCTAGCGCCAGGCGAGGTAGCCCAGGAGGAGGCCGGTCAGCACCAGGATCGCGCCCAGCCCGCCGAACAGCCCCCGTACCCAGTGGCTCAGCCACGGCGCGGACACGATGCGCGCCCGGGCGGGCTCGTCCGGATCGTAGGCCACCGTCACGATCTCCCCGGCGCGGGAGGCCGTCCACCCGGTGTTCTCGTGCTCGGCGTGGACCTCCTGGCCGTCCTCGGTACGGAACTGCACGATCATGCGCGAGGCGGTCGAGGTCTCGTTGTAGCCGATCACCCGGCCCTTGGCGCGCATGCCGTGGCGGACGAGCCGCAGTTCGAGGCGTGTGTCCCGGGCGACGATCCAGAGGATCACGGCCCCGGCCAGGAGGGGGAGCAGGGGGTACAGGTCGGCCACGGGGGGCGTCCTCTCAGGCGTCGTTCTCCGGTGCGGACGACGGTGCGCCGACCAGGCCGTCGGTCATGTGGGCCAGAGTCGCGTGGATCTCCTCGACCGGCCTCTCGGGTTGGAGGGTACGCCAGTCCAGGGCCACGGTGACCACCATGCCGAACAGGGCGGATCCCGCGAGCCCCGTGTCCACCCCCCGCCGCAGGGCCCCCTCGGCGGCCAGCCGATCCAGCTGGCCGGAGATGACCCCGATCGCCTCGGTGCGGATCTGGCGGACGGTCGCGTACCAGACCTGGTTGGTCCGCCAGGCCTCGGCCATCAGGAGCCGGGCGAGCGCCTCGTGCTCGCCGATGAACACCACCCCCGCGCGCAGGACCGCGGCGAGCCCCTCGGCGGGCGGGGCGGAGGGGGGCACGGCGTCCTTCAGCGTGTCGGCGAGCCGGGACACCCCCCACTCCATCAGCGCCGTGTACAGCTCGCTCTTCCCGCCGAAGTTGTAGTAGACGGTGCCCTTGGCGACCCCCGCGCGCTCGGCGATCTCGTCCACGGTCGTGGCGCCGTAGCCCTGTTCGGATATCAGGCCGACGGCCGCCTCGAACAGGCGGTGCCGGGTCGCCTCTCGGCGACCGCTCCTCGGCCGGTCGGTGCTCGCGCTCATCCGGTCCATTCTGCCGCTGCCGGAGGCGGTCGCGCCACGGCGGGCCGTCACAGCTTCAGCGCGGGGTAGAGGGAGGACATCGTCCACACCCGCTTGCGCTCCACTGCCAGCCACGTGAGGAGCAGCGGTACCACCAGCCACAGGCCCATCACCCCGAAGGCGCTCCACACGAGGGTCGGGTCCCCGCCCCCGAGCAGGACGCGCATCGCCGTCACGCCCCAGTGCAGCGGCAGGTAGGGGCCGATGGCCTGGAAGAACGCAGGACTGGTCTCGATCGGGTACGTGCCGCCCGCCGACGTCAGCTGGAGCACCAGGAGGGCGAGGGCGACGACCCTCCCCGCGGCCCCGAACTGCACGTTGAGGTACTGCACGACGGCGGTGAACGCGACCGAGGTCAGCACCAGGAACGCGACGAGCAGAGGCCAGTCCCGGGCCTCCAGCCCCAGGAACAGGTGCAGCGCTCCCAGCGTGACCGCCACCTGGCCCACGCCGAGCAGCAGCGGGACGACCCGGCCGGCCAGGGCGACCCGCCACGACGGGGCCGAGGACGCCAGGGCCCGCGAGGACAGCGCGGGCAGCACCATGAACACCACCATCGCCCCCACCCACAGGGACAGCGGGACGAAGAACGGGGCGAAGCCCGTCCCGTAGTTCGGGGACTCGTTGGAGATCTCGCTGTCCAGCCGGATCGGCTCGCTCATCACGGCGGACGCGTCGGACCGACCCCTGTCGGAGTAGGTGGGGATCTCCCCGGCGCCCTCGTCGAGCCCCTCGGCGAGTTCGCCGGACCCCGACGCCAGCTCGCCCAGCCCCTCGTGGAGGTCGCCCGCGCCGCCGCTGAGCAGCCCCAGGCCGGAATCCAGCTCGGAGGCGCCCCCGGAGGCGTCCGCCAGCCCGTCCCGCAGGGCCGCGGAGCCCGCCGCGAGTTCGGCCAGCCCTTCGTCGAGCGCGTCGACCTCGTCGCGGGCCTCCTCCGCCCGGTCGACCATGGCGGGAAGGTCCTCCGAGAGCGCGGCGGCGCGCTCGCTGAGGGCGGCGGCCTCCTCGGCGGCCGACTCGATGTCGTCCCTGTTCCCGTCGACGTACCCGGCGACGGACAGGGCGGTGTCCATGGCCCCCTGGAGGTCGCCCAGCAGTGCGTGGAGCTCCGGGTTCTCGGTCTCCAGACCGGGGTTCTCCCGGAGGAAGGCGGCCAGCCGGGCGTCGACCTCGGAGAGCCCGTCGGTGTCGATCTCCTCGGGCAGCTCCTCCAGCGCCGTGGACAGGGCGCCGGTGACCTCGGCGGCGGTGTCGGCGCGCTCCTGGATCGCGGGGACGTCCTCCTCCAGCCGGGGAAGCCATTCGTCGGCCAGCCCGTCCAGCTTCTCCACCTGGGTGGAGACCTCCTCCGACGCGGTGCCGGCGCCCGCGGCCAGGGACTGCGACCCCGTGTACAGCTCGTCCAGGCCGCTGCTCAGCGACCCGGCCCCGGTGTGGGCGTCGTCCACGCCCGTCGACAGCTCACCGGCCCCCTCCTCGGCGCTGTCCGCGCCGCCGGACAGCTCGTCGGCGCCCTCGGCCGCCTCCTCGGTCCTGCCGTGGATCTCGTTGAACCCCACGAAGATCTCGTCGAGGTAGTCGCTGATCGCCGACGCGGCGGCGGCGTCGCGGACCTCCTTGAACGCGCTTCCCGCCAGCTGGCGCACGATGAAGCTGTTGGAGTCGTTGTAGTGCGCCTCCAGCATGGCCTGGACCGGCGCCTCCCGGTCCCGGGAGGGAGAGGACAGGTCCTCGCTGAAGTGCGAGGGGATGGTGAGGGAGACGTAGTAGTCCCCGTCGGCGACGCCGCGCGCGGCCTCCTCCGCGCCGACCGGGTGCCAGTCGAGGTCCCCGCGCTCCAGGAGCGTGTCGGTGAGCTCGCCGCCGGCGTCCATCTCCCGGCCGTCCACCTCCACGGGCTCGTCTTCGTTGACGAGCGCCACCGGCAGGTGCTGCATCCTGCCGAACGGGTCCCAGAAGGACCACAGGTACATGCCGGAGTAGAGCAGCGGGATGAGCACGAGCGCCGCCAGCGCGGCCGCGGGCAGCGGGGAGCGCAGGAAGGAGCGCATGGTGAGCAGCCCGAGCCGGGGCACGGCGAAGGGCCGTATGCGCGGTCTGCGCCTCTCATGCCTGCTCACGGCCGTCACCGTCCTTCCCGCGGTCGAGGAGGTCGTCGATGCGCGCCCGGGCGGCGTCCGCGCCGCCGCCCCCGCGCCCCGCCGGGTCGTCCGGATCGTGCGCGGGGTCCTGCCGGATCGGGACGGGGCCCCGGGTGTCCGGTCCGGCGACCGGGCCCAGCGCGTCGGCGTCGGCGCAGGTGGCGATCACGGTGGGCCCTTCCCCGGCGAGGCGTTCGAGGGTGCGCCACATGGCGGCCTGGTGCTCGCCGCTCAGGCCGCCGTCCACGTCGTCCACGGCCAGGAGCCGGGGTTCGGCGAGCAGGGCCAGGGCGACGCCCAGGCGGCGCCGTTCGAGCATGGACAGGTCCTTGACCATGGTGCGGCGGTCCAGCCCTCCGAGGTCGGCGGCCTCCATGGCCTCGTCGGCCAGCCCCCTCGCGGCGGGCCGCATCCGCAGGAGCAGCCCCTCCGAGAGGTGTTCGCGCACCCGGAGGCGGTCGTCGAGGGCGTTGACGTCCTCCATCAGCCCGAGTGAGCTGATCCGCCGGACCCGGCGGGCCCGCCGGGGCAGCTCGTGGCCGTCCACGTGCACGGTTCCCCCCGACGGCCTCATCCTGCCGGTCAGGGTCAGGAGCAGCGCGCTGCGACCGCCGCCCGAGTCGGCCTGGAAGACCGTGAGCGTGCCGGGCCGGGCGACGAAGCCGACCCCGGTGTAGACGGGACCCTCGCGTGTGGCGAGCGTGACGCCCTCGGCCTGGACGCGCGCTCCGGTGGCCCGACGCATGTCTGCGCCCCCCTCTTTTTGAACTGACCAGTCAGTGCAAAACCAGCGGCTCCACGCTACTGCGCCCGGCGCCCCCGTCCGAGCATCCGCCGCTGTGGGGTGTCGCACAGCGCGACGCGCCCGGGGGCCGTGCCGCGCGGAGGCCGGGATGGATTAGTGTGTGATTCCGTAATTACGTAAAAGATGAAAAAAGGGGCGGCCCCGTGCCGCCCGGAGGAGGGGTGCCATGCGGACGGCGGCCGGAGTGTGCTCGCTCCTGTTCCTGTGGAGCGGTGCGGTACTGCTGGGGGTGGTCCTGGCCCGGGAACTTTTCGACCTCTCCGCGTGGTGGAACCTGGCCGCCCTGACGGCGTTCGTCGTGCTCGCGGCGGTGAACCTGCTGTTCGGCCGCCTGGCGCGCGGGGGGCCGCCCCCGAGCGCCGTCGAGGTGGCGCCGCCGGTCGCCGGGGCCTGGACCGCCCTGAACAGCCCGGCGGACCGCGTCCCCAGCCACGGCACCCGCGCCTACGGCCAGGAGTACGCGATCGACGTCCTGACGGACTCCGGGGAGCGCCCGGCCTTCGGCTGGTGGCCCCCGGCCCGGGGGAACCGGGACTTCCCGGCCTTCGGGGAACCCCTGCTGGCCGTGGCGGACGCCGTGGTCGTCCGCGCCTCCGACCACCGGCGCGACCACCTGAGCCGCAACTCCTACCCGGCGCTCGCCTACCTGTTCGCCGAGGGGACGGTGCGCAGCCTCGGCGGGGCGGGCCCCGTGATCGGCAATCACGTGGTGCTCGACCTGGGGGACGGCGTCTTCGCCCTCTACGCCCACGTGCAGCGCGGTTCGCTGAGGGTGCGCGAGGGCGACCGCGTCCGGGCGGGCCGGACGCTCGCCCTGTGCGGCAACTCCGGCAACACCACCGAGCCGCACCTGCACTTCCAGCTGATGGACCGGGCCGACCCGAACCGCGCCCGGGGCGTCCCCTTCACCTGGCGGGGGATCGGCGTCCCCGCGAACGGCGAGCGCTTCGAGGCCCCTGAGCCGGCCCGGGACTGAGCCGGGGCCGCGCCGTCGCGGCACGCGCCCCCACCCCGGTGCGCGTACGGTTGGACGGGTGGACCGATCGGAACCGCGAGAACGGGGGAACACGGTGTCGGAAATCGCCGAACGGGTCGCGCGGGTGCTGGACGACCCCGAGAACTGGCCCGACGACCCCAAGGAGGCCGTCGCGCGCCAACGCGTCCTGGCGGACCGCGTGCGCGTCGAGCCGCTGGACGTGGACGCGGTGCGGCTGGTGGCCGGACTGGACGTCAGCTACGCCACGGACAACTCCGCGCTGTCGGCGGCGGCCGTGATCCTGGACGTGGAGACCCTGGAGGTCGTGGAGTCCGTCGCGATCTCCTCCGAGCCCTCGTTCCCCTACATCTCCGGGCTGTTCGGCTTCCGTGAGCTGCCGCCGGTCCTGGAGGCCCTGGGCTCGCTGCGGACGACCCCCGACGTGTACCTGTGCGACGGGTTCGGGATGGCCCATCCGCGCCGCTTCGGGGTCGCCTCCCACCTGGGGGTCCTGCTGGACCTGCCGGTGGTCGGGTCGGCCAAGTCCGTGCTGTACGGCAAGCACTCCGTGCCGGGGAACGAGCGCGGGTCGTGGACGCCCATGGTGGCGGGACGCTCCGAGGTGGTCCCCGACTCGCCCGCGCTGGCCCGGGACGGCGCGGAGGTGATCGGGCGCGTCCTGCGCACCCGCGCCGGCGTCAAGCCCGTCTACGTGTCCGTGGGACACCGCGTGGACCTGGAGGGCTCGGCCGAGCTGGTGCTGCGCCTGTCGCCGAAGTACCGCGTCCCCGAGCCGGTCAGGCACGCCGACCGGCTGTGCGGCGAGCACCGCAAGGCGGTCCTCGCGGCCAAGGGGTAGTCCGCGCCGGGGACGCCCCCGCCCGGGGACGCGGGCGGGGGCTCGCGCGGGCCGCCCCGCCCGGGGGCGCGCGTCCGCGCGCCCCCGGGCGTCCGGGCTACCAGCTGGTGGGAACCGGGCGCCCCTCGTTGTAGCCGGCGGCGCTCTGCACGCCGACCACGGCCCGCTCGCGGAACTCCGCCAGCGACGTGGCCCCCGCGTACGTCATCGAGCTGCGCACGCCCGCGATGATCTGGTCGATCAGGTCCTCCACGCCGGGCCGCTCCGGGTCCAGGTACATGCGGCCCGTGGAGATCCCCTCCTCGAACAGGGCCTTGCGGGCCCGCTCGAACGGGGAGTCGTCGGCGGTGCGCAGGCGGACCGCGCGGGCCGACGCCATGCCGAAGCTCTCCTTGTACTGCCTGCCCTCGGCGTCGCGCATCACGTCGCCCGGGGACTCGTAGGTCCCGGCGAACCAGGAGCCCACCATCACGTTGGACGCGCCCGCGGCCAGGGCGAGCGCCACGTCGCGCGGGTGGCGCACGCCGCCGTCCGCCCACACGTGCTTGCCCAGGTCGGCCGCGGCCTCGGCGCACTCCAGGACGGCGGAGAACTGGGGCCGGCCGACGGCCGTCATCATGCGGGTGGTGCACATCGCGCCCGGTCCCACGCCGACCTTGACGATGTCGGCGCCCGCCTCGATGAGGTCGCGGGTGCCCCGGGCGGTGACGATGTTGCCCGCCACGATCGGCACCTTCGGCGCGAGGGCGCGGACCTTGGCGATGGCGGAGAGCATCTTCTCCTGGTGGCCGTGCGCGGTGTCGATGACCAGGGTGTCGGCGCCGGCCGCCAGCAGGTCGGCGGCCTTGCCCGCCACGTCGCCGTTGATGCCGACGGCGGCGGCCACGCGCAGGCGGCCCCCCGCGTCCACGGCGGGCGTGTACAGGGTGGAGCGCAGCGCGCCCGTGCGCGTGAGCACGCCGACCAGGGCGCCCTCCCCGTCCACGACCGGCGCGAGCCGGTGGCGGAAGTCGTGCAGCCTCCCGAAGGCCTCCTGCGGCTCGGTGTCCGCGGGGATGGTCAGCAGCTCCGTGGACATCACGTCGCGCAGCTGCGCGAAGCGGTCCACGCCCGCGCAGTCGGCCTCGGTGACCACGCCGACGGGGCGGCGGGCCCCGTCGATCACGATCACGGCGTTGTGCGCACGCTTGGGCAGCAGGTTGAGGGCCTCGCCGACGGTGCTGGTCGGGTTGAGGGTGATGGCGGTGTCGTGCACCAGGTGCCGCTGTTTGGTCCAGGAGACGACGTCGGACACCACCTCGAGGGGGATGTCCTGCGGGATGACCGCGATGCCGCCGCGCCGGGCGACGGTCTCGGCCATACGGCGCCCGGCGACCGCCGTCATGTTCGCCACGACCAGGGGGATGGTGGTTCCGGTGCCGTCCGGGGACGACAGGTCCACGCTGAGCCGGGAGCCCACCGCGCTCCGGTTCGGAACCATGAACACGTCGCTGTAGGTCAGGTCCTGCTGCGGGACCTGGTCGTTGAGAAAACGCAATGCCTCTACCTCGGTCGAGACCGAAGGGGGTGGACCATCCGCTGCTCCCGCACACGGCCGCCTGTTGATCCCCCTCTTACCAGTCAAGTATGCCGTCACCGATTAGGTCGGACGACCCTCGATCTGGCATGATGACTCGATTCCCGCCGATACAGCCCTCTCCCCTGCCCTGGTCAGCGCTTCGTTGAACGGTGGAGCGGCCGGGGCTCCGGGGGGAGTGTGCCCTCCTGGAGAGCCCGCATGCCGCGTTTCACGTTCGCGCAAGTCAAGGAAGAGACCTACAAGGCGAAGGACGCCTGGTGGACGGTCTTCCTGGTCGATCCCCTCGCAGGGCGTCTCGTGGTCTGGACCGCGAACCGCACCGGCATCACCCCCAACCAGCTGACGATGGGCGCCGGCGTCCTGGGCCTGCTCTCCGCCCTCTGCTTCGTCGCCCCGGCGTTCGTCGAGGGGACCGGCTGGGGCTGGCTGGTGCTGGGCGGTCTGCTGTTCCACCTCAGCTTCGTGCTGGACTGCATGGACGGCAAGATCGCCCGCCTCAAGGGCAACGGCTCCGTCTTCGGCAGCTGGGTCGACTTCGTGTTCGACCGCATCCGGTTCTTCGGCTGCGTCATGGCGCTCCTCGTCACCCAGTGGGCGGTCACCGGGAACGCCGCCTACCTGATCGTCGCGCCGGTCGTGGTCTTCTTCGACCTGCTGCGCTACCTCAACGGCTCCCAGGTCGCCAAGACCCGCCGGGCCATGCACCAGACCATCGCGGAGCTCTCGGGCGAGACGGGGCCGGGGCAGCCCGCGGCGGGCCTGGGCGACGCGGACCCGGAGGACGACGAGATGGCGGACGCCCCCGCGCGCCCGGACGCCCCGGCCCCGACCGGCTTCTACCCGCGTGTGCGCGACTTCCTGCTCCGGAACAGGGTGCGGCCCCACCTGTTCAGCGGCATCGAGTTCGAGATGTTCCTGTGCGTGGTGGCCCCGATGACCGTCGTGGTCGCCCTGTTCACGCCGCTGAACAGCCTGATCCTCCCGACCGCGGTGTTCTCCGTCCTGGCGCTCGCCTTCTTCGAGGTCGTCCTGGTCCTGCGGCTGTGGAAGGACACGCGCAGGTTCGAGGCCCGCCGCCGCCAGCTGCTCGCCTCCGGCGCCGTCCCGGCGGCCCCCGCGCAGACGACCGCCGGCGGGAGCTGATCCCGGCCGGCTCCGCGCAAGGGGAAGGGGCGGTGCGCTTTCGCGCACCGCCCCTTCTTCGTATCCGATTCCCTGCGTCCCCGTCTTCCCCTCGTGTCCCACGCAGACCCGCGGGCGGCCCGGCCGCCGCGGTCCGGACGCCGTCCGGTCCGGCGGGCGGGGCCCGGGTCAGACCCCGGCGGTCTCCTTCTTCTGCGAATCGCCCGGGCCGCCGTCCTTGCCCGCGCGCTCGCGGTTCTCCGGACGGAGCGTGGAGTCCTTGCGCAGGAACCACGTCAGCTGGGGTTCGACCGCCCACTGCATGCACTTGCGCACCCACGGGGTGCACAGCAGCAGTGTCAGGGCCGCCGCCCCGGCGGCGGTGATCGCCGTGCCCGTCGGCCCGCCCACCACGTCGTACCAGGGCGAGGCCTTGAGCAGGAGCAGGACCACCGAGTGGCCGAGGTAGACGTAGAGGGTGTACGCGCCCAGAGAGGTGAACCAGGTGCGCTGCTTGGGCGTGAGCGCCAGCACCGCGACGGTCATCAGCAGGGCCAGGCCCATGAAGGCGAGCCGGATCCCGAAGCTGGGCAGGAGCGGGTCGATGTCCCGGTCGGTGAGGCTGTCCTTCCAGAAGAGCCAGTCGCGGCTCAGCCGGTCGGAGATGGGCACGGCCAGCACGGCCGTCATGCCGAGCACGAACACGGACAGGATCCGCACCCACAGCCGGTCCAGGAGGGCGAAGTGCTCGCGCCGCAGGCTCAGCCCCAGCACGAAGAAGGGGAGGAAGCTGACGACGCGGCCCATGGAGAGCGTCTCGCCCAGGCTCGCGGTGGCCCCGAACATCGAGACGACGACGGCGATGAGCACGGGCCAGCGCAGCTGCTTCCAGACCGGCACGCTCAGGCGCCAGAGGAAGAGCGCGACCAGGAACCACAGGGTCCAGGTCGGCTTGAGCACCGAGGCCGCGTCGGGAAGGCCGCCGCGCTCGAAGAAGTAGATGGTCTGGTGGATCGTCCAGAAGATGAGGTACGGGACGGCCACCGTCAGGACCAGCTTCTCCACGCGGTTCGACGAGGCGTCGAAGGACCGCGACAGGTACCCGCTGATCATGATGAACGCGGGCATGTGGAAGAAGTAGATCCAGTAGTACAGGGCACCGGTGGGCCCGTGGTCCCTCAGGGGCTCGATCGCGTGGCCGACGACGACCAGCGCGATGAGGATGAACTTGGCGTTGTCCAGCCGGGCGTCGCGCCCCGGTGCCTGGACGGTGTCGGGGGAGGGACCCCCGGTGGTCGCGCCCTGCCCGGGTTCCGGAGGGCGGGAGGCCGGACTGGTCATGGATGAGGCCACGAGTGGACTCCGTAGATCACTGTTTTCTCGGGCGGGTTCGTGGTCCGACGGACCCCGTGGAAGGGGTCTGGGCCGACCTCTGGGGCCGGGGCTCGGATGAGAGGGTGCCGCTGGCGCGCGAGGGGAGGCACCGGAAGGTCGGATGAATCAGCATGTGCTGCGTTACCTTACTGTGATGTTGCAAGGTGCGCCAGCGGTTCTCCCAAATCTGTGGAAAGTTCCCCGGGTCCTTCCGTACGCACGGTGAGGACGGGACGAACGAGACATACGTAATGTGATCGGCTCGGGCGGGGATGGCTTTCCGTGTGCAGACCCTAACCCATCTGCAGGACCGTGGCGGACGCTGGGTGAACGTGTCGGTGTGTGGCCGTGACGACCGCGCCGCTAGGCTGAGCCGTCAGGCAGTGCCCGTCCAGTCGAGATACGGAAGAAGGCGGTGGAAACCGTGCCGCACGCGGTGGACCCCGACCGTGCAGCCCAGCACGGGAGCGTGGTCATGCGACTCCTCGACGAGCTCTTCCCGCTCGTGGAGGGGTTCTACGTCGATCTGCACAAGAACCCGGAGCTCTCCCACGCCGAGCAGCGGACGGCCAGCGGTGTCGCGGAGTGGCTCACCCGGACCGGATACGAGGTCCACAAGGGGATCGGCGGCACCGGTGTCGTGGGCATCCTCCGCAACGGCCCCGGACCCACGGTGATGCTCCGCGCCGACATGGACGCGCTCCCCCTGGAGGAGAAGACCGGCCTCCCGTACGCGAGCACGACCCGCGCCCCCGACGCGGACGGCGTCGAGGTCCCCGTCATGCACGCCTGCGGACACGACGCCCACACCGCCTGCCTCGTGGGAGCGGCCGACCTCCTCTCCGAGACCCGCGACGAGTGGGCCGGCACCGTCATGATCGTCGCCCAGCCCGCCGAGGAGACCCTCGACGGCGCCCAGGCGATGCTCGCCGACGGCCTCTACGACCGCTTCGGCCGCCCCGACGTCATCCTCGGCCAGCACCTCGGCCCGCAGCCCGCCGGACTCATCTCCCACCGCGCCGGGATCATCCTGGGCGCCTCGCGCGCCTACCGGGTGCGCGTGCACGGCGAGGGCGGCCACGCCTCCCAGCCGCACACCACCGTCGACCCGGTGGTCATCGCCGCGAACATCGTCACCCGCCTCCAGGGCGTGGTCTCCCGGGAGATCAGCCCGAGCGAGATGGCGGTCCTGACCGTCGGCAGGATCCAGGCCGGGACGAAGGCCAACATCATCCCCGACGAGGCCTACCTGGAGATCAACACCCGGGCCCTCAACGACAACGTCGCGGACCAGCTGGAGTCCGCCATCGAGCGGATCGTGCGCGCCGAGGCCGCGGCGTCCGGGGCCAACCGCGAGCCCGACATCGAGATGTTCGTCTCCTGCGGCGTCACCCGCAACGACGCCGCCTGCTCGGCGGAGGTGGCCGCGGCCCACCACGCCTACTTCGGCGAGGACTACGTGATCCACCTGCCGGACCCCTCGCCCGGCACGGAGGACTTCAACTACTTCGGCCTCCCCGGCGACCCCCAGCCCATCCCGTACGTGTTCTGGTTCGTCGGCGCCACGCCCCACGACGTGTGGGAGGCGGCTCCCGGCGACACCCCGTACGAGAAGATGGGCAACGTCCCCAGCAACCACTCGCCGTTCTTCGCGCCCGCGCGCGAACCCACCCTGCGCGCGGGGCTCGCGGCGATCACCGTCGCCGCCCTGTCCTACCTGGGCGCCGACGGGGCGCGGGACCGGGCCGCCTCGGCCCCGGCCGGCGCGTCCTTCCCGGGACCGGCCCCCGACGCGGTCCACGAGCAGCGCGCGGTCGCCGACGACCCGGTCGACCCGTTCGGCGGCGCCCCCGCCCGGGGCGAGACCGCCCCGCAGCAGGCGGACCCGTTCTCCGACCCCCTGTCCGACCCGTTCGGCCCGCCGCAGGGCCGGCCCGCGCCCGGGGGCCGCCCGTCCCAGGCGGGTCCGCCCGAGCCCAACGACGCCTACGACAGCGCGTTCCTGGCCTCCTCCTGGCCCGACCCCGCGGAGGACCCGGCCAAGTCCACCCACGACGCCGACATGGACGCCGTGATGGGGGCGCAGGACGACGAGCTGCGCGACGAGTGGCGCAGCGAGAAGGCCGAGGAGTCCACCCTGTCGACGGACATGGCCTCGATCCTCGACGACGACGGCGTCCCGCAGGGCCCGCCACAGGGACCGCCCGCGGGGCCGTCCTACGGCGGTCCGCCGCCCCGGGGCAGCGCCCACCACGCTCCGCCGCCCCCCGGGCCCGACGACGACCTGCCCGACGCCGAGTACCGTCTCTGACGGCGGATGGGGCACGGCCCCTGGCGGTGGGCCGACCGCCGCCTGCGCGGGTCCCTGCGCCACCCCCGGGAGATCCCCGTCCTCGTGGCCTGTGTCGCGGTGACCGTGTTCGCCGTGGTGGGCGCGGTCAGCCGTGCCTACTCCGGCGACCCGAACGAACCGCTGCTCCTGCTCAGCCTGCCCGCGCTCGTGTACTTCGTGCGCGGGCAGCTGTACGCCAGGCAGAGGGTCAACGGGGTGCGCATCACCGAGGACCAGTTCCCCGAGGCGTACCGGATGGTCGCCGAGGCCGCCGCCGCGTTCCGTATGCCGCAGGCGCCCGAGGCCTACGTCGTGCTCGGCAACGGCGTGATCAACGCGTACGCCTCCGGGCACGGGTTCCGCCGCTACGTGGCGATCAACAGCGACCTGTTCGAGGTGGGCGGGCGCCTCGCCGACCCCGACGCCCTGCGGTTCGTGATCGGGCACGAGGTGGGGCACATCGCGGCGGGCCACACGTCGTTCTGGCGGCACTTCGGCGTCTCGGTGGCGAACGTGATCCCCGGCGTCGGCAGCTCCCTGGGACGCGCCCAGGAGTACACGGCGGACAACCACGCCTACGAGTTCTGCCCCGAGGGCATGCAGGGGCTGAGGGCCCTCGCGGTGGGCAAGTACCTGTACCCGTCGGTGGACTTCGACGACATCGCCGCGCGGGCGCGGACCGACACGGGGTTCTTCGTGCTCCTGGTCAACCTCCTGTCCAGCCACCCGGTGAACACGTTCCGGTTCGCGGCGCTCGCCGACCGCAGCCGCCCGGGGCGCGTCTTCTAGGCGCCGTGCCGCGGCCCGCCCCCGAGGGGCCTCGGCCCCGGCCGCGCCCCGCGGGGAGCCGGTCCGGTCCCGTGCGGCGGCGCGGGCGCCCGCCCGTCCCCGGGAGGGGCGCCGCGTGTCAGCCCCGGCCGGCCCGGGACAGCCTCGCCGCCGCCTGCGGCGGCAGCGGCTCGTGGCGCAGGTACTCCCGGGTGAACACCCCCGTGCCGTGCGAGACCGACCTCAGCTCCACCGCGTACCGGGTGATCTCCAGTTCCGGGACCTCCGCCCGCACCACCGCCCTGCCGCCCGCCGCCGTCCCGGTGCCGACCACCCTGCCCCGTCGGGCCGACAGGTCGCTCAGGACCGGGCCCAGGTAGGAGTCGTCCACCTCCACCGCCACGTCGGACACGGGCTCCAGCACCGCCAGCCGGCCGGCCGCGGCGGCGTCCCTGAGCGCCAGGCGCCCCGCCTTCTGGAAGGCCGCGTCCGAGGAGTCCACCGGGTGCGCCTTGCCGTCGTACAGCGTCACCCGGATGTCCACCAGCGGATGGCCGGAGTCCATGCCGTCCGCCATCTGGGCGCGGACGCCCTTCTCCACCGACGGCACGAACTGCCGGGGCACCACGCCGCCGACGGTCTCGTCCACGAACTCCAGGCCCGAGCCCGGGGCCAGCGGCTCCACCCGGATCCGGCAGACGCCGAACTCGCCGTGCCCGCCGCTCTGCTTCACGTTGCGGCCCAGTCCCCGGGCCGGGACCGCGAAGGTCTCCCGCAGGGGGACCCGCACCCCACCGGTCTCCACCCGGACCCCGTGCCGGTGCTCCAGCCGGTCGAGGGCGGCGTCGAGGTGCGCCTCGCCCAGGCTCCACAGCACCATCTGGTGGGTCTCCGGGTTCACCTCGACCCGCAGCGACGGGTCCTCCGCCACCAGCCGCGCCACCGCCTGCGAGAGCTTGTCCTCGTCGGCGGCGGACGCGGCGGCCAGCGACACCGGCAGCAGCGGCTGCGGGAACCGCCACGGCGACACCCGCAGCGGGCGGTCGGGGTCGGAGAGCGTGTCGCCGGTGCGCGCGTCCGGAAGCCTCGCCACCGTGCACAGGTCCCCGGCCACGGCCCGTCCGACGGGGCGGCTCTCCCGCCCCAGCGGGACCGCCAGGGCGCCCGCGCGCTCGTCGTGGCCGACCCGGTCCAGCTCGACCGTGCCGGTGAGCCCGCAGGGGACCCCGTGGCCGTGCAGGTGGACGGCGGAGTCGGGGGTCAGAGTCCCCGAGAACACGCGTACCAGGCTCACCCTGCCCACGTACGGGTCTCCCTCCGTGCTGAGGACCTCCGCGACGAGCGGGCCGTCCGGGTCGCAGGACAGGCCGGGCACGGGCCTCCCCTCCGGGGTCGCCACCGACGGGAACGGGCGCCGCGTGGGGTCCGGGCACGACAGCGGCAGCTCGCGCAGCAGCTCCCGCACGCCCACGCCCGTGGTGGTGCTGAGGGCCAGGACCGGGTGGAAGCCGCCCGCGGCGACCGCCTTCTGGAGGTCCGCGACGAGCAGGTCCGGGTCGAGTTCGCCGCCCTCCACGTAGCGGTCCATGAGGACCTCGTCCCCGCTCTCGGTGATCACCTCCTCGATCAGGGCCTCCCGGAGCGGTCCCGCGGCCTCCTGGACCCGGTCCGGGGCGGGGGACGGCCCCGCCCCGCCCTCGGCCCCGCTCCCCGCCGTGGAGCCCGAGCAGTCGTGGTAGCGCTCGGAGACGAGCCCCCAGAGGCCGACCACGCGGCGGTCGTCCCCGCTCCCCTCGAAGGCCGGGAGGTAGGCGGGGAGGACGCCGGGGCCGAAGGACTCCCGGCACCGGGCGACCACGTCGTCGTAGTCCGCGCGGGGGTGGTCGATCCTGGTGACGGCCACGGCCCGGGGCATGCCGATCGCGGCGCACTCCTCCCAGAGCACGCGCGTGCGGCCGTCCACGCCGTCCAGGGCGGAGACGACGAACAGGGCGGCGTCCGCGCCGCGCAGCCCCGCGCGCATCGCGCCGAGGAAGTCCGCGTACCCGGGGGTGTCCAGCAGGTTCACCTTGACCCCGTCGACCGTCACCGGGTTGAGCGTCAGGTGGACCGACCTCTTCTGGCGGACCTCGACGCCGTCGTGGTCGCTCGCCGTCGTCCCCTCCTCCACGCTGCCGGGGCGGCCGATCTCCCCCGCGGCGACGAGCAGCGCCTCGACCAGGCTCGTCTTCCCGGCGCCGGGCGGACCGACCAGCGCGATGTTGCGGATGTCCTGGGGCCTGTCGGCCCCCGGCACGTGTACGGCTCGGTCTGCCATCCCTGCTGCCCAGCCCTTCGGGGTCCGTGGGGCGGTGGTCACGACGGGCCGGACGCCACCGTCCGGAAGGTGACCAGTGACACTTCTACCGTCACCCTTCGCGGGCTCAACGGCAAGGGGGCGGCGGCTTCGGAATCCGGCATGTGCACTATCACGTGTTTCGGACCCCTACTATTGCCCCGTGCCTTGGTCGGAGACTCTTCCTCACTTCAGTTTCGCCGGGACCGTCCTCACGGTCCTGCTGCTCCTCTTTGCGGCGGTCGGCGAGCCCCTCCTCGGCAGGAAGGCCTTCACGTGGCTTTCCGGCAGGCGGGGCGGTGACGTGCGCGCGCTGACACGGGTGCACGCCGTCACCATGGCGGTCCACGTCCTCTGGGGCCTGGTCGTCCTCGTCGTCCTGCTGCTCTCGCCGGACCTGCTCCCCTCGGACCTCGGGCTGAGGCTGCCCGACGCCTGGGGGCCGGTCGTGGGCGGGGCGGTCGGGGGCCTGGTCGCCCTCGCCGCGATGTGGGTCCTGGTCAACGGGCTGCCCGTGAACCTTCCGGGGACGGCGGGACGCCCCTCGCGCAGGGGCGGGGGCAGACGGGGCGCGAGCGGCCGGCGGGGACGCGGGAACGGACGCGCGGACCTGGGCGGAGCCGGGGAGGGGACGGCCCCGGGAGACCCGGAGGGGCCCGAGGACGCGGAGCGGCCCGGGCACGGCGCTGCCGCCGAAGCCCCGGGCGAGGGCCGACGGGCCGCCGGTCACCGGGGGCGCAGGGCCGCCGCGGCGCCGATGACCCTCCCCGAGCCGGAGCGCGGGCGCGGTCTCCTCGTACCGCGTACCACTGCGGAGCGGGCGATGGCGGGCGGGGTCGCCGTCACCGGGGGCATGTTCGGCGAACTGCTGTACCGGGGCCTGTTCATCGCCCTGGTCGCGGGCCTGGGGGCGCCGCTGTGGGCGGCGGCCGTGCTGTCGGTCGTCCTCTTCTCCGTCGCGCACCTCTACCAGGGCTGGTGGGGCCTGGTCAGCGCCGGCACCTCGGGAACCCTCTTCACGGTCCTGTACCTGGGCACCGGCAGCATCTGGGTGCCGGTCGTCGTGCACGTGGCGCTCGACCTGCGCTCGCTGGTCTTCCCGCCCCCCGCCGTCCGGGAGGAGGGGGAGCGCCTCCACGAGGACTACGGCGACGACTACGAGGACGCCGGGTACGAGGACGACTACGAGGACGCCGGATACGAGGACGGGTACGACGAGTACGAGGACGGGCCCGCCCCCGGCGACACCGGGGCGATGCCCCCGGTCGGGGACGGGAACCCGGAGCCCTCGGAGCGGCACCGCCGGACCGAGCCCGGCGAGCACGGAGGCGCCCCGCCGCACGGGACCCGCGCCTTCGGGGCGCCTCCGGCTCCGGAGCCCCGGGTGGACGGCTCCGCGCAGGGCGGACCTGGCCACGGTGGTCCGCGGCCTCCCGGTGCGGTGGGAGGCGCTGGTGAGGCTGTTGTGAACAGTGGGTCGTATGGTGACGCTCTGGTCGGGTGGGAGGGCCCGGCGTTCGGTGGGTCCTCCGCGCAGGGTGCTCCGTCCTGGGGCGGTTCCGACCGGGGGAACCCGGTTCCCGGGGGCGTCCCTTCCCGGGGGGTATCCGAGTCGGACGGGTCCGGGTGGGAGGGCCCGGCGTTCGGTGGGTCCTCCGCGCAGGGCGGACCTGGCCACGGTGGTCCGCGGCCTCCCGGTGCGGTGGGAGGCGCTGGCGAGACTGTTGTGAACAGTGGGTCGTATGGTGACGTTCCGGCCGGGTGGGAGGATCCGGCGTTCGGGGGCTCCCCTGCGCAGGGCGCTCCCTCCTGGGGAGATCCGGTCCAGGACGGGCCGCGGCACGGCGGCGACCCGGCCGGACAGGGGTGGAGCGGGCCGTACGGCGGCGGGCCCGCGCACGGAACCCCCGCATGGGGCGGACCCGGTCGGCACGACACCGGGCGGAGCGGTCCGGTCCCCGGTGCGACCCCCTCGCACGGCGCCCCGTCCTGGGGCGAGGCGCCCGGGCACGGCGGACACGGTCCGTCCGCGGCCGACCCCTACGGCCGGGGCCCCGGCCCCCACGGCGGCCCGGGCGGGGCCCACGGCCGCGCCCCGGAGACCCCGGAGCGCGGCGGCCGACACCTGTACCCCGACGAGTGGATCGAGCACAGGTACGGCGACGGCGGCCCCAACCAGGGGCCGGGCGCCGGCCCCCTGACCTGATCGGGCACGATGGAGGGGTGTCCGATGCCATTGACGCCCCCGTCGACCGTCCCCGCGAGAGCCGGTTCCGGCTGACCACGGAGGACGGGGTGGGGATCGACGCCGTGCTCCTGCACGGCACCGGGTCCCGCACCGCGGCGGTGGTCCTCGCCAACGGGTTCACCGGTACCCACCGGAGCCCCTACACGCGCGCCATCGCGGAGGCGTTCCTCCCCGTCGGCGACGTGATGACCTTCGACTTCCGCGGCCACCACGGCTCCGGCGGGCGCAGCACCGTCGGCAACGAGGAGATCCACGACCTGGAGGCGGTCGTCGCCCGCCTGCGGGAGCTCGGCTACACGTCCGTCGCGGCCGTCGGGTTCTCCATGGGCGCCGCCGTCGTGGTACGCCACGCCGCCATCTACGGCGGGATCGCCGCCGCGGTCTCGGTCAGCGGCCCCAGCCGCTGGTACTACCGGGGCACGCGCAGGATGCGCCTGCTCCACCTCGGGATCGGGCGCGCCGCGGGCCGCCTCTTCCTGCGCAGCTTCCGCAAGGTGCGGGTCATCGACCGGGACTGGGACCCCAGGCCCGCCGAACCCCGCCAGCTCGCCGGGGAGATCTCCCCGACACCGCTCCTGGTCGTGCACGGCGAGGCCGACGACTACTTCCCGGTCTCCCACGCCACCGCCATCCACGACGCGGCCCGCGAGCCCCGCGAGCTGTGGATCGTCCCGGGGATGGGGCACGCCGAGCGCGCCGTCACCCCCGAGCTGGCCGTACGCCTCAGGGACTGGGTCGGCGAGCGGATCGCCCCCGGGGACTGACCCCGCGGGCCCGGCGCGGGCCGCGCCGACCGGTCGGCGACGGCATCGACAGGCGTCTGCCCGTGCACTACAAAGGACGGATGATCCGATCTGGTTCGTCCTCCTCCGGGAACGGGTCGACATCCGCGGAGTTCACCACCGCCGACCTGCCCGGCCTCCGGGGCAGGGGTTTCGCGCTGCTCATCGCGGCCACGGCCTTCGCCCTCTGCGGGTTCGCGGCGGTCCTCCCCCTCGTGCCCCTGTGGGCCACGCGCGGTGGAGCGGGCGAGTTCGGGGCCGGGAGCACCACCGGCGCCTTCATGCTGACGACGGTGCTCACCCAGCTCGCCATGCCCTGGTTGCTGGAGCGGGGCGGCTACCGCTGGGCGTTCCCCGTGGGGGCCCTGGTCATGGGCCTGCCGACCCCGCTGTTCGCGCTGACCGCGGACCTGGGCCCGCTCATCGCCGTCTCGGCGGTGCGCGGCGTCGGCTTCGGCATGGTCAGCGTCGCGGGCACCGCGCTCGCCGCTCGGCTGGTCCCGCACAGCCAGGTCGGGCGGGCCACCGGCTACTACGGGCTCGCGGTCGGCCTGCCGCAGGTGCTCATCCTGCCGGGCGGTGTGGCCCTCGCCCTCAACGCGGGCTTCGCCACCGCGTTCTGGATCACCGGCCTGTGCTCGGTGGCGGGGGCGCTGCTGGCCTGGGGCGTCTGGTTCGCCGACGGCGGCCGGAACCGGGCGGCGCTGCGGAGCCCCGCGCGGGCCGCCTCGGCCACGGCGGACGCGCCCTCGGGGCTGCCGCTCCTGCTGGCGCTCGCCGCCCCGCTGGTCCTGATGCTGCTGACCGCCTCCGCGGCCAGCGCGGTGATCACCTTCCTGGCGATCCCGTTCGAGCAGGCCGCGTGGCTGGTCGGCGGGGCCCTGGCCGCCTACGCCCTGGCGGTCGTCGCGGGCCGGTGGACCGCCGGGATGCTGCACGACCTCCACCGGCGCACCCTCCTGCTGCTGCCGGGCACCGCGGGCGCGGCCCTCGGCATGGCCCTGGTCACCGCGGCGCTGTGGTCGCACGGCGACGGAGGGGCGGGGCTGGGCGCCGGGACGGTGCTGCTGGTGCTCGTGGGGGCCATGGTGTTCGGGCTCGGCTTCGGCGCCGTCCAGAACGAGACCGTCACCCTCATGCTGAACCGCGCCGGCCCGTCCGGCTACGGTCGGGCCAGCGCGGTGTGGAACATCGGCTACGACGCGGGAGCGGGAGCGGGGGCGATGCTCCTGGGGCTGCTGATCCAGCTGTTGGGCTACGTCCCCGCGTTCGCGCTGACGGCGGTGGCGCTCCTGGCGGCCGTCCCGTTCGCGTTCACGCGCCGCGGTTCGCCCACCGCCGCCCGACGGGACGCGCCGGGTCCGAGGGGCTCGGCGCCGTAGCCGTCGGCGGGCGGGCGCCGCCCTGGCCGGAACCGCTGGGTTCCGGGTTCGGACCGTGCCCCGCCGGGAGGCCGGTCCGCCGCTAGTACGACGAGATGTGCACGTGGTCGTAGTGGTTCTGGGTGTTGTCGCCCCGGTCGCTCATCCAGGTCCACGAACCTGCCTGCCAGATCTGCTGCTCCCAGATGATGTACTTGACGCCCAGCCTGTCGGCGTTGTCGATCGCGTACTGGGAGATCTGGGCGCCCAGAGCCTGGTTCTCCGCCGAGGGGATCGCGCCCCCGGCGCTCATCATGAAGTCGCAGGCCTGGCCCACGCCGTGGTCGTCCGCGCTGGAGCGCAGGCAGCCCACCGGGTAGGGGGCGCCGAACCGCATGACGATCTCGTCGCGGATGGCGGCCATGCGCGGGGTCGCCCCGCTCCAGCCCCAGCCCATCGCGCTGTCGGGGATGCTGCCGGTGCCCGGGGTCTCGGGGACCTGCTCCTCCTCGTACTCGGCGATGCGCTGCTCGACGTCCTCGCGCTGCGCCTCCAGGTCCTCGATGAGCTCCTCGGCGTCCGCCATCTCCGTCCGGAGGCCCTCGGCGACCTCCGCCGCCTCGTCGCGGGTGTCGATCAGCTCGGAGATCTGCTCCGACTGGCTCTGACCCAGGTAGGACAGGGTCGCGGCGTCGTTGAACATCTCCTCCGGGTCGCTGGAGAACATGGCGTGGAGGGCGGGGTCGAGGCCGGTCTCGTTCTTGTACTGGGCGGAGGCGATGGTCGACACACCCGCCCGCGACGCGTCCAGGCGGGACTCGACCTCCTCCAGGTCCTCCTCGGCCTGCTCGACGCGCCCCTTGATCTCGGTGAACTGGATCAGTTCGCCGTCGTAGCTCTCCTCCAGCTCCTCGGCCCGCTGGGTCAGCTCGTCGATGTCCACCTCGTCGTCGCCGGGCTCGGCCTGCGCGGTGCCGGGCAGGCCGATGAGGAGCGCCGTCGTGACGGCGGCGAGGGACATGGCGGCACGGGTGCCGCGCGGATTGCGGGGAGGAGTGGTCGTCATGTGTGCTCCGAGGGCGGTCCGGGTGCGTCCGGCGGGCCGACGGCGCGGTGCGGGGGCGCCGTGGGGTGCGGGATGCTCAGCAGACCTTACGAGATCGTGGCGTGACGTGCCTAGTGCGTTGACTCACGTGACTGCGGGGGGTAGGGGGATGTGTCCGAAGATACCCGGCGCGGGGGACCGGACCGGCACCCCCGGCCGGTCCGGACCGCACGGCGGGGCGGCGGCCTCAGCCCACTCCGCCGAAGGCGCTGGGGAGCCGGGGGCCGACGGGCGCCGGGGGGCCGTCCGGGGAGGCGGGCATGAACCAGTCGGAGCGGCGGATGTCACGCATCGCGCGCTTGCGGGTCTCGGGGTCGAGGCGCTCGACGTAGACCATGCCGTCGAGGTGGTCGGTCTCGTGCTGGAGGCAGCGGGCCATCAGCCCGGAGCCCTCCACGGTGACCGGCTCGTTGCGCAGGTCCACCCCGGTCACGACGGCGCGCTCGGCCCGCCTGGTCGGGTACCAGAGCCGGGGGACGGACAGGCAGCCCTCCTCGCCGTCCTGGACCTCCTCCGAGAGCTCCGCGATCTCGGGGTTGATCACGTAGCCGATCCGGCCCTCCACGTTGTAGCTGAAGACGCGGAGCCCCACCCCGATCTGGGTGGCGGCCAGGCCGGCCCGGCCGGGGGCCTCGACCGTTTCGAGGAGGTCCCGGACCAGCGCCTCGGTGTGCTGGTCGAACCGGGTGACGGGGGTGGTCGGAGTGACGAGGACGGGGTCGCCGAAGCGGACGATGGGGCGCATGGTCATGAATCCCAGATTAGTCGGGCGAGCCGGAAACGGGCCCACCGTCCCCCGGGACCGGGGCGCGAGGGGGAGGGGAGGGCTCAGGCGGCCAGGCCGGGGCGCAGGGAGTCGTCCAGGACCATCTCGATGTAGTCCAGGGCGGCCCGTCGGCGGGCGAGCGCGCTCTCGTACAGTGAGGGCGCGCCGGCGTTGCGGCGCACGCGCAGGCACTCGTTGACGATGTGCTGCCACTTCTCCGGGAAGGCGTGCAGGGCGTAGGCGCCCGCGCCCGACTTGGAGGTGATCTCCCCCGTCTTCAGGGTGAAGTGCAGGCGGCTGACGCTCAGCACGCTCCAGGAGGGCGCCAGGGAACCGAGGACGGCCAGGCCGCGCGGGGTGACCAGGCGGCCGGCCTTCTCGCGCCAGCGGCGCCACTGCTCGTCCAGGGACCCCAGGGACCAGGCGCGCATGCTCTCGGGCTCGTCCCACACGTCCAGTTCGACGGGGTGGGGGCCGCGCACGGTCACGCCGTGCTCGGCGAGGACGTGCCAGTTCACGGGGTTGACGTCGGCGCTCGCGCGCGAGCGGAAGCGGCCGCCGATGACGGAGGGGACCGCTCCGCAGGCGGCGGGGTCGCGGGTCAGGTCGTCCCAGGTGACGTGGATGCCGTTGAACTGGGGGCGGGGGACGGCCGCGCGCGTGCGCGCGTGCGCACCGCGCAGCAGCTCCAGCTCGCGGCCGTCCGGCGCGCTCCCCGTGACGATGACGAAGTCGACGTCGCTCGCGTGCGGGCGGAAGTCGCCGAGGGCGACCGAACCGGTCAGGTAGAGGCCTTCGACCAGGCCGGGGGCCTCCTGGTCCGCGTGGGCGAGGAAGGTCTGGGCCAGCGTCTGCACCCGAGGGTGGACGGCCATGCTCACTCCAGTCTGCACGGTGCGGTGTGGGTCGCGGGCCCGCCGCCGGCGGTGGACCCGGCGGGCGGTGGCCCGTGAGCGGTCCCGGGGCGCGTGGGCCTGCGGGGATATGGTCCGCTCGGTACCAAGTGTGGGTGGGCCCGTGGCCCATGGCAAGTGATCGCACCGGACCGGCGTCCTGTCCCCCCACGTCAGGTGGTGCGCGGCTATGACGCGGTAGGGGAGTGCGCACCCTTGACACACAAGGGTCGCGTGTGGCAGGAGTCGTGGTTCTCGCGATTCCCGGGGGCCGGAACGGCGGCGCCGCGGAAACGACGGCGAAAACGGTTCCGCGTCCGGCGGCGCCTCCGGGGGCACATTCCGCGGCACGTGCATCCGCACCGGGCGAATGCATGGGAAAGTTTTTGCCGGGTATATCTCTACAGAACTTCGGAGTGAAATCGGTTTTCATCCGGAGTGGCAATGGGGGTGTGGTGTCGGACATGTCCGACAGGTCGGAGGGTTTCGGTCCTGTCGTGGCTCTCCGGCCGTCGGTCCTGGTGGGGGATGTCTTACCCGCGGTTCCGCCCGCCGACCCCTCCGTCGGGTGGCCGCGCTGAGGCGCACGCCACTCTCCGGAAAAGTGGACACGTCCCAGCTTTTCCGAGATTGTTATGGTTCACCAAGACTTGTTCAGGCGATAACCATCATAGCCATTGTCTGCTGTTCTCCTCCCTGTAACACGAGAGCACTCACCTGAAACGGTGCCCCTTTACTCTCGGCGGACAACGGTAGATCTCACCGCGATTCAAGGAGCCTTTCATGGTCCCGACGATGGTCCTCGTGGCCGACGACTCACGTGACGCCCACCGGCGTGAGGCCCTGTGCGGCCTGGCCGCGGCGGTGGCCGGGCGGGGAGAGGCGCCGGTCGCCCCCGCCTTCGGCAGTCCGGCCGAGGTCACCGCCGCCATCCGCGCCGTCAGGGGCCCCAAGGTGGTGGTCCCCGCGTTCGTCGCGGGAGGTGACGTCGCCAGCGCCCACCTGCTCTCCAGGCTCGACCTCGGCCGCCTGGGGAACGCCTGCCACACGCCGCCCCTCGGCGCCGTCCCGTCCATCGTCGCCGACCTCGCGGGCCGCCTCGTCGACTCGGGCCACAGGCCCGGCGACGGCGTGGTGCTGGCGGCCGACGGCACGACCGGGACGGAGGAGCGCCAGGTCGTCATGGACGTGGCCCGCATGCTCAGCCGCCGTCTCGGCTCCCCGGTCCAGGTCGGCTACCTGCGCACCTGGGCGCCCTCGGTGTTCGACGCCGTCGACCGGCTGCGCCGGGACGGCCGCGACAACGTCGCCGTCGCGGCGTGGAGGCTCGTCGACGGGCCCGACTTCGAGCTGCTGCGCGGGCTCGACGTCACGGCGCTCACCACCCCGCTGTGGCCCTCGGAACTGGTCGTGGACACGCTCCTGGCCCAGCACCGGGCGGCCAAGGGGCGGCTGGTCTGACCCGGGCGGGGGTCTGCCGGAGGCCGGGAAGCGCACTCACGGGAGGTGACATGGCGACACCGTTCGGTAACGAAGGGGGATCGGAGCGCGGCCGCTCCGTTACCGGGTACGCCGGGACGGGTAGGGACCGGGTGGGCGGGAACTCCCCGCACCCACAACGCGGTACCCGTACCCGTCCGCGGCGGAGCGGAACGGCCCGGGCCCTCAGGAGCCGCGCCCTCCCGCTCGCCATGCGGCCTCCCGCGACCGGCCCGGTCCCGACCGGCGCCCGCGCGGTGCGGGGCGGACGGACCGCCGAGCCGCGACGGGGCTCGACCCCGACAGGCATCGTCGTGAGCGAACCTAAGGTGGATGTATGAACCACGTCACAGCGCAGTTCGTCGACGGACGGCAGCGTCGGCGTCTGGAACGGCGCTTCGGCAGCCACGTGGGCGAGTGGCTGGCAGAGCTTCCCGCGATCGTCGAGAAGCTCGCCGCCGAGTGGCGGCTGACGGTCGAGGGCCCCGCCCCGCGCGGCCGCACGTCCGTGGTGATCCACGTGCGCGACGCCGACGGGTCCGCGGGGGTGCTCAAGCTGTCCCCGGACAGCGGGCTCGCCGTCTCCGAGGCCCGGCTGCTGCGGATGTGGGGGGACTCCGGCCGCGTGCCCCTCGTGTGGGACCTCGACGCGGAGCGGGGGGCCGTCCTGATGGAGCGGGTCGACGGCGTCACGGTCGCCGACAGCGGGACGGTGCCGCGGATGGAGACCGTGGGCGCGCTCATCGCCCAGCTCCACGCCACGGCCGTTCCCCGCGGGGAGATCGACGAGCTCCGTCCGCTGACGTCGCGGGTGCAGTTCGTGTTCGACCTCTGGAACCGCGAGCGCGCCGACGGCCCCGCCGCCGAGGTGGTGCCCGTCTCCGCCATGCACCAGGGCTTCTGCCGGGCGCGGGACCTGGCCAACGGGAACGTCGACGTGGTGCCGGTGCACGGCGACCTGCACCCGGGCAACGTCATCGACGGGGGAGGGCGGGGCCTCGTCGCCGTCGACCCGCGCGCCTGCCTCGGCGACGGCGCGGTCGACGCCGTCGACTGGGCGCTGTGGAGGGCCACCGGCGTGGCCGAGGTGGAGCGCCGTGTGGGCGTGCTCTCCGAGGCCATGGGAGTGGACGCCGACCGGCTGTTCGAGTGGGTGCGCGCCTTCGCCCCCTGCCGGGCGGTCGCCGAGGCCAACCGGGGACATGTCGGCACCGACGAGTTCGACGCGCTCATGGAGCTGGCCGAGGGCGCCGCCGTCACCCGCTGACCCGGCGGGCGGACGGCGGGGTCAGCCCGCCCCCTCGAAGCGGTAGCCCCGGCCCGCCTCCGTGATCAGGAACCGGGGACGGGCGGGGTCCGGCTCCAGCTTGCGGCGCAGCTGCGCCATGTACACCCGCAGGTAGTTCGTCTCGCTCTGGTAGGCGGGCCCCCACACGTCGTGGAGCAGCTGGCGCTGGCTCACCAGCTGGCCGGCGTGGCGCGCGAGGATCTCCAGGATGTGCCACTCCGTCGGGGTCAGCCGCACCTCCCCGCCGTCGCGCAGGACGCGTTTGGCGCCCAGGTCCACGGTGAAGCACTGCGTGCGCACGACCGGCGCCTCCTCGGCGCGGACCGACCGGCGCTCGGCGGCCCGCATCCGGGCGAGCAGCTCGTCCATGCCGAACGGCTTGGTGACGTAGTCGTCGGCGCCCGAGTCCAGGCAGCGCACCTTCTCACCGGCCGAGTGCCGTGCGGACAGCACGATGATCGGCACCTGGGACCAGCCGCGCAGCCGCCGTATGACCTCCAGGCCCTCCATGTCGGGCAGCCCCAGGTCGAGGAGGACCACGTCCGGGTGGTTCTCGGCCGCCAGCCGCAGGGCCGTGGCCCCGTCGGCGGCCGTGTCCACGTCGTGTCCGCGCGCGCGGAGGTTGATCCGCATGGCCCGGATGATCTGCATGTCGTCGTCAACGACCAGGACCCGCATGGGACCCCCTCTCGCCATCGATGTCTGCCTTGTCGGGTTCTGTCGCCCGCAGGGTGAAGACCATGGTCAGTCCGCCACCAGGGGTGTCCTCGGGGTCGAGTGTGCCGTGCATCGCCTCAACGAAACCACGGGCGACGGCGAGCCCGAGCCCCACCCCCGTGCCCTGGGGGGCGTCGCCCAGGCGCTGGAAGGCCTCGAACATGCGCTGCTTGCCCTCGTCCGAGACGCCCGGCCCCCGGTCCGCCACGCGCAGCTGCACGCTGTCGCCGTGCGCGCTCGCGGAGACCAGCACGGGCAGGCGCGGATCGGGGTTGTACCGCACCGCGTTGGCGACGACGTTCGCCACCGCCCGCTCCAGGAGCCCGGCGTCGGCCAGGACCCGGGGCAGGCCGTCGGGGACGTCCACGGTGACGGCCTCGTGGGGCAGGCCGAGAAGGGTGATCGGGACGACCTCCTCCAGGCCCACCGCGCGGAGCTTGGGGCGCACGTTGTCGGTGTGCACGCGGCTCATGTCCAACAGGTTGTCGATCAGGCGGTTGAGCCGGTCCGTGGACTCCTCGGCGGTCTCCAGCAGGTCCTCCCGGTCCTCCGGGGTGAGCGTGATGTCGGTGGCGCGCAGGCTGGCCAGGCTCGCCTTGATCGACGTCAGCGGCGTGCGCAGGTCGTGCGACACCGCGGCCAGCAGGGCGGTGCGGATGCGGTTGCCGGCCGCCTGGCTCCTCGCCTCGGCCGCGTCCCACTCCAGCCTCTGGTGCTCCAGGGCGATGCCGATGTGCGCCGCGAACGCGCGCAGCACGCCCCGGTCGGCGGCGGGCAGCACCCGGCCGCGCAGGGCCAGCGCCAGGTTGTCGGAGACCGACACCAGCACGTCCGACTCGTCGGGGGAGTCGCAGGCCGGTGCGCCGACGCTGTGGGCGGGCCGCCACCGGCCGTCGTCCAACCGCTCCAGGAGGGTCGCCGACCGCTGCCCGAACGTCTCCCTGATGCGCCGGAGCAGTGCCTGGAGGGGTTCCTTGCCCGACAGGATGCTGCCCGCCAGCAGGGTCACCGCGTCGGCCTCGGCGCGGGCCCGCGCGGCCTGCGCCGAGCGCCGGGCCGCCATCTCCACCACGATCGCGACCAGCGTCCCCACCAGGGTGAACGCGGTCAGCGCCACCACGTTGTCCAGCGACACCGACGGCCGTCCGTGCAGCGGCGACACCAGGACGGTGAGCAGGATCGCGCTCCACAGCGCCGACACCAGGGCGGGGCGCAGCCCGCCCACGGCCGCGGTGGCGACGGTGATCAGCAGGAGGAGCATGGTGTCCGAGGCCGGGCCCACGTCCGAGAACAGCGGCAGGGCCAGGAACAGCGAGACGAGGGTGGGCGCCAGCAGCGCCAGGGTCCACCCGGCCGCCCGGCGGTGCTCGCCCAGCCCCCGGCCCGGGGGCGGCAGGGGCCACCGGCCGCTGCCCACCCTCTCGTGGGTGACGATGTGCACGTCGATGTCGCCGGAGTCGCGGGCCACGATCGCGCCGACCCCGGGACCGAACACGTACTGCCAGGTCCGGCGGCGCGACGAGCCCAGCACGATCTGGGTGGCGTGCACGCCCCGGGCGAACTCCAGCAGGCCCGTCGGGACGTCGTTGCCGACCACCTGGTGGTAGGTCCCGCCCAGCTCGGCGAGGAGGCGCCGCTGCCGCAGGAGGTCCTCCGGCGGCGTCTGCGAGATCCCCTGCGGCGGCACGACGTGCACGGCCAGGAGGTGGCTCGGCTGGGGGTGGCCGCCCCGCGACCGGGCGGCGACGCGGGCGGCCCGGCGGATGAGCGTCTCGCCCTCGGGGCCCCCGGTGAGCGCCACGACGACCCGCTCGCGGGCCTCCCAGGTGCGGTGGATCTCGTGCTCGCCCCGGTAGCGGGACAGGCCCTCCTCCACGCGGTCGGCGGTCCACAGCAGCGCCAGCTCGCGCAGCGCCGCCAGGTTGCCCTCCCTGTAGTAGTCGGCCAGGGCGGCGTCGACCCGCTCGGCGGGGTGGATGTCGCCGTGCGCCATGCGGCGGCGCAGCTCCTGCGGGGTGATGTCGACGAGTTCGACCTCGGCCGCGCGGCGCACCACGTGGTCGGGGACCGTCTGCTGGGGGCGCACCCCGGTGATCTGGTGGACGACGTCGTTGAGCGACTCCAGGTGGTGGATGCCCACGGTCGACAGGACGTCGATCCCCGCCTCCAGCAGTTCCTCCACGTCCTGCCAGCGGGTCGGGTTGGGCGCCCCCGGCGGGTTGGAGCGGGCGAGGTCGTCGACCAGGGCCGTGCCGGGCGCCCGGGAGATCACCGCCGCGGTGTCCACCGAGCCGGACGGGTGCGGCGGCACGCGCTCCAACCCCTCCAGGAGGGCGGACGTGCGCTCCCTCCGGTGCGTGTGGACGGCGGCGACCACCACGTCGGCGCCGTGCGAGGCCCGCCGGCGGGCCTCGACCAGCACGTTGTGCGTGGTGCCGACCCCGGGGGCCGATCCCAGGTAGATGCGGAGCTTTCCTCGTGCCACGGCATCCATTGTCGGGGCACGCGGGGGCGCCCGGGGCGGTTTCGCGCCGTGGGAAGGGTCGCGTCCGGTTCCGGCCCTGGGTATGGCGCGGAGGCCGTGGTTGGCGATACTTGGTGTGGCGTCCCGGCGCACGCCCGGTGCGCGTACGCCGGCCCGGGCCGTTCCGTGCGACACGAGACCACCTGTGAGGAGGCGCGGCGACCACCCGCCCCCCGGGAGCGGGTGCGCCCCCAGCCGCGAGACCGATGACCCATCCCCCCGACGACGCGTCGTTCCCCGGTCCCCCCGGAGGCCGGCCGTTCCCCGGCGCGCCCCACCGGGGGCGGCCGCCCCGCCCCCCCGGCCGGCGGCCCCCGCCCGGGCCCCACGGACCGCCCGGAGCGCCCCACGGCGGGTATCCGGGGCAGCAGTACGTCCCGCCCGGCCGGCCGGGCCACGGCGCTCCGGGGGGAGTCCCGCCGGGGCGGCCCGGAGGCCCGGCACGGCGCGGACCGGCCGTGCTGGTCTGGGCGGCCGTCGCCTCCCTGGCGGTGGTCGCCTCCCTCGGCGTCGTGGTGTGGGAGGCGGCGGGCGGCCGTCCCTACGCCGACCTTCCCGGCTGCCGTCAGCTGCTGCCCGAGGAGGTGGTCGCCGGCATCCCCGGGGCCGACAGCCCGATGGCCGCGGGCGACTACTACTCGGCGGAGGAGGCGGGTTACGCGGAGGACGGCCAGATCGGCTACCTCGCCTGCTCCGTCCACGACTCCTACGTCTTCCTCCTCGACGTCTTCGCGTCCCTGTACGAGTTCGAGGACGGCGGTGAGACCCTCGCCGACCTGCGAGAGGACATGGCGCAGGCCCGGGAGGACCTGGAGGGGGACAGGGCGCCCGAGGGCATGCAGGGGGAGATTCTCGACTGGCGGCCCGTGCGGGCCGGGGACGGCGGCTTCGCGGTCCTGTACCGCGACGGGGAGTACTCCGACGCGGTCGTCGCGACGGCCTCCTTCACCAGCGTGAACGTGGCGGTCGTGATCAGCCTGCCGCTGGAGGACGGCGGCATCGGGGAGGGCGAGGCCCTGGCCTTCCTCCAGGACATGGCGGGGCAGGTCGAGCGCCGCCTCTCCCGCGAGGCGGAGAGGGCGTGAGGACGGGCCCGCCCGGGCCCGCCGCGCCGCCGGAGCCGACCCGGCGGCGCAGCGGGCGGTCCGCTAGCCCGCCTCGGGGATGAGCTTGCCCGGGTTGAGCACGCCCTCGGGGTCCAGCGCGCCCTTGACCGCGCGCAGCACGTCACCGCCCAGGGGACCGATCTCCGCCGCCATCCACGGCCGGTGGTCCGACCCGACCGCGTGGTGGTGGGTGATCGTCCCGCCGTTGGCGACGATCGCGTCCGACGCCGCGCGCTTGGCCCGGCCCCAGCGCGCCACCGGGTCGGGCCCGGCCGCCGTCGCCACCGTGAAGTACAGGGAGGCGCCGGTCGGGTAGGTGTGCGACACGTGGCACATCACCACGGCGCCGCCCTCGTCGCCCTCCAGCGCCCCCGTGAGCGCCTCGGACACGGCCGCGTACAGCGGCAGCAGGTCGGTCCACGACGCGGCGGTCTCCAGCGTCTCGGCGAGGATCCCCGCCGACAGCAGGGTGTCGCGCAGGTAGGGGGAGGAGAACCGGTTCTCGCGCCAGTGGGCCACCGGCTCCGGGCCGAGCGGGGTGCCGCCGGCCCCGGCCATGGCCTCCCGCACCGCGGCGGCGCGGGACTCCACCTCCGCCGGGGCCCCCTCGAAGCCCAGCACGGCCTGGCACCCGGGGACGGCCTCGCGCCCGCCCATGGCCGCCCCCACGAACGTCTCGGACTCGTCGAGCACGCGCGCCATGGTCGGCCGGGCGTCCGACTGCGCCAGGACGCGCAGCGCGTCCGCTCCCGAGGCGAAGTCGGGGAACGACCACGCCTCGTCCAGCACGCGCTCGGGCAGCCGCCGCACGCGCACGCCCACCTCGGTGATGACGCCCAGCGTGCCCTCCGAGCCCAGCACCAGGCGCAGCAGGTCCGGGCCGGCGGCCGACGCGGGCGGGCCGCCCGCCTCCAGGGTGCCGCGCGGGGTCGCCACCCGCAGCGACACGACCATGTCCTCGAACCGGCCGTACCCGGAGGAGGCCTGCCCGCTGGAACGGGTGGCCGCGTAACCGCCGATCGTCGCGTACTCGTGGCTCTGCGGGAGGTGTCCCAGGGTGAGCCCGTGCTCCGCCAGCATCGCCTCCGCGTGCGGACCGCGCACGCCCGCGCCCAGGACGGCCGTCGACGAGAGGGCGTCCACGGACACCAGGCGGTCCAGGCGGCGCAGGTCCAGGGAGACCACGGCGTGGAAGCCCCCGCGGAGCGGGGTGACGCCGCCGACCACGCTGGTGCCCCCGCCGAAGGGCACGACGGCGACCCGCTCCTCCGAGCACACCGCGAGCAGCCGCTCCACCTCACCGTGGTCGGCCGGGTAGAGGACGGCGTCCGGCGCCGGGTCCGCCCGGCCCGCGCGGCGCAGCAGCAGGTCGGGCGTGCTCTTGCCGCCGCAGTGGCGCAGGCGGACGGGGTCCTCCGTGTTCACGTGCCCGGGGCCGACCACCTCGGAGAACAGCTCGCGCAGCCGGGGTCCGAGCCTGCTGGGCGGCAGTTCCACCAGCTCCTCCGGGACCGGGGGGACGTCCTGGAGGCGGGCCCGGAGCACCTGGGCGACGAGGTCGCGCAGACCGGGGTCCAGCTCCTGCGCCCTGGCGGGGTCGCCCCAGGCGAACCAGCTCATGTCGGGTGCGGTGTCCGTGCCGGGGGCGGAGCCTGCGCCCGCGCCGGGGCCGTTCCCGTCGCCGGGCGGTGTCTTCTCGTGAGCCATGCCCTACAGTTTTACATATGGCGTCAAAACGTAACGTAGAGGATCGGATCCTGGACGCGGCCCGCGCCTGCGTCGAGGCCTTCGGGGTGCGCCGCACCACGCTGACCGACGTCGCGCGCCGCGCCGGGGTCAGCAGGCCCACCGTCTACCGCCGCTGGCCCGACGCGACCGCGCTCGTCGCGGACCTCCTCACCCGCGAGCTGCGGCAGATCCTCGCCGAGGCCGGCGCGGACTCCGCCGACGATCCGCCGGGGGAGGGGGTGCGCCCGCGGCTGGTCCGCCACGCCGCCCGGGTCGCCCGCGCGATGCTGGCCCACCCGCTGTTCACCCGGATCGTGGACACCGAGCCCGAACTCCTGGCGACCTACACCTTCCACCGGCTGGGGACCAGCCACCGGGCCGCCCTCGACCTGGTGGAGCCCGTCGTCGCCGAGGGGCAGCGCGACGGCTCCGTGCGCGCGGGCGACCCCGAGGCCCTGGCCCGCCTCGTCCTGGTGACCGTGCAGGGCACGGTCACCTCGCGCCGCCTGTTCGCCGACGTCCTCGACGAGGACCGGCTCGTGGGGGAGCTCGCCGTCCTCCTCGACGGCTACCTCGCACCCTGAAGCGCCGCGCCCCCGACGGGCCGGGTCGCGCCGCGCACCGGCCCGTCCGCCGCACCGTCCCCCCGAAAGGACCGCCCGCATGAGCACTGCCAGTCCCGCGTCCCCCTCGCTGAACGCCGCCCGGAGAGCCGCCGACCTGGCCTGGCTGGAGGCCCGGCCCGAGGTGGACGTCCTGGTCGTCGGAGGCGGGGTGACGGGAGCCGGAGCCGCGCTCGACGCTGCTTCGCGCGGACTCTCCACCGTGCTGGTCGAACGCCACGACCTGGCCTTCGGCACCAGCCGGTGGAGCTCCAAGCTCGTCCACGGGGGCCTGCGCTACCTGGCCAGGGGACAGTTCGGCATCGCCTACGAGAGCGCCCGCGAACGCGACGTCCTCATGCGGGTGACCGCACCCCACCTGGTCAGACCCATGCCGATGGTCGTGCCCGTGTACAGGGGGAGCGGCCTGGCCGGGGCGCTGGCCGTGCGCGCGGGCATGGGCATGGGCGACCTCCTGCGCGTGATGGCGGGGACCCCGGGGAGCGTGCTGTCCCGCCCGCGGCTGCTCAACGGCCGCCAGACCCTGCGCCTGCTGCCCGGCGCCGCCAGACGGGACCTCCTCGGCGGCATCCTGTCCTTCGACGGTCAGCTCGTGGACGACGCCCGGCTCGTCGTCGCGCTGGCACGCACCGCCGCGCGCGAGGGGGCGAGGGTCCTCACCCGCTGCTCGGCCGAGAGCGTGACCGCCGACGGCGCGGTGCTGAGGGACGCGGCCACCGGCCGGATCATCCCCGTGCGCCCGCGCGCCGTCGTCAACGCCACCGGTGTGCACGCGGGACTCCTGGACCCCCGCGTGCGGCTCCGGCCCAGCAGGGGGAGCCACCTCGTGCTCGACGGCGCGGCCCTGGGCCGCCCCCGGGCCGCGCTCACCGTGCCCGTCGGCGGGAGCGTCAGCCGGTTCGTCTTCGCCCTGCCCCAGCCGGACGGGCGCGTGTTCGCCGGGCTCACCGACGAACCCGTGGACGGGCCCGCGCCGCACGTCCCCGACGTGCCCGAGGGCGACGTGGACTTTCTGCTCGACCGGTTCAACGGGGCGCTGGAGAACCGGATCGGGCGCGATGACGTCATCGGCGCGTTCGCCGGGCTGCGCCCGCTGCTGGAGGGCGTCGGCGCCAGCGCCGACCTGTCGCGCGAGCACTCCGTCTCCGTCGCGCCCAACGGGACGGTCACCGTGGTCGGCGGGAAGCTCACCACCTACCGGGCGATGGCGGAGGAGGCGGTGGACGCCGCCGTGCGCGCCCGCCGGCTGCCCGCGGGGCCGTGCCGGACGCGCTCCCTGGCCCTGGTGGGCGCCGCCTCCCGCGAGGAGCTGGACGCGGTGGAGGCTCCGCGCCGCCTGGTCGAGCGGTACGGGACCGAGGCCGTCGACGTCCTGGCCGGGGCCGGCGGCGACCCCGCGCTGCTGGAACCGGTCGTGCGCGGTGTCACGGGCGCCGAGTTCCGGTTCGGCGTGCGCCACGAGGGGGCCATGGACGCGGACGACCTGCTGGACCGCCGGACCAGGATCGGACTGGTCCCGGCGGAGCGGGCCGAGGCGCTGGCCGCGGCGGAGGACGCGATCGACGCGGCGGGGTGAGGCACGGAAGGGGAGGCGGTTTCGGGGCGGGGGCGGGGAGGGGGCGAGCGGGACGGGCATCCGGGTGCTCGCCACACCCGCATCCCCTGTCCCGCAGGGGTCTGATCGCGTAAGGTCGTAGCCGTTCCGCGCCGGACCTCCCCCGAACGGCCGCCGGACGCTCCCGCAGCCGCCCCCTCACGCGGTTCGCCCGTTCACGGACCGCCCCGCCGAAGGAGTCACCCATGCCCACGCTCGTTTCCGTGCCCGCCCTGGCCAAGGAGGAGGACTCCTTCCTCGCGGGTGTCCCGGACGAGTACCGGCACTACTTCAACGGCCGGTCCCCGGTCCCCTTCGCCAAGCGCCACTGGGAGTTCGCCGGGGAGCCCGCCAGCATCCCCCTGGCCCGCGCCTTCCTGGACACCTGCGCGGCGACCAGGGACTCCGAGTTCCGGTACGTGTTCGCGCTGCTGGGGACCGAGCTGGCGACCAACGCCATCCGGCACAGCCGCTCGGGGGAGGACGGCCAGACGTTCGTGCTCAAGGTGACCCGGGGACCCAACGGCCTGACCCTGGCCTGCCGCGACAACGGCAGGCCGACCAGCGCCCCCTCGGGGGAGGGCGGCCCGCTCAGCGCCGGACCGCTGGCGGGCGACCGTCTCACGGCCGAGAACGGCCGCGGGCTGGCCCTGGTCGACAGCTTCGCCAGCGCGTGGGGCGACAACGGGCACCCGAGCATCCGCAAGGTGTGGTTCCACCTGGCCTACGACCTCACCGGCAGCTCCTGGCCCGCGGCCTGACCGCGGCCCGGGGGCGGGGCGCGCCGGGACCCGCCCCCGGGGCCCGTGACCGGGCAGGGGCCTTGCCAGGGCCGTCCCGGGCGTGCCAACATACCGACGAGTAGCGATGGTGGCGCAGATCACGGGACGGCGCGATCCCGTTCCGCCCGGGCCGCCCCGCCCGGAACACCCCAGGCGAGCTCACGTCGGCACCGACACCGAACGCGGTCCGCGACGGCCGGCGCCCCGCGCCGGTCAGTGCCCCCCGACCGCCGAGCCGCCTCCCCCTGCGCGGCCCGATCCCGAGGTGTCCCCATGGATTCCGCCATCGCCACGATCGCGCTCCCGGCCGCGCTCGCCGTCATCATGCTGGGCCTCGGCCTGAGCCTGACCGTCGGAGACTTCGTCCGTCTCGCCGCACTGCCCGGCACGGTCGCGCTCGTCCTGGGCTGCCAGGTCCTCCTCCTGCCCCTGTTCGCCTTCGGCCTGGTCCTGCTCTTCCAGCCGCCCCCGGCCCTGGCGGTCGGCATGATGCTGTTGGCGGCCTCCCCCGGAGGCACCACCGCCAGCCTGTACAGCTACCTGTTCCGCGGCAACGTCGCGCTCAACATCTCCCTCACGGCGCTCAACTCCGTCACGGCGATGGTGAGCCTCCCGCTGATCACCAACCTGTCGATCGCCCACTTCATGGGCGACGGGGACACGCTCGGGCTCCAGGCCGACAAGGTTCTCCAGGTCTTCGCGATCATCCTGGTCCCGGTCGCCGCGGGCATGCTCGTCCGGGCCCGGGCCGCGTCCTTCGCCCGGCGCATGGAGCGGCCGGTCAAGGCGGCGTCGGTCCTGGTGCTGTTCGGCGTCATCGCCGTCGCGGTCTTCCAGGAGCGCGCCGACCTCGTCGACTACCTCGTCGCCGTGGGCCCGATGGTGCTGCTGTTCAACGTCGCGAGCCTCGTCATCGGCTACTGGGCGCCGCGCGCCGTCGGCACGGGCCGCCCCGAGGCGATCGCCTCGTGCATGGAGATCGGCCTGCACAACACCACGCTCTCCCTGGCCATCGCGCTCAGCCCCGCGCTGCTCGACAGCACGGAGATCGCGATCCCCTCGGCCGTGTACGGCGTGCTCATGTTCTTCACCGCCGCCGCCACCGGCATGCTGCTCAACCGGCGCGGCGCCCGCGAGGACGCGCGGACCGCCGGCGGCTGAGGCGCCGAACCGCCGCGCGCGCGGCCCTCACCTGCCGTCGAGGTAGGCGAGCACCGCGCGCACCCGGCGGTGCCCGCTGTCGGACGGCGACAGCCCCAGCTTCGCGAAGATGTTGCCGACGTGCTTGTGCACCGCGTTCTCGGTCACGACGATCCGCTCGGCGATCTCCCCGTTGCCCAACCCCTCCGCCATCAGCCCCAGCACCTCGCTCTCACGCCGGGTGAGGCTCTCCAGGGGATCCCGGGACCGCCGTGCCAGGAGCTGCCGGACCACGGCCGGATCCATCACCGTGCCCCCCTCCGCGACCCTGTGCAGGGCGTCCACGAACTCGCTCACCCGGCCCACCCGGTCCTTGAGCAGGTAGCCCACCCCGCCCCGGCCGTCGGCCAGCAGTTCACCGGCGTAGTCGCGCTCCACGTACTGCGACAGCACCAGCACCGGCAGCGCCTCGTGGCGCCGCCGGGCCGCGATCGCCGCGTGGATGCCCTCGTCCCGGAAGTTCGGCGGCAGCCGCACGTCGACGATCGCCAGGTCGGGCCGGTGCCGCTCCACGGCGTCGGCGAAGGCCGGCGCGTCCACGGCGACCTCCGCCACCTCGAACCCGCGCGTGGACAGCAGCAGCTCCAGGCCCGCGGACAGCAGAACGTTGTCCTCGGCGATCACGATCCGCACGGCAGCTCCACCTCGACCTCTGTCGGCCCGCCCGCCGGGCTCTCCACGCGCACGGTACCGTCCAGCGCGGCCACCCGGCGCCGGATGCCCGTCACCCCGCTGCCGCGGGACTCGTCCACCCCGCCCGCGCCGTCGTCGCGCACCGACACGCGCAGGACGCCGCCGACACGGTCCAGGCGCACGCGGATCTCCCCGGCGGCGGCGTGCCGCACCGCGTTGGTGACCGCCTCGGTGACCACGAAGTACGCGGCCGTCTCCGCCGCCACCGGCAGCGTGCCCAGGTCTCCCACGTCCAGCCGGGTGGTGACCGTGGTGCGGGCGACCAGCGCGCTCAGCGCCCCGGCCAGCCCCCGGTCGGCGAGGATGGGCGGATAGATGCCGCGGATCACCTCGCGCAGCTCCGTCATCGCCTCCTCGGTGCCCTCGTGGGCGTCCTTCAGCAGCGCGGCGAGCTTCGGGTCCTCGGCGAGGGCCTCGCGGGCCACGCCCAGCTGCATCGCGATCGAGACGAGCCGCGCCTGGGTGCCGTCGTGCAGGTCGCGCTCGATCCTGCGCAGCTCCGCACCGTGGGCGTCCACCACCTCGGCGCGGGTCCGGCTCAGCTCGTCCACCCGGGCGGCCAGCAGCTCGGCCTCGGTGGGGGCGAGCAGCCGCAGGTTGAGGCGGGCGTGCGCCTTGGCCACCGGGACCACGGCCCACCGGAGCAGGACGACCCCGAGCACCAGCTGCGCGGCCATGAGGAGCAGGGCCGAACCCCAGCCGTCGGCCGGGATCCCGACGAACTGGAACTCCATGCCTTCCGGGAGCGCCCACCAGAACGGGAACTGCACCGAGGTGACGGGCAGGGAGACCGCGGCCACGCCCAGGATCCCGGCGAGCATGCTCGCCGCCGTGAACACGGGCATCCACAGCAGCACCCTGCGGGTGGACGGTTCGCGCCACAGCGCGAGGAAACCGGGGGTGTCGGCGCCCGGGAGATCCGGCACCGGCACCCGGAGCAGGTCCGAGGCCCGCCTCTGGTGCCACGCGGCGAACCTCCCGACGGCGCCCAGCCAGCGCGGCAGCAGCACGAACCCGAGGCCGCCGACCGGCACGGTGAGCACCACGGCCAGGGTCAGGGGCAGCGCCACCAGCACGGCCAGGCCGGAGGCGAAGGCCACCAGGAGGTAGCCGCTCGCCCGCAACGCCCGAGCCCAGACCTCGTTCATCCTCGTTACTCCCCGTTCACGTCGGAACCCCTCGGCAACGATCAGTCTGGGGCATCCCGGAGGAGTCCGGCACTACAGCCAGCCACCCTGTTCCCCCTCCACACGCCGGTGGGCGGGCAGGGCGCGGCCGGCGCCCGCGCGGCCCGGCCCGGACAACCGATCGACAACGCATGGGCATCTTCGGGGCGAACACCGGGAAGGACTACGGAACCGTCGCACACACGGAGGAAGGAGAGGCCGGTGCCCTTCCCGAACCGCACGTCGCTGTCCCGTCCCGTCCACGGGATCTACGTCCGCAACGTCCTCCAGAGCTGCGGCGGCCACTTCGCCGCGGCGTGGGCCGAGGCCGAACCCCTGCCCGACGGGCACCCCGACGGCTTCGAGTTCGTCAACGCGGTCGCGCCCGTCGGGCCCCGGGGGGAGCGCCTCCCCGACGAGCTGGCGGCGGCCTTCGCCCAGGGCCTGCGGCTGGCATGGCAGGCCGGTGACGGCGCCCGACCGGGTATCGTCGCCCTGGTGCGCCTGGTCGACGCCCGCTGGCACCGGGAGGACTCCACGCCCCGGGCCTTCCGGATGACGGGGGAGCTCGCGGCCCTGGAGATCTCCCGCTGCGTGTCCGAGGAGCGGGATCCGCGCCCGGTGCTGCGCAGCAGCAGACAGCCCTACCTCCCCTGGGAGCGGAGCATGCTCGGCGTCCTCAGCGACTGAGGCCCCCACGGCCGGCCCGGCCCGGGGGCAGGGGGCGGACGCCGCGGGACGCGGTGGTCAGTCCTGCTCCTCGCCCTCCTCGTCGTCCCGGGTGAGGGAGTCCACGGCGACCGCGACGCTGATCACGAGGGCGGCGTCGCCTCCGATGTCGCTCCGGTGGGTGTTGACGTCCACCGCATAGGTGTCCCTGACGCGGAACCACTTGCGGGACACGTGCGCGACGGTGCCGTGCTCGTCGGCGATGACGTACTCCTTGCCGAGGAAGTCGCCGGTGACCTCCCAGTCCGGCGCGCCCTCCATGTCCACCACGAGCTTGTCGCGCAGGGGGTTGACCAGGCGTTTGCGCACGGTGGCGACGGTGTCGCCGTCGCGCTCGACGCGCATCTGGTCACGGACCTTGAACAGCTTCTTGCGGATGACGGTGAGGACGTTGCCGTCGGTGTCCTTGAGCTCGAAGGTCGTGCGGATCCGCAGGGCCTTGCCGTCGACGAGGAAGACCTTCCGGTCGTCCTCGTCGGTCACCCAGTAGTCGTCACCGATGTCGAAAACGCGTTCGCGTACCAGGAATTTCATGCCTCGAAGCTAGGGCACGGGGATCCCGCGCACCACCCCGGGCCACGGCCTGTGGACGACCCGGGGGACCGCGGCGCCGGAGGGGAGCGCGGGAGCGGGGCCGTGTGCGGCGCGCACGACCGCCGTCCCGGGGCTCCGGGACGGGGGCGCGGCGCGTCCCGGTCCCGTCATCCCAGTGCGGCGCGGTCGCGGGCGACGGCGGCCCGGTACGCGGCCACCTCCCGTTCCACGTCCGCCTCGTCCCACCCCAGCAGCGGCGCCACCAGCGCCGCCGCCCGGGGCGCCAGGGCCGCGCCGCCGTCGGGCGCTTCGAGCGCCACCCGGGTGCGCCGGGCGAGCACGTCCTCCAGGGTCCGGGCCCCCTCGTGGGTCACCGCGTGCCGGAGTTCCGCCGCCAGGTAGCCCGCCACGGTCGCCCCCAGGGCCGGGTCGCGCCGCACCGACTCCAGCACCCGCGGCGTCTCGTCGCCGTACCGCAGGAGCATGCGCCGTACGTGGTGCTCCGCGACCCCGTGCCCGGCGGCCGGTGAGGCGGCGCGCCCGGCGGCGCCCTGCCGGTCGCGGGCGCCGACCAGCGGGATCCGCGCGGTCGGGGTCGGCGGCAGCCTCCGGCCCAGCACCCGGCCGACCGCGTCCACCGCGTCCCGCGCCATCAGGCGGTAGGTGGTGTACTTGCCGCCCACGACCGTCACCACGCCGTGGCCGCTCAGCACCGCGTGGTCGCGCGAGAGCGCCGACGTGGCCGCGGCGTTCCCGGACGCGAGCAGCGGCCTCAGCCCCGCGTGGGCGCCCAGCACGTCCGCCCTGGTCAGCGGGCGGGCGAGGTAGCGGTTGACGTTGCGCAGCAGGTAGTCCACGTCCTCGGGGTCCACGCCCGGGGCGGACCGGTCCCCCTCGTACGCGGTGTCGGTGGTGCCGAGCAGCCACCGCCCGTACCAGCGCCGCAGGATGATCACCGAGTCCTCCGCCCGCGCGATGAGCCCCGTCCGCGAGTCGAAGGCCCCGCCCTCCACCAGCAGGTGCACTCCCTTGGCCGGGCGCACGGCGAGGGCCGGCTCGCCCGCCATGGCCTGGACGTCCGCGGCCCACACTCCCGCGGCGTTGACCACCGAGCCCGCCGACACCTCGAGTTCGCCCCCCTCGGCCGTGCGGACGGCCACCGCGCGCACCCGGCCCCCCTCCACGCGCATCCCCGTGACCCTGGCGTGGCTGAGGACGAGCGCGCCGTGGCCGGCCGCGGTCCTCGCCACGGCCAGGGTGTGCCGGGCGTCGTCCATGCGCCCGTCGTGGTACCGGATGCCGCCGGTGACCGCGGAGGCGTCCAGCCCCGGTGCGAGCGCGAGCGCGCCGCGCCGGGACAGGTGCCGGTGCGCGGGGACCCCGGCTCCCCGCCGCCGGGACAGTGCCAGGGCGTCGTAGGCGAGCACCCCCGCACCGAAGTACGTCCGCTCCCACCAGCGGGTGGTCGGGAGCAGGAAGGGCTCGGCGGCCACCAGGTGCGGCGCGGTCACGCCGATCATGAGGTCCCGTTCGCGCAGGGCCTCCGCGACCAGGGAGAAGTTGAGCTGTTCGAGGTAGCGCAGCCCGCCGTGCGCCGTCTTGCCCGAGCGCGACGACGTCCCGCCCGCCAGGTCGCCGGCCTCGACCAGCAGGACCGACAGGCCCCTGGCCGCTGCGTCGAGCGCGCACCCCGACCCGGTGATGCCGCCGCCGACCACGACCACGTCGAAGTGCCCGCCCCCGGCCCGCGACAGCACCCGGTCCCGGTCGGCGGGGGAGAGCCGGTGCGGTTCAGAGCCCACGGGGGACCTCCGCGTCGTCACAGGCGGGGGAGGGCCGCGGGACCCGCCCGGACGCGGGGCCCGCCGCGAGGGGCCGCCACAGCGGGCGGGCCGCCTCCAGGTGGGCGAGGTAGCGCCCGTAGCCGTCGTCGTAGTGGGCGCGCAGGGCCGGATCCGGCTCGACGGTCGCGGACGGGGCGGTCCACCCGGCCCGGTCCACCGAGTCGCCCACCGCCGAGAGGACGGCGCCGCGGGCGCCGACCTCGGGGGCTCGCGCCGTCTCCAGCGGTATCCCGAGCACGTCGGCGAAGACCTGGAGCCACGGCAGGGACCGGGAGCCCCCGCCGCAGACCAGCAGGCGGTCCGGGGACCCCGCCGTGTCGAAGCAGTGCCGGGCCGCGTAGGCCAGCCCCTCGCACACCGCGCGCACGAGGTCGCCCCGCGAGGTCGTCAGCCTGACCCCCGTGAACTGGCCCGCCGCGCGCGGGTCGACGAACGGGGCGCGCTCGCCCGACGGGGCCAGGTACGGCAGCACCTCCACCCCTCCCGCGCCCGGGGCGCTCTCGGCGAGGGACCGGCCGACGCCCTCCACGTCCATCCCGAGTACGGACAGCAGCCAGTCCACGGACGCCGTGCCCACCATCGCCGGCATCGCCCGCAGCCACCGTCCCCGCCCACCCGTGGAGACGTGGAACCCCGCCGGGGTCCCCGCGGTCTCCAGGCGGTCGACGAGCACCATGCACCCGAGGGTGGTGCCGACGATCATCAGGGCGTCGCCCGGGTCGCGCACGCCCGCCCCCACCGCGCAGGCGGGGAAGTCGAACGGCCCCGAGCGGACCGGGGTCCCCTCCGGCAGCCCCAGCAGGCGCGCGCCGTCGGCGTGCAGCCCGGCGCCGGGGGCGGCCGAGACGGGCGCCAGGAGGCCGCGCCGGCCGGTGAGCCCCGTCAGCTCCAGCACGGCGTCGCTGTAACCCTTCCCGGAGCCGTCGCCGAACGGCATCGAGCTGTCGCTCGCGTCGGTGGCCCGTGTGCCGGTCAGCCGGGCGAACACCGCGTCCTTGCAGTACCCGGCCGTCGCCGCCCGGTCCAGGGACCCCGGTTCGTGCTCGTCGAGCCAGGCCAGCAGGGGCGCGGCGGTGCCGGGGAACATGGTCGTGCCGTTCTCGCGGTAGACCCGCTCGGTCACCCCCGTGCGGTTCCACCGCCGGAGGATCTCCGAGGCGCGCCCGTCCAGCCACGACATGGCGGGGCGCACCTGCCTGTGGTCGGCGTCGGTGAGCCAGCACCCGTCGCCCTGCCCGGTCACCGCGACCAGGTCCGGTGGGGAGCCCGCCTCGGCGGCCACGGCGCGGACCACCTCCGACACCCCCGCCAGGACGTGCTCCAGGTCCTGTTCGACCGCGCCCCCCGGCCCGTGGGAGACCGCGAGGCCGCGTCCGCGCACGGCCAGCGCCGCGCCCGTCTCGTCGAACACGACGGCCTTGACCACGGACGTGCCCGCGTCCACGCCGAGGAGGGTCCGCCCGCCGCTCACGGAGCGCCCTCTCCCGGGGAGCCCGGCACCCCGGGGGAGGGCGGGGGACCGGCGGCCACCGGGGGGCGCGCGTCCGCGCGTCCGGGGGGCCGTCGGCGCACCCGGGCCGGACAGGTGGTCGATCCCTCACGGAACGTGGTGGCTTCGTCGAGCGGTCGGGACATGGGACGGGTCTCCTCACGCCGTCGGGGCTGCGGGAAGTGCCGGTGCTCCGGCGGTTGCGGGAAACTGCGGGTCGGTGGCCGCGGGGCGCGTGTCCGGCGGGCCCCGGCGGCGTCAGGGCGCGGCCTCCAGGGCCGAGCGGAGGTAGGCGCGGGCGTCGTCGTGGTCGGCCGCGACGTGCTCGGCGAGGGCGAGCGCGTCCGCGCCGGGCGGGTAGTCGCGGTTGGGGAGGGCGACGACGCGCATGCGCGCCGCGCTGGCCGCGCGGATGCCGTTGGCCGAGTCCTCCACGGCCAGCGGCACGGCGGCGGCCGGGGGGACGCCGAGCCGCCGCAGGGCCTCGGTGTAGACGTCGGGCGAGGGCTTGCCGCGCGCCACCTCCTCGCTGGAGACCGTGGCGGCGAACAGGCGGGCCAGCCCCTCGCGCTCCAGGACGGTGTCGATGACGGGCCGGGCCGCGGAGGAGGCCAGGCCGATCACGGTCGCCGCGGCGGTGTCGGCGAGGAGGTCGCGGGCGCCGGGGAGGAGGGGGCCGCGACCGGCCAGGAGGGCGTCGCGCATGTGCGCGACGCAGGACTCGTACACGTGCTCCGGGTCGACCCGGGCGCCGGTGCTGCGGTGGATCCGCCCGGCCACGTCCCGCGACCACTCGGGGCTGCTCATGCCCTGCACCCGGAGCGTGTCGTCGCGGGACCAGGGCGCGCCGTGGCGTCGGCAGTACGCCTCCCAGGACTCCTCCCACAGGTGCTCGGTCCACACGACGACCCCGTCGAGGTCGAAGACGACCACGGGGCGGCCCGCCGGGGGCCCGGTCCGGCCGGAGGGGCCCCGCCGGGCGGGATCAGACGTCATCGCCCGCCACCTCCACCGGCACGTCGTGTTCGCGGAGCCGGGCGAGGTGTTCGGCGGGGGTCGCGGAGTCGACGACCACGGACGTGAACCCCTCCAGCGGCAGCAGGCGGTGGAGCGCGCTGCGGGTGAGCTTGGAGTGGTCGATGAGCAGGTGGCACCTCTCGGCGGCGGCGACCATCTCGCGTTTGACCGCCACGATCCTGTCCTCCTGATGGAAGGCGTGGCCCGCCGTCACCGCGGAGGTGCTGACGAAGGCGACGTCGAAGCGCATCGAGCGGATGGCCTCCACGCAGGTCGTTCCGAGGAACGAGTCGTGCTGCACGTCGTAGGTGCCGCCGAGCGCGACGACCTGCACGTCCCGCAGCCGGGACAGCTCCGTGAGGGCGTGCAGGTAGTTGGTGGCCACGGTGAGCGGGGCCAGCTCCGCCAGGTGGGGGACGAGGTGGGCGGCGGTGGTGGAGTCGTCGAGGAGCACCGACATGCCGGGCTCGACCAGTCCGGCCGCCCGCGCCGCGATGGCGCGCTTGGCGTCGGCGTTGACCCGTCTGCGGTACTCGACGTTGGACTCGAAGGTGCCGCTGGGCTGGGCGGTGGCCACCCCTCTCGCCTTGCGGAGCACCCCCTGGCGCTGGAGCTCGTCCAGGTCGCGGTGGATGGTCATGACCGAGACCCCGAAGCGCTCGGCCAGCTCCTGGGCGGACACCGACCCGCTGTCCAGGACGAGGCCCGTGATCAGAGACTGCCGGTCCCCCGGCCCCGGGGGGCGTTCGTCCTCGACCCGGTCGTGCTCGCTCGGGTCCGCCTTGGCCGCCACGGTGCGTGTCCCCCGTCGTTCGTCGTCCTGTTGCCGAACATCTCAACCGGGCGGCCGTCGTGTGTCAACCCCCGGTGTGAAGTTCACCCGTTGAGACGGGGCGGGTGCGGAGGGCCGTGCCCCGTTGACCTGGGGAGCCGCCCCGGGACCGTGAAGATCACCGGGAAACATGTGACGAACACACCTTGACATGAGAAGAGCGCGGTCCTACGTTGGCCGACACCACGTCCGAAGGTGAAGCGGGTCACATCCCTGTACGCCTCCGAGCAGAGGATCCGCGGTGCGCGCTGCCGGTTCACCACGTGAAGCTCCCCCCGACCCCGCCGACCGGCGCGACGCCCTCTGGCTCGGCGTCGACCTGGGCACCCAGGGCGTCCGCGCCGTCCTCGTCGACGACCACGGCGCCGTCGTCGGCTCCGGGGAGGCCGCCCTGTTCCGCGACCACCGCGACGGGCCCCGCCACGAACAGGACCCCGAGGAGTGGTGGAGCGCCACCTGCCGGGCCACCGGCGCCGCCCTCGCCGCGCGGGACCCCGGGGACGGGCGCCCGGTCGGCGCCGTCAGCGTCGACGGCACCTCCGGCACCCTCCTGCTCCAGACCGCCGACGCCCTGCCCGTCGGACCGGCCCAGATGTACGACGACGCCAGGGCGGCCTCCCGGACCGCGGCGATCCACACCCTGGGCGCCGACCACGTCCAGCCCACCTGGGCCCTCCCCCGCCTGGTCGGGCTCGCCCGCGAGGGCCGCCTCGCCCCGGGGCTGCTCGTCGCCCACCAGGGCGACCACGTCTCCGGGCGCCTCGCCGGAGCGGCCGTGCCCACCGACACCAGCCAGGCCCTCAAGACCGGCTACGACCCGCGGACCCTGAGCTGGCCGCACACCCTCGTGGACCGCCTCGGGATCGATCCGGCGGTCCTGCCCCCCGTGGTCGCCCCCGGCGCGACGGTCGGCCACGTCACCGCGGCCGCCTCCCGGGCCTCCGGCATCCCCGAGGGCACCCCCGTCCGGGCCGGCATGACCGACGGCTGCGCGGCCCAGGTCGCCACCGCCGCCCTCGCACCGGGGCTCTGGTGCTCGTCCCTCGGCACCACGCTCGTCCTCAAGGGCGCCAGCCCCCACCCGCTCCGCGACCCCTCCGGGGTGGTCTACAACCACCGCAACCCGGACGGCGGCTGGCTGCCCGGGGGCGCGTCCAGCACCGGTACCGGACGGCTCGACACCGACCTCGGCGGCCACGACCTCGACCTGCTCACCGCGCGGGCGCTCCGCCTCGGCGTCCCCGGCGGGGCCACGTACCCGCTCGCGGGCGCCGGTGAGCGGTTCCCCTTCGCGGCCCCCGGCGCACGGGGGTTCGACCTCGGCCCCGGGAGCGGTCCGACGGACCCCGCCGCGCGCCTCAACCGGATCGCCCACGGGCTGGCCTACGTCGAACGCCTCTCCCTGGACGCCCTCGCCGCGCTGGGCGCCGACACCGCGGGCCCGGTCACCGCCGTCGGCGGCGCGGTCCGCAACCACTGGCTCACCGCCCTGCGGGCCGACGTCCTCGGCCGCACCGTGCTGGTCCCCGCGCACACCGGCTCGGCGTTCGGCTCCGCGGTGATCGCCCGCGCCCCGGCGGGCCGCCTGGCCGAGACCGCGCGCGCCATGGTCCGCGTCGCCCACCGCTACGAACCCGATCCGTCCCGCGCGGACGAACTCGCACACGGGTACCGGCGCCTCGTCGAGGCCCTCCGCGACCGCGGGTGGCTCGGCGGGCCCCGGACCCCGAGGGGGGCCACGGCATGACCCCGGCGTACACGGAGCTGTCCCTGGTCCGCCACGGCCGCACCGTCTGGCACGCGGAGAACCGGTACGCGGGCAGTTCCGACGTCTCCCTCGACCGCACCGGCCGCGACCAGGCCCGCGACCTCGCCCTCTGGGTCGGCGAACACCCCCACGACGCGGTCGCCTGCTCCCCGCTCGGCCGCGCCAGGGCCACGGCCCTCCCCTCCGCCGCGGCGCTCGGCGTGGAGCCCGTCGTCCTGCGGGACCTCGCCGAGGCCGACTTCGGGCTGGCGGAGGGGCTGACCCTCGCCGAGACCGACGAGCGCCACCCCGGGACGGCGCACGCCTTCCGCGCCGACCCCGCGGCCCACCCGCTCCCCGGCGCCGAGGACCCCGCCGCGGTCGCGGACCGCGTGCGCGCGGCCCTGCGGAGCCTCGCCGACGAGCACCCCGGACGGCGCGTCCTCGTCGTCGCCCACAACACGGCGCTGCGCCTGGCCCTGTGCTCCTGGCTCGGCATCCCCCTGGCCTGCTACCGGCGCGTGCTCCCCCGGCTGGACAACGGCGCGGTCACCCGGCTGCGCGTCCCCGCCGACCCCGCCGAGCCGCCCGCCCTGCTGGCGCTCAACCTCCCGACGCGCCGGGAACCCCGCACGGCCCCGGGGACGCACGACTCCACGCCGGGCCCCCGGCGCCCCTCCGACCCGGCGCGTCAGCGGTCCTCCGCGCCCCCGGCGCGCCCCGATCCGGACACGCGGCGGGACCCCGGCCCCTCCGACTGAACCCCGGCGCGGCCGACCGGCGGTCCCGCCGGACGGCGCCACCCCCACCACCGACTGGAGAGCACCGTGAACCCCAGAAGGCACCGCCGCCCCCCGCGCACCCCCGGAACCCCCCTCGTCCCCGGTTCGCCCGGAGCGGCGGACCTGTCCCGGCGCCGTGCCATGGGCCTCCTGGGAGCGGGCGGCGCGGCCGCGGCGGGAGCGGTCCTGCTGCCCGGGTGCGGACTGGGCACCGGCAGCACCGCCGGCGGCGAGAACGGGGCCGGCGAGGTCACCGGGGCGTTCGACTGGCGCAAGGCCGAGGGCGCCGAGATCTCCGTGCTCCAGACCCCGCACCCCTACCAGGTGGCGTTCCAGCCCCTCCTCGCGCAGTTCACGGAGCTGACCGGCATCACCGTCAACGCCGACCTCGTCGCGGAGGCCGACTACTACACGCGCCTCAACACCGAGCTGGCCGGCGGCGCGGGCAACTACGACGCGTTCATGACCGGCGCCTACTTCATCTGGACCTACGGCCCGCCCGGCTGGATGGAGGACCTGCGCCCCTGGATCGACAACGAGTCCGCCACGAGCGACGAGTACGACTTCGACGACATCTACGAGGGCCTGCGCACCTCCACGTCCTGGGACTTCACCGTCGGGAGCCCCCTGGGCACCGGGGGGCAGTGGGCCGTCCCGTGGGGCTTCGAGACCAACGTGATCTGCTACAACAAGGCCGAGTTCGACCGGCGCGGCATCCGGCCGGCGGAGACCTTCGACGAACTCCGCGAACTCGCGGTCGACCTCACGGACCGCTCGGAGAACACCTACGGCCTCGCCTTCCGGGGATCGCGCTCCTGGGCGACCGTCCACCCCGGGTTCATGACCCAGTTCACCAGGGAGGGCTGCGTCGACTACACGCTGGAGGGAGACCGGCTCGTGGCCGCCATGAACTCGGAGGCCGCCGTCGACTTCACCCGGAAGTGGGTCGACCTCGCGCGCGACGCCGGACCCACCTCCTGGACCACCTACGACTACCCCGACTGCACCGCCGACCTCGGGTCGGGCACGGCCATGATGGTCTACGACGCGGACTCGGCCACCTACCCCCAGAACATCGCGGGCAACAGCGCCGAGGCGGGCAACCTCGCCTGGCACCCGGGACCGGCCGGACCCGACGGCAACTACGACACCAACCTGTGGACGTGGTCGCTGGCCATGAGCTCCGCGTCCCGCAACAAGCTCGCCGCCTGGCTGTTCATCCAGTGGGCCACGGGCAGGGACGCCCAGAGCCAGGCCGTCCAGACCGGGGAACTGGGGTTCGCCGACCCCACCCGCGAGTCCGTGTTCGAGGACGCGTTCAAGGCGGGCCTCGGCGAGTTCTCCGGCTACCAGGAGACCTTCGAGAGGGTCATCGACTCCACGAGGATCCACTTCACACCGCAGACGCAGTTCTTCGAGAACACCGAGAACTGGGCGGTGGCGCTCCAGGACATCTACGCGGGCGACGACGCCGGGGAACGGCTCGACGCGCTGGCGCGGGCGAGCACCGACGCGCTGGACACCGAGTGAGGGGGGCGAGCACGTGAGCACGACCACCGCGCCCCCGGAGGCGGAGGGGGACGGGTCCGGGAGCGGCGCCCCCGCCCGCCGGGTACCCGCCTGGCGGCGCGGGCTCCGGCCCTACCTGCTGTCCGTCCCCGCCGTCCTCGTCATCGCGGGCATCCTGTACCCGTTCGCCCTGGGCGCCTACTACGCCTTCCTCGACTACGCGGCCGTCGTCCCCGAGCCCGTGTTCGTCGGACTCCGGAACATCACCGGGACCCTCGGCGACCCGGTGTTCTGGTCCAGCGTGCGCGTGACCGCCACCTACGCCGTCGCCGCCACGGCCGTCGAGACGGTCCTCGGCGTCGGCGTCGCGCTGCTGCTCTTCCGCTCCGGGCTCGTGGGCAGGCTCCTGGAACGCCTGCTGATCCTGCCCCTGATGATCGCCCCGGTGATCGCCGGCGTCATCTGGGGACTGATGTTCAACCCCCAGTTCGGCGTGCTCAACCACGTGCTCGGACTCGGCTCCACCTTCGACTGGCTGAGCGAGGACCGGGCCCTGTGGTCGGTGATGCTGGTCGACGTCTGGATCTTCACCCCCTTCGTCGCGGTCCTCGTCCTGGCGGGCCTCCGCTCGCTGCCCCGGGAGCCCTTCGAGGCGTCCGACGTGGACGGCGCGGGCCGGCTCTACATGTTCCGGCGCCTCATGCTGCCGATGATGTGGCCCTACGTCCTCGTCGCCGTGATCTTCCGGTTCATGGACTCGCTGAAGGTCTTCGACCACGTGTACGTGCTCACCGCCGGAGGACCGGGAGGGGCCACCCGCACCCTCCAGATCGGCGCCTTCCAGAACTCGATCACCAACCTGAACTTCTCCCTCGGCAGCACCTACATGCTGCTGCTGTGGGTGATCGTGTTCGTCACCGCCCGCTACCTGGTCTCCGTCCTGGGCCGGGCCCAGCGCCGCGCGGCCGGATCGGAGGACTGAGACGTGACCGCCACCCGCCGCCCGGGACGGCGCCGGTCCTCCCCGGCCTCCGCCGGGGCCGACCTCCTGCTGGTCCTGTGGTTCGCCTTCTCGCTGTTCCCGATCCTGTGGATGGTCCTGCTGTCCCTCAAGTCCAGGGCGGACCAGACCTCCACCTACTTCGTGTTCACCCCGACCCTGGACAACTTCGCCACCGTGCTGAGCGAGGAGGGCGCCCGCCTCACCAGCGTCGACTTCACCGGGGCGCTGCTCACCAGCCTCATCACCTCGCTGGGCGCGGTCCTGCTGTCCCTCGCCATCGGCGTCCCGGCGGCCTACGCGGCCGGACGCTGGGCCTACCGGGGGTCCGGGGACATCATGTTCACCATCCTGTCGTTCCGGTTCGCGCCGGAACTGATGGTGATCGTGCCGCTGTTCGTCATCTACAACCAGCTCGGGCTGTTCGACTCCGGCGCCGGCACGATCTGGGTGCTCCAGCTGGTCACCCTGCCGCTGATCGTGTGGATCCTGCGGTCCTACTTCCAGGACATGCCGGAGGAGCTCGAACAGGCGGCCCTCCTGGACGGCTACACCCGCACCCGCGCCTTCCTCACGGTGGCGCTCCCGCTGGTGCGGCCCGGCATCGCGGCGTCGGCGCTGCTGGCGTTCGTCTTCGCGTGGAACAACTACGTGTTCCCGCTCATCCTCACCGGCAGCCAGAACCCCACGGTGACCGTGGCCGTGACCCGTTTCCTCGGCGGCGGCGGGCAGGCGTTCTACAACCTCACCGCCGCCGCCGCGCTCATCGCGGCCCTGCCACCGCTCCTGGTGGCCCTGTCCATCCAGCGCTATCTCGTGCGCGGCCTGTCGTTCGGGGCGGTGAAGTCGTGAGTTCCCTGGAACTGCGCGGGCTCGGCGCCCGCTACGGAAGGAAGACCGCCCTGCGCGGCCTGGACGCGGAGATCGCCGACGGCGAGTTCTTCGTCGTCCTGGGCCCCTCGGGGGCGGGCAAGACCACCACCCTCAAGTGCGTCGCCGGACTCGTGGAGGGGGCCACCGGCGCCGTCCTCATCGGGGGCCGCGACATGACCGGGGTGGAGCCCTACGAGCGCAACGTGGCGATGGCCTTCGAGAGCTACGCCCTCTACCCCCAGAAGACCGTGGCGGAGAACCTCGCCTCGCCCCTGCGCTCCGGGCGCCTGGGGACCTGGACGCCCGAGCAGCGCACTGCGCGCGTCGGCGAGGTCACCCGGACCCTGGGCATCGACCACCTGCTCGGCCGCTACCCGCGCGAACTGTCCAACGGCCAGCGCCAGCGCACGGCCCTGGGCCGGGTGCTGGTCAGGCCGGCCGACGTCTACCTGCTGGACGAACCCCTCTCCCACCTGGACGCCAAACTGCGCGCCGCCATGCGGGCGGAGCTCAAGCAGCTCAGCGGGGCGGCGCGCACCACGACCGTCTACGTCACCCACGACTACCAGGAGGCCCTGGCCCTGGGGGACCGCATCGGGGTGCTGCGCGAGGGGCGGTTCGTCCAGGTCGGCACCCCCGCCCAGGTGTGGGAGACCCCGGCGGACGCCTTCGTGGCCCGCTCCCTGGGACAGCCCGAGACGAACCTGCTGGAGGCCCGCGTGCACCGAGGACTGGCCACCACCCACGGTGGGGGAGCCACCGTCGCCCTCCCGGAGGAGGCGCACGGCGCCGACGCCGTCCTGCTCGGGCTGCGCCCCCGGGACCTGCGGATCGCCGGACCGTCCGCGCCGCCGGACGGCGCGGGGCGGGAGCTCGCCATGCGCGGCCGGGTCGTCCTGGTCGAACGCCTCGGCCGCTCCCGCGAGCTGAGCGTGGACGTGGCCGGCCGGACCGTGATCACGGTCACCGACGACCCGCGCGTCCGCGAGGGGGACGAGGTCACCCTCGCGGTGGAGTGGGGCCGCGTCCACGTCTTCGCGGGTCGGGCGGGCGACGGGTCCCCGTACCCGCCCCGGGCGGGCAGCGCCCTGCCGGCCGGGGGGACGCGATGACGGCCGCGCCGGACACCGCGCCCCGGGCCGCCCGGAGCCTCACCCTGCGGAACCTGCACAAGACCTACGCCGCGCGCGGGCGCGAGCCGTTCGCGGCCGTGCGCGGCATCGACCTCGCCGTCGAACCCGGGGAGACGGTCGCCCTCCTCGGCCCCTCCGGCTGCGGCAAGACCACCACCCTGCGCATGATCGCCGGCCTGGAGACCGCGACCTCCGGGGAGGTCCTCATCGGCGACCGCACGGTCACCGACCTGCCCCCGGGCAGGCGCGACGTCGGCGTCGTCTTCGAGAACTACGCCCTCTACCCGCCCCTGTCGGTGCGGGAGAACCTGGCCTACGGGCTGCGCGCGCGAAGGACCCGCGACGTCGGTCCGCGCGTGGCCGCGATCGCGGAGCGCATGGAGGTCACCGACCTGCTGGACCTGCGCCCCGCCGGCCTCTCCAGCGGTCAGAAGCAGCGCGTGGCCCTGGCACGGGCCCTGGTCCGCAACCCGCCGGTCCTCCTGCTGGACGAGCCCCTGTCCCACCTGGACGCCGGGCAGCGCCAGCGGGTGCGGCGCGAACTGAAGGTGCTCCGGCGCGAGTTCGGCTGCACGACCGTCGTGGTCACCCACGACCAGCTGGAGGCGCTCAGCCTCGCGGACCGGATGGCGGTCATGGACGGCGGCGTGATCCGGCAGTTCGGCACCCCCGACGAGGTCTTCGACGACCCCGCCGACCGGTTCGTCGCCGACTTCGTGGGCGAACCCCCGATCAACCTGGTCGCGGGCACGGTCGCGGACGGCGGTGGGGCCGTGCGCGTCGGCGGGGCCGGGACCCTGCCCACGGCCTCCCGCGCCCGTGCGGGCACCCGGGTCCAGGTGGGCCTGCGCCCGCAGGACTGCGAGGTCGTCGAGCGGGGGTCGGCGCGTCCCGCGCTGAGCGCGACCGTCGCCGTGTTCGAGTACCTCATGGAGTTCGGACTGGCCACGGTCGGCCTCGCCGGGGAGCAGGACCCGCCGGAGGCGGGAGGAGGGGGCCCGCGCCGGTTCGTCGTCCAGACACCCGGCGGGGCGTCCCTCGCCCCGGGCGCAGCCGTCCTGATCGGGGCACGGCCCGAACACGTCCACCTCTTCGACCCCGGGACGGGGGAGCGACTGCGATGACCGACACCCTTCGCCTGGTCTGCGCCGGGGACGGCTTCATCTCCGCCGACCTGCTCGCCGCGGCTCTGGAGGCCGAACTGGCGGGCGGCGACGGGCGGCCCGGCCTTCCCGCCACGATCGAGCGCGTCGACTCCGACTGGCCCACCGCGCCCTTCGCCGACGTGGACGGGGTCAGGGAGGCCTCCGGGGACCCCGCCGCTCTGGCCGCCCTGACCCGGGGCGCGCACGCCCTGGTCACCCACCTGGCGCCGGTCACGCGCGAGGTGGTCGAGGCGGGGCGCGGCACCCTGCGGGTCATCGGCGTGACACGGGGCGGCCCCGTCAACGTGGACGTCGCGGCGGCGGCCGAGGCGTCGGTGCCCGTGGTCCGCCTGCCCGGGCGCAACCTGGGCGCGGTCGCCGAGTACTGCGTCGGAACGATGATCTGCGCCATGCGGGGCCTGCCCGGCGCGGCGGCCGGGCTGGCGCGCGGCCGGTGGGACGCGGAGGGGTTCCGGTACGAGCGGACCGGCCCGGAACTGCGGGCGGCCACGGTGGGACTGGTCGGGCTGGGGGCGGTGGGGGCGCGGGTGGCCGAGCTCCTGGCCGCCTTCGGGGCGACGGTGCTCGCCCACGACCCCTACGCCGACGCCGGGACGGCGCGCCGCGCGGGCGCCCGCCTGGTGGGGCTGGACGAGCTGCTGGCCGGGTCGGACGTGGTGAGCCTGCACGCCCGCCTGACGGAGGAGACCCGTCACATCGTGGACGCGGCGGCGCTCGCGGCGATGCGGCCGGGATCACTGCTGGTCAACACCGCGCGCGGTGAACTGGTGGACGCGGCCGCGCTGGACCGGGCCCTGGAGTCGGGGCACCTGCGCGGAGCGGTGCTGGACGTGTTCGACCCCGAGCCCCCGGCGGCGGGGGACCCGCTGCTGCGGCGCCCGGGGGTCTTCGCCACCCCGCACCTGGCGGGCGCCTCCACCCAGGTCGCGGAGGAGTCCGCGGTCCGGATCGCGCGCGAGGTCGTGGCGGTGCTCACGGGGGGAGGAGCCGGCCGGGACGCGTGAGCGCGCCGACACCGGTCGTCCCCAGGTCGGCTCCGGCTCTGGCGCCCCGGTGCCCGCCCTAGTTGACTGGAACACGGGGGGTCCCCAGGGGCCCGCCCGCTCCGGCCTGCCCTCGCACGGCCGGCCCCGCCCGCGCCCCGCCCCAGGCGGCCCCGCGGTCCAGGGGCAGACGGCCCCGCGCCGGCGGCGCGCGGCGGCGAGTCCTCCCGCAGGCCCCTCCCGGCACGGGCCACCGTCCCGGGCCGCTGACCGCGGGCGGGCCCTCCCGGAGGGCTCCGCCCGTCCGGGGGACCGGCCGCGGCGGCCCCGGAACCTCCGCGTCCCCGGTGTGGGACGCCAGGTGCGGGAAGGTAGGAACCAGCCGACCCGAAGGACGTCATGACCTGGCACATGCAACCGATGGCCGCCCTGGACTTCGAGTCCACCGGGCTGGACCTGGCCGCCGACCGGATCGTCACCGCCGCACTGTGGCGGATCGACCCCGGCGCCCGCACCAAGGACGCCACCACCTGGCTGGCCGACCCCGGCATCGAGATCCCCGAGGAGGCCGCGGCCATCCACGGGATCACCACCGAGCACGCCCGCGAGCACGGCCGCCCGGCGGCGGAGGTGGTGGCCGAGATCGGCGCCGCCCTGGAGCGGACCGTCGTGGAGGGGCTGCCCGTGGTGATCTACAACGCCCCCTACGACCTCGGCCTGCTCTCCGCCGAACTGGAACGGCACGGCTCGGGGGTGAGCCTCTTCGGGCAGTTGCGCGTCGTGGACCCCCTGGTGCTGGACAAGCAGATGGACCCCTACCGCAGAGGCGGACGCAAGCTGGTGGACGTGTGCGCGCACCACGGCGTGCCGCTGGACGAGCAGCAGGCCCACGGGGCCTCCGCCGACGCGCTCGCCGCGGCCCGTCTGGCTTGGAAGCTCGCCGCCGCCCACCCCGAGCTGGCCGAGATGGGCGTGGACGACCTGCACGCCGCCCAGGTCGGCTGGAAGGCCGACCAGGCGGCGTCCTTCCAGGCCTACCTGCGGCGGGGGCGGGACCCCGAGGCGGTCGTCGACGGTTCGTGGCCGATCGCCAAGGTCTGAACCCGGCCGGTGCGCCCGCGGGGGAGGGCCGGCCCGCGCGGGAGGCCGGACCGCCCCTCCCCGCCGGCGCCCCGGCCCGGTACGACGGCCCCGGCCGCCCGCCGACCGGCCGGCGGGGGCGAGTGTCCGCGGGCGCTCCCGGTCGGCCCGGCGCCTGCGCCGACCACCGCGAGCGGCCCCGGGGCCGTCTCCCGCGACACGGGCGGCGAAGGCCGGCCGTCCGAGCGCGGTCGGCGCCGCGAGCGGCGCATCCGGTGCGTTCACCGCAAGGCCGGAGAAGGGGCCGGGGCGGGGTCCTGTCGGCGGAGGAGAACGCCGCGAGGGGCGTGCCGGGGCGACGCGCGGCGGGACGGGTGTCCGCGGACCGCGCCCTAGCCCCGGGGCGGGACGAAGCCCCAGCCCGTCCGCGCCAGGGCCAGTGCGCGCGCCTCCACCACGGCCATGCGCGCCGCGCGTTCCTCGCGGTCGGTGTGCGCCGCCGCGGCGGTCACCTGGCCGGGCCACTTCCGGTACAGCAGGCCGTGTTCCGCCGTGAACCACCCGCGGCTCACGGCGTCCAGCGCCAGCAGCAGTCCGGTGTCCTCCGACGCCGGGAGCGCCATCCACCCGCCCAGGGCCAGGAGCAGGTCGCGGCGCACACAGAGCGTCGCCGGGTGCACCGGCGAGAGGAAGTCGTGCGCCCTCCAGCTGGACAGGACCGACCCGCGTTCGACGGGCCCCTCGGCGGGGTCCCCCGGAAAACCCTCGGTGGAGCCGTCGGGCAGCAGGTCCAGGACCGCCGACGCCGCCCACGCGGCACCCGAGCCGCCCGTCAGCGCGGCGAGGTCCCGGGCCAGGGCCCCGGGCGTCAGCTGGTCGTCGGCGTCCAGGACCTTGACGAACTCGCCCTCCGACCGGGACAGCGCCAGCGTCCGGGCCATGCCCGCCCGGCCGGGCCGCCCCTGCGCGAAGCTCACCCGGGGGTCGTCGGGCAGGAGGGGGCGGATCGCGTCGGTCTCACCGTCCTCCTGGACGACCCACCGCCAGTCCCACCCCCCGGGCATCCGCTGCTCCGCGAGGGAGCGGTACGCCTCGGGCAGGAACCGGGCGCCCGGCGCGTGGACCGCCGTGACGACGGAGACGATTCCGGGCACGGCTACCACCGCTCCAACCGCGTCGTGAAGACCGCCTCGGCGCGGTCGCCCGGGAGCACGACCTCGGACCAGTCCACGACCCTGCCCCGCGTGTCGGTGGAGACCTTCCTGAGCACCATCACGGCGACGCCCTCGCCGAGCCCGAGCTCCTCCGCCTCGTCGGGGGTGGGCGGTCTCGCCGTCACCCTCTCCTCCACGCGGTCCACCTCGACGCCGACGGTGCGCAGCTGGCTCTGCGTGCCCCCCGGCCACGGCTCCGCGGACTCGTCGAGCAGGTCGGGCTCGGTCTCCAGCAGGTCGATCGGGATGTAGGACGAGGTGAGGCCGAACGGCGCGTCCTCGTCGCGGTGGCGGGTCCGGTAGACGCGCTCCAGCAGCGCGGTGCCCTCCGGCACCCCCAGCGCCTCCGCCAGGTCGGCGTCGGCCTCCACGCGCGTGTAGCGGGCGCCGAACACCAGGTCGTCCACCACGGACCCCGTGTCGTTCTCGGTCGCGCCGGTGGAGCGCCGCTCCCGCAGGTCCGTACGCGCCCGGTCCTTCTCCCACTGGTGGCGCTCGTCGCTCCGCACGACCGCGCGGCGGGGGGCGAGCACCACGGACCCCCCACCGGGGCGGTCCCCGACCAGGCCCTCGGCCCGGAGGATCACCAGTGCCCCGCGCACGGCCGCCGGGTCGGCGCCGTGGCGCCCGGCCAGCTCGGCCCCGGAGGGCAGCGGTTCCCCGGGCGCGGGGTCCCCGGCCCGGATCCGCCGCCGGAGCTCGCCCGCGAGCCGCTCGTTCGCCCTGTGCCCGACCATGTGTCGCTCACCGCCCCCACCGGCCCCGTGAGGACCGTCACCAGGATTCGGGGACCCCGTCCCCCTGCCAGGCGGGTCCGTTCCCACCGGGGGCCGTCGCCTCCGTGCGCGGCCCGGCCCTGCGGACGGAGGCGCACCGGGTCGGACGAGCTCCCGGAAAAGAAGAAGACCAGCTGGGAACAGTGTTCCCGCTGGTCGTCCCCACCACGGCGCTGACGCGCCCGCGTGCCCCCGCGGGATGCGAACCCGCGCACCCGGCTTCGGGTGCCGCCGCGCCGACCTGCGAGGACATCGCTCCGAGCGGGACGCCTGTCCACAGCTCGACCACAGAAGGTCGGGAGAGCCGGGTTCAGATGACCGGAAATGAAGAAGGACAGCAGGCGTGAACGCCGCTGTCCTTGCCGGTCAGCGGTCGAAACCGCTGATCGGTGTGAAGTGCCCCCTGCAGGATTCGAACCTGCGCACCCGGCTCCGGAGGCCGATGCTCTATCCCCTGAGCTAAGGGGGCTGGCTTGCGTGAACAACTGTAGCAGGGGACCGGGGCCCTTCGTCCACCGCTCCGGGGCGCGGCCGGGAGGGGCGCGCCGATAGGCGGATTCCGGTGGTGCCGTGTCGCCGCGCGGGGGTAGTGTCACGCCCGTGAACGCCCTACCCACACGGGTTCTCGTCGTCGAGGACGACGACGTGATCCGGGAACTGATCCGCCTCAACCTCGAACTGGAGGGGTTCGAGGTGTTCACCGCCGTGGACGGACGCGACTGCCTCGACCGGGCCGCCCACATCGCCCCCCACGTCATCACGATGGACGTGATGATGCCCCGCATGGACGGCTGGACCGCCGCCGAGCGGCTGCGCGCCGACGCGCGCACCCGGCACTGCCCCATCATCCTGGTCACGGCCCGCACCCAGGCCGACGACCAGCGGCGCGGCGAGCGGATCGGCGTCGACGCCTACGTCACCAAGCCGTTCGACCCCGACGCGCTGATCGACGTCATCCGCGGCCTCGTCGACGGGGCCGGGGGCCCCGAGTGACCCCCGGACGCCTGGAGGCCGTGCTCCGCGAGGCCGCCGCCCGCGCGTTCGGCCTCCCGCCGGACGAGGTGCCGTTCGTGTGGCCGCGCCACGACCAGGCGGACGGGGGCGCCGACGCCGCCACCGCCCTGGCGCCGCGCCTGGTCGGGAAGGTCGCCGCACGGCTCCCCCCGGGCGGGGGGCGCGGCCGGCGCCACCACGTGCTGGTCTCCGGCCGTGTGGCCGCGCAGCTGGAGAGCATGCGCGAGGAGGGCCTGGCCGACTTCGCCCGCGTTCTCGGTGACGGGCGCGGCTTCCTCAACATCACGTTCACCGGCGAGCAGCGGGACGCCCTGGTCGCCGAGGCCGCCGACGGCCCCCGCTTCCTCACCGGCCGCGACTGGGTCGGCGAGGGGGAGTGGCCGCGGACCGCCCTGCACGAGGCGGGGCCGGTGGCCCAGGCCCGCAGGCTCGCACGGGCCGACGCACGGGGGCGCATCGCCCTGGCCACCGGGCCGCGCACCCCGCCGCCGGGCCCCGGCGCCGCCGAGGTGTCCTGGCGCGACCCCTACCTGGACGGCGACCGCGGCGAACTCCTCACCCCCGCGGCGCGCGTCCTGGGCGCCGTCGGGGAGGACAGCGCGCGCGTCGCCTTCTGCCGGTCGGTCCCCGAACGTCCCCGCGACACCGAGACCACCGGCCGCGACCTGCCCGTCCTGCCCTCGGCCGAGTACCCGGGGGCCTGGGTGCGCCTCACCGACGCCAACCCCGCCTTCCGGCTGCGCCACGCCCACGCCCACGCCGTCACCCGCGGGCGCTGGACGGCGGAGGGGGCGCCGCCCCCCGCCGCGTGCCCCGAGCACGCGGCGGCCGTGCGCGGACTGCTCTTCGACGGGCCCGGCGTCCTGGACACGGCCGCGCGCCGAGAGGAACCCCATATCCTGGTGAGATACCTGGAAGCGCTGGCCAGTGCCTACGATGAGTGGCGGGCGTGTCCCCACGCGGCCGCCGGACCGGCGGAGCGGGGCGCCCCGGACCCGGACACGGGCACGGCACTGCCCGCCGCCGTCGCCGGGGTCCTCCGCACCGGGCTCTTCCTGCTCGGGGTGTCAGCGCCCACAAGGCTGTAGACGCCCCGCCGTCCCTCCTGGGGCAGACCCGTCCCCACCGTTCCGACCGGTTCGGTGGACAATGGGCCCGGGCCCCGCCGCCGGGGGCCCGCAGACCCGCACAGACGTACAGTTCCAGCCGAAAGCCCATCATGAGCCGCTACGCCCACCCCGCCGGATCCCGCCACGCGGAGATCCTGCCGGAGGACAACCCGCCCCTGCCGCCGGAGAACCTCAACGACCTCGACCCCCGGGTCTGGCCGGCGACCGCCCGCCGCTCCGGCGGGGAGGTCGCGGTCGGCGGCGTCGGCGTCCGCGAACTCGCCGCCACGTACGGCACCCCCCTCTTCGTCATGGACGAGGAGGACTTCCGAGGCCGTGCGCGCGACTACCGCACGGCGTTCTCCGACGCCGACGTCTACTACGCGGGCAAGGCGCTGCTCAACAAGGCCGTCGCCCGCTGGGTCGTCGAGGAGGGGCTCAAGCTGGACGTGTGCTCGGGCGGCGAGCTCGCCGTGGCCCTGGCCGCGGGCGTCCCCGCCGAGCGCATCGGGATGCACGGCAACAACAAGTCCGTCCACGAGCTGCGCCGCGCCGCCGAGGCCGGCGTGGGACGGATCATCGTCGACTCCTTCGACGAGATCGAGCGGCTGGAGTCCGTCGCCGCCGGTCTCGGGGTCCGCCCGAAGGTGCTCATCCGCGTGACCACGGGCGTCGAGGCGCACACCCACGAGTTCGTGGCCACCGCGCACGACGACCAGAAGTTCGGCTTCGCGCTGAGCACCGGGGCCGCGGGCGAGGCCGTCCGCCGCGTCCTGGACGCGTCCCACCTCGAGCTCGTGGGCCTGCACTCCCACATCGGCTCGCAGATCTTCGACACCTCCGGGTTCGAGGTGGCCGCACGCCGGGTCGCGCGCTTCCTCACCGGTGTCCACGAGGACCTGGGCGTCACCCTCGCCGAGCTCGACCTGGGCGGCGGCCTGGGCATCGCCTACACCTCCGGCGACGACCCCCTCGACCCGGCGGCCATCGCCGAGGGCCTGACCGCCATCGTGCGCAGGGAGTGCGAGGACGCGGGCCTGCCGATGCCGCGCATCGCCGTCGAGCCGGGGCGCGCACTGGCGGGCCCGGCCGGGATCACCGTCTACGAGGTCGGTACCGTCAAGGACGTCGAGGGGATCCGCACCTACGTGAGCGTCGACGGGGGCATGAGCGACAACATCCGCACCGCCCTGTACGGCTCGGAGTACACCAGCCAGCTGGTGTCCCGGGAGAGCGACGCCGAGCCCATGCTGTCCCGCCTGGTCGGCAAGCACTGCGAGAGCGGCGACATCATCGTGCACGACCTCTACCTCCCGGCGGACCTGCGGCCGGGGGACCTGGTGGCGGTGGCCGCGACGGGCGCCTACTGCTACTCCATGGCGAGCAACTACAACCATCTGCCCAGGCCGGCCATGGTGGCGGTCAGGGACGGGAGCGCACGCGTCATCGTGCGCAGGGAGAGCGAGGAGGACCTGCTCCGCCTCGACGTCGGCTGAACAGTCCACTCCGGGGCGGCGCCGCCGCCCGAGGCAGGGACACGAGAGAAGTGGGAGTCACGCCCAAATGGCGATGAAGGTGGCGCTGCTCGGATGCGGCGTTGTGGGTTCGGAAGTCGTCCGCCTGGTCAACGAGCAGTCCGAGGAGCTGGCCGCGCGGGTGGGCACGCCGATCGAGATCGGCGGGATCGCGGTGCGTCGCATCGACCGCGACCGCGGGGTCGACCCGGCGCTGCTGACCACCGACGCCACGGCCCTGGTGACGCGTCCCGACATCGACCTCGTGGTCGAGGTGATCGGCGGGATCGAACCGGCCCGCTCCCTGATCCTCGCCGCGGTCAAGTCGGGCAAGTCCGTGGTGACGGCCAACAAGGCCCTGCTCGCCGAGGACGGCCAGACCCTGCACAGGGCCGCCCGGGAGGCCGGGGTCGACCTGTACTACGAGGCGTCCGTGGCGGGGGCGATCCCGCTGCTGCGCCCGCTGCGGGACTCGCTCGCCGGCGACCGGGTCCACCGTGTGCTGGGCATCGTCAACGGCACCACCAACTACATCCTCGACCGGATGGACTCCCTCGGCGCGGGCTTCACGGAGTCCCTGGAGGAGGCCCAGTCCCTCGGTTACGCGGAGGCCGACCCCACCGCCGACGTGGAGGGCTTCGACGCCGCGGCCAAGGCCGCGATCCTGGCGCGGCTGGCCTTCCACACCCAGCAGGTGACCGCCGCCGACGTGCACCGCGAGGGCATCACGGGCGTGTCCGCCGGCGACATCGCCAGCGCGAGGGCGATGGGCTGCGTGGTCAAGCTCCTGGCGATCTGCCAGCGCTCGGAGGACGGGGGGTCGGTGGGCGTGCGCGTCCACCCGGTGATGCTGCCGGTCGAGCACCCGCTGGCCAGCGTCAAGGAGGCCTACAACGCGGTCTTCGTCGAGGCCGAGTCGGCGGGCCGCCTCATGTTCTACGGGGCGGGCGCGGGCGGCACCCCCACCGCGAGCGCGGTCCTGGGCGACCTGGTCGCGGTGGCGCGCAACCGGCTCGCGCGCACCTCGGTGGCCGAGGGGGCGCACGACACGGGGCTGCCGGTGCACGACATGGGCCACACCATCACCAGCTACCACGTGGCGCTGGACGTGGCCGACCGTCCCGGCGTGCTGTCCAAGGTCGCGGAGGTCTTCGCCGACCACGGGGTGTCCATCAAGAACGTCCGGCAGGAGGGGACGGGGGACGACGCGCAGCTGGTGCTCGTCAGCCACCCCGCGCCCGACGCCGCGCTCAGCTCCACCGTCGAGGTGCTGCGCGAGCACGAGATGGTCCGCGAGGTGGCCAGCGTGATGCGTGTGGAGACCTTCTCGGACTGACCCCCGGCCCGGGGCCGCGACCGCGCGGGCCCGGGCGCGGCACCAGGCCGCGCGGAGCGTCCGCGCGGCCTCCCGGCCGCGCCCGCAGATTTCACATGATGAGACGCCAACGACCGCGATTCGAGATAGTATGTGGGGGGTCGTAGACTCGTAGCTGGTCGGGGCCCCGGGGTTCCACAGCGTCCCCGTGGCGACCCCGCCGCATCCACCGCGCGTCAAGCGAAGCCGCATCCACCCGAAAGGGACTCAGTCGTGAGCATGGCACGGGCGTGGCGAGGCATCGTCGAGGAGTACCGCGACCGCCTCCCCGTCAACGAGAACACCCCCGTCGTCACCCTCCAGGAGGGCGGCACGCCCCTGCTGCCGGCCACGCGCGTCTCCGAGCTCACGGGCTGCGAGGTCTTCCTCAAGGTCGAGGGGCTCAACCCCACGGGCTCCTTCAAGGACCGCGGCATGACGATGGCCATCACCAAGGCCGCCGAGGACGGCGCCAAGGCCGTCATCTGCGCCTCCACCGGCAACACGAGCGCGAGTGCCGCGGCCTACGCCATCCGCGCGGGCATGACCTGCGCCGTGCTGGTGCCCCAGGGAAAGATCGCCATGGGCAAGCTCGCCCAGGCGCTCGTCCACGGGGCGCGCCTGCTCCAGGTCGACGGCAACTTCGACGACTGCCTCGAACTGGCCCGCAAGCTCAGCGTCGACTACCCCGTCGCCCTCGTGAACTCGGTCAACCCGTACCGGCTCCAGGGCCAGAAGACCGCCGCGTTCGAGATCGTGGACGCCCTCGGCGACGCCCCCGACGTCCACTGCATCCCGGTGGGCAACGCGGGCAACATCAGCGCCTACTGGATGGGCTACACGGAGTACGCCCGCGACGGGATCTCGTCGCGCAACCCGCGCATGCTCGGGTTCCAGGCCAGCGGCTCCGCGCCCATCGTCAACGGCGCCCCCGTCACCAGCCCGAGCACCATCGCCACGGCGATCCGCATCGGCAACCCGGCCTCCTGGAAGCTCGCCGAGCAGGCGCGCGACGAGTCCGGCGGCCTGATCGACAAGGTCACCGACCGCCAGATCATGGCCGCCTACAAGCTCCTCGCCGCGGAGGAGGGCGTGTTCGTCGAGCTGGCGTCCGCCGCCAGCGTCGCCGGGCTCCTCCAGGCGGTCGAGGCCGGTCTGGTCGCGCGCGGCAGCCGCGTGGTCTGCACCGTCACCGGCAACGGCCTCAAGGACCCCGACTGGGCGCTGGCCGGGGCCTCCTCCGCCACCACCGTCCCCGTCGACGCACTCGCCGCGGCCCAGGCGCTCGACCTCGCCTGAGACCGTCCGCCGTCCACGGCCCCGAGCGCGGCGGGCCGGAACCCGCCGCGCGTCCTGTCAGGAGAAAGACCGCAGTGACCCCACCACGCCCCACCGCGGTGTCCGTCCGCGCGCCCGCCACGAGCGCCAACCTCGGCCCGGGCTTCGACGCCCTCGGCCTGGCCGTGCGCCTGTACAACGAGTTCGAGGCGGCCCTCAGGGACGACGGGGAGCTCCGCGTCCGCGTCAGCGGGGAGGGGGCCGGGGAGGTCCCGCTCGACGAGCGGCACCTCGTCGTCCGGGCCATGCGCGAGACCTACGAGCGCGCGGGGGAGAAGCTGCCCGGGATCGACCTGACGTGCGTCAACAACGTGCCGCACGCCCGGGGGCTCGGCTCCTCCTCGTCGGCGATCGTCGGCGGCGTCGCCGCCGCGAGCGCCCTGCTGGGACGGACCGGCCCCGACGGCGGGCCCGACCGGGACGCGATCTACCAGATCGCCGCCGACATCGAGGGCCACCCCGACAACGTGGCCCCCTGCGTCTACGGCGGGTACACGGTCGCCTACCGTGACGGCGACCGGTGGGGCGCGGTGCGCCTCTCCCCGGACGAGCGGATCCTGCCGGTGCTGTGCGTCCCGAACGAGCGGCTGTCCACCGAGCGGGCGCGCGGCCTCCTGCCGGAGACGGTGCCGCACGCCGACGCCGCCTTCAACGCCGGGCGCTCCGCGCTGATGACGGCGGCCGTTTGTGGCCACCCCGAAACCCTGTACGCGGCGACCGAGGATCGGCTACACGAGGCCTACCGGGCCCCGGCGATGCCGCGCACCCTCGCCCTCGTCCGTGACCTGCGCCAACACGAGGGGCTGCCCGCGGTGGTCTCCGGCGCGGGGCCCACGGTGCTGGTGCTGTGCTCGGTCGGGGCGGGCGCCGCCGCGGCTGATTCGCCGGAAATCGTCCGACAGGTTGATTCGATCCGTCGGAGGGCGGGTAATGATTGGGACATACGCCCCCTACACGTTGAGCCGGAGGGGTGCGGTCCCCATCTCCCCATCCGTAGCACCTGTGTCGAGGAATAGCCGTGGCCTCTGGTGATGTTAGGCTAGGTGAAGCACCGGATGCCCCGTTGCGGGGCGAGTGCTCATCCGCCACAGCGGCTTCCGCATCCCATACTCCGATGGTCCGATCTCACGACCACTCGGAAGCGGCGGCCAACGTGTCGAGTCAGCGGTTCTCCCGCGACTGTGCCAACGTCATCGAAGTCCACTCCTCCTCGGATGAGTGTGTCACCACGGTTGACGGGCATCACCACCGAGCCATCCGCCCCGACGTCTGGCTGTACCCAGAGCCCGCCGCGATTGGGTAGGGGACCGTCTTCACACCGGTTTCCGACATCCACGTGGGGCAAGCCCTACCCGGCCCCTGCCGGTTCGCACCACCGGGCCGGCCGATCAAGCAATCCGCTGACGGCCGAAGCCCGCTCCTTGGGAAGGACCCTTAGTGAGCGACACCACCGAACTCCACACGGACGCGGCGGTCGACAGCAAAGCCTCCACCGGCGCCTCCGCAGCGGAGGCTGGCGATGGCGCGCCCACAGGTGCGTCGTCCAGGTCCCGCACGGCGTCGCGCGGTACCGGGCTCGCGGCTCTGAAGCTCCCCGAGCTCCAGAAGCTCGCCTCCAGCCTGGGCATCACCGGTACGGGGCGCATGCGCAAGAGCGACGTCATCGCCGCGATCGAGACCAAGCAGGGCGGCCCCGTGGGCGGCCCGACGAAGGTCAAAACCGCAAAGAAAGCCGACACGGCTCCCAAGGCCGGTAAGGTCGAGGCAACCGACGGCTCGATCGAGGCCCAGGCCCCCGACACGGCGAGCACGGACGAAGCCCCGCGTCAGCGCGCGGCCGACCGGCCGTCGGACCAGGCCGTGACCGACCCCCAGGGTGGACGGGGCGACAAGTCGTCCCGCAACCGGCGTTCGTCCCGCAGGCGCGGAGACGAGACCGGCGACCAGGCCAGGTCGGTGGACGGCGCCGACTCCTCTACCTCCGCGAGCAGCGTGACCAAGACATCCAGTACCCCCCAGAAGAACGGCCCCGACTCCGCCGAGGACCGTGACAACAGGTCCGGGCAGGGTCGCGAGCGCCAGCGCAACCGCCGCAACCGCAACCGCGGTGGCGACGACCAGAACGCCAACGGCAGTGCCCCGCAGCAGGGCGGAGGCGGTCAGAACCAGGGCCAGAGCCAGGGGCGTGACCGGGACCGCGACAGGGACCGCGACCGCGACCGTGGTGGCCCCGGAGGCGACGACGACGACTTCGGCGGACGCCGCCGGGGACGCCGCAGGGACCGCCGGGACCGCCGAGGACGGGGCGCGGGCCAGGAGCCGGAGCCGGTGATCGGCGAGGACGACGTCCTGCTGCCCGTCGCGGGCATCCTGGACATCCTGGACAACTACGCCTTCGTGCGCACCACCGGCTACCTGCCCGGCCAGAGCGACGTGTACGTCTCCCTGGCCCAGGTGCGCAAGCACGGCCTGCGCAAGGGCGACCACATCATCGGCGCCGTCCGCCAGCCCAAGGACGGGGAGCGCAGGGAGAAGTTCAACGCCCTGGTGCGCCTGGACTCGGTCAACGGCATGTCGCCGGACCAGGCCCGGGGCCGCCAGGAGTTCTCCAAGCTCGTTCCGCTGTACCCCCAGGAGCGCCTGCGCCTGGAGACCGAGCCGCACATCCTCACCACGCGGATCATCGACCTCGTGGCGCCCATCGGCAAGGGCCAGCGCGGGCTCATCGTCTCCCCGCCCAAGGCGGGCAAGACGATGGTGGTCCAGGCGATCGCCAACGCGATCACCGAGAACAACCCCGAGTGCTACCTGATGGTGATCCTGGTCGACGAGCGGCCCGAGGAAGTCACCGACATGCAGCGCACGGTCAAGGGCGAGGTCATCCACTCGACCTTCGACCGTCCCGCGGAGGACCACACGGTCGTCGCCGACCTGGCCATCGAGCGGGCCAAGCGGCTCGTCGAGATGGGCATGGACGTCGTCGTCCTGCTGGACTCCATCACCCGCCTGGGCCGCGCCTACAACCTGGCCGCCCCGGCGAGCGGGCGCATCATGTCCGGTGGTGTGGACTCCACCGCCCTCTACCCGCCCAAGCGCTTCTTCGGCGCGGCCCGCAACATCGAGGGCGGCGGCTCGCTGACCATCCTGGCGACCGCGCTGGTCGAGACCGGCTCGCGCGCCGACGAGGTGATCTTCGAGGAGTTCAAGGGCACCGGCAACATGGAGCTCAAGCTCAACCGGAGCCTCGCGGACAAGCGGATCTTCCCGGCCGTGGACGTCGACGCCTCCAGCACCCGCAAGGAGGAGATCCTGATGTCCTCGGAGGAGCTGGGCGTCGTCTGGAAGCTCCGCCGGGTGCTGCACGCGCTCGACACCACCCAGGCGATCGAGCTGCTCCTGGACAAGATGAGGGAGTCCAAGAGCAACGCGGAGTTCCTGCTCCAGATCCAGAAGACCACCGTGGGCCCGGAGCGCTGACCCCGGCCCGCCCGTGACGCCGACGGCCCCCTCCCGCCAGGGAGGGGGCCGTCGTGTGTGCCGGGGGTGCTCCGGGGAGGACGGGGCCTGAGAGGCCCACGTGTTCCGCATGGCGGGATCCCGGGGCCGAGGAACGAAAAAGATCACTGGTGTGTCTCGGATCACAGAGGGGGGATGGTCCGACCGCCGACACCGGCCTATCGTCGCGGGGTCGAGTGCACCACCCCCGTTCCAGGGAGCAGTCCGCATGGACAACCTCGCCCTGCTCAGCCTTCTGGCGCTCACCCCCGTCCTGCTGGTCGGAGTCCTCCTCGTCGGATTCCGCGTCCCCGCCATGTACGCGATGCCCGCCGGGTACGCCGTCGTCGTGGCCGTCGCCGTCCTCGCCTGGCAGACGGACTGGCGGGCGATCGCCGCGTCCACGATCCAGGGGCTCATCCTCGCCGCCGGCCTCCTCTACATCATCTTCGGCGCGCTCCTCCTGCTCAGCACCCTCACCAAGAGCGGCGCCATCGCCACCATCCGCTCCACGTTCACCGACATCACCCCCGACCGCCGGGTCCAGGCGATCATCATCGGCTGGCTGTTCGGCAGCTTCATCGAAGGGGCCTCCGGGTTCGGCACACCCGCCGCCGTCGTGGCGCCCCTCATGCTGGCCCTGGGCTTCCCCGCCATGGCCGCCGTCATGGTCGGCCTGGTCATCCAGAGCACGCCCGTCAGCTTCGGCGCCGTCGGCACCCCCATCCTGGTCGGCGTCGCCGGGGGTCTGGAGGGATCGCCCGAGGTCGCCGAGCGGGCCTCCGCGCTCGGCCTGGCCGTCCCGGAGTTCATCGGCCACATCGGGTTCCAGACCGTCCTCCTGCACGCCGTCGCTGGCACCCTCGTGCCCCTGATCATCTGCTGCATGCTCTGCGGGTTCTACGGCGGTGGACGGCGCTTCTCCGACGGCCTCGGGGTGTGGAGGTTCGCGCTCTTCTCCGCCTTCGCCATGACCGTCCCCTCCGTCCTGTACAACCACTTCCTCGGTGTGGAGTTCACGAGCCTCCTCGGCGGGCTGACCGGCCTGGTCGTCGTCGTGCTCGCCGCGCGCAAGGGCTTCCTCATGCCGGAGCGGGTCTGGGACTTCCCGCCGCGCGAGGACTGGCTGGCCCGCTGGAGCGGCGGCATCGCCCCCGGCGAGGGCGACACCGTCCTCTCCGACGACCGGCGCATCGGCCTCCTGCGCGCCTGGACCCCCTACCTCCTCGTCGCCGCGCTGCTGGTGACCACCCGCACCGTCGAACCCCTCAAGGCGTGGCTGTCCGGCGTCACCGTCGGCGCGACCGACATCCTCGGCACCCCCGTCGCCCAGGCGGTCGAACCCCTCTACTCGCCCGGGGCGACCTTCATCCTCGTCTGCCTGGTGACCTGCGTCCTGCACCGCATGAGCGCGCGCCAGGTGGCCGACTCCTGGAAGGCGGCCGGATCGCAGCTCGCCGGCGCCGCCGTCGCGCTGCTCTTCGCCGTCCCCCTCGTCCGCGTGTTCATCAACACCGGCGCCGAGTTCGGCGGGACCGCCTTGGAGAGCATGCCCCTGACCCTGGCCGCCGGCGCGGCCGAGCTGGGCGGCGCCACGTGGCCGCTCTACGCGCCGTGGATCGGCGCCCTGGGCGCGTTCGTGGCGGGCTCCAACACCGTCTCGAACCTGATGTTCTCCCTGTTCCAGTTCTCGACGGGGGAGCGCGTCGGCATCCCTCCGGAGACCGTCGTCGCCACCCAGGCCGTCGGAGGGGCCGCGGGCAACATGATCACCGTCCACAACGTGGTCGCCGCCTCCGCGGTGGTCGGCCTGGCCGGCAGGGAGGGCGACCTCATCCGGCAGACGATCCTGCCGATGGCCTACTACGTGCTCCTGGCCGGGTCGGTCAGCTACGTGTTCGTCTACGGGTTCGGCGCCAACGCCGGAACCGCGGTGCTCGCCCTCCTCCTCGCGACCCTGGCCGCGCTGGTGCTCCTGATGCGCCGGGCGGACTCCGCGGGGGCGTCCCGGACCCCGCGGGACACCGCTCCGGGGCAAGGGGGGAGGGGGACGGAATAGACACTGGTCCCGGCATCGTTATCGGTCTGGCAAACTGGTACCGGGGTGACGGCCCGCCTTCTTCCGGCAGGGCCCGCCGCCCCTGACTACCTGGATCGCCGCGACACCGGTTCGCGCATGACCCACCACGCCGACCACCCGCCGGGTGGTGCGGCTTGGCATGCGTCCGGCGGTCGCGCCCCTGATGAGGAGAACACCATGAAGGCCGACATCCACCCCGAGTACGTCACCACCGAGGTGACCTGCACCTGCGGTGCCCACTTCGTCACCCGCAGCACCGTGGGCGAGGGCAAGATCCGTGCCGAGGTGTGCTCCGAGTGCCACCCGTTCTACACCGGCAAGCAGAAGATCCTCGACACCGGTGGCCGCGTCGCCCGCTTCGAGAAGCGCTTCGGCAAGCGCAAGTAGCGCCGCCCGCTGTCCCGTGGCGCCGCCGACGCGGCGCCGCGGGGCCAGGTTGGCCCCCGAGGGGGAGACGGACACACAAGACGGGGACGTGGCAGAAGTGAAGCTGGATGACCTGCTGGGGGAGTACTACGAGCTGGAACAGCAGCTCGCCGACCCCGAGGTGCACGCCGACCAGACCAGGGCGCGCACGCTGGGCAAACGCTACTCACAGCTCACCCCGATCATCGAGACCTACCGCGCGCTCAAGGAGGTCGAGAACGACATCGACGCCGCGCGCGAGCTCGCCGCCGAGGACGCCTCCTTCGCCGAGGAGGCCGACCGCCTGACGGAGGAGGCCGAGCGGCTCACCGAGCGTCTGCGCGTCCTCCTCGTCCCGCGCGACCCCTCCGACGACAAGAACCTCATCATGGAGGTCAAGGCCGGAGAGGGCGGCGAGGAGTCGGCCCTGTTCGCCGGCGACCTGGTCCGCATGTACCTGCGCTACGCCGAACGCCAGGGCTGGAAGACCGAGGTCATCGACGCCACCCACTCCGACCTGGGCGGCTACAAGGACATCACGATCGCCTTCAAGAACAAGGGCGTCCCCGAGCCGGGGGCCGGCGTCTGGCCGATGCTCAAGTTCGAGGGCGGCGTGCACCGCGTCCAGCGCGTCCCGGTCACCGAGTCCCAGGGCCGCATCCACACCTCCGCCGCCGGTGTGCTGGTCGTCCCCGAGGCCGAGGAGGTGGAGGTCGAGATCCACGCCAAGGACCTGCGCATCGACGTCTACCGCTCCTCCGGGCCCGGCGGCCAGAGCGTCAACACCACCGACTCCGCGGTCCGCATCACCCACCTGCCGACCGGCATCGTCGCCTCCTGCCAGAACGAGAAGAGCCAGCTCCAGAACAAGGAGCAGGCCATGCGCATCCTGCGCGCCCGCATCTACGCCGAGGCCCAGGCCAGCGCGGACGCCGAGGCCTCCGCCGAGCGCAAGAGCCAGGTCCGCACCGTGGACCGCTCCGAGCGCGTGCGCACCTACAATTTCCCCGAGAACCGCATCTCCGACCACCGCGTCGGCTTCAAGGCCTACAACCTCGACCAGGTCCTCGACGGGGAGCTGGACGGGGTCGTCAAGGCCCTCGTGGACGCGGACACCAAGGAGAGGCTCGAAGCCGCCCAGTCATCATGAACCTGCTACTCGACGAGGTCGCCCGCGCCACGCTCCGGCTGGCCGAAGCGGGCGTCGCCTCACCCCGCACCGACGCCGAGGAACTCGCGGCGTTCGTGCACGGTGTGCGTCGAGGTGAGCTGCACATGGTGGCCGACGCCGACTTCGACGCCCGCTACTGGGAGTGCGTGTCCCGCAGGGAGGCGCGCGAACCCCTCCAGCACATCACCGGCCACGCCTACTTCCGCTACCTGGACCTCCAGGTCGGCCCCGGCGTGTTCGTGCCCCGGCCCGAGACCGAGATCATGGTCGACTGGGCGATCGAGACGCTGCGGGCCATGGACGTCGCCGACCCCCTGGTCGTCGACCTCGGCACGGGGTCGGGAGCCATCGCGATCTCCATCGCCCAGGAGGTGCCCCGCTCGCGGGTGCACACCGTGGAGATCGACCCCGTCGCCCTGGGGTGGGCCCGCCGCAACATCGACTCCAGCGGGCACGCCGACCGCGTCACCTCCCACCACGGCGACATGCGCACGGCGCTGCCCGAGCTGAACGGCCGCGTCGACCTCCTCATCAGCAACCCCCCCTACGTCCCCACGCGCGGCTCCGGCGCCATCCCGCCCGAGGTGCGCGACTACGACCCCGCCCCGGCCCTGTGGTCCGGTGAGGACGGCCTCGACATGATCCGCGAGCTGGAGGCGGTCGGCCGCAGGCTGCTCCGTCCCGGCGGGGCGATGGCCGTCGAGCACCACGACGGCCAGGGCATCGACATCCCCTGGCTGTTCCCCGAGGACGACGGCTGGCGCGACGTCCTCAACCGCAAGGACATGGCCCGTCGCGACCGCTTCGTGGTCATGCGCCGTGCCGACGAGGACGGCTGACAGGCCGTGCCCCGCCCCCGTATCCCCGTCGGACCGCTCAAGCCGGTCGACCCCGTTCGAGAATGAGGTGAACGCAGGTGAGCCGCATCTACGACTGCGCGGACGAGACCGCCCGCAAGGACGGCATCGCCGACGCCGCGTCCGCGGTACGCCGAGGCGAACTGGTGGTGCTGCCCACGGACACCGTGTACGGCATCGGCACCGACGCCTTCAGTCCCTCCGCGGTGGCGAACCTGCTCGCCACCAAGGGGCGCGGCCGCGACATGCCGCCGCCGGTCCTGGTCGGTTCGATGCGTGCGGCGACCGCCCTCGTCGAGGACCTCGGCAACCATGGCCGCGACCTCATGGAGGAGTTCTGGCCCGGCCCGCTGACCCTCGTGTGCACCGCCACCCCCAGCCTGTCCTGGGACCTCGGCGACACCAAGGGCACGGTGGCCGTCCGGATGCCGATGGACCCCGTCGCCCTCGAACTCCTCAAGGAGGTCGGGCCCATGGCGGTGAGCAGTGCCAACAAGTCGGGCCTGCCCGCCGCCACGCGGATGGAGGAGGCGCTGGAGCAGCTCGGTGACGAGGACGTCGCCGTGTACCTGGACGGGGGCGAGACCGACTCCCCGGTCGCCTCGACCATCGTCGACCTGACCTACGCCGTGCCGCGGGTGCTGCGGTCCGGCGCCATCTCCATCGAGCAGCTGCGCGCGGTGTGCGGCACCGTCATCGGCGAGCTGCGCCAGGGCCGCATGAAGCCGGTCAAGGAGGAGGACGTCGCCAAGGCCGGCGAGGCCGCCAAGGCGAGTCGCAGGGCCGCGTCCCGGCCCGAGGCGCCCGCCGCCGGAGGGACCGGGGGAGCGGACCCGGCCCCGGCCCCCGGGAGCGGGGCCGCCGAGGGCACGGCCTCCGAGAGCGGAGCCGCGGCGGCCGGGGCGGACACGGAAGCCGCCCCGGGCGAGGACCGGGCGACCGGCGGCGCCGCCGCCGGGAAGGACGGCGGGACCCCCGGGACGGGGCGGCTCCCCGACGGCGACCGTTCCGAGAACTAGAGGGGCCAGGCCGTGCGAGAGTACGCGCTCACCTTCGTCATCGCCGCGGCGGTGACGTACCTGCTCGTGCCCCTGGTGCGCAAGTTCGCCATCAGGATCGGGGCCACCCCGCCGGTGCGCGACCGCGACGTGCACACCGAGCCCATCCCGCGCCTGGGCGGGCTCGCCATCTACGGGGGGTTCGCGGCGGCCCTGCTGATCTCCGCACAGCTTCCGCACCTGCAGAACGTCTTCGTCGCCGACACCTGGCTGGGGCTCCTCCTCGCGGGCGGCCTCATCACGGTCATCGGGATCATCGACGACCGCTGGGGCATGGACGCGCTCAGCAAGCTGGCCGGCCAGGTCGTGGCCGCCGGCATCCTCGTCGCCAACGGCGTGCAGCTGCTGTGGCTGCCCCTGCCCGGCACCCAGCTGTCCCTGGGGCCGTGGCTGGGCGCGATGGTCTCGATCCTGCTCATCGTGGTGACCATCAACGCGGTCAACTTCGCCGACGGCCTGGACGGGCTGGCCGCGGGCATCGTCGGGATCTCCTCCCTGGCGTTCTTCGCGTACTACTACGTGGTCGCCGTCGAGCAGGGCTTCGTCCGCCAGTCGTATCCGGCGATGATCGCGATCATCCTCGCGGGCACGTGCGCGGGCTTCCTCTTCCACAACTTCCACCCGGCCCGGGTGTTCATGGGCGATACCGGCTCGATGCTGCTGGGGCTGCTGCTCACCTCGATCACCATCACGGTGACCGGCCAGTTCGACGCCAACACCGCACGTGAGGAGTTCAACTCCGGCGGGCTCGTGGTGTTCCTGCCGATCGCCCTGCCGCTCCTGGTGATCGCGCTGCCGCTGGCCGACCTGGTGCTCGCCGTGCTGCGCAGGACCCTCGCGGGCAAGTCCCCCTTCGCCCCGGACCGCGGCCACCTCCACCACCGCCTGCTGGACATGGGCCACAGCCACATGCGGGCCGTCCTCCTCATGTACCTGTGGGCGGGGATCGTGGCGTTCGCCGCGGTGTCCCTGTCGGTGTTCGACTCCCCGGTGATCGTCCTGACCGTCACCGCGCTGGTCGCCACGTGTGCTGTCGGCCTCATCGCCCTGCCCCGCCTGCGCCGCCGCGGCCTCCTGCCGTGGGACCGCAAGGAGGGCGTTAAGACGGGGTCAGGTCACGATTCGCCATCTGATGCCTGAGGGGGCCCGGGTATTCGGGACCAAGGTCTCGGAAGGCGGTGGCGGTGACCTGCGGAGGCACAGGTCGGACGGGTGTGGTGAAGGTGACACGGGCCCCGGAGAAGGCCCGGAACGGGCGTTTTGCGGGGCGTTAAGGTCGCGTTAAGGAACCCCCGGATTCAGCACCGAGAACCTTGTGATAGCTTTCACGAGCAGGTACCCACTGAACCCCTACGGAGCTTTGTGATGCAGGAACACGACGCCCGGATCCTCCGTGGCGCCGCGCTTCCCAGCGCTGCGTGCGGGCTCCTGGCCATTGCGGTCTCCGCGCTCCTCGCCGGCGTCGCGGGAGCCCTCAGCTCCCTGTTCGCCGTGGTGATCGTGCTCGGCTGCTTCGGGCTGGGACAGTGGGCCGTCCTCATGATCACGCGCCGCAACAAGGACCTCTTCCTGGCGGCGAACCTGCTCGGCTTCGTCGTCAAGATGGCGGTGCTGGGCGTCATCCTCGTCACCCTCGGCCGCAGTCCCCTCGTCGAGGACCTCAGCAGTGCAGCCTTCGTCTACAGCGCCCTGGCGGTCGTGCTCGCCTGGCTGGGCGGCCAGACGTGGGCGATCTCGAAGGCCAAGATCCTTCACGTGACCCCGAACGAGGGTTCGGAGAACGCGTGATGGGGTGCCCCGTTGCAGCCCGTCGGGAAGGGCGTATTACCCTGAACCTCGGCAGGCGGACGGCCCCGTTCCCGCCAAGGCCCACATGCTATATTCCGGAGCGAGATGAGCAGCGAACCAGCCAGAAAATCGGAGAAGCGCACGCCCCCGGCACCGCGCGAGTCCGACGGCTGGGCACTCTTCTCCACTCTGCTCTCGGGCGTGCTCGTCTGGAGCGCGATCGGCTGGGCCGCGGACAAGCTCCTGGGGTTCCAGGCGCTCTTCCTGCCCATCGGGGCGGTTCTGGGCATGGTCGGCGCGATCTACGTGATCGTCGCCAAGACCCGCCAGGTCTGAACCCTCCCGCCAGTCCGGCGTCGACGATCGTGCGACGACGCTCTGTAACAACCATCAACGAGGCTTTCTTGCGTCACGACGAAAGGATTCGCCGTGAGTGCTGACGTGCGCATTCTCGCGGCCGAACCGAATTGCCACCTGTTCGGTGACAACGGTTGCGGGTTCACGCCGCCCACTATCGGGATGTTCTTCCCGGAACCGTGGTTCGCCAACATCCCCGGCAGCGCGGGCATCGACCTGTACTTGGTCCTGCTTCTCGTCGCCGTCGGTGCTGTCCTGCTTCTGTGGTCGTGGTTCAGCAAGAAGCTGAGCCTCGTCCCTGGTCGCAGGCAGAGCGTCGGCGAGATGCTGGTCCTGTTCATCCGGGACCAGATCACCCGCCCGACGATGGGCGCCAAGGGCGACCGGTTCATCCCGTTCATGACCGGCGTCTTCACGCTCATCCTGGCCATGAACTTCACGGGGCTGATCCCGGGCATGCTCCCGGTCAACAGCAACCTGGCCTTCACCGCGATGTTCGCCGGGGTCATCTACGTGATGACCATCGTGATCGGCATCCGCAACCAGGGCGGCTGGGGCTACTTCCGGAACCAGATCTTCCCGCCCGGGATGCCCAAGCCGATCTACATCCTGGTCACCCCGATCGAGATCCTCTCGGTCTTCCTGATCCGCCCGGTCACGCACGCCCTGCGTCTGTTCGCGACCATGTTCGCGGGCAGCCTGCTGCTCGCCGTGTTCGCCTACGGCGGCTGGTACATGCTCAACCTGACGGCCGAGCCCCTGCTGATCGGTGTCTCGGTCCTCTTCTCGGGCGCGGCGCTGTTCGGCTACCTCGCCTTCTTCGTCTTCGAGATCGTGATCATGCTCGTCCAGGCGTTCATCTTCACGCTCCTGGCGAGCCTGTACATCAACCAGTCGCTCGAAGCGGCCCACTAGACCCCCTTCCCCCTCTGCGCGGCCGACCGGCCGTACCAGGGGCGAGAAGAACTGACCCGTCCACACCGGCGAACTGACCAATTGCGACGAGCAACGCCGGACGTCGAGTAAAGGGAAACATCAATGGACATCGCTGCGATCACCGGCAACATCAACACCATCGGCTACGGCATCAGCGTCATCGGCGCCGGTATTGGTGTCGGTATCGTGTTCGGTCTCGGCATGCAGGCCATCGCCCGCCAGCCCGAGGCCCGCGGCCCGCTGCAGACTAACATCTACCTCGGCTTCGCCCTCATCGAGGCCCTGGCGATCCTTGGCTTCGTCCTCGCCTTCGCCGCTCCCCAGGGCTAGTCGAACTTGCCAACCGTTTTCTGATGGCAACTGACGCGAAGGAGGGCTGACCATGTTGGTGGAGTTGGCAGCCGATTACAACATTCTGCGGATCGACTGGGTGAAGTTCACCTTCGGTGCGATCGCGCTCGCCGTGGTCTACTTCTTTGTGGCCCGCAAGGCGGTTCCGAAGGTGATGGCGGTCCTCGACGAGCGTCATGACGCCATCGAGGGTGGCATCGAGCGGGCCAAGCGCGCCGAGGCCGAGGCCGAGGAGATCCGCCAGCAGTACCGCGAGAAGCTCGAGGAGGCGCACCGCGAGTCCGCCCAGGAGCTCGAGCGGGCCAAGGAGCAGCGGGCGGCGATCATCGCCGAGGCGCGCGAGGAGGCCCAGGCCGAGGCGCGCCGCATCGTCGAGGCGGCCCACGCCCAGATCGAGGCCGACCGCCAGCAGGCCATGGTGCAGCTGCGCGGTGAGATCGGCGGCCTGTCCGCCGACCTGGCCGGTCGCATCGTGGGTGAGACCCTCAGCGACAGCGCCGTCCAGAACCGCGTCATCGACCGGTTCCTGGACGAGCTGGAGCAGAGCCAGAGCACGCAGCAAGCAGAGGTGCGCTGATGCGTGGTATCAGCCGCACGTCGCTGGTCGAGGTGACCCGGCGCCTGGACGAGAACGTCCTGGCGTCGGCCGGCACCGCGCAGAGTGGTGTCTCCCTGGGCAGCGAGCTCTTCGAGGTCGTCGCCCTTCTCGGGAGCCAGCACTCGCTCCGCCGGTGGCTCGCCGACCAGGCGAACCCGGCAGAGCGCAAGACCGAGCTGATCGGCGAGCTGCTGGAGGCCAAGGTCTCCCCGTCCACGGTCATCGTGGCCGGCGACGTGGTCTCGGCGAAGTGGTCCGGTCCGCGCGACCTCGTGGACGCGATGGAGCGGATGGCGGTCTACGCGACCGTCGCCGCGCTCCAGAGCGCCTCGGCGCTCGACGAGCTGGAGGACGAGCTGTTCCGCTTCCAGCGGATCGTCGCCGCCCAGCCCGAGCTGCGCGAGGCCCTCACCCGTGAGGCGGTCGCCCCCGAGCAGCGCCTCTCCCTCCTGGAGAGCCTGCTCTCGGGCAAGGTGAACGCCGCGACGCTGACGCTGGTCGGCGAGGCGGTGACCCGACCCCGGCGACGTACGCTGGAACAGGCGCTGGACCACTTCGGGGGACTCGTCGCGGAGCGCGCCAAGCGCTACGTGGCCGTCGTCCGCAGCGCCGTCGCCCTGAGCGAGAGCCAGCAGTCCCGGCTCGGGGCCGCGCTCTCGCGCGCCTACGGCCGCGACATCCACCTCAACACCGAGGTCGCCCCCGAGATCGTGGGGGGCCTGTCCATCCAGGTGGGTGACGAGGTCATCGACGGGACCATCGCCGGGCGTATCGCCGAGGTCCAGCGCCGCCTGGCCGGCTGACAGTACGCAAGGCAAGCACGCACGGCGCCAGCCCGGCGCCATTTGAGAGCAAGGACAACGTAGAGATGGCGGAGCTGACGATCCGGCCGGACGAGATCCGGGACGCGCTACAGCGCTTCGTCCAGTCGTACGAGCCTGAAGCCACCCGCGCGGAAGAGGTCGGTACCGTCACCTACTCCGGTGACGGCATCGCCCGCGTCGGTGGCCTTCCCTCGGCGATGGCGAACGAGCTGCTGAAGTTCGAGGACGGCACCCTCGGTCTGGCCCAGAACCTTGAGGTCGGCGAGATCGGTGTCGTCGTGCTGGGCGACTTCACCAGCATCGAGGAGGGGCAGAAGGTGCGTCGCACCGGCCAGCTCCTCTCGGTGCCGGTGGGCGACAACTTCCTCGGCCGCGTGGTGGACCCCCTGGGCGCCCCCATCGACGGCAAGGGCGAGATCGAGTCGACCGAGCGGCGTGAGCTGGAGCTCCAGGCCGCCTCGGTGATGGAGCGCAAGCCGGTCCACGAGCCGCTCCAGACCGGCATCAAGGCGATCGACTCGATGACCCCGATCGGCCGCGGCCAGCGCCAGCTGGTCATCGGCGACCGTCAGACCGGCAAGACCGCGGTCTGCATCGACGCGATCATCAACCAGAAGGCCAACTGGGAGTCGGGCGACCCCGACAAGCAGGTGCACTGCATCTACGTCGCGATCGGTCAGAAGGGCTCGACCATCGCGGGTGTGCGCGGCGCCCTCGAAGAGGCCGGCGCGATGGAGTACACCACGATCGTCGCCTCCCCGGCGTCGGACGCGGCCGGCTTCAAGTACCTGGCCCCCTACACCGGTTCGGCCCTGGGCCAGCACTGGATGTACGAGGGCAAGCACGTCCTCATCGTCTTCGACGACCTCACCAAGCAGGCCGAGGCCTACCGTGCGGTGTCGCTGCTGCTGCGCCGCCCGCCGGGCCGTGAGGCCTACCCCGGTGACGTCTTCTACCTGCACTCCCGTCTCCTGGAGCGCTGCGCGAAGCTCTCCGACGAGATGGGCCGCGGCTCGATGACGGCGCTGCCGATCATCGAGACCAAGGCGGGCGACGTCTCGGCGTACATCCCCACCAACGTCATCTCCATCACCGACGGCCAGGTCTTCCTGGAGTCCGACCTGTTCAACCAGGGACAGCGTCCGGCCATCAACGTCGGTGTGTCGGTCTCCCGTGTCGGTGGCGCGGCGCAGACCAAGGCGATGAAGAAGGTCTCCGGCACCCTCCGTCTGGGCCTGGCCCAGTACCGCGAGCTCGAGGCCTTCTCCGCCTTCGGCTCGGACCTGGACTCCGTCTCCAAGCAGCAGCTGGAGCGCGGCGCCCGCCTGATGGAGCTCCTCAAGCAGGGCCAGTACTCGCCCTACTCCATGGAGCAGCAGGTCGTGTCGATCTGGGCCGGTACCACCGGCCGCGTCGACGACGTCCCGGTCGAGGACGTCCGCCGCTTCGAGGACGACTTCCTGGAGCACCTCGGCCGCGACCACGCCGGCCTCCTGGAGACGATCCGGGACACCGGCAAGTTCGAGCCCGAGACCGAGAAGTCCCTCGACCTGGCCCTGGAGAAGTTCAAGCAGGGCTTCCAGACCTCCGCGGGAACCCTCCTGGGCACCGAGGCCGAGGCCGAGGCGCTCTCCGAGGAGAAGGTCGGCCAGGAGACCATCAAGGTCGCCAAGGGCGGGAAGTAACCCATGGGTGCACAGCTTCGCGTCTATCGCCGGAGGATCCGCTCGACGAAGTCGATGGCGAAGATCACCCGCGCGATGGAGCTCATCGCCACGACGCGCATCACCAAGGCGCAGCGTGCGGCTGAGGCTGCTGGGCCCTACGCGCGGGAGATCACCCGGGCGGTCTCGGCCCTGGCCAGCCGGGTGTCGGACCACCCGCTGCTGACCGAGTCCGAGAACCCGACCCGCGCTGCCGTCCTGGTCATCACCAGTGACAAGGGCCTGGCCGGCGCCTTCTCCGCCAACGTGCTGAAGGAGGCGGAATCCCTCACCCAGCTCCTCCGGGAGCAGGGCAAGGAGGTTCTCACCTACATGGTGGGCCGCAAGGGCGTGGCCTTCTACAAGTTCCGCGATCGTCCGATCGAGGCGCAGTGGGAGGGCTTCACCGAGCGTCCGACCTACGCGCACGCCCAGGAGATCGGCTCCGCCCTCATTGAGAAGTTCCTGGCGGACGCGTCCGACGGCGGCGTCGACGAGATCCACGTGGTCTCCACGGAGTTCGTCTCGATGCTGACCCAGCGGGCCGGCACCGTCCGCGCGCTGCCGCTGGAGGTCGAGGAGAGTGACGAGAGCGAGCTCGAGGCCGCCCACGGAAGTGAGCCGCTGCCGCTGTACGAGTTCGAGCCGTCCGCGGAGGAGGCGTTGGACGCCCTGCTCCCGCAGTACGTGACCAACAGGATCTACTTCGCGCTCCTCGACGCCTCCGCCTCCCAGCAGGCGTCCCGCCGTGCGGCCATGAAGGCCGCCACGGACAACGCCGAGGAACTCGTCAAGAACCTGGGACGCCTGGCCAACCAGGCGCGCCAGGCCGAGATCACCAACGAACTCAGTGAGATTGTCGGCGGTGCCGACGCCCTCTCCGCTGCCAGCGCAGGAAGTGAGTAGCAAAAGTGACTGCGACAGTTGAAGAGACGGCTGGGGCTGGCACCGCCACCGGCCGTATCGCCCGGGTGACCGGGCCGGTCGTCGACGTGGAGTTCCCCGTCGGCTCCCTGCCCGCCATCTACAACGCCCTGCACACCGACGTGACCGTCGGCGGCAAGGCCAAGACCATCACCATGGAGGTCGCCCAGCACCTGGGTGACAACCTGGTGCGGACCATCTCCCTGGCCCCGCAGGACGGCCTCGTCCGCGGCGCCGAGGTGCGCGACACCGGTGCGCCCATCAGCGTGCCCGTCGGCGACCTCGTCAAGGGCCACGTGTTCAACACCCTGGGCGAGCCCCTGGACGTGTCGGCGGAGGAGCTCGGCGTCACCGAGCGCTGGCCGATCCACCGCAAGGCCCCGTCCTTCGACCAGCTCGAGTCCAAGACCGAGATGATGGTCACGGGCATCAAGGTGATCGACCTCCTCACCCCGTACGTGCGCGGTGGCAAGATCGGCCTGTTCGGTGGCGCCGGTGTCGGCAAGACCGTGCTGATCCAGGAGATGATCACCCGTATCGCCCGCAACTTCGGCGGTGTGTCCGTGTTCGCCGGCGTCGGCGAGCGCACCCGTGAGGGTACGGACCTGTTCCTGGAGATGGACGAGATGGAGGTCCTCCAGGACACCGCTCTCGTCTTCGGCCAGATGGACGAGCCCCCGGGCACCCGTCTGCGGGTCGCCCTGTCCGCTCTGACGATGGCGGAGTACTTCCGCGACGTCCAGAACCAGGACGTGCTTCTCTTCATCGACAACATCTTCCGTTTCACCCAGGCGGGCTCCGAGGTCTCCACGCTGCTGGGCCGCATGCCCTCGGCCGTGGGCTACCAGCCCAACCTGGCGGACGAGATGGGTCAGCTCCAGGAGCGGATCACCTCGACCCGCGGTCACTCGATCACCTCGATGCAGGCGATCTACGTGCCCGCGGACGACTACACCGACCCGGCGCCGGCGACCACCTTCGCCCACCTGGACGCGACGACCGAGCTCTCCCGCCCGATCTCGCAGAAGGGCATCTACCCGGCGGTGGACCCGCTGACGTCCACCTCCCGCATCCTCGACCCGCAGTACGTGGGCGAGGAGCACTACCAGGTGGCGCAGCGCGTCAAGGAGATCCTCCAGCGGAGCAACGACCTCCAGGACCAGATCGCCATCCTCGGTATGGACGAGCTGTCCGAAGAGGACAAGATCGTCGTGAACCGCGCCCGCCGCATCGAGCGCTTCCTGTCGCAGAACATGTTCGTGGCCGAGAAGTTCACCGGCACCCCGGGCGTGTTCGTCCCCCTGGAGGAGACCATCGCCTCCTTCAAGGGCCTGTGCGACGGTGAGTACGACCACCTGCCCGAGCAGGCCTTCCTCGACGTCGGCAACATCGACATGGCGGTCGAGAAGGCCAAGCAGCTTCAGGGCTAGAACCGCGCGAAGCGTCCGTTCAGGGTGGTGGCGGGCGACGGGCGGGACAGTTTCTCCGGCCGGGCCGGTCCCGAACGACAACACGTCGGGGCCGGCCCGGCCGAACCCACCCGCTAGCCGAGGAGTTTGTGGCAGTGTCGAAGAAGCTTTTCGTCGAGATCGTCTCGCCCGAACGTGAGATTTGGGCCGGCGAGGGCGACATGGTCATCGCGAAGACCGTCGAGGGCGAGATCGGTGTCCAGCCCGGGCACATCCCGGTGCTCTCGCTGCTGGCCCACGACGCCGTCGTTCGCGTACTGGGTGCGCGGGAGACCGGAGAGGTCCGGGCCGCCGCGCACAGCGGGTTCGTCTCGGTCTCGGGTGAGGGTCGTGTCTCCATCCTCGCCGAGACCGCCGAGCTCGCCGAGGACATCGATGTGGACCGTGCGCGCACGGCGCTGAAGAACGCGACCGAGGCCGGCGACACCGTCGCCCTGGGCCGCGCTCGGAGCCGCCTGCGCGCTGCTGGCGAGGACGTCGCCTAGCGAACCGGGACGGCGGAACGGCAGTGGGCATGGAACGACCGCTTCCCGCTCAGGCGGGACCGGGCTCCTGGCTGGGGTCCGCGCAGTGGGTGTTCTTCGCCCTGCTCTTCGTCTTCCTCGCCGTGGTGCTCGCCGTCACCGTGCGCCGCTGGGTACTCGTCCAGCGGGGCGGCGCGGTCGAGTGCTACCTGCGCACACCGGGCGGGAGGGGCCGCCGGGGCTCCTGGCGTATCGGCTTCGGCCGGTACGGGACGGAGAACCTCGGCTGGTTCCCGATCTTCTCCCTGAGGCCGCGGCCGACAGTCTTCCTGTCGCGCCGCGGCCTCGTCGTCGTGGGGAGGCGCGTCCCGAGCGGTGAGGACACCGAGCACCTGCCCGCGGACGTGACCGTCGTCCGGATCGGCTGGGCCGCCGAGGACGGCAGCGAGCCCCGGGACGCGGTGTACGAGATCGCCATGAGCGAGAGCGCTCTGACCGGGTTCCTGTCCTGGCTGGAGTCGATGCCCCCGGGGACGCAGTGGGAGGCGTGACCCCGCGAGGGTTCACAACCGCCCCGTGCTGTGCCTAGCATGGCGGCATGATCGTCGCATTCTCTGTTTCTCCGCTCGGGACCGGTGAGTCCGTCGCCCCCGCCGTCGCGCGGGCCGTGAAGGTCGTACGCGAGAGCGGGCTGCCCAACGAGACCACAGCCATGTTCACCAGCGTCGAGGGCGAGTGGGACGAGGTGATGGACGTCGTCAAGCGGGCCGTCGCCGCCGCGGGCGAGGGGTCCGCGCGCGTGTCCCTCACCCTCAAGGCCGACATCCGCGAGGGCGTCTCGGACGGCCTGCACAGCAAGGTCGAGTCCGTCGAACGGGAACTCGGCGACTCCTGAGGTCCTCGGGTCCTTCCGCGGAACCGGCCGGACACGGCAGGATGCGGTTCCATGGCCACTTCCCGATTCCGCGTCCTGTTCGCGCCGCTACTCCTGGCGCCCCTGCTCGCCGGCTGCTACCCGTCCGGCGGCCACGTCGGTGCCGTGGCCACGGGCCACTTCACCGCCCAGCACCGGTTCCCGGTCGTGATCGTCACCTGGTGCGGTGACGACCCGCCCCGCCAGATCGACCTGGCGGGGGACTCCCGGACCCTGCACCTCGTCGCCACCCGCGAGTTCGGCGGGAGCGAGCTGGAGGTCGACCTGGCCGCGCCGGGGGAGGACTGGGAGATCCTCGACGAGGACGGCAGGGCCGTCTACAGGATGGGCCCGGAGTCCCCGGACGAGGAGTACGCCCTCGGGGTGGGGTCGGCCGAGGCCGAGCCCGGGGAGTCCGCCGAGCACGACATCGGGACGCTCACCTTCACCACCGGGGCGCTGGCCGCCGAGCAGGGGGTGTACACGGAGGCCGAGGGCGCCTCCGCCGCCGGGGCCGTTCCGCAGGAGGAGTTCCCGCCCGAGTGCTGAGCCGCCGGGACATGCCCTAGCGTTCGCCCCCGGGCTTCCAGAGCACCTCGTCGCCCTCGCCGGCCACGTACCGGCCGAGGATGAACAGAAGGTCGGAGAGCCGGTTGAGGTACTGCGCGGTGAGCGGGTTGACCGTGTCGCCGTGCTCCTCGACGGCGGCCCACACGCTGCGCTCCGCACGGCGCACCACGATCCGCGCCGTGTGCATCAGCGCCACGGTGGGGGAGCCTCCGGGGAGGATGAAGCTGCGCAGGGTGGGGAGGTCGGCGTTGTAGTGGTCGCAGGCCTCCTCCAACCGGGTGACGTACTCGGGGAGGACCCGCAGCGGCGGGTACTCCGGGTCCGGCACGATCGGGGTGGAGAGGTCGGCGCCCAGGTCGAACAGCTCGTTCTGCACCCGGCCGAGCAGGACGCGCACGTCCCCGGGGACCTCCCCCAGGGCGAGCGCGACGCCGATGGCCGCGTTGGCCTCCTCCGTGTCGGCGTACCCGACGAGGCGTGTGTCGTTCTTGCCGGTCCTGCTCATGTCGCCGAGGGCCGTCGTGCCGGCGTCGCCGGTACGCGTGTAGATCTTCGACAGAACGACCGGCTTGTCCTTGTCCCGTGTGGTCATGCCCCCACCCTAGTGCGGCGGCCCCGGGGGTCCCGGGCGCCGCCCGCGGTCCCCCTGCCCGCGGCCCGTCCGGGCGGCGCCGTGGCCGGGGCCGTGCCGCTCGGGCGCGGCTTCCGCGGGACCGCCGGGAGCGCGGGCCCCGGGCTGCGGACGGTACCCGCTCCCCTCGTTGTCACGGAGGATAACTGTTCAGTATCAGGGGGTGAAGGTGATGCACCTCACTGATACATTGGGGCACGAGGAAGCTACTCAACGTAGTTTCCGGTGGTGTTCTACGCGTCAAGTCCCGGATGGGAAGAGGGGGCCACCCGGGGCCACCGCGCAGGGGGAGGCACCGCGAGGGGCGGGCGGCGTGAAACCGGGGGGTTCACACCGCCCGCCCCCATGTGCGCGCCCCGGCGGGGCGCCGGGGGGGGGGGGGGGGGGCGCGGCGGGGGCCCCGCCCCCCCCCCCCGCCCCCGGCCCCCCCCCCCCCCGCCCCCCCCCCCCCGCCGCGCCCCCCCCCCACCAACCGA
>NZ_JBIWMK010000008.1:29041-42705 GCF_044766605.1 Nocardiopsis sp. NPDC101807 | reverse complement strand
GGGGGGGCGCCCCGGCGGGGGGGGGGGGGCGTCACCGGGGGGGGTCCCCCCCCCCCCCCCCCGGGGGCGCGCCCGGGGGGGGCGCGGGGGGCGGGGGCCCGTACGGGCACCGGCCCCCTCTGCCTAGCGGAGCCAGGCGTCTCCCGTGCGCGGCAGCTCGGCCGGCGCGGAGGACCTCAGCACACCGTTGACCGGAAGGGTGCTCTCGGCGAAGAACTCCACGCCGTGGGCGCCGGCGGCCGACAGCTCCGCCACCGAGTCCCAGTCGATGTGCTCCATCGTGTCGTCCGCCGTGTGGTAGTACGGGTCGAAGGCCTCACCGGCGGTCCCGCCGTACCACTCGACCTGCTCCTCGCTCTTGACGCCGTCGGCGCCGCTGAACAGCCCCCCGGACGGGATGCCGGACTCCATGAAGGCCCTGTAGTCGCTGCGCCCGCTCAGCACGCCGGGCTCGCTCACCTGGTCCTGCGAGGCGAAGTAGTCCGCGAAGACCTTGGCGATCGCCCCGGACCCGGAGGGGGCGCCCGAGGAGTCGGGCAGCTCCATGCCGCCGTCGAGGACGAACCGGCCGTAGTTGTGCGAGCCGATCATGTCGAAGTTGAGGTAGAGGGCGACGTCGTCCAGCTGCTGTTCCGTCAGGTCCGCCACGTACTCGGTCGACCCGACCAGGCCCTCCTCCTCGGTGCCCCAGAAGGCGAACCGGACCTTGTTGTTCGGGTCGGCCTGCTCGGCGAGCCGGATGGCGGTCTCCAGCACGAACGCCGTGCCGCTGCCGTTGTCGTTGATGCCGGGGCCGTCCTCGACGCTGTCGAGGTGGGCGCCCACGACCACGACGTTGTCGTCGCGGCCCTCCGCCGTCTCGGCGAGGACGCTGTAGGAGCTCTCGGCGGAGACGGTGGCGTCCACCTTCACCCGGAGTTCGAGCCCGTCGGCGGCGATCAGGTCGGCGCCCGTGAGCCCGGACACGCCCACGGCCGGGATGGCGGAGACGGTCTCTATGGTGCCGAGGAAGACCTCGTCCTCGTTGTTCACCACGACGGCGGCGGAGGCGCCCGCGTCGGCGGAGTTCTGGACCTTCTCGGAGAAGGGGCAGGTGCCCCGCACGGTGATCGCGACCGCGCCCTCGGGGAAGCCCGCGAAGTCGTCGGGGGAGCACCCGCTCGCCGTGCTGTCCGCGTTGACGGCGACGGCCGGGGCGGTGACGTCGCCGGAACCGGAGTAGCTCATGGGCACGTAGTCGACATCGGCCTCGTAGACGGCCTCGCCCGGCGCGGTCTGCGCCAGGACGGAGGGAGACTGCTCACGCCAGAGCTCGTAGTCGTACTCGTGCCGGTACGTCTCGTACCCCGCGCGTTCGAGCTGGTCCTCGACGTACAGGGCGGCGACGTCGTAGCCAGGGGTGTTCGTCGCCCGGTTGCCGCCGTTGTACTCGGCGATGGTGTCCAGGTTCTCCATGTGCTCCCGGACGGCCCCGGCGGTGACCAGGTCGGCGAGGCGGTCGGGCTCGCTCTCGGCGTGGGCGGGGCCCGACGCCAGGGCCCCGGAGGCCATGAGGACGGCGGCGAGGCCCGCTGCGGCGGTGCGCCCGCCGGTCCGGGGGGAGGAGGGGGATGCCAAGGCGGACGCTCTGCCGAGCGTGGCCCGTCGGTGTGTGGGGCGCAACGGTCTTCCTCCGGGGTGAGGGGGGTCCACCGCTCCGCGGCGTGGGGGGTGGACACCTCTGTTGGGTGAAGTTTCGCTGCAGCCTGTCACCGGAACGGTGTTTCCGGCAAGGAGTGACAAGCCTGATTGCCACAATCAGCCACGCAACTTACGCGTTCGGTGCACACTGTGCCCATAGCGGAGGTCCGGCGGGGCCGATCGTCCAGCGGCCGGCCCCGGCCCCGGGAACGCGGGTCAGTCCTCGTCGCCCCGGTTGCGCTCGCGCTGGTGCTTGCGGCGCTTGTAGACCACGCCCACGCCGGCCATGACCGCGAGGCCGCGGATGTGCACGATCGGCGCGTCCGGGTCCACCACGCTCGGCGGATCGCCGCCCTCGGTACCGAAGCCCCCCATGATCGGCAGCCCGTGGACGCGGACCTGGATGTCGTCGGGGACCTTGATCTCGATCCCGGCCATCACACAGCCGGTCCAGATCGTGGTCTCGCGGTGGACGAACCGCGCCTCGCGCAGGTCCAGTTCGACGCCGCCCATGAGGGAGAGCGCGAAGAAGTTCTTGGGGACCACCCACGCCCCGGCACGGTCGGAGCCGCCCATCACGGCCACGGCGGCGGTACTGGTGGGGGTCGCCTGGGGGGTGACCCGGCCGCTGCCGTAGATCGGGCGGGGCGAGCGGAAGTCGCCGGAGACGGGTGTCAGCGTGGAGGGGCCTCCGTCGACCGCGGGCAGGTCCTCCGTGAGGGGGACGAGCTCGCCGAGGGTCTTGGCGCGGTAGACCGCGTCCAGGCGCTCGCTGTGCTCGTCAGGGTCCAGTCGGCCTTCGGCGAGGGCTTCGCGCAGGCGGTGCGCGACGGAGTCGCGGTCGGCGTCGGAAGCGCGCAGCCGACCGTGCTCGGGGGGATTGGCATCGTTCATCGGGTCCACCATATGACGATTCTTTCCCCGCGGCACGCGTGTGCCATCCGGGAGGAGCCCTGAGCCGACCCTGATGCGGCGTCCTTCCTCCCCGGGCCGCCCGGGAGGCGACCCCGGGCGGGGCCGCGTACCCCGATCGCTTCCGCCTATGGGACCGACCCCCCCGTCCCGGGGCCGCCGGGGGTACCGGCCGCCGGGCCGCCGTGGGGCCTCCGGTCGGACGACGGCGGGGCGGACACGGCGGAGGCCCCCGGCGGGTGTCGCCGGGGGCCTCGGAGAGCCGTGGGGTCCGGCGCCGCGGGCGGCGGCCGGGAGGGGTCAGAACAGGCGCAGGACGTCGGGCTCGATGCCGCGCAGCGCGTCGTAGTCCAGCACCACGCAGGAGATACCGCGGTCCTCGGCCAGGACGCGGGCCTGGGGCTTGATCTCCTGGGCCGCGAAGACGCCGCGCACGGGGGCGAGCTGCGGATCCCGGTTGAGCAGTTCCAGGTAGCGCGTGAGCTGCTCGACGCCGTCGATGTCGCCCCGGCGCTTCAGCTCGACGGCCACCGTGGCGTTGCCCGCGTCGCGGCACAGGATGTCGACCGGGCCGATCGCCGTCGGGAACTCGCGGCGGATGAGCGTGTAGCCCTCGCCCAGCGTGGTGATGTGCTCGGCGAGCAGTTCCTGGAGGTGGGCCTCGACGCCGTCCTTCTGGAGGCCGGGGTCCTTGCCGAGTTCGTGGGAGGTGTCGTGCATGACCTCCTCGATGGTCAGCACCAGCTTCTCGCCGGACTTGCCGTGGGTGACGGTCCACAGGTCCGGCCCGCCCTCGACGGTCTCCTCACGGAGCTTGCACGGCGGGTTCATCCAGTTCAGCGGTTTGAACGCCCGGTCGTCGGCGTGGATGGACACGCTCCCGTCGGCCTTGATGAGGATCAGCCGGGGAGCCATGGGCAGGTGTGCGGTGAGTCGGCCGACGTAGTCGACGCTGCACCGAGCGATGACGAGACGCACGAAACGCCACGTTACCGCCTCCGGCGGGCGGGCGGACCCGAACCGCCCTCCCCCCGGGAGGCGGTCCGCCGACCCGCCGGGAGCGGCCGCACCGGACGGTTACGGGGCCCTCCTCCCTCCCCGCGCCCGAGGGCCGGACGCGGCCGGTGCGCGCCGGCGGCGGGGGCGCCGCCCGCGGCACGCAGTGCCCTCCGGGGGCATCCCGTGCGCCGCCCACGGGGTCCCGCCCTTTAGTCTTGGGCGTATGGTGCAGGAATTTGACAAGGTCGGTGTCGTCGGACTCGGCGCGATGGGCGCGGGCATCGCAGAGGTGTTCGCCCGCGCGGGGTTCAACGTCATCGGGGTCGAGATCGACCAGGCCGCCGTCGACCGCGGCCGCAGTCACATGGACAAGTCCCTCTCGCGCGCGGTCAGCAAGGGCAAACTCACCGAGGAGGAACGCTCCGGGATCGACGCCCGCCTGACGTTCACCACCTCGCGGGAGGACCTCGCCGACGCGGACTTCGTCGTCGAGGCCGTCCCCGAGCGGATGGAGCTCAAGAAGGACGTCTTCTCGGACCTGGACAGGATCTGTCCGCCCGGGACGATCCTGGCCACCAACACGTCGTCCCTGTCGGTCACCGAGATCGCCGCGCTCACCGGACGGCCCGCGAAGGTCGTCGGTCTGCACTTCTTCAACCCGGCGCCGGTCATGAAGCTGGTCGAGGTGGTCACCACGGTGTCCACCAGCGACGAGACCGTCGACGTGGTCACCGAGGTCGCCAAGCGCATCGGCAAGACGCCCGTGGCGGTAGGGGACCGTGCCGGGTTCGTCGCCAACGCGCTGCTCGTGCCCTACATCAACGACGCCATCCGCCTGTACGAGCGGGGGATCGCCACCCGCGCGGAGATCGACGCCGCCGCCCAGAAGGCCGCGGACCTGCCCATGGGGCCGCTCGCCCTCGCCGACCTGGTCGGCCTGGACGTGTGCCTCGCCGTCATGGACGTCCTGTGGGAGGAGAACCGCGACCCGCGCTTCACCGCCTCGCCGCTGCTGCGGCGCATGGTCGCCGCGGGACAGCTGGGCCGCAAGTCCGGCCTGGGCTTCCACGCGGGCCGCTCCGAGGAGCCGGAGCCCCGGCCCGCCGGACGCTACGCCGAGATGGTCCGGGACGAGGAGACCCTCGACCTCGGGGAGATCCTCATCGCCCCGCAGATCGACGACGCCCTGCGCATGATCGGCGACGGCTACGCCTCGGCCAAGGACGTCGACACCGCGATGAGGTTCGGCTGCGGCTACCCCAAGGGCCCGACCGAGCTCCTGGCGGACCGCGGCGCGGAGTCCGTGGTCACCACCCTGATGGCGATGGGCGAGTACAGCCTGACCACGATCGCGGTGCCCGCGCCGCTCCTGATGGACCAGCTGCCCGACGCCGAGGAGGGGCAGGGCCACGGCGGCGGCTGCGCCTGCCACGGCTGATCCGCTCCCACCCCGCTCCCGCGGTGGCCGCCGGCACCGGTGTGACGGCGGCCACTGCCGGTTCTCTCCTACCCTTGACGGTGTGAGCCCGCGACGAAACTCCCCCCGCCGCAAACCCACCCGGGGCCGTGACTCCTCCGGTGGGGTCCCCGACGAGGACGCGCTCATGCTGCGCGTCACCGGCGGGCAGCGCCGCGAGGCCGGCCCGGACGGGGAGTGGGTCACACGTCGCATCCCCGGGGCGTCCGCCGTCAAGGCCTACCGGTGCCCCGGCTGCGCGCAGGAGATCCCGTCCGGCATGCCCCACGTGGTGGCCTGGCGCCCCTACGGCGACGGCGGGGACCGGCGCCACTGGCACTCCTCCTGCTGGGACCGGCGTTCGCACCGCTCCCCCCGGGCCCCGCGCCGCTGAGCCCGGCCCCGCGCCCGCCCCGGCGCGCCCCGGCCCGCGTCCCGCGGGCCCGCAGCGGCAGGCCCGCTGCGCGGGCGCCCACCCACCCAGGAGACGAGGAGCCATGGAGATTCGAGCCACCACGGTGCTGCCCGCCGTGCGACGACCCATCACCCTGCACACCGCCGACGGCCTGGAACTGGTCGGTGAGCTGGCACTGCCCGAGGACCGGACCCCCGTGGCCACGCTGGTCTGCCTGCACCCGCTGCCGACCGCCGAGGGCATGATGGACAGCCATGTCCTGCGCAAGGCGTCGTTCCGCCTCCCCGCCCTGGCCGACGTCGCGGTGCTCCGGTTCAACACGCGCGGCACGACGTCGCGCCACGGCACCAGCCAGGGCGAGTTCGGGGAGGGCGAGACCGAGCGCCACGACGTGCTCGCGGCCATCGAGTTCACGGAGTTCGAGGGGCTGCCCGAGCCCTGGCTGCTCGGCTGGTCCTTCGGCACCGAGCTGGCCCTCAAGTGGGGCGCCGATCCGCAGGTGCGGGGCGCCCTCCTGCTGTCCCCGCCGCTGCACCGCGCAGACGAGTCCGACATGCGGGCGTGGGCCGAGACCGGCAAACCGGTGGTGGCACTGGTCCCCGAGCACGACGACTACCTGCGCCCCGCCGAGGCCAGGGAGCGGTTCAAGCCGCTCACGCAGGCCGAGGTGATCGGTGTGGACGGGGCCAAGCACCTGTGGGTGGGCGAGCCGTACGTGCGCCGGGTGCTCGACGAGATCGTCAGAAGGGTCAACCCGCAGGCGTACCCGCTGCCGACCGAGTGGGACGGACCCTACGAGAAGGACGTGCGCACCCTCGCGTAGGGGCGGACCCTCGCGTGGGAAAGTGAGTCGTACGTCTCCCCGTGGGGGCGTTCTCGACCCCGGGGGCCTCTGGAGTCACATCGACCCCTGCGGTTGCCTCGGCCCCGGTGGTCACGTCGGCCTCGGCCTGCGCGGGCCCGGCCGGACGGACGGCGAGTGCCGTCGACGCCGGTCGCGGGGCAGGCCGCGGGCCTGCGACGGCGAAGGGCCCGCCTCCCGGAGGAGACGGGCCCTTCCCTGTGCCCACCGGCTCAGCCCGGGGCGGGGACGCTGCGGCCGCGGGGCGGCCTGAGCGCTACTCCTGCCACCAGTCCTCGTCGTCGGCGCCCTTGCCGGAGTGAGCCGGCTGCTTGGTCTCCTCGGCCGCGGCGGGCTCCTGGTGGGAGATCGCGGCGGGGGCCGGGGCGGCGGGGGCGACCGGGGCCGGAGCCGGGGCGGCGCCGCCGCCGAGCAGCTGGCGCAGCTGCTGGAGGTGCGACTGGATGCTGTCGCGCTGGCGGTTGAGCTCGTCGACCTCCTTGCGGGCGGCCGTCATGATCCGGTTGGCCTCGGCCTTGGCGTCGTTGAGCTGGTGCTCCGACTTCGACTTGGCCTCGGCCTCGATCTGCGAGGCGTTCTTCTTGGCGTTGCCGACCAGCTGCTTGGCGTGGTTCTCGGCGTCGCGGCGGGTCTGCTCCGCCTGCTGGCTCGCCTTGGTGGCGCGCTGCTCGGCGCTGGAGGCCCGCTCCTCCGCCTCGTTGACCATCTTCTGGGTGGCGGCCTGGGCGGCGGCCAGGCGCTCGGCGTCCTGGCGCTCGGCCTCGGCGCGGCGGTCGGCCAGCTGGAGCTCGAACTGGTCCTCGGTCTCGGTGCGGCGGGCCTCGGACTCGGCGTACGCGCGCTCGGCGTTCTTGCGCAGCTCCTCGGCCTGGCTCTTGGCCGACTGGATGGTTTCGTCGCGCTCGCGCTTGGCGGCGGCACGGGCCTGGGCGCACTCGCGCTCGGTGGTCGTGCGCAGCTTGGCGATCTCGCCCTCGAAGGTGGCGCGCTTCTCGGCGATCTCGTGGTCGACCGCGGAGCGCTTCTTCTGGACCTCGCGCTCGGTGGTGGAGGCCAGCTCGTCGGCCTCGCGGCGGGCCGTGGTGCTGATCTCCTCGGCCTCGGCCTCGGCGGTCTGGCGCTGCTCGTCGGCCTCGCGCTGGGCGAGGGTCCGGACCTCGGTGGCCTCGGACTCCGCGGCGGCGCGCATCTCGGCGGCCTCGATCTTGGCGGCCGAGCGGATGTCGTTGGCGTCGATCTGCGCGCTCTGGACCAGCTCGTTGGCCTGCTCCTCCGCGAGGCGCAGCAGCTCCTCGATCCGCGAGCCCAGGCCGGAGTAGGAGGGGCGCTCCCGCTCCTGGAGCTGGCGGTTCTTGGAGGTGAGCTCGGCCTTGAACTTCTCGATCTGCTTGCTGTTCTGCTTGACCTCGTTGCGCAGGCCGTCCAGGTAGTCCGTCACCTGGGTGCGGTCATAGCCACGCAGCACCACGTCGAATTCGGGCGGGGTGTTGTCTTCGTCGAAGATGTTGTTGAGCTGGGTGTCAATGTTGTTTGACGGCATGTGGCGGAATCCTGAACGGGTGCGAGACGGCTAACTTGCAAAAGGACCGGGGACGACATGGGGGCGGTGGCGCCGTCCCCGGCGGACGGGCGCGTCCGGAAGGGGTGCGCGAACCGGGGGGCGGTGGACCGGTGCGGCGGGCCCGGCAGTCCCTGACCGCCTCCGATGTCGTCCGCGTGCGCCATGCCATCACGACACGGCGGCACGGTGTGACGGCCGACCCGGCTCGATCACCGGACTGCAAGACATGGACCAGCTCCGGAAAACAAATCCGGCAGCTAGCCGACTTTATCAAGCGTGGAACCCCTGGGAAGAGGGTTTCGTGTAACTTCCGCCGGGGTCTGAGGTCAGCCGTGCGGCTGGAACTCAAGATGTGATGTGTCCGGAACGCCCTTGTGACGTCGTTTCGGAACCGCGTCCGCATCAGTGCGCGGTTTGCACCAGCTCCGTGAGCACGCCCCCGTTGTCCTTCGGGTGGAGGAAGACGATCCTGGACCCGGCCGTCCCGGCACGTGGCTCGGGGTTCAGCACGCGCACCCCGCGTGCGCCGACCCCCTCGGCGCTCCGCGCGACGTCGGACGTGCCGAAGGCGATGTGGTGGACGCCCTCCCCGTGGCGTTCCAGGAACTTCGCGACCGGGGAGTCGTCACGGGTGGGCTCGAGCAGTTGCAGATACGTGGCGCCCCCGTCGTCCGTGCCGTTGATCCGGAGCATGGCCTCGCGGACGCCCTGTTCCTCGTTCACCTCCTCGTGCTCCACCTCGAAGCCGTAGGTCTGCCGGTAGAACGCGATGGACGCGTCGAGGTCGCGGCACGCGATCCCCACGTGGTCGAGGCGGGTGAGGCCGGGGAACGCGCTGGCCGGGCCGGGTGCTTCTCCCATGTCGTGAACCTCCCGAGGGTCGAGTACGGCGGTGTGGGTATCGTTGCAGACCAGGTGCGTCACCCATCACTTGGAGGCCAGTTACGATGCCCGGTTCCGTCATCGTCGGTGGGGCGCGTACCCCCACCGGCAGACTCCTCGGCTCCCTCGCCGGGTTCTCCGCCGCCGAGCTCGGCGGCTTCGCCGTCAAGGCCGCCCTCGAACGCGCGGGCATCAGCGGCGAACAGGTCGGATACGTGGTCATGGGACAGGTGCTCCAGGCCGGCGCCGGGCAGATCCCGTCGCGCCAGGCCGCCGTCAACGCGGGCATCCCCATGAGCGTGCCGTCGGTGACGATCAACAAGGTCTGCCTGTCGGGCCTCGACGCGATCGCCCTCGCGGACCAGCTCATCTCCGCGGGCGAGTTCGACGTGGTGGTGGCCGGGGGCATGGAGTCCATGACCAACGCCCCGCACCTGCTCCCCAAGTCCCGCAAGGGCTACAAGTACGGGTCGATCGAGGTCCTGGACGCGACCGCGCACGACGGCCTGACCGACGCCTTCGAGGGCGACTCCATGGGCGCCTCCACGGAGCGGCACAACGCCAAGCTCGGCATCGGCCGCCGCGAGCAGGACGAGTTCTCGGCCCGCTCGCACCAGCGGGCCGCCGCCGCGGCGGAGGCGGGGTACTTCGACGCGGAGATCGTCCCCGTGGAGATCCCGCAGCGCAAGGGCGACCCGGTCGTGTTCAGCGCCGACGAGGGCGTGCGGCCCGGCACCACGGCGGAGGGCCTGGGCAGGCTGCGCCCGGCCTTCGACAGCGAGGGCACCATCACGGCGGGCTCGTCGTCCCAGATCTCCGACGGCGCCGCCGCGGTGGTCGTGATGAGCCGGGCCAGGGCGGAGGAGCTGGGCGTCCCGGTCCTCGCCGAGATCGGCGCGCACGGGAACGTCGCCGGCCCGGACAACTCGCTGCACTCCCAGCCGTCCAACGCGATCCGGCACGCGCTGGCCAAGGCCGGGAGGTCCGTGGAGGAGCTGGACCTGATCGAGATCAACGAGGCGTTCGCCGCGGTGGGCCTGCAGTCCATCAGGGACCTGGGCGTCTCCGAGGACATCGTCAACGTGAACGGCGGCGCGATCGCGATCGGCCACCCGATCGGCGCCTCCGGAGCCCGCATCGCCCTGCACCTGGTCAACGAGCTGCGCCGCCGCGGAGGCGGCTTCGGCGCCGCGGCCCTGTGCGGGGGCGGCGGCCAGGGCGACGCCCTGCTGTTCACGGTTCCCGCCGAGTAGCGAGCCCGGCCCCGTGCGCCCCGTGCGCCACAGGGGCCGGGACCTGCGCCCGCCTCCCCGGTCCGCGCGCGGTCCCGGGCGACCCCCGGCCGCCCGCGTGGCGAGCCCGGCGGGGGCGGCGCGTCCGAAGACACTGTTGTGAAGACACACCCGCGCCCGGGGAGCCCCGGAGCGCGCGACGCACCCGACAGCGGCGGGGCGGGGGCCACGAGCCCTCGCCCCGTCCTGCTCCTGCCGACACCTAGGAGTCCCATGTACGCCCCCCAACTGGTCGAACGGGTCCGGAAGGGCGACCGCCGGGCACTGGCCCGCGCGATCACCCTCGTCGAGAACGGCGCCGAGGAACTGAGCGCGATCATGGCGGGCCTGGCCCCCGGCACCGGGCGCGCGAGGGTGGTCGGGTTCACCGGGTCGCCGGGCGTGGGCAAGTCCACGACCACGAACGCCGTCGTGCGCGCCGTGCGGGCCAAGGGCCTGACCGTGGCCGTCCTGGCGGTGGACCCCTCGTCCCCGTTCACGGGGGGCGCCCTGCTCGGCGACCGCGTGCGGATGCAGGAGCACGCCACCGACCCGGGGGTCTACATCCGCTCCATGGCCAACAGGGGCCACCTGGGCGGGCTGTCCTGGGCCACCCCCCACGCGCTGCGGGTGCTGGACGCCGCCGGGTTCGACGTGATCCTGGTCGAGACGGTGGGCGTGGGCCAGGCCGAGGTGGAGATCGCGGGCCGGGCCGACACGACCGTGGTGCTGTCCGCGCCCGGCATGGGGGACGCGGTGCAGGCGGCGAAGGCCGGTGTGCTGGAGGTGGCCGACGTGTTCGCCGTGAACAAGGCGGACCGGGACGGGGCGAGGGCGACCCTGCGCGAGCTGCGCCAGATGGTCGCCATGAAGGACCGCGCCGACGACGAGTGGAAGCCGCCGATCGTCATGACCGTCGCGGCGGAGGACGAGGGCGTCGCCGAGCTGTGGGAGCGGGTGGAGGAGCACTTCGCCCACCTGGAGGCGACCGGCGGGCTGGCCGTGCGCCGCCGGGCCCGGGCGAGGGACGAGGTCCAGGCGATCGTGCTGGAGCGTCTGCGCTCCCGTCTGGGCGGCCTCGGGGAGGAGACCGGCCTGGACGCGCTCGCCCGGGAGGTGGCCGAGGGCCGCAGCGACCCGTACGCCGCGGCCGGGGTGCTGCTGGAGGAGCTCGGGGCGTAGGGCGTGCGCGGCGGACGCCCGCCCCGCCGCGCGGCGTCGTCGCGGGCGGGCGGCGGTGTCGGCGGGGAGCTTCCCCGGGGAGGGCGACGGGGCCGTCGCGGACGCCTGTCCGCGACGGCCCCGCCCGGTCCCGGCCGGGGGGCGGGCCCTGTCGGGTCCGGTGCGGGCCGGGGTCAGCCGGCCAGCGCTGTGTCGATGGCGTTCATGAGGCTGCCGTTCGCGTCGTCGCCGTCGACGGACCAGATCATCACTCCGCCGAGGCCGTTGGCCTGGGCCCAGTCGGTCTTCTGGGCCATGGAGATCTCGTCGTCGTAGTTCCAGAAGGTGGAGCCGTTGTAGAGCCAGGCCGTTCCGGCCGCGTTGTCGCGGTGCAGCTGGTAGCCGGTCAGGTTCTTCAGGAGCTTCCAGTCCTGGATGCCCTGCTCGTAGCGGCCCGGCGCGGGTCCGGTGGCGGACTGGAAGAGCCCGTCGCCGTTCGGCCCGGGCGCGACCCCGGTCCATCCCCGGCCGTAGAAGGGGACGCCGAGGACCATGTCGGCCGGGTTGACGCCGCGGTCGATGTACGCCTGGACCGTGGTCTGCGTGGAGTAGACGTCGGGGCCGGGGTCGGCGGCGTCGGCCACGAGGTTCGACTGGTGGTTGGCGGTGTTCTCCCAGGCGCCGTGGTAGTCGTACCCCTGGACGGTGATGAAGTCGAAGTCGGCCATGAGCGGCTGCATCTCGAAGCCGAGGTCGATCTTCCTGGGGTCGGCCGGCATGAAGGAGGTCAGCTCGTAGGGACGGCCGGTCTCGGCGGTGAGGGCGTCCAGCTGGGTGCGGAACTCGGAGACGAGGGCGGTGAAGTTCTGCTTGTCCTCCGGGCGCACCGTGTTGTGCTCGTGCCCGGCGGATCCGGGCCACTCCCAGTCGAGGTCGATGCCGTCGAAGACGCCCTGGGCCGCGCCGGGGCCGCCCGCGCCGTCGAAGAGCGGCAGGTTGCCGCGCAGGAACTGGTCGATGCAGGACGAGACCATGCGCTCGCGGGACGCGGGGGTCCGGACGGCGTCGGAGAAGTGCTGGGACCAGGTCCAACCGCCGAGGGAGATGTGGACCTTGAGGTTGGGGTTGCGCTCCTTGAGCTTGCGGAGCTGGTTGAAGTTGCCGCGCAGGGACTGGTTCCAGGTGTCGGCCACGCCGTCGACGCTCTGGTCGGCGGTGAAGGAGCGGCCGTAGTCGGCCCAGGCGTCGCCCTGGCCCAGCTGGTTGGCCATGAAGCACTCACCGTTGGCGTTGACGTTGCCGAAGGCGTAGTTGATGTGGGTCAGCTTGTCCGCGGTGCCCGAGGTCTCCAGGTTCCGGACGAGGTAGCCCCGGTCGTAGATCCCCCACTGGGTGAAGTAGGCGACGCGGCGCTCCTGGGGAGGATCGGTGGGTCCGCCCCCGGCGTCGGTGGTGGCCGTCACGGCCGCGGTCTCCGGCCCCCGGTTGTTGGAGCTGTCGTAGGCGCGCACCGTGAACGAGTGCTGTGTCGCGGGCGTCAGCCCGGTGACGGTCGCGGACTCGGTCGTGACGGCACGGACGACCTGTCCGCCGGAGAGGACCTCGTATCCCGTGACGGCGACGTTGTCCGCCGCCGCCTGCCAGCCCAGGGTCACGGTGGTGGAGGTGGTGCCGGTGACGGTCAGACCCGTCGGGGCGGTGGGCGGCTCGGTGTCGGGCGCGCCGGGCTCGCCCGAGCAGCTGTTGCCGTTGATCAGGCAGTTCACGGGGGCGGTGTCGCCGCCGCTGTGGGTGCCGTTGAACCCGATGGAGTAGCTGCCGCCGGCCGGGACGTCGGCGCCCCAGGAGGGCGGGGTGAGGGTGTGGGTCCCGCCGGACCGGGTCAGGGTGGCGTTCCACAGGGACGTGATGGCGGTGCCGGAGGGGAGCCCGAACTCGACGGACCAGTCGGTCAGGCGGGTGCCGGACGTGTTGGAGATGGTGATCTGTCCGCCGTAGCCGGTCTCCCAGCGGCTGGTCTCCACGTAGGTGACCGTGACGCCGGCCGTGTTCGCGGCGGCGGGGGTGGCGGACAGGGCGAGGGGGACGGCGATGACGGCGGCCACGAGTGCCGCGAGGCGGTTCCTGAGTCGTCGTGCTCTCACTGATTGCTCCTGGAGCGTGAGCGGTGTGGGGGGTGCCGTTCGCCGTGGGAGTGTCTCGGGCGGCGCGCGGCCGGGGGTGTGCGCCCAGGGAGTGCGGTGATCGGAGCTGACAGGGACCGGGGCGGGGGTGCGCGTGAGCGGTGGCGCGTGCGTGGCAGGGGCATGGCGGGGCCTCCCGCTGGGGGTGGAGGAGGGGAGGGGGAGGAGTGGGGGGGGGGGGGGGGGGGGGGGGGGCGACCCCGCGCCCCCGCCGCGCCGCCGCCGCCGCCCCCCCCCGCTCCACCAGCAGCCCCACCGCCGCGCCGGCGGCCCGGCCGGCGG
>NZ_JBIWMK010000008.1:0-29034 GCF_044766605.1 Nocardiopsis sp. NPDC101807 | reverse complement strand
GTAGGGGGGGGGGGGGGGGGGGGGGGGGGGGGGGGGGGGGGGGGGGGGGGGGGGGGGGGGGGGGGGGGGGGGGGGGGGGGGGGGCGCGGCCCCCCCCCCCGGGCCCCCCCCCGACCGTGGCGGCGGTGCTCCCCGGATCAGAGCACCGACGCCGCTCGGTCCCGGTCCGGGGGCGCCGGACCGGGGGTTCACGGGGTCAGTCGGCCAGCGCCGCGTCGATGGCGGCCATGAGGCTGCCCTCGGCGTCGTCGCCGTCGATGGACCAGATCATCACGCCGCCCATGCCCTGGGCCTGGGCCCAGTCGGTCTTCTGGGCGACCGCGGTCTCGTCGTCGTAGGTCCAGAGGGTCCGGCCGTCGTAGAGCCAGGCCGTTCCGGCCTCGTCGTTGCGGTACAGCTCGAAGCCCTCGTCGGTGAGTCCGCGGAGGACCTTCCAGTCCTCGGTGCCCGCGCCGTGGGTGCCCTGCGCGGGGCCGGTCGCCGGCTGGAAGAGGCCGTCGCCGTCGGGGCCGGGCTCCACGCCGGTCCACCCCTGTCCGTAGAAGGGGATGCCCAGGACCAGCTGGGCCGGGTCGACCCCGCGGTCGATGTAGGCCTGGTGGATGAGCTCGGCGGAGATGACCGGCTCGGGGTCGCGGGCGTCGGTGACGAGGTTGGACTGGTGGTTGGTGACCGACTCCCAGGTGCCGTGGTAGTCGTAGCCCTGGACGGTGACGAAGTCGAAGTTCGGCATCAGCTCGTCCAGCTCGAACCCGGCGTCCAGGCGCCAGCCGCCGGCGGGCAGGAAGGCGGTCAGCTCGTAGTGGCGGTCGTCCTCGGCGCCGAGCTCGTCCAACTGGTCGCGGAACTCCTGCACGAGGGCGGTGAAGTTCTCCTTGTCCTCGGGGCGGACGACGTTGTGCGGGTTGCCGTCGGACCCGGGCCACTCCCAGTCGAGGTCGATGCCGTCGAAGACGCCCGCGGCGGCGCCCTCGCCGCCCGCGCCGTTGAGCTCGGGGAGGTCGCCCCGGAGGTAGAGGTCGATGCAGGAGCTGACGAGCTTCTCGCGGGACTCCGCGGTCAGCGCGGCGTCGGAGAAGTGGCGCGACCACTCCCATCCGCCGAGGGAGATGCTGACGGCCAGCTCGGGGTACTGTTCCTTGAGCTTGAGGAGCTGGTTGAAGTTGCCGCGCAGAGGCTGGCCGGGGTCGTCGGCGGCGCCGTCGACGCTCTGGTCGGCGGGGACGGGGCGGCCGTAGTCGGCGAGGGCGTCGCCCTGGCCCTCCTCGTCGGTCATGACGCACTCGCCGTCGGCGCTGACGTTGCCGAAGGCGTACTGGACGTGCGTGAGCTTCTCGGCGCTGCCGCTGTCGACGAGGTCGCGGACGTGGTAGTCGCGTTCCTTCGGACCCCACTGGGTGAAGTAGGCGACGGAGTAGCTGTCGTGGGAGGGTCCCCCGCCGCCGGAGCAGGGGGAGCCGTTGACGAGGCAGTCGACGGGGTCGGTGCCTCCGTCGGCGTGCAGGCCGTTGAAGCCGAAGGAGTACTCGCCGCCGGCGGGGACGGCGGCGCCCCAGCGCGGCGGGGTGATGGTGTAGCCCTCGGCCGTGCCCGCCAGGCTCGCGTTCCACAGTTCGTGGATGCGGCTGCCGTCGGGCAGCGAGAACTCGACGGTCCAGTCGCTCACGGGGGTGTCCGAGGCGTTGTGGACGGTGATCTCACCGGTGTAGCCGGTGTTCCAGCGGGCGGACTCGACGTAGGTGACCGTGAGGTCGGAGGCGTCGGCCTCCTCTGCGGCGGCGGTGGAGGGCGCCGCGGCCAGTGGGGCGGTCAGCACCGCTGCGGCGAGGGCCGCGAGCAGGGTGCTGGAACGTCGTGCTCTCACGTCGGGAGATCTCCTGGTCATGAGCTGGGGGCGGGGGCGACCGTCGTACCGCGGAGTGTGTGGGATGGGCTGCGGCCGGTCGGTCGGAGGGTGTCTGCGCGGTCTCCCGGCAGGGGTGGTCCACGAACGAAGTGAGGTCCTGGACCTGGGTCCGGTGCCTCTGACGTGGGGGGATAAATTTTTAGGAAACTTAACTAATAATTACGCGTGGCGTCAACGGCCTCCCGTGAACTTTCTGGAGAAGATCCGCCCCGGTTTCGGGTTTTCCGAGTTGGAGGGGTGGACCGGCCCCCGGGGCTGTCCGTGTCCCCTTGTGGCCACCGGGGGCCATTGACTCCGCGTCGTGCGAGTGCTACGTCGGGTGGCCGATCCTCGTGGCGGACGGCGCCCTCCGGGTACGCCCTAGAGTGGCGGCGTGGGAAACCCGTTGAATCTTCCGTTCGACCCGATCGAGCGCGCACACGACAACTGGACGCGCAGATGGGGCGCCTCGCCCGCGATGGCGGCGGTCACCTCGGTCATGCGCGCGCAGCAGATCCTGATAGGCGAGCTGGACGGCGCCCTCAAGCCGTTCGGTCTGACCTTCGCCCGCTACGAGGCGCTCGTCCTGCTCACGTTCAGCGCCTCCGGCTCCCTGCCCCTGGGCAAGATCGGTGAGCGCCTGATGGTGCACCCGACCAGCGTCACCAACACCATCGACCGGTTGGAGGGGCAGGGCTTCGTGCGCCGCCGCCCCAACCCCAGCGACGGCCGCGGCGTGCTGGCCGACATCACCGACACCGGGCGCGCCGTCACCGAGGAGGCGACCCGGGCGCTGCTGGGCATGGACTTCGGGCTGGGCTGCTACTCCGACGAGGAGCTGTGGCGCATGCACGAGACGTTCACCAAGCTCAGGGTGGACTTCGGCGACTTCCCCGAGCCCGTGTCCGGGGCCGCCGAGGGCCGCTGAGCCGCCCGCTCCGGGCGGTGCGCCGCAGGCGTCGTCCCTGTACATATTTAGTTGGACGTCCTACTATTTCGCTATGGCGAACACCACGAGCGACCCCACCGGCGGAGGCGGGGCCGAGGAGATCGAGGCCGGGCGCGAGCGCTGGCAGCGCCGCTACGACTCCGCGCGCACACGCGACGCCGACTTCACGTCCCTGTCCGGACGCCCCCTGCAACCGGTCTACGGGCCCCCGCCCGGCGCCGAGGTGCCCGGCTTCGAGCGCGTCGGCTGGCCCGGCGAGTTCCCCTACACACGCGGACTCCACCCCACGGGCTACCGGGGGCGGGCGTGGACCATCCGCCAGTTCGCCGGCTTCGGCAACGCCCGCCAGACCAACGAGCGCTACAAGATGATCCTGGCCTCCGGCGGCGGAGGGCTCTCGGTCGCGTTCGACATGCCCACCCTCATGGGCCACGACTCGGACTCCCCCCACGCCCTGGGAGAGGTCGGCCACTGCGGGGTGGCGATCGACTCCGTGGCCGACATGGACCTGCTCTTCGACGGCATCCCCCTCGGCGACACCACGACCTCGATGACCATCAGCGGCCCCGCCGTTCCGGCGTTCTGCATGTACCTGGTCGCCGCCGAGCGCCAGGGCGTCGACGTCCGCACCCTGAACGGCACGCTCCAGACCGACATCTTCAAGGAGTACATCGCCCAGAAGGAGTGGCTGTACCCGCCGGAGCCCCAGCTGCGGCTCATCGGCGACCTCATGGAGTACTGCGCGGAGCACATCCCCGCGTACAAACCGCTGTCGGTGTCGGGCTACCACATCCGCGAGGCGGGGGCCACGGCCGGCCAGGAGCTCGCCTACACGCTCGCCGACGGCTTCGGCTACGTCGAGCTCGGCCTCTCGCGGGGGCTGGACGTGGACGCGTTCGCGCCCGGGCTGTCGTTCTTCTTCGACGCGCACATCGACTTCTTCGAGGAGATCGCCAAGTTCCGCGCCGCCCGGCGCATCTGGGCGCGCCGCCTCAGGGACGTCTACGGCGCCCGCACGGAGAAGGCCCAGTGGCTGCGGTTCCACACCCAGACGGCCGGCGTCTCCCTCACGGCCCAGCAGCCCTACAACAACGTGGTCCGGACCGCGGTCGAAGCCCTCGCCGCGGTGCTCGGCGGCACGAACTCCCTGCACACCAACGCCCTGGACGAGACCCTGGCACTGCCGACCGAGCAGTCCGCCGAGATCGCCCTCCGCACCCAGCAGGTGCTCATGGAGGAGACGGGGATCGTCAACGTGGCCGACCCGCTCGGCGGCTCCTGGTACCTGGAGGCGCTCACCGACGAGCTGGAGGCCGAGGCGGAGCGGATCTTCGCGGAGATCCTGCGGATGGGCGGCGGGGAGGGGGCCGAGCACGCGATCGGCCCGATGACCTCCGGCATCCTCGCCGGGATCGAGAACGGCTACTTCAGCTCGGAGATCGCCGAGTCCGCCTTCCAGTACCAGCAGGCCCTGGAGAAGGGCGACAAGCGGATCGTGGGGGTCAACTGCCACACCGGCACCGTCTCCGGCGAACTGGACATCCTCCGGATCAGCCACGAGGTGGAGCACGAGCAGAAGCGCGAGCTGGCCGAGCGCCGGTCGCGCCGCGACGGCGCCGCCGTGGACGCGGCGCTGGCCGCCCTCCTGGAGGGGGTCCGCGCGGCCGACCGCAACCTGATCCCCCTCATCATGGACGCCGCCCGGGCCGAGGCCACGATGGGCGAGATCTGCGCGACGATGGGGGAGGAGTTCGGTACCTACACCGAGGACCCGCGCTTCTGAGACCGGGCCCCCACGAGCCGCGCGGCCCCGCCGGAACCCTCCGGCGGGGCCCGTCGTTCGTCACGCGGGGGCAGGAGGGGAGGCCCGCCCCCGGGACGCGTTCGGCGGAACACGTCCCGGCCCCTTCGCGGGCGGTCCACGCCCTCCCCGCGGATACGGCAGGATGGAAGCATGCAGCCTTCGGACTTTTCACCGAACAGTGCCGTTGACCTCGGCGCGCGCAAGGCGGCCATGGAACGCGAGGCCAAACAGCGTGCGGCGGAGTCGGCGGGTCGATCCAACCCCTACGCCTTCGACGTCGACGAGTCCTCCTTCCAGGCCCAGGTCCTCGAACGGTCCATGACCGCTCCCGTCGTGCTGGCCGTCCTCGCGGGCTGGTCCGACCAGTCCAAGCAGTTCGAGGACGTCCTGGACAAGCTCTCGGCGGCCTCCGGCGGGAACTGGTTCCTCGCCAAGGTCGACAGCGACGCGAGCCCTCAGCTGGTCCAGGCCCTCCGGGTGCCCACGGCCCCGATGATCATCGTGGCCGTCCAGGGGCAGCTCCTGCCCGGCCCGGCGGGCCCGGCGACCGAGGAGCAGCTCACCGGCTGGCTCACCGAGGCGTTCGCCGCCCTCCAGGAGCAGGGCGCGCTGCCCCCGGGCCACCCCGGAACCCTCGCGGGGGAGCCGGGGCCCGAGGACGCCGCCGGCGCGCAGCCGGAGGCGCCCCAGGGCCGCCCGGTGGACGCCGAGGCCCAGGAGGCCCTGGACCGGGGCGACTTCGACGCCGCCGCGGCCGTCTACGCCAAGGCCGTCGAGGCCGACCCGGGCGACACCGAGTCCAGGAGCAAGCTCGCCCAGGTGGGCCTGGTGGGGCGCCTCCAGGACGTCGACCCGGACGCGGCCCGTGCGGCCGCCGACGCCGACCCGGCGGACGTGGACGCGCAGACCACCGCGGCCGACATCGACATGTACGGCGGCAAGTTCGAGGACGCCTTCGACCGCCTCGTCGCCACGGTCAGGGCGACGCGCGACAAGGACCGCGACCGGGCGCGCCAGCACCTGCTGGGGCTGTTCGACCTGCTGCCCCCGGGCGACCCGCGTGTGAGCGCGGCCCGGCGCAAGCTCACCTCCGCGCTGTTCTGAGGACGGCGCGGGGGAGCGGTCCGACCGTTCCGGCCCCGGTCGCCCCGACCGGGACCGGAACGGCGGTCCCCGCCGAATTTCCGTCCGGAACCGGCCGCGGAGGTCCGCCGACCGGTCCGGGCGCCGCGGAAAGTCGGCGCGTTCTTGCGCGGACGATCACGGATGGCCCGCCGCCGCCTGGGTAAAGAGTCCGCAAGAGGCGGGCCGCACGGCCCGCAGGTCGACCCGGCAGGTGTCCCATGGCGAGCGACGACGACCCCCGCAGGACCGGCGAGCCCGTGGTCACGATCTCGGCCACCTACGGCGCGGGAGGCAGCGCGGTGGGGCCGGCCGTCGCCGCACGGCTGGGCGTGGCCTTCCTCGACCGCGCGATCCCCAGCGCCGTGGCGGCCCAGATCGGCTGCTCCCTGGACGAGGTCCTCCAGCGCGACGACCGCGCCCCCGGAGGGCTCGAACGCCTCCTCGCCAGTGCCGCACGCCTTCCCACCGTCACGCTGGGAAGCGTCGACACCGCCTTCATCGGCACCACCGACGACGAGGGGCGCCTCCTCTACGACCACGAGTTCGTGGAGCAGACCGAACTCGTCATCGGCGAGGTCGCCCACAGCGGCGGCGTCGTCCTCGGACGCGCCGGGGCCGTCGTCCTCGCCGACCACCCCGCCGCCCTGCACGTGCGCCTGGACGGCGGCCGCGACGCGCGCCTGCGCAGGGCCCGCGCCCTGTGGGAGGCCGGCGACCGGGAGGAGTGCTCCGGGCGCGGCTGGGGGGAGGGCGTGCCCACGCTGCGGCTGCTGGACGACAACGACCGCGCCCGGGCCTCGTACGTGCGCCGCTTCTACCACGCCGACCCCGCCGACCCGCGCCACTACCACCTGGTCCTGGACACCTCGGCGCTGTCCCTGGAGGCCTGCACGGACCTCGTCGTGAGGGCTGCCGAGGACCGGGCGGCCCCCGCCGGGGACCTCCCGCCCCGGGCCGGCGGACGTCCGGACGACACTTCTGATTCGTCGTAATTTGTGCGATTTTTTACCATCGCGGTAATTGTCACCTTGTGCTGACGGTGGGCGCTTGACTCGGGTAAGGTAAGGCGACTTGGTTCCGGGTCCCGACCAGCCCCCACCCGCAACCGAGGTCCGCGTGCGGCCGCCACCACGGTGGGACCGCGCGAACCGGACACGCAGGACACCCTCGCCCCGCACACGGGCGGGACGCGAGCGCCGCCCGCGCACGCGCCTACCGCACCGGGCCCCCGGCCGGGCCGCGAGAGCGCGGCGCGGCCCCGCGGCGGGAGGGTCCCTCCGACGCCGGCAGCGCGTCCCCGCGAGGAGCCGTCCGCGTGTTCGACGGGCGCACAACACCGAGCCAGAGCCGAGGAGCAACACGTGGCCACCCTTCCCAGCGTTTCGTACTCCATCACCGTCCGCCTCGAACTCGACGCTGGGGGCAGCGCTGTCGGCAGCCTCACCAACGCCGTCGAGCAGGTGGGCGGCATGATCACCGCGCTGGACGTGGCCGCGGCCGGGCACGAGCGCATCCGCATCGACGTCACCTGCGCCGCCCGCGACACCGAGCACGCGCAGGCCATCGTCGACGCGCTGGGCGCCGTCGAGGGCGTGGTCGTCCACAAGGTCAGCGACCGGACCTTCCTCATGCACCTGGGCGGCAAGATCGAGATGAAGTCGAAGGTGCCGCTGCGCAACCGCGACGAGCTCTCCATGGCCTACACCCCCGGCGTCGCCCGCGTCTCCCAGGCCATCGCCGCGAACAAGGACGACGCCCGCCGCCTGACCATCAAGCGCAACAGCGTCGCCGTCGTCACCGACGGGTCCGCCGTCCTGGGCCTGGGCAACATCGGCCCCGAGGCCGCCATGCCCGTCATGGAGGGCAAGGCCGCCCTGTTCAAACGCTTCGCCGACATCGACGCCTGGCCCATCGCCCTGGACACCCAGGACGTGGACGAGATCGTCCGCACCGTCCAGGTGATCGCCCCGGGGTTCGGCGGGATCAACCTGGAGGACATCTCCGCGCCCCGCTGCTTCGAGGTCGAGGCCCGCCTGCGCGAGCTGCTCGACATCCCCGTCTTCCACGACGACCAGCACGGCACCGCCATCGTCGTGCTCGCCGCCCTGCGCAACGCCCTGCGCGTCGTCGGCAAGAAGCTCGGCGAGGTCCGCATCGCCATGTCCGGCGCGGGCGCGGCCGGCACCGCCATCCTCAAGCTCCTCATGCACGCCGGGGCCCGCGACATCATCGTCAGCGACGTCCGCGGCGCGGTGCACACCGGGCGCGACGACCTGGACCCCAACCTCCGGTGGATCGCCGAGCACACCAACCCCGAGGGCTACAGCGGCGACCTCCGCGGCTCCGTCGCCGGAGCGGACGTCTTCATCGGCGTCTCCGCCCCCAACCTGCTCGACGGCGAGGACATCGCCGAGATGAACGACGACTCGATCATCTTCGCGCTGGCCAACCCCGACCCCGAGGTGGACCCGGAGGTCGCGCACCTGCACGCCTCCGTCGTGGCCACGGGCCGCAGCGACTACCCCAACCAGATCAACAACGTCCTGGTCTTCCCCGGGTTCTTCCGCGGGCTGCTCGACGCCCAGAGCCACGACGTCACCTCCGACATGATGGTCGCCGCCGCCGAGGCCCTCGCCGACGTCGTCAGCGAGGACGAGCTGGGCCCGAACTACATCATCCCCAGCGTGTTCCACTCCGACCTGTCCACCCACGTGGCGACCGCGGTGCGCGAGGTCGCCCAGCGCGGGCCGCGCGACCAGGTCCAGTGACGCCGGACCCGGGGGCGGCGCCCCGCGGGAGGGAGCGGTGGACCCGGGCGTGTAACGGCCTGGGAACACGGGCGAATCGGCGGCTGTTCCGGGGTAGAGGTGCAGCATGGACCAGTCGACGATGACCGGGCGGCTCCTGGTGGCCGCCCCCCTCCTCCAGGAGGACTCCTTCCGCCGATCGGTGGTGTTCGTCGTGGACGACACGGCCGACGGCACGCTCGGGGTGATCCTCAACCGCCCCCTGGGTATGGCCGTGGACGAGGTCGTCACCGATTGGGGCGCCTACGCGAGCGAACCGGCGGTGATGTTCTCGGGCGGCCCCGTCGGGGCCGACTCCGGGATAGCCCTGGGCACGGCCGGGGCCGGGGAACCGCCGCCGGGCTGGGCGCCCCTGGAGGGCCTCGCCCCGGGGCTGGGCCTGGACGCGGTCGGCGTGGTGGACCTGGAGGGCCCCCCTCAGGTGCTGGGGACGGCCCTGGGAGCGTTCCGCGTGTTCGCCGGCTACGCCGGGTGGAGCGCGGGCCAGCTGCTGGAGGAGATCGGCGAGGGCGCGTGGTTCGTGGTCGACGCGGTCGCCTCGGACGTGTTCACCACGTCCCCCGAGGGCCTGTGGGCCCGGGTGCTGCGGCGCCAGGGCGGGCGGATGGCGCTCCTGTCCACCTACCCGGACGACCCCACCATGAACTGAGCGCCCACCGGGGTGGGCGCGGCACCCTATACCGTGGAACGCAGACGTCGAAAGGTGTGAGGCACGATGGCGATGGACATCCTCAACAAGGTCCTTCCTGACAGTGAGACCCGGCCGGACATCTCCCACGACAGCGGGGACCGGGAGCGGTTCGCCCACTACGTGCAGAAGGACAAGATCACCGAGAGCGCCGTCACCGGCAACCCCGTGATCGCCCTGTGCGGGAAGGTCTGGGTCCCCAACCGGGACCCCAAGAAGTTCCCGGTGTGCCCCGACTGCAAGAAGGCCTACGAGGAGATGATGAAGTAGGACCTCTCCACGTCGCCTCCACGCGGTGGGCGCCACACCGAAGGCCTTGGCACGTTCGCGTGCCAAGGCCTTCGTGCTCTCCGCGGGCCCCCTGTCGCCGCGCGCGTGCCACCGCTCACCGGCGAACGCGCTCCGCGGCCTCCGGGGCCCCGCGGGCGCCCGGGCCGTGCCCGCTCAGGGCCTCCGGTCCGGGCGCCCGCCCAGCGGCTCCGGGGTCAGGCGGCGTCCTCGGGGGCCGGGACGCCGCGCCTGCGGGCGGCGTACACGGCCGTGCCGCCGGCGGCCACGGCCACCGCGGCGGCGGCGAGTAGGCCCGTGAGGGCGGCACCGGTGTTGGGCAGACCGGGCTTGTCGCCGCCGTCACCGCCGCCGTCGCCCGGGCCGCCGGGGGCACCCCCGGAGCCGTCGCCGCCGCCCGGGACCGTCACGTCCTCGTCCACGCTCACGGTGAGGGAGACCGGGTCCAGCGCCACCCCCTCGGAGTAGAAGTCCGCGAAGGCGGGCACGCCCTCGGCGGTCAGGGTGGCGGGGATCGGGTCCCAGCTCAGGACGCCGTCCGCGAGCTCGTACCCCACCCCGGACAGGTCCAGGTCGGCGAACGCGACGTCGTCGTAGGAGACGAGCTCCTCGCCGGCGAGCGACTTGCTGACCACGTCGGCGTACAGGACGCCCGCGCCGTCCTCGATCTCCACGCGGGGGTCGCTGACCGTCATGTGCAGGAGCGGGTCGGCCCCGTCGTACACGTGGCCCTCGAAGACGACGGTGCCCTCGAAGCCGATGGCGGCCGTGGACGCGGACGGGTCCACCTCGCCGCTGCCGTTCGTGAACGCGTAGGTGCCGTCCTCGTTCGTCGTCGCGCCGTTCCCGGTGCTGATCTCACCGTGGGCGATGTCGCCGGTGATGTAGTTGCGGAACGACTCCTTGACGCCCCAGTCCGCGCGGCCGTTGTGGACGGTCAGCGGGCCCTCGGGATCCGTGGGGTCGACGGGGTCCGTCGGCTCCTCGGAGGGGTCGGTCGGCTCCTCGGTGGGCTCCTCCCCGGAGGCGAAGGAGACGGGCGTCCACACGTCCTGGTCGCGGTTGGCGATGTCGGTGTGGTCGTTGAAGACCGCCACGTAGCACTGCGACTCGACGCAGTCGTAGGCGGTGCCGTCCTTGTCGTAGGAGCCGGTCACCGCCACCTCGGTGCTGAAGGCGCCGTCCTCGCCCGGGGCGGTGGCGCCGCGCAGCCACACCGCTCCCGTGTAGTGGGCGGGGAAGGAGTCGGCCGACCGCGGAACGGCGGTCAGCGCCGCGTAGACGCCCTGGCCCGGACGGAATCCGGTGCCCTCGAGGGTGACCGTGTCGCCCTCGGGGTCCAGGCCGGAGTCCGGGGTCACGGTGACCCGGGGGGCGGGCTCGGGGCCGCCCGGGCCGGTGACGTCCTCGATGCCGGCGGTGAAGGACAGCGGGTCCATCGGCGACCCGGCGGAGTAGAAGCTCGCGAACGGCTCGACCGCGTCGGCGTGCAGGGCGCCCGCGGCGGAGGTGAAGGAGATCTCCTCGCCCTCGACGGTCACCTCGGCGCCGGTCAGCTCGGCGACCGCGACCTCTCCGTACTCGACCAGGTCTCCCGGGGGCAGGTTCGGGTTGACTCCGCCGAACTCGCGGCTGGCCACGTCGGCGTACACCGTGGCGGCGTCGCCGTCGAACACCACCCGCGGGTCGGAGACCCGGACCTCCAGGACGGGGCCCTGGCCGTAGTCGTGGCCGCTGAAGACGACGGTCCCGGTGAAGTCCACCTCGCCGGAGGCGTCCTCCTTGGACACGGCGCCGCCCGCCGTGGGGAAGTCCACGGTGCCGTCGGCCAGCACCGTCGCACCGCCGGAGGCCTCGTAGCCGCCGTGGGCGATCGGCCCGGAGATGTAGTTGCGGAAGGACTGCTTCACGCCCCAGGCGGCCGAGCCCCCGGCGAGGGGCACGGTCTCGGCGGCGGAGGCGGGGGCCGCTGCGACGGCGAGCGAGGCGCCCAGGGCGGCGACGCCCGCGTAGGCGGTGAGGGCGCGCAGGGCCCTGCGGGCTCTGCCCGGGGCTCCGCTCCCGCCGGTCGTGGTCGTGGTCATGGGATTCGTCGGTCCAATCGTGAGGGGGATGGGTGGTGGGGACGGCCCCCGGCGCGTGCCGGGGGCCGGTGGGTCGGCGGCCCCGATGAGCGGGAGCGGCGGGGTCCACCGGTGGGGGTCTGGACCGGTCAGCCAGAGGCCGGGTCCGCCGCGGCGGTGTCCCCGCGTCGGCGGCGGGCGGCGAACAGGGCCGCGGCGCCGGTCAGGGCGGCCACGGAGGCGGTCAGGACGAGGCCGTGGAGCTCGGCGCCGGTCCGGGGGAGGCGGCCGGGCGAGCCGTTCCCGCCGGAGCCGTCACCGCCGTTCCCGCCGCCACCGCCGCCACTGTTGCCCCCGGCCGACTCGCCGCCGGAGCCGCCCTCGCCCGCTCCGCCGCCGGAGCCGGAGCCGAAGGAGACGGGGACGAACACGTCCTGGCTGCGGTCGCTCGAACGGGTGTGGTCGTTGCGGGTGACCACCGCGCACTCCGTGCCGGAGGCGGTGCAGTCGGTGTTCTCGTCAGCGGACCGGACCTCGAGCTGAACGCTGAAGCCGCCGTCGGCGCCGCTGCCGGTGTAGGGGGTGGTCAGTCCCTCGCCGTAGGGCGGGGGGTTGCTGGAGACCCACACCGAGGCGCCGCCGGAGCCGTCCATGTCCACGCCGCCGATGCACGGGCCGGGGGCCTGCGTCGGGCCGGCCGCGCTGGTGTCGCACAGGGCGACGTAGACGCCCTTGGAGGTGTCGTAGCCGGTGCCGGTGACCGTGACGGTCTCACCGGCGGGGGTGAGCCCCGAGGTCTTGGAGACGGTCAGCGCGGGGGCGCCGGGCTCCCGGGGAGCGGGGGCCTGCGGGGCGGCGGGCCGCGCCTCCGGCCGCGCCTCCGGCCGCGCCTCCGGCCGTGCCTGCGGGACCGCCCCGGGAACCGTCTCCGGCACGGCGGCCGGGACGGCGAAGGCCACGGGGACCCGGCCCACCACGGCCGGGGCGGGCGGGGCCTCGGGGGCGGACGCGGGGACGGCCGTCCCCGCGCCGGGGGAGGCGGCCGGTGCGGTCCGGTCGGCCTCCTCGCCGTCCTCCCCGTTGTCGTCCCCGTCCTCGTCCGCGGCCGGGCCGGGCGCCCAGGTCCCCCCGGTGGCCGTGCCCCCGTCGACGGCGGGGACGACCTCCAGGAGGCGGATCTCGAACGGGTCCTCCGCCGCGTCCAGGCCCGCCCCGGCGGCGAACTCCGCCCCCGTGGCGAGGGCGACCGTGAAGGTTCCGCGCGGTCCGACCTCGACCCTCACCGCGTTGCCGTCGTCGGGGACGGCCCCGTCGACGGCGGAGCGGGTGTCCGCGGACCCGGCCGGCACGGCCCAGGTGGCGACCTCGACCAGCGAGCCGGGGGTGTGGCCGATCCCGGAGACGGTGACGGTGTCGCCCTCGGGGTCGAGGTCCTCGGTCCGGTCCACGGTGGTGACACGGGGGTGGCCGGGGCCGTCGTCCGGTGACGGGACGGGTTCGGCGAGCGCCGTCGCCGGAACCGCCGTGGACAGCACCGCCGCGACGGCGGTGGCTGCGAGGGGCGGGACGAGCCCGCGGCGCCGCCCGTGGCCCGGGCGGGGGGAAACCGCTGCTTGCATCAGAGGCCTTCGCTTCGTGCGGGGCGGTGGAAGACCGCCCTCCGCGTGAGGTGGGGAGAGTTCTTTAGGTTACGCTTACCTTTGTGAAGTGAGCCTTGCCTAACTCGAAGTCCGCGCCGGAACAGTTGAACACCGAAGCATCGGGCTTGTCAAGATAATGACGAAGTGTCATATAAATGGCGTCGTCGCATCCCCGCTCCCAGGCGACACCCGCCCGTGCACCCGGTACACGGACCACCGAAAGCGACCCCCATGCCACTCGCCGACGCGCGGCGCCGCCCGCGCGGACACCGCCCACGCCCACGATCCGCCCCGCTCCTCGCCGCCGCCTGCGCCCTCGCCCTGGCGCTGGCCGGCTGCACCGGGGGAGGAGGCGGCGCGCCCGAGGCCCCCGCGCCGGGGGACGGCGCCGCCGACATCCCCGACTTCTCCGAGAACCGACTCCAGCCGCTGGAGGGGACCGGGGAGCCCGAACTCCCCGTCACCGTCGACTCGGTCGTCCTCGACCCGTACCGCACCAGTGACGACCCCCTGGAGTACGAGCGGGTCGAGGTCGACGACGTCAGCCGCATCCTCCCGCTCACCGGCAGCCTCGCCGAGATCGTCTTCACCCTCGGCCTCGGCGACAACGTGGTCGGACGCGACGTCGCCGCCACGTTCCAGGAGGCCGCCGGCCTCCCCGTCATCAGCGAGGGGCACGAGGTCTCCGCCGAGAGCGTCCTCGCCCTCGAACCCACGGTGATCCTCGCCGACACCCAGACGGGGCCCTCCGAGGCCGTCGAGCAGATCCAGAGGTCCGGGATCCCCGTCGTCGTCGTCGAGGAGGCCTGGTCCATCGACGAGATGTACCCGCGCTTCGAGCGGGTCGCGGAGGCGCTCGGGGTCCCCGACGACGGCGCGGCCCTGTCCGAGCGCACGCGGGCGCAGATGGCCGACGTCCGGGAGGGCCCGATCGGCTCCGGAGCCGGTGACGGCCCCCTCGTGGCCTTCCTCTACCTGCGGGGCACGGCCGGGGTCTACCTCCTCGGCGGCGAGGGCTCGGGCGCCGACGCCGTGCTCGCCGAGATCGGCGCGCGCGACGCCGGGGTCGAGATGGGCCTGACCACACCGTTCACCCCCATCACCACCGAAGCACTCATCGCGGCCCAGCCCGACGTGCTCCTCGTGATGACCAAGGGACTGGAGTCCGTGGGCGGCGTCGACGGGCTCGTCGAGATCCCCGGCGTCGCCCAGACCCCGGCCGGCGCGGCACGGGCGGTCGTCGACTTCGAGGACGGCGTCCTGCTCAACTTCGGCCCCCGCACCCCGCAGGTCGTCGTGGCCCTCGCGGACGAACTGGCCGCGATCCAGGCGGAGGGGGAGGGCCGGTGACCGCCCCCGACACCGCCGCCCTCGGGCGGGCCGGCGCGGACGGCGGCCCCCCGCCGGGGCCCGGGGGGCGCGCCGCCCGCCGCCTGCGGGCCGTGCTCCTGCTGGCCGGTCTCGGCACGGGCCTGGCCGCGGTCTCGCTCGTCGCGGCCGGCGCCGGCGCCTACCCGGTGCCCGCCGACCAGGTCGCCTCCTCGCTCCTGCACGCGGTCGGGCTGGAGGTCGGCACGCCCCCCGACCGGATCGGCCGGACCGTCCTGTGGGACGTGCGCTTCCCCCGCGTCGTCCTGGCGGTCATGGTCGGCGCCGCCCTCGGCGCCGCCGGGGCCATGATGCAGGGGATCTTCGGCAACCCCCTCGCCGAGCCCGGCGTCATCGGGGTCTCCTCCGGCGCGGCGGTCGGCGCGATCGTGGTCATCTTCACGGGGCTGACCGTGCTCGGACACTGGACGATCATCGCCGCGTCGTTCGTGTTCGGGCTGGCGACGACCCTGTTCGTGTACGTCTTCGCGCGCTCGCGCGGCCGTACCGAGGTCGTCACCCTGCTCCTCACGGGCATCGCCGTCAACGCCGTGGCGGGAGCGGCCATCGGCCTGATGACCAACTTCTCCCAGGACGCCGAGATCCAGACCATCACCTTCTGGCAGCTCGGCAGCGTCTCCACCGCCACCTGGTCCAAGGTCGCGGCGATCGCCCCGTGCCTCCTGGCCGGCCTGGCCGTGATCCCCTTCTACGCCCGGCGCCTCGACCTGCTCTCGCTCGGCGAGGGGCCCGCGCGCCACCTGGGGGTGGACGTGGAGCGCATGCGTCTCGTCCTCATCTGCGCCATGGCGCTGCTCACCTCGGCCGCCGTCGCGTTCGCGGGGATCGTCGCGTTCGTCGGCCTGGTCGTCCCGCACATCATCCGCATGGTCACCGGCCCAGGGCACCGGGTCCTGCTGCCCGCCAGCGCGCTCGGCGGAGGGCTCCTCCTGCTCGCCGCCGACCTGCTCGCCCGCACCGTCGCCGCGCCGGCCGAGATCCCCCTCGGCGTCGTCACCGCGGCCCTCGGCGGGCCGTTCTTCTTCTACCTTCTGCACCGCACCCGCGCCAAGCAGGGAGGATGGTCGTGAACACCCTTCCCCGTCTGCGCCGGCGGATCTCCGCCGCCGTCGCCCCCCTGTCCCGTCCCCCCGTGCTCCCGGTCCGCGCCGCGGCCGGCTCGGAGGTGGTCCGCGCCGAGGGCGTCACCGTGCGCCGGGGCGGACGCGCCCTCCTGGACGGGGTCGACCTCACGGTGCGCGCCGGAGAGCTCCTGGCCCTGGTGGGCCCCAACGGGGCGGGCAAGTCCACCCTGCTCGCCGCGCTGTCCGGCGACGTCGCCGGCGGGCCGGCCCGGGGGGAGGCCGACGAGGGCGCCGTGCTCCTCTTCGACCGGCCCCTGCCGGAGTGGACCCCGCCCCGGCTCGCGCTGCGCAGGGCCGTCCTCCCCCAGGAGGCGCCGGTCAGCTTCCCGTTCTCGGTCGCCGAGCTCGTCGCCATGGGCCGGGCCCCCTGGGCGGGGCTGTGCGACCCCGGCGCCGACGACGCCGCCGTGGCCGCGGCCATGGACGGCACGGGCGTCGCCCACCTGGCCGGACGCCGGTTCCCCACCCTCTCCGGGGGGGAGCGGGCCAGGGTGATGCTCGCGCGGGTCCTCGCCCAGGACACGCAGGTGCTGATGCTCGACGAGCCGACGGCGGCCCTGGACATCAGGCACCAGGAACTCGTACTGTCCATCGCGCGTCAGATTTCGGAGGACGGCGGGGCGGTTATCGTGGTCCTGCACGATTTGGGGCTTGCGGCGGCCTACGCCCATCGTGTGGCGATACTCTCCGGAGGACGGATCGCCGCGCAGGGAGCCCCCGCCGACGTGTTCACCGCGTCCCTGCTCGGCAACGTCTACCAGCACGAGGTCGAAGTCCTGCCGCACCCGCGTACCGGGGTCCCGCTGGTCGTGCCCCTCCGGTAGGTGTCCGGCGCACATGAGAGCGTCCACAGGAGTAGGTCGTATTGGTGTCCACAACTGAACGGCAGCCACACGAAGAACCCCCGTACGAGCGGCGGGAGGGGCGTGGACGGAGCGCGGGCGGCCGACGCCGCCGTGCGCCCCGGCCCAGGGCCACCCCGGGAGACGTCGTGCGCGGCTTCGTCCGGTTCGTCGGCGAGATCCTCCTGACGGCCGGTCTGCTCATGCTCTTCTACGCGGGGTACGAGGTCTACGGCTCCCAGTGGGAGACCGACCGCGAGCAGCAGGGCCTGGCGGACGGGCTGAACGAGGCGTGGGCGGCCACGGCGGAGGAGTCCGGGCCGGACTCCGAACCTCTGCCCGGCAGCGCCGACAGCCGCCTCTACATCCCCAGCCTCGACCTGGACTGGGTCGTGGTCAACGGCACCACCCCCGACGACATCCGCTACAGCCCCGGCCACTACACCGAGTACCCCAGCAGCGCCGGCGGCGCGGGCAACTACGCGATCGCCGCCCACCGGACCCCGGGCCTGTTCTGGGACATGGACCTGCTGGACGACGGTGACGTGCTGGTCCTGGAGGACGGGGAGAACTTCTACACGTACGAGGTCTTCCAGGAGGAGACGGTCCTGCCCACCGACGTGTGGGTGATCGAGCCGGACCCGTTCGACGACGTCGAGGGGGCGGGCGAGGGGGAGCCCGAGCGGTCCCTGATCACGCTGACCACCTGTGCGCCGAAGCTGAACAACACGCACCGGCTCATCGTCTGGGGTGAGCTGGTCGAGACCACGCCCAAGTCCGAGGGGATGCCCGACTCGATCGCGCACATGGCCCCCGAGACCGCCGAGGCCGAGTAGGGGTAACGCGAATGTACGGTCTGATCTGGCGCATCCTGCCCGGCCCCTGGGCCTCCAAGTTCATCATGGCGGTCGGCCTCCTGGCCGGCGCCGCGGCGCTCCTGTGGTTCTTCGCCTTCCCGGCGATCTCCCCGCACATGCCGTTCAACGACGGCGCGGTCGACACCCAGGGCGTCGGCGCGGGCGGGGAGGCGGGCACGGGCGAGGTCTCCGGGGACCCCGGGGCCGAAGGGCTTTCCGGGGACGAGGGGGCGTCCGGGGCGGAGGCCCCCGGGGGAGGGGGCTGACCTCCGCCCGTGTCCGGCCGCGGGCCGGACACGGGGCCCGCGCCGCCCCCGGGCGGTTCGGGGGCGCGGCGCGGACGTGTGGGCGGCGCCACTGGCGGGGCTCCCGGTCCGGTCCGCCACGACCGCTAACCTCTAGCAGGTGAGCAACGGGGGACGGTTCTGAGAATGACGGTGACGCAGACCACTACGGAGGACCGCCTGCGCGGGCTCCGCGCTTGGCAGCGGGAGGCGTTCGAGGAGTACTTCCGCCGGGAGCCGCGCGACTTCCTCGCCGTGGCGACCCCCGGTGCGGGCAAGACGACCTTCGCGCTCACCCTGGCCACGGAACTCCTCCACCGGCACGCGGTGAGGGCCATCACCATCGTGTGCCCCACCGAGCACCTCAAGAAGCAGTGGGCCGAGGCCGCCGCCCGGTTCGGCATCGCCATCGACCCCGACTTCAAGAACGGCCAGGGGGCGCTCGGCCGCCAGTACATCGGGGTGGCCGTCACCTACGCGCAGGTCGCCGCGCACCCGATGCTGCACCGCAACCGCACCGAGGCGCGCAAGACCCTCGTGATCTTCGACGAGGTCCACCACGCGGGCGACGCCCTCTCCTGGGGCGACGCCGCGCGCGAGGCCTTCGACCCGGCGACCAAGCGGCTCTCGCTCACCGGCACCCCCTTCCGCTCCGACATCAACCCCATCCCCTTCGTGGACTACGTCCCCGACGCCGCGGGGGTGCGCCGCTGCTCGTGGGACTACAACTACGGGTACGGCCCGGCCCTGGAGGACGGGGTCGTGCGCCCCGTCATCTTCATGGCCTACTCGGGGGAGATGCGCTGGCGCACCCGCGCCGGGGACGAACTCGCGGCCCGGCTCGGGGAGCCCCTCACCCAGGACGCCCTCTCCCAGGCCTGGCGCGCCGCGCTGGACCCCAAGGGCGACTGGATCAAGCGCGTGCTCCAGGCCGCGGACCGGCGCCTGACCGAGGTCCGCAAGACGCACCCCGACGCGGGCGGCCTGGTCATCGCCACCGACCACGAGAACGCCCGCGCCTACTCGCGCATCATCCGGCAGATCACCGGCAAGGGCGCGACCGTGGTGCTCTCGGACGACCCCACGGCCTCCCGGAAGATCTCCCGTTTCGCCGTGGGCGACGACCGGTGGATGGTCGCGGTGCGCATGGTGTCGGAGGGGGTCGACGTGCCCCGGCTGATGGTCGGCGTGTACGCCACCTCCACCAGCACGGCCCTGTTCTTCGCGCAGGCCATCGGCCGCTTCGTGCGCGTGCGCCAGCGGGGCGAGGTGGCGTCGGTGTTCCTGCCCTCGGTGCCGACCCTGCTGGAGTACGCGGGGGAGATGGAGCGCGAGCGCGACCACGTGCTGGACAAGCCGCCGCCCGGTGACGACGAGTACCCGGAGGAGGACCTCCTCAAGGAGGCCAACCGCAAGCGGGACAGCCCGGACGCCGGTGAGGAGCTGCCGTTCGAGACGATGGAGTCGGCGGCCGAGTTCGACCGCGCCCTCTACGACGGGGCCGAGTACGGCGGTGTCCCGGGCTCCTCCGAGGAGGAGGACTTCCTGGGGCTGCCGGGCCTGCTCGACCCGCAACAGGTCTCCCAGCTCCTGCGCAAGCGCAAGGCCGACCTCCGTGCGGGTGAGCGCAAAGCGAAGAAGGACGACCCGGCCGAGGAGGAGGGCCCCACCCACGAGGTCGTGGCGGAGCTGCGCCGCGAGCTCAGCGGGCTGGTGGGCGCATGGCACCACCGGACGGGCAAGCCGCACGGGGTCATCCACAACGAGCTGCGCCGCGCGTGCGGGGGACCGCCGGTGGCGCAGGCCTCCCCGACCCAGATCCGCGAGCGGATCGCCAAGCTCCGCACCTGGGCGGTCGGGGGCAAGTAGTCCCGGTTGTCCCGAAAAGGGCAAACACTTCGTCAGTGTGCGCACGGCCGCTGTGCGGAACGTGCCTGTTTGATTACATTTCGTGATGTGAATCGACGAAGCTCTCGCGGTGGCACAGCCGCGCTCTGGACCGGACTGCTCATGTGCGGTCTCGCTCTGACCGGAACGGTCGCGGGCCTGCCGCCCGACCCCGTCGGGGCCGAGACCGCCCGCACCCTGGCCCCGGGGGAGGAGGGCGCCCTCCTGGAGGAGTGCCCGCCGGGTCCCGCCGGCCCGGCCGCCCGGGTGAGCGATCCCGACGCGGCGGCGCCCGAGGGCGGGGAGCTCACCCCGCAGCAGGCCGAGGACTACGACAGGCGGTTCCGCGAGGCCCTCGTGCCCCTGCGCGGCCAGGAGATCCAGGCGCCCCGGAGTGTGCCGGTCGTGGTGCACGTCATCTCCGCCGAGGACGGCCGGGGCGACGTCCCGCAGGCCCGTGTCGAGGACCAGATCGAGGTCCTCAACACCGCTTTCTCGGGCGGCTACGCGACGGAAGGCGCCGACACCGGTTTCCGCTTCGAGCTGACCGAGACCACCCGCACGGTGGACGACACCTGGTTCACCCGGTTCGACGAGCACCGCGACACGATCCGGGCCGAGCTGCACCGGGGCGGCGCCGGGACGCTCAACGTCTACACGGCCCAACTGGGGACGGGGCTGCTCGGGTACTCCTCCTTCCCGCAGGACTACGAGGCGGCGCCAGACCAGGACGGGGTCGTGCTCTCCCACGACACCCTGCCGGGCGGAGGCCGCGACGGCTTCGACCTCGGCCACACCGGCACCCACGAGGTCGGCCACTGGCTGGGGCTGTTCCACACGTTCCAGAACGGGTGCGCCTCGCCCGGCGACTACGTGGACGACACCCCCTACGAGCGCGAGGCGGCGTCCGGCTGCCCGGTCGGCAGGGACTCCTGCCCCCGCCAGAGGGGCGACGACCCCGTCACCAACTTCATGAACTACAGCGACGACGGCTGCATGACCCACTTCACCGAGGGCCAGGCCCGGCGCATCGTCGAGCACTGGGCGGCCTTCCGCTCCTGATCCGGCGGTCCCGGCGACCGCGTCCGGGAGCCCGGGGCACGCGCCCCGGGCCCCCGGACGCCGCGTCGGACCGGAGGGGGAGGGCCCGGGTCCGGGGACGGCCGCCGGGAGGACCTGTACGGGGGAGCGCCCCCGGACGCCGCTAGGCTGAGGGCATGGCAGCGAACACCTACCTGACCGGCATCAAGCCCACCGGGGAATTCCACCTGGGCAACTACGTCGGCGCGATCAAGCCCGCCCTGGCCGCGGCCCGTGAGTACGACACGTACTACTTCGTCGCGGACTACCACGCGCTCAACACCGTCAAGGACGCGGCCGAGCTCCGCCACAGCATCCGGTCGGGCGCTGCCACCTGGCTCGCGTGCGGCCTCGACCCCGAGCGCACGGTCGTCTACCAGCAGTCCAAGGTCCCCGAGACCTTCGAGCTCACCACCATCCTGAGCGCCCTCACCCCCAAGGGCCTCATGAACCGCGCGCACGCCTACAAGGCCGCGCGGGACCGCAACACCGCCGCCGGCAACAGCGACCTGGACGCCGGGATCAACATGGGGCTGTACAACTACCCCATCCTCATGGCCGCCGACATCCTGGTCATGGAGGGCACGCACGTGCCGGTCGGCCGCGACCAGTCCCAGCACATCGAGTACACGGCCGACATCGCCGGGTACTTCAACCACCGCTTCGGCGAGGGGTACGCCTTCCCGGTCCCCAAGGGCGTCATCGACGAGGGCGACGGCAGCATCCTGCCCGGCACCGACGGCCGCAAGATGAGCAAGTCCTACGACAACCACATCCCGCTGTTCCTGCCGGAGAACAAGCTCAAGAAGGCCATCCGCCGCATCCCGACCGACTCCACCCCGGTGGAGGACCCCAAGGACGCCGACGGCTCGGTGCCCTTCCAGCTCCTGGCCCACTTCGCCGACGCGGACAAGGTCGCCGACGTCCGGCGGCGGCTGGAGGCCGGCGGCATGGGCTGGGGCGAGCTCAAGAACGAGCTGTTCGAGGCGGTCAACGCAGAACTCGGCCCCAAGCGGGAGCGCTACGACCAGCTGATGGACGACCCCTCCCAGATCGACGCGATCCTGGAGGCCGGCTCCGCGCGCGCCCGCGAGCGTGCGCGCGCCACGATCGACCGGGTGCGCGCCGCTGTCGGCGTCGCCTGACCCGCGACGGACACGTGGGCGGCCCGCCGCCCACGTGTCCCGTCCCGCCGAGGGCCCGGTCCCTCCCCGCCCCGTGCGTCAGCCCACCAGCGGCTCGCCCTCCAGCTCCACCCCGGCCGCGCGCAGCCGCTCCAGCGCGGTCGCCACGGTGTCCCCGGACACGCCGGCGGTGAGCCCGAGCAGTACCCGCGTGCGCAGGCCCTCGGCGGCCGCGTCCATCGCCGTCGCCCGCACGCAGTGGTCGGTGGCGATCCCCACGACGTCCACCTCGTCCACCCCCCGCTCGCGCAGCCAGTCGGCCAGCCGGGTCGTCCCGTCCCCCGCGGTCCCCTCGAAACCGCTGTAGGCCGCCGTGTACAGCCCCTTGCTGAACACCTCCTCGGCCAGCGAGGCGTCGAACTCCGGGTGGAACTCGGCCCCCGGAGTCCCCGCCTCGCAGTGCCGGGGCCAGCTGTCCACGAAGTCCGGGTCCTCGGAGAAGTGCGCGCCCGGGTCGATGTGGTAGTCGCGGGTCGCCACCACGTGGTCGTAGGAGCCGGCGTTGGCCCGGGCGTGGTCGGTGACGGCGGTCGCCGTACGCACACCGCCCGTCACGCCCAGGCTCCCGCCCTCGCAGAAGTCGTTCTGGATGTCCACCACGATGAGTGCCCTGGTCATCCCGGCACCCCTTTCTCGCGTCTGTCGGTCAGGTCTCGGAACTCAGGGGCCGGCCCCCCGGAACGTCTCAGTGGAAGACCGTCGGCAGCGCGGCCTCGCCCCGCGACATCCGCAGCGCCTGCTCGGGAAGCTCGGCGACCGTCGCGCGGTGCCGCTCCCTCGCCTCGTGGACGCTCTCGTGCCCCACCACGACGCCCTCGGACACCAGGGGCCGCAGCAGCGGACGCAACCCCACTCCCGAGGACGGGTCGTGGGGGAACACCTCCTCCGCCACAGCGGTCCCCTTGTCGTCCAGGCGCCGCGACGCCCACTTGCGGCCGCCCCGGCTGGGCTTGCCCACCGAACGCTTGGCCACCGGTTCCAGAGGTGCGTCCGGCTCCAGGCCGCGGGCCCGCGCCACCAGCTTGTACACGAGGGACACCGTCGGCGCCCCCGACCCCGTCACCAGAGAGGTACCCACCCCGTAACCGTTCACGGGCGCCACGGCCAGGGCCAGGATCGAGTACTCGTCCAGGTCGCCGGTCACCACGATGCGGGTCCCTGTCGCGCCGAGGGCGTCCAGCTGCGCGCGCACCCGGGAGGCGGTCGCGCCGAGGTCGCCGGAGTCGATGCGCACGGCGCCCAGTTCCGGGCCGGCCAGTTCCACGGCGGTGGCCACCGCCCGCTCCACGTCGAACGTGTCCACGAGCAGTGTCGTCCCCGTGCCCATGGACTCCAACTGGGCCTTGAACGCGTGCCTCTCGCTGTCGTGCAGCAGCGTGAACGCGTGCGCCGCGGTGCCACCGGTCGGCACCCCGTAGGAGCGCCCCGCCTCGAGGTTGGAGGAGGTCGCGAACCCGCCCACGTACGCGGCGCGCGCCGCCGCGACGGCCGACCGCTCGTGCGTGCGGCGCGAGCCCATCTCGATCAGGGGGCGGTCGCCCGCCGCGGCCGACATCCGGCTGGCGGCGGAGGCGATGGCGCTGTCGTGGTTGTACACCGACAGCGCCAGGGTCTCCAGGATCACGGCCTCGGCGAACGTGCCCTCGACCACGAGGATCGGGGAGCCGGGGAAGTACGCCTCCCCCTCGCCGTAGCCCCACACGTTGCCGGAGAACCGGTAGTCGGCCAGCCACGCGAGCGTGCGGTCGTCCACCACCCCGTTGTCGGACAGGAAGTCCAGTTCCCCGGTGTCGAACCTGAACCTCTCCAGGAGTTCGAGGAAGCGGCCGGTCCCGGAGACGATCCCGTACCGCCGCCCCTCGGGGAGGCGCCGGGCGAACATCTCGAACACCGACCGACGCGGGGCGGCGCCGCTGTGCAGGGCCCCCTGGAGCATCGTCAGTTCGTAGTGGTCGGTGAGCAGCGCGCTGCTGCTGTCGTCGCTCATGGGCACGAGCCTAATCCGTGTGCGATGGGCCACGGAGGCCGCCCCACCAGCCCCGGAACGGCGGGGCTTCCCGGGTCCGCTAACAATACCCATTCGGTTGGTAGGGAACAGGATGCGGGTACCCTGGTCGCATGCTGAGGATTGATCGCTCGATCTACGACAGGATCGTCTCCCACGCCCGCCGCGACCACCCGGACGAGGCGTGCGGCGTCGTGGCCGGACCCGAGAAGTCCGACCGCCCCGAGCGGTTCATCGAGATGGCCAACGCGGAGCGGTCACCGACCTTCTACCGGTTCGACTCCCTCGAACAGCTCAAGGTCTGGCGGGAGATGGACGACCGGGACGAGGAGCCCGTCGTGATCTACCACTCCCACACCGCCACCGAGGCCTACCCCTCGCGCACCGACATCTCCTACGCGTCCGAGCCCGGCGCGCACTACGTGCTCGTCTCCACCCGTGAGCCGGACACCGTCGAGTTCCGCTCCTACCGGATCGTCGACGGCGAGGTCACCGAGGAGCCGGTGGAGATCACCGGCTCCGGCGCCGACCAGTAGGCGCAGCGTCCCGCCGGCCCCCGCCACGGAATGGCCGCGGGACGTCCCCTGTTGGGAATGAACGCACACCAACCACCGCGAAGGAAGACACTCTTCATGGCCATCGAGGTCCGCATCCCCACCATCCTGCGCAACCTGACCGACGACGCCAAGGTCGTCGAGGGGTCCGGCGCCACCCTCGAAGAGCTGTTCACCGACCTGGACGGCCGCTACCCGGGCATCGGCGAGCGCCTGGTGGAGGACGGCAAGCTGCGCCGCTTCATCAACGTGTACCTCAACGACGAGGACGTCCGTTTCGTCGGCGGCCTGAAGGCGGAGCTCTCCGACGGCGACAGCGTCACCGTCCTGCCGGCCGTCGCCGGCGGAAGCCGCTAGGCCGGGCATGCGCTACGACTCCCTGCTCGACTCCCTCGGGGGCACGCCGCTCGTCGGCCTGCCCAGCCTCTCGCCCTCGCCCCGGGTCCGGCTCTGGGCCAAGCTGGAGGACCGCAACCCCACGGGCTCGATCAAGGACCGCACCGCGTTCTTCATGATCGAGCAGGCCGAGAAGGACGGCCTGCTGTCCCCCGGCTGCACCATCCTGGAGCCGACCTCGGGGAACACCGGCATCTCGCTGGCGATGGTCGCCAAGCTGCGCGGCTACCGCATGGTCTGCGTCATGCCGGAGAACACGTCGGCGGAGCGCAGGCAGCTGCTCGCCATGTGGGGGGCCGAGGTCCACTACTCCGAGGCGGCGGGCGGGTCCAACGAGGCCGTCCGCGTCGCCAAGGAGATGGCGAAGGAGCACCCGGACTGGGTGATGCTCTACCAGTACGGCAACCCGGCGAACGCGCGGGCCCACTACGAGTCCACGGGCCCCGAGATCCTCGCCGACCTGCCGGGGATCACCCACTTCGTGGCCGGTCTCGGCACGACCGGGACCCTCATGGGGGTGGGGCGCTACCTGCGCGAGCAGCGGCCCGACGTCCGGATCGTCGCGGCCGAGCCCCGGTACGGCGAGCTGGTGTACGGGCTGCGCAACCTCGACGAGGGCTTCGTCCCGGAACTGTACGACGAGTCGGTGCTCACCACCCGCTTCTCGGTTCCGGCCGAGGCGGCGCTCCGGCGCACCCGCGAGCTCCTCGACCGGGAGGGCATCTTCGCCGGGATCTCCACGGGCGGGGCCCTGCACGCCGCGCTGGGCGTGGCCGCGAAGGCGGAGAGGGCGGGCGAACGCGCCGACATCGCGTTCGTGATCGCCGACGCGGGGTGGAAGTACCTGTCCACCGGCGCCTACGAGGGCACCCTGGAGGAGGCCGAGGAGCGGCTCGACGGCCAGCTCTGGGCCTGAGGCGCGCGACGCCTCCCGGCCGCCGGCCCGGAAGGCGGCGAGGGCCGGCACCCACGATGGGTGCCGGCCCTCTTGCTGTTCTGAACACGCCCGAAACACGCCCTGAACAAACAAGACAGAACGCGTCAAAGTGTGTGAAAAATTCACACGTGACCGAGGTCGCGTGAGACGCGGGCCACATTTTGTACCACCCGGGCGGGCATTGGGGTAGACCCGTAACAACGGGACATCCGCAGAACCAGCCGCCATCCGCACTCCTCATCACACGCCGGGGGTGCCACGGACGCCGCGCGGCCCATCGAGAAGGCGACGACGACGTGCGACTCACGATTATCGGGTCCTCGGGGAGCTTCCCCGGGCCGGACAGCCCGGCCTCCTGTTACATGCTGGAGGCGGACGGCTACCGCCTCCTGCTCGACATGGGCAACGGCGCGCTCGGAGCACTCCAGCGGTACATCGACATCTACTCCGTCGACGCCGTCTACCTCAGCCACCTGCACGCCGACCACTGCTTCGACCTGTGCTCCTACTGGGTGGCGAGGATGTTCCACCCCGAGGGCGCCAAGCCCCGCATCCCGGTCTACGGCCCCAGGGGCGTGGCCGACCGCGTCGCGGAGGCGTACGGGCTCGAACCGGACCCGGGCATGACCGAGGTCTTCGACTTCCACGAACTCGTGCCCGGCGCCCTGGAGATCGGCCCCTTCACCGCCCGGGTCGACTACGTCAACCACCCGGTGGAGGCCTTCGGCATCCGCCTGGAGCACGGCGGCGCGTCCATGGCCTACTCGGGGGACACCGGAGTCTGCGACTCACTGGTCGAACTCGCGACGGACACCGACCTGTTCCTGTGTGAGGCGGCCTTCCAGGACCACCTGGAACACCCCAAGGACATGCACCTGACGGGCAGCGAGGCGGGCGACCACGCCAACCGCGCGAGGGCCCGCGAACTGCTCCTCACCCACCTCGTGCCGTGGAACGACGACGAGGTCACCCTCGCCGAGGCCAGCTCCACCTTCGCGGGGCCCATCGGCCTGGCCCGCAGCGGCCAGGTGCACGCGATCGGTGGCTGACCGGCCGGCCGAACGTGGCGTACGCCTCCACCGGAGGGGCAGTTGTGCCCACCAGCACCGCCGGACCCTCCTCGGATATACGCTCTTGGCATGGCCCGACCTGACGGACGCGTTCCGACCCAACTCCGCCCCGTGACGATCACCCGCAACTGGCTGCGCCAGGCGGAGGGCTCCGCACTCATCGAGTTCGGGGACACCCGCGTACTGTGCGCCGCCACAGTCGAGGACGGGGTCCCCCGCTGGCGCCGGGGCACCGGCGAGGGGTGGGTCACCGCCGAGTACGCGATGCTGCCCCGTGCCACCGACACCCGCGGGGCGCGGGAGTCGGTCCGCGGGAAGATCGGCGGCCGCACCCACGAGATCTCCCGCCTGATCGGCCGCTCCCTGCGCGCCGTCGTGGACTTCAAGGCGATGGGCGAGCACACCATCACCCTGGACTGCGATGTCCTCCAGGCCGACGGGGGGACCCGCACCGCCGCCATCACCGGCGCGTACGTGGCGCTGGCCGACGCCATGAAGTACCTGCGCAAGCGCCGCAAGCTCAAGAACAACCCGCTGACCGGCTCCCTGTCGGCCGTCAGTGTCGGCGTGGTCCAGGGCCAGCCCAGGCTGGACCTGAACTATTTGGAGGACTCGGTCGCCCAGACCGACATGAACGTCGTCCTCACCGGGGACGGCAGGTTCGTCGAGGTGCAGGGGACCGCCGAGGGTGAGCCGTTCGACCGGGACCTCCTCAACCAGCTGCTCGACCTCGCGGCCTCCGGCTGCGAGGAACTGACCGCGATCCAGAAGAAGGCACTGGCCGAGTGACCCCGATGAACAGCGTCGGCACCCGTATCGGCGGTGTCCCCGGAGGAGGGGGAACCGTGAAGCTCGTACTGGCCACACGCAACGCCAAGAAGGTTCCGGAGATGCGCGCGATCCTGGCCGAGGCCGGCCTGGACGCGGAGGTGCTGTCGCTCGACGCCTTCCCGGACGCGCCCGAGGTGCCCGAGACGGAGCCCTCGTTCATCGGGAACGCCCTGCTCAAGGCGCGTGCGATCGCCGCGCACACGGGGCTCCCCGCCGTCGCCGACGACTCCGGACTGGCCGTCGACGAGCTGAGGGGGATGCCCGGGGTGCTCTCCGCCCGCTGGGCGGGCCGCTTCGGAGAGGGGGACCAGGACCGGGCCAACCTCGACCTCGTCCTCGACCAGCTGGCGGACACTCCGGCCGAGCGCCGCGGCGGCGAGTTCGTGTGCGCGGCCGTGCTGGTGATGCCCGACGGGACCGAGGTGGTCGCCGAGGGGGTGCTCCGCGGCAGGCTCGCGCGCGAGCGCCGGGGGGACCACGGATTCGGGTACGACCCGGTCTTCATCCCCGAGGGGGAGACGCGCACCACGGCGGAGCTCACCCCGGAGGAGAAGAACGCGATCAGCCACCGGGGGATCGCCTTCCGGCAGCTGGCGAAGGACCTGGCGGACATGGTCTGACCCGCGCCGTTCCGGTGCGGACGAGGGGCGGCGCCCGGGCTCCCGGCCCGTGCGCCGCCTCCGTCGTCGCGGGGCCGCTGTCGGGAAGCGGGATCCTCCGCGGAAAAAACTCGGTCCCGCGTGTTTGGCCGCGGGCGTGCAGGGGCAGGACAGTCCTTGCCTGACAAGCAAGCCGTTGAGAGACACACGATCCCGAGGATCGGGTGGTCCGGCAGGCGCGGATCAGCGGGCGGGCCCGACGGGCCGGCCGACGCGGAGCGCTCGTGGACATCGGGTTCCCCCCGTGCACGGGTCGGTTTGACGCCGCCGGGGTAGTTGCCTACACTCGATCGAGTCGCTGCGGGACGGCGAGGATCCTTCTTCGGATCACTCGGAACCGGGCCGCGATCTGACAATCCTCCTCCTGAGTGCCGTGGTCCGAGCATGTGCTCGGAGCATGTAGGCTCAGGGAGTTGCCTCGAAAGAGGCAAAACCGGGTTCTTTATCCCGATCAGGTGCGCAGAAAACCTCAGGGTTGGGAAGCGCAAAAGCGAAAAGCCGCCGATTTGGCGGGGCGCGGAACACCTGATAAAGTAAAGACACAACAAAGCGGAAACGCAGACGCCTTCCACGGAAGAGCAGACGGCCGAGCAGGCCGGCGCTTGTACGGGAAGGGCGGTTGTTTCTTGAGAACTCAACAGCGCGTGTTTGATTTTCTTTAAGCCATGTTTGTTTTGGCCCCGTCA
>NZ_JBIWMK010000007.1:324357-490757 GCF_044766605.1 Nocardiopsis sp. NPDC101807 | reverse complement strand
TCCCCGCTCACCGACACATCGCCCTGCCCACCGGGGCAGAGCACCTCGGACACGACCTGCGGGTCCTCGGGGTCGGAGATGTCGTAGACGACGAACCCGTTGTAGTTGCCGCCGACGGCGTAGTCACCGGTGAACGCCAGGTCCGAGTTGAAGTCGCTCATCGCCTCCGTCTTCGGGACGTTGGTCACATGAGTCACGTTGGAGCTGGTGTCGGCGTCGCTGACGAACGCGTCGTCGGCGGAGGCGGAGGCGGGACCGAGGAGTCCGGCCACGAGGGCGGCCGCTCCGGCCAGGGTGAGGCCGGTCAGCCCTCTTCGGGCCGAGGCGCGTCTGGGGCGGGGGGTCGGGGGGGATGACGCCATACGAACTCCTGATTCTGATTGGAGCGAAACAGGAAGAACGTACACAGTTCAACATCAACATGTATAGGGGGATACAAAAGAAACATGGTTGTTAACACGGTGTCGGCCTGACCCGATCTGTCTGCACAACGCGACTAGCCGTCGACGGCCGTGGAGCGCACCAGGAGGATCCGACGCGCCCCACAGCCGTCCGCGCCTGTCACCGCGGAGACGGAAAAGACGGTTGTGACTGCGGGTTGAACTCGTCCATCCGCACGTTCTCCGCCTCGGACAAACGCGGGTCCGTCAGTTTGAGCACGTCGAGGCCCCGCTGAATATCGGACGAGTAGACGTGGCCCCTGTAGTAGTACGCCGACCAGGAACCGGCGGTGCTCAGCGTGTCCGTCTTCCAGGGGCCGCGGTCGAAGTGGCCGATCTCCACGGGCCGGTCGGGATCGGTCAGGTCGATGACCGAGACGCCGCCCTGGTACCAGGACTGCACGAAGAAGTCCTGCCCGGGCACCGGGATGAGCGAGCCGTTGTGCGCCACACAGTTCTCGGTTTCGGTCTGATGGCGCGGCAATTTGTAGTAGCTCCTGAACCCGAGTTCGGGGGACGCGCCACCGAGGTCCAGCGAGTAGACGGCGTCGGCTCCCCGCTCCGGGCCGATCTCCTCCGTGCAGGTGGCCGCGGCTCCGCCGCCGAGCTCGTCGGTGAAGACCACGTTCCTGGCGTCGTTGGTGAACGTCGCCGAGTGCCAGAACGCGAAGTTCGGGTCCTGGACGCGGTCCACCACCCGCGGGTCGGCCGGGTCCGACGTGTCGAGCAGCAGGCCGTCGCCCAGGCAGGCCGCCGCGGCGATGTCCCGTTCCGGGTAGACGGTGATGTCGTGGCAGCCCGTGGTCCTGCGGTGCCCGCCGTCCGGGAACAGTTCGGGCCGGTTGACCACCGCGGCAGCGGCGGGGTCGGCCAGCGGCACCTCGATGATCGAGATCTTGTCGTGCGGAGGCAGGCAGTTGGGGAAGCGCTCGGAGGGCGAGTACGAGGACACGTAGACGTACTCGTGCTCACCGTCCTTGCCCGGCACCAGCGTGTTGGTGTGCGAACCGCAGTCGGTCGCCACGGCCGCCACGTACTGCGGGTTCGCCTTGTCCGAGATGTCGAAGATCCGGATGCCCTCGAAGCCCTCCGGGTCGGTCGTGGGCACCGAGGCCGCACCGCACTCCGTACCGGCGCGCGGATAGTCGACCGAGAAGTACAGCAGGTCCCCGCTCACCGACACATCGCCCTGCCCACCGGGGCAGAGCACCTCGGACACGACCTGCGGGTCCTCGGGGTCGGAGATGTCGTAGACGACGAAGCCGTCGTAGTTGCCGCCGACGGCGTAGTCACCGGTGAACGCCAGGTCCGAGTTGTAGGCGGCGTCGCTGTGCAGGCCCTCGGGCTTGGGCAGGTTGGCCAGATGGACCACCCCGCCTCCCGTGCTCACGCCATCGGCGGCGCGCGCCCCGGGGACGGCCAGGAGGCCGACGGCCACCAGGACCCCCGCCCCGACCGCCCCCCAGCGGACCCGGCCACCGCGTCCTCGTCCACGCACCACAGCCCACACCCCCAGGAATTACACAAAGCTGTCAATTGACTACTTTGTGTTGTACTCCCTGAAGTCATCACACTCCAGACGAAACGCCGAGACCGGACATCTACTGACCGAACCACAGGACGCCGCCCGCCAGGCCCCGCCCTGCGCGAACCGGACGCGGTGCGCCCCGGGGCGGACGCGTACCGAAGGAAACCCTGCCCTGTCGACACACCCCCGGGGCTGGACAAAACACCTGCCGAGTGAGTAGAACACCCGCAGGACGTCGCCTCAGGGGCACCCGGCCCCACGACACCGCGGATCCGTCCGCGCCACACCCCCATCGGAGGACACCTCGTGCGTCGCCTGGCACTCGCGACCGGAGCAGCTCTCGCGCTGCTCGGAGCCACAGCCTGCACCGGTGACGAGGACGGCCGGGAGTCGGCCAACGTCATCGCCCCCGGAGCGCCCGGCGAGTCCTCGTCGCCCGCGACCGCCGACCAGATCGCCGCCCTGGCCGAGGAGCAGGGGCACAACGAGGCCGACGTCACCTACCTGGTGATGATGATCGAGCACCACTCCCAGGCCCTGGAGATGACCGACCTGGTCCCGGAGCGCCACGAACGCGACGGCGTCGAGCGCATCGCCGACCGCATCGCCGCCGCCCAGGGGCCGGAGATCACCGCCATGGAGAGCTGGTTGGAGGAGAACGTCTTCGGCCCCGCCCGGGAGAACCCCGCGCACCAGAACTTCTGCGGCCTGGAGGGGGACGGCACCCACCACGGCGAGGACGCCGACGTACCCGCGTGCGAGCTGGACGTCGACCACGCCGACATGCCGGGCATGGCCTCGCCGGAGGAGCTGGAGCGGTTGGCGGAGGCCGAGGGCGACGCGTTCGACCGGCTCTTCGTGGAACTGATGACCACCCACCACGAGGGCGCGGTCACCATGGCCGAGGACGCGATGGCCGAGGGACGGGACCAGACCGTGCTCAGGATGGCCAACGACGTGATCGCGGAGCAGAACGCGGAGATCGGCCGTATGGCGGAGGTGCTGGAGGACGCGTGACGCGCGCCCTCCGGCGCCGGTGTCCGGCGGTCCGTCGGCCGACGCGAGAGGGGCGCCCCCGGCCGGGGGCGCCCCTCTCGCGTCGGCCGACGGACCGCCGGACACCGGCGCCGGAGGGCGCGCGTCACGCGTCCTCCAGCACCTCCGCCATACGGCCGATCTCCGCGTTCTGCTCCGCGATCACGTCGTTGGCCATCCTGAGCACGGTCTGGTCCCGTCCCTCGGCCATCGCGTCCTCGGCCATGGTGACCGCGCCCTCGTGGTGGGTGGTCATCAGTTCCACGAAGAGCCGGTCGAACGCGTCGCCCTCGGCCTCCGCCAACCGCTCCAGCTCCTCCGGCGAGGCCATGCCCGGCATGTCGGCGTGGTCGACGTCCAGCTCGCACGCGGGTACGTCGGCGTCCTCGCCGTGGTGGGTGCCGTCCCCCTCCAGGCCGCAGAAGTTCTGGTGCGCGGGGTTCTCCCGGGCGGGGCCGAAGACGTTCTCCTCCAACCAGCTCTCCATGGCGGTGATCTCCGGCCCCTGGGCGGCGGCGATGCGGTCGGCGATGCGCTCGACGCCGTCGCGTTCGTGGCGCTCCGGGACCAGGTCGGTCATCTCCAGGGCCTGGGAGTGGTGCTCGATCATCATCACCAGGTAGGTGACGTCGGCCTCGTTGTGCCCCTGCTCCTCGGCCAGGGCGGCGATCTGGTCGGCGGTCGCGGGCGACGAGGACTCGCCGGGCGCTCCGGGGGCGATGACGTTGGCCGACTCCCGGCCGTCCTCGTCACCGGTGCAGGCTGTGGCTCCGAGCAGCGCGAGAGCTGCTCCGGTCGCGAGTGCCAGGCGACGCACGAGGTGTCCTCCGATGGGGGTGTGGCGCGGACGGATCCGCGGTGTCGTGGGGCCGGGTGCCCCTGAGGCGACGTCCTGCGGGTGTTCTACTCACTCGGCAGGTGTTTTGTCCAGCCCCGGGGGTGTGTCGACAGGGCAGGGTTTCCTTCGGTACGCGTCCGCCCCGGGGCGCACCGCGTCCGGTTCGCGCAGGGCGGGGCCTGGCGGGCGGCGTCCTGTGGTTCGGTCAGTAGATGTCCGGTCTCGGCGTTTCGTCTGGAGTGTGATGACTTCAGGGAGTACAACACAAAGTAGTCAATTGACAGCTTTGTGTAATTCCTGGGGGTGTGGGCTGTGGTGCGTGGACGAGGACGCGGTGGCCGGGTCCGCTGGGGGGCGGTCGGGGCGGGGGTCCTGGTGGCCGTCGGCCTCCTGGCCGTCCCCGGGGCGCGCGCCGCCGATGGCGTGAGCACGGGAGGCGGGGTGGTCCATCTGGCCAACCTGCCCAAGCCCGAGGGCCTGCACAGCGACGCCGCCTACAACTCGGACCTGGCGTTCACCGGTGACTACGCCGTCGGCGGCAACTACGACGGCTTCGTCGTCTACGACATCTCCGACCCCGAGGACCCGCAGGTCGTGTCCGAGGTGCTCTGCCCCGGTGGGCAGGGCGATGTGTCGGTGAGCGGGGACCTGCTGTACTTCTCGGTCGACTATCCGCGCGCCGGTACGGAGTGCGGTGCGGCCTCGGTGCCCACGACCGACCCGGAGGGCTTCGAGGGCATCCGGATCTTCGACATCTCGGACAAGGCGAACCCGCAGTACGTGGCGGCCGTGGCGACCGACTGCGGTTCGCACACCAACACGCTGGTGCCGGGCAAGGACGGTGAGCACGAGTACGTCTACGTGTCCTCGTACTCGCCCTCCGAGCGCTTCCCCAACTGCCTGCCTCCGCACGACAAGATCTCGATCATCGAGGTGCCGCTGGCCGACCCCGCCGCTGCCGCGGTGGTCAACCGGCCCGAACTGTTCCCGGACGGCGGGCACCGCAGGACCACGGGCTGCCACGACATCACCGTCTACCCGGAACGGGACATCGCCGCGGCGGCCTGCCTGGGCGACGGCCTGCTGCTCGACACGTCGGACCCGGCCGACCCGCGGGTGGTGGACCGCGTCCAGGACCCGAACTTCGCGTTCTGGCACTCGGCGACGTTCACCAACGACGCCAGGAACGTGGTCTTCACCGACGAGCTCGGCGGCGGAGCCGCGGCCACCTGCACGGAGGAGATCGGCCCGGAGCGGGGAGCCGACGCCGTCTACTCGCTGGACCTCGGTGGCGCGTCCCCCGAACTCGGGTTCAGGAGCTACTACAAATTGCCGCGCCATCAGACCGAAACCGAGAACTGTGTGGCGCACAACGGCTCGCTCATCCCGGTGCCCGGGCAGGACTTCTTCGTGCAGTCCTGGTACCAGGGCGGCGTCTCGGTCATCGACCTGACCGATCCCGACCGGCCCGTGGAGATCGGCCACTTCGACCGCGGCCCCTGGAAGACGGACACGCTGAGCACCGCCGGTTCCTGGTCGGCGTACTACTACAGGGGCCACGTCTACTCGTCCGATATTCAGCGGGGCCTCGACGTGCTCAAACTGACGGACCCGCGTTTGTCCGAGGCGGAGAACGTGCGGATGGACGAGTTCAACCCGCAGTCACAACCGTCTTTTCCGTCTCCGCGGTGACAGGCGCGGACGGCTGTGGGGCGCGTCGGATCCTCCTGGTGCGCTCCACGGCCGTCGACGGCTAGTCGCGTTGTGCAGACAGATCGGGTCAGGCCGACACCGTGTTAACAACCATGTTTCTTTTGTATCCCCCTATACATGTTGATGTTGAACTGTGTACGTTCTTCCTGTTTCGCTCCAATCAGAATCAGGAGTTCGTATGGCGTCATCCCCCCCGACCCCCCGCCCCAGACGCGCCTCGGCCCGAAGAGGGCTGACCGGCCTCACCCTGGCCGGAGCGGCCGCCCTCGTGGCCGGACTCCTCGGTCCCGCCTCCGCCTCCGCCGACGACGCGTTCGTCAGCGACGCCGACACCAGCTCCAACGTGACTCATGTGACCAACGTCCCGAAGACGGAGGCGATGAGCGACTTCAACTCGGACCTGGCGTTCACCGGTGACTACGCCGTCGGCGGCAACTACAACGGGTTCGTCGTCTACGACATCTCCGACCCCGAGGACCCGCAGGTCGTGTCCGAGGTGCTCTGCCCCGGTGGGCAGGGCGATGTGTCGGTGAGCGGGGACCTGCTGTACTTCTCGGTCGACTATCCGCGCGCCGGTACGGAGTGCGGTGCGGCCTCGGTGCCCACGACCGACCCGGAGGGCTTCGAGGGCATCCGGATCTTCGACATCTCGGACAAGGCGAACCCGCAGTACGTGGCGGCCGTGGCGACCGACTGCGGTTCGCACACCAACACGCTGGTGCCGGGCAAGGACGGTGAGCACGAGTACGTCTACGTGTCGTCGTACTCGCCCTCCGAGCGCTTCCCCAACTGCCTGCCTCCGCACGACAAGATCTCGATCATCGAGGTCCCGGTGGACGACCCCGCCTCGGCCGAGCTCGTCGACGCCCCCGTGCTCTTCCCCGAGGGCGGCAACACCAACACCTCCGGCTGCCACGACATCACGGTCTACCCGACCAAGGACATCGCCGCGGGCGCGTGCATGGGCGACGGCATCCTGATGGACATCTCCGACCCGGCGGCCCCGGTCGTGACCGAGGTCGTGCAGGACACCAACTTCGCGTTCTGGCACTCGGCGACGTTCACCAACGACGGCAGGAACGTGGTCTTCACCGACGAGCTCGGCGGAGGCGGGGCCCCCACCTGCACCGAGGAGATCGGTCCGGAGCGCGGCGCCGACGCCGTCTACTCCCTCGACGGTGACGGAGCCGAGGCAGACCTGTCGTTCCAGAGCTACTTCAAGATCGACCGCCATCAGGGCGGGGAGGTCTGCGTCGCCCACAACGGCTCGCTCATCCCGGTGCCCGGGCAGGACTTCTTCGTGCAGTCCTGGTACACGGGCGGCGTCTCGGTCATCGACTTCAACGACCCGGCCGCCCCCGAGGAGATCGGCTACTTCGACATCGACTCCCGTGTCGAGGACGGCGTCCAGGACAACGACAGCTGGTCGGCGTACTACTACAACGGCTACGTCTACTCCTCCGACATCGAGCGGGGCATCGACGTGCTGAAGCTGGACGACCCGCGCCTGCGGGCCGCCGAGCGCGTGCGCATGGACGAGTTCAACCCGCAGTCCCAGCCCGAGTACAGGCCCGGGCGGGGCTGACCGGCCCGGACGGGGAGGAGGCTCCCCGGGCGGGGGCGGTGCCCGGCACCGCCCCCGTTCCGCGTCCGGGGGACCCGGCCCGGCCCGGCCCCCCCGGACGCGTCAGCCGAACAGCCGGTCGGTGGGGGCGTCCACCGCCTCCAGGACACGGCCGGTGAAGTACACCGTGCCCAGGGCCAGGACCCGGCGGCCGAGCGCGGCCAGGGCCGCCGCGGTCAGGTCCCCGGCGTCCATGCGGCCCCAGTGCGGGGGCAGGGCGTGCTCGAAGCGCAGGTGGGCCTCGGGCAGGCGCACGGCCGTCACGGGCAGGCCGTCCAGGACCTCCACGGCGCCCGAGACGTCCTTGTGGTCCGGCAGGCACAGCAACACGTGGTCCACCCCGCCCCACAGGCCGCGCGCGTGGGCCAGGGCCGCCGCGACGCCGACGCGGTCGATGGCCGAGTCCACCACCACCTCCGCGTCCGCGCCCTCCCCGCCGGGCGCCCTCCCCGCCGGGAGCGGCACCGTGTGCCGGGACAGCCGCCCCGGGAGGCGGACGGTCGCCAGGACGCCGTGCAGGGTCCTCCGGTCCGGTCCCGGGACCCCGAGGTGCTCCAGCATCCGCGCGGCGGCGGCCGTGCCCAGGACCCCGGAGGCCGCCGACAGGCCCGGCGGGCGCAGCGCGGGCGGCGGCTCCGTTCCCTCCGCCCCGGGGTCGACGACCTCGGCCCCCACCCTCCCACCGGTCGCGTCGGCCAACGCCGCGTCGATCTCGGCGGCCACCTCGGGGATCTGCGGGAGGCGCACCAGGGCGCGGGTCCGCTCCCCGGCCACCAGGGTCTTCTCCCGGGCGATCTCGACCACGTCGGCGCCGAGGACGCCCACGTGCTCGGCGAAGACCTTCCCGAGCGCGACGACCTCGGGGCCCGCCAGGCGCAGCTCGTCGCGGCGCCCGCCCATCCCGGCCTCGAGGACGCAGACGTCGGCGCCCACCTCCCGCGCGTGCAGGAGCCCGGCGACCAGGAACAGGCCGCTCGGCGCCAGGTAGCCCCCCGACCCCTCCACCGTCGGCAGGCCCAGGCGCGCGGCGTCGATCCGCGCGCCCAGGGCGTCCAGGACCGCGTCGTCCACCGACGTCCCGTCCACCCGCACGCGTTCGCGGTAGGAGCGGAAGCTCGGCCCCGTCACCAGGACGGTGCGCAGGCCGGCCGCCGACAGCGCGGCCGCCGCCGTCGTCGCGGTACTGCCCTTGCCCTTGGAGCCGACGACCCCGAGCACGGGGGCGCGGTCGGCGTCCAGGCCGAGGGCGGCCAGGAGCGCCGAGGCGCGTCCCAGGCTGCGTGTCTGTCCGGGGCGGCGTTCCGCCCACTCGGTGAAGAAGGGGTCAAGGCTCGGCATCCTCCAAGTATGGTCTGTGCGACATCGGCCGCCGGACCCCTCACCCGGAGTCCGGGCCCAGGTGGGGGCGCGTACACTGGCGCGGGTGTACACCCCGACCACTGAGACACCGTGAGCGGCGTGAGCGCCGAGCAGCGCTACGCCGAGGTGACCGCCGAGATCCTCTCCCGCGCACCCGAGTCCGACATCGATCCCCGCCTGGACCGCGTCCGCACCCTGCTGGATCTGCTGGGTGACCCCCATCGCAACTTCCGGGTCATCCACGTCACGGGCACGAACGGCAAGACGTCCACCGCGCGCATGATCGACGCGCTCATGCGCGCCAGGGGCCTGCGCGTGGGCCGTTACACCAGCCCGCACCTGCGCACCGTGCGCGAGCGCATCGTCGTCGACGGGGAGCCCGTCTCCCAGGAGCGGTTCGTCGAGACCTACGACGACATCCGCCCCTACATCGACATGGCCGACGAGATGAACGACGCGCCCCTGTCGTTCTTCGAGATCCTCACCGTGATGGCCTACGCGGCCTTCGCGGACAGCCCCGTGGACGTCGCCGTGGTCGAGGTGGGCATGGGCGGCCGCTGGGACGCCACCAACGTCGTCGACGGCGACGTGGCCGTGGTGACCCCGATCGGCATCGACCACACCGACTACCTGCCCGACACCCTGCACGGCATCGCCGAGGAGAAGGCCGGCATCATCAAGCCCGGCTCCGTGGCGGTCCTGGCCCAGCAGCCGGTGTCCGCGGCGGAGGTCCTCCTCCGCAACGCCGCCGAGGTGGGGGCCCAGGTGGCCCGGGAGGGGCTGGAGTTCGGCGTCACCTCCCGCGAGGTGGCCGTCGGCGGCCAGCAGCTCGCCCTCAAGGGCCTCACCCGGGGCTACGAGGACCTGTTCCTCCCGCTGTTCGGCGCCCACCAGGCGGGGAACGCGGCCGTGGCCGTCGCCGCCGTGGAGGCGTTCGCGTCCGCGGGGGAGGACGCAGAGGGACTCGACCCGGCGATGGTCGCCGAGGCCCTGGCCGGAGTGGACTCCCCGGGGCGCATGGAGGTCGTGCGCACCAGCCCGACCGTCATCGCCGACGCCGCACACAACCCCGCCGGGATGACCGCCACCGCGGCCGCCGTGGGGGAGGCCTTCAGCTTCTCCCGCCTGGTGGGCGTGGTCGCGATCATGGCCGACAAGGACGTCGAGGGGATCCTCGACCCCCTCGAACCACTGCTTGACGAGATCGTCGTCACCCGTAACTCCTCACCGCGTTCCCTCGGGCCGGAGCAGTTGGGCGCCCTCGCCCGACAGGTCTTCGGGGACGACCGTGTGCACGTGGTTCCCCGACTCGACGACGCCATCGACCGGGCCGTCGGCCTGGCCGAGGAGGGCGGAGAGCTCGGAGGTACCGGTGTGCTGGTCACCGGGTCGGTCGTCACCGCGGGTGACGCCGTCCACCTGCTGCGCGGCTCCGGCGAGTGACGGGCGGGGCGACACACTACGAAGGGAACCCGCTGTGCGCGTAGTCTGCGCCGTCGTCCTGCTGTTCGAGGCCATCGTGATCGGCCTCTTCATCCCCGTCGCCATCTCCCTGGAGGGGATGGAGCCGTCCACCGCCGCGAGCCTGTGGGGCGGCATGGCCGCCGTCGCCCTGGTGCTCTCCGGCCTCCAGAAGCGCAAGTGGGCGCACTACGCCGCCTGGGCGCTGCAGGCCGCGTTCCTGTTCACCTCCTTCCTGGTGTCCGGGGCGATGCTCATCGCGGTCGTGTTCGTGTCCCTGTGGGTGACCGGCGTGGTCATGGGCCGCCGCACCGACGAGATGAAGGCCGCGCACGCGGCCCGGGCCGAGGCCGAGGCGGCCGCCTCCGGGGACGGGGGCGGGGAGGGTTCCGCGACCACCGCGTCGCCGCGGCAAACGCGATAGTGTGACGCACGTCCGGACAGGCGGCCGGTCCCTTCGGGAGGGTTCTCCCCTCCGCGGCCCCGCTTCCGTGACCCACCACCCGAACCTCCGCGTGCGGCCTACGCCGTGGGCGATCGCCCACGCGCCACGCGGAGTCCCAGTGAGGAGTTGACACGCACGTGGAGCGCACTCTCGTTCTCATCAAGCCGGACGGCGTCCGCCGCAGCATCGTCGGCGAGGTCGTCTCGCGCATCGAGCGCAAGGGCCTGAAGCTCGTGGCGATGGAGCTGCGCACGCTCGACGCCGAGACCGCCCGGACCCACTACGAGGAGCACGCGGAGCGCCCGTTCTTCGACTCCCTCGTGGAGTTCATCACCGGCGGTCCCCTGGTCGCCATGGTGGTCGAGGGCGAGCGCGCCGTGGAGGCCTTCCGGGCCCTGGCCGGCGCCACCGACCCGGTGACCGCCGCGCCCGGCACCGTCCGCGGCGACTTCGCGCTGGAGGTCCAGCAGAACATCGTGCACGGCTCGGACTCCACCTACTCGGCGGAGCGCGAGATCAAGCTGTTCTTCCCCGACCTGTAGGGCCGGGCGGCCGCGGACCCTACGGCATGGGGTCCGCGGCCCGGTAGCCGACTTCTCATGGTTCGTCCGGTGACGAGGCATCAGTTCGGTGTGTTTGCGTAACGGAGTAAGTGCTGACCGTTACGATGCGGGGGACTGAATACCTATCGTGCCGGAACGACTACGTATGGTCGCCCCGTGCAACCACGTCCGACACGGCGCCTCTGAGGACGTTACATGCCGAACAACCTTGCTTTTCTCGGCCGGGACATGGCCGTCGACCTGGGAACCGCCAACACGCTCGTGTACGTGCGCGGACGCGGCATCGTTCTGAACGAACCATCGGTGGTCGCGCTCAACACGTCCACGGGGAAGATCGTCGCGGTCGGCATCGAGGCCAAGCAGATGATCGGCCGAACGCCGAACAACATCACCGCCATCCGCCCCCTCAAGGACGGCGTCATCGCCGACTTCGAGATCACCGAGCGGATGCTGCGCTACTTCATCCAGAAGATCCACCGGCGACGCCACTTCGCCAAACCGCGCATCATCGTCGCGGTCCCCAGCGGCATCACCTCGGTCGAGCACCGCGCCGTCAAGGAGGCGGGCTACCAGGCGGGCGCCCGCAGGGTCTACATCATCGAGGAGCCCATGGCCGCCGCCATCGGCGCCGGGCTCCCCGTGCACGAGCCCACGGGCAACATGGTCGTGGACATCGGCGGCGGCACCACCGAGGTGGCCGTCATCTCCATGGGCGGCATCGTCACCTCGCAGTCCATCCGCGTCGGCGGGGACGAGCTGGACCAGGCGATCATGACCTTCGTCAAGAAGGAGTACTCCCTGATGATCGGGGAGCGCACCGCCGAGGAGCTCAAGATGGCCATCGGCTCCGCCTACCCGACGGGACCCGAGGAGCTCCACGCAGAGGTGCGCGGACGCGACCTCGTCAGCGGGCTCCCCAAGACCGTGGTGCTCTCCGAGGGCGACGTCCGCCAGGCCATCGAGGAGCCCGTCACCGCCATCGTCGACGCGGTCCGCACCAGCCTCGACAAGTGCCCGCCGGAGCTGTCCGGCGACATCATGGACCGGGGCGTGGCCGTGACCGGGGGCGGAGCACTGCTGCGCGGCCTGGACGACCGGCTCCTGCACGAGACGGGCATGCCCATCCACGTCGCCGAGAACGCGCTGGACTCCGTCGCGGTCGGGTCCGGCACCTGCGTCGAGAACTACGAGAGGCTGCACCAGGTCCTCGTCCCGGAACGGCGGCGATGACATGCTCCGCGACTCACCGAGGTCCCGGCTGGTCCTCGCCCTGCTGGTCGCGGCGGCCGTGGTCCTGCTCGTCCTGGACTCCCGGCCCGGCGCCGACCCCGTCACCTCCGTGGCCCGGGCAGGAGGCGAACTCGTGTTCGCCCCCGCCGCGGCCGGGGTCGGCTGGGCGGCCGCGCCCGCGGTCACCCTCTACGACGGCCTGCGCGAGGGGCCCGGGGCCGCCGCGCGCGTCGCCGAACTGGAGGAGGCCAACGCCGCCCTGGAGGCCGAACTCCAGGCCGCCCGCATCGACCGCAACCGGTCCGACCAGCTCGACGACCTCCTGCACCTGTCCGGCCTCGGCGCCTACGAGGTGGTCCCCGCCCAGGCGGTCACCCGGTCCACCGCACGCGGTTACGCGCACACGGTCACCATCGACACCGGCACGGAGTCCGGGGTCCGCCCGGACATGACCGTCGTCAACGGATCCGGCCTGGTGGGGCGCGTGGTCGAGGCCGGCCCCCGCACCGCCACCGTCATGCTCGCCACCGACGTCAAGTCGGCCGTCGGGGCCCGACTGGAGTCCACCCGCAAGATCGGCGTGGTCAACGGCGGCTCCGTCCCCGGCGGTCCCGAGGCCGACCTCACCCTGGAGCTGTTCGACATGGAGGCGCCGGTGGAGGCCGGCGACCGGATCGTGACGCTCGGGTCCCACGAGGGCGCGCCCTTCGTCCCCGGAGTGCCCATCGGCACCGTCGACGAGGTGCAGGTCGCGCCGGGAGCGCTCAGCCGTATCGCCCGCCTCACCCCGGCCGTGGACTTCGCGTCCCTGGACGTGGTGGGCGTCGTCGTGGCGGGTCCCGACGACGACCCGCGGGACTCGGTGCTGCCGCCCAAGCCGAAGAAGCCCGAGAAGTCCGAGAAGCCCGAGGGAGAGCAGTGATGAGGTCCGCAGCGACCCTGGTCATGGTGGCCGCCGCCGTCCTCGCGCAGGCCACGATCGTCAACCGGCTCCCGTTCTCGTGGGGCCCCGGCCCCGACCTGGTGGTCGCGGCCGTCGTCGCGGTCGCCCTGACCACCGGCCCGGCCGCCGCGGCCGCGTGCGGTTTCGGCGCGGGCCTGGCCATGGACCTGCTGCCGCCCGCGGAGCACGCCGTCGGCCGCTACGCCCTCGTGCTGTGCCTGGCCGCCTACCTGGTCGCCCTGCTGCGCCGCAACACCGGGGCCCCGGGCGCCGTGGGCTCGCGCACCTCCGGCTGGGCGGCCGTCGGCGCCACCGCGGTCACCGCGCTGGGGGTGGGGGCCGGGTACGCGGCCGTCGGCCTCCTCATGGGCGACCAGCACATGACCCCGGCGGCCGTCGGGACCGGCGTCGGGGTGGGCGCGGCCCTCACGGTGCTCGTCGCACCGCTGGTCGTCCTCCCCGTCCTGTGGGTGCGCGAGACACTCGCGGACAGCGAGTTCGCCACCGTCCAGGGCCCCATGGCCCCGGGAGGGTGGTGAGCCGTGCGCAAGCCGCCGTTCGACCCGACGCTCCCGGGGCCCAGGCTCGGCCGCGCCGGCCTGATCACCGCCCAGGTCCTGGTCCTGGTCCTGTTCGCCGTGCTGACCGCGCGCCTGTGGTACCTCCAGGTGCCCATGTCCGACCACTACCGCGACCTCGCGGTGGCCAACCACCACCAGCAGCTGATCGTCCCCGCGACGCGGGGACAGATCCTCGACGCCACCGGCAAGCCCCTGGTCAACAACCGGACCGAGCTGGTGGTCTCCGCCGACTACCACGAGCTCATGGGCATGGAGGACTCCGGCGAGAAGATCCTGACCGACCTGTCCGGGGTCCTCGACGTCCCGGTGCACGAGCTCCAGCAGCGCATGCGCCTGTGCGGCCCCGAGGTGGAGCGCCCCTGCTGGCCGGGCTCGCCCTACCAGCCGGTCACGCTCGCCGAGGACGTGGAGCCCTCGGTCGCCCTCCAGATCATGGAGAGCGCCGACGACTTCCCCGGCGTCACCGCCCAGGCGCACGCCGTCCGCGAGTACCCCTACGGCGCCCACGCCGGACAGATCCTCGGCTACCTGCAACCCGTCACCCAGGAGGAGCTGGACGCCCGGGAGGAGCTGCGGACGCAGTTCACCGGTATCGACCAGGTGGGGCGCGACGGCCTGGAAGCGGTCTACGACGCCGAGCTGCGGGGGACCGCGGGCCTGCGCACCCTGGGGGTGAACAACCACGGCGAGGTGATGGACGTGATCTCCGACCGCCTGCCCGTGGCCGGCTCGCACCTGGTCACCCACCTCGACGTCGGCGTGCAGAAGATCGCCGAGGAGGCGCTGAAGGAGGGGATGGAGGCCGCACGGCCCAGGTACAGGGCGGACTCCGGCGCCGCGATCGTCATGGACGTGCGCAACGGCGGCATCGTCGCGATGGCCAGCCTCCCGACCTACGACCCGGGCGTCTGGCAGGGCGGCATCGACCAGGAGACCTTCGACGAGATGCTCAGCGAGGAGGCGGGCGAGCCCATGCTCTCCCGCGCCGTGCAGGGCCAGTACCCGCCCGGGTCCACGTTCAAGGTCTCGTCCCTGTCGGCCGCGGTGGAGAACGGCTTCTCGCTGCGGAGCACCTACGCCTGCCCCGGGTCGGTCAACATCGCCGGCCAGAACTACCAGAACTACGCGGGCGGCGGCCACGGGGCGCTGTCGCTGCACCAGGCCATCGTGGTCTCCTGCAACACCATCTTCTACAACTTCGGCTACCAGCTGTGGCTCAAGGACGGCGGGCTCAGGCCCGAGGGCGAGCCGACCGAGGCCATGGCCACCATGGCGCGGGGCTACGGCTTCGGGGCGCCGACCGGCATCGACCTGCCGTACGAGACCGGCGGCCGCATCCCCGACCGCGAGTGGAAGCGCACCTTCTGGGCGCAGACCCGGGAGAACAACTGCTACCGGGGAGAGCACGGCTACCCGGAGGTCGCCGAGACCAACCCGTCGCACGCCTCCTACCTCAAGCGGCTCGCCCACGAGCAGTGCGTCGAGGGCTTCGAGTGGCGTGCGGGCGAGGCGGTGAACTTCGCGATCGGCCAGGGCGACGTCCTGGTCAGCCCGTTGCAGCTGACCCGGGCCTACGCCGCCATCGCGAACGGGGGCACGCTGTACGAGCCCCGCGTGGCCAAGGCGCTGGTCGCCGCGGACGGCAGCTCCGTCGAGGAGATCGACCCCGTCGTGGCCGGCCGGGTCCCGGTCAAGGACGAGACGATCGAGTACCTCCAGAAGGCGCTCACCGAGGTCACCAAGTCCGGTACCGGCCGCGGAGCCTTCGCGGACTTTCCGCAGGACGACGTGTCCATCGCGGGCAAGACCGGCAGCGCCGACGCGCAGGAGCGCCAGGTGTCGTCCTGGTTCGCCTCCTACGCGCCGGCCGACGACCCCCAGTTCGCGGTGGTCGTCTTCGTCTCCCAGGGCGGAACGGGCGGTGAGACGTCCGCGCCCATCGCCCGCAAGATCTACGAGGGCATCTACGGGTTCTCCGGGAAGAAGGACGACGACTCCGGCGGCGGCGAGCCCGCGCTCCCGGGCGGCAAGCCCTACTCGGAGCTGCCCGTGGTGCGTTCCGACGGTTCCATCGAAGTGTTGGATCGGTAGGCCATGAGTACACACACGGGCGCGCTGTCGGGCCGCCGGACCGGTCTGGGCCCCGGCGCCGTCACGGCGGCCGGGGCGGTGCGCCGCCTGGACTGGGTCCTGATCGTTTCGGTGGCGGTGCTCTGCGCCATCGGCTCACTGCTGGTGTGGTCGGCGACCCTGCCCGGCGACGGCGGGGACCCGATGGACTCCACCGGCCACCTCCGCCGCCACCTGGCCCACCTGGCGGTGGCGTGGGTGGCGTGCCTGGTCGTCGCGTCGGTGGACTTCCGGACCGTGCGGGCGTACGCGCCCATCGTCTACGTGGCCACGGCGGTCGCCCTGGTCCTCGTGCTCACCCCGCTGGGGGCGGTGATCAACGGGTCGCGCGGGTGGATCGTGGTCGGGGCGTTCCAGTTCCAGCCGAGCGAGCTGGCCAAGGTCGGGCTCATCCTGGTCCTGGCCACCCTCCTGGGCGAGCCGCGCGACGGCGAGAGCAGGCCGATGACGAGGGACGTCCTGTTCTGCCTGCTGGTCCTGGCGGTGCCGCTGGCCCTGGTGATGCTCCAGCCCGACCTGGGCACGACGCTGGTCCTCGGGGCGATCTTCCTGGGGATGCTCACGCTCTCGGGCGCGCCGTTCGTCTGGGTGGCCGGCATGCTCGCGTGCGGCGTCGCCGCGGTGTTCTGCGTGTTCTGGTTCGACCTCCTGGAGCCCTACCAGCTGGACCGCCTCGCGACCCTGGTGGACCCGTCCGCGGACCCGCAGGGCGCCGGGTACAACTCCAACCAGGCGCTCATCGCGGTCGGCTCGGGCGGGTTCAACGGGACCGGACTGTTCCAGGGGGAGCAGACGCACGGCAGGTTCGTGCCGGAGCAGCACACCGACTTCATCTTCACGGTCGCCGGGGAGGAGCTGGGGTTCGCGGGGGCGGCCCTGGTGATCGCGCTGTTCGCCGTGGTCATCTGGCGGATCCTGCGGATCGCCCTGGGGTGCGACCAGCCCTACCCCCGCCTGCTGTGCGTGGGGGTGGCGGCGTGGTTCGGCTTCCAGACCTTCATCAACATCGGCATGGGGCTGGGGGTCATGCCCGTGACCGGCCTGCCGCTGCCGTTCGTGTCCTACGGCGGCACCGCGATCATGGCGAACATGCTGGGGCTGGGCCTGGTGCTGGGGATCAACTCCCGGGACCGGGGGTTCGAGTAGCGCTCGCCCTGCCCGCGTCCGGGGCCCCGGGGAGGACCCGTCCTCCCCGGGGCCCCGGACGTTGCGGCCGGCGCGCTCCACGGGCTTCCCGGCAGGGCGCCGCGGGGGACGCCGACCGGCCTGTGGACAACCCGGGCCGGAGCCCGCCGGGCCGGTAGCCTGGGAACCTCCGGGCGGTCGCGCTCCAGCCGCTTCGCCGCCCGCTCCCGCCCCGGCGGGGGACAACACGCGTTCTGACACGATGTCCGCCGAACGAAGGCCCGCACCATGTCCGTCGAAAGCCTGTTTCCGCGCCTGGAACCCCTCCTGACCAAGGTGGGCAAGCCCATCCAGTACGTCGGGGGCGAACTCAACTCCGTGGTCAAGGAGTGGGACGGGGCCAGGGTCCGCTGGGCCCTCATGTATCCGGACGCCTACGAGGTGGGCGTGCCCAACCAGGGCGTGCAGATCCTGTACGAGGTCCTCAACGAGCGCGAGGGGGTGCTGGCCGAGCGCGCCTACGCGGTGTGGCCGGACCTGGAGGAGCTGATGCGCGAGCACGGCGTCCCGCACTTCACCGTGGACGCCCACCGGCCGCTGGCCGCCTTCGACGTGCTCGGGATCAGCTTCGCCAGCGAGATGGGCTACACCAACATGCTCACCGCGCTGGACCTGGCCGGGATCCCGCTGCGCTCCCACGACCGCACCGACGACCACCCGATCGTGCTCGCCGGGGGGCACGCGGCGTTCAACCCCGAGCCGATCGCCGACTTCCTGGACGCGGTGGTCCTGGGCGACGGGGAGGAGATCAGCCTCGCCGTCACCGAGACCGTCCGCGCCTTCAAGGACGAGGGGCGGCCGGGCGGGCGCGACGGGCTGCTGCTGCGCCTGGCCGCGACCGGCGGCGTGTACGTACCGCGCTTCTTCGACGTGGCCTACCACGAGGACGGGCGGATCGCCTCGTACACGCCCAACCGGCCCGGGGTCCCCGGCACGGTCCAGAAGCACACCGTGATGGACCTGGACGGGTGGCCCTACCCCAAGAGGCCGATCGTGCCCACGGCCGAGTCCGTGCACGAGCGGTACAGCGTGGAGATCTTCCGCGGCTGCACGCGGGGCTGCAGGTTCTGCCAGGCCGGGATGATCACGCGTCCGGTGCGCGAGCGCAACCGGGAGACCGTCACGAGCATGGTCGAGGAGGGGGTCGCCGCGTCCGGGTTCCAGGAGGTGGGGCTCCTGTCGCTCTCCAGCGCCGACCACAGCGAGATCGGCGACATCGCCAAGGGGCTCGCGGACCGGTACGAGGGCACCAACACGGGCCTGTCCCTGCCCTCCACGAGGGTCGACGCGTTCAACATCGACCTCGCCAACGAGCTGACCCGCAACGGGCGCAGGTCGGGGCTGACCTTCGCGCCCGAGGGCGGCAGCGAGCGGATGCGTCGGGTCATCAACAAGATGGTCACCGAGGAGGACCTGATCCGGACCGTCACCGCCGCGTACGCGGCCGGGTGGCGGCAGGTGAAGCTGTACTTCATGTGCGGTCTGCCCACCGAGGAGGACGAGGACGTCCTCGCCATCGCCGGCCTCGCGGCGGAGGTCGTCCGGACCGGGCGGGAGGTGACCGGGCGCAAGGACATCCGGTGCACGGTCTCCATCGGCGGGTTCGTGCCCAAGCCGCAGACGCCCTTCCAGTGGGCCGCCCAGACGCCGCACGAGGTCGTGGACGCACGGCTGCGCAAGCTGCGCGACGCGCTGAGGGGCGACCGCAGGTACGGCAAGTCGATCGGCCTGCGCTACCACGAGGGCCGCCCCTCCGTGGTGGAGGGCCTGCTGTCCCGGGGCGACCGCCGGGTGGGCCGGGTCATCGAGGAGGTGTGGCGCTCCGGGGGCCGGTTCGACGGCTGGAGCGAGCACTTCTCGTACGAGCGCTGGGAGCGGGCGGCCGGAACCGGCCTGGCCGGCCTCCCTGTGGACCTCGACTGGTTCACGACCCGGGAGCGCGACGAGGAGGAGGTTCTGCCCTGGGACCACCTGGACGCGGGCCTCGACCGGTCGTGGCTGTGGCAGGACTGGCAGGACTCGCTGCACGGCGAGGAGTCGCTGGAGGTCGACGACTGCCGCTGGAACCCCTGCTACGACTGTGGGGTCTGTCCGAGTATGGGCACCGAGATCCAGATCAACGCGCCGGCCGAGGGGCGGCCGATGCTCCCGCTGACCGTCAAGTAGCCGCGCCCCGCCGCCGGCCGGGAGGACCCGGCTAGAGTCGGGGCGACCGTCCCGGTCGCCGTGGCGGCGTCGGGGCGGGCATCCCGTTGGTCGACGGCCCGTGCGCGGGCCCTGGGGGCGACAGTGCGAGCCGACGCGAGACGCAACCGCGAGAAGGTCCTGCGCGCGGCCTTCGAGGCCTTCGCCTCCGAGGGGCTGTCCGTCACCGTCCACGAGATCGCCCGGCGCGCCGGCGTGGGGGCCGGAACCGTCAGCAGGCACTTCCCCACCAAGGAGTCCCTCTACGGGGCCATCGTGCTCAGCCGGATGGAGCGCCTCGTGGGCGCGGCGAGGGTCTTCGCGGAGGAGGAGGCGCCGGGCGACGCCCTCGCCTCCTTCTTCGCCTTCGTGGTCGACGAGGGGGCGCTCGACCACGGGCTCGGCGAGGCGCTCCGCGGCGGCGGGTTCGACGTCGCCGCCGCGGTCCGCGGCACCGGCCACGACGTGGTGGCGGCGCTCGGCGAGCTCCTCTCCGCGGCGCAGGCGGCGGGGGAGGTCCGCGACGACGTGGACGCCGCCGACGTCAAGGCGCTGATGGAGGGGTGCATGACCCGGGAGCGAGGGGGGACCGACGAGGCCGCGCGGCGCCGCACCGTCGCCGTGGTCATGGCGGGGCTGCGTCCGCCCGCCTGACCGCCGCACCGGGCACGCCCCCGGGAACGGAGGAACCCCTGCTCCGCCGGGGAACGGCGAAGAGCCGGGGTGCTCATGGCGCGGAAGGGGCGGGGTCGCTCACAGTGGCGTCAGGGCTACAGGAGTAGGATTCGCGCTCCGGGCGCTTTCTCGACCCTGTGGAGGGGAGTGGCCCGGGGAGAAGGTGTACGGCCCGGCGCCCCGCTCGCGCCGGGCCGTACGAGTAATAAGACTCGCGGGGTGCGCGGGGGGTTGCCATCTCCAGAAGATTTTCTTCGGATTTTTTTTCGGCGGCTCCGTGTTCAGGCGGTGAACACCGGTTCAGTGTCCGCTCCGAGACCTCGGGGACTTTTCGACCGCAGGTCAGTGGGGGAGATACCGGTATGCGTAGTCCTGCTGGCGCATGTGCACCACGGCGCACCGTACGCTGAACAGGACGAGGAACAGCCCCTTCGAGGTCGCTCCGCCGACCACACCTGGGGGCATGAGGAAAGGAGTTGAGCTGCCCCCCGCACCCGAGGGCACCACCTCACCCTCCACCGCCAAGCCGGGACAGCGGCTTCGCGTCCGCTACGCCAAACGCGGGCGCATGAGGTTCGCGAGTCACCGCGACATCGCCCGGGCGTTGGAACGGGCCCTGCGCAGGGCCTCCGTGCCCATGGCGTTCTCCGCCGGCTTCTCGCCTCACCCCAAGGTCTCCTACACGGGAGCGGCCCCCACCGGGGTCGCCAGCGAGGCGGAGTACCTTGAACTCGTCCTGGCCGAGGCACGCGAGCCCGAACGGGTCCGAGCCGACATCGACGCCGCCATGCCCGAGGGCATCGACGTGGTCGAGGTCGTCGAGGCCCGGCAGGCCGGGCTCGCGGATCGGCTCCAGGCCTCCGCTTGGCAGGTGGAGATGGACGGCGTCGACCCCGATGACGCCGCCAGGGCGGTGGCCGCGTACGCGGCCGCCGACAGTGTCGAGGTGGAGCGGATGACGAAGAAGGGTCGTCGCCGCTTCGACACACGACCGGCAGTGGTTCGTATCGACGTGTGCAGCGGATCCCACGGGCGCGTCCCAGGGGAACACGACACGGCATATGCCATACTTCGGATGGTTGTACGGCACACGACACCTGCTGTCCGACCAGACGACGTGCTGACCGGACTCCTCCGCGTGGCCGACCTCGCGCCGCCGTCATCACCCTTGATGACCCGGCTGGCGCAGGGGCCGCTGGACGAGGCGACAGGCGCGATCGCGGACCCGCTCACCGAGGACCGGCCCGAAGCTCTCACGAGCCCCGGACCCGCGAACGACAACGCGGACGAGCGGCGCGACGACGCACCACGGCCGTCAACGCCCATGGACGGGACCGCGCGGATGTGCGGCCCCGAAGCGGGGAACATGGGCGAAACCACAGGACTTCGCCCCGACGGCACCCCGGTGCCGCCGGCGGTGACACAGCGACGACAGTTCTCGTGAGCCGCGCCCGCGACCGAAAGGCCGCAGCGCGCCCGAGGACTTTGACGGGAGACCGCCCGGATGCTCGACAACGAGCCCAACGACGGTGCCGAGAGCACCGCGGGTACAACTGAAGCAAGCGCTCGCAAGGCGGCGCCCCCCGGCGGGGGAGGTGAGGTGCGCGTGACCGCGCCGGCGCCGGTGCGCGGCGTCCGACGCGCGGCCGGACCGCCCCCGGAGCCGGACGACGTCTTCACCCCGCCCTCGATGCCCGTCACCTCGCTCGCCGGTTCCGGCGAGGGGGGCACGGTCAAGACGGCGGTGTCCACCACCGCCCGCAGGCGCACCGTGCGCGCCGCGGGCCGTCCCGACGAGGACCCGGCCCCGCGCCGCAGCCGCACCCGCGCCACCGGGGACACGGAGCCCACGACCGCGGGGACCGCGGCCGAGGACTCCGCCGACCGCGACGACAAGACCGCTGAGGCCCCTGCCGCCGCCGGGCCCGCCCGCACCCGCGGCCGGTCCCGTTCGCGCACGCGCGCCTCCGAGGCCGCCGAGGCGCCCGAGGCGGTCCCCGCCGAGGAGGACGAGGAGACCGCAGAGCAGGGTGGCGGGAGCGTCTTCCAGGCGCCCGCCATGCTGTTCCAGCCGCCGGTGGCCAGTGCCTCCCCGGCGCCCGTCGCCGTCCCCCCCGCGGACGTGGCCGAGGACGAGGAAGAGGACGACGAGGAGGCCGAGGACACGGCCGACCGGTCCTCCGACGCCGAGGAGACCGGAGACCCCTCCGACGACCGTCCGAGCCGGCGTCGCCGCCGCCGGGGCGGCCGCGGACGCGGCCGGTCCCGCTCCGGCGACGAGGCCGAGGGCGAGGCCCCCGAGCCCGCCGCGGAGAAGCCCGAGCGGCGCAGGAGCCGCGCGGCCGAGGTCGAGGCCGCCGACACCGCCGAGGACGACAACGACGCCGAGTCCGACGAGGACGCGGGGGAGGACGGCGAACGCGGAAGCAGCCGCCGTCGCCGCCGCCGCCGGCGCCGGTCCGGCGGGGGCTCGGGCGGCGAGACCACCGCCGACGACCCGCCCAACACCGTGGTCCGGGTGCGCGAGCCGCGCGCGGAGAAGCCGATCGAGGACGAGGTCCAGTCCGTCCGCGGCTCCACGCGGCTGGAGGCCAAGAAGCAGCGCCGCCGCGAGGGCCGCGAACAGGGCCGCCGCCGCGCCCCGATCGTCACCGAGTCGGAGTTCCTGGCCCGCCGCGAGGCGGTCAAGCGCGACCTCGTCGTCCGCCGTACCGGCGACCGCACCCAGATCGCCGTCCTGGAGGACGACATCCTGGTCGAGCACTACGTCGACCGGGCCACCCACCGCTCCTACGTCGGCAACGTCTACCTGGGCCGCGTCCAGAACGTGCTGCCGTCCATGGAGGCCGCGTTCGTCGACATCGGCAAGGGCCGCAACGCCGTCCTCTACGCGGGCGAGGTCAACTGGGACTCGTTCGGCCTGGACGGCCAGCCCAAGCGCATCGAGTCGGTGCTCAAGTCCGGCCAGTCGGTCCTGGTGCAGGTCACCAAGGACCCGGTCGGCCACAAGGGCGCCCGCCTGACCAGCCAGATCAGCCTGCCCGGCCGCTACCTCGTGTACGTGCCCGGCGGTTCCATGACGGGCATCAGCCGCAAGCTCCCCGACAAGGAGCGCGCCCGCCTCAAGCAGATCCTCAAGAAGGTCATGCCGTCCGGAGCCGGGGTGATCGTGCGCACCGCGGCCGAGGGGGCCAGCGAGGAGGAGCTGGAGCGCGACATCACGCGCCTGGCCAAGCAGTGGGACTCGATCAAGCGCAAGTCCAAGTCGGCCAACGCGCCGTCGCTGCTCAACAGCGAGCCGGACCTCACCGTCCGTGTCGTGCGCGACGTCTTCAACGAGGACTTCTCCAGCCTGGTCGTCTCCGGGGAGGAGGCCTGGACCACCGTCCACGAGTACGTGGACTACGTGGCGCCCAACCTCGCCGAACGGCTCTCGCACTGGTCCGAGGACCGCGACGTCTTCTCCGCCTACCGCATCGACGAGCAGATCAACAAGGCCCTCGAGCGCAAGGTCTGGCTGCCCAGCGGCGGTTCCCTGGTCATCGACCGGACCGAGGCCATGACCGTGGTCGACGTCAACACCGGCAAGTTCACCGGCCAGGGCGGCAACCTGGAGGAGACGGTCACCAAGAACAACCTGGAGGCGGCGGAGGAGATCGTCCGCCAGCTCCGGTTGCGCGACATCGGCGGCATCATCGTCATCGACTTCATCGACATGGTGCTGGAGTCCAACCGCGACCTGGTGCTGCGCCGCATGCTGGAGTGCCTGTCGCGCGACCGCACCAAGCACCAGGTGGCGGAGGTCACCTCGCTCGGCCTGGTGCAGATGACCCGCAAGCGGGTCGGCCAGGGACTCCTGGAGGCGTTCTCGCACACGTGCGAGCACTGCAGCGGGCGCGGTCTGGTGCTGTCCGGCGACCTCCTGGAGAAGGGCGCAGGCGCGGGCGGCAACGGCGGCGGGCGCAAGAAGAAGAAGGGCAAGGCCGACGCCGACCAGCCCGCCGAGAAGGCGGAGAAGGCGGAGAAGCCCTCCGACGGGGGCGAGGGCGACGACGCGGCCGCGCAGGCCGCGCCGGAGCAGGAGCCCGAGCGGCCGGCCGACGTCCCGGAGGCCGAGGCCGACAAGCCCGAGCAGGCCGAGAAGCAGGAGCAGGCCGAGCCCGCCAAGAAGACCCGCAAGCGCGCCACCCGCTCCCGCAAGGCCGCGGACGCCGCGGACGCGGAGCAGGCGGACGCCGGTACGGCGGCCCGGGACGAGGACGGGGCGGACTCCGCGCCCGCCCCCGCCGCGGACGCCGAGCCCGAGAAGGCCCCGGCGAAGAGGACCCGCACCCGGCGCACCGGAACCAAGGCCGCCCGCGCGGCGGCCGACAAGGGTGAGGCCGCGGTGCAGGACGGCGGTGGGGCGGACGCAGCAGGCGACGCCGACGCCGCCGTCGGCGAGACGCCCGCCCCGGCGGAGAGCGGCGACGAGGAGGCCGCGGAGCGGCCCAAGCGGCGCCGCACCCGGCGGGCCAAGACGGCGGCGGCCCCGCCGTCGGCCGTGGACGCGGGCTGACCGAGGCGGTACGTGCCGGCCGTGGTCCGGGCGGGGGAGACCCCGCCCGAACCACGGCGCGTGTGCAGGCCTGTAGCGGGCCGATGGTAATCTGATGGACGGTGCGTCGGCGCGTTCCACCACAATCGCGCGCCCCGACACCGAAGTGCTCTCCACGCAGGGTTTGTTTCCCTCAGATCCCCGCGCCCCGCTACAGGCGATCAGTGGATCGTGGAACGAGGCTTCTCCCCAACCACATGGGGGCGATCCTCCCGGCTGGCCTGGGCACAGGTACAGCCGGACCCGGACCCCGGAACTCACGTCTCGGGGATGGTCCCGAGCATTATTCGTTGAGCGAGCAGGAAGAGAGTTACCCGGTGTACGCGATCGTGCGAGCGGGCGGCCGACAGGAGAAGGTGTCTGTCGATGACGTCCTGAACATCGACAAGGTCTCCGAGGAGACCGGCGCCACCATCACGTGGCAGCCCATCCTGGTCGTTGACGACGGCAACGTCATCAGCGACGCGGACAAGCTGAGCGGCTACTCGGTCACCGCCGAGATCCTCGGCGAGACCAAGGGCCCCAAGATCAACATCCTGAAGTACAAGAACAAGACCGGTTACAAGAAGCGCCAGGGGCACCGCCAGAAGCACACCCAGGTGCGCGTCACCGGCATCGCGGCGAAGTAGGAGGCCTGGAGAAATGGCACATAAGAAGGGCGCTTCGTCCAGCCGTAACGGTCGTGACTCGAATGCCCAGCGCCTCGGCGTGAAGCGTTTCGGCGGTCAGTCCGTCTCGGCCGGCGAGATCCTCATCCGTCAGCGCGGCACCAAGTTCCACCCCGGCGCCAACGTCGGCCGCGGTGGCGACGACACGCTGTTCGCTCTGGTCGCCGGGCAGGTCAAGTTCGGCAACTTCCGCGGCCGCAAGGCCGTGAACATCGTCCCTGTCGCCGCCGAGTAGGTTCGCGCACGGACGTTGTGGTTTCGAGGCGGGCCAGGGAACACTGGCCCGCCTCTCGCGTTGTCACTGGGTGACACGCGTGTTCCACCAGGTCACCCGTACGGGGACCGACAAGCAACGGGGAGAGCTATGCCTGACTTCGTCGACGAGGCGGTCTTGCACGTCAAGGCCGGGAACGGCGGGCATGGCTGCGCCTCCGTGCACCGTGAGAAGTTCAAACCTCTGGGCGGCCCGGACGGCGGCAACGGCGGCCGGGGCGGCGACATCGTTCTGGAGGTCGACGCGCAGACCGCCACCCTGCTGGACTACCAGCGCCGCCCGCACCGCAACGCCCAGAACGGCACGCCCGGCCAGGGCGGCCACCGGGCCGGGGCCAACGGGGACGACCTGGTCCTCACCGTTCCCGACGGCACGGTGGTCACCCGCGCGGACGGTGAGTTCGTCGCCGACCTCGTGGGACACGGCACCCGCCTGGTCCTCGCCCAGGGGGGCCACGGCGGCCTGGGCAACGCCTCGCTGGCCTCCAAGAAGCGCAAGGCGCCCGGCTTCGCCCTCAAGGGCGAGGAGGGCGAGGCCTTCGACGTGCGCCTGGAGATGAAGACCATCGCCGACGTCGGCCTGGTGGGCTTCCCCAGTGCCGGCAAGTCGTCGCTGATCGCCGCCATGTCGGCGGCCCGGCCCAAGATCGCCGACTACCCCTTCACCACGCTGGTCCCCAACCTGGGAGTGGTGGAGGCCGGCGCGACCCAGTACGTGATCGCCGACGTGCCCGGACTCATCCCCGGGGCGAGCGACGGCAAGGGCCTGGGCCTGGAGTTCCTGCGCCACATCGAGCGGTGCTCGACCCTCCTGCACGTCCTGGACTGCGCCACCTACGAGCCGGGCCGCGACCCCGTGAGCGACCTCGACGCCCTGGAGGAGGAGCTGTCCGCCTACGGAGAGCGCGCCGGGGTGGACCTGTCCGACCGGCCGCGCATCGTCGCCCTGAACAAGGTCGACGTGCCCGAGGCCCGGGAGCTCGCCGAACTCGTCACCCCGATGCTCGTCGAGCGCGGGTACAAGGTGATGGAGGTCTCCGCCGCCTCCCGCGAGGGCCTGCGCGAGCTGTCCTTCGCCCTGGGCGAGCAGGTCGCGGCCGCGCGCGCGGCGGCCCCCGCCGCCGAGCCCACCCGGATCGTGATCCGTCCCAAGATGATCGGGGACACCCCCTTCGAGGTGGTGCCGCTGGGCGGTAACGCCTTCCAGGTGCGCGGGGACAAGCCCGCCCGGTGGGTGGCCCAGACGGACTTCAGCAACGACGAGGCGGTCGGCTACCTGGCCGAGCGGCTCAACCGCCTCGGCATCGAGGAGCAGCTGGCCAAGGCCGGGGCCACCGAGGGCGCCGAGGTGCACATCGGCACAGAGGAGGACTCCGTGGTCTTCGACTGGGACCCGTCCATGGACGCCGAGGTCGTCCCGTCCGGCCCGCGCGGAAGCGACGCCCGGCTGGGCTGACCCGCGCGGGGACCGACGGCCCGGCCGAACAGGAACGTGCGCGGCGCCCGATCCGGGCGCCGCGCCCTGGATGGAAAGCCCCACACGGTGCACAGCGCAGAACTCGAGAAGTCCGACCGGGCGGAGGCCGCCGGGCGGGCGGCGGTGGCCTCGGCCCGCAGGGTCGTGGTGAAGGTGGGGTCGTCGTCCCTGACGACCCCGGAGGGCCGGATCGACTCCGGGCGCATCCGCGACCTGGTCGAGGTGCTGGCGGCCCGGCGCGCCCTCGGCCAGGAGGTGATCCTGGTCTCCTCCGGCGCGGTCGCGGCCGGGATGACACCCCTCGGCATGGCCCGCCGCCCCCGCGACCTCGCCTCCCAGCAGGCCGCGGCGAGCGTGGGCCAGGGACTGCTGCTCGCCGCGTACACGGCCGAGCTGGCCGGACACGGGCTCAACGCCGCCCAGGTCCTGCTCACGGTCGAGGACATGATGCGCAGGGTCCAGCACCGCAACGCGCAGCGCACGCTGCGCCGACTGCTGGACATCGGAGCGGTCCCCATCGTCAACGAGAACGACACGGTGGCCACCCACGAACTGCGGTTCGGCGACAACGACCGGCTCGCGGCCCTGGTCGCGCACCTGATGCGCGCCGACGCGCTGGTCCTGCTCTCGGACGTGGACGCCCTGTACGACGGGAACCCGTCCGATCCGGGTGCGTCCGTGGTCAGCCTGGTGCGCGGCCCCGAGGACCTGGACGGCATCGACATCGGCAGCTCCGGCAGGCGCGGCGTGGGCACGGGCGGGATGGTGACCAAGGTCGCCTCCGCGCGGATCGCCACGGAGGCCGGCGTGCACACGATGCTGACCTCCGCGGCCAACGCGAGGGCCGCCCTGGCGGGCGACAGGGTCGGCACCCTGTTCGCCGCGGGGGGCGGGCGCCGCCCCTCGGCCCGCCAGCTGTGGCTGGCGCACGCGACCGCCGGACGGGGCAGCCTGGTGCTGGACCCGGGCGCGGTCGCGGCGGTCGTGCGGGAGAAGGCGTCGCTGCTCCCGGCCGGGGTGGTGCGGGTGAGGGGGGAGTTCAGCGCGGGCGACCCCGTCGACCTGTGCGACGAGCAGGGCGCCGTGGTCGCGCGCGGGCTGGTCAACTACGACGCGGCCGAGGTGCCCGACCTGATGGGCAGGTCCACGCGCTGGCTCGCCCGTGAGCTGGGGCCCTCCTACGAGCGGGAGCTCGTGCACCGGGACGACCTCGTCGTCCTCTAGGGGGTGCGGCGGGAGGGCCCGTGCCGGAGGGCCCTCCCGTGCCGCCCGAACGTTCTGTGGGACCCGTGTGGCAAGGTCGGGGGACATCCCCGAGGAGAGAAGCGAAGACATCCATGCCTAGCCTGGTGGCGAGAATGCTCGCGGTGGCGTTCCGGGTGGCGCGCAAGCGTCCGATGGAGACCGTGGAGGGCGCACGGGAGCGCATCGAGGAGGCCAAGGACGACCCCGAGCCGCCGCACTGGGTCGCCAAGCGGCACGAGATCACCCTGCGCGAGGTGGGGGGCTTCCGGAGTTACACCGTCCTGCCCCGCGAACGGGAGGACGAACCGGACAAGGCCGTCCTGTACCTGCACGGGGGCTCGTACATCAGCGAGATCTCCCCGTGGCACTGGGTGCTGATCTCCCGCATGGCCGACACGGGGTGCCGGGTCGAGGTGCCCGTCTACGGGTTGGCGCCGGAGCACACCTACCGCGAGGCCTTCGGGTTCCTCCACGGGGTCTACCGCGAACTCCTGGAGCACGCCGACCCGGGGCGGACCGTCTTCGCGGGCGACTCCGCGGGCGCCGGGCTGGCGCTGGCCCTCGCCCAGACACTGCCCGGGGAGGACCTGCCCCGGCCGGCCCGGCTGATCCTCGTCTCGCCGTGGGCGGACCTGACGATGTCCAACCCCGACATCGCCGAGGTGGAGGGGCGGGACCCGTGGCTCAGCCCGGTCGGCCTCAGGGAGGCCGCCAAGGCGTGGGCGGGCGGCGACGACCTCTCCGCGCCCAGGCTCAGCCCCATCAACGGGGAGCTGGCCGGCCTTCCCCCCGTCGACCTCTACATCGGCACCCGTGACGTGTTCCTGCCCGACACCCGCCGACTGCGCGACCTCGTCACCGAGGCGGGCGGCGAGGTGGAGCTGTACGAGGAGGAGGGCGCCTTCCACGTGTACCCGCTGGTCCCGGTGCCCGAGGGCAGCCGGGCGCGTGCGGCGATCATCGGTACCGTCCAGGACCTGTGAGACCGTCCGCGGGCGGACACCCCGCGGCCGCCGCCTGTGGGGAGGCGGCCGCGCGCGGGCCGCCGGCCCCCGGCCCCGCGGGGACCGTTCAGGCCAGCCTGCTGACGACCGAGAGCGGCAGCACCCGCATCGCGAGGCCGAGGGGGACCCAGGGCCAGGCGGGCACGTACGCCTTCGCCCGCCGCCGCTCGATGGCGGCCACCATGGAGCGGACGCCTGGCACGGTGTCCACCATGAACCGCGTCCTCTGCTCCACGCGCTCGTTCATGCCGGTGCGGATGTAGCCGGGGTGGACGACGGACACGTCCAGGCCGGGCACACGCTCCGCCCGCAGGCCCTCGGTGATGGCGGAGACCCCCGCCTTGGTGGCGGCGTACACGGTCATGGACCTGCGCATGCCGCGCAGGGCCGACATGGACGAGATGAGCACCAGGTGGCCGTGCCCCTGCGCGCGGAAGATCCCCATGGCCGCCTCGGTCTGGGCGAGGGCGCCCATGAAGTTGGTCTCCGCCGTCCGGCGGTTGGCCTCGTGGCGCCCCGTCCCGAGGGCCGCGCCCTTGCCGAGGCCGGCGTTGACGATCACGCGGTCCATGCCGCCGCAGGCGTCGGCCAGGTCGCCGAACACCGAGAGGACGGCGTCGGCGTCGGTGACGTCGAGGGCACGCAGTTCGACCCGGCGTCCGGGGTGGACCGCGGTGATCTCCTCGCGCAGCGCCTCCAGCCGGTCGACGCGTCGCGCGCACAGCGCCAGGTCGTAACCGAGGGCGGCGAACTGCCGGGCCATCTCGGCTCCCAGGCCGGCGCTGGCGCCGCTGATCAGGATCGTTCCCTTGCTCATGCCTGCTTCTCCGTGGTGTTCGTCGTTCCGGTACCCCGTGCCCGGCGGGGTGTCGCCGGACGCCGTGGGGGCCAGGGGCGGGGTCCGCCGCGTCGACACTACGGTCCCGTCGGGCGGCGTCCGACGGCGCGGGCGCGGGAGCGCCGCGGCGGACCCGGACGACACGCCCTTCGCGAGGTCCTAGGATGCGGGGCGTGAGCGAACGAACGATGCGACGCGGCGACGACCACCCCCACCGGGGCGAGGTCCGCGAGATCCCCACCTCAGAGAACGCCACCCGGCTGGCGTACGCCCCCGAGCGCGACGGCCTCGCCGACGCGGGCGAGATCGTGTGGACGTGGGTGCCCTACGAGGAGGACCCGAAGCAGGGCAAGGACCGTCCGCTGCTGGTCGTCGGCCGCAGGGGCAGGCGCCTGCACGGCCTGATGCTGTCCTCGCAGCGCCCCGAGGAGTGGGAGCGCCAGGACTGGCTGCCGATCGGGTCGGGGCCCTGGGACCGCGAGGGGCGCGAGTCGTTCCTCCGCGCGGACCGGCTCTTCGAGTTCGACGAGGACGACATCCGGCGCGAGGCCGCGGTCATGGACGAGGAGATGTTCTGGCTGGTCGCGGACGTCCTGCGCAGCCGCTACGGCTGGACCTGACCCGCGGGGCGGCCCGGGGCCGGGCCGCCCGCACCGGCGGCGTGCGGGGCTCCTCGGCCCCGGGGCGGGCGCGGCCCGTGGAGGCCCGGCCCCGGCGCGCGGGGGCCGGGCCGGAACGCGCGGGGAGGCGGGGCGTCCCGGGGCCGGCGCGGGGGAGCGGGGCCGGGACCCGCGCAGGGCCCCGGCGCGGACCGTCGCGTCAGGTGAGGGCCAGCAGGCGGACGGGGCCGCCCGAACCGCCCCTGATGTTGGCGACGCCCACGACCGCCATCGCCCCGTTCTCCGGGGCGGTCTCCAGGTGGGCGACCATTTCCACGGCGTACTTGTTCTCGCCGAGCAGGAACACGTGCCCCTCGGGGTTGGACGCGGAGTCGGGCCCGTAGTCGAAGCTCGGGGTGTCCACGGCGACCCCGGCGATGTCCCGCTCGGACAGCAGCCAGGCGAGCGCCTCGAGCTCGAACCCGGGGAAGTGGGCGATGCCGTCGCTGCCGCGGTTGAGCATCGCCTCCTCGCTCTGCAGGACCCGCGCGCTCCAGCCGGAGTCCATGGCGACCAGGGCCCCCTGGGGGATGCGTCCGTGGCGCCGCTCCCAGCGGCGCAGGTCGGCCACGCCGACCTGCGCGTCGAAGTCCCGCGCGGCGCGGTCGGAGATGCGGATGACGACGAGGGGGCAGACCAGGTCGCGCGGGTCCACCTCGTGCGTGTGCAGGGCGTCAGGGCTGTCGTTGAAGTGCCACGGCGCGTCGAAGTGCGTTCCGGTGTGCTCGTCGATCTCCAGCTTGAGCGCGTTGAACCCGTCCTCGGCGATGGACGCGAACTGGAAGATGTTGGGGTCGAGGATGTAGGGCCGGTAGATCGGGAAGTCGTTGTGGAGGACGTGGGTGAGGTCGGTGACCCTCAGCCGTGACGGGCTGATGTCCGCGATGGTCTGGGCGTGGGCGGACTCCACCGGTCCCCCGAGGGCCCCGATCCCCGTCAGGACCGCGCCGACGGCGGCCGATCCGGTCAGCATGCGGCGCCGGTTCACCCCGCTGCTCACCAGGCGTGCCGACGGGTCCGGGCGCTCGGCCGTGATCGTGCCCCCGGGCGTTTCCGGGGTGTGTCCCGAGGCGGTCATGAAAGTCTTTCGGGCCTTGTGGATCACGTGGGGTCCGCACATCGCAGTGTTCCTCTTCCAGGTCTGGCTGATCGAGCTAGGAGGAGTATACGATCTCTTATGCGAAAGTGAAGGCTGATTTGCATAAGATGTCTTTTATTTCCTGTGGAGTGTGCTCCGCGAGGGGCTGTGCCGCGGCGGCGCCGATGCGGGGGGTGATCCGGCGGACACGCAGACGGAGGGCCGCCGGGCCGGTGGAGCCCCGTCCGGGAGCGGCGGGCCTCCCCGGAGGGGCGGGCGGGAAGGCGGGAGCCGTGCGGGCGCGGATCCCGCGCGGTTTTCTCCGGACTTTCACGCTCCCGTTCCGAAAAACACCTCTCACCGTGCGGTCCGAACCGCGGCGTCCGCCCCTTGCACTCAAATGAGGGAATTCCCCTCGCGGGGGCGCCGCGGGGCCCCGGGGTATTTCACGGGTTTTTCACCCGGCCCGCGTCCGGAATTCCCGCCCGGTCGCGTCAGCCGGGGCGGGCTGCCCGGCGCGGGTCACGCGGAGTGACGGCTCCGGTCCGCGGAACGGACGACCGTCGCCGGGGCCGAGCCGTCCGAGGACTGGTCCAGCAGCCTCCGCGAGACGGTCACCTCGAAGGTCTCGGGGGACTCCGCGAGGACCTCGGACAGGGCCAGGCAGCCGGACACCACGTGGTGCCGTATCCACTCGACGGTGTACAGGTCCGCCTCCGTCCCCGGGCGGAGCCTGACGCGCAGGCGGAGCCGTTCGTCCTTGGTGTGGGGGGAGGTCAGGACCACCTGGGCGGCCTCCACCGAGTCGAGCTGGAGGGCGAGCGACGCCAGGTCAGCGGGGTCCACCAGACTGCTGAGCGGCCCGTAGGGGGCGTCGATGCGGCTGTGGGTCCGCAGGGCCCGGCCGGGGCGGCCGCAGGGGCACGACGTCCACTCGGCCCCGGTGCCGGTGTCGTAGCGCAGCAGGGGGACGACCGACTTCCTGTGCGTGACGGTCACGAGCATGCGCCCGCCCACGATCTCCGTGTGCTGGTAGGGGAGCGGGTGGAAGGTGTCGACCGCGCAGTCGGGGCCGCTGTGGCCGATGATCCAGGTCTCCGCGGACCCGAACAGCGACCACGTGCGCAGGTGTGGGAAGTACGTGCGGATCAGCGAACGCGTCTCCGCGTCCATCGCCGGCCCGCTCCAGAGCACCTTGCTCAGGAAGTCCAGGCGCCGGCCCGAGGCGGCGCAGAAGCGGAGGATGCGCTGGACCGTGTCCAGGGTGGTGGCGACGGCGGTCACGCCGTGCTGCTCGAAGAGGTCGAGGCACGGCTCGATCATCTGGTCCGTCGGGGCGTCGAGCGACAGCGTGGGAATGCCGGCGCGCGCGGCGAGCGCGTTGTGGAGGTCGTGCGACGCGCGCATGTGGAACGGGGTGCTCAGGCTCGCGAGCAGGTCGCCGGGGGCGAAGGGGCGAAGGTGGGGGAAGATCTCGTCCACGTGCAGGTCGGAGGGGAGGGCTCCCATGCGGCTCGTGGACGTCGTGCCGCCCATGAGGTGGAGCGAGGCGCGGGAGAGCTCGGCCGGGTTCTCCCTCATCATCGCGTCGACGGCCTCGCCGAGCTCCTCGCGGGTGAGGGGCGGCAGGTCGACCAGGCGGGGCCGCCTGCCCAGGCCGAGGTAGCGGCCGTACTTGTGCCGCATGGACGGGATCCTCGTGAGGCGCTGCAGCGCCTGGGCCAGGGGGAGTGGCCCCTCAACCATTCCTCCGATATTCATCGTCATTCTCGTGCTCGCATCTCTGGGTGTTAGGGATTGCGTTCAGCCCGCCGGGGACAGCTGCGGTGACGTTAATGAATCTGAAATTCTTGTTAAGTCTTCTCGGGGGAATGCCTACGATGTCGGCATGACTGGTTGGTGGCCGTTCGGACAGTAAAGCAGATTCCTTCACGGCGGAACATGGCGAAGATTTCCGCCGATAGTGAGCGCGCGATCACCGCAGGTCATGTTCACTTGTTGGAAGATGTCTCGGAGCGTGTTCCCTCCGTGGCCGGATGTGGTCGGGTGATCTTGCTCACCGCGATTGGTCGGAAGGGGAACACCTGTGCGGAGCCGCAGCGGCTCGCGGAGGGCCGGCGGACGCCCTCCGGGCCCACGTGGAGAGGGTCCGGGCGCGGTGCGCCGACGGGGGCCGGGACGCCTTTCCGGGAGCGGGGGGCCGCGCGTCCGGTCGGGAGGGGCGGCGGGCCGGTTCCGCGCGTGCGCCGGCCGGCCTCCGGTGCGGAGCGGACGGGTCGGCGCGTCCGGACCCGGAGGGGACGGGGCCGCAGGGGGAGGGGCCGCAGGGGGGAGGGGGCCGCGCCCCCGTCGGCGCACCGCCCGGGGGCGTCGCCGGTCCCCGGTGGCGCGGGCGGCGGACGGGGCCGCCCGCGCGGTCCGGGGGAACCCGGCGGGCCGGGGCGCGCTCTCCGCGCCCGCGGAGGGGACGAGCCGTTCCGGGGCCGGCCGTCCCCGCCGCGCCGGGCGCAGGCGGGGAGCCGCTGCCGGGGGCGCGCGGCGGAATCCTCGGCGCCGCCGGTGTGCGCGGCCGGCCGGGGGGTGACCGGCCGACCGCGCGGGAGGGGGGTTTCTCAGACGAGGCTCGGCGCGGCCCGTCCGGCGTCCTCGGACGTGCCGAGGCGGCCGCGGGCCCGGCCCAGGTGCGCGGCCAGTTCCACGCGCAGCCGGGCGTGGTCCCCGGCGTGGCCGTGGGCGGCGACGTAGCCGTCCGGGCGGATGAGGTGGTACCCCGGGGCCGAGCACAGGCGGTGCTCCGAGGCCTGCGCGGCCGGCAGCGTCACCGTCCGCACCTGCGGCCGGTCGGAGGCGAGCGCGGAGAACGACTCCCCGGGGCGGGCCTGGGCCCGGCCCGGGGTGACGGCGAGCGTCCATCCGGGCAGCTCCGGCCCGTCACCGGCGGCCCCGTGCCCCGCCTCCGTGTTCCGCGGCGCGGTGACCCCCAGGGACACCGCGAGGGAGCGGGGGAGGGCGTGCCCGGTGCGGACGGCGCCCGCCAGCCGCCCGGTGAGCCGGCACAGGGACGGCCAGGCGGGGTCCTGGGTGAGCCGCGCGGGCGTGTACCGGAACCGGTATCCGGCCATGACGGGCAGGTATCCGCGCTCCATGACCGGCTCCAGGAGCCGGAAGGCCGCGTCCCGGCCCGCGGTCTGCAGGGGGTGCTGGAGCATCCACCCGCGCGTCTGGATGTCGGTGTCCCGCACGACCTGGCGCGCCACGTCCTTGCGCTCCGGGCCGTAGGTCCCGAGCAGTTCGGGCGCCGCCTCGCCCCCGACCACCGCGGCCAGCTTCCAGGCGAGGTTCTGCGCGTCCTGCATCCCGGTGTTGAGCCCCTGGCCCCCGGCGGGGCTGTGCACGTGCGCGGCGTCGCCCGCGAGGAAGACCCGGCCCCGCTGGAAGTCGTCCGCGTGCCTGCGGTGCACGCGGAACACGGACTCCCACACGGGGTCGACCAGCCGCACGCCGCCCGGCCCCTGCTCGTCGGTGATCCGCTGGAGCAGGTCGACGCCGGCCTTCTCCCCGGGCGGGAGGCTCGCGAAGAACCGGAAGACGCCGTCGGGCAGGGCGACGATCACCAGGGCGCCCTGGGGCGACTGGTAGTAGAGAGCCTCGTCGGTCGGCAGCTCGCCCTCGATGCGGCAGTCCACGAGGGCGAACGCCGACTCGTAGGTGCTGCCGACGAAACCGGTGCCGATCTGGGCGCGCACCGCGCTGCCCGCGCCGTCCGCGCCGATGACGAAGGGCGCGTGGTAGCGCTCGACGGTCCCGTCGGAGTGTTCGAGGATCGCCGTCACCCCCTCGGTCGCGGTGATGTCGCCGGAGAAGTCCAGCCCGTCGAGGGCGAGCAGGCGCACCCCCCGTTCGATGCGCCCGCCCAGGGCGTGCAGCCGCTCGGTGAGCACGCGCTCGGTCTCGTTCTGGGGCAGGCACACGGGGGCCAGGTGCTCGGGGAAGGCGAACGAGGCCAGGGGCTCGCCCGAGGAGAAGTAGCGGAACCTGCGGATGTCGATGCCGGCGCGCCGGGTCGACTCCAGGGCCCCCAGGTCGTCCAGCAGGTCGAGGGTGCGGGGCCAGAGCAGCAGCGCCTTGGGGAAGGGGGACGCGGTCTCGGCGCGGTCGATGAGCCGGACACGTGTTCCTCGTCTCAGAAGCTCGCACGCGGCGGTCAGACCGACGGGTCCGGCGCCGACGACGAGCACGTCGGCGGGTGAGGCGGCTGTGCGGCTGGAAGGTGTGTCGTCACTGGTCAACGGCATCTCGGGGAGCTCCGATCGATCCTGTTGCGGTGGTACGTCCCGGGTCCGCCCACCGCGTACCCGGCCAGGTCTATAAGATTGACGATGAGCATAAGATACCTTATGTTCATCCACGAATGGATAGCCATAAGAATCCGAATCATGAGGTGTGGGAATGGCGATAGACGCAACGGATCGGCCGGGCGCACAGCTCGCTCCCGCCCCGTTGACCAGAGGACAGGCGGTGGCCACACTCGTCGCCGTCGCCCTGTCCAGCGTGATGCTGCCGCTCGCCGTCACCGCTCCGGCCGTGGCGCTCACCCAGCTCGCGGCCGACCTGAACGCCACCGTCGGTGAGGCCCAGTGGGTCCAGAACGCCTACAACGTGACCTTCGCGGCGTTCATGCTCGCCGCGGGCGGGCTCGCCGACCGGTTCGGCAGGCGCCGGGTCCTCGTCATCGGCCTCGTCGTCTTCACCGCCATGGCCACGGTGATCGGCCTCTCCTCCAACATCGTCGTCATCGACATCGCCAGGGCGATCCAGGGCATCGGCGCCGCGGGCATCATGACCAGCGGTTCGGCGATCCTCGCCGACTCCTTCCGGGGCGTGGCCAGGGCCAGGGCCTTCGGCCTCCTGGGCACCTCGTTCGGCTTCGGCCTGGCCATGGGCCCGTTCGTCGCCGGCCTGATGGTCAACTTCGCGGACTGGCGCATGGTGTTCCTGATGAACATCGCGTTCGCCGCCGTCGTCCTGCTCCTGGTGCGCTCGATCCGGGAGTCGAGCGACCCCAACTCCACCTCGGTGGACTGGGGCGGCGTCATGACCTTCAGCACCAGCCTGTTCCTGCTCTCCCTGGCCTTCGTCCAGGGGGCCGAGGCGGGCTGGCTCAGCCTGAGCGCGATCGGTTCCGCCGTCGGGTTCGTCGTCTTCCTCGCGGCCTTCGTCGTGGTGGAGTCGCGGGTCCGGCGCCCGATGTTCGACCTCTCGCTGTTCAAGCGGCCCACGTTCGTCGTGGTGGTCTGCCAGCCCTTCACCATCACCTTCGGCTTCGTGGTCCTGCTCGTCTACCTGCCGCCCTTCTTCCAGGGCGTGGGAGGGTACGGCGCGGCCGAGGCCGGAGCCCTGCTCCTCCCCCTGACCCTGCCCGTGCTCGCCCTGCCGATGCTGGCCGGGCAGCTGGCCGCCAGGCTCCCCCTGAGGGTCATGCTCGCCACCAGCTCCCTGCTCATCGCGGGCGGTTCACTGTGGCTGATGACCCTCCAGCCGGGTCAGCACTGGACGGCGCTGGCCGCGCCCCTGGCGCTGTTCGGCACGGGCGTGGGGAGCGCCTTCGGCGTCATGGACAACGCCGCGCTCAGCTCCGTGGAGGTCGAGCGGGCCGGAATGGCCTCGGGCATCTTCAACACCATGCGCATCACCGGGGAGAGCGTGGCGATCGCCGGTGCCGGATCGGTGCTGGCGACCCTCTCGCTGAGCACCCTCGACCTCTCCTTCGCCAGCCCCGAACAGGAGCGGACCCTGGCGGGCGAGGCCACCCAGGGCCGGCTCGAGACGGCCCTGGGCCAGTTCGCCGCCGGCGACCGCCAGACCGCCCTGGACGCGGTGTCGACCAGCCTCACCTCGGCGATGCACACCACGTTCCTCGGACTGGCGCTCCTCGCCCTGGCCGGCGCGGTGGTCACCTTCCTCGTCGTGAAGGAACGCGAACTCCGCTAGCCGGCCCCGGACCGCCCCCCGGGCGGTCCCCCAGACCCCCGCCGGATCCCACCGCCGGACCCCGCCCCGTCCGCCGACGCACCCCCGGGAGGCGCTTCCCGCTCCGCGGCCTCCCCGCCAGATCAGGTCCCCGAGCCCGAGGAATGCGAGACAGACCATGCAGATGCCCGTGCGCCACCTCCTCAACGGCGACACCGACACCGCGACGGCCCACCCGGACGGTCCGAACCTGGACTACGAGCGGACCCTCGACCGCACCGTCGTCCACCGGGAGTCGCTGGCGGAGGTCTTCGTCACCGACACCCAGCCCCTGGGCGGCGACGCCCACGCGGCCGCCGCCCAGCTCCCCCGGTCGCACGCCTACTACGGCGACCACCTGCTCCGCCCCCGCCTCCACGACCCGGTGCTGCTGCTCGAGGCGTGCCGGCAGGTGGGCCTGGCCATCGCCCACACCCACTACGGGGTCCCCTTCGACCACAAGTTCGTGCTCACCACCCTGGGCATCAGCATCACGCGCCCCGAGAGGATGACGGTGGGGACCGCCCCGTGCGCCCTCCGGATGCTCTGCTCGGTCGAGGACAAGAGGGTCAAGGAAGGCCGCGTCGTCGGCTACGACGCCAGGTTCCGCCTCTTCGTCGACGGCACCGAGGTCGGCAACGCCGTCGTCGGCCTGCGCTTCAAGTCCCTGGCGAGCTACGGGGCGCTGCGCCTGAGCAACCGCTCGGGAGCCCCGGTCCCCTCCACGGAGACCTTCGACTTCACCGTCACCGGGGAGGTCCCCGCCCCCTACCTCGTCGGCCGGTCCAACGGCGACAACGTGGTCCTGACCGGGCTCGCTGGGGACGGGGACGCGGTGTCGGCCTCCCTGCGCGTGCTCCCGCAGCACCCGAGCCTGTTCGACCACGCCCAGGACCACCTGCCCGGCATGGTCCTGATCGAGGCCGCGCGCCAGCTGGCCCTGAACACGCTCCTGGAGGTCCAGGGGACCTCGCCCGCCAAGGCCTACCCGGCCGAGATCACCGCCACCTTCACCAGCTTCGGCGAACTGGAGCCCCGGACCGAGGTGCGGGCCCGTACCGCTCCCGCGGCGGCGGAGGAGGGCGAAGGGGTCTACTACACGCAGGGCGGGATCGTGGAGTTCCTCGCGCCCACCGGCGGCCCGGAGCGGTCCCCGGCCCCCGTCGAGGTGGACGTGCTCCAGCGGGGCGCGTCGATCTGCCGGATCGACGTCGGCCTGGTCCGCATCCCGGCATGACGCGGACCCCACGGACCCCCTACAGGCAGGAGACCCCATGACCACCCCGAGCGAAGAATCCGGCACCCGGGGACGCGGCATCGCGTTCTTCGACGTGGACGAGACGCTCATCGGACCGAAGAGCATGTTCTCGTTCCTGGAGTTCCACCTCGGGGACGGCTCCAGGGAGCCCGGCTCCTACGAGCGGGCCGTCGCCCACCTGCGGGCGGCGGCGGCCAGGGGCGTGCCCCGCCAGGACGTGAACCGCCTCTACTACCGCCTCATGGCGGGGGAGTCCGCCGAAGGGCTGAGCGCCGCCGGACGGACGTGGTTCTCCGAGGCCGCGAGGGATCCGGGCTTCTGGCACACCCCGGTGCTGGAGCGGCTGCGCCGCCACAGGGCCGGGGGCGACTTGGTCGTCCTGCTGTCGGGCTCCTTCTTCGCCTGCCTGGACCCGATCGCCGAGGCGGCCGGGGCCCACTGGGCGCTGGGCACGAGGCCCGTCGTGCGCGACGGGCTCCTGACGGGCGAGGTCCTCGTCCCGATGATCGGCGCGACGAAGGGCGTCGCGGCCAGGGCGGCCGCGGCGGTGAGGGGCGTCCCCCTGTCCGCCTGCACCGCCTACGGGGACCACTCCAGCGACCTGGCGCTGCTCTCGTCCGTCGGCCACCCGGTGGTCGTCGGCGAGGACCCCGTGCTCGCCGCGCACGCCGAGGCCCACGGGTGGGAGCGCGTCACCGCCGGCTCCGGCCACCCGGCCCCCGCCTCCGGGTGAGAGGGGCCCCTGCCCTCCCGCCGGTGAACGCGCGAAACCCGCGGACCGCGTCCGGCACACGCCGTCCGGGGCAGGGGCCGTCGCTCCCCCCGGAGCCCCCGCGGCCCCGGGCGGCTCCGGACAGCGCCGCCGCCCGGAGCGGCGGCGGCCCCGAACCCCTCCCGCAGTCCAGCAAGAAGGAGACAGCACGATGACCATCGCCATCCTCGGCACGGGCTCGTACCTGCCGGCCGAAGTGGTCGGCAACGACCCGATCGCCCACTCCGCCGGCGTCACCGACGAGTGGATCCGCCGCAAGACCGGGATCCGTGAGCGCAGACGCGCGGCACCGGACCAGGCCACCTCCGACCTCGCGGCCGAGGCCGGCCGCCGGGCCCTGGCCCAGGCGGGCGTCCCCGCGGACCGCCTGGCCTACGTCATCGTCGCCACGTCCACCCCGGACCACCCCCAGCCCGCCACGGCGAGCATCACCCAGCACCTGCTGGGCGCGTCCTCCGCGGCGGCGTTCGACGTCAACGCCGTGTGCAGCGGGTTCGTCTACGCGCTCTCCGTGGCCGAGCACCTGCTGCGACCCCACGGCGAGGCCTACGCGCTGGTCATCGGCGCGGACATCTACTCCCGCATCCTCGACTACGGCGACCGCAAGACGGCGGTCCTGTTCGGCGACGGCGCGGGGGCGGTGCTCCTGGGGCCCGCCCGGGACAGCGGCGGGGTCGTCGGGACCCAGTTGCTCACGGACGGGGACCACCACCACCTGATCAAGGTCCCGGCGGGCGGGTCGAGGCTGCCCGCCTCCCCGGCGACCCTGGAACAGGGCGGGCACTTCTTCACGATGGAGGGGCGCGGCGTGCGGGAGTACGTCACCAGGCGCCTGCCCGAGGCGATCCACCGGATGCTCGACGGGATGGGCGTGGGCCGGGAGGAGATCCGCCACTTCGTGCCCCACCAGGCCAACGGCGCCATGCTCGCCGACGTCTGGCCGTCCCTGGGCCTGGACCGTGCCCGCCTCCACCTCACGGTGGAGACCCAGGGCAACACCGGGTCGGGGTCGGTGCCCGTCGCCCTCGACACCGTGCACCGGGCGGGCCTGCTCGAACGGGACGACCTCGTCCTGCTCGCGGGGTTCGGCGGCGGCATGAGCGTGGGGCTGGCACTCGTGAGGTGGAGCCCCGTGGCCGCGCAGGCGTCCTCCGTCCTGGCTCCGGCCCGTTCCGGAGGGGCGGTCCCGGTGCACGTCCCGGCGTGACGCCTTCGCCCCTGAGGGCGGAGACGGAGCCGTGCGACCCGCCGGTGGGGACCGGTCGGCCTCCCGCACCCGGACGGGTGCGGGAGGCCGCTGCCGTGGGCGGCCGAGCCCGGGGCCCGGGCCGCGGGACCTGCGGCCGTACCGCGTCGCCTGTCCGGAGACGTCTCGGGCCGCGCGCCGTCGGGGCGGGTGTCAGGGGCGGGGGGCTTCCGGGGCGCCTGCCCCCGCCGCGCCGGCCCACCGGGCCCTCCCGGGGAGCGGGCGGGGGGCCGCTCCGAGCCCGGGGCCGACGGCCCCCGCACGCCCGGCCGGCGCCGGAGGGGGCGTTCCGGGGGCGCCGGCGGGGACCGGCCTCACTCCTCGCCCAGGTCCGCCAGCTCGGTACGGCTCTCCGCCGAGACCTCCGCGCACCGGCTGAGGAAGCGGACGAACTCGCCCTCCTCCTCGCGGCTGAAGGCCTCGCTCAGACGCATCTCCACCCGGATCGCGACCTCGTCCGCCTTGGCGAGCAGCTCCCGCCCGCTGGGCGAGAGCCGCGTCTCCAGGATGTGGGAGTGCAGCGGGTGGGGCTTGCGCTCGATGAGTTCGCGCCTGCTCAGCGTCGCGAGCACGGAGGACATCGTCTGGGGGGTCACCAGGCACCGGCGGGCCAGGATCGCGCCTGAGGCCCCCGGCTCCTCGGAGAGTACGAGGAGCACCGTGTACTGGGGGACCGAGAGGTTGAACTGCCGCAGAACGGCGTGCTTCGCAGAGATCAGCTCCTGCTCGGCGCGCTTCAGGTGATGACCGATCCGCTGGTCCATGGGAAGCTGGGTCATCTGGGAATCGTATCTCAGGGCGCTCGTCCCTCCGTGCTCGTCGGCCGCTCGTCAGGTCGGCCTCGGGGCGGCGCCGGGAGCGGCTCAGGGCCGCCCCCGGCTCGGGGAGGATCAGTACCGCGCGCCCGCGGTGGCGTCGGCGATGGTGTCGAGTTCGGCGATGTCCTCCGGGGAGAGCGCCAGGTCCGCGCCGCCGACGTTCTCGTCCAGGCGCTCGCGCCTCTTGGTCCCCGGGATGGGGACGACGGGCAGCCCCCAGCGCCCGGCCTGTGCGTGGACCCAGGCCAGGGCGACCTGTCCCGGCGTCGCGCCGTGCGCGTCGGCCACGCGCCGCACGATGGCGAGCAGCTCCTGGTTGCGCACGGCGTTCTCGCCGGAGAAGCGCGGCTTGCCGCGGCGGAAGTCGTCGGCGGGCAGCTCGTCCACCGGGGGCAGCGCCCCGGTGAGGAAGCCCCTGCCCAGGGGGGAGTAGGGGACGAAGCCCACGCCGAGCCGCGCGCACTCGCCGATCACGGACTCCTCCACGTCGCGGCTCCAGAGCGACCACTCCGTCTGCACCGCGGCGATCGGGTGCACGGCGTGGGCGGCGCGCAGCTCCTCGGCGCTCACCTCGGACAGCCCCAGGTGGCGCACCTTGCCCTGGGCGACCAGCTCGGCCATGGCCCCGACCGTCTCCTCGACGGGGACGGAGGCGTCGCGCCGGTGCATGTAGTAGAGGTCGATCGTCTCGATGCCGAGGCGCGAGAGGCTGGCGTCGCACGCCGCGCGGACGTATTCGGGGTCCCCGCGGTGGCTGCGCGCGCCGGTGGCCCTGTCGCGGACGATCCCGAACTTGGTGGCGAGGACGACCTCCTCCCGCCGCTCCCGGACGACCTTGCCCACCAGCTCCTCGTTGGCGCCGTGTCCGTACATGTCCGCGGTGTCCAGGAAGTTGAGGCCCAGGTCGAGGGCGTGGTGCAGGGTGGCGAGGGAGTCGGCCTCGTCCCCCGGGCCGTAGAACTCGCTCATCCCCATGCAGCCCAGTCCCTGGGCGGAGACGGTGGGTCCGTCGGTGGTCAGCGGAACAGTCCGCATGCGCACTCCTGTGGTCGGTGCTGGTGCTCGACGCGACTCAGGGACGGTGCCACTCGGGGATGCGACCGGGGTGCCGCGGACGGGGCGTGCGACCTGTCCTCCTGAATCTATGTCGAGAAGGTATCATAAGAACCCTGATCATAAATCGATATCGATGGGTTTTGGAGGCGTCCCCCCTCGCGCACCAGGAAGTCGGGGGCCGTGCCGTCCGGGCGTTCCCGCAGCATGTGCCGGGCGACGATGACCTCGAAGGACTCGGGCGCCTCCTCCGTGGCCTCGGAGAGACCCAGGGACTCGGACAGCACGTGCTGCCGGATCCACTCGCCGGTGTAGAGGTCGGGCTGGGTCTCCTGGCGCAGGCGGACGCGCAGGTGGAGCCGCTCGTCCTCGGTGTGGGGGTCGACGAGGACGACCTGGGCCGCCTCGACCGAGTCGAGCCGCAGGGCCAGCGGCACGAGGTCCGGGGGGGAGACCATGCGGCTGAGCGGTCCCATCGGGGCGTCTATGCGGCTGTGGGTGCGCACCGCCGGGCCCGGCAGTCCGCAGGGGCAGGACGCCCACTCGGCCTCCACGCCGGTCTCGTAGCGCAGCAGCGGGACGACCGCCTTCTCGTGGGTGACGGTCACCAGCATCCTCCCGTCCACGATCTCCGTGAACTGGTGGGGGAGCGGGTGGAGGGTGTCGTTGGCGCAGTCCGGACCGCTGTGCCCGATGATCCAGGTCTCCGCCGAGCCGAAGAGCGACCACGTGCGCAGGTGGGGGAAGTACGTCCGTATCAGCGAGCGGGTGGCCGCGTCCATGGCCGGTCCGCTCCACAGCACCTTGCGCAGGAAGCCCAGGTCCCGCCCGGACGCGGCGCAGTAGCGCAACAGGCTCCGGAAGGTGTCGAGCGTGGTGCCCAGCGCGTTGACCCCGTGGCGCTCGAACAGCTCGAGGTAGGCGTCGATCATCTGGTCGGTCGGCGCGTCCATGGAGAGGGTGGGCACCCCGGCCCTGGCGGCGAGTCCGTTGTGCAGGTCCTGACAGGCCCGCATGTGGAAGGGGGTGCCGAGGGTGGTGAACAGGTCGCCCGGCTCGAACGGGCGCACGTGCGGCGCGATCTCGTCCAGGTACAGGTCCGCCGGCACCGCCCCCATGCGCATGGTCGAGCGCGTGCCGCCCATGACGTGCAGGGAGGCCCGGGTGAGGGCGGCCGGGTCGGTGCGCACCAGGGAGTCGATCGCCCTGCCCAGTTCGTCCCTGCCCAGGGTGGGGAGGTCGAACAGGTCCGGCGCGGAGCCTTCCGAGGTGTGGCCGAGGTACTTCTCCCGCAGCGCCGGGATCCTGGACAGCTTGTCCAGCGCCCGCGCCGGGGACGGAGCCTCGCCGTGAGACGTCCGTGAACCGAAATTCGTCGTCATTCTCGCACTCGCGTTCCTGGTGTATTCGGGTGCGGCCGAACATGTGCGTCCGTGCGGCGGCGGTGCCGTTGAAGAACCCGAAGAAGTGAGAAGTGTTCTGGATTTGTCGTCCAGTCGCCGGCGGTGCGGGGCACGGCCACCTTCGCAGGGCATCCAGTCAGGAGAATGCGACGATATCCCGGGCGTGCCCGCGACCCCTGTGACCGGGCGGACACCATTCGTCATCGTGCGTCGTCGGGGCCGTTTCCGGAGTCGGGCGATTACTCTCCAGTACGAGGTGACCTTCGTCACTCGCCCCTCCCGCGGGCCTCACCGTCGGTGACCGGCGCGGGGACCGGGGCCGGGCCCCGCACCGGACAAGCCGAGGTGGCGGACCGGACCGGGCGCGCGCGGTCCGCACGGCCGACTGCGGCCTGTGGACGGCCCGTCGCCGGGCGGGCCCGCGCTATACGCTGGAGAGGTTCACCCCGGACGGCGCCCCACGCTCCCTTCGACACGGCATGGCGGGGCGCGCCCCGGGCTGGTCTCCCAACCAAGAGAGAGCACCATGAGTGACATCGAGCGCGAGGTCCACGCGGCAGCCGAGCGGGCCGGGGACGCGGCGGCCGAGCTGGCCCCGCTCAGCCGCGAGGTCAAGGACGCCGCCTTGGTGGCGATCGCCGACGCGCTGGTCAAACGGGCAGGCGAGATCACGGCGGCCAACGCCGAGGACGTCGAGCGGGCGCGCCGGGACGGCACCTCCCCCGCCATGGTCGACCGGCTCACCCTCACCCCGGAGCGGATCGAGGCGATCGCCGACGCCGTCCGCGAGATCGTCGAGCTCCCCGACCCGGTGGGCGAGTCCGTGCGGGGCGGGGTGCTGCCCAACGGCCTCGACCTGCGCCAGATCAGGGTTCCGCTCGGTGTCGTCGGCATCATCTACGAGGGCCGCCCCAACGTCACCGTGGACGCCGCGGCCCTGTGCCTCAAGAGCGGCAACGCCGCGCTGCTGAGGGGCTCGTCCTCCGCCTACGCCTCCAACACCGCCATCGTCGGCGTCCTGCGCGACGCCCTGGCGGGGACGGGGGTCCCGCAGGACGCCGTCCAGATGGTGCCCGGCCGCACCCGCGAGTCCTCCACCGCGCTCATGCGGGCGCGCGGGCTGGTGGACGTGCTCATCCCGCGCGGCGGCGGCTCCCTGATCCAGGCCGTGGTCCGCGACTCCACCGTTCCCGTGATCGAGACCGGCGAGGGCCTGTGCCACGTCTACGTGGACGCCGACGCGGACCTCGCCAAGGCGGTGGCCATCGTCACCAACGCCAAGGCGCAGCGCTGCTCGGTGTGCAACTCCGCCGAGACCCTCCTGGTGCACGAGGCCGTGGCCGACGCCTTCCTGCCCCGCGTGCTGGACGCCCTGGGCGGGGCCGGGGTCACCGTGCACGGCGACCGGCGTGTGCTGGAGGCCGCGGCGGCCCACGGCTCCGGCGCGGACGTGGTCGAGGCCACGGAGGAGGACTGGGCCACCGAGTACCTGTCCATGGACCTCGCCGTGCGCGTCGTGCCCACCATCGACGAGGCGATCGCGCACATCCGCCGGTACTCCACCCGGCACACCGAGGCGATCGTCACCGACTCGCTGAAGGCCTCCCGGTACTTCGTGTCCCGGGTCGACTCCGCCGCGGTCATGGTCAACGCCTCCACGCGGTTCACGGACGGCGGGGAGTTCGGCTTCGGCGCCGAGATCGGCATCTCCACGCAGAAGCTGCACGCCAGAGGGCCCATGGGCCTGACCGAGATGACCTCCACCAAGTACGTGGTCACCGGTGACGGCCACGTGAAGTAGCCGGGGGGACTCCGAGGGGCCGTCCGGCGAACCGGGCGGCCCTTTCCGTGTTCGCGCGCAAACCATGCGTAACCGCATGTGGCTCCGGGCCCATTGGCATCGGGAATGTTTTCCCGCTGGAAACCTGGACAGAAGCGAATCTTCTCAAAGGAAGTATTCCCAAAGCGACGGCAGGTCGGTAATTTCACTGTGGTGTCTCACGGCGCTCTCCCCGCTCTCCTCACGGAGCGCCGCCCCCACGGTCACGACGAAAGGAATCCCCCGCATGAAGCTCCGGAGCAAGGTCGCGGTCCTCGCCACGACAGCCCTGGCCGTCGGCGGCGTCACCCTGATGGCCTCCCCGGCCCAGGCTGACCTGATCACGCTCTGCTCGGGTCACGGCGGCGCGGTCACCCTGCCGACGGACCTCGCGGTCCCGGCCGGCAAGAGCTGCTTCCTGGACGGCACCGTCATCCAGGGCGACATCACCGTCCGGCAGGGCGCCAACCTCCACATCGTCGGCGGAGAGGTCGAAGGAGAGGTGATCGTCCAGAAGGACGCCTACTTCGACGCCTCCGACACCACCGTCGGAGACCGCGTGGTCAACCGCGGTTCCTTCGGCACCTACCTGGAGGAGAGCTCCACCGGCGCCGCCCTGCGCACCGTTCCGGTCGAGGGCGGCAACACCGACGGCTTCGCCTTCGTCGTCGACTCCTCCGTGAAGAGCGTCAACGCCGAGGTCGGGGCCGTCTACGTCTCCGGTTCCCGGATCGGCGGCGCGGTCACGGCCGACGGCGTCGAGTACGCCGACATCTACGACTCCGTGGTGCGCGGGGCGCTGACCGTCACCGGCCCGACCGCCGGCGGCATCCTCTGCGACAGCGAGGTCATCGGCGCGGCCACCTACGCCGGCGGGACCGGCCCCGTCGCGGTCGGCGCCGGTGAGACCGGGGGCTTCTGCTCCTCGGTCAACTACATCGACGGCGACCTGAGCGTCACCGGTGTGGGCGGCGGCGTCTACGTCGACAACAACATCGTCGGCGGCGACCTGGTCACCTCCGACAACTCCCCGACCGCCCAGGTCGGCGACAACAACCGCGTCCGCGGCGGCATCGTCACGGAGGAGGTCGCCCTGCGCAGCCTCGCCGCCGCCGTGACCGAGGAGTTCGAGGCGCACGAGGAGAACCTGGTCGAGGAGGTCGAGACGGCCCGCGCCGACACGATCGACGAGGCCATGGCTGCGGGACCCGCGTTCTAACGCGGCGTCAGCCACGCAGGCACCGCGACAGCGCCGACGGTCCGGGACCGCCGGCGCTGTCCCGTGTCCGGGACCCGTGCGGGGAGCGCGCGTCGACGCGCGACCGCCGCACGGGGAGGGAGGCGCGGCGCCGCCCCTCGCCCGGGGCGGGCGGGACGGCCCCCGGCCGCGCCTCGCACTGCTGCGCGCCCCGGACGCCAGGCGCCGCACGGCACCGCCGCCGGAGAGCCGGGACCGGCGGCCGGCGGGCGCGGACGGCGGCACGGGCCCGTAGCCGTGCCGCACACGCGGCGGCCCCGGGGCGCGGATGCGCCGGGCGGGGCGCGACGCCCGTTTGCTAGCGTCCGGGAGCGACCACCCCGACGACGAGGAGCAGCGCGTGCCCACCACCGTGTCCTACGGCGACCACCCCAGCCTGATCGTCCACCGCTGGGAGCCGGAGGGGGCCGACGGGCCCGCGCCCGTCGCCGTGCTGCTGCACGGCGGCTGGTGGCGCGACAGGCACGACGCCGCACTGATGGATCCGCTGGCTCGCGACCTCGCCTCCGCCGGATGGGCGGTGTGGAACGTCGAGTACCGGCGTACCGGGGACGACGGCGGCGGCTGGCCGCAGACCCTCGACGACGTCGGCGACGCCCTGGCGTACCTCGCCGACGCGGCCGCACGCGAGCCCGAGCGGTACGACCTCGGACGCGTGGTGTGCGTGGGGCACTCCGCCGGAGCACATCTCGCCCTGCTCAACGGCCTCGCGGAGGGTGGGACCCCGGTGACCTCGGTGGTCGCCCTGGCCCCCGTCACCGACCTGGAGCGGTGCGCCCTGGCGGGGCTCGGCGAGGGCGCCGTCATCCCGTTCCTCGGGCCGGACCCCACCGCGGAGCTCTACCGGATCAGCTCGCCGGTACGGCGCCCGCTGACCGGCCTGCCGCAGCTGGTGGTGCACGGTGACGCGGACCAGCGCGTCCCCGTCGAGCACAGCCGCGACTACGCGGACGCGGTGCGCGGGGCCGGCGGCGCCGTGGAGTACCACGAGGTGGCAGGGGCCGACCACTTCGCCGTCGTCGACCCGCGGGGGTCCGCCTGGGAGGCGGTCCGCGCGTACCTGGCGCGGACGGGCTGACCCGGTCCGGCGGGCGGTCCGCCGCCCGCGTCCGCGGGAGGGGACGACCCTGGACGGACCGCCCCGCCCCGTCCGTCGCCCCGCGCGGGTCCCGGGCGCGGGGCACGGGGTCAGGCGGACCCGTTCGTCCCGCTCGCGCCCTGGTCGGACCGGGAGGAGCCGTTGCGCCACCGGTCGGCGACGTTGTCGAAGATCTTGCCGCCCGCGCTGGCCGCGCTTCCGGCCACGTCGCGCAGGGTGCCCAGGAGCGGGTCCCCCGAGCGCTCCCACGACTCCTTGTAGGACTTGGCGGCGCTGCGGGCCTCCGCGCCGACCCTCGCCTCGCGGTCGGAGGCGCGACGGGGGTAGTCGCCGCCGATGATCCGCTGGTAGGAGCCCTCCTCGATCCACCGGTGCAGCTCGGCCAGGCGGACCACCGCGAACGGGTGGGTCTGCCCCATCAGGCTGATCAGCTTGAGGAAGCTGTCGCGGGCGTCGCCGCCGGACTCGTACTCGCGCGCCTGCTCCAGGAACGCGTCGGGGTTCATCTCGACCAGGGTGGAACCGCCCGCGAGCTTCATCAGCGCGCGCTTGCCGGCCTCGGGGTTCTGCGAGGCCAGGATGCCCGCGCGGTCGCAGGAGAGCTCGGACTTGCGGTACCACTCCTCCAGCGCGGCGACGATCGCCTGGAGGCCGATGTAGCCCAGGGGCACCCACGCCACGCGGGTCGCCAGCCGGATCAGGGCCAGCAGCATGGTGCGGTACACGGCGTGGCCGCTGAGGATGTGCCCGACCTCGTGGCCGATGACGAAGCGCTGCTCCTCGTCGTCCAGCAGGTCGAACAGGCCCGTGGTCATCACGATGAAGGGCCGCTGGCTGCCGATCGCCATGGCGTTGGGCTTGGGGTTCATCTGGATGTAGAGCTCGGGGACCTCGTCCATGTCCAGGACGTAGGCGGCGTCGCGGACGTAGTCGTGGACGTGGGGGAACTGGGTGGGGCCGACCCGGACGGCGCTGGACAGGAACATCAGTCTGAGGGCGCGTTCGTTGAACAGCCCGGACATGCGCTTGAACACCTCGTCGAACCCGCGCAGCGAGCGCAGCGCCACCAGGGCCCCACGGTCGGCGGGGTGCTCGTAGGCGCGGGGTGAGATCTCGGAGAGCCGGACGCGGACGCGGTCTGGTGTGTTGGCCATATCGGCATGCTATGCGGCCGGATGGCGCTTGGCCACGGTTTCGGCCTTCGAGATATGACGCGATTGCCGGGGTGTCCCGACACGCCCGGGAAGCAGGCCGAGGAGGTCGCGGTTGTTCTGTTGAAGGGAACAAAACGGGAGGAAAAGACCGCCGAAGGTGCCCGTCGTCGGCTACCCTCGGTTGGCCGATCCCGGCAACACGACCCACGTCCACGGCGAAACGGAGCGCACAGTGGCGCACGAGGCTCCAGGCGTCCTCCCAGGTGACGGTTTCCCTCCACGGCGGAGCGGCACCGGCCCCACCAAGGTCGGCATCATGGGCGGCACCTTCGACCCCATCCACCACGGGCACCTCGTGGCCGCCAGTGAGGTCGCCCACCTCTTCGGTCTCGACGAGGTGGTCTTCGTGCCCACGGGGCAGCCCTGGCAGAAGGACCCGGCCAAGGTGACCCCCTCCGAGGACCGCTACCTGATGACGGTCATCGCGACCGCGGAGAACCCCCAGTTCCGCGTGGACCGTGTCGAGATCGACCGCTCGGGGCCCACCTACACCCTCGACACCCTCCGCGAGATGCGCTGCAAGTACGGCCCCGAGGTGGAGCTGTACTTCATCACCGGGGCCGACGCGCTGGGCGCCATTCTCAGCTGGCACAACGTCGACGAACTTTTCGATCTCGCGCATTTCGTAGGCTGTAACCGTCCCGGTCACCATCTCAGTGACTCAGGACTGCCCGAGGGCAAGGTCTCCCTGGTGGAGGTCCCCGCGCTGGCGATCTCCTCGACCGAGTGCCGGGAGCGGGTCCGCAAGGGCGAACCCATCTGGTATCTGGTCCCCGACGGCATTGTTCGCTACATCCACAAGACCGGGCTCTACCGGGACAGCTGAAAGGCAGCGAGTACAACGTGACAGCCACCGACAGGGCTCTTGAGCTCGTCAAGGTGGCGGCCGAGGCCGCCTCCGACAAGCTCGCCCAGGAGATCATCGCCTACGACGTCAGCGAGCAGCTGGTCATCACCGAGGCGTTCGTGCTCTGCTCGGCCCCCAACGACCGCCAGGTGCGCTCGATCGTCGACGAGGTCGAGGACCAGCTCCGCCTGAAGGGCGGCGTCAAGCCGCTCCGGCGCGAGGGCGAGCGGGACGGCCGCTGGGTGCTCCTGGACTACGCCGACATCGTCGTGCACGTCCAGCACGAGGAGGAGCGCGGCTACTACGGCCTCGAACGGCTGTGGAAGGACTGCCCCGAGATCGAGCTCCCCGAGGGGGCGCGCGGAGCCGAGCGCACCGTCCTCGACGAGCAGTAACCCTTTCGGACCCACCCCGAGCGGAGAGAAACACCCTGTGAGCGACACCCCTCGCGTGCTGTTCTGGCGGCACGGACGCACGGCCTGGAACGTGGAGAACCGCTTCCAGGGGCAGACCGACATCGAACTCGACCAGGTCGGCCACGCCCAGGCCCGGCGGGCGGGCGGCCTGCTCGCCTCGCTCGGCCCCGACGTCATCGTCGCCTCCGACCTGAAGAGGGCCGCCGACACGGCCGGGTACCTCAGCCGCGCCACAGGGGTGCCCATCGAGTTCGACAAGGGCCTGCGCGAGCGGTTCGGGGGGTCCTGGGAGGGACATACGGGGGCGGAGCTGTCCGCGCGCTGGCCCTCCGAACACGCCCGGATGGCCATCCCCGACGGGGAGCCCATCTCCGAGGTCGGCGACCGCATGCGGGCGGCCGTCGACCGGGGACTGGCCAGAACCCCGGCCGGAGGACTGCTCGCGGTGGTCAGCCACGGTGCGGCCGTACGCATCGGGATCGCCCGCATGCTCGGCATCCCCGACGAGCAGCGCGAGATCCTGGGCCCCCTCAGCAACTGCTCCTGGTCGGTGCTCCAGGAGCGCCGGGGGCAGTGGCGGCTCATGGAGCACAACGCGGCCAGCCTGCCCGAACCCGTGGTCCTCAGCGACGACGCCTGAAACCGTTTCGACGTTCTCGCCGGATTCCGCTATGGTTCTGGGAGTCGCGAGGGCGAAAGCCCCCCGACTCCCACACGGGGCTATGGCGCAGTTGGTAGCGCGCCTCCATGGCATGGAGGAGGTCTGGGGTTCGAATCCCCATAGCTCCACGGACTGAGGACGATCCTGCTCGCGCGTGAACGCGCTCGCCGGGTCGTCCTTCGTGTTTACCGGGGGGAGACCCCCCGAACCCCCCGGGGTGACCCCCTGTGGCTGGGGTGGCGGTGGTCGGTGGGGCGGTGGTGCCGGGCCTGCCGACGGGGGAGTCCGTCCGGTCGTGGTGATTTCCCGTACCGGCGGTCTGTGTTCTGCGTTTTCCGGGGCGGTCCTGCTCGGGGGCCTTCGGCCTCCTCGCCGGGTCGTCCTTCGTGTTTACCGGGGGGAGACCCCCCGAACCCCCCGAGGCACCCCCCTGTGGCTGGGGTAGTGGTGATCGGTGGGGCGGCGGTGCCGGGCCTGCCGACGGGGGAGTCCGCCTGTCGCGACGTTTTCCTGTGCACAGGTCTTGCTGTCCCGCATTCTCTGGGACGACCCTGCTCGGGGGCCTTCGGCCTCCTCGCAGGGTCGTCTTCGTCATGCCTGCCGGGGGGAGACCCCCCGAACCCCCCGGGGTGACCCCCTGTGGCTGGGGTGGCGGTGGTCGGTGGGGCGGCGGTGCCGGGCCTGTCGACGGGGGAGTCCGTCCGGTCGTGACGGGGCCCCGCGGGGAGCGGGGGTCAGGACAGCTCCCGGAAGAACGCGCGGACGTCCTCCACCAGGAGCTCCGGCTCCTCCATGGACAGGAAGTGGCCGCCCCGGCCGAGCTCGGTCCACCGCACCACGTGGTGGTCGCGCTCCGCCCAGCGCCGCACGGTCACGTCCTGTGCGGAGACCAGCACCCCCGTGGGCACCGTCCCCCGCCCGGGGGTCCAGTCGCCGGCGCCCCAGCCCTCGTCCGTCCCCCCGTCCGCGGCCTCCCCGCCGTCCCACCCGTCCGCGGAGCCGTCACTCCAGGAGTTCGCGGACATCTCCTCGTAGTAGATCTGCGCGGACGAGCCCGCGGTGCCGGTCAGCCAGTAGAGCGACACGCACGTGAGCATCCGGTCGCGGTCGAGGGCGGCCTCGGGCAGGGCCTCCTCCGGCTCGCTGAGCTCCTTGAACTTCTCCACCATCCAGGCGAGCTGGCCCACGGGCGAGTCGTTGAGCCCGTAGGCCACCGTCTGCGGGCGCTTCGCGTTGCACTGGAGGTACCCGTCGTTGAAGTCCTGCATCGACTTCCACCGCTCCTCCTCCACCCCCGTCAGGCCCTCGGTGTCGCCCTCCGCGACGGGGAACGTGATCATGGCGTTGAGGTGCACCCCGAGGACCCGCTCCGGCGCCTGCCTCCCCACCTCGGGGGCGACCCACGAGCCCGTGTCGTAGCCCTGGACGCCGTAGCGCTCGTAGCCGAGCCGCGACATCAGCCCGATCATGACCCCGGCCATCCCGGCCGCCCCCATCCCGGGGCCGGCCAGCGGCGTGGAGGGGCCGAACCCCGGCAGGGACGGGACGACCAGGTGGAACGCCTCCGCGGGGTCGCCCCCGTGGGCGCGCGGGTCGGTGAGCGGACCGATGACGTCCAGGAAATCGGTGACAGCCCCGGGCCAGCCGTGCAGCATGAGCAGCGGAGTGGCGCCGGGCTCCGGCGAGCGCACGTGCAGGAAGTGGAGGTTCTGCCCGTCCACGACGGTGGTGAACTGGGGGTGGGCGTTGAGCTCCGCCTCGCAGGCCCGCCAGTCGTAGGCCGAACGCCAGTACTCGGCCAGCTCCCTCAGGTATCCCACCGGGACGCCGCGGTCCCAGCCCACCCCCGGGACCTCGTCCGGCCACCGTGTGTTGCCCAGCCTCTCCGCGAGGTCGGTCAGCTGCTCCTGCGGAACCTCCATGCGGAAGGGCCGGATCTCCTGCTGGTCCTGCTCCGTGTTCGTCATGGGTGGAAGCCTAGGAACCGGTTAGGTCGGGTTCGTTCCCAACCGGAGGGGAGAATCGGATCCATGGCAGAAACCTCGGCGCGCCTGCTCGCGCTGCTCTCGCTGTTGCAGGCCCGCCGCGAGCGGTCCGGCGCCGAGCTGGCGGAGCGGCTCGGCGTCACCGCGCGCACGATCCGCCGCGACGTGGACCGCCTGCGGGGGCTCGGCTACCCGGTGGACGCGACCAGGGGCACCGCCGGATACCGGCTGGGGGCCGGCGCCGCGATGCCGCCGCTGCTGCTCGACGACGAGGAGGCCGTCGCCGTCGTGGTGGGCCTGCGCACCGCCGCCGACGGCTCCGTCAGCGGCGGCGAGGACGCCTCGCTGCGCGCCCTCGCCAAGCTCGAACAGGTCCTGCCCTCGCGTCTGCGCAGCCGGGTCGCCACCCTGCACGGCGCCACCCTGCGAGCCGGGGCGGAACCGGGGCCGACCGTGTCGCACGAGACGCTCATGACCGTCGCCGAGGCCTGCCGGCGCAGGGAGCGCCTGCGCTTCGGCTACACGAGCCCGCGCGGGGGCCCCACGGTCCGGACGGTCGAACCGCACAGCCTGGTCAGCTTCGGCCGGCGCTGGTACCTGGTCGCCTTCGACACCGACCGGCAGGACTGGCGCAGCTTCCGCGTGGACCGGCTCACCCCGCGGTCCCCCACGGGCCCCGTGTTCGTCCCCCGCGATCCTCCCCACGGTGACGCGGCCGCCTATCTCGCCCGTCAGCTGTCCTCGGAGACCTGGCCCTTCCGCGCCGTGGTCAGGCTGCACGCCTCCTCCGAGGCCGTCGCCGACCGCGTGTGGCCGGGCATGGGTGTCCTGGAGGCGGTGGACGAGCACAGCTGCCTGTTCCACGTGGGCGCGGAGACACCGTCCGACCTGGTCTGGATGATCACGTCGGTGCGGGTGGACTTCACCCTGGTCAGCGGCCCGGACGGGCTCGCCGACGCCTTCCGCGACCAGGCCGCCCGCTGCACGGCCGCGGTGGAGGGCCCGCCCGCGTCGCCCGCGGAGGAGGGCCCGGCCCGGCCGCGGTGACGTCCCCCCGGGGCGAGGGGTCTCCGGGGGCGGCGGCAGGCGGGCCCGCGGGCGCCTCCGCGTGCCTTTGTGACACCCTGCCCGGCATGTCGGGGCCCTGACCAGCGGAACGGCGTCATGATGGAGACGGGAACGGGGGCCGGTCGGCGGGACAGGAGACACCATGGAGCTCAGCGTCAACACCTTGCTCAGCCTTGACGGCGTGATGCAGGGGCCGGGTGCGCCGGACGAGGACACCAGCGGCGGCTTCACCAGAGGGGGCTGGCTTGTCCCCCACGCCGACGAGGACATGGGCCGGATCGTGGACGGGTGGTTCGCCGCGGGCGAGGCACTGCTGTTCGGCCGCTCCACCTACGCCATGATGCGCGACTACTGGCGGGAGGTCACCGACCCCGGGGACCGGGTGGCCACGGCGCTCAACAGCCGTCCCAAGTACCTGGTCTCGACCACCGCGGGCCGGACGGGCGCGGACTGGGGCGACACCACGCTCATCGCCGAGGACGTCCTCGGGAGCGTGCGGGCGCTCAAGGAGCGCCCGGGCGGCGAGATCCAGGTCCACGGCAGCTGGCGGCTCGCCCGTACCCTCCACGCGGCCGGGCTGGTCGACGTGTTCCGCCTGCTGGTCTTCCCGACGGTCGTGGGAGACGGCAAGCGGCTGTTCGACGAGAGGACGGAGCCGCTCGGCTTCACCGTCGAGGGGAGCGCCGCCACGCCCGCCGGGCTCGTCTCGCTCACCCTGCGCCCCGCGCCCTTCACCACCGGCGGCTTCGGGGTCGTGGACGGGCGTGAGACGGTCCTCTGACGGGGGCCGCCGCGTGCCGTCCCCGCACCGGCCGGGGGCGGGTTCCGCGGGCGCCCGTCCCTCAGACCCGGCGCAGCCAGACCGCGGCGTCCCCGGGAAGCCGTCCGTCCAGCTCCGCGCTGGCCACCAGCACCTCGCCGGGCGGCAGCTCCACGGGCTCCCGGCCCGTGTTGACCAGGACCAGCACCTCGGGCCCCCGCCAGAAGGCCAGCACCGGGCCCAGGTTCAGCGTGTCGTCCCAGACCAGGGTCCGGTCCGCGCAGAAGTCCGGGCGGTGCGCCAGAGCCCTGCGGTACAGGTTGAGCACCGAACCGGGGTCCCCGGACTCGGCCTGCACGGACCACCGCCCCCACCCCTCGGGCTGGGGGAGCCAGGAGCCGCCCGCACCGAACCCGTACGAGGGACCGTCCGGGGCCCACGGCAGCGGTACCCGGCACCCGTCGCGCCCCTTGTCGGTGCGGCCGCTGCGCTCCCAGCGGGGGTCCTCCAGGGACTCGGCGGGCAGGCCGGCCGCCTCGGGCAGGCCCAGCTCCTCGCCCTGGTAGACGTACGCGGACCCGGGCAGCGCCAGCTCCAGCAGTGCGAGCGCCCGGGCCCGCCGGGTCCCCAGCTCCAGGTCGGGCTCGGGGACGCGCCCGTCCGAGAGCAGCCACGCCCCCTGGTCGGTCCCGCGGGGCAGTCCCAGCACCGACACCGGGCGCACGACGTCGTGGTTGCCCACCACCCACGTGGGCGCCGTGCCGACGTGGGCGGCGTCCGCGATCGACGCGTCGATCACGCGGCGGTAGGAGTCGGCGTCCCACTCCGTCCTCAGGAAGTCGAAGTTGAACGCCTGGTCGAGCTCGTCCGGCCGGGTGTACAGCCGCCGCCGGTCGCCGGGCAGCCACACCTCGCCCACCGTGGCCCGGGGCGGGTCGAACTCCGCCAGCACGCGGCGCCAGTCCCGGTACACCTCGTGGACCCCGGGCCGGTCGAGGAGCGGGTGGTCGGGGTTGGCCGCGATGTCCTCGAACCGGCCGCCGTCCACCAGGACCAGGTCGCGCAGCGGCTCACGCAGGTCCTTGACCAGCGCGTAGGCGACGTCGATGCGGAACCCGTCCACCCCGCGACCGCTCCAGAACCGCAGGATGCCCCGGAACTCCTCGCGCACCCTCGGGTCGTCCCAGTTCAGGTCGGGCTGCTCGGGCGCGAACAGGTGCAGGTACCACTGGCCGTCCTCCACGCGCGTCCACGCCGGTCCGCCGAACGTCGACCGCCAGTTGGTCGGGGGGAGCCCTCCGTCCTCGCCCCTGCCGTCGCGGAACACGTACAGGTCGCGCTCGGGCGAGCCGGGACCGGCGGCCAGGGCGTCCCGGAACCACGGGTGCTCCTCGGAGGTGTGGTTGGGCACGATGTCGACCATCACGCGCAGGCCGAGTCCGTGCGCGGCCGCCACCATCGCGTCGAAGTCCTCCAGGGTGCCCAGCCGCGGGTCCACGTCCCGGAAGTCGGACACGTCGTACCCGCCGTCCGCCCACGGGGAGGCGTAGAACGGCGACAGCCAGATCCCGTCCGCGCCCAGGTCGGCGATGTGGCCGAGCCGGGCGGTGATGCCGGGGAGGTCCCCGACCCCGTCCCCGTCGGCGTCCGCGAAACTGCGCGGGTAGATCTGGTACAGGACCGCGTCGCGCCACCACTGCTGCATGGTTTCCCCTCGCTGATCGGGTGTTCGGGCCGCCGGGGGGCCGTGCGGGCGGCCCGCCCCGGCGCGCCCACGCCGTTGCCCCGCCCCCGGGGGCCGGGGTCAGGCGGACAGCCCGCGCGAGCCCCGGGGGGCCGCGGTGGACTGCCGGAGGATGATCTGTGTGGGCATCTCCACGTGCGTTTCGGTCCGGGCCTTCCCGTCGAGGATGCCCACGGTGAGGCGACCGGCGGTCAGGCCGGTGTCGTAGGGGGCCTGGTCCACGGTCGTCAGGTCCAGGACGGCGGCGGCGGCGTGGTTGTCGAACCCCATGAGGGAGAGGGAGCCGGGCACGCGGACCCCCGAGCGCCGCAGGATCCGGTGCGCGCCCATCGCGATGTCGTCGAACTCGGCGAGCACCGCCGTGGGCGGGTCCCGGTCGGACAGGAGCTCTCCCATGGCGAGCTCGCCCCCCGCGTGGCCGGTCGCCTTGCCGACGCTCCAGGGCACCAGGCCCGCCGTGGCCATCGCCGCCCCGTAGCCCTCCAGCCGGTGCCGGGAGCTGGTGCTGGACCACTCCTCCCGCCGGGATCCGATGTAGGCGATACGGGTGTGCCCCAGGTTGAGCAGGTGCCGGGTGGCTCCGGCGGCGCCCGCGCGGTCGTCGATGTACACGCTCGCCCGCCCCGGGACGCACTGGCCGACGAGCACCACCGGCACCCCGACGTCGTCCAGGCGGTGGCACTCGTCCTCGGACAGGTCCATCGCCACGGTGACGACGGCGTCGGAGTTGCGCCGGAGGGGAAGCGCGCGCGTCCAGCCCTCGCGGGACCGGGTCTCGCCGACCTGGTACACGAGCATGTCGAGGTCCGCTTCGCGCAGCGCGTCGCTGATCCCCGAGAGGACCACCCCGAAGAACCACGGCTGGAGGAAGGGGACGACCACCGCGACCCGGCCCGTGCGGCCGGTGACCAGGCCCGACGCGTTCCGCGAGACCACGTAGGAGAGTTCGTCCGCGGCGCGCTGGACGCGCCGGCGCACATCGGGGGCGACACCGGGGGCGCCGCGCAGGACACGGGAGACCGTCGAGAGCGAGACGCCCGCCCGGTGGGCGACGTCCCGCATGCTCGCGGGTTGACTGGCCATGCTGCCTACGTTAAGAGCGTGGCCCGTGTCATGGCAACGTTTTCACCGAGTCTGCCGACACGAGGAACGCCATTCCCCCTGTAGCAGGCAGATCCGGATAAGTTTTGTGTTGACTGGATCACATGGCGGTGGCATCGTTCTCGCACGACCCCGGAGGGATGACCCAGGACACACTCGACGGCGTGCGCCCGGCCACCGCCCGGCGCGGAAGGAGAGAGTCATGTCAGAGCTTTCACGCCACAAGAGGTACGCGGTGCGCGCCGGTGCGGCGGGCCTGGCCGCACTCGGCCTGACGCTGGCCACCGCGTGCGGAACGCCTCCGGGGGAGGGGTCGGAAGAGGAGGGGGAGAGCGCGGGGCTCGCCGAGGACCCGCAGTTCGTGTGGGCGGTCACCGGCGCGGACCGGCAGGCCCACGAGGAGGTCGCCCGCCTCTGGAACGAGCGGAACCCCGACCGGCAGGTCGACATCTTCTTCCTCGCGCCGACCGCGGACGAACAGCGGCAGGCGATGTTCCAGGACCTCCAGAGCCAGGCCGGTGAGTTCGACGTCCTCGGCCTCGACGTCATCTGGACCGGCGAGTTCGCCGACTACGGGTACATCGAGAGCCTGGAGGACCTGAGATCCGAGGTCGACGGCGTCAGCCTGGACGGCTCCGTCGACAGCGCGCAGTGGCGGCAGGAGCTGTACGCGCTCCCGTACTCCTCCAACGGAGCGTTCCTCTACTACCGCACCGACCTCGTCGACGAGCCCCCCACCACGTGGGAGGAGCTGTACGAGACCGGCGCCGAGGCCGCGGAGGAGGCCGGTATCTCCGGCTACGTCGGCCAGGGCGACCAGTACGAGGGGCTCGTCGTCAACTTCCTCGAGCTGTACTGGTCCGCGGGAGGGGAGCTGTTCGACGACGCCCAGTCGCGGAGCACCTTCCTGGAGGGCGACGCCGCCACCACGGCGCTGGACTTCATGACCGAGGCCTACGACAGCGGCTTCTACGCCGAGGGCTTCGACTCCATGGTCGAGGACGACGCACGCGCCCTCTTCCAAGCAGGAGAGGCCGTGTACATGCGCAACTGGTCCTACGCCATCCCGCTCCTGGAGGGCGAGGGAGGCGAGGAGAGCGCGGTCGCCGACGACTTCGCCGTGGCGCCGCTGCCCACCTTCACGGGCGAGGGCACGACCAGCGCGCTCGGCGGGCTCAACAACGCGGTCAGCACCCTGAGCGAGAACAAGGACCTGGCCCGCGAGTTCGTCCTGTGGGCGGCCACCGACCCCGAGGCCCAGGACCTCCTGGCCTCCAACAGCCTGCCGCCGACCATGCAGAGCGCCTACGAGGACACGGAGGACCCCCACCTGGAGGTGCTCGGCGAGATCCTCGGCGACGCGCACGCGCGCCCGCCGGTGCCGGGATACAACTCGATGTCGCTGGCCATGCAGGAGAACCTGCACGCCGCCTACCTGGGGCAGGAGGATCCGGCCACGGCCCTGGAGGCAGTGGACCGGTCGGCCGGCGAAGCCCTAGAGCAAGAGTAGGTCCGATGGCGAAGACCCAGAGCGTCAGTACGCGCCGCGGCCTGGGCGAGCGGGCGATGGGCAGGATCTTCCTCGCCCCGTCGTTCGCGTTCATGGCCGTCATCGCCCTCTTCCCGGTGTTCTACGCGATCGGGATGAGCCTCTACAGCATCCGCGGGTTCCACCAGGAGTTCACCGGGCTCGACAACTACGCGCGGGTCCTGACCGACGCGGGGTTCTTCAACGCGGTCGGGAACACCCTGGTCTTCACCGTCGCCTCGGTGTCGCTGGAGTTCGTCGTCGGTATGGCGTTCGCGCTGATCATGCACCAGGTGTTCGTCGGCCGCGGACTGACCCGCGCCGTCATCCTCGTGCCGTGGGTGATCCCGACGGCCGTCGCCGCCCAGGTGTGGCGGTTCATGTTCGACCACAACCCGGGCTTCGTGAACTCGGTCCTGGGCACGGACGTCAACTGGCTGCGCGACCCCGCGTGGTCCATGGTCGGCATCATCAGCGCCGACGTGTGGAAGACCGCCCCGTTCGTCGCCCTGCTGCTCCTGGCCGGGCTGCAGACCATCCCGAAGGACTACTACGAGGCGGCCAGGGTCGACGGCGCCACCGTGGTCCAGCGGTTCTGGTTCATCACCCTGCCCCTGCTGAGGCCGGCGATCGTCGTGGCCCTGCTGTTCCGCACGGTGGACGCGCTGCGCATGTTCGACTTCGCGTACGTGTTCGCCGGGTACTCGAACTCGCTCGCCACCCTGTCCGTGTACGCCCAACGCTTCCTGGTCGCCGAACCGGAGCTGGGCTACGCCAACGCCCTGTCCACCGTCACGTTCGTCATCGTCATGGTCGTCGGCCTGGCCTTCATCAGCCGCATGGGCCGCCACATGGTCGGCGACGTGGCGCGGAAGGAGAAGTGATGACGGCCGAGACGGTGAAGCCGAGCGGGCCGGTCCACCGGCCGCGCCGCAGGACGCACCCGGCGGTGGTCAACGGGCTCAAACTGCTGGGCCTGCTCCTGGTGCTGGGCTGGTGCCTGTTCCCGTTCCTGTGGATGGGGATGACCAGCCTCCGGTCGGGGTCCGTGGCGCTCACGGACCCGAACATCTTCCAGGGGCCGTTCAGCCTGTCCAACTACGAGCAGGTCTTCGACCTCGGGTTCCAGTTCGCCCTGCGCAACTCGCTCATCGTGGCGGCGGTGACCACGGCGATCTGCATCCCGGTCGCGTCCCTGGCCGGCTACGCGCTGGCGCGCCTGCCCATGGCGGGCAAGTTCGCGCTGCTGGCGGCCACCCTGGTGGCCACGCTGTTCCCGCCGGTGGCACTGGTCAACCCGCTGTACCAGGTGTACCTGAAGCTCCACCAGTGGACCGGGATCAACCTGCTCAACTCCTACGCGGGCATGATCATCCCGTACGTGGCGCTGACCCTGCCGCTGGCCATCTTCATCCTCGCCACCTTCTTCGCGGGCATCCCCCGGGAGATCGAGGAGTCGGCGAAGGTGGACGGGGCCACCCCGTTCCAGGCGTTCCTGCGCGTGGTGGCGCCGCTGGCGGCGCCGGGCGTGGGCGCCGCCGCCATCCTGACGTTCGTGTACTCCACGAACGAGTTCCTGCTGGCCTTCTCCTTCGCGCCGCGCGACCTGAACGTCCAGACGGTGCCGGTGTTCGTGGGAACGTTCGAGCGGGTCGGCTACGAGAACCCGATCGGCCAGATCATGGCGGCGTCGGTGCTGGTCTCGGTACCGCTCATCCTGTTCGCCCTGGTCCTGCAGCGCAGGATCGTGGCAGGGCTGACCTCGGGGGCCGTGAAGGGCTGACCGCGGTGGGGGAGGGGCCCGGGCTCCTCCCCGCCTGCCGGCGCCCCGCTCCCTCCGGCCCCGCGCGCCCACGGGGAGTTCCTCGGCGTCAGTTCAGGCAGGCCCGGACCACGCGCAGGACCTGCGCGCGCGGCTCCACGACGTCGGGGCGGGTGAGCCCGCGCATGACGAGCCCGTCCACGTAGGAGGTCAGGGTGCGCGTTGCCGCCTCGGGGTCCGTGGCGCCGAGGTCGAGGGCGATCCGGACGGCCCACCGGTGGAGGGCCTCGGCCCCCCGGGCCAGCGACTCGCGGATCTCGGGGTTGTGCGCGCTCTCCATGGCCAGTGTGTAGCGGGCGGCGGTGAGGTCGCGGTACGTGGTGGTCGCGGCGGTGACGTACCCGATCAGGGCGTCGGTGAAGTGTTCGTCGTCGGCCAGTGAGACGTCGTAGAGCGTCGCCCAGATCTCCCGGTCCTTCTCCTCCAGCCGGTCCACGACCCCCCGGACCAGGGCCGCCCTGGTGCGGAAGTGGTTGGAGGCCGAGCCCTTCGGCAGCCCGGCGGCGGCGTCCACCCGCCCGTGGGTGAGGGCGTGGAGCCCCTGGGTGCCCAGGAGGGTCAGGGCGGCGTCGGCGGCGCGGGTCCTGGTGTGCGACATGTGTCTACTATAAACATAGTGATTTCTTACTATGATCGTAGTAGTGTGTCGGCATGAACGGAAGAGCGCTCGTCGTCGGAGCGGGTGTCGCAGGACTCGCTGCGGCCCGCGGACTCCTGGAGGGCGGATGGGAGGTCGAGGTCCGCGAACGCCTGGACGGCCCGCCCGACATCGGGGGAGCCCTCATGATGTGGCCGGCGGCCATGGCCGGGCTCGACCGGTGGGGCCTGGGCGACCGGGTGCGCGAGCGCGCCCGGCGCCCCGCGGGAGGGGTGATCGCGTCCCCGTCCGGACGTGCGCTCCTCACTGTCGGCGGCGCGCGGACGGACGACCTGTACCTGGTCTCCCGGTCCTCCCTGCTCGCCACCCTCGCCGAGGGGCTCCCCGAGGGCGTCGTCCGGTGGGGCGCGGCCGTCACGGCCGGGGAGGTCCGCGACGCCGCCGGGTTCGACGCCGTCGTGGGCGCCGACGGGATCAACAGCCTCGTCCGCCGGACCGTCGTCCCCGGGGCCCCCGCTCCCCGGCCCCTCGGCACCGTCGCCTTCCGGGGCGCCGTCGCGGGGCCGGCCGACCTCGCCGTCGAGACATGGGGCAGGGGGAGGCTGTTCGGCGTGACGCCGATGGACGCGGGGACCTCCAACTGGTTCGCCTCCGTCCGCGTCGGCCTCCTCCGCGAGCGGGAGGGCCCGGACCGCGTGGAGCTGTTGCGCGCCCTGTACGGCGACTGGCACCCGGTGGTCGCCCGGGTCCTGGACGCGCTCCCCGGCGGCGGGGTGGACCGGAGGGCCCTGTACGACCTCCCCGCCTTCGGGAGCTATGCGCGGGGCCGCCACGTCCTCATCGGCGACGCCGCCCACGCCATGGCGCCCAACCTCGGGCGCGGTGCCTGCGAGTCGTTGGTCGACGCGGCCGTCCTCGCCGCCGCGCTCACCGCCGAACCCTCCGTGGAACGGGCCCTCGACCGCTACGACCGCGTCCGGCGCCCGCCGACACGCCGGGCCGTCCTGGCCTCCAGGGCGCTCAACGGCTGCGCCACCGCCGTACGGCTCAGCGCTTCCCGGGAGCGTGTGATGCGGGTCGCCGGGCGCCTCGCCCGGCCCCGTCCCGCCCGGACGGGGCCGGGACTCACCGGCGGGTGACGTCGTCGCGGTCCAGGTCGGCGGCGTCCCTGCCCATCAGCTCGGCCGTGATCTGCAACTCGGCCAGGACCGCGCGCAGCACGTGCTCGACCCCCGCGGCCCCGTCCACGGCCAGGCCGTAGACCCAGGGGCGTCCCAGCAGAACCGCCCGTGCGCCCAGCGCCAGCGCCATCGCCACGGCCACGTCCGCGCCCGAGCGCACCCCCGAGTCGAACAGCACCGCGGCCCGGTCGCCGACCGCCTCCACCACCTCGGGCAGGGCGTCCAGGGCCGCCACCGCGTTGTCGACCTGGCGGCCCCCGTGGTTGCTCACCACGAGGCCGTCCACGCCCGCCTCCACCAGCTCGATCGCCTCGTCGCCGCGGACGACGCCCTTGACCAGGACCGGCAGGTCGGTCCAGTCGCGGATGCGCGCGATGTTGTCCGTGCTCAAGGACCTGCTCGCGAACGCACCGAGGAAGTGGAACACCGCCTCCGTGAACACCCCGCCGGGCTCCGGGTCGGCCTTGAGCCGGGAGCGGAACTCCGGGTCGCTGAGGTAGTTCGCCATGCCCTGGCTGCGCAGGAACGGCAGGTGGCCCAGGGCCAGGTCGCGCGGCCTCCACCCCAGCCTCTTGGTGTCGGCGGTGACCACGATCGCCTTCGCTCCCGCCGCGGTCGCCCGTCGCACGAACGACTCGGCGAGCGCGTCGTCGCCGGGCCAGTACAGCTGGTACCACCAGGTGTCGGCCGCCTCCGCGACCTCCTCCATGGGCGTGGACGCGGCCGTGGACAGGACCAGCGGCACGCCCAGGGCGTTCGCGCCCCTGGCCACGGCCAGTTCCGCCTCCTCGTGGACCTGCTCCAGGACCCCGACCGGGGCGGTGAGCAGCGGGGTCGGGTAGCGCTCCCCGAACAGGGTGACCCCCAGGTCCCCGGCGTTCTCCGAGCCCGGCCGCAGGCTGCGAGGGCGGAGCGCGTACCGGGCGAACGCCGCCACGTTGGCGTCGGCGGTGCGCTCCCGGCCGGCGCCGCCCTCCACGTAGCCGAAGGGCCCCGGCTCCATGGCCTTCTCGGCCAGGTCGCGCAGGGCCTCGTGGTCGTAGGGCAGGTGCGGCAGGTCGCCGTTGGTCGCGTCGGCGTAGACGCCGTCCTGGTACTGGGCGAAGTGGCTCATCGTTCCCTCGCTGGCGCCGGGGCGCCCGGTGCGCGCGCCTCGGTGGGCGCACGGGACGGACAGGGGGCCCGCGGGCCGTGGGGGAGGGCCCGCGGCCCGGGCGGTCGAACCGTTCGCGCCGTCCGGCTCACGGAGGATGCTACCGGGCGCCCGAGTGACGCACGTCACCCGGGCGCCCGGAGCCCGGTGCCCGTCGCGTCGGGGGACCCGGTCGGCGGCGCCGTCCGGCCGGGCGCGCGGCTCAGGACGAGCCGACCGGGACCCCCTCGTCCAGGACGCCGCCGTCCCCGGCCCCGGAGATGTGCAGTGCGGCGACCAGTTCCCGGTACAGGGGGTCCCGGTCCAGCAGTTCCCGGTGCGTGCCCCGGGCGCGGACGCGGCCGTCCTCCATCAGGACGATGCTGTCGGCGTGGATCACGGTCGACAGCCGATGGGCGATGGTGACCACGGCCTTCCGGTCGGCGTGACGGCGCAGGCTCTCCGTGATCGCCGCCTCCGTGATCGCGTCCACCTGCGAGGTGGCCTCGTCCAGCAACAGCACGTCCGGGGAGCACAGCAGGGCTCGTGCCAGGGCGATGCGCTGCCGCTGCCCTCCCGAGAACGACGTGGCGTCGAGCCGGGTGTCCAGCCCCTCCTCCAGGGCGTCGACCTTGTCCGCCAACCCGACCTCGCCCAGGACCCGGCGCAGGTCCTCCTCCGAGGCGTCGGGCCTGCTGAACAGCAGGTTCTCGCGGACGGTGCCGGGGATCACCGGGGTGTCCTGCTCGACGTACGCGAAGTGGCCGCGCACCTGCCTGGGGGTGAGCGCCCGGTAGGGCGTCCCGGCCAGCGCGAGCTCCCCCTCCTCGGGTTCGAGGAAGCGCAGCAGCAGCGAGAACACCGTGGTCTTGCCCGCGCCGGACGGTCCGACGATGGCGGTGTGCCCCCGCCGGGGGATGCTCAGGTCGACCCGGTCCAGGGCGGACTCGGCTCCGGGGGCGTAGCGGGCGGTGACCCCGCGCAGCTCCAGCAGCGCGTCCCCGGCGCCGTCGGGGTCGGCGAGCGGGACGTCGGGTCCGTCGGAGGACGGTTCGAGGGGGATGGCCTCGACCTCGCGGATGCGCCTGGCCGCGGCCACGCCGGACTGGAGGGCGGTGATGCTCTGGGAGAGCTCCATGACCGGGTTCATCAGCGTGAACGCGTAGAGCAGGAACGCGATGAGGGAGGACACCTCCATCGCGCCGGAGGTCACCCGCAGGGCGCCCACCCCCAGGATGGCGATGATCGAGATCTGGATGCCGCCGTAGGCGATCGTCCAGGCCACGGCCTCGCGCCTCACCGACCGCACCCCGTGGTGCGCGGCCTGCTGCGCGTGCTCCAGGATCTGGCCGCCGAGCCGGTCCTCGGCGCGGCTCACCTTGACCGTGCGCACGGCGCGCAGGGCGCCGTCCAGGACGCCGCCCATGAGCCCCAGGGAGTTCTGCGCCTTCTCCTGGGCCTTGGCGATGGCCGGCATCAGGGTGAGGAACAGGATCGTGACGACGAGCACGGCGGTGAACGTGACGGCCAGCAGGACCAGGTCCAGCACCCCCATCATCACCAGGGTCCCGACCAGCAGGACACCGCCGTTGACGAGGCTGATGATGCTGCTGGAGGCGGCCTCGCGCAGGAGCACCGTGTCGGAGGTGGCCCGTGTGACGAGTTCGCCCGAAGGGCGCCGGGACATCGGGACGAGAGCGGCCCGGAAGTAGCGGCGCACCAGGGAGGTGCGGGCGTCGAGGACGACCTTCTCGGCGACCGTGCCGAGGAGGATCCAGTGCCACAGTCCGAACGCGATGCCCAGGGCGAACAGCCCGAGCAGGAGCGAGATGGGCACCGCGAGGCTGCCCGCGTCGGCGACGGTGTCCAGGACGAGCTTGATCACCATCGGGTTGGCGAGTTCGAGCGCGGACCCGAGCAGCGCGAGCACCAGTCCGAGGGCGAGCTTCCGCCGGTGCGGGTGCACGAACGACCACAGCACCCGGAGTTGGGCGAAGCGGGGCTCCTGCGTCCCCGGTGAGGAGTCGGTTAATACCGTAGATCGTTCAGTCATGCTCTAAATTAGGTCATATGTGACCGATTATTGTCAAGCAAGTACCGACAAGCTTAGGATGAGGGCATGGTGAACAGCGCTCCCTCAGAGGAAGAGACGAGGACACGCGCGCGCACCCGGCGCGCGATCCTCGAAGCGGCCGTCCAGGTCCTCGGCGAGAACTCCGCGGCCCCCCTGTCGCAGGTCGCCAGGGCCGCGGGGGTCGCCCGCAGCACCCTCCAGCGCTACTTCCCCGAACGCGCCGACCTGACCAACGCCCTGGGGGAGTACGCCGACGAGCTGATCACCGAGGCCATGCAGCGGGCGCGCACCACCGAGGGGACCGGCCTGGAGGCCTTCCGGCGCCTCGTGCCGGAGTACTTCGCGCTCCAGAAGGTGGTCATGCTGGCCTTCGGGCAGGAGGAGGACTTCACCGAGGATGCCGAGGAGGAGTGCGGGGAGGCCGACCTCGCGCTCACCGCCCTCATCGAACGCGGGCACGCCGACGGCAGCATCGACCCCGCGATCTCCGCGAGCTGGATGCAGCAGTTCCTGTGGGCGGGGCTCTACTCCGGGTGGTCCTACGTCAACACAGGGGAGGCCTCCGCGTACGAGGCGCTCAACCTCTGCGTGCTCTCCCTGGAGAAGGTGGCCGCGAACCCGGCGACCAACGGCGGACGCGGCTGACGTCCGCCGGCCGGGCGCCCGGCCCCCGGCGCGGGGGAGGGAGGGCGGGTCACAGGTACAGGCCGGTGCCCCGCTCCGGGGCCTCGTTGGCGACGGCGTGCACGTCGCGCTCGCGCAGGATCACGTAGCGCTCGCCGTTCAGCTCGACCTCGCCCTGCTCCTCCGGGTCGAAGAGCACGCGGTCCCCGGTCTTCACGTGCCGGGCGCCGGTCCCGGCGCCGACGACCTCCCCCCACGCGAGCCTGGTCGCCAGCTTCACCGTGTCCGGGATGACCAGACCGGCGCTGCTGCGCCGCTCGCTCCGGTCCACGACCGTCCGCACGAGGAGGCGGTCGTGGAGCATCTGGATCTCAAGCTTTGATTCGGCCACGACCCCAGGGTATTCAACCCCGCCCACGGCTATCCACCGGCCGCTCTCCCGCCCCGGCGTCCCGACCTGCCCCGGACCTCCGGTACAGTACTTCTATCGCCGAGCGGGGAAACCGCCCGGCACACCAGGGGCTATGGCGCAGTTGGTAGCGCGCCTCCATGGCATGGAGGAGGTCTGGGGTTCGAATCCCCATAGCTCCACGCGACTCTGGGACGACCCTGCTCGGGGGCCTTCGGCCTCCTCGCGGGGTCGTCTTCGTCATGCCTGCCGGGGGGAGACCCCCCGAACCCCCCGGGGTGACCCCCTGTGGCTGGGGTAGTGGTGGTCGGTGGGGCGGTGGTGCCGGGCCTGCCGACGGGGGAGCCCGTCCGGTCGTGGTGATTTCCCGTACCGGCGGGCTGTGTTCTGCGGGACGATCCTGCTCGGGGGCCTTCGGCCTCCTCGCGGGGTCGTCTTCGTCATGTCTGCCGGGGGGAGACCCCCCGAACCCCCCGAGGCGCCCCCCTGTGGCTGGGGTGGCGGTGGTCGGCGGGGCGGTGGTGCCGGGCCTGTCGACGGGGGAGTCCGTCGTTCGGCCGAGGGCCCTGCCCGGCGGTCCTCGTCCGCCTCGACCCCCACCGCGCACCCGGGCACGGTTCCGTCGATGCGGCGGGGTCCGGCACCGCGCCCCGGAGCCCCTCCCGTACGGTGGTGAGCCTTCCGGAGGAAGGGACGGTCGATGGACGGTGGACACGACGATGCGGACGACGTCACCCGGGCCGTGGCGGAGGACATCCTGGGGTCGGGCCGGGGTCCCTCGCGCGCAGGGCTGACGTTCACGGGAACGGGCGGACTCCCCTCGGTCTTTCCCGTCACGGAGCTCGCCGCCGCTTCCGTCGGCGCGGCCGGTGTCGCCGCCGCCGACCTGGCCTCGGCGGGCGACGGGCGCCGCCGGGAGGTCCGCGTCGACCGGCGCCTGGCCTCGATGTGGTTCGCGTGGTCCCTCCGCCCCACGGGGTGGCGGCCCCCCTCCCCGTGGGACGACGTCGCGGGCGACTACCGGACCGCCGACGGGTGGATCAGGCTCCACACCAACGCCGCCGCCCACCGTGAGGCGGCCCTACGCGTCCTCGGCGTCCCCGGCGGGCGGGACCGGGTGCGGCGGGCCGTCGCCGGATGGGACGGGGCCGAACTGGAGTCCCGTGTCGTCCGAGCCGGGGGCTGCGCGGCCGTGATGCGCTCGACGGCCGCGTGGGCCTCCGGTGAGCAGGGACGGAGCGTGGCCCGCGAACCGCTCATCGCCTGGGAGGACGGCGACCGGTCGGAGGCGGCGCCGGTCCTCGCGGGCGGGGCGCGCCCGCTGGAGGGCGTGCGCGTCCTCGACCTCACCCGGGTCCTGGCGGGTCCCGTGGCGACGAGGTTCCTGGCGCTGCTGGGGGCCGACGTCCTGCGCGTGGACCCGCCCTGGTGGGACGAGCCCGGACTGGTCCCCGAGGTCATGCTCGGCAAGAGGTCCGCCCGGCTCGACCTGCGCGAAGCGGGCCCGCGCGGGCTCCTGCTGGAACTGCTGGGGCGGTGCGACGTCCTCGTGCACGGCTACCGACCCGGCGCCCTCGACCGGATGGGCCTCGGCGCGGACGTCCGTCGCAGGGTGCGACCGGGGCTGGTCGAGGTCGGCCTCGACGCCTACGGCTGGACCGGCCCCTGGAGGGCGAGGCGCGGATTCGACAGCCTGGTGCAGATGAGCACCGGCATCGCCGACGCCGCCATGCGCGAAGGCGGGCTGGACGCTCCGAAGCCGCTGCCGGTCCAGGCGCTGGACCACGGGACCGGGTACCTGATGGCCTACGCGGCGCTGGAAGGGCTGAGGCGGCGGATCGGCACCGGTCACGGCTCCCTCGCCCGGCTGTCCCTGGCGCGCACGGCCCTCCTCCTCGCCGGGCGCCGGGGTACGGGCGACCACGGCCCGCTCGCCCCGGAGGGCGACGGCGACCTCGCCCCGGGGGTCGAGGACACGTCGTGGGGGCCGGCCCGCCGGCTCCGGATGCCGCTGGAGGTGGAGGGCGTGGTCCTCGCGGCGCCGAGGCCGGCGGGGGACCTGGGGTCGGGCGGGGCACGGTGGTGACCGGCCCGCCCGAGGACGCGCCCGCGGCCGACCGCCGCCCCGGGGCCGGCCAGGGCGGGCGGCCGTCCTGACAGACCCCACGTGCAACCGGAGGGTTGCTCCCGAAGGGCATTAATGCAACCATGGTGTTGCACATGCGACGAGGGAGGGTGTCATGGACGGGATTTCGGACCGGATCGAACGAGAGGTGGACATCGCGGCGTCGGCGCGCCGCGTCTGGGAGCTGGTGTCACGCCCGGGATGGTTCATCAACGACGGAGCGGTCGTCGACCACGTGATCGAGCAGGACGGCGACGTCAGCGTCGTGCGCGACCCGGTCCACGGCGACTCCCGCATACGCACCGAGAGGCTCGACCCGCCCGGCTACGCGGCGTTCCGCTGGCTGGGCGGCGAGGAAGGCGGGTCGACCCTGGTCGAGTTCTGGATCGAGGAACTCGAGGCGGGCGGCGTGACCCTGCGGGTGGCCGAGAGCGGATTCTCCTCGCTGGGCGGCACGGAGGCCGCGCGGCGCCGGCGCGTCGAGGAGAACACCCGGGGCTGGGAGGAGGAGCTCGGCGCCGCGCGCTCCTTCCTGGACGCCTCGACCGTCGAGCGCTCCGTCCACGTCGGGGTGGCGCCCGAACGGCTCTGGCCGGTGCTGACCCGGCCCGAGCACTCCGCGGCCTGGTACGCCTTCGGCGGGGCGGAATTCGAGGCCGTGCCGGGCGCCCCCATGGAGCTGCGCCGGGACGAGCACGGCACCTTCCGGGGAAGGGTCGTCGCGGTGGACGAGCCCTCGGAGTTCGCCTACCGGATCGCCGCCGAGCCGGACACCGACCCCGGTGAGGGTGTCGGCACGCTGGTGACGATGACGGTGAGGAAGTCGGGGGGCGGCTCGCTGCTCACGGTCTCCCAGAGCGGCTTCGACACCCTGCACCCGCGCTTCGGGACGGTCTCCGACAACGTCGCGCGGGAGGAGGAGGGATGGGCCGGGGGGCTCGCCGCCCTGACGGCGCACCTCTCGGGAGCGGTGGCTCCGTGAACGCCACCGTCTTCGCCGCGCTGGGCGACGAGACCCGCTGGAGCATCCTCGTGAGCCTGGCTCGCGAACCCGCCTCCGCCTCGGCGCTGGCCGGCGAGCTGCCCGTGAGCCGGCAGGCCGTCGTCAAGCACCTGGACGTGCTGCGCTCCGTGGGGCTGGTGGAGTCGGAACGGCGCGGCCGGGAGGTCGTGCACCGGCCGATCGGCTCACGGCTCAGCGAGCTCGGCCGCGACCTCCAGCGCGTCGGAGCGGCCTGGGAGAACAGGCTGGACCGGATCAGGGAGATCGCGGAGTCCTGACCCGTTCGTCGACGAAGGCGAGGAGGGCCGGATCGTCGGAGACCAGGCGGTCCACCTCCTCGCCCCCGTCGCACCTGCACAGGGCCACCGTCACCCGGGAGGGGGAGCGGTCCACCACGCGCCACACGGCGCCGTGGTCCTCCCATCGGGTCAGGACCTCCACCGGGTTCCGTTCGTCGTTCATGGCGCCATCATGCCCGGGAGCCGGGGCCCGACCCCCTTCCGCGCGTGCCCGATTCCCGGGGTGGTGGGGTGCTCCGGGAATCGGAGGCCGTGCACGCCCCCGTGACGCGCCGTGTGGGCCGCCCGACACCTCGCATGTTCACCCCACCCTTCCGCGTCCGATAGAATCGAACCGTTGCCGCACGGCACACGGGGCTATGGCGCAGTTGGTAGCGCGCCTCCATGGCATGGAGGAGGTCTGGGGTTCGAATCCCCATAGCTCCACGCGACTCTGGGACGACCCTGCTCGGAGGCCTTCGGCCTCCTCGCAGGGTCGTCTTCGTCATGCCTGCCGGGGGGAGACCCCCGAACCCCCCGGGGAGACCCCCGAACCCCCCGGGGTGACCCCCTGTGGCTGGGGTAGTGGTGATCGGTGGGGCGGCGGTGCCGGGCCTGCCGACGGGGGAGTCTGCCTGTCGCGACGTTTTCCTGTGCACAGGTCTTGCTGTCCCGCATTCTCTGGGACGACCCTGCTCGGGGGCCTTCGGCCTCCTCGCAGGGTCGTCTTCGTCATGCCTGCCGGGGGGAGACCCCCGAACCCCCCGAGGCACCCCCTTGGGGGCGGTTCCTGCCGCTCGGCGGCCCTCCGGGGCTCTCCCCACCTCTTGACCCGGGGTGTGGCCTGAGTCATAATCAACATATCGGTTGATCAACGAGAAAGTTGAATGCGCAGATGGCGAGTGACCCCCTGAGCCTCACGTTCGCGGCGCTGGCGGATCCGACCCGCCGGGCGCTGCTGGCGCGGCTCGCGGAGGGCGAGGCGACCGTCAACGACCTGGCGGAGCCGTTCCCCATCAGCCTCCAGGCGGTGTCCAGACACCTGAAGGTCCTGGAGAGGGCCGGCCTGGTCAGCCGAGGACGGGACGCGCAGTGGCGCCCCTGCCGACTGGAGACCGCGCCCCTGGAGCAGGCGTCGGTGTGGATCGGGCGCTACCACGACCAGTGGGAGGAGCGCTTCGACCGGCTGGACGAGGAGATCCGCCGCATCCAGGATGCGCAGGGAGCCGGAGACCGCAGCACCGAGGGAGAGAAGACCCATGAGTGACCTCACCGTGACCGTCGAGCCCGGTCGCCAGGACATCGTCGTCACCCGCACCTTCGACGCGCCCAGGGACGTGGTGTTCAAGGCCATGACCGAACCGGAGCACCTGGCCCGGTGGTGGGGGCTGGACGAGACCGACACGGTCGTCGACCGGGCCGAGGCGCGTCCCGGCGGCACCTGGCGGTTCGTCGAGAAGGCCGCCGGCGGCGAGGAGTACGCCTTCCACGGGGTCTTCCACGACGTGGTCGCCCCCGAGCGCATCGTGCAGACCTTCGAGTTCGAGGGGATGCCGGGCCACGTGGCGATGGACACCCACATGCTGGAGGAGAAGGACGGCCGCACCCTCTACCGGGCGATCTCCGTGTTCCAGACCGTCGAGGACCGCGACGGCATGGTCAGCTCGGGCATGGAGGAAGGGCTGGCCCAGTCGCTGGACGCCCTGGAGAGGCTCGCCCGCGGCCTCGCCTGACGTCCGCCGGACCGGTCGGCCGGGCCCCGGAGGGCCCGGCCGATCCCGCCTGTGGACGGAGCCCGTCCTGTCCCCACGGCCCGGTACTGTCGATCCGTGGCAGATCTTCCCGACGTTGCGACCCTGCTCGACGCCGCCGTCACCGCTCTCGGCGGCAGCCGCCGCGAGGGCCAGACGACCATGGCCGACGCCGTGGCCGCGGCGGTCGACCAACGCGAGCACCTGGTGGTCCAGGCCGGCACCGGCACCGGCAAGTCCCTGGCGTACCTGGTACCCGCGGTCAGACACGCGATGGACCGGAAGAACACCGTGGTGGTCTCCACCGCCACCATCGCCCTCCAGAACCAGCTCATCGACCGGGACCTGCCGCGCCTGGCCGGGGCGCTGTCCCCGCTGCTGTCGCGCGAGCCCACGTTCGCCGTGCTGAAGGGCCGCCGCAACTACCTGTGCCGCAACCGGCTCCAGACCGCGGACGAGGACGCGGAGGACGCCGAGCTGTTCGACCCCCGGCAGCTCTCCTCCCTCGGCCGCCAGGTGGCCCGCCTGCACGAGTGGGCGGAGGAGACCGTCACCGGCGACCGCGACGAACTCGTCCCCGGCGTCAGCGACCTCGCCTGGCGGCAGGTGTCCGTGGGCGCCAACGAGTGCATGGGGGCCCGGATCTGCCCCTTCGGGCAGGAGTGCTTCGCGGAGTTCGCACGCGAGGCCACCCAGGGCGTGGACGTGGTGGTCACCAACCACGCCATGCTCTCCATCGACATGGCGCAGGGCCGGCACATCCTGCCCGAGCACGACACGATCATGATCGACGAGGCGCACGAGCTCGTGGACCGGGCGACCTCCGTGTCCACCGGCAGCCTGAGCGAGCGCGTCGTCAACACCGCGGCCAAGCGCGCCGCCCGCCTGGTCGAGCCCGGTATCAGCGAGCGCCTCACGGAGTGCGCCGACGGGCTCGCCCTGATGTTCACCGAGTCGCCCGACGGCCGCCTGGACCACATCGACGACGCCCTGGCCAACGCGGTCGCGGCCACCCGCGACGCCGCCTCCGCCTGCGTCACCGCCATCGGGCCCTCGCCCGGCGAGCTCGACCCCGACGGCGCCAGCGACCGCCGCCTGGCCCTGGCCGCGCTCGAAGAGGTGCGCGAGACCGCCGTACGCGTGCTGGAGTCCTACGAACCCGCCCTGCGCGACCGCACCGAGGTCGTGTGGCTCACCAGGGCCCCGGGCCGCCAGCCCGCCCTCAACGTCGCCCCGCTCGCCGTCGGCGGGCTGCTGCGGGAGAAGCTCTTCGGGGACCGGACCGTCGTGCTGACCTCGGCCACCCTCACCCTCGGCGGTTCCTTCACCTCCCTGGCCAACCAGTGGGGCCTGGGCCGCGAGGTCACCCGGGAGGCCGCGGAGCGGGCCGCCGCGGGCGCCCCCGGGGCGACGCGGGCGCAGACCGGTGACGGGGACGCCGCGGCCGCCGGCCCGGACGAGGACGACGACGGCCCCCACCGCGCGGCGGGGGAGCCCCGCTGGCGAGCGCTGGACGTCGGGTCGCCCTTCGAGCACGCCCGCAGCGGCATCCTGTACGTGGCCACCCACCTGCCGCCGCCCGGGCGCGACGGGCTCGCCCCCTCCTACCTCGACGAGATCGCCGAGCTCATCGAGGCCGCCGACGGTCGGGCCCTGGGCCTCTTCTCCTCCATGCGGGCCGCCCAGCAGGCCGGCGACGAGCTCAGGGACCGGCTCGACCAGCCGATCCTGTGCCAGGGGGAGGACTCCACCGGCCAGCTGGTCCGGCGGTTCGCCGAGGACGAGCGGTCCTGCCTGTTCGGCACCCTGTCGCTGTGGCAGGGCGTGGACGTGCCGGGCCCCTCCCTGTCGCTGGTGATTGTGGACCGCATCCCGTTCCCCCGTCCGGACGACCCCCTCGCCTCCGCCCGCCAGCGGGCCGTGGCCGCGCACGGCGGCAACGGGTTCCTGTCGGTGGCGGCCACCCACGCCGCGCTGCTGCTCGCCCAGGGCACCGGCCGGCTGCTGCGCTCCACCGACGACCGCGGGGTCATCGCGGTCCTGGACCCGCGTCTGGCCACCGCCCGCTACGGCGGCTTCCTGCGCGCCTCGCTGCCGCCCTACTGGGGCACCACGGACCCCGAGGTGGCCCGGTCGGCGCTGCGCCGGCTGTCCCGGCGGGACGCACCCGAGCCGGCCGCGGGCTGAGGGCCGCCGACCGTGCCTGCCCGCCGCGACGCGCGGCGGCCGGGCGCCCGGCCGCCGCGCGTCGCGACGGGGCCGTTGCGCGGTCCGGCGGTGGGGCCGGTCCGGTCAGCCCCGGGTGCGGTAGCCGAAGAGGCGGACCGCGTACGCGGGGGACTCGTCGTCCTCGGACTCCTGGATGAACCAGCGGTCGTCGTGCTCGCCGACCAGGAGCTCGTTCCACATCATGTCGATGAGCTTCAGGCGTGAGACCACGGACGACTCGGGGTCCAGGACGATGGAGTAGGCGTGGTCGGTCAGCCGCTGGGTGACCATGCCGACCGACTGGCCGTCCCAGATGGCGGGGACGGGGGCGTGGCCGACCTCGATCCCGCACAGCCGCAGCTGCTCCATCTCCTCGTCGAGGGCCTCCGCCGCGAGGGCGCCGTCCAGCCTGAGGGCGTCCTCCAGCTCGTCGCGGTCCTCGTCGGTGCGCAGATAGGCGTGGTAGGTGCGGTAGCCGCAGGTGCGGCACTTGCGCCAGACGACGCAGCGGGCCAGTCCGTAGGCCGACTGGGCCTCGCCCACACTCTGGTAGTCGCTCACCTCGCGCATCATGCCGCATTCGCAACACAGGGCCGTGAGATCCTGCTTCATCAGAGTCCCCCCTCCCAGGCGAGTATGCGACGAACGGAGCCCGTTAGGGAACCCGTTCGGAGAGGAAGTCGCGGCAAGGCCTCGTCATCAATGCCCAAAATGACCGGGTAGAGGGTTTCGGACACGTCCTCCCCGGTGTGTCGGTGTGGCGGGTCCTCCACCACCGGGCCGGCGCTACTCGTCCATCGTCAGACCGCGCTTGTTGCGCGCGCTCCAGTCGCGCATGCGCTGGGGGTAACCGACGATCTGCACGTCGTAGGCGGGGACGGCCAGGTCACGGGCGACCTTGCGGATCACCTCGGGGGAGCCGCAGCGGCGCCGGATCCACTCGCCGTCGGTGGCCACGGCGACGGCCGTGGTCCGGGTGGCGAACGTTTCGGGCTCGACGAAGAACTCCACTCCCACCCTGCTCTTCGAGAACTCGATCAGCGCCTTGATGTCCGAATCCTCGGAGGCCCGGTCGAAACGGGCCTTGCCCTTGCGGTTGGCCTTGCGGAGTCCGAAGCGGTCTCGCCATCCCATCGGCGCTCATGTCCCCTCAGGTACTGCTGCGGGTGGTGTGCGGAGCGGGGGCCCTGTCCGGTCCCCCCGGGGCCGCGGTGCCCCAGAGTCTATCCGGCCCAAACGACACGGATCGGGCGTGCGGGCCCCGCCCGGCACCGGTCTCACGCGTTTTCCGGACAGTCCTGTCACCACGCTGCTACGTTCTGTTCTCACGCGGCACCATCAGGGGGAGAAGAGCATGCCGATGTGGACGTGGGCAGGGGAGACCTCCCGCCGGCTCAGGGCGGCGGGGCAGGACGAGCTGGCGGACGGGGTCACGGCGCTGCCCGTGCTCTGCGAGGCGGGGGACGCGGTCCGGGTGGAGGCCGTGGCCAGGTCGGCGATGCGCACCGCGCGCCGGCTCGTCGCCGAGGCGGGGGGCGCGCAGGCCGCGGTGCCGGGGGTCTTCGGGCCGCCGACCCTGTTCTTCCTCGCGCACTGGCCCCTGGCCGTGCGGGTCGGGGTGCTCGCCGAGGGCAGGCGGGCCCTGGCCCAGGTGACAGCGGCCGCCGCCGACGAGCCGGCGCCGCACGAGCACGGCCCGCTGCCGGTGTCCCTCCAGGAGACGCTCGTGCGCTGCCACGCGAACGTGGACGCCCGGGGGACCACCGACCTGCGGCGCGACCTGCTGTCCACCCGCAGCCTGGCCGGCTGGGAGCGCACCCCGGCCTGGCCCGCCCTGACCCTGGCCCGCGTCAACCTGCTGATCGACGAGGACCTGGCCGACCGGGCGGAGACGGAGCTGCGGCGCTACGAGCACACCGCCACCGGGCCGGCCGTGCTCGGCGCCGACGGCGTCTTCACCCTCGTGCGGGCGCTGCGCCACCAGGACAAGCACACGCAGGCCCTGGAGGTCCTCGACCGGATGGAGGCGGAGCTCGCCCTGGACGCGGCGAACCCGCGCCGCGACGCCCTGCGCCGCCGCATCCGCTTCGAGCGGGCGCGGCTCCTCTCCTGGCTCACCAGGCTCGGCCAGTGCGCGCCCCGCGAGGCCATCGCCCCGCTCCCGACGGTCGAGGAGGCGGAGGCCCACCCGAGCCTGCGACTCGCCTGGGTGGAGGCCGTCGAGAACCTCGTCTGCCAGGGAGCCGTCCGCAACGACTGGCGGCTCGGGGTCCGGGTGACCACGTGGTCCCGCTACTTCGAGAGGGTCGGGGCGCCCCGCCGCGGCGCGGAGCTGGCCCTGGCCGCCGCCCGCCTGGCCGCCGGCCGCGGAGCCCGCTGGGTGGCGACCTGCTCCGCCCAGCGCGCGGAGAGGCTGATCGGGGAGCTGGGCCGCACCGACGAGATCCTGGGGGACCTGGTCGAGGCCCGCACGATGATCGGCGGGATCCCCCCGGTCGCCCCGGCGGCGCCCGCGGAGCAGATCCTCGCGTTCCTGCGTGCGCAGCCCTCGGAGCAGGTCGATCCCGAGTTCCAGGCCGAGCAGGTCAACGCGGCCCTGGAGAGCATCCCCCACGACACGCCGCTCCTCAGCGCGCTCGGCCAGGTCGGGCGCACCCTCATGCTGTCGGACGCCGCCACCGAGCCGCAGTGGAGGCACGTGCGCGAACAGCCCGGTGACCAGCGGGCGGCGCTGTCCCTCCTGGAGACGCTGCTCCACGACAACGACACCGCCGGCGTGCGCAACCTGGTGCGCACCCTCGCCGCCGGCGCCCTCAACAGCGGTCCCGACGCGGAGGCCGGGTTCGGTCCGGGCGCGGAACCCCCGGTCCTGGCCACCGCCCCCGGGGCGGCCTTCTAGGACGTGTTCCGCGGGTCGTTCCGGGCCCGCGCGCGCCGGTCCGCCTCGCGCGGGGCCGGCCGCGCGCCAACGGCCGGACCCGGGCCGGCCTTCGCCGCCCGTCCTGCGGGGGGCGGCCCCGCGACCGCTCGCGGTGGCCGGCACGAGCGCCGACCGGCCGAAGGACCCCACGGACCGGCCCCGGGCGCCGCCGAGGAGGACCCGCGGCGCGGAGCTCAGGCGGGCGCCGACCCCCCTGCGACCCCGGCCGCGGCGGGCTGGGCCCCGGCGATCGCGCGCCCGGCCGGGTAGGCGAGGGCGGAGGAGGGCAGCCGGGCGGGCCGCCCGCTGGCCAGCACCCGCACCAGGCCGGTACGGTTGCGGCCGTCGTCCGCGAGGGCGGGCCGGGCGGCCGCGTCGGCGACGCGCCGCAGTGTCTGCGCGGCCACGGCCCCGGCCGCGGTGAAGAGTTCGGCCCGGCCGCCCAGCGCGGCGGAGATCCGCTCGCCCACGAGGTCGTAGTGGGTGCAGCCCAGCACGACGCCGCGCACGTCCCCCGGTGTGAGGTCGGCGGCGTAGGCGACGGCGTCGGCGATGCGCCGGGGATCCGCCGACTCCACGGCCTCGGCGAGCCCGACGCAGGCGACCGGGGTCACGTCCACGCCGCCCGCGAAGGTCTCGATCAGCCGGCGCTGGTAGGCGCTGCGGGTGGTCGCCACGGTGGACCACACGGCGATGGGGCCTCCGCCCGCGGCCGCGGGTTTGATCGCGGGGACCGTACCGATCACCGGCACGTCCGGCTCGAACTCGGCGCGGAGCTCGGCCAGGCCGTGGACCGAGGCCGTGTTGCACGGTACGACCACCGCGTCCAGTCCCCGGCCGCCCGCGGCGCCCGACGCCGCGCGGGCCCCGGCCAGGGCGCGGGCGATCACCTCGTCCGGGGTCCGCCGCCCCCAGGGCATGTGGTCCGGATCCATCGCCAGGAACAGGTCGGCGTCCGGCCTGGCGGCGTGCAGGGCCGCCGCGGTCGAGAGCATGCCGATGCCGGAGTCTACGAGAGCGATACGCACGAACCCAGATCCTACGTCGTGCCCGCCTCCGGCCGCCCACACCGGCTCAGGGACGCCGAAGAACACGTGACCCGGACAACACCCCAGGTAGACGGACTTCTGGGAAGACACGATACAAATGGGGTGGCACAAGACCGTTACCGGTAGGTAGAACTGAGGAGATCGGCCCATCCCAGCCGCTCTCGGCGGCCAGGGCCGATCCGACCCACACTGTGCGTCGCCGACACCGGAACGGGAACTGGGATGACTCCTCAACAGCAGGGAACGGGCAGCGGTACCGCGGCCGGACGGCGGACGGGGTTCGCCGAGCACATAGCGGCGGTCCAGCGGATCCGCCGCGACTACCGGGCGCTTCCGCAGGACGCGCCGGTCCGGCTGGCCAAACCCACCTCCAACCTGTTCCGGTTCCGGGAGCCCTCCTCCGCCCCGGCCCTGGACGCCTCCGGCTTCACCGGCGTCATCGCCATCGACCCGGTCGAGCGCCTCGCCGACGTCGGCGGCATGACCACCTACGAGGACCTCGTCGCGGCGACCCTCCCGCACGGGCTGATGCCGACCGTCGTCCCCCAACTGCGCACCATCACCCTGGGGGGCGCCGTCACCGGCATGGGGATCGAGTCCTCCTCCTTCCGCAACGGCCTCCCGCACGAGGGCGTCCAGGAGATGGAGATCCTCACCGCCGCGGGCGACGTCGTCACCGCCACCCGGGACAACGAGCACAGCGACCTGTTCCACGGCTTCCCCAACTCCTACGGCACGCTCGGCTACGGCCTGCGCCTGCGCATCGAGCTCGAACCCGCGTCCCCCTACGTGCACCTGCGCCACCTGCGCTTCCACGGAGCCGCCGAGGCCATGGACGCGCTCGCCCGGATCTGCGAGGACCTGGAGCACGAGGGCCAGCCGGTCGACTTCGTGGACGGGGTGGCCTTCGGGCCCGGCGAGCTGTACCTCACCCTGGCCCGCTTCACCGACCAGGCGCCCTGGACCAGCGACTACACCGGGAACGACATCTACTACCGGTCCATCCGGCGCCACGCGGGCCGCGGCCCGGGCGACTACCTCACCCTCCACGACTATTTGTGGCGCTGGGACACCGACTGGTTCTGGTGCTCGCGCGCCTTCGGCGCCCAGCACCCGCTCGTGCGCCCCCTGTGGCCGCGCTCCCTGAAGCGCTCCGACGTGTACCGCAGGCTGGTCGCCTGGGACCGGCGGACCGACTTCTTCCGGCTCCTCACCCACTACCGGGGCAAGCGCCCCCAGGAACCCCTGATCCAGGACGTCGAGGTCGGCGTCGAGCGGGGGGCCGAGTTCCTGGACTTCTTCCACTCCGAGATCGGCATGTCCCCGGTCTGGATGTGCCCCCTCCGGCTCCGCGAGCCCCGGCGGCCCGAACTGGGGGAGGGCGAGCACATCTGGCCGCTCTACCCCCTGGAGGACGGCCGCCTCTACGTGAACTTCGGCTTCTGGGGGCTCGTCGACATGAAACCGAACCAGCGCCGCGCCCACCACAACCGGCTCGTCGAGGAGCGCGTCGCCGACCTGGGCGGACACAAGTCCCTGTACTCGGACTCCTTCTACGGCGAGGACGAGTTCCGGCGGCTCTACAACGGTCCCGCGTACTCCGCGCTCAAGGAGGCGTACGACCCCGGGGGGCGGCTGCTGGACCTGTACGCCAAGTGCGTGCGCAACCGCTGACACCACAGGGGCGCGGTCCGCGGGGACGGACCGCCTCCGAGAGAGGTAAGGACAGAGAGCATGCGTCTTGCCGAGATCTTCGAGCGCGTCGTCGGACCTGACGCGCCCCTCCGGTTCACCGCCTACGACGGCAGCAGCGCAGGCGACCCGAACAGCGGCGTCGCCCTGCACGTGCGGACACCGGTCGCCGTCAACTACCTGGCCCAGTCCCCGAACGGGCTCGGGCTGACCCGCGCGTACGTCTCCGGCCACCTGGAGCTGGAGGGCGACATGTACACCGCCCTCAGACACATGGCGGACTTCGCCTTCGCCGAGGGGATCAACGTGTCCGCCCGCGACCTCGCCGAGATCGTCCGCTCCGTGGGCTGGGTCAAGTTCGTCAGCAGGGTGGCCCCGCCGCCGGAGGAGATGACCCGCGGCCGTCTGGCGACACGGGGCTGGCGCCACTCCAAGCAGCGGGACGCCGAGGCCATCCACCACCACTACGACGTCTCCAACGCGTTCTACGAACTGGTGCTGGGCCCGTCCATGACCTACACCTGCGCGGTCTTCGACGACGCGGACGGAGCCCTGGACAGGGTGGGGGAGGAGGACGGCGCGCTGGAGAGCGCCCAGTTCCGCAAGTACGCACTGGTCTCGCGCAAGCTCGGCCTGGAGCCGGGCATGCGCCTGCTCGACGTGGGCTGCGGCTGGGGCGGCATGGTCATGCACGCCGCCCGGGAGCACGGGGTCCGCGCGCTCGGCGTCACCCTGTCCAAGGAGCAGGCCGAGTGGGCGGGCAAGAAGATCGCCCAGGAGGGGCTGTCGGAGCTCGCCGAGGTCCGGCACATGGACTACCGCGACGTCCCCGACGGCAGCTACGACCGGATCAGCTCCATCGGGCTGACCGAGCACATCGGCGCCAGGAACCTGGACGCCTACTTCGCCTCCCTGTACGCCAAGCTGGTCCCCGGGGGACGGCTGCTCAACCACTCCATCACCCGGCCGCGCAACAACCTCAGGCCGATGGACACCGGCGGCGTCATCAACCGGTACGTGTTCCCCGACGGGGAGCTGGAGGGGGCGGGCCGGATCCAGACCGCGATGAACGACGCGGGCTTCGAGATCCGCCACCAGGAGAACCTGCGCGAGCACTACGCGCTCACCCTCCGCCACTGGGGCGCCAACCTGGAACGCAACTGGGACGAGGCGGTCGCCGAGGTCGGCGAGGGCACGGCCCGGGTCTGGCGGCTCTACATGGCGGGGTCGGTGCTGGGGTTCGAGAGGGACGTGGTGCAGCTGCACCAGATCCTCGGGGTGAAACTGGACGGCACCGCCTCCCACATGCCCCTGCGCCCGGTGTTCTGACGCCGGCGCGGGCCCCGGCGCCCCGGGGCCCGCGCTGCCAGGGGCCCGTCGGCCCCTGTTCGCCGGAAGGGGATCCCGGCCTGTCCGGGGCTCCGCCGGGACCCGTTCGCGGCATCATGGACCCGAGCCCCACCACCCAGAAGGGACCACCACCGTGTCCTCAGAGTCATTCTCCGGACCATCCCACGATCCCCGCGACGGCCGCACACAGCCGCAGGAGACGCCGGACCGCGTCCGGCGGACCGCGATCGAGCTGATCGAGGCCTACGCGGACCGGGACCGGGAGGCGCTCGACGCGGTCGTCCCGCGCGCCGCCGACGACGTGGACGAGGTCCTGTCGGAACTGAAGGTCGTCGCCGCGTTCCTCGGCCGCAGGGTGCAGCAGACCGGCGTGGTGTGGAAGCCCGCCGACTCCCGCGAGGCCGTCGCCCGTACCGTCGCCGAGATGCTCCCGCCCGAACTGGAGTTCGCGGTCGCCACCGCGTGGGAGGCCCACTCGGTCGGTGAGGAGGAGGCCGCCGAGCGCTTCACCCGGGGCGACCCCATGGTCTACGTCCACATGCTCGCCGCGTTCGGCGCCGCCATCGGCCTGGCCGTCTACAAGCGCGCCGAACTCCTGTCCGTCCTGCGCCAGGTCACCGGACTGTCGGAGTAGGGCGACGACACGCGGGGCCGGGCCGCCGGGGGCGGAGGGGCCGGGCGTGCCGGGGGACGCGCGGTGAGCCGGTTCCCGGGCCCCGACCCCTAACGGGTCAGACACAAATCACAGTGGTTTACTTCACTGGAGGCCGTTCTTTACGTAGGTTTCCTACCAACCCTCAGGGGACCCTCGAAAGGAACGGGAGGCGTGCCGATGGCCCGCAGACGAACCCACAAGTACGTTCCACTCCCCGCCGCCGCGGTGGCGCTGGTCCTGGCCGCCACGGCGTGCGGGTCCGGCGGGGGCGGTGACGGCTCCGGCGCCGACGGGCTCACGGTGTGGATCATGCAGGGCACCAACCCCGACGAGACCGGGTTCTTCGAGGAGGCCAACGCCGCGTTCACCGAGGAGACCGGTGTCGAGGTCGACGTCGAGTTCATCCCGTGGCAGGACGCCCAGAACAAGATCTCCACGGCCATCGCCGGAGGGACCACACCCGACGTGGTCGAGCTCGGCAACACGCTCACCCCCGGGTTCGCCGACGCCGGGGCGCTGCACGACCTGTCCGGCTACGGCATCGACACCGACCAGTACATCCCCGGCCTCATGGAGATGGGCCGGCTCGGCGAAGGCGTGTACGGCGTCCCCTGGTACGCCTCCATCCGCTCCGTCGTCTACCGCTCGGACCTCTTCGAGGAGCACGGCCTGGAGACGCCGGAGAACTGGGAGGAGCTGCGCGAGACCGCGACGGCCCTCGCCGAGGCGGAGGACGGCATGATCGCCTTCCCCGTCCCCGGTGACGCCCAGTACTCGGTCATGCCCTGGATCTGGGGCGGCGGCGGGGAGATCGCCGTCGAGCAGCCGGACGGCACCTGGGTGTCGGAGATCGACACCCCCGAGGCCCGGGCGGGGATCGAGTTCTTCACCGGCCTCGCCCTGGAGGACGGCACCTCCACCACGGGCGCGGTCAACTGGACCGAGATCGAGGTCATGGAGTCGATCGCCAACGAGGAGGCGGCGATGGCCATCCTCGGCAGCGCCAACCCGAAGGCCATCCTGGAGAGCAACCCCGAGCTGGAGGGGAGGATCGACTCCTTCACCCTCCCCGGCCAGGAGGAGGGGTACATGCCCTCCTTCGCGGGCGGCTCCCTGCTCTCGGTCTTCGAGGGCACCGGCAACGAGGAGGCGGCCTGGCAGTACGTCCAGCACCTCACCGGCGACGAGTTCTCCATGCAGTGGTCCGAGGAGACTGGGTTCTTCCCGGGCGTCACCGCGAAGGTCGAGGAGTTCTCCGAGTCGGCCGACCCGATCCTGGGACCGTTCGCGGTCCAGCTCAACGAGGCGAGCCGCGGCGTTCCGGTGACCCCGGCCTGGACCCAGGTCGAGGCCGAGAAGCTCCTGGTCGGCATGCAGCAGTCCATCCTCAACGGCGAGGCCTCGGTGGACGAGGCCACCGCGGACACCGCCGCGGAGATCGAGCGCATCCTCAACGGGGGTTAGGCAGTGGGAACACCGGTCGGGCTGGGAACCAGTGGACCGGGGCAGGGCGTCCGCCGCCCCTCCGGACCGTCCCCGAGGCGGTCCGGGGCCGGGCGGCGGACCCCGCTCCTGGGCCGTCGCGCACGGAGGACCCTCCTCCCGTGGGCGCTGCTCGCCCCCGCGCTGACGGTCATCGGGCTGCTTCTGCTGTTCCCGCTCGGCCGGATCCTGTGGCTCTCCTTCCGCGACTTCAAGCTGCGCAACCTGATGTCCGGCGAGTCCGACTTCATCGGCCTGGACAACTACGTCGCGCTGCTGACCGACCCGTACCTGTGGCAGGTCGCCATGGTGAACACGGTCGTGTTCGCCGTGGTCGCGGTCCTCACCACGATCGTCGTCGGCACGCTCGTGGCACTGCTGCTGTCGACGCTGTCCACGGTCCCCCGGCTCGTCGTGGTCTCCTGCATCATGGTCGCCTGGGCCATGCCCGCCGTCAGCGGCACCTACGTCTGGGTCTGGATCTTCGACGTCGACAACGGAGTCGTCGCCCAGGCGCTGACCTCCCTCGGCCTGCTCGACCCCTCGGGGCACAACTGGTTCGCCGACCGGCTGTTCTTCTACGCCATCGTCACCCTCAACGTGGTGCACGGCGGTTTCCCGTTCGTGGCGGTCACCGTCCTGGCGGGACTGCTCACCGTCCCCGCCGAACTCCACGAGGCGGCCCGGATCGACGGGGCCGGCGCCTGGAAGCGCTTCTGGCACGTCACCTTCCCGGTACTGCGGCCCGTGTTCGCCGTGGTCACGGTGCTGTCGACGATCTGGGACTTCAAGGTGTTCGCGCAGATCTACCTGATGCCCGGCGGCGACGTCGGCGGCTCGGACATGCTCAACCTCGGCGTGTGGTCCTACGTGAGGTCCTTCGGCCACAACGACTACGGGCTGGGCGCGGCCATCGCCGTCCTGCTCACCCTGCTGCTGCTGGTGGTCACGGTGTTCTACCTCAGGGCGCTGTTCAGAGAGGACGGGCTGAGATGACCGGGCGCGGCCCCGGGGCGCGCGCGGGGGTCCGCGGCTCAGTGGACGCCCGAGACCAGCTTGTCCCGCACCCGGCGCCAGTCCACGGAGGCCAGGGAACGCCGGTTGAGGTCCTCCCGGACCGCGGCCATGGTGCGCAGGTCGTACTCGTCGAGCGGGCGCCCGTCGTCGTTGTCCTGGTTGACCAGGTTGTCGACGTAGGCGAACAGCAGCCGGCCGCCCGTGTCGGCGAGGGCGTGCCGGACCGCCCTGTCACGGAACCGCGCGTCGTGCGGGATCCAGCTGATGACGACCTCGGTGGGGGAGGGGCCCGGGGAGTCGTGCACGGCGCTACCCCACCGCTTCCGTCGGTCCCGACCATCCTGGAGACACGGCCCTCACCCCTCCTCGCCCGCCGGGGCCGGACAGGCGTCCCGCACCGGGCAGAGGTGGATTCTAACGGCCCGTCCCGGCCGCCGGACAACCCGATCCCGCCCTACGGGCGCCGCTGACGAGGAGGACCGTTGGGCACGACCGCACACGCATCAGCCCCCGCCGACCGCGACTGGGAGGAACGGGTCCGCCGGGCCAGGCGCAGGGGCGACGCCGTCCGCTCCGGCCGGCTCCTGGCCAAGGGCGCCGCGGTGGGGGCACTGCTGCTGTTCACCCTGTTCCCGGTGTACTTCATGCTGACGAGCGCGTTCTCGGACCGGAGCACCTCGGGCACCGGGGCGCTGCTGCCGACCGCGCCGACCCTGGACAACTTCGCCTACGTCCTGACCGAGGGCAACTTCGACACGTACATGGCCAACTCGCTGGCGGTCGCCTGCATCACGGTGGCCGGCGCGTGCGTGCTGTCGCTGCTGGCCGCGGTGGCGGTGGCCCGGTTCCGCTTCCGGTTCCGCACCGCCGTGCTGGTCATGATCCTCATCGTGCAGATGGTGCCGCTGGAGGCACTGGTCATCCCGCTCTTCCTCCAGGTGCGCGACCTCCAGATGCTCAACACCCTGCTCGGCCTGGGGATCGTGTACGTGGCCCTGTCCCTGCCGCTGGCGGTGTGGATGATGCGGGGCTTCGTCGCGGCCGTGCCCGTGGAGGTGGAGGAGGCCGCCTACATCGACGGCGCCTCCTGGCTCCAGATGTTCTGGAAGGTCCTGTTCCCGCTCGTCGCGCCCGGCCTGGTGGCGACCGCGATCTTCTCGTTCATCGTGGCCTGGAACGAGTTCGTGCTCGCCCTGACCTTCATGACCCAGAGCGAGAACTACACCGTGGCGGTCGGCCTGCGCCAGTTCTTCGGCCAGTACGCCAACGAGTGGGGGCACGTGATGGCCGCGTCCACCCTCATCACCCTCCCGGTCATGGTCTTCTTCATCCTCGTCCAGCGCTTCCTGGTCTCGGGACTGGTCCAGGGCGCGGTCAAGGGATAGGGGCCGGCCCCGACAGGACCGGCCCCGCGCCCCCGGGGGCCGACGGCCGCGGAGCCGCCCGCGCGGGTGCACCGGGCGCACGCCGGCGACGGGGCCGGGGCGTCCCCGCGCGTGCGCGCCCGCACGGCGGGAACCCCCGGCGCCCCTCCGGGGGGAGCGGCGTCCCCGCGTGTGCACCCGCGTGGCGGGGGAGGCGTCGGCAGAACCTCCACCGTGCCGTCCCCGCGCGTGCGCGCGGGGACGGCGCGTGTCAGCCGCGCAGCTCGCGCTTGAGGATCTTCCCGGTGGACGTCATCGGCAGCTCGGTGCGGAACTCGACCTCGCGCGGGTACTTGTAGCCCGCCAGGCGCTCCTTGGACCAGGAGACGAGCTCGTCGGCGGTGAGGTCGGAGCCCTCCTTGGGGATCACGAACGCCTTGACCTCCTCGCCGTGGGTGTCGTGCGGGACGCCGACGACCGCGGCGAGGCTGACCGCGTCGTGGGTCATCAGGACCTCCTCGACCTCGCGCGGGTACACGTTGTACCCGCCGCGGATGATCATGTCCTTCGAGCGGTCGATGATGAAGTAGAAGCCCTCCTCGTCCCGGCGGGCGATGTCGCCGGTGCGGAACCATCCGTCCCGGATGACCTCCGCGTTCACCTCGGGACGGTTGTGGTAGCCCTTCATCACCAGGTGGCCGCGGACGGCGATCTCCCCGACCGGCTCCCTGTCCTCCTCCTGGACGACCTCGTTCCAGTCCGGGTCGATGAGCTTCATCTCCACACCCCACACCGGGCGGCCGATCGAACCGGTCTTGGCCTTGACCCGGGGGTTGTTGAAGGAGGCGACCGGCGAGGTCTCGGACAGGCCGTAGCCCTCCTTGATGCCGACGCCGAACACCTTGGTGAAGTCCTCGGCGAGCCGGCCGGGCAGGGCGGCGCCACCGGAGACGGCGTCGACCATGTTCGCGGCGATGCCCTCGAGGTCGTACTCGCCGGCCCCGGCGCTCTGGACCGCGTTGAGCAGGCCCCAGTACATGGTGGGCACTCCGGCGAACCCGGTGACGCCCTCCTTCTCCATGAGGCGCAGGGCCTCGCCCCCGTCGAAGCGCGGCATGAGGACCATGGTCCCGTGGCGGTACAGGCAGGCGTTGAGCATGACCGTCTGGCCGAAGATGTGGAACAGCGGGAGGACCACCAGGGAGACGTCGCGGCCCTCCGGGTGCGCGTTCACCAGCTTGGCCGAGCCGATGGCGTTCATCATCAGGTTGTTGTGGCTCAGCTCGGCGCCCTTGGGCTTGCCGGTCGTGCCGCTCGTGTAGATGATGACCGCCGTGTCCTCGGCGCTCGTCTGCACGCTCTCGAACTCGCCGGACCGGCCCTCCAGCGCCTTCCAGAAGGTCTCGGCGCCGTCGATGGCGGACTCGGTGGCGCCGGGCACGGCGGGGAGGTCCACGTAGATGTCGCAGCCGTCCGTCTGCTGGAAGGCCTCGTAGGCGCGCGTGCCCAGCGGCAGCTCCGGGGTGCCGGTGAACGCGAACAGCGCCTTGGCCCCGGAGTCCTCCAGGTGGTAGGCGATCTCACGGGGGGTCAGGAGCACGTTCAGGGGGACGACCACCGCGCCCGCCTTGAGGGCGCCGAAGTAGACGAACGGGAAGTAGGGCACGTTCGGGCTGGCGAGTGCGACCCGGTCGCCGGGTCTGATCCCCCGGGAGACGAGGAGGTCGGCCACCTGGTTGGCGATCATGTCGGTGAGGGCGTAGTTCAGGCGCAGGTCCCCGAAGACCAGGCACTCCTTCTCGGGCGCCGAGCGGGCGCCGTCCTCCAGAAGCACGGACAGGTTGAACATGGGGGCCTCCCGCAGGCAGATGAACCCGGTGGGTCCGGATAAGTCAGGACACGCACGAAGGGCACCGGTGTGACCGGGATCGCGTGTTCTGTGCCACTTTCACGGCAGAGTAACAAACCGAACAGTCGGTGTGGAGAGGACGCGGGTCCGTAATCTCACCGATCTTCCAGCCACGCTCCGTCACGGTTCCCGGCGCCGGGGCGGAGCCCCGACGGCCCCCGGGCGGGCGGAGGCCGTCCGGGGCGCGAGGGGCGTGAACGCGTCCTGCGCCCGACCCGCCAACCGCTAACCTGTGGGAAGTACACCCAGACGCGGCTAAGGAACCTTCAGCGATGACAGCGGTAGACGGCGACCAGACGACGGGCGACACCTACGACGCCCGCGCCCTCCAGGACAAATGGCAGGCGCGCTGGGCCGCCGAGCTTCCGTTCCAGGCCGAGGAGGACCCCGGGGACACCCGTCCGCGCTCCTACATCGTCGACATGTTCGCCTACCCCTCCGGCGACCTGCACATGGGTCACGCGGAGGCGTACGCCATCGGCGACGTCATCGGCCGCTACCGCTTCCAGCGCGGCGACAACGTCCTGCACCCCGTCGGCTGGGACTCCTTCGGGCTGCCCGCCGAGAACGCGGCGATCAGGAACGACTCGCACCCGGCCGAGTGGACCTACGCCAACATCGAGACCCAGGCGGCCTCGTTCCGGCGCTACGGCATCGGCGTGGACTGGTCGCGCCGCCTGCACACCTCGGACCCCGAGTACTACAAGTGGAACCAGTGGCTGTTCACCCGCTTCTTCGAGCGCGGGCTGGCCTACCGCAAGGACGGCCAGGTCAACTGGTGCCCCAAGGACCAGACGGTGCTCGCCAACGAGCAGGTCGTCCAGGGCAGGTGCGAGCGCTGCGGCTCCGACGTGGTCCGCCGCAGCCTGAACCAGTGGTACTTCAAGATCACCGACTACGCCCAGCGCCTGCTGGACGACATGGACCAGCTCGACGGAGGCCGCTGGCCCGACGAGATCCTGGCCATGCAGCGCAACTGGATCGGCCGCTCCACCGGCGCCGACGTGCACTTCCGGATCGAGGGCCGCGACGAGCCGGTCACGGTGTTCACCACGCGCCCGGACACCCTCTACGGCGCCACGTTCTTCGTGGTGGCCGCCGACGCCGACCTGGCGGAGGAGCTGTGCGCCCCCGAGCAGCGGGAGGCCTTCGACGCCTACCGCGCCGAGGTCGCCAAGCTCTCCGACATCGAGCGGCAGGCCACCGAGCGCCCCAAGACCGGTGTCTTCCTGGGCCGCTACGCCGTCAACCCCGTCAACGGCGAGCGCATGCCCGTCTGGGCCGCCGACTACGTCCTGGCCGACTACGGCCACGGCGCCATCATGGCGGTGCCCGCGCACGACCAGCGCGACCTCGACTTCGCCCTGGCCTTCGACCTGCCGGTCAGGGTCGTGGTGGAGACCGGGGAGCCCGACCCGGCGGAGACCGGCGTGGCCACCGCGGGCGAGGGCACGCTGCGCGACTCCGGTCCGCTGGACGGCCTGGCCAAGGCCGAGGCGATCGAGCGCATCATCGGGGTGCTCGCCGAGCGCGGCACCGGCGAGGGCACGGTCAACTACCGGCTGCGCGACTGGCTGCTGTCCCGCCAGCGCTACTGGGGCACGCCCATCCCGATCGTCCACTGCCCCTCGTGCGGCGAGGTCGCGGTCCCCGACGACCAGCTGCCCGTCACCCTCCCGGAGCTGAAGGGCGCCGAGCTGGCGCCCAAGGGCGTGTCGCCCCTGGCCTCGGCCGAGGAGTGGGTCAACGTGGACTGCCCGTCCTGCGCGGGCCCCGCCCTGCGGGACACCGACACCATGGACACCTTCGTGGACTCGTCCTGGTACTTCCTGCGCTACTGCTCGCCCCGCCTGGACACCGCCCCGTTCGACGTCGAGGCCGTCGACAAGTGGGGGCCGGTCGACCACTACATCGGCGGCAAGGAGCACGCGACGCTCCACCTGATGTACGCCCGCTTCTTCACCAAGGTCCTGTACGACCTGGGCATGGTGTCCTTCACCGAGCCCTTCCGCCGCCTGACCAACCAGGGGCAGGTCATCAACCAGGGCCGGGCGATGTCCAAGTCCCTGGGCAACGGCGTCGACCTGGGCAAGGAGATCGACGCCTACGGCGTGGACGCCGTCCGTCTGACCATGCTCTTCGCCTCCCCCCCGGAGGAGGACGTCGACTGGGCCGACGTGTCCGCCGTCGCGGCGCAGAAGTTCCTCAACCGCGCCTACCGCGTGATGAGCGAGGCGGGAGCGGCGAGCGAGCCCGGCACCGACCCCGCCGGGGGCGACACCGCCCTGCGCAGGGTCACGCACCACACCATCGACCAGATCACGAACCTGGTCGAGTCGCGGCGGTTCAACGTGGCCATCGCCCGCACCATGGAGCTGGTCTCGGCGACCCGCAAGGCCATCGACTCCGGTCCCGGGGCGGGCGACCCCGCGGTGCGCGAGGCCGCCGAGTTCGTGGCCGTCGCCCTGTCCCTGTTCGCGCCCTACGTGGCGGAGGAGGGCTGGGAGAAGCTGGGGCACGTGGGCACCGTCGCCGTCGGCCACTGGCCCGAGGCGGACCCCGGCCTGCTGGTGCAGGAGACCGTGACCTGCGTCGTGCAGGTGCAGAGCAAGGTCCGTGACAAGCTGTCCGTGGCGCCCGACATCGACCCCGCCGAGCTGGAGAAGCTGGCGCTGGCCTCGGAGCGGGCGCAGGGCTTCATCGGCGACAAGCAGATCCGCAAGGTCATCGTGCGCGCGCCGAAGCTGGTGAACATCGTCGTCGGCTGACCGGAACGGGGGACGGCGTCCGCCGTCCCCCGCGGTCGGCGCGGTGACCGACAGGGAGGCGGGTGGCCGGGTGGGTCCCCTCGTACGGGTGGCCGTGGTCGGTGCGGGCGCCGTGGTGCTGTCCGCGGCCGCCGTCGGCGGCGGGCTGTGGCTGTCCGGGAACGACCCGGACGTCCCCGAGAGCGGTGACGTGCACGCCGCGGCGACCGGCTGCGACGCCGTCACCGGCGAACTCCTCGCGGAGCTCCTGCCCGGGGCGGTCGCGCAGCCCCGGGAGCAGGGCCCCCTGGAGGGCGGCGACAACCTCGTGTGCGCGTGGTCCTCGCCCGGGGCCCCCGGCGGCGACGGGGGAGCGCTGCGCGTCGACGTGTCGGCGCTCTTCACCGACGCCACGGGGGAGGAACCGGTGACCGGGGCCGAGCGCGCGGCGGAGGCGTACACGGCCCTGCTCCCCGTGCGCGCCGAGGAGGTGGACCTGCCGACGGGCGAGGGCGCGGTGTGGCACGGGCAGGTGCCCGGCACGTCCGAACTCGCCTTCCACAGCGACAACCTGTTCGTGCGCGTGTCCTACGCGGGCCTGTCCGGGCAGGAGCCGGTCGACCCCGGGGACGCGGCCGATCTGGCCGCCGAGTTCGCCGGTCGGATCGGGGAGTCCCTGTGAGCCCGCAGTACCCCGCCCAGCCTCCGTACGGCCCTCCTCCCGAGGTGGTGCCGTCGGCGCAGCCGCAGAGCAGGGGCTGCGCGACGGCGGGAGTGGTCGCCGCCGGCCTGGCCCTGCTCCTGCTCGCGGCCGGCGCGATCTGGTACGTCGTCACGCGGGACTCCCCGGAGACGGGCGAGTACGGGTCGGCCCCCGAGTGCGCCGCCGTCGTGACGGAGACGCTGGACGCGCTGGTGCCGGGGCACGAACTGGAGCTGGAGGAGCCGGTCGGCGGCCCGGAGGACCCGGCCGGGTCCGGATGGCAGTGCCGCTGGGCGACCCCGCAGGGCCCGGGAGAGGCGGTCCCGGCCACGGCGACGCTGGTGATGGTGGCCGCCCCCGACCCCGGCGGGGTGACGACCGCCGCCGACAACCTGCGCGCGACCACGGAACAGCACGACACCACCGGGCTGGACGGTGTCGGCGAGGAGGCGGTGCGCTGGACCCGCGGGGCGCCGTTCACGGTCGGCTGCGTGGGGACGCGGGTCTCCAACCTGTACCTGGAGTCCTGCTACAGCGTGGCGTCCCGCTACGACGCCACCGAGCCGGCCGACGAGGAGCGGATCGTCGCCGATGCGGAGGAGCTCGCCCTGGCCGTGGTCGGGGCCCTCCCGGAGTCGATCCCCGAGTGACGGGCGGCGCCCCGCAGGGCGCCCCCGGCGGCCGGGAACCCTACCAGGCGGTGCCGAGGAACTCCTCCAGCGCGGGGGCGACCCCCTCGGCGAAGGGTCTGTCCGAGTCCAGGACCGCCGCTCCGGGCTCGTCCTCGAAGGCCCGGAGGATGTGGTCGGTACCGGGCAGGTCCACGCGTTCGGCGCCGTCCAGACCCGTCATGAGCCGGTCCACGTCCTCCCGGGAGACCTGGGCGTCGTCCTCCCCCCACAGGACCAGGACCGGTGTGCCCTCGGGCAGGTCGCGCCCGAGCTCGACGGGGTCGAGGCCGTCCATGAAGGAGAGGAAGTCGGCGTTCCACGGTGTGTAGACGCCGAACTGGTCGCTCTCCTGCGACGTGAGGTCGCGCCCTCCCCTGACCGCGGCCCGCCCGGCGCGCATGTCCGAGAGGAGCTGCACGGCCTCCGCCTCCCCGATCTGGCCCGCCCCCTCCGCCAGACGGACCTGCTCGGTGACCTGGCGGTCGAGGAGGTCCAGGTAGCGCGTGCCCGGAGGGGCGGCCAGCACCAGCGCGGGCGAGGGGCGCCCGGAACCGATGAGCTCGTGGGCGCGCAGGGCGTAGAGGGCGCCCTCGCTGTGGCCGACGACGACCACGCGGTCGGGGTCCACCTCGGGCTGCGCGACGAGCTCCTCGTACGCCGCCACGACCTGCCGGTCGAAGACCTCGGGGTCCACCGGGGCGATCGTCCGGACGCCTCCGGGGCCGGTCTCCTCCCCGGTCTGGGGATCCGGGCCGCTGCCGAACTTGTCGTAGCGCAGCGAGGCCACACCGGCGTCGGCGAGGACGCGGGAGAGGTTGCGGTTGGTGTCGGCGTCGGGCCGCGCGGGCGCGTTGCCGTCGCGGTCGGTGGGGCCGCTGCCGGAGACGATGAGTGCGCCGGGGACGCTCCCGGACGCGCCGTGCGGCGTGCGGAAGCTCGCGGCCACCTCGTGCCCGCCGCCCTCGAAGGTGAGTTCGCGCTCGACCCCGCCGACCCCGGGGGGCTCGGCGCCGCCGGTGTCGGCCGGGGCGCAGGCGGCGGTGGAGAGCAGGACTGCGAGGGCACCGCCGACCAGTGCGGCACGCGGCCGGGCGGAGGGGGAGGAGAGTGGTGTGGACACGGTTCCAGCCTAGCGGCCCCGCCCGGCGGGCCCCCGTCGTCCACAGGCCGTCCCGCGGCCGTGCGCGGGCCGAGCGGCCCGGGCCGGTCCGGCCGTCGGGCGCCCGCGCGCACGGTACGGCGCCGCGACCACGCGTAGGGCAGCGGCGTGCTGGGCGCGCCCACGGCACGGCGCCCCCGGGCCGTCGGGGGACGGCGCCGGAGGCGCGGGGCGGTGGGGCCGGACCGGGCTCAGACGCGTCGCATGACCGCGACGACCTTGCCCAGGACGGTGGCGGCGTCCCCGTTGATCGGCTCGTAGGCCTCGTTGCGCGGCATCAGCCAGACGTGGCCGTCCTCCTCGCGGCGCAGGACCTTGACGGTCGCCTCGTCGTCCAGCAGGGCCGCCACGATGTCGCCGTTGTTGGCGTCCTGCTGCTGGCGGACCACGACCAGGTCGCCGTCGGTGATGGCGGCGTCGATCATCGAGTCGCCGACCACGGTGAGCATGAACAGGCGGCCCTCCCCGACCAGCTGGCGGGGCAGCGCGAGCACGTCCTCCACCGACTCCTCGGCCAGGATGGGCCCGCCGGCGGCGATGCGGCCGACCAGGGGCACGGCCGCGGCGCGCGAGGGGTCGATGTCCTCGGGGGTCACGGTCTGGCCGGAGGAGCGGCCGGGCGAGCGCAGCTCCACGGCCCGGGGCCGGTTCTGGTCCCGGTGCAGGTAGCCCTTGCGCTGGAGGACCTTGAGCTGGTGCGCCACGCTGGACGGGCTGGAGAGGCCGACCGCTTCCCCGATTTCCCTTATCGAGGGGGGGAAGCCGCGCTCGCGTACATACCGCTGGATGCAGTTCAGGACGCTCTGCTGTCGGGCGGTGAGTTTGGGGGCGTCGGGCGTGGATCCCCCCGTGTTCCCCACTGCGGTGAGAACGGCGGTGGAATCTGCGGTTCCGGGATTCTCCTCCGGCACGGCCGGGCCTCCTCGGCATTCGGTTCGGTCAGGGCCTGATTGCGTGACTGGCCGCCACCGGTCCGCAACCGCGCCGACCTGGGGTCCGCGTGATGGCGAAACCAGCGTGAAATCACAGTCAACATTAGACGTTGCGCACGGTGATATCAAACAAGCGTTCGATGGCTCGGGCCATTGTGCCGCGTGTTTTCGCGGTCAATTTCCGGCCTCTACCGACGTGTGTACACGTGTTCACGTGGTGTTGTCCCCGGAATGCGCGAAGACGTCTCCCCGAGGGCGGTTCCGGCAGATGTGGGACTGGTCTCCCGGATCCCGGGCGCGAGGACGGAACCCCCTCGTGGGACGCGTTTCCGGCCGTGACGGGCCGCCGGTCGCAGCGGGCGCCGGGGGCCTCCGCCGCTATTCTTGTCGACGGAGCCCGCCGCCCCCGGGGCGTCCCGGCCTCCCCGCGCCCCCGTGTCCGGCCCCTTCCCCGCCGTCGCCCCCGACTCCCGTCCGCGTGCGGGACGCGCGGGACCTGGCGCCCAGACCCCCTCGCGACGGGGCGCTCTCCCGCCCGCGTGCGGGACACGCGGGCCGCGGAGTTGCGGGCCACCCCTTGCTGCGCCTAAGTTCGACCACAACATCTGGTGCTCTCGTGGGATGGATTGCCCAGGAGTTGTGGTTTAGTAGAGATACAGGGTGTCGATTCGGTGAGGGAAGCAGGTGAACCAGGATGCACTGTCCGTTCTGCCGCCATCCGGACACCAGGGTGATCGACAGCAGGTCCACCGACGACGGCGCGGCCATCAGGCGCCGCCGGTCCTGCCCCGTGTGCGAGCGCAGGTTCACCACGCAGGAGACCGTCCTGCTGATGGTCGCCAAGCGCTCCGGGGTCACCGAGCCCTTCAGCCGTACCAAGATCATCGCCGGGGTGCGCCGGGCCTGCCAGGGCCGGCCCGTCTCCGAGGACGCGCTCGCCAAGCTCGGCCAGAAGGTCGAGGAGGAGATCCGCGGACGCGGCGTCGCCGAGGTGCCGGCCCACGAGATCGGCCTGGCCATCCTCGGCCCCATGCGTGACCTGGACGAGGTGGCCTACCTGCACTTCGCCAGCGTCTACCGCGGCTTCGAGAGCCTCGCCGACTTCGAGGCCGAGATCGCCAGCCTGCGGCAGGACCGGGAGGGCGGCGACGGCGCGGCCGGACCCCTCCCCGAGAGCAGCACCACCACCGGGTAGCGCCCCCGCGGCCGGGAGAGGGCCGCGGGCGGGGCACCGCAGGGGCCGGCCGGACACCGCGGGACACGTCCTCCCGTGACCGGCCGTCCCGTATTTTCCGAGGACGCCGTGCACGGTTGGGCAGGCCGTGCCCACGAGGTAGGGGGAGAATCAACGATGACGGAAACCGCCAGCGGTTCGACGGGGCGCAAGGGCAAGGGGAGCCGCAAGGGCCTGAAGATCAAGCGGGTCTTCACGACCCCCGGGACGCACCCGTACGACTCCCTGGAATGGGAGCGCCGCGACGTCGTCATGACCAACTGGCGTGACGGCACGGTCAACTTCGAGCAGCGCGGCGTGGAGTTCCCCGCCTCCTGGTCCATGAACGCCACCCAGATCGTGGCGAGCAAGTACTTCCGCGGAGCCGTCGGCACCCCCGAGCGCGAGTGGAGCCTCAAGCAGCTCATCGACCGCGTCGTCGGCGTCTACACCGCGACCGGCGTCGAGCACGGCTACTTCGCCGGCGACGAGGACGCGGAGATCTTCGACCACGAGCTCAAGCACGCCCTCGCCAACCAGCTGTTCAGCTTCAACTCGCCGGTGTGGTTCAACGTCGGGACGGCCTCCGCGCAGCAGGTCAGCGCGTGCTTCATCCTCTCCGTCGACGACACCATGGAGTCGATCCTCGACTGGTACAAGGAAGAGGGGATCATCTTCAAGGGCGGGTCCGGCGCGGGTGTGAACCTCTCCCGCATCCGCTCCAGCAAGGAGCTGCTGTCCTCGGGCGGCACGGCCTCCGGTCCCGTGTCCTTCATGCGCGGCGCCGACGCCTCGGCCGGGACCATCAAGTCCGGAGGGGCCACCCGCCGGGCCGCCAAGATGGTCGTCCTGGACGTCGACCACCCCGACATCGAGGAGTTCGTCGAGACCAAGGCCCGCGAGGAGCACAAGATCCGCGCCCTGCGCGACGCGGGCTTCGACGTGGACCTGGGCGGCGCCGACATGTTCAGCGTCCAGTACCAGAACGCCAACAACTCCGTCCGCGTCTCCGACGCGTTCATGCGCGCCGTCGACACCGGATCGGAGTTCGGCCTCACCTCCCGCACCACCGGCGAGGTCGTCGCCACCGTGGACGCCAAGGACCTCTTCACCCGCATGGCCAGGGCCGCCTGGGAGTGCGCCGACCCCGGCATCCAGTACGACGGCACGATCCAGGACTGGCACACCAACCCCGAGACCGGGCGGATCAGCGCCAGCAACCCGTGCAGCGAGTACCTGTCCCTGGACGACTCCTCCTGCAACCTGGCCTCGATCAACCTGCTGAAGTTCCTGCGCGAGGACGACACCTTCGACGTCGAGGGCTTCACCAGGCTCACCGAGCTGGTCATCACGGCGATGGACATCTCCATCACCTTCGCGGACTTCCCGACCGAGAAGATCGGTGGGACGACCCGCGCCTACCGCCAGCTCGGCATCGGCTACGCCAACCTCGGCGCCCTCCTCATGGCCACCGGCCACGCCTACGACTCCGAGGGGGGCCGCGCCGTCGCCGCCGCCGTCACCTCGCTGATGACCGGCACCGCCTACCGCCGCAGCGCGGAGCTGGCCGGGGTGGTCGGACCCTACGACGGCTACAAGCGCAACGAGCAGGCCCACAAGCGCGTCATGCGCAAGCACGCCGCCGCCAACGACGACCTGCGCACGGTGACCACCCTGGAGGAGCCCGTGCACGCCGCGGCCACACGCGAGTGGGCCGAGTGCCTCCGGGTCGGGGAGCGCAACGGCTGGCGCAACGCCCAGGCGAGCCTGCTCGCGCCCACCGGCACCATCGGCTTCATGATGGACTGCGACACCACCGGCATCGAGCCCGACTTCTCGCTGGTCAAGTTCAAGAAGCTGGTCGGCGGCGGCTCGATGCAGATCGTCAACCAGGCCATCCCGCGCGCGCTCGCGAACCTGGGCTACCAGGACGAGCAGGCCGAGGCGATCGTCGAGTACGTCGCCGGGAACGGCCACGTCGTGGACGCCCCCTCCCTGCGCCCCGAGCACTACGAGGTGTTCGACTGCGCGATGGGCCGCCGCTACATCAAGCCCATGGGCCACGTGCGGATGATGGCCGCCGTGCAGCCGTTCCTGTCCGGAGCGATCTCCAAGACGGTGAACGTGCCGGAGGACGCCACGGTCGAGGACTTCGAGCACATCTACTTCCAGGGCTGGAAGCTGGGCCTGAAGGCGCTCGCCGTCTACCGCGACAACTGCAAGGTCGGCCAGCCGCTGTCGACGGGCTCGTCGGAGGAGAAGGAGGAGGCGGCGCCCGAGGCGCGGACCGTCGAGGCGCCCCGCCCGGTCCGCCGCCGCCTGCCCAAGAAGCGTCCGAGCGAGACCACCTCGTTCTCCGTGGGCGGCGCCGAGGGGTACATCACGGCGGGCTCCTACCCGGACGACGGCCTGGGCGAGGTGTTCATGAAGCTCGGCAAGCAGGGTTCGACCCTGGCCGGGGTCATGGACGCGTTCTCCATCGCGATCTCCATCGCCCTCCAGTACGGGGTGCCGCTGGAGACCTACGTGGACAAGTTCACCAACATGCGGTTCGACCCGGCGGGCATGACCGACGACCCGGACATCCGCATGGCCCAGTCGGTGGTGGACTACATCTTCCGCCGCCTGGCCCTGGACCACCTGCCCTACGAGGAGCGCGCGGCCCTGGGCGTCCTGTCGGCCTCCGAGCGCCAGGCGCAGCTCGCGGGCGAGGACCCGGCCCAGGTCGCGGCCCAGGTGGAGTCCTACGCCCAGTCCGCCGCCACCCACGGGGCGGAGGCGTCCGGGACCACGGCCGCGCCCGCTCCGCAGGCGTCCCCGGCGGAGCCCGCCGAGGTGCACTCCACGGCGGACCTGCTGGCCGGCCAGGGGTTCGTCGCCGACGCGCCGCTGTGCGTCACCTGCGGCACCAGGATGCGGCCCTCCGGCAGCTGCTACGCCTGCGAGGGCTGCGGCTCCACCAGCGGCTGCAGCTGATATGACGACGGCCCCGACCGGGGCCGGGGCCCGCCCCGGGGGGGGGGGCGGTTACGCCCCCCCCCCCCCCGGCGTGCCCGGGGGGCCCCCCCGCCATCCCGGGCCGGCCCCGGGCCCACCCGCGCGGGGCCCCCCGGCGGGGGGGGGGGCCCCCCCCCGGGCGCCCCCGCCCCCCCCGCCCCCCCCCGGGGGGGGCGGCCCCCGGGGGGGGGGGGGGCGGCCCGCCCCCCCCCCCCCCCCCGCGGCGTTCCCGGGGTGCCCGCCCGGCCTTCCGGGCCGGGCCCGGGCCTCAGCCGCGGTCGCCCGCGGCGACGGCGACCGCCGCGGTGGCGGCGGTCACGCCGAGCACGGCGGGCCACGGGCCGACCTTTCCGGCCAGGGGGTGCGCGAGGCCGAACGCTCCCACGTACACCGCGGTGAGCGCGACCGCCGTGCCCACGCCCGACCGGCGGCGCCACGTCTCGAACGCCGCTGCGCCGAAACCGGCCAGCACCGCCCCGCCCAGCGGCCGGTTGCCGGTGGCGCGGGCCACCGAGTATCCGCCGACCAGACCCGCGGTGGTGAGGACGGCGCTGGGTACTGCTGGCATCGTGCTTCCTTCCCTCGTCCCGGCCGGATCCGGCGCGGTGCGTGCGGGACCGACGTTATCCCCGTGCCCGTGGGCGCGCCACGCGGCACGCACGCGTCGGGGGAGGGGCGCGGCGGTGACCAGGGAGGTGACGGGAGAGCCCGCCAGTCACACTCCGGACACGAGGGCTGGGTTTCGGGCATAGCTCATGACAGGGTTGATGCTGTCCTCTAACGCCTCGCAGTGCACGAAACCGGTTCCGACCTGGAACCGGACCGCGGTACGCGGCGTCGAAGCGGACAGTTCCCCGACCTCCGACCAAGGAGTTCCCGCCTATGTCGTTCGCGCAGACCGTGCGCGGCGCGGCCGGCGCCGTCGCCCAAGGGGGCGATCCGCGCCAGGCCGTGTCCGACGCGCTCCACCAGGCCTCCTCGCAGGTCACCGAAGGCAGCGGCCTCGACCCCCGCGACTTCGTCGCCGCCCGAGAACAGGGTGACTCCGTGGGCACCCGGATCGAGCAGAAGAGCACCTCGCTCAACAACGCGGGCGAGGCGCTCAACCGCAGCTACTACGAGCGCGGCAGCGGCGGCCCGGTCCACGTCATCTGCACGATGGTGATCCCCAAGGGCCGCACCCTCGTGACGATGCTCCCCGCGATCCTGCTCCTCGTCCTGGGGGTCCTCGGCGCCTTCACCGTGCTCCTCCCGCAGGCCGTCGCGGGCGGCAACCCGCTGATCAACCCGTTCTTCGGCCTCCACTACTGGATCATCACCCTCGCGATCGCCGCGTTCATGTGGTGGCGCCAGGGCATGGTGATGGTGCCGGAGGGCTGCGAGGCGATCGTCACCCGGTTCGGCAAGATGGAGAACATCTACCAGCCCGGCCGGGTCACGCTCCTCAACCCCTGGAAGCGCGTCTCCTACATCGTCAACACCACCCGCGAGTACCCCTTCAACGCGCCGATCCGCTCGGCCCCCACCAAGAGCGGCGTGCAGGCCTCCATCGACCTGTTCGTGCAGTTCAGGATCAAGAACGCCACCGACTTCGTCTACACGCTGGGCGGGGTGAACGGCTTCCAGGAGAAGCTCAACAACGCGATCAGCGAGACCACCCGGAGCCTGGTCTACGAGCAGGAGGCGTCGGCGATCTACGACATGGTCGGCGACAACACGCAGAGCCTCGTGGAGCAGCTCAACCGGCAGTTCAGCGGGATCGTCGAGCTGACCAGCGCCAACATCACCCACGCCGAGCCCTCCAACCAGGAGTACCGGATGGACCTGGCGGCGCCGGAGATGGTCCGCGTGGCCAAGGACGCCTACACGTTCGAGTACGAGCTCCAGCTGCGCAAGGAGCAGAACGAGGGCGACCTCAACAAGGAGCTCGCGACCCTCAACGAGACGCTCTCCGCGATCCAGGCCGACATCGCGCAGTACCAGGCGCAGATGGACACCGCGCTGGAGCGGGAGACCAACCGGGCGCGGGCCACCGCCCGCCAGCGCTTCGTCGAGGCCGAGTCCGAGGCCAACGCCAACGCCGCGCTCCTCCAGGCGCAGGCCCTGGACATCCGCGCGGTCAGCGCGGCCGAGGCCCCCGAGATCCTCAACTACCGCTTCCGGGAGAACCTCCTGGACAAGCTGGAGTCCGTCGCCGACAGCCTCCCGCAGGTCCTGCGGATCGGCTCCGGCGACGCCGCGAGCGTCGACTACCTGCGCATCGCGCAGGAGATCATCGGACAGGCCGACACCGCCCTGTTCTCCCAGGAGGACATGGAGGCCATCCGCTCCCGGCTGGGCGAGATCCGGGGCCGCATCGGCGAGCGCCAGCAGGAGATCGACTCGCTCCTCGCGGAGGACGGCGGCGCCGCGGGCCGCCCGGCCGGGGAGGACCCGGGCGAGGACCTGGTGGAGGAGATCCGCCAGTCCGTCTCCGAGCAGGCCATCGACGAGCGCCTCGCCGAGACGCCCCGGCAGTCCCCGGAGGACGGGGAGGCGGACGCCTCCGCCGCGCCGTCCGACGCCCCGGCGTCCCCCGGCGGACCGCGCCACGACCCCGAGCACCCGCCCCCGCCCCCGTGGTCGCAGCAAGGTCCGCAGGGGTCCGGCCCGAACCAGGGAGGTCAGTAGATGAGCCAGTCCGTGAACGTCGGCAGCGGCTCCAGCATCAAGGAGTCCCTCGCCTCCTGGGGCGACCTGGCAGGCCTGCTGCGCGGAGGCGACCAGGGCGCGATCGTCCCGGTCGTCATACCGCGCGACAACCGGGGCCTGCGCTGGATGGTCCTGGTCTGGTTCGGCTTCTTCGCCCTGTGCTCGGCGCTGATGATGACCCTCAACGCCTTCGTCGGCGGGGTCGCGGCCGGGGTCGCCTACAGCGTCCTGTCCATCCCGACGCTGATCGTCGGCGTGCTCAGCATCGTCGCGGCCGGGCTGTGGTGGTGGCGCGGCTCGATCATCGAGATCGAGGAGGGTACCCACGGCATCCTCACCAAGTACGGCGCGATCGTGCGGCCGATCGGCCCGGGCCGCCACTACCTGTGGCACCCCTGGTCGCGCGTGGACTTCGTGGTGGACACCCGGACGGAGATCCCCTACACGGCTCCGGTCCTGGCCTGCCCCACGCGCGAGAACGTGCCGCTCAAGTCGATCGAGTTCTTCCTCAAGTTCCAGATCACCGACCCGATCCGGTTCGTGACGATCATCGGCGCCAGCAACTTCGACCTGGTCCTGTCCAGCGCGGTGCAGGACGCCATCCGCCAGCGCAGCCGCCAGGTCAACACCGAGTCGGCCTACGACCTGCGCGGCTCCAACGTCGAGGACATGCGCCGCCTCCTCAACGGCCAGCTGGAGAAGTACGGCGTGCGGATCACCGGCTGCAACATCCCCGACGTGCAGCTGCCCAACCAGTACCAGCAGCACCTGGCCACCCGCGAGCGGGTCGCCAAGGAGCTGGTGGCCTACGAGCAGGAGTGGGAGCTGACGCGCAAGCGCCGCATCGACACCCTGCTGATGGACATCGAGCGCTCCAAGAAGACCCGCGACGCGAAGATCGTCGAGGTCAACGCCTCCCTCAACAAGGCGCGCAAGGACGTGGCGCAGATGCTGGAGGAGCAGGTGACCGAGGCCCAGCGGGTGCGCTACGAGATCGAGACGCGCGGCCGGGCCGACCTGGTCGCCGCGGAGAACGAGGCCAAGGCGCAGCAGCGCCTCGCCACCGCCTACCGGGACAACCGGGCCGTGCTGGAGTACGAGCTGGCGCGCCGCCGCCTGGACGTCGGCGCGGCCCTGGCCGGGCGGGCCCCGCGCCCGGTCGTCGTGCAGACCGAGGGGGGCTCCGGCGACGGTTCGGCGCTGTCGACGCTGATCACCGCGCAGCTGTTGCCCCAGGTGCTGAACGGCGCGGGGTCCCCGCGCACGCCGCTGGGCGCGTCGTCGGACGCCGCGCGCGAGGCCGTGGAATCGGCCCAGGGAGCGGTCGCCGCCGCGGCGGAGCGCCAGCAGCAGATGGCGGACGAGTACCAGCGCCGGCAGGAGGGCGCGATGCGCCGGCAGTTCGAGAACGGCGAGGGCTACGGCGGCCGCGGCTAGGGCGTGTTCCGCGGGCACTCGCCCTGCTGCGCGTCGCCCCGGCACGCCCCTCGCGGCGTTCTCCTCCGTCGACAGGACCCCGCCCTGACTCCTTCGTCGGCCTTGCGATGAACGCACCGGATGCGCCGCTCGCGACGGACGGCGTCCACGGAACACGCCCCGGCCGTGCAGCCGACCCGGGCGGGGAGCCCGGGGCCGGAGGCGGAAGCAGGGGAGGACCCGCGCCCGGGACCGGGCGCGGGTCCTCCCCGTGTGTGGGGGCCCGCCCGGGTCCGCGGCGGCTCGGGCTCAGCCCGCGAGGGTGAGGTCGGCGTAGCCCGCCTCGATGTCGACCCCGTGGCGGGCCGCGATCTCCACCAGTCCCCGGATCTCGCCCGCCTGGGCGCTGGCCAGGTCGTCGTCGCCGACGGCGTGCGCACGGTGCAGCGCGGTGACCGAATCGTGGATGCGCAGGTGAAGGGTGAGCATGAACTCGCGCATGAAGCATCTCCTCAGTGTTGGCGACGCTGCCGCGGGAGGAGCCGCGCTCCTCTCCGGGGGGACGCCCTCCTGTGTACACGGTGAGGGTGAGAGCAGTGTTGGAACGGCACAGGGGGCGGCAAAGAACGCGGTGGGACCACCGCGGACCGACGGGCGGAGCCGGATCCCCGGGCGGGGGAACGACGGCGCCCCGGGCCCCCGGGAGCCGGGGGCGCCGGGGCGCCGCGGGTGCGGACGGAGCGGGTCAGTGGTCGACCCACACGTACCAGTCGCCGGAGACGTGCTCGTAGATCTTCGACCCCTGTCCGGGGACGAAGACCCCTTCGGGCACCTCGTCCGTGCTGTAGGCCAGGCCGGAGGGGCCGAAGAGCCCCGAGCCCTCGACCGCGAAGTGCGTGATGTCCTCGGAGACCGAGATGCTGCGCAGCGAGTACAGGCCCACCTGCTCGCCGTTGAGGGGGATGGTGGTGGGATCCTCCGCCTCCTGCCGCAGGGCCAGCAGGTCCTCGGAGGACGCCTGTATCCGCGCCTGGAGCGGGAGGTCGGCCGCGGACACGCCGATCGCCGCCGCGGCGATCAGGGGGGCGGAGATCCAGCGGAGCCAGTAGTGGCGGATCATCGGCCGGGCGACGGCCAGGGCGATCCCCAGGCGAAGGGCGCCCATCCCGGCGAGCAGGAGCCCGCCCACCAGGCCGACGAGGAACGTCGGCAGGTGCCCGGCCGGGACGCTGTCCTCGAACAGCAGCAGGAGGCCGACCGCTCCGCAGGCGGGGATGTAGAGCCGGCCGGGCGGGCGCGAGGCCCAGCCGATCATGCGCTGGCCGAGCGTCGGCTTGCCGGCGATCTCGATCAGTTTGGCCACGGACCCTTCAGGGGTCGGGCCGGGAGCTGCGGCGGACATGGCGTTCTCCCCCACCGAATCCGTGTGGAGACGCGAGCCCGCGGCACGATGGAGAGGGGCCGGGCGGGGCCGCGTCACAGGCGATACGGCCGTCGTAGCGCGGCCTGTCCCACAGGATAGAGCAGTGGTGGCGCGTGTTCGGGGCGGCGCGGGGAATCGGCGGTGGTTTTCCTCGGTGTCACAGGATGTTTGCGGTCGTGTTCCCGGGGCCTCCCGACCACCTTCGGCGCCAGGACGAGGTAGTCCCAGGACCACCGGCCGGCGCTGACCGCCATCAGCAGGCACACCGCTGTGACCAGGGACGTCGTGGCCCATGAGGAGAACGGGGACAGGTCGGGGGAGCCCGCAGTGAGGGTGCCGAGCACGGCCGCCCCGGCGAGCGCGGGACCGGTGAGCCATGTGAGCAGACCCACGGCGAAGGCGAGTGAGAGGGAGACGAGGAGGGCGGGGACGATCTGCGCGCCGAAGGACGCCCCGGGCATCCCCGAGGCGGACAGGTGCTCGGCCACCGCACCCTCCCGCCCCCGCAGCGCGAGGCCGTACTCGGCGAACATCCCTCCCACCCCCACCCGGGTGAGGGCGGCGACGACGTCGTAGAGGCGTCCTCGGGGGATCCGCGGCCGGGGGTAGGGCTTGGCGCGCTGCATGTCGATTCCTCCCGGGCGACCCGGTGCGGCAGTCCTCACAAGCGGAAACTACCTAAAGTAATCACCCATGACTCGTTGTGACGTACGGCGAGTCGTGCAAAGAACCCCGGGCCGGGCCGCTCCGGACCCGCGGCGCCGCACCGCCCCCGGGTCGGTCCCTGCCCGTGCCCCGGCGCGCGGGGGCTCCGGCCCGCGGCGGGGACGCCCGGTGAGGGCGCGGCGCCGTCGGCGGTCCCGCCGAGGGGCGCGCTCCCGGGGCCCCGGACGGTCGACGGGCCCCGTGTCCGCCCCCGGCGCCGCCGCGCCGGCGGTCGCCCCGCCGCGGTCCGCACCCCCGGGGACGGGCACGAGGGGGTCCCCTCCCGTCCTAGGCTGGGAGGGTGCCGACGACTTCCAGGACAGCCACGCCGCCCGCCGCCCCCACGTTCGACGTCGAGAACGAGCTCCGCTTGCTCGGGGCGCGGGTGGTCGCCGGTGTGGACGAGGTGGGCCGGGGCGCCTGGGCCGGGCCCCTCCTCGTCTGCGCCGCCGTCCCGGGCGAGGGGGAACCGCCCGCCGGTCTGACCGACTCCAAGCGCCTCACCCCCAAACGCCGCCGGGAGCTCGCCGAGCAGCTCCGGCCCTGGGTCGCCGACCACGCCTTCGGATGGTCCGCGCCCGAGGAGATCGACGAGTGCGGCATGACCGAGGCCCTCCACCGGGCCTCCCGCCGGGCCCTGGACGCCCTCGCGCCGCGCCCGGACGCCGTCGTCCTCGACGGCGTCCACGACTTCATCGGCCGCCCCTGGAGGGTCCGCACCCAGGTCAAGGGCGACCTCACCTGCGTCAGCGTCGCCGCCGCCGCGATCCTGGCCAAGGTCTGTCGCGACGACCTCATGGCGGAGCTCGCCGCCGACCACCCCGGGTACGGGTTCGAGAGGGCCGCCGGGTACCCCTCGCCCGTGCACCGGGCCGCGCTCGCCGAGTCCGGGCCCACCCCCCACCACCGCATGAGCTGGGCCTACCTGGACGACCTGCCCCGATGGAAGCACCTGCGCCGGATCCGCCCCGCGCAGGGCGGACAGATCTCCCTCCTGTGAGACCGCCCGGACGGTCCGGGAGGGGCGCCGCGCCCGTCGGCCCCGGGGCCTCGGACGGGGGCCCCGCGAGGACGACACGCCGCCCCGCACTGGACATCCGCCCCACTTGGGGCAAGGCTTTGGCTGTGGACGTCGGTCCCCCCGACTCCAACCGGCCCCTCCCTCCACGGCCAGGAGAGCCGACCGCCCACGGACCCCCACGCAGGAAGGGGCACGGATGACGCGCGAGATGCGCTCCACCGCCGCCGCGGAGCCGGGACGCGCCTCGGGGCTCGACCGCATGCGCGCGCTCTACCACGGCGTGCCCCTCCCCAGGAGGCTCGTGGCGGCCCTGGTCCTCGTCACGGTCGTCGCCGTCGCCGCCCTGGTCACCGGCGTCGGTGTCCTGGGAACGGTCGGCGCGACCCTCGTCCTGCTGACGGCGTTCGCCGCGCTCATGCGCTCCCTCGACTCCTTCGTCACCGTCCTGGTGTGCGTCGTGTGGCTGGCGGTGACCGTCCCCCTCTTCCAGATCCCCCTCACCGGCGAACCCGTCTCCCTGCTCGTGCTGCCGCTGCCGCTGCTCGTCGTGCTCGCCGCCGGGCGGGCCAGGGAGTTCCCCGTCTGGCACACCGCCCTGCTCTCCCTCACCGCGGGGCTGATCGCCGGGTTCTCGGTGGCCCTGGTGGGGATGGTCGTCGACCCCTCCTCCGCGTCCTGGGGCATCGTCGCGCTGTACGCCGCCGCCGGCGCGTGCCTGCTCTGGCGCCTCTCCGCCTCCCGCCAGATCACCCGGGAGAGCGAGGCCAACCGGCGCGAGGCGGCCTCGTCCATGCCCGTGTCCCGCTCCGACCGCCCCCGCCGGGCCGACGGAACCGAGCGCAGGGGCCGCCCGCAGCCGCTGCGCGGACGCTCGGACGCCGGGGCCGGCACGGCCCGGCCGGCCGGGGGCGGGGCCCCCGACGACGAGCCGGTCCCCGTCGACCAGGCCCTGGCCGAGCTGGAGGACATGATCGGCCTCGACCCGGTCAAACAGCAGGTGCGCGGCATCGCGGCCTCCATCGAGGCCGCCCGGCTGCGCGCGGACGCCGGGTTCCCCGTCGAGCGCCCGCTGCGCCACCTGGTCTTCTCCGGGCCGCCCGGCACGGGCAAGACCAGCGTCGCCCGCACCCTGGCCACGATCTTCCACTCCTTCGGCCTGCTGCCCACCTCCCGGGTGGTCGAGGCCCAGCGCGCCGACCTGGTGGGGGAGTACCTGGGCGCCACCGCCATCAAGACCAACGAGCTCATCGACCGCTCCCTCGGCGGTGTCCTGTTCATCGACGAGGCGTACTCGCTGGTCAACGAGGGGGACGGCCAGTCGGACCGGTTCGGCAACGAGGCGGTGCAGACCCTGCTCAAGAGGGCCGAGGACGACCGCGACCAGCTCGTCGTGGTCCTCGCCGGGTACGAGAAGGAGATGGACGCCTTCCTGGCCTCCAACCCCGGCCTGGCCTCGCGCTTCGCCACCCGGATCAGCTTTCCCAGCTACTCCGCCGACGAGCTGTTCCGCATCGCCGAATCCCTCGTCCACCAGCGCGGCGACACCCTGGAGGCCGACGCGGCGCGTGCCCTCAGGCGAAGATTCGACCAGGTGGTCCAGCGGGAGGTGGTCGACGACCTGGGCAACGGCCGCTTCGCCCGCTCCGTGGTGGAGAAGGCCGCCCAGGCCCGCGACGTGCGCGTGGTCACCACCGGGGTGGACGGGGACACGCCCGCGCCGCGCCCCGAGGCGGAGGACCTCATCACGGTCCGCGCCGCGGACGTCGAGGCGGCCCACGCCGAGCTGACCGCACGCCTGCCGGGGTTCGGGACCGCGCCCGGGATCGACGAGGCACTGGCCGAGCTGGACGCCATGATCGGGCTGGAACCGGTCAAACAGCAGGTCCGCTCCATCGTCGCCCAGCTGAGGGTGGCCAAGCTCCGCGAGGAGCAGGGCCTGCTCAACCAGGCGCCCATGCGGCACTTCGTGTTCTCGGGGCCGCCCGGCACGGGCAAGACCACGGTCGCCCGGGTGCTCGGCCGGGTGTTCTCCGCCCTCGGCCTGCTCGGGCGCGCCGACGTGGTCGAGGCCCAGCGGGCGGACCTGGTCGGCGAGCACCTGGGGGCGACCGCCGTCAAGACCAACCGGCTGGTGGACCGCGCCCTGGGAGGGGTGCTGTTCGTGGACGAGGCGTACTCCCTGGTCAACCCCGGCTACAGCGGCGGGGACGCGTTCGGGGCCGAGGCCATCCAGACCCTGCTCAAGCGCGCCGAGGACGACCGCTCGCGGCTCGTGGTGGTGCTCGCGGGCTACCCGGCCGAGATGGAGCGCTTCCTGGCCTCCAACGCCGGCCTCTCCTCCCGGTTCAACGTGCGGGTGCGCTTCCCCTCCTACAGCGCGGACGAGCTCACCGAGATCGCCGAGGCGGTGGCCGCCCGCACCGGCGACACCTTCGACGACACCGCCCGCGAGGACCTGCGCAGCATCTTCGGGCACGTGTGCGGGGCCGGGTGGATCGACGACCTGGGCAACGGGCGCTTCGCGCGCTCCCTGTTCGAGAAGGCGTGCTCCCACCGGGACCTGCGGGTGTCCCAGGAGAGGGGAGAGGATGCCACGGCCGTCGAGCTCACCCTCGTCACGAGCGCCGACGTCCGCAAGGCCTACGCCGAGGCCACCCAGCAGGCGTAGGACGCGTTCCGCGGACCGTTCCGGGCCCACGGCGATCGGCGCGGGCGCCGATACGCCGGGGGCGCCCGCGGGCCGCGGCCGGGAGGGATCGGGTCCCGCCCCTCCGCAGCGGCGCCCCCACGCCGGTCGGCGGGCCCCTCACCCCCGCCGGCGACGTGCCCGGCCGCCTCGGGCGCGGGCCTCCCGGGCGCGCCCCGGAGCGCCCGGAGGCGTGGTGCTAGTGTCCGACGCATGACCGCTGCACCCTCATCTCCCGCGTCCCCCGTCACCCAGGCGCTCATCCTCGCCGGTGGGCAGGCCACCCGGCTGCGGCCCTACACCGACACGCGCCCCAAGGCGATGGTGGAGGTGGCCGGGAGGCCCATCATCGACTACCAGCTGGAGTGGTTGACCGGCCACGGCGTCGAGCAGGTCGTGGTCTCCTGCGGATACAAGGCCGAGGTCCTGCGCGAGCACCTCGCCGCACGCGAGGGCGGACCGGAGGTGACGCTCCTGGTCGAGGACGAGCCGCTGGGGCGCGGCGGCGCCCTGCGCTACGCCGCCACCGGCCTGCGCGACCAGGAAGCCCCCTACTTCGCGCTCAACGGCGACGTGCTCACGTGGTTCCCCCTGGACGAGCTGGCCGCCCACCACCGGGCCAAGGACGGCCTGGCCACCCTCGCCCTCGCCCGGTTCCGCACGACCTGGGGCATCGTGGACGTGGACGACCAGGACCGGATCGAGGGGTTCACCCAGAGCCCGCTCCTGCCGGTGTGGATCAACGCCGGCGTGTACCTGTTCGAGCCGGGCATCACGCCGCTGCTGCCGGAGAGGGGCGACCACGAGTCCTCGACCTTCCCCGAGCTGGCCGCGGGGGGGCGCCTGACCGCGTACCGGATCGACGGGTTCTGGCGCGGCGTGGACACCGCCAAGGACGTCAAGGAGGCGGGGGAGGAGATCACCGCCATGCGCGGCGGAGGGTGACCCCGCCCGGCAAGCCGGGCACGGACCGACGGGACACCGGGGCGGGTGGGTATCGTCGCGGACGTGACGAATGACGGTTTCATCCTCTCCAGTGTCCCCAACTTCCGCGACCTGGGCGGGCTCCGCACCGCGACCGGGCGTACGGTGCGCCACGGCCTGCTGTACCGCTCCGACGCCCTCCACTCTGTCTCCGAGGAGGAGGTGGCGGTCTACAACGGCCTGGGCATCCGGCAGCTCGTGGACCTGCGCACCGCCCACGAGCGGGAGAGCCTTCCCGACATCACGCCCGAGGGCGCCGCGTACACCGCCGTGTCCGTGCAGAACCCGGAGGCGGCGGGCGCCAACTTCTCCGCCGCGCTCACCGATCCCGAGGTCGCCAGGCGCATGTTCGCCGACGGCGCCGCCGAGCGCTTCATGCACGGCGTCTACCGCGAGCTGGTCACCGACGCCGAGGCGCTCACCGGCTACCGCGACCTGGTCGAACGGGCGGCCAAGGGCCCGACCGCCCTCGTCTTCCACTGCAGCGCGGGCAAGGACCGCACGGGCTGGGGCGCCGCCCTGCTGCTCGGCCTGCTGGGGGTGGACCGCGAGACGGTGGTCGCCGACTACCTGGCCAGCAACGATCGCCAGGCGAACACCGACAAGTGGATGCGGCTGCTGGCCGAGAACAGCGGCCTGCCCTGGGAGGAGGTCGTGCCGATGACCCGGGTCCGGGCCGAGTACCTGGACACCTCGTTCCGCTGCATCGACGAGGTGTACGGCTCCTTCGACAACTACGTCGTGGACGGCCTGAAGCTGTCCGGGGGCACCGTGGACCTGCTCCGGGAGCGCATGCTCCGGTAGCGCCCTCCGGGGGTGGGCGTCCGGACGGCACGGGAGAGCCGCCCTACAGGGAGTCCAGGCGACGGCGCAGGTCGCTCTCGGAGGTCGCCGTGTCCAGGACCTCTCCCAGGGCGGCCAGCACGGCGGTGCGGGCCACACCGCGGTCCAGCATCCGCCGTGCCGCGGCCCACAGGTTCGCGGGCCTGCCGTGCCACAGCCGCCGGGCCAGGCGCTCGTGGCGGTCCAGCGCCCTCTCCCGTTCGGGGTCGTCGCCGGTGACCGGCCGGTACCACCGGTCCCGGCCGCTGGAGTGGCGGCCGCTGTGCGGCGTGGCCGCCTCGTACTCGCCGTAGTGGTCCAGCCGCAGCAGAGCCCGGCGGCCGTGCGGGGTGTCCGGGTCGAACTCCTCCGGGGCCCACGTCACCAACTCGCTCGCCAGCAGGGGGAACGCGAACATCCTCCGGGCCAGCGAGGCGAAGTCGCCGTCCGGCAGCAGTCGGCGCACCGCCTCCTGGCGCAGCCCCAGCGGGCGCGCGGGGTCGCGGTAGACCCGGGCGAACTCCGCGGTGGACTCCCACACCGCGTCCAGGGTGGCGCCCACGGCCACGTCCGGAAGCCCGCCCCGGGCGCCCGCCCAGCGCACCCACGCGGCCAGCACGTGCGGCATGGCCTCCTGCTCCTCCGGCAGCAGCACCACGCGGCCGGGCAGCCAGTGCAGGAGGAAGGACTCCACCTTGCGCGGGCTGATCCGCGTCGGGCGTCCGCCGTCGACGTCGCAGCCGTGCGCGATGATGTGGTCGGCGCAGCGGCTCGCCGCGTACGAGTCGGAGAGCTCGGCCGCCTCGTCCGAGGCCAGGAAGCGGGCGGCCAGCACGGCGCGCCGGTCGCGCCGCCACACGGGGGGCTGCGGTGCGCCGGCCCCGGAGGGCGGGCCGGGCAGCGTGCGAACCCGGGCGCTGGCCAGGGCGAAGTGGGAGGCCAGGGAGCCCCCGGTCAGATCGGAGACGGTCAGGCCGATCGGCTCGACGGTCGGCCCCGAGGACCGGTCGGTCGACGCCCCCTCCACCATGCGCTCGGTGCGTTCCAGCGCCCGGGTCAGCAGGGCCCGTGCCTCCGTGAGCTCGACCTGGGAGAACCGGGCGAACTCGTCCGCGTCGGCCCGCTCGCGGCAGCGGTCGAGCAGCCGGTCGACCTTGGTGGTGACCCAGGCGTCGCGGAGGACACCGCCGCCGTTGTGGTCCAGGACCAGGATCAGCGCGTGCTCGGGAGGGAGCGGCCCGGCACCGGGGGCGCGGGCCCCGTCGCGGCTGAACACGCACACCACGTCGTCGGTGTCGCCGAACTGGTCGCTGTTGACATAGGCGGCCACCGGGGTGACCGCGCCCAGCTGGGAGGCCCAGCCGGGCACCTGGAGACCGCGCTCCTGGAGGGCGATCACCCCCTGCCCGGCGAGCTCGCGCTGTTCGGAGGACGTGCCCAGGGCGGCGACCGCCGCCAGGACGCCGAGGCCGGCCGGCTTGCCGGAGGCGGTGGCGTGCGCGATCAGGCCCTCCCCGAGCAGCCGGCCGACGTCCACGCCCGGCATCCGCTCGCCCCACCAGCTGCCGAGCAGTTCGCTGAACGCCAGCTCGGCGTCGAGGGGATGGCGCATGGCGAGCATCGCCCGGGAGGCGCGCAGCATCTCGTCGAAGACGGCGCCGGGCACCGGTTCCGGACCTGTGGGCGTGGGAGGTGTAGGGGAGGGCACCATCCGAGCGTATGACAGCTCCGGGCGTGGGACTCCCCGTCCGCGCGATCCGGCGCCGGGCCCCTCCGCGGCCGGACACGGGCGGGGCGCCGCGTCCCGGGGGGCGCGGCGCCCGGGGTCCGGTCCGGGGGAGGGGGTCAGCGGGGCCGGGGGGCGGCGCGGTGTCCGGCGAGGAGCGTGGCGCCGGTCCTGAGCGGCGCCTGCGGGACGGCCCGGGAGGGCGGTACGGAGTTCACCATCGCCCGCAGGTGCTCGCGGGCGACCCGCTCCACGAGGTGGGGGGTGACCGTGATGCCCAGGTGCTCGAAGCACTGCCAGGTGTCGCTGACGCAGCGCTCGACACAGCGGTGGGACAGGCCGCCGAACTCGTCGTGGAGCCGTGCCGAGATCCGTCTGAGATCCTGGACCGGGAAGGTCGGGAGCATGCGTGCTCACACCCCTAGCTGGAGATGGCCTGGACGGTGACCTCACCCATTCCACTTGTTCTGGACGTACTGTCAACCCCTCCTACGGCACGCGGTTGATAAAACATCATGGATGCACCGTTTACCCGGGGTGCGCAGTTCCCCCAGGTCACGGTGGCGAAAGGGATCAATCGGACGGATGACATTCGTGTTTCGCGGGTTCGAGGCCAAAACGACACCCACCACCCATTGCCGGTAATTGCGGGAAAACACGCCGGGAAAACCGCCGGTCCGCCGTGTCCGGACCGTCCGGTGACCTACCATTTACCTTCCGCCGCCACGGGCGGTCGCCCGCACGAGGGCCGTTGCGCGCGGGCGGGTGTGTCTTATGCTTGAGCCGTGACAGCGGCCGAGAGGGGTCATGGAGCGTGACTCCCGGGAGCCGCGGATCCTTCGATCCCCCTCGGCGCCGCACCCTCCGGTTCCACCCCGTGGACGGCCCGCGCGGTCGACGGAGGCCACGCGGCCAAGGCAGAAGCCCCAGCGAAAAACGGGTGGGGAATCCGACGGTTCCGGAGGTGTCGAGCAGTTGAGCGCCGAGACGTCCATTCCCCCTCCCCGGCTCAGCGGGGCGCATCTCCCCGACGCGGTGAAATCCCTTCTCACCGACTCCCCGATCGGATTCGCCCTCCTCGGCCCCGACGACGTCTTCGGCACGGTCAACCAGCGGCTCGCCGTCCTCCTCGGACGCACCCCCGCCGAATGCCTCGGCCGGACGCCCGACGACCTCCTGGAGGAGAGCGGCGACCGGGTCGCCGCCGCCAGCCACCGCGCCTCGCTGGCCGGCGTGCGCGAGAGCGGGCACGCGATCCGCGACCGCCACCGCACGCCCTCCGGGCAGGTCTGGGACCTGACCTGGTTCCCCGTCACCGACCCCGGCACGGGGGACGAGCACGTCGCCCTCATCGCCGCGCACGACGGCGGCACCACCCGCCGGGACGAGCAGCGGCTGCGGGCCCTGCTCCAGGCGGGCAACCAGATCGTCTGGGCGGCGGGCGCCGGCGGCGACGTCCACGAGGACTGCCCCCAGTGGAGGGCCGTCACCGGCCAGGACCTCGACCGCTACCTCGGCCGCGGCTGGCTCGACGCGCTCCACCCCGACGACCGCCCCCGCGTCGAACGCGCCTGGGACGACGCCGTCCTCGACACCACGCCCTTCGACGCCATGTTCCGGGTGCGCACCCGCTCCGGCGCCTACAGCCACTACCGTGCGCGCGCCAACCCGATCATGGACGGCGCCGAGACGGCCGAATGGGTCGGCACCCTCGTCGACATCACCACCGAGCGCGAGGCGGACGAGCTGCGCCAGCGCCTCAACCAGCAGCTCAGCGAGGCGGCCATGCGGACCGCACGCCTCCAGAAGGCCACCTCCGACCTCGCCGAGGCGCTCACCGCCGACGAGGTCGTCGACGCCATGTCGGAGATCGGCCGCTCCGGGGTCGGCGCCGACCACACCTGCGTGGTCCTGCTCGACCGCGAACGCCTGCGCCTTCGCACCATCGCCGCCGCGCAGGCCCACCCCCTGCCCAGACCCGCGTTCCCCCTGGACCACCCCGACATCGCGGCCCGCGCGGTCGCCGACGGCCAGCCCCGCCTGGCCGCCAACCCGGCCGAACTCGCCGCACTGCTCGACGACGCGCCCATGGCCGCCGAACTCGTCCGGTCCACACCCGAGCGCGCCTGGGTGGCGCTGCCGATGATGGTCGCCGGACGGCCCATCGGGGCGCTGCGCTTCGCCTTCTCCACGCCGCGCGCGGTCACCGACGAGGAGCGCGTGTTCCTGGAGGCCCTGGCCGGCCAGTGCGCGCTCGCGATCGGCCGCGCCACCCTCTACGAGCAGGAGCACAGCACCGCGGAGGAGCTCCAGCGCAGCCTGCTGCCGGAGGAGCTGCCGGCGATCCGGGGCCTCCGGCTCGCCGCCTACTACCGCTCCGGCTCCCAGAACGTGCAGGTCGGGGGCGACTGGTACGACGCCTTCCCGCTGCCCGACGGGCGCGTGGCCGGGGTGCTCGGCGACGTCATGGGCAAGGGGATCCCGGCCGCGGCGGGAATGAGCCGCATCCGGAACGCGTTGCGGGCACTGGCGTTCTCCATGCCGGAGCCCGCCGACGTCCTGACCGGACTCGACCGCATGTTCACCGCGACGGAGGGTATGGACCAGGTCACCACACTGGTCTACTTCGTCCTCGACCCCGTCACCGGCCAGCTCGACCTCAGCAACGCGGGCCACCTCCCGCCGCTGGTCGTGGCCGGCAGCGCCGGGCCCTCACTGCTCGACACCGAACCCGACACACCGCTCGGGATCAGCTCGCCACGAGGTCACCACAAATTCTTCGTGCAACCCGGTAACACCGTCGCCCTGTACTCCGATGGACTGGTTGAGAACCGCAAACGGTCCGTCGACTCCGGACTCGACGAGCTCGTCAGCGTGGCGGCGTCGGCTCCTCCGGAGGTGGTGGGCGATCCACAGCAGATGCTGGAGTACCTTGTTGAGAGCATGCTCGATGGGTATGAGCAGGACGACGACGTCACTCTGCTCGCCGTTCAGCTTCCGGTGATCGATTCCGTGTCGGAGCGGTAGACCGTACGAACAAGTCCATTGCCTTGCCTACAGTGAAGAAGCCGTTCCGCCCCGCGACGCGGCGGTGATCCCCCAGGGGGATGACCTCCGGGAGCGCATACGCTTGAAAGACAAACGGCTTCCCCGCCCCAGTGGGGACGATCCCAGGCCGCAGGTGGGAGAGGGTGTCGTGCCCGGTCCCGACCGGGCGGACCACCGGGTCCGACAATCTCGCCACACGTCCGTTCGAGAGGTGTTTGTGTCATCTGCCAGTTCGACTCGCTCGAAGCAGTCCGAGTCACTGCAAGAGCCCGTCATTCAGCAGCTGATCGAGCGTGGGCGGTCCCAGGGCTTTCTTGAGCCCGAGGACGTGCGCCGTGCCTTCGAAGAGGCCGAAATTCCGATGTCGCAGGCGCAGTCCGTGCTCCGCAGCCTCGCCAAGGAGGGTGTGACCGTACTCGTTCCCGAGTCGGCCTCCTCCCGGCGCAAGGCCCCGCGGCGCAAGACGGCGACCACGCGGTCCACCTCGACCAAGTCCACCACGACGACCACGACGAGCCGGGCCGCCAAGCCCGTGCGCGCCGCGGCCGCCCACGAGCAGCCCGAGACGGTCACCGCGGTGGTCGACTCCGCGGAGGGCGCCTCCGGCGCCGCCCGCAAGCCCGCGGCCAAGAAGGCCGCGACCGCCAAGAAGGCGACCGCCCCCAAGAAGGCCGCGGCGGCCAAGAAGACGACCGCGTCCAAGGGCCCGGCGGCCAAGAAGGCCGCGACCGCCAAGAAGGCGGGCAAGAAGGACCTCGAACTGGCCGCCGAGGGCGAGTTCGAGGACGACGACGAGGTCCTGGACGACCTGGAGCACACCGGCGCCGAGCTGGAGCTGGTCGAGGACGCCCCGGACGTCCCGGACCCCTCGGACAAGGACGCCAAGCCGGCCAAGCCCGAGGCCGTGGGCGCGCCGACCAAGAAGCCCGACAAGGAGGACGAGTCCTTCGTCCTCTACGACGACGACGACGACGCGCCCGCCGCCCAGGTGGTCGCGGCCGGAGCCACCGCGGACCCGGTCAAGGACTACCTGAAGCAGATCGGCAAGGTTCCGCTCCTCAACGCCGAGCAGGAGGTCGAGCTCGCCAAGCGGATCGAGGCCGGCCTGTTCGCCGAGGAGAAGCTCTCGGACGAGGCCGACATCCTCACCTTCGAGCTGCGCGACGAGCTGGAGTGGATCGCCGAGGACGGCGGCCGGGCCAAGAAGCACCTGCTGGAGGCCAACCTCCGGCTGGTCGTGTCGCTCGCCAAGCGCTACACGGGGCGCGGCATGCTGTTCCTGGACCTGATCCAGGAGGGCAACCTCGGCCTGATCCGCGCGGTGGAGAAGTTCGACTACACCAAGGGCTTCAAGTTCTCGACCTACGCCACGTGGTGGATCCGCCAGGCGATCACCCGCGCGATGGCCGACCAGGCCCGCACCATCCGCATCCCGGTGCACATGGTCGAGGTCATCAACAAGCTGGCCCGCGTCCAGCGCCAGATGCTCCAGGACCTGGGCCGCGAGCCCACCCCGGAGGAGCTGGCCAAGGAACTCGACATGACCCCGGAGAAGGTCGTCGAGGTGCAGAAGTACGGTCGCGAGCCGATCTCCCTGCACACTCCGCTGGGCGAGGACGGCGACAGCGAGTTCGGTGACCTCATCGAGGACTCCGAGGCGATCCAGCCGGGCGAGGCCGTCAGCTTCACCCTGCTCCAGGAGCAGCTGCACTCGGTGCTGGACACCCTGTCCGAGCGCGAGGCCGGCGTCGTCTCCATGCGGTTCGGGCTCACCGACGGCCAGCCGAAGACTTTAGACGAGATCGGCAAGGTCTACGGGGTCACCCGTGAGCGCATCCGGCAGATCGAGAGCAAAACGATGTCGAAGCTCCGTCACCCGTCGCGTTCGCAGGTGCTCCGCGACTACCTGGACTAGGTCCCCCGGGTAGTCCCGACCGAAGCAGGACCCAGACCGTTGTGCCGTCCCGCCCGCGTGCGGGGCGGCACAACGGCTTCCGGCACCGCGTCGGCCCACGGGCGTGGCGACCCCCGCGTGTCCTCCGGCGTCCGGTGGGAGCGTCCCTCCCCGCACGCGCGGGTCCGGCCCCTCCCGGGGTGTGTCCTTCATCCATCCGACGCCGCCCATGGTGTCGCATGCGCTGTAGGTGCGGCATAAAGTTGCGATACCGAGTCGTTATGTCGCAGGGAGTGGCTGTGCGTCACCCCCGCCTCACGCGTCCGTCTCAGTCGCGGACGACCACGTCCATGACGCGAGGGGCCCCCGCCCGCGCCGCGGGCGCCAGCTCAGCGGTGTGCCCGAGGTCGCGCAGAGCCGCCACCAGCTCCTCCGGGGTGTCGGCCTCCACCCCCTCCGCCAGGAGCGCGCGGGCGATGTCCCCCCTGGTGGCCTTGGCCATGTGGCTGACCACCGACCGCTCGACGGTCCCGTCCACCTCGCGCTCGCGCAGCACGCGCACCGCGACGGTGCGCCCGGCCGAGGCGCCGGTCGGCCTGAAGGCCGCCGCGTAGGCGGCCGAACGGCAGTCCACCAGCAGCCGCCCCTCGGCGAGCGCGCCCAGGGGGCCCGCCAGGGCACGGCGCCAGTGGGCGCCCAGCCCGCCCAGAGGGGGCAGCCGCACCCCCATGGACAGCCGGTAGGGCGGAAGCAGGTCGGCGGGGCCGACGACGCCCCACAGGCCGGAGAAGACCAGCACCCGCTCGCGGACGCGGCCGGCCGCGGGGGAGTCGAGGAGGCCGGGCAGCCCCAGCCGCTCGTAGAGGACGCCCGTGTACAGCTCGGCGGCGCGCAGCGTCGGCGCGGTGGCCGCGTCCAGGTTGCGCTTGAGGGCGTCGCCCTGGTTGGCGGTCAGGCCCAGCACGTCCATGGCGACGTCCTCGGGCCCCGCGCACAGCTCCGTCAGCGCCGCCAGCACCTGTTCGCGGACCGGGGCGAGCTCGGGCAGCGTGAGCGAGCCCGGGTCCAGGCGCGGCCCCTCCCCGGAACCGGCCTTGCCCTCGGACGGCGGCAGCAGGACGAGCATGGTGCGGACTCCAGAAGGGGTGGGACGGTGGGTTCCCGCCCATGTTAGGGCGTGTTCGGCGGTGCTGGGCGGAACCCCGGGGATCCGGGCCGCGGGGCCGGCGGCGCCCGGTCCCGCGGCGGGCCGGGAAGCCCCGCCGGCCCCCGCGCGGGGGGCGTCCTCCCGCCGGGACCGCCGCCGCGGGCGCGGCGTGCGGGCCGCGCCGGGCGGCCGCACGGGGCCGGCCCCGTGCCCACGGGACCGCCGCGGCGGGCCGCACGGTAGCATCTGCGCTTCCGACGAGGTCTCCGGGGAGCGGGCATGCACGAGTGGGCGGCGAGGGTGGCACGGGACTGGCCCGCGTTCACCGTGGAGACGCGCGGGGGCTGGAGGCTCGGCCTCGCCGACGGGGTGACCAAGCGGGCGAACTCCGCGCTGGTCCTGGACCCCGGCGCGGACGTCGCGGAGGTCACCGCCTACTACACCGCGCGCGGGGTGAGGCCCTGCGCGCAGGTGTGGCCGGGGGAGGAGGCCGTGGACGCCAGGCTGGCGGAACACGGCTACGAGGTGGTGGAGCCCACGCTCGTCCTCGCCCGCGGCCTGGACGAGCGCCCCGCCGCCGAGGGCGCCTCCCTGATCACCGCGCGTCCCACCCCCGGGTGGTCCGCCCTGTTCGGGCGCACGGGCGTGGACGCGCGCACGGCGGACACCGTCACGCGCATCCTCGGACGGGTCGGCGCGGCCTACGGGGTCGCCGCCTCGGGCGAGGGCCGGGGCTGCGCGGTCCTGGACGGGGAGTCGGTCGGGATCTGCGCCATGGTCACCGACCCCGGGGCCCGCGGGAAGGGCGTGGCCACGGGCCTCCTCGCCGACCTGCTGCGGTGGGCGTACGACGCGGGGGCCCGGAGCGCCTACCTGTGCGTCGTGGAGGGGAACGGGCCGGCCCTGCGGCTGTACGGCGGCGCCGGGTTCGCCCCGGTCTCCCGCTACCACAACCGGGTCCTGGGCTGAGGGGGAGGGAGACCCCGCACACAACGGGACGGCGGCCCCTGTCGGGGCCGCCGTCGCTGTCGGGCCGTCTTCTCTTGTGCTCGTGTGGCTAACGCTCGTCCGCGGAGTTCTTGCTCTCGGTGAGCTTGTCGGTCTCGTCCTGGATGTCCGAAGCGATCTTTCGGAGAGAGTCGTCGTGCTTGCGCATGTGGTGCGCGCAGAACAGGAGTTCGCCGCCGGAGTTCAGCAGCACCCGGACGTAAGCCTGTGCACCACAGCGGTCGCAACGGTCAGCAGCCGTCAGCGGCTGGGTGGGGGCAAGGGTTCCAGTCACTTCGCCATCCTCAATACTCGGCGTTAGTCACCTCTGACAACATCTAACCCGACCCAGACGTTCCCAACCAGCTGCCGTGTACGCCGACAGCGGAATCTGCCTGGTTGGTGCCTGGAAGGAACGCTTTGGGACCTTTCTCGTCGGTCGTCTGCTCTCGGTCTGGTTCTACCCCGGGGAGGGCCCTGCATCCCCGGAAAAGGGGAGTATCCAGGTCGCATCCACCAGAGGTGGTAGTCTCGCGCGGGGCGGGACCCGTGCTCCCTTCGCCCCTGTACCAGCGGAACACGCTCGTGCGCTCCCGGCGACGACGCCGGACGGCGCCCCGGCGGCGCACGCCCGCCCAGCCCGCCACGTGCGAGGGAAAGCGACCGGCGCGCCGTGGCCAGGCCCCCCTTTCGTCGGTGCGGCGCGGTACAAAGGGCACGCACCGCATCAGACCCCGATGGCCCTCGAAACGCAGGAGATGTCCGAGTGACCGCCTTGACCGCAGCCGTCCACGACCCGGGGGACTACTCAGCCCGGCACCTGTCGGTCCTCGAGGGTCTGGAGGCGGTGCGCAAACGCCCGGGCATGTACATCGGGTCCACCGACAGCCGCGGCCTCACCCACTGCATGTGGGAGATCATCGACAACTCCGTGGACGAGGCCCTGGGTGAATTCTGCAGCCGGATCGACGTCACGCTCCACGCCGACGGATCGGTGGCGGTGAGCGACGACGGGCGCGGCATCCCGGTCGACCTGGAGCCCAAGTCCGGGCTCTCCGGGGTGGAGCTGGTCATGACCAAGCTCCACGCGGGCGGCAAGTTCGGCTCCGGCTCCTACACCGCCTCCGGCGGTCTGCACGGCGTCGGCGCCTCGGTCGTCAACGCCCTCTCCGCCCGGGTCGACGTGGAGGTGGACCGCCAGGGCCGCACCCACGCGATGAGCTTCCGCCGGGGCATCCCCGGCCGCTTCGCGGGCCCCGGGCCCGACGCCGAGTTCACCCCCTCGTCCGGGCTGGACCAGATCCGCAAGGTCGCCCAGAGGACCACGGGCACCCGCATCCGGTTCTGGCCGGACATGCAGATCTTCCTCAAGGACGCGGAGATCGCCCGCGAGAACCTGCTGGACCGGGCCCGCCAGACCGCCTTCCTCGTCCCGGGGCTGACCATCTCGGTGCGCGACGAGCGCGCGGAGGGGGAGCCCGCCCACGAGGAGGAGTTCCGTTTCGACGGCGGCATCGGCGAGTTCTGCACCTTCCTGGCGCCGGACGACCCGATCAGCGACGTCCTGCGCATCCAGGGCAGCGGGAGCTTCACCGAGACCGTCCCCGTCCTGGACGACGCCGGCCACATGGTGCCCGCCGACGTCGAGCGCCGCCTCGACGTCGACGTCGCGCTGCGCTGGGGCACGGGCTACGACACCACCGTGCGCTCCTTCGTCAACGTGATCTCCACCCCCAAGGGCGGAACCCACATCAACGGCTTCGAGCGCGCCCTGGTGCGGGTCGTCAACGACCAGCTGCGCGCCACCAAGCTGCTCCGCAACAGCGACGACCCCGTCACCAAGGACGACACGCAGGAGGGGCTCACCGCGGTCGTCACCGTCCGCCTGCCCGAACCCCAGTTCGAGGGCCAGACCAAGGAGATCCTCGGCACCTCCGCCGCGGCCCGCATCGTCTCCCAGGTGGTCGGCAAGGAGCTCCGCGAGTTCCTCACCTCCACCAAGAAGCCGGAGAAGGCCAAGGCCCGCACCGTGCTGGAGAAGGTCGTGGGCGCCGCCAAGGCGCGTCTGGCCGCCCGCCAGCAGAGGGAGACCCAGCGGCGCAAGAACGCCCTGGAGAACTCGGCGCTGCCCGCCAAGCTGGTGGACTGCCGCAGCGAGGGGCTGGAGCACAGCGAGCTGTTCATCGTGGAGGGGGACTCCGCGCTGGGCACCGCCAAGCTCGCGCGCAACTCGGAGTTCCAGGCGCTGCTGCCGATCCGGGGCAAGATCCTCAACGTGCAGAAGTCGTCGGTCACCGACATGCTCAAGAACGCCGAGTGCGCCGCGATCCTGCAGGTCATCGGGGCGGGCTCGGGCCGGACCTTCGACATCGACGCCGCCCGCTACGGCCGGATGATCCTCATGGCCGACGCGGACGTGGACGGCGCGCACATCCGCTGCCTGCTGCTCACGCTCATCTACCGCTACATGCGGCCGATGCTGGAGGCCGGCCGGGTGTTCGCGGCGGTGCCGCCGCTGCACCGCATCGAGCTGACCAACGTCCGTCGCAAGCGGGGCGCCAAGCCCGAGGACCGCTACATCTACACCTACTCCGACGCCGAGCTCCAGCGCACGCTGCTGGACCTGGAGAAGCGCAAGATCGGCTGGAAGGAGCCGGTGCAGCGGTACAAGGGCCTGGGCGAGATGGACGCCGACCAGCTGGCGGAGACCACCATGGACCCGCGCCACCGGACCCTGCGCCGGATCCGGGTGGAGCAGGCCGAGGAGGCCGCGGCCGTGTTCAACCTGCTGATGGGCAACGAAGTGGCGCCGCGCCGCAAGTTCATCCAGCAGGGCGCCCAGGAGCTGGACATCGCCCGCGTCGACATCTGACCGGGACGGGGCCGAGAGGTCCTCGTGCGAAGGGCCCGCACCGGGGTGCGGGCCCTTCGCACGTCCTCAGGGCGCGGCGGGGGGCTCCCACACGCCGTCCCCGAGGAACCGGTCGATGGAGGCCCGGTAGGGGGCGGGGTCCAGGCCCTTCTGCGCCACCCAGCCGTCGTCGTAGTAGCTGTGCTGGTAGCGTTCGCCGCCGTCGCAGATCAGGGTGACCACACTGCCTCTGCGGCCCTCACGGAGCATCCTGGCGACGAGGTGCCACACCCCCCACAGGCTGGTGCCCGTCGAGCCGCCCGCGGACAGGCCGGTGTGGTCGTACAGGTGCCGCATCGCGGCGATGCTCGCCGCGTCGGGCACGGGGATCATGAGGTCGATCACGGAGGGGACGAAGCTCGGCTCCATCCGGGGGCGGCCGATGCCCTCGATCCTGGAGGGCATCCCCGTGGCGTAGTCCGGGGCGCCGGTGACCCAGCCGGGGAAGAACGCCGAGTTCTCCGGGTCCACCACGGCCAGCCGGGTGTCCAACCGCCGGTACCGCAGGTACCTCCCGATGGTCGCGGACGTGCCCCCGGTGCCCGCCCCCACCACGATCCAGTCGGGACAGGGGTAGCGCTCCATGCCGAGCTGCTCGAAGATCGACTCGGCGATGTTGTTGTTCCCGCGCCAGTCGGTGGCCCGCTCGGCGTAGGTGAACTGGTCCATGTAGTGGCCGCCGCTCTCCGCCGCGAGCCGCTCCGCCTCGGTGTACATCGCGGGCGGGCTGTCCACGAAGTGGCACCGGCCGCCGTACCGCTCGATGAGGGCGATCTTCTCCGGGCTGGTCCTGCGCGGGATGACCGTGATGAAGTCCAGCCCGATCAGCCGCGCGAAGTAGGCCTCCGAGACCGCGGTGGACCCCGAGCTGGCCTCCACGATCGTGGTGCCCTCGCGGATCCACCCGTTGGCGAGCCCGTACAGGAACAGCGAACGCGCCAGCCGGTGCTTGAGGCTGCCGGTGGGGTGCACCGACTCGTCCTTCAGGTACAGGTCGATGCCCCACTCCGGGGGCAGGGGGAACGCGTGCAGGTGGGTGTCGGCCGAACGGTTCGCGTCCGCCACGACCTTGCGGACCGCCTCGTCGACCCAGGCGCGGGTACCGTCGTCGCTGCGGTCCACCCACGGGGCGGCGTCGTCCGGTTCCGGAACGGTTGGTGAGGATGCCATGGTCAGCAGGGTAGCCCTCCCCGGCCCCGGCCCCTCCGGGCCCCGGGGGCACGGGGACGCGCCGGATCCGCCCGCGGCCGCCCCGGCACACGGGAGGCCGGGCCCCGAAGGGCCCGGCCCCGGTGCGGGGGCGCCGGTCGGCGCCCCTCAGTCCAGCGATCCCCCGGACATCACCGAGTACATGCGCCGGTAGGTGGCCGCCTCGTCGTGGCGGCTCTGGCGCTCCAGCGTGCGGGCGAGCGCGATGTGCGCCCAGTTGTCCACCGGGTCCAGCTCGATGATCCTGCGGAAGGTCTTCTCGGCCTTGTTGAGCTGAGCGGAGTGGAAGTAGGCGCGTCCGAGCAGCTCCAGCAGCGACCTGCTGTCGGGATCGTGCTCGACGACCGGTTCGAGGGTGCGGGCCGCGTAGATCGGGTCGCCCAGTTCCATGAACATGCGGGCGCGGTTGTAGGTCTCGTAGGTGCTCTCTTCCACGGTGCTCCTTCCGACGGCGCGAACCGTCCCGGATCACAACGGCCGGGGGCCTGGCCGCATTCCCTGGTGTGGCGTGTGGGGTGGAGGCGCTTTGTGAGGTCTGGTGTGACCCACTGGCGCCACCACCCCCATCAGAGAGATCCCCGCACACGTGGCCCGCACACGCGGTCCGCCCTCCGGACCGGGGCGCCGGGGACCGCGGACGGCGCCCCGCGCCGCGTCGTCAGAGGTCCGTGGGGGAGATCCGCCCGGTGTCCACGTCGTAGATCGCACCCGCGACGGGCAGGCCGGCGGGGAGCAGCGGGTGGTGGCGGATGCGCTCCAGGTCGTGCCCCAGCGCGCCCAGCTGGTCGCTGTTCGTGTGGAACTCCAGGCTCCGCGTGTCGATCCCGTACTCCTGCTGGATGAGGTCGTGGACGGCGTCGTCGCCGGCCACCGACGCCATCTTGCAGCGGGTGTGCGGGAGGACCAGCACCCGCTCGACCCCGAGCAGGTACACCGCCAGCACCAGGGTGCGCAGCGTGTCGTCGGTCACCCGTGCGCCCGCGTTGCGCAGGATCTTGGCGTCGCCCGGTTCCAGGCCGAGCATGTCCAAGGGCTCGATCCTGGAGTCCATGCAGGTCACCAGGGCGAGGCCGCGCGCCGCGACCGGTTTGAGCCCGGCCAGCGAGAAGTCGGCCGCGTAGTCCGCGTTGGCCGCGAACACGTCGTCGAAGGCGCCTGCGGAGGGGACGGCACCGTTGTTGTCACCCACGTGGAGTCACTCCCTTGTCCTTGGTCACAGCCGTGCCGTGCGCACCGGAGCACTCCGGTGTGCACGGCACGGGGTGGAGGGGTCAGGCGCCGGGACCGGTGATCCCGGAATCGGTCTGACCGCTACCAACAGTAACGATCGCCCTCGGCAGGGCGTCACCCGACCCGTCCCGACGGTCGCTGGTGTCAGGCAGCCGGACGGGCTTGCCGTCCGCCCGCGAGGCGCGGGCCGGGGCCCGGCCGATCCAGCCGAACAGCAGGGTGTCCTCGCCCTTCAGGTAGCGGTGGCACCGCACGCCGCCCGTGGCGCGGCCCTTCGTCGGATAGGTCTCGAACGGCGTCACCTTGGCCGAACCGGCCTGTGTGCCCTCCGGCGCGCTGGAGGAGCCGGAGACGGTGACCACCACCGAGTCCTCCGGGCTGGGGACGGCGCCGAACCAGAGCACGCGGGCCTCCTCCGACAGGCGCACGCCCGCCACGCCCCCCGCCGGCCTGCCCTGCGGGCGCACGGTGCTCGCCGAGAAGCGCAGCAGCTGGGCCTCCGAGGTGATGAAGGCGAGGTCCTCCTCGCCCGAGGAGAGCTGTGTCACGCCGATGACGCGGTCGTCGTCCTTGAGCGCGATGACCTCGAAGTCGTCCTTGTTGGGCGGGTAGTCCGGGGCCACGCGCTTGACCACGCCGCCGACCGTGCCCACGGCGAAGCCGGGGCCCGACGCGTCCATGGCCACCACCGACACGACGCGCTCGCCCTCCTCGAGCTGGACGAACTCCCCGACGTCCAGGCCCGAGGCCAGGGGCGGGCGCTCGTCGTCGCTGTCCGGCAGCTCGGGCAGCTCCACCACCGGGACGCGGATCATCCGGCCGAGGTCGGTGACCAGGCCGATGTCCGAGCGCGAGGTGGTGGGCACCGAGACGTGGATCGCGTCGTGCCGGGTGCGCAGCCCCTCGTAGACGCGCGGCGCCGCGGCGCCCTTGCTGCGGCCGATGGCGCCGTCGACGCCGAACAGCACGTGGCAGGGCTGGTCGGCCATCTCCAGCGGGACGACCGCGCTGCGGGCGACCCCGTCGCTCTCGCGCAGCTGGGTGCGGCGCGGGGTGGCGAACTCCTTGGAGACGTCGGCGAGCTCCTTGGAGACCACGCGGCGCAGCTTCTTGTCCGACTCCAGGATCGCGGTGAGGGAGTCGATCTCCTGGTTGAGCTTCTCCCGCTCGGTCTCCAGCTCCAGCCTGTCGAACCTGGTCAGGCGGCGCAGCGGGGTGTCCAGGATGTAGCGGGCCTGGGTGTCGGAGAGGCCGTAGGCGCCCATCAGGGACTCGCGGGCCGCCGCCGTGTCGTCGGCCTCGCGGATGAGGGCGATGACGCGGTCGATGTCCAGCAGGGCCGTGACCAGGCCGTCCACCAGGTGCAGGCGCTCCTGCCGCTTCGCGCGACGGTGCTCGCTGCGGCGGCGGACGACCTCCAGGCGGTGGTTGACGTACACCTCGAGGAGTTCGCGCAGGCCCAGGGTCTGGGGCTGGCCTTCCACGAGGGCGACGTTGTTGATGCCGAAGGACTCCTCCATCGGCGTGAGTCGGTAGAGCTCCTCCAGCACGGCCTCGGGGTTGAAGCCGTTCTTGAGCTCGATGACCAGGCGCAGGCCCTGGGTGCGGTCGGTGAGGTCCTTCAGGTCGGAGATGCCCTGGAGCTTCTTGGACTGCACCAGCTCCTTGATGCGGCTGACGACCTTCTCGGGGCCCACGTTGTAGGGGAGGGCCGTGACGACCAGTCCGGTGCGGCGCGCGGAGACCTTCTCGATGGCGACGGTGGCGCGCGTCTTGAAGGTGCCCCGGCCGCTGCGGTAGGCGTCGCGGACGCCGTCCAGCCCGACGATGGTGCCGCCCGTGGGCAGGTCCGGGCCGGGCACGAACTCGGTGAGCTCCTCCAGGGTCGCGTCGGGGTGGGAGATCAGGTGGCGCGCGGCGGCGATCACCTCGCCCAGGTTGTGGGGGGCCATGTTGGTGGCCATGCCCACGGCGATGCCGGACGCCCCGTTGACCAGCAGGTTGGGGAAGGCGGCGGGGAGGACCTCGGGTTCGGTCTCCTGGCCGTCGTAGTTGGGCTTGAAGTCGACGACGTTCTCGTCGATGGACGAGACCAGCAGCTCGGCGGCGCGGTCCAGACGGGCCTCGGTGTAGCGCATGGCGGCGGGGGCGTCGTCGCCGCCCAGCGAGCCGAAGTTGCCGTGGCCGTCGACCAGGGGCACGCGCATGGCGAAGGACTGGCTGAGGCGGACGAGGGCGTCGTAGATGGCGCTGTCACCGTGGGGGTGGAGCCGTCCCATCACGTCCCCGACCACACGGGCGCACTTGACGTGCCCGCGGTCGTGGCGGAGCCCCATCTCGTTCATCTGGTAGAGGATGCGCCGCTGAACCGGCTTCATGCCGTCGCGGGCGTCGGGGAGCGCGCGTTGGTAGATGACCGAGTACGCGTACTCCAGGAAGCTGCCTCGCATCTCCTCGGAGACGTCGATGTCGATGATCTTCTCGGCGAGATCCTCGGGGGGACGGGAAGTAGTACGGGCCATGTCCGTAATTCTGGCCTGTGCCGGAGACTGAAACGTACGCGGACGCGTGGTTGGGCGTGTGTGAGTCGCGCGACTGAGGGGTTTTGACCCCTTGCGACGTGGTTTTCGCCCTGGATGCGCGGAGGGGGCGAAAACCACGTCGCGTGACCGGGACACCCGGTCAGCCGCGGGTCACGGCCTGCTCGCCGGCGGGGACCTCCAGCGAGGCCCCGTCGGAGAAGGTGACGGTCACCGGGGCCGGGCCCGGGTTGAAGGCGGTGTAGGTGCGGGTCCCGCCGTCGTCGAACACCGCGTAGTGGGCGGTGTCGGCGGTGACGGAGGCGTCGACGGTGCCGACCTCGGCGAGGGTGGACACCCACTGGTAGGTGTGCGGCTTGGAGCTGCCCGCCTCGGGCTCGTAGCTCTGCCACTGCTCCTCGAACATGCGCAGGGCGTCGTCGCCGTCGGAGAGGGCCCGGTGGGCCCAGTGGATGTCCCTCCAGATCTCCGGCTCGCGTCCGAGCCGGTCCACGAGCGACCGGTAGACGGCCCCGGCGTGCTCGGGGTCGTGCCCGAGGTAGAGCGACCCGGCGGTGATGGGCAGGTAGTTGATGCCGTAGTGCTCCTCGTCCCCGCCGTCCCACCAGATGCGGTAGTCGCCTCCGTCGCCCCACACCATGCCGACGACGTCGTGCCCGAAGTCCTCGGGGAACGTGTCGCCGTCCCCGTTCTGCCAGTAGCGGGAGACGGTGGAGGCCTGCGTGGTGTGCAGGTACACGCCCAGGTCGCGGATCTCCTCGTCGCCGGTCAGGGAGCCGAACAGGGCGGTGGCGGCGGCGAAGTGCATGCCCTCGGAGGAGGACTCCTGGTTGTTGCCCGCGGCGAAGCCGGCGTGCCCGGACGCCCACCCGTGCCCGGCGTAGGGCGAGAAGGAGCGCAGGCGCGGGAACATCGGGTCGTCGGGGTCGGTGGCGGCCACGTCGCGGATCAGGAGGCGGACCATGCCGCCCCAGGCGTCCTCGGCCGCCCACGCGCGGTCGTAGCGGGCGACGACGGCGGCGGCCGAGACGATGTAGCCGTAGTGGAAGTCGTGGTCGTTGAGCTCCTGGGCGGCTCCGAAGCTGTCGGGGTAGCCGAGCATGGTCCCCCACTCGGCGTCGTAGTGGAACTGGCGGCCGCCCCCGGCCGTCAGCCAGTCCTCCAGGCGGCCCCTGACCAGGTCGAGGAGCGCGTCACGGCCCTCGGTGTGACCGATGGAGTCGGCGATGGGGACGAGCTGGGCGAGGCGGCCCATGGCCTTGCCGTCCCAGTAGGTGTCGCCGGGCTCGGGGAACGGCTCGCCGTCGGCGAGGACCTCGTCGATGAGCTGCCGCATCCGGTCGCGGTCGGCGCCCTCGGCCGTGGGCAGGCCGGGCAGCACGCCGTTGGCGGTCAGCTCCGTCGTGAAGCTCCCGCCCTCGGCGACGCGCATCTCGCCGCGCGGCGACGTGTAGGACAGGCCGGTCACGTCGGTGACGGCGTTGTCCCACTGGTGGGGGTAGAGCGCCATGAGGGTGCCGGTGCGGTCGCCCTCGACCGCCTCGGTCTCCACCCGGTAGGTACTGGTCAGGGTGGCCCCGGCCTCGTCGTAGTCGTAGTCGACCACGGAGCCGGTGACGACGGAGTGGGCGTAGGGGGCGAAGGCGTCCAGGTCCCCGGGGGAGGGGAGGACGGCGACGGAGTAGTGGCCGCCGTCGCCTGTGGCGGCGGTGAAGGTGTCGCCCGACCGGGTCCAGGGGGAACCCGACGGCGCGAACAGCGCGTAGTGGCGGCCGCCGACGCTCGCGCCGACGACGGAGCCGTCCTCGTGCCAGACGTCGGGCGCGCTCTGGAAGCTCACCTCGGCGTCGCCGCCGCTGGTCTCGGCGTAGGCGAAGGGCAGGCCCTGCCCGATGGTGACGCGCAGGGTGGGGCCGCCGCCCGCCCACTCGGCGGTGACCGTCCAGTCGCCGCTGTCGGCGACCCGGGTGTCGGGGGAGTCGAGGCCGACCGCGCCCAGGGACAGGTCGGGGACGTGGGGGAACTCGTACTTGAGGCCGTCGGCCACGAGCCGGGGGGTGTCGGGGTAGCCCATCTCCAGGCCGCCCTCGTGGGGGTGGTAGCTGGCCGGGTGGGCGAAGAGGTTCTCGCCGTGGGGGTTCTCCGGATAGCGCTGGAAGATGAGGGACGACCACCACTCGTTGGTGGGGGCCGCGCCCTCGTAGTCCTCGGTGACCTTGGGGGAGACCGGGGCGCCGCTGAGGTCGGAGGGGCCGGAGGCCCCGGCCGGGAGGGTGTCCGTGTAGCTGCCGGACCCCACGGGGACGGCCGCGGCGCCCGGGGCCGCCGCGGTCGACGCGGGGACGGGCCCGGTGAGCGCCGGGAGGGCGGCGCCGGTGAGGAGGAGGGCGGCGCCGGCCGCCAGGAGCGCGGGCCGCGCGGGCCCTCTCCGCCGTCGGGCCGGGGCCTCGGGGGAGGTGTGTCGGGGGCCGGTCCGGCCCCGTGGTCGGTGCATGTCCGTGTCCTTTTCCGCCGTGTGTGCCGCAAGAAGTCGGGAGCGCTCCCAGACGCGAGCGCCCCAGACGTGAGCCCTGGCGTCGAGTGTTCAGATACCGGTTCGCGAGTGCAATGCCGGGAAGACGGATAGTTTCCGTTTCGTTACGCGGTGTGTTCTGCGGGTTCTCCGGGCGCGGCTCCCCCCGGCACCGGGGGCGGCGGGCGCCCCGGCGCCGCGCCGGAGCGGGGGTCCGCGCGCGTTCCGCCTGTGGACGACCCCTCCGATGTCCTCCGGCTCTGGTACCAAGGAGGACATGGCCACACCCACCGCTGACACCACCGTCCCCGCCGACGCCTCCGGCGACGCCCTCCGCGAGCAGGCCGAGGCGCACCTCCGGGCCCTGGCCGGGGACTCCGCACGACTGCGCGAGGACCAGTGGACCGCCATCCGCGCCCTGGTCGCCGAGCACCGCAGGGCCCTCGTCGTCCAGCGCACCGGCTGGGGCAAGTCGGCGGTGTACTTCGTGGCCACCGCCCTGCGCCGGGCGCAGGGCGCGGGCCCGACCGTCATCGTCTCGCCGCTCCTCGCCCTGATGCGCAACCAGATCTCGGCCGCGGAGCGGGCCGGCATCCGGGCCCGCACCATCAACAGCTCCAACACCACCGCGTGGGAGGCGACCTACGCCGACGTCGCCGCGGGCGAGGTCGACGTCCTGCTGGTCAGCCCCGAGCGCCTCAACAACCCGGAGTTCCGCGACCGGGTCCTGCCGGAGCTGGCCGCGGGCGCGGGCCTGGTCGTCATCGACGAGGCCCACTGCGTCTCCGACTGGGGCCACGACTTCCGCCCCGACTACCGGCGCATCCGGTCCCTGCTGCACGACCTGCCGGACGGGGTGCCCGTCCTGGCCACCACGGCCACGGCGAACGAACGGGTCACCCGCGACGTCGCCGAACAGCTCCAGGCGGGCGGCGAGCGCCAGGACACCCTGGTGCTGCGCGGCTCGCTGGAGAGGGAGAGCCTGCGCCTGGCCGTGGCGCGGCTGCCCGACCCCACGGCCAGGCTCAGCTGGCTCGCGGAGCACCTCCCCAAGATCCACGGGTCGGGCATCGTGTACACGCTGACCGTCAGCGCCGCCCAGGAGACCGCCCGCTTCCTCCGGGAGCAGGGGCTGGAGGTGCGCGCCTACACCGGGCAGACCGACCCCGACGAGCGCCGGGAGGCCGAGGACGACCTCCTCGCCAACCGGGTCAAGGCGCTGGTGGCCACCAGCGCGCTCGGCATGGGCTTCGACAAGCCCGACCTGGGGTTCGTCGTGCACCTCGGCGCGCCGCAGTCCCCGATCTCCTACTACCAGCAGGTCGGCCGCGCCGGACGCGGCGTGGAGCGGGCCGAGGTGGTGCTGCTGCCCGGCCGCGAGGACACCCAGATCTGGGAGTACTTCGCGGGGCTGTCGTTCCCGCCGGAGCAGACCGTCCGCCAGACCCTGGACGTGCTCGCGGCGGAGGGCCGGCCCCTGTCCGTGGCCGCCCTGGAGACCCGGGTGGACCTGCGCCGCACCCGCCTGGAGCAGATGCTGAAGGTGCTGGACGTGGACGGCGCGGTCCGCCGGGTCCGCGGCGGGTGGGAGGCCACCGGCCGACCGTGGAGCTACGACGCGGAGCGGTACGCGGCCGTCACCGAGGCGCGTGAGCGGGAGCAGCGCGCCATGCTCGACTACATCGACCTCGACACCTGCCGCATGGAGTTCCTGCGACGCCAGCTGGACGACCCCGAGAGCGTCGCCTGCGGGCGCTGCGACGTGTGCACCGGCGAGTACTGGGGCACCGACGTGGACCCCGGGCGCCGGGAGGCCGCGGCGGAGCACCTCGACCGGCCGGGCACGCCCATCGCCCCGAGGCGGCAGTGGCCGTCCGGCATGGACACCCTGGGGGTGGGCCTGACCGGAAAGATCAAGGAGGACCTCCGCGCCGGGGAGGGGCGGGCCCTGGGCCGCCTCACCGACATCGGGTGGGGCAACGAGCTGAGGCGCGTGCTCGCGGACGACGCGCCGGACGCCCCGGTGGACGAGCGGATGCTCCAGGGCGTCGTGCGGGTCCTGGCCACGTGGGGCTGGGAGCGCCGGCCGGTCGGCGTCGTCGTGATGCCGTCCCGCACACGGCCCGCCCTGATCGAGGACCTCGCCTCCCGCCTGTCCCGGCTGGGGAGGCTGACCCCGGTCGGGGCGCTGGAGTACGCAGGGGCCGTGGAGCAGAGGAAGCACAACAGCGCCATGCGCCTGGCCCAGGTGTACGCGTCCCTGCGCGTCGGCGACGGACTGCGCGAGCGGCTGGCGGCGGTCCAGGCCGAGACGCCCGGACCGGTCCTGCTGGTGGACGACTACACCGACACCGGCTGGAGCCTGACCGTGGGCGCCGCCCTGCTCAGGAGCGCGGGCGCCCCCGAGGTGCTGCCGCTGACCCTGGCCACCACCGGGGGCTGAGCGCCGCCGCGGGGGGCGGGTCCGTCGCCCGCGGCGCGGACCGGCGGGCGTACGGCGCCGCCGCGCCACGGCCGCCGGAAGGCGGACGCGCGGGGTCAGCGGATGCGCTGGCCCCGTGGGGCGCCGCGCCGGACGGGCTGGCCCTCGCCCAGGTCGGGGCGGGCGCCCGGCTGGTGCAGGGCCCGCGCGGCCAGGCGGTGGGCGCGGCCCAGCGCCTCCTTGGGGTGGCGTCCGGCGAGCCACGCCGGGAGGAACCCCGCGATGAAGGCGTCCCCGGCCCCCACGGAACCGGGGGAGGGCTCCACCGGCTCGGCGGGAGCGGTCACGCAGTCGTCACGGGTCTTGGACGCCCACAGGCCGCCGCCCTGGCCCAGCTTGAGCACCACGTTGGGGAACCAGGCGGTCAGCACCTTGGCCGCGGCCTCGGGGTCCTCCCGGCCGGTCAGCACCCTGGCCTGGTCGACGTTGGCGAACAGCAGCCGCGCGCCCTGGGTCCAGTCCAGGAAGTTCTCGGCGCCCGCGCGCTCCAGCGGCGCGTGCGAGCCGCCGTCGACCGAGATCGACATCCCGCTCTCGCGGGCCATCCGCAGCGCCACCCGGGCCGCGCGCCGGGAGTCGGCGTTGATCAGGGTGTACCCCGACACGTGCAGGTGCCCGTCGGGGCCGAACACGTCGCGGGGGAGGTCCTCGGGCTGGAGGCGGGCGTTGGCGCCGGGGTCGCTCAGCATCGTGCGGTCGCCCCGGTGGGTGATCATCACCACGCAGGTCCCCGTGGGCCGCTCGGGGTCCATCACCATGCGCGAGTCCAGGCCGTAGCCCATGAGCTCCATCTCACGGGTCCGGCCGGTGATGTCGGAGCCGCGGCGGCCGACGAAGGTGGTGTCGGTACCCTCCACGGCCAGCCACGAGGCGATGTTCGCCCCGGAGCCCCCGCCATACATGATCACGGACGCCGGAGTGTCGCTGCCGCGGGCCAACGGGTGGAACGCGCGCGCGACGGCGTCGGTCATCAGGTCACCGATCACGACCACTCGTGTCATTTCGCCAGCCACCACCGAGGGTTATAAGAATCCGTGCTCGCACGACGTTAACAGGTGAACCGTCAGCGGCGTGTAACGAAGTGAACGCGCCCCGGCCACACGTCGGGGGGAGGACGCCGATCGCCGCTGTGGAGGGCGTCGCCGCGCCCCGGGAGCCCGCCGCGATGAGCATTGCGTCACGTGGGGCCGGTCGGCCCGCACGGGCCGACCGGGGGCCGGGGAGGACGTACCGTGCGGGCGCCCCGGGGCGTTTTCGCGGTGCCCGCATGGACTTTCCCCGGATTCGGCCGATTGTCGTCTAGTCTCGCAGTCGTGCAGTCCTACCCGAATCACTGGGAAGCCGACGTCGTCCTGACCGACGGAGGCACCGCGCACCTGCGCCCCATCACCCCTGAAGACGCCGACCTGCTGCGCGAGTTCCACGCACGCCTCTCCCCGGAGACGATCTACTACCGGTTCTTCGCGCCCTACCCCAAGCTCTCCGACCGCGACGTGAAACGGTTCACGACGGTCGACTACGAGGACCGCGTGGCCCTGGTCGCCACCATCTCCGACTCCCTGGTCTCCGTGGTGCGCTACGACAAGGTCGCGCCCGAGGAGGCCGAGGTCGCCTTCGTCGTGGAGGACGGCCACCAGGGCCGCGGCCTGGCGTCGGTGCTGCTGGAGCACATCGGCGCCGCCGCGCGCGAACGGGGGGTGCGCCGCTTCATCGCCGACGTGCTGCCCGAGAACCGGCGGATGATCAACGTCTTCCGCGAGGCCGGGTACACCGCCCAGCAGACCTTCGACGAGGGGGTCATCCGCCTCACGCTGGACCTCCAGCCCACGGACGACTCCACCGAGGTCATGCGGGCCCGCGAGCAGCGCGCGGAGTCGCGCTCCATCGCCCGGCTCCTGTTCCCCGACTCGGTCGCCGTCATCGGCGCGAGCCGGACCGCCCACACCATCGGCCAGACGGCCCTGCGCAACCTCCTCGGAGGCGAGTTCCAGGGGCCCGTCTACCCGGTGCACCCCGAGGCCAAGGCCGTCGTGGGCGTGCGCGCCTACCCCTCGGTCCTGGACATCCCCGACCAGGTGGACCTCGCCGTCGTGGCGGTCCGCGCCGACATGGTCGTCGATGTCGTCGAGCAGTGCGCGGAAAAGGGCGTGCTCGGGCTGGTCGTGGTCAGCTCCGGGTTCGGGGAGACCGGGCCGGAGGGCCGCGCGCGCCAGGACGAGCTGGTGCGCACCGCCCGCGCCGCCGGCATGCGCGTCGTCGGCCCCAACTGCCTGGGCATCGCCAACAGCGACCCCCGGGTGTCGCTCAACGCGACCCTGTCCCCCGACCTGCCCCCGGTGGGGTCGATCGGCTTCTTCTCCCAGTCCGGAGCCCTGGGGCGCGCCATCCTCCAGCGGGTGGCCGAGCGGGGGATGGGCCTGTCCACGTTCGTCTCCGCGGGCAACCGCGCCGACGTGTCCGGCAACGACCTCATGCAGTACTGGCAGGAGGACCCCGCCACCGAGGTCGTCCTGCAGTACCTGGAGTCGCTCGGCAACCCGCGCAAGTTCACGCGCCTGGCCCGGCGCCTGGCCAAGCAGAAGCCCGTCGTGGCGGTGCGCAGCGGCGGTTCCGCGCAGACCACCCCCACCGGCCACGCCGCGGGAGGGCTCGCCCTGCCCGACTACGCCGTCACCTCGCTGTTCCAGCAGGCCGGGGTGGTCCGGGTCGACGACATCACGCAGATGTTCGACGCCGCCCAGGTGTTCGCCTACCAGCCACTGCCCAAGGGCCCCAGGGTGGGCGTCATCGGCAACTCCGACTCCCTGGAGCTGCTGGTCAAGGACGCCGCGGTGCGCCAGGGCCTCAAGCCCCACGACCCGGTCAACCTCGGCCCCCAGGCCACCGCCGAGGACTTCGACCTCGCGCTGGAGACGGCCCTGGCGGCCGAGGACGTGCACTCGGTCGTGGTCGTGTTCATCCCCGCCCTCCACCCCATCTCCGACGACGTCGCGCGGGTCCTGCGAGCGCGCTCGCTCAACTCCGACAAGCCCATCGTGGCCACCTACCTGGGACGCCAGGGGCTCCCCGAGGAGCTGCGCCACGTCGGCGACGGCGGCGAGACCCTGCGCGGATCGGTCCCCTCCTACCCCTCGCCCGAGGACGCGGTCCGCGCCCTGGCCTACGCGACCCGCTACACGCAGTGGCGCAACCGCAAGCCGGGACGCCACCCCGAACTGCCGGACATCGACGGGGCCCGTGCCCGCGCGACGCTGGTCCGCGCGCTCAGGAACGCCAAGCCGTCCGCGGACGACGTCGCCTGGTTCGGCGGCGAGCGCCGCTACGACGAGGAGACGGCGATCTCCGGTGAGGACGCCCGCGACCTGCTGTCCTGCTACGGCATCACCGCCTACCCGGACATCCCGGTGTCCTCGGCGGAGGGCGCCGTGGTCGCCGCCGGGCACCTCGGCTACCCGGTCGTCGTCAAGGCCGACTCGCCCGACCTGCGGGTCCGTGCGGGGGGCGCGTTCGTCCGGGCGGACCTGCGCACGCCGGAGGACGTGCGCAGCGCCTTCCTGTCGCTGTACGACCGGTTCGGCGCCGAGGCCGGGCTCGTCGTCCAGCGCATGGCCGCGCCCGGCGTGCCCACGGTGATCCGTGCCGGGGACAACCAGTCCTTCGGGTCGGTGGTCTCGTTCGGCCTGGCCGACGTGACCGCCGAACTCCTGGACGACCGGGCGTTCCGCCTGGCGCCCCTCACCGACATGGACGCCGCCGACCTCATCCACGCGGTGCGCGCGGCGCCCCTGCTGTTCGGCCTCCCCGCGGGCGCGACCTCGCTCGCGGAGCAGCCCGACGTGGAGGCGCTGGAGGAACTCCTCATCCGGGTGTCGCGCCTGGTGGAGGCGTTCCCCGAGATCGGCTACGTGGACCTGGACCCGGTGCTCGTCAACGCCACCGGCGCCCACGTGCTGGGCGCGCGCATGTGGCTGCGGGAGGCGCCCGAGGTACGGCCCGACGCGGGGCCGCGGAGGCTGCGCGGGGTGACGTTCTGATCAGGGGGTGGTCCGCCCGCTTCTCGGCCCGGTCGCGAAGTGTCACGGGAAAGGGGCAGGATAGGGGTATGAGGAAAACACGTGCCGTGTCCACGGACTGGCGACTGGAGATCGAGCGCAGCGGGTACTACCCCGCGCTGGTGATCGACGCCGTCGCGCAGGCCCTGGGCGGAGAGAGCGCCGAGGCGTTCATCGTGCACCACGAGGCGACCTTCGACCCGGCGATGGAGATGCGGCGGCACATCACCGTGATGCTGCTGACCGCGACCCGGCTCGTGGTGTGCCACACGGACGAGCACCCGCCGAACGAGACGGAGGACACCTCGCACGCGTCCACCACGACGGACAGCATCCAGATGGGCAACATCCAGTCGGTCGCCCTGACCAGGGTGGTGCCCAACCCGGCCCAGTACACCCCGGGCAGCCTGCCCAGCGAACTGGTGCTGAGCGTCAACCTCTCGGTCAACTGGGGCGCCGTCGCCAACATCGACCTCGAACCGGCCGCCTGCGCCGACGAGACGTGCGAGCTCGACCACGGCTACACCGGCGCGATCACCGCGGAGCCCCTCACACTGCGGGTGAGCGAGGCCGCCGACGGCGCCGCGGCGGTCTCCGCGATGATGCACTTCGCCGAGGCCCTGTCCACGGCCACCACGCGCTGAACCGCCGGGCGCACCGGGCCGTCCTCCCGGGGGGCGCGGACCAGTTGGGTCCGCGCCCCCCGGGCGTGCGGGCCGGGGGCGCCGGTCGGCGACGGAGAGGGGCCGTCCCCGCCGGCGCGCGTAACACTCCCGCGTCGGGGTGTGACGGGGACTTAACGAACCGGGTGTGACGAAGCGTGGTGCCTCGGCGATCGCTCCGTCTAAGGTGGAAGCGGATTCGCGCATACCGCCACAAGCGAGACGCGACCGGCCACGAACCGCCTGCGTACGCGCGCGTCCGACAGGTCCGCGCGCGGTACACCCCCTCTCCGCGCACGCGGGGATGGACACGGAGAAAGGTCAGCCTGCGATGACGCAGCACCCGTCCCCGATGCCCCCGGACGACGCCCCCCTGGTGCGCCTGTCCGTCGACCGCGCCATCGCCACGGTCACCCTGGACTCCCCCGGCAACCGCAACGCGCTCTCCGCGCGGCTGCGCTCCGAACTGTCCGCGGCCCTCGCCGAGGCGGTGGCCGACGACGGGGTGCGGGGGATCGTGCTCACCGGCACGGGCCCCGTGTTCTGCGCCGGGGCCGACCTGAAGGAGGTCGCCGCGGCGCTCCAGGGCGCCCCGACCGAACCGGCCCCCGAGCTCCCCGAGATCTTCGAGCAGGTCATGGGCGCCCCGAAACCGGTGATCGCCGTCCTCAACGGCGCCGCCCGCGCCGGGGGGATCGGGCTGGTGGCCGCCGCCGACATCGCGCTCGCGCCCAAGAGCGCCACCTTCGCCTTCACGGAGGTGCGGATCGGCGTGGTCCCCGCCGTCATCTCCGTCCCGGTGTCCGCGCGCATGCACTCGCGCCAGCTGAGCCGTTACTTCCTCACCGGCGAGCTGTTCGACGCCTCGGCCGCGGCCAGGGCGGGCCTGCTCACCCAGGCCGTCCCCGACCGCGACATGGCCCACGCCGTGGACGCGGTCCTCCAGGGGCTGAGGGGGGCGGCCCCGCGCGCGCTGTCCCGCACCAAGGAGCTCCTGGGGGAGCTCGCCTCGGGCGCGCTGGCCGCGCCCGAACGGCGCAAGGAGGCGTTCACGAGGATGGGCGAGCTGTCCGCCGAGTTCTTCTCCGGTGAGGACGCCGCCGAGGGGCGGGCCGCCTTCTTCGAGAAGCGCGCCCCCCGGTGGGCGCGGTAGCTCCGGCCCGGTGCGGGGGCGGATCCCGGCGGGGAGGCGGGGCGTCCGGACCGCCGCGCGTCCGGCGCGCGCGGCCCGGGTGCGCCCGCTCCCCCCGGCAGGCCACAATGGTCGGGTGAGCTACTCCGGAGATACGAGGGTCGGCGGTCCAGCCGACCTGCGACGACTGACCAACCTGACGATCAGCAAACTCACCGTCGGCCCGATGGACAACAACGCCTACCTGCTGCGTTGCCACTCCACCGGTGAGGCGGTACTCATCGACGCCGCCGCGGAGCCGGACCGGATCCTGGACATGGTCGGCGAGGACGGACTCGCGCGGGTGGTCACCACCCACCGCCACCAGGACCACTGGTCGGCCCTCGCGGAGGTGGTCGGCCAGACCGGGGCCCGGACGGTGGCCCACCCCGACGACGGGGAGGAGCTCCCGGTGTCGGTGGACGAGCCCGTCGTCCACGGGACCCGGATCCCGGTCGGCGAGAGCTCCCTCACCGTCATCCACCTCCGCGGACACACGCCCGGGTCGATCGCCCTGCGCTACGACGACCCGGACGGGCGCACCCACCTCTTCACGGGCGACTCGCTCTTCCCGGGCGGCGTCGGCCGTACGTGGTCGGACGAGGACTTCCGCACCCTCTTCGGGGACGTGGAGGAGCGCGTGTTCGGAGCGCTCGCCGACGACACCTGGGTCTACCCCGGGCACGGCGCCGACACCACCCTGGGCGCGGAGCGGCCCAGTCTCGGGGAGTGGCGCGAACGCGGCTGGTGACGGCGTTCCCCACGGAGCGGTGGCCGCCGCCCCCGGGGCGCACGGTCCGGCGGCGCGGCTCAGGCGCCGAAGCAGCAGAAGCCGGCCCGTCCGAGGTGGACGGCCACCGCCTCGGGCACGGGCACGCCGCCGACCAGGGCGCGGTGGAAGCGGCGCATGGCCTCGCCGGTCCCGGAGTCGCCCACGGGGACGGGGCTGGCCACGACGGTGCGGGCCCCGGCGGCCAGGAGGGCGCCGGCGAACCCCAGCGGGGCGCCGGTCCGCCCCGCGAAGTCCCTGCCGCTCCAGCAGGTGGACAGGACCACGGTGTCCGGCACACGCGGCAGGGCCGACAGGTCGCAGGCGAGCATCGGACCGTCGGAGAGGCCGACGGAGGCCAGCATGGGCGAGCGGTCGGGCACGCGCCCGTGCCCGGCCAGGTGCGCCAGGTCGGCCTGCCCGAGCCCGGCCAGCACCTCCCCGCGCCCGGCCCGGTCCCCGGTGAGCACCCGCGCCCCCGGGTAGAGGTCCGCCAGCCGGGAGACCTCGCGGACGGCTCCGCCGGGTTCGGGAGCGGCCACCAGGAGGACGCGCCCGGGGCGGGGCGCCCCCGGGCCGGGATCCCGTCGGCGGTCCAGCCAGAAGCGGGCGGTGGGCACCAGGTTCACGGGGCGTCCGCGCAGCGCCGGCAGCATGCCCCAGGGCGGGTCGCCCAGGAAGGGGTCGCTGGCCACGACCAGCGGCCGGTCCCCGACCAGCGGCAGTGCGGGGCCGAGCAGGGCCCGCGTGGCGAGGGCGGCCGCCTCGCGCGCAGCGGCGCCGGGCGGGCGGCCGGGGACGAGGATCGGGTGGACGAACCGGGCGAGGGCCCGCGCCACCCGGGGGAGCGGGCCCAGCACGCGTGCGTGTACGCGTCCGGCCACCGCGACGAGCACCACCGCGTCCCCCGCGGCCCTGGTGTACCGCAGGAACGCCCTGTCCCCGAGCCGCTCCAGGAGGGGGCCGGTGACGGGGTGCGGACGGCCGACGCGGTCCGGGGAGCCCGGACGCGGCGCGGGGACGGTGCGGGGCGGCCGGTTCCCGGCCTGGCGGGCGGGCGGTGCGCCGCCGGGGTCCCCCGCGGTCCGGGCCTCGTGGTGGGCCCGCCAGCGCGCCGACTCCCAGAGGCGGGCCGCCGCGTCCGCGTCCCGGTCGTGGACCAGGGCCTCGCGGTACCCGTCCGCCAGCGCGGCCGTCCCGGGGCCGTGCGCCAGGGGGCCGGGAAGGCGCGGAACGGCCCAGGTCCGGGCCAGCTCCGCCCACTCCATGGCGGCGGACGCGTCCCCGCAGGCCAGGGCGCTCTCCAACCCCGCCCGCACGACGTGCGGGTCCTCGGCCGGCCCGTCCGACCGGGGCGCGGCAGGCCCGCCCTCCGCGGCCAGCGACGCCAGCGCCCCGCGCCGGGCGGGCGGCGCGCCCCGCGCGGTGACGGCCAGCGGGACCCTCGCCGCCAGCGCGTTCTCGGCCCGCTCGACGGGTGAGAGCGGACGGGGGCGCGCCTCGCGCAGGGCCCTGCGCTCCAGGCGGGAGGCCAGCCGGTACCAGAGCGAGCCCCCGCCGAAACCGCTGCGGACGCGGCGGGCCAGCTCCGCCGCCCGGCGGTGGTCGCCCCGCAGGAGCCACAGCTTGGACTCCACCAGCAGCGTGCTCGCCGATGACGACCTCCCGTCGGCCCAGGGGCCGTCCGCGAGGACCTCCGCGGCCTCCTCCACCAGCCCCTCGGCCAGCAGCGCCTCCGCGAGGTCCACGTGCAGGGCCTCCCTCCGTGAGGACGGCAGGCGCGGGGCGAGCGCGTGGAACGCCGCGATGGCCGTGGAGGCGTCGCCCCGGTAGAGGCTGAGGCAGCCCAGGTTCTGGCCGGCCGCCATGCCCAGCAGGGGCAGTCCCCGCTCCTCGGCGAGGGAGAGGGCCTCGCGCAACTGGTCCTCGGCCCGGTCGAGGCGGCCGCACAGGATCTGCGCCAGGCCCAGGTTGACCAGGAGCCCGGGAACCACCTGGGCCGCCTCGGACACGGGGTGGCCGTCCAGGCGCAGGCGGGTGTCGGTGAGGAGGTCCACGGTCTCCTCGAACCTGCCGTCCTGGGCGAGCCGGACCCCGTGGGTGACCCGGGCGAGGAGGGTTCCCCCGGAGCGCGACACGCGGTCGCCGGACCGGAGCGCGGGAGGGGAGGCGGAGGGGGACGTCGGTGGACCGAGGGACACGACCGGCTGCCTTTCGCCGAGGGGCGGGCCGGAACCAGTGATAGCAGGGTCGGAGTCCGCGGGGGAACGGTGTCCGCGCCGCTGTGGACGAACCGGGGGGAGCGAAGACGGACGAAGCGGTGCGGGCACGGGCGAACGGGGGCGGGTTCGCGCGCGTCCCCAACCCGGGTTCGGAGCGTCCTGTTCCGGGTGTCGGCCCCGGCCCGCCGTCACACGGTGAACCAGGCGGTGACCACCGGAGGGCGTCCCGTCCTGAGCAGGGACAGGCTGATCGGCCCCCGTGGCAGCCCGTCCAGGGAGAACCGGCCGTCCTCGCCCACCGTCGGGCTGGCGGTGGCGCCGGGGCGGCGCACGCGCAGGACGGCGTGCTCGAAGTCCCCGGTGACGAGCCCGGACAGTGAGCGCGTAGGACCGTGCGCCCGGACCTGGAGGTCCACGGCCACGCCCCCGTGCTCGAACCGCAGCGCGGCGGTCACGGCGCCGTCCTCCGAGCGTGCCGCCTCGGTGTCCGGGACCGTGTCCGCGTGGGTCCGCGCCAGGTCCGCGGCGTCGTCCGAGCGGTCGAAGGCCGCCAGGGCGGCGGCCCTCCCGTCCGCCGGGCGTGGGGGCCGGGGGGCGGGGCCGGTGTCGGGGCGGTTCCTCACGTGGGTTCCTCCAGGAGGCGGCGGAGTCGGCGGAACACGCGGCGCCGCTGGTTCGAGGCCGCCCGGGGGTTCGCCGGGCCGTCGCCCTCCTCCGGGCGCCCGGTCCGGCCGGCGGCGCCGGGGCCGGACGGGTCGGCGAGGTAGGCGAGGGCGGCTCGCCGCTCGGCCGGGTCCGTGAGGCTGCGGATCGCGCGGTGGAGTTCCTCGCCGCGCTCGCCGCGCAGGTACTCCGCCTCGGGGTCCGGGGCCCCGGCGAGCGGGAGGGCCGCCAGGTCGTGGGGGTCCACGGCGCGGTCGAGGGATCCGGTGCGCCGCTGGCGGGCACAGGTCCGGTGGGCCACCCGGCGCAGCCAGGCGCGGAGCCGCCCGGGGTGGCGCAGGCGGGGCAGGTGCTGGTTGAGGGTGAGCCACACCGTCTGCACGGCGTCCTCGCGGTCGGGGCCGGAGAGCCGGTAGGAGCGGGCGATCGCGTTCACCACCGGCAGGTGGCGGTCCACGATCCCCTCCCAGGCGAGGTGGTCGCCGCGCAGCGCGCGCCGCACCAGGTCGGCGTCCTCCGCCGACCCGTCCGGGGCCTCGTCCGCCGCGCCCTGCGGGGGACGGTCGTCGGCCCTGTGCGGGGCCCCGGCGCCGTGGGCGGACGGCGGCCCCCCGCCACCCGCGCAGGCGGGGCCGGTTTCCGCGCGGTCCGGGAGGAGGCCGGGGCCGGGCGGCTCGGCGCGGGCGAGGCCGGTTCTGGCCGAAACCGACAACAGGAGGGGGGCTTCCTCCCCCGAAGGGGTCGAAAGTACGGTTTGAGGAGATGCCTGGGTGCCACGGATGTCCTCGTGCGACTGGTCTGACAAACCCGCCCCCACTATGATCGGACTCCCTGCTCGTCCGGGGCCCACGCTAATCCCTGGGGTCGCGGTCCGGGAGGGGAACGCTGGAAAATACCAGCTGGTGAGCTGGTTCTCAGGGTGCCCTTGGGGCACAATGGGGCAAAAGTATTCAGGCGGGTATGCAACCTTCTCGTGGTACGAGGGCGTCGGGGAAGCGCACTCGTTCGTATCAGGAGGTTCGGTGTCCGCACGTGGCGTCTTGTACGTCCACTCCGCGCCGGCGGCGCTGTGCCCACATGTCGAGTGGGCGGTCGCGGGCGTCGTTGGAGTACCCGTGAAACTCGACTGGGTCGCCCAACCGGCGGCTCCCGGCAACCACCGGGCCGAGCTCAACTGGCAGGGGAAGCCGGGAACCGCGGGCGCGGTGGCCTCGGCGCTGAACGAATGGCAGCGCCTGCGCTTCGAGGTGACCGAGGAGGGGTCGCCCGGGTGCGACGGCGTGCGCTACAGCTACACGCCGTCGCTCGGAATGTTCACCGCCGTCACCAGTGCCGCCGGCGAGGTCCTCGTGCCCGAGGGGCGGCTGCGCCACGCCATGGAGCGCGCCGCCGCGGACGGGACCGACCTCGCGGCCGAGATCGAACTGCTCACCGGGCGCGCGTGGGACGAGGAGCTGGAGCCGTTCCGCTACGCGGGCGACGGCGCGCCCGTCCGCTGGCTCCACGCCGTGGGCTGACCCGGGACCCGCCCCGCCGCGCGCCGCGGCGGACCGGCCCCGTCGGGTACGGGCGCCGCATGCGGCGCCCGCCGCGGCGGGGCGGGACCGCACCCCTTCGGCGTCCCGGCCGCGCCCGGTCGCCGGAGCGGCCTCAGGGCGGCTCCTCGTCGCCGGGCCAGATGGCCGAGGCCAGCAGGACGGCGGCCCAGATCCCCAGGGGCACCAGCGGCCAGTACGGCACGAGTTCCCCGCCCATCAGGCTGACCGTCCCCCACACACCGGTGAGGGCGACCGCCACCCCCGTCCACCAGCGCCACTCGTCCCCCCACTCCCGCCAGGGCACGGAGAGGGAGGGCAGGTCGCCCCCGGAGGGCGTGTCGCGGAACCGGGGGCCGTGGCGCGGATCCGCGCGGGGCGCCCCCGGCCCGGGGTCGGGGAGGTCCTCCGTGAGCGGCCGCAGGTCGCCGACGAGCACGGCGGTGAGGGCCAGGCCCACCCGGCGGTCGTACTCCTCGTGGTCCAGGCGGCCCTCGACGAACGCGACGGTGAGGCGGTCGACCGCCTGGTCGCGCTCGGCGTCCGAGGCGCGCATCCGGTTCGGCGGCAGAGTTCGGCCTTCCACTTCCCACCCCCAAAGGCGCGAGTTGGTGACCACACGATACGCGCCACGACCGGTGGGGAAAAGGGATCCGTGCCACCGGTTGGGACGCCTTGCGGGGACCTGTGGGACCGCAGGTCAGGAGGCCAGCCAGCGGGCGACGGCGCGGCATGCGGAGGGGTCCGCGCCGCCGACCAGGCCGGTGTGCTCGTAGGGCCCCCGGTACCCGAAGGGGGAGCCGTCCAGACGGGTGACCAGACCGCCCACCTCCTCCAGGACGAGCGCGGGCGCGGCCACGTCCCAGTCGCGCACCGGCACGTCCTTCACGAACAGGTGCGCCGATCCGTCGGCGATCAGGCACAGCTTCAGGGAGATGCTCCCGCTCTCCAGGTACCCGCCGTAGCCGAAGCGCTCCCGGACCCGGAGGGCGATCCCACGGGGCTCGGGGGTGTTGTCGGTGAGCACGCCCCGGCCGGGCGGGACGGCCCCGAGCCGGGGGAGGGGGCGCCCGTCGCGGCGCGCGCCCCGCCCGCGCACGGCGGTGTACAGGGTCTCCGTCTCCGGTGCGAACACCGCGGCGACCTCGGGCCGCCCCCCGATCACCAGCGCGGCCTGGGTGACGTATCCGGGGAACCCGTGCGCGTAGCTCGCCGTCCCGTCGACCGGGTCGATCAGCCAGTACCGGGGCGGCCGCTCCCGGCGCAGCGACGCGGGGTCCTCCTCGCTGACCACGGGGATGCGGTCGTCGATCGCGGCCAGGCGCTCCGACAGCGCCCGGTGGGCCAGGGCGTCGGCCCCGGCCTTGAACTGGTCCCCGTCCCAGGCCCCGCCGCGCGCGGCCGGGTCGGAGCGCCACGCGCGGAGCCGGTCGCCGACCGCCACGACCGCCTCGGCCATCGCCTCCGACAGGGGGTGGGAGGGGCTCGGGTACGGGCCGGGGGTCACCGCGCACGCGCCGGGGCGACGGGGACGGCGGCCGGCGCCGGAGGTGTGGCCGGCGGTGCGGGGGAGAGGCCGTGCGAGGCGAAGCTGGCCTCGCTGATGAACTCGTCCGTCCACCGCCGCACCATCGCCACGCCCTCCCGCCACTCATCGGTGAGCCCGGGGCCGCCGCAGACGGCCTGCCGGAGCAGCCCGGCGATCTCGTCCACCCCGGCGGCCGCGGTCAGCGCCGCCGTCGAGGAGAAGCGCGGGTTGATCTCGAAGACCCTCGGACGGCCCGCCCCGTCCAGGGCCAGCTGCACGTTGAAGGGCCCGTCGGCGCGCATCGCGGCCTGGACGGCCCGGCAGGTCCGGGCCACCTCGGGGTGGCGACGCGTCACCGCGTACCTGGTGACCCCCTGCTTGAGGACGACCTCCTTGGGCACGACGGCCTGGACGGCGCCGTCGCGCCACACCACCACCGAGACCGTGTACTCCGGTCCGGTGATCCGCTCCTGCACGATGAGCTCGTCGGCCGCGTAGCCGCTCTCGGCCACGGCCCGGGCCACGTCGCCGACCGATGCGACGACCGCCACCCCGCGGCTGCCGCGCCCCCTGCGCGGTTTGACGACGAGGCCGTCCGGGGCGGCGGACTCCGGCACGGGGGGCCGCTCCGAGGCGAGCCAGGTGCGGGGGGTCCCGACGCCGGCGTGCTCCAGCTCCCGCATGAGGGCGTACTTGTCCAGGCAGGTGGCGACGAACTCCGGCCGGGGCAGGAGCACGGCCAGGCCGTCCCCCGAGAGCTCCCCGGCCCGGGCCAGCTCCTCGTCCACGAGCGGGACGATCGCGACGGCCCCCTCCTCGGCGCACAGGGCCCTCATCCGCGGCAGGAACGCCTCGCTGTCCCCGGGCGGGACCAGGTGGCCGCGGTCGGCGAGGTACAGGCCGGGAGCGGCGGGGTCGATGTCGGTGGCCACCACACGGAACCCCTGCTCGCGCAGGTGGAGGATGGTGCCGGGGGTGGGAGCGGACCCCGCCGTCGTGACGACGACGGTCGGCTTGCTCGGCGTCTGCTGTGGCACCGGTTGCACCCTTCCAAGCGTGTTCGGGAGGCGGGCCGGGGGACAGCCCGAGCCTAGACCGCGACGCGCCGGTAAGCCCGTGATTGGCCGAATCCGGTTGCCGGGACAACCGGACGGGCGGGTTGCGCGTGTATCAGGCGCCCCCGGGAGGAAAGGGCAGGGGGCGGTCGGCGCCGTGCCGCGCCGACCGCCCCCTCGGGTGCGCACGGGACCCGCCCGCGGGCCTACCCCTGCTCGTACACCGGAGTGACGAGGGCGCGGCCGATCGCGTGCGAGAACAGGTTGAAGCCGAGGAAGGCCGGGCTCGCCGACCCGTCCACGTCGAGGCGGGGGACGTCCACCGCGTGCACCGCGAAGAAGTAGCGGTGCGGTCCGTGCCCGGCGGGCGGAGCGGCGCCCACGTAGCGGTGGCCGCCCGCGTCGTTGCGGAGGGTGACGGCCCCCTCGGGGAGGCCGGAACCGTCACCGGCGCCCGTGGCCAGTTCCGTGACCCCGACGGGGATGTTCGCCACGGCCCAGTGCCAGAAGCCGCTGGCGGTGGGCGCGTCGGGGTCGAAGCAGGTGACGGCGAAGCTCCGGGTCCCCTCGGGGAAGCCGCTCCAGGCCAGGTGCGGCGAGGCGTCCTCGCCTCCGGCGCCCATGATCCCGCTGACCTGGGCGGTGGGCAGGGTCTGCCCGTCGGCGACGTCGTCGCTGGTCACGGTGAACGACGCGACCTGGGGCAGGAAGTCGTAGGGGGAGGGTGGCGTGGCCACGGAAGGGGCCTCCTTCGTTGGTCCGGGATGGCTGCCTCCGCCCGGCCGGGCGGGCCCGGGGGCGGATCCTACGAACATACGCCCCGGCGGCCGTGCCCGCTGCGGGCCGCGGCACCGTGTCGGCCGGCCCCGGAAGGGGGAGCGCGCGGGCCGCGCGGCCCGGTCCCGGCGGGGAGGGGGAGAAGACAACAAACCGACCGGGCGGTACGGTGCTTGTCGACACGGGGGAACGCACCCGAGCCGGTCCCCGGACACCGACAGGGAGTCGCCATGACCACTCGCTGGGGCATCACCATCCCGCTGGAGGGCGTCCCGCTGCCCGACCAGCGCGCCGTCGTCGAGCGGATGCCGGACCTGGGGTACACCGACGTGTGGTCGGCCGAGGCCAACGGCACCGACGGGTTCACCCCGCTGGCCCTGGCCAGCGTCTGGGCGCCGGCGCTGCGCCTCGGCACGGCGATCGTGCCCGCGTACACGCGCGGCCCCGCCACCCTGGCGATGAGCGCGGCGACCATGGCCGCGGCGGCGCCGGGCAGGTTCGCCCTGGGGATCGGCACCTCCTCCGGCGTGATCGTGGAACGCTGGAACTCCATCCCGTTCGACGAGCCGTACAAGAAGGTCCGGGACACCGTGCGGTTCCTGCGGACCGCGTTCACCGGCCGGAAGGTCACGGCCGACTACGACACGTTCAGCGTCCGGGGCTTCACCCTCGGCGCGGTTCCCGAGCAGGCCCCGCCGCTGCTGGTGGCGGCCCTGCGGCCGGGCATGCTCAGGCTCGCGGGCCGAGAGGGCGACGGCGCCGTCGTCAACTGGCTCTCGGCCGAGGACGTGCGCACGGTCGCCCCGTACGTCCGCGGGGACGGGGAGGACAAGGAGATCGTGGCCAGGATCTTCGTCGTCCCCGACACCGATCCGGACACCGCCCGCGGGATCGGCAGGTGGGCCGTGTCCGCCTACCTCAACGTCCCCGTGTACCGGGCCTTCCACGAGTGGCTGGGGCGCGAGGAGCTGAACCCGATGTGGCGCAAGTGGGACGAGGGGGACCGCAAGGGAGCCCTGGCCGCGATCCCCGACTCGGTGGTGGACGAGCTGATCGTGCACGGCCCCGCCGAGTACTGCCGCGAGCGCGTGCGCGCCTACGCGGACAACGGTGTGACGACCCCGGTGCTGGCCCCGATCGGCCAGGCGTCCGCGGACCCGGCGGCCCTCGTGCGGGCCCTGGCCCCCGGGGACTGACCGGAGCCCTCCGGGGCGGCGGGGGCGCTACCCGCCGCCCTCCGGCAGGGGGCCGAGCAGGCCGCGCGCCCGCAGCACCAGCTCCAGCTCGAAGCGCTCGGCCGGGTCGCGCAGCCGCTCGCCGAACAGCTCCTCCAGCTGGCGCATCCGGTAGCGCACCGTCTGGGGGTGGATGCGCAGCCGGTCCGCCGCCTCGTTGGCGTTCAGCCCCGACTCCAGCCAGGCCAGCAGGGTGTCGGCCATGCGCTCGCGCTGCGGCGCGCGGAGCCCCGCCAGCGGGGCCAGCCGGGTCCGCGCCATCTCGCCGACCAGCGCCGGGTCGCGCGTCAGCAGCAGGGCGGGCAGGTGGTCGCTCCACCGCTGCACGCCCCCGCCGGTGACGAGCCCGGCCCTCACCAGCTCGGAGAGGTCGCGGGCACGCGCCAGCGACACGGGCACGCGGTCCAGGGGGACGCTCGGCCCGAGCACGGCGTCGGCCCCGCGCAGCGAGCGCTCCAGCGACCGCAGCCTGCCGGGCCCCTCCGGGTCGGGCACCAGCGCGCACGGCTCCGCCCGGTCCAGGTCGGCCAGCACGTCCGGCGGCAGGGCTGCCGTCCGTCCGGCCGGTCCGTCCTGGAGCAGCAGGGCCACGGCCACCCGCTCGGGGGCCCGCCACCGGGCGGCCCCGGCCAGCGCCGCCACCGCGCGCGCGTCGTACTCCGCGCCCGTCTCGGCCAGCAGCGCCTCCAGCAGGCGGACCCGGCGCCGGTGCAGCGCGTCCGCGCCGGCGCCGCGCACGCGGGCGTGCCCCTCGGCGGCGGCGCCCGAGACCTCCTCCTGGAACACGAAGATCGCCTCGCCCACCACACCCATGTGCTCGCGGGTGAGGGCGTCCGCGCCGGCGAGCCTCCGCCACGCCACGGCGGCCGCCGCGCGCATCCCCGTGTGCAGGCACTCCAGCGTGCGCCCGTGTCGCGCCTCGGCGGCGCCCAGCGCCCGGAACTCCGCGGCCAGCGCGTCCGCGAGCGCGGGGGAGGGGCCGCCGACCTCCACCCGGTCCAGGAAGCCGTGCACACCGGCCGCCAGCGCCCGGCGCAGCCTCTCGGCGTCGGCGGGCCCCAGGGGGGCCGAGTGCTCACGCGACCTGCGCCGGAGGTCCTCCAGGGCCTCGTCGACGAGGGAGGGGACCTGCGCGCGCAGCCGCGCGCCGAGTTCCGGCGGGATCCGCGAGAACGGTTCCGTCCCCCGGTCCTCCCGCAGTGGGTGGGTCATGTCACCTCCGGCGCGGACGCGCGGCGGAGCCGCCCGTGGCACGCCCGCGCGTGCTCTGTGCGCCAGAAAGTACGGGTCTCGGCGGGACCCGCCGCGGTGACGGGTACCACACGGTTCCATATCACCAGAGCCCGGACGCGCGGACAACCCCGCCCCGCGCGGGGGAGGACGGCGCCGGAGGCCGGCGGGGCCCGGACCGTGGCCTTCCCGGCCCGTCCCGCGAAGCCGTCCGCGTCGCGGGCCCTCCGCGCGTCCGCCCGGGGCGAGGGGGCCGGGGCCGGCCCGCCCGGCGGCGCGCCTTCGGGGGCCCGGGCCGGGGAGGACCGTGCCCTCGGCCGTGCCCCGCCCGGAGGGCGCCGGGAACCCGGCGGTGCGCACCGGTGGTCGCCGGCCGGGTGGATGCGGTAACAATGGTGCGGACGCCCCGCCCGCCCCCTTCGGAAGGCCCCCCATGCGACGGCTGCTGCCCGCCCTGCCCCTGGCCCTGCTCCTCGCCGTGACGGCCTGCTCGGGAGGGGAGGAGCGGGAGGAGGCCGCCGGGCAGGCGGAGGAGGCGGACGCGGGGACGGGAGGGGACGCGGCGCCGGACGCCGAGGCCGACGCCCTGCGCGCCGCCGGGGGGTTCGTCGCCTCCCTCCAGGCCGTCGACGGCGAGGCGGGCTGCGCCCTGATCGACCCCGCCGCCCGGAACGTGCTGGTCGAGGCGTACGGGGGCGCCGACTGCGCCGAGGCCTTCCCCGCCTACGCCGAGTCCCTCCCGGACGCGGAGGGGGCCGAGGTCGGGGAGGCCGTGATGGGGACCGACCTGGACGGGGACATCCCGATCGCCACGGTCACCCTGGTCTTCCCGGGGGAGGACGACCCCGAATCCCTGGAGATGCGCCGGGACTCCGACGACCAGTGGCTGGCCACCCGGCTGCCCGGCATCAGCCTGGGCGGGGCCTGAGGAGCGGTTCGGGGGGCGCGGAAGGCCGCCGGGCGCGACCGTCCCGCCCCCGGCCCGCCGCCGAAGGCGGAGCCCCCGGGAGAGGGGCCGCGGGCCCGCAGCTCCGGGCGGGCCCCGCCGCGGAACGGGGCGGGGCCGCGGAGGCGCGGGCTCAGGTGAAGAGGACGTAGCCCAGGATCATCCCGCCCGCCACGACCACGACGGCCAGGAGCGGCCAGAGCCGGTCGGCGACGGCCCCCGCGGGGGAGGCCGCCGCGGCCGAGGGGGAGATATCCGCACGGTCGGGGAACTTCTGCGCACCGGTCACATCGCCTGTGATACCAGACACGGTGGGTCCCGCGGAGCCCCCCTCGACCCCGGAGGCGCCGGGGCGGGGGCCGGAGTCCCGGTGTCCTCCCTGGTCGGAGCGCTGTTCCTCCCCCACGGAGGGGGTGGGGTTTTTTGTTGCTCTTTTTCTGGCTCCGTCGGGAAAGGCGTGGTCCGCCCGAGGGGTTTCCCGTGGTCCGCCGGTCCCGGCGTCCGCGCCGACCGGGTTCGTTCCGGCGTCCGCGCCGGTTCCGCCGGCCCTGTCGTCCACGTCGACCGCGCCCGTTCCCGCGTCCGCGCCCGTCCCGGCGTCCGCCCGGCTCCGGCCGGTCTCCGGCGGCCCCTCCGCTCCGGCTCCGACGGACTCCGGGGTTCCCTCCGGCCCCGCCGACTCCGGGCTCCCGGCCACGGCCGCGCCGGAAGCGGCGTTCCCCGGCGCGTCGGGGACGGGCGCGGGGGGCTCCTCCGCGCTCCCGTGCCGGGCAGGGGCGAAGCCGTACTTCTCCTCCAGGGCCGCGGCGAAGCGTGCCGCGAGTGAGGCCGACACGGCGCTGACCGTGCCGGCGTCCAGTTCGGCGAACCGGCCGGTGAGGAGCAGGTCGGTGTCGACGGCGACCACCGTCCTCCCGGCCTCGGCCCACAGCCGTGCGGTCACCGTCGCCGAGGCGCCTCCGGCGCCCCGGCTGGCACGCCCGGACGCCTCGACCACCGCCCGGCGCGCCCCCTCGTCCAGCTCCGTGAAACGGGCGGTGCCGGAGTAGGCGGCCACGAGCGGGCCGACCTTCACCCGCACCGCGCCGGAGTACAGGGGGCCGTCGACGCCGGTCAGTCGCACGCCGGGCACGCACGGGGCCACCGCCTCCACGTCGGTGAGCAGGCGCCACACGCGCCCGACCGGCGCGTTCACGGTGAACTCGGTGCTGATCCTCACGGGGCGGTCTCCACTCGGGCCCTGGGGGAGGGGTGGGCCCCGGCGGGGCCGTGCCCGGGGTCCGTCGACAGGTCGGCGGACCCGTCCTCCGGAATCCGCCGACGCCGCCAGCGTACGCACCGCGCGGAGGTGGGGCGGTCCGTCCGGGAAACGCGGACGGGCCGATCAGCCGCGGCCGGTCCTCCGCTCCGCCCCGGGGCCGGGGGTCAGGGCAGGTGCAGCATGCCGGCGATCAGCCGGGCCGCCTCGACCACGGCCTCGCCGAAGGGCGCCGGGTCGTCCAGTTCGAGCACCGAGATCCCGATGCTCGCCACGGGGTCGCCGCGGGGGCCGGCCACCGGGGCGGAGACCCCCGTGACGGCGTTGGTCACCTCGGCGTGGGAGACCGCGTAGCCGCGGCGCCGGGCCAGCGAGACCTCCTCCCGCTCCCCCCGGCGCGGCGGCATGGCCGACAGCAGGGCCAGCCCGGCGGAGCCCTTGTCGAGGGGGTCCACCCGGCCGGTGCGGAAGGCGATGTGCGCCCTGGCGTGCCGCGGTTCGACGACCATGAGCGCGCGCGCCTCGTCCCCGCCCTCGGGCACCACCAGGTGCGCGGTGGCGCCCTGCGCCTCCGCGAGGTCGGCCAGGACCGGCCTCGCGACCTCGCGGAGGTCGACCTCGACCGACTCGGCGAGGGCGACCAGCCCGGGGCCGAGCGTGATCCGCTTGAAGGAGTCGCGCTTGCACAGCCGGTGCTCCTCCAGGGTGCGCACCAGCCGGTGGGCGACCGTGCGGTGCACCCCGATCCCCTCGGCGACCTCGGTCACCGACAGCCCGTGCGGGCTGCGGCTGAGCAGTTCGAGCACCTCGATCCCGTTGTGCAGGGTCTTGGACGTCCGTGTGTCCGGCTGTGGGGCCGGTGTGGTGGGCATCGGGCTCCTCTCGCAGGGCGAACATACACCCCCGCCCCCTTGACGCAGGTGACGTGGGACACATACGTTGACTTTTAATTGCACACCTAGTGCGATTATCGCACACCTGGGAGGGGCTCATGGACGGCACGCAGGTCATCGGCATCCACCAGCTCTACGCGCGCCAGTCCCACCTGATCGACTCCGGGGACGCCGGGGGATGGGCGGACACCTTCACCCCCGACGGCGAGTTCCACTCCCCGACCTATCCGGCCCCGGTCGTGGGCCGGACTCCGCTCCGCGACTTCGCCCGGGGCTTCGCCCGCGACGCCCGGGCCGGGGGAGAGGTGCACCGCCACGTGGTCACCAACGTGTACGTGGAGTCCCTGGACACGGAGGAGGCACGGGTCAGCGCCTACCTCCAGGTCATGGCGACGCGTGTGGCCGGCGGCACCCGGGTGCTGCGCCTCACCGCGCTCCACGACCGGCTCGTCCGGCACGGGGAGGACTGGCGCGTCGCGCGCCGCGACGTCCGGCGCGACGACACCGCCTGACCGGCCCCGGCCCCTCCCGCCGAGAACCCCCGCACATCCACCGAAAGGCACTTCCCATGACCCAGCACGAGGGCACCGGTCCGGCACGCGTCGTCGACCGCCCCATGGAGGCCGTCCACCCCGAGATGGCCGGGCGCACCGCCGTCGTCACCGGCGCGGCGCGCGGCATGGGCCGCGCCTTCACGGCGGCGCTGGCCGCCCGGGGGGTCGACGTCGTCGGCGCGGACCTCGACCACGCCGGGATGGAGCGGACCGCCGACGAGATCAACCGCGAGCTGGCCGGGAGGCCGGCCGGAGCCCGGCCGGGACGGGTCCGCGCCCACCGCGTCGACGTCGCCGACCCGGCCCAGCAGGACGAACTCGCCCTCGCCGCCGTCCGGGGGTCCGGCTCCCTCGACTACTGGGTCAACAACGCCGGGGTCTTCCCGTACGCCCTGGTCGGGGACATCTCCGCGGACCAGGTCTCCGCCGTCCTCGACGTCAACGTCAAGGGGGTCCTGCACGGGGCCCAGGCCGCCGCCCGCCACATGGGGCCGGGCGGCGCCATCGTGAACATGTCCTCGGTCTCCGCGGTGCGGGTGCGCCGGGGCCGCGCGGCCTACTGCGCCTCCAAGGCAGCCGTCGCCCACCTGACGGAGTCGCTCGCCGTCGAACTCGGGGACCGCGGCATCCGCGTCAACGCCATCGCCCCCGGGTTCATCGACACCGAGATGACCCGCTGGCTCCAGGACGACCCCGAGGCGCTCGCCGCCGCCCTCGACAGAGTCCCCCTGCACCGGGTCGGCTCCCCGGAGGAGGTCGTCGGCGTCCTGCTGTTCCTGCTCTCCGACAGCAGCCGCTACGTGACCGGGCACAGCATCGCCGTGGACGGGGGATCGCGCCATGTCTGAGCCCACCACCGGGGCGGAGGAGACCGTCGACGTCGTCGTCATCGGCGGCGGAGGGGCCGGGCTCGCCGCGGCGGCCACCGCGGCGGAGGCCGGCGCGTGCGTCCTGCTGTTCGAGGCCGAGAGCGGGCTCGGCGGGTCGACCCAGCTCTCCGCCGGGCTGTTCACCGCCGCCGGCACGAGCGTCCAGCGCGGCGCGGGCGTGGAGGACACCGCCGAGCGGTTCTACCAGCACTACATGGACCTGAACCAGTGGATGCTGGAACCGGGGCTCGTCCGCGCCTTCTGCGAGAACGCGGGGCCCACCCTGGAATGGCTCATCGGGCTGGGCGTGGAGTTCCCCGCGCGGATCTCCACGAACGCGCACATGCCCGGCCTGTGCCGGGCCGGCGTCGAGGACGTCCGGCGCGGCCACGTCCCCAGGGACCAGGGCCTCGGCCTGGTCCAGGCGCTGGCTGCCGCCTGCCGCCGGCACGGGGTCGAGACCGTGCTCAACACCCGGGTCGAACGGCTCCTGGCGGAGGACGGCCGGGTGGTCGGCGTCGTTGCCGACGGGGTCGAGGTCCGCGCGGGAGCGGTCGTGGTCACGACCGGGGGGCTCGCCCGGGACCCCGGGCTCCTCGCGGAGTACTACCCCGCGGCGCTGGAGGCGGGCGAGCACGCGTTCGTCGTCGCCGCCCCGGGCAGCCGCGGCGACCACATCCGCTTCGCGGACGGGGTCGGGGCCTCGGTCACCGGGGCGGGCTGGGGGCTGCGCCTGCCCACCGCCTACTTCCAGCGGTACCACCACTGGCAGTCCGGGTTCCCGCCCGTCGCGCGGGTGCACGTCAACCGGGCCGGGCGGCGGTTCATGGACGAGGACGCGTCCTACGCGGTCTCCACCGGCATCATCGACGCCCAGGACGGCCCCGTCTGGTGCGTCTTCGACGACAGGGCCAGGGCCTCCCTGCCCTCCGGCTACGCGGACTGGACGCCGGAGCGCGTCACGGAGGAGGCCGACGCGGGCAGGACGCTGCGGGCCGACACCCTGGAAGGGCTCGCCGGGGCGATGGGAGTGCCGCCCGGAGCCCTGCGCGCCACCGTGGACACCTGGAACGCCCAGCTCCCGCACGGGGAGGACGAGCGCTTCCTGCGCCACCTCAGCCTGCGGGACAAGGGCCAGGCGAACCCCGACCCCATCGAGGAGGGGCCCTTCCACGCGGCGCTCCTCCTCCCGACCGAACTCGTCTGCACGCACGCCGGGATGGAGATCGACCCCCGGGCGGCCGTGCTCGACCGCGAGGGCCGCGCCGTCCCCGGGCTCTTCGCCGCGGGAGAGGCCGGGGCCGGGGTCCTCGGACTGCGCTACGTCGGCGGCGGCAACGCCGTCGCCAACGCGATCACCATGGGCCGCATCGCCGGCCGCGGGGCGGCGGCCCGGGGCTGACCCCCGCGCCGCAACCCCCTCCCACCCCTCCGAACCACCGGGACCGGGCGGCTCGCACGCCCCGGTCCGACCCTGCCCGAGGAGGCAGCATGCCACTGGACCACAGGTCCGCGGACGGACCGGGCACGACGCCCGCCGACGGGGGCTTCCAGTCCCGGGTGAAGGTCATCCGCGCGGCCGTCATCGGCACCGTCGTCGAGTACTACGACTTCGGCATCTACGGGTACATGGCCACCTTCGTGGCGATGCTCTTCTTCGTGTCGGAGGACCCGACGGCGGCGCTCCTGGGCACGTTCGCCGCCTTCGCCGTCGCGTTCTTCATGCGCGTGCCCGGCGGCATCCTCTTCGGGCACATCGGGGACAGGTACGGGCGCAAGAAGGCCCTGTCGTGGACCATCCTCCTGATGGTGGCGGCCACCGCCCTGATCGGGATGCTGCCCACCTACTTCACGCTGGGCGTGTGGGCGACCGCCCTGCTGGTCCTGTGCCGCTGCGTGCAGGGGTTCGCGGCGGGCGGCGAGCTGGGCGGTGCCAACGCGTTCGTCGCGGAGTCGGCCCCCGCCCGCTGGCGGGCCACCCAGACCTCGCTGGTCAACTCCGGGACCTACCTCGGATCGCTGTTCGCCGCGCTGGTGGCGCTCGCGGCCACCTCGCTGTTCACCGAGCAGCAGATGCTGGACTGGGCGTGGCGGATCCCGTTCCTGCTCAGCCTCCCCATCGGCGTGATCGGCCTGTACATCCGCAGCCACCTCGACGACACCCCGCAGTTCAAGGAGCTGGCCGACCAGGGCGAGACGAAGAAGATGCCGGTCAAGACCCTCCTGGTGACCAACTGGCGGTCGGTGCTGAAGATCATCGGCCTGGGCGCGGTCATCACCGGCGGGTACTACATCGTCTCGGTGTACGCGGCCACCTACCTCCAGACCACGGCCGGCCACTCGTCGCAGCTGGCCTTCGCCTCCACCGCGGTGGCGATGGTGGTCGGCGCGGCCACTCTCCCGCTCTCCGGGTACCTGGCCGACACGATCGGCCGGAAGAAGGTCATCCTCCTCGGGAGCGTCGGCGCGACGCTCCTCGGGTTCCCGATGTTCATGATGATGGCCGCGGGCCCCGCCTGGGCCGCGGTCGTCGGGCAGTCGGTCCTGTTCGTCTGCGTCTCGGTCGTCAACGGGGCCTCGTTCGTCACCTACGCGGAGATGCTCAGCGCCTCCACCCGCTACAGCGGGATCGCGCTCGGCAACAACGTGACCAACACGGTTCTCGGCGGTACCGCGCCGTTCGTGGCGACCTGGCTGATCGGCGCGACCGGCCACTCGCTGGCGCCCGCGGCCTACTTCGTCCTGACCGCACTGATCACCCTGGTGACGGTCTTCTTCGTCACCGAGACACGCGGCACCGAGCTGCGCGTCGACTGAGCACCGGGCACACCGGGGAAGGAGCGGACATGAAGCACGGACTGGCCGGAAGGACCGTCCTGGTGACCGGGGCGGCCGGGGGCATGGGCCGGGCGGAGGCCCTGGCGCTGGGCGCCGAGGGGGCGCGAGTCTGGGTGGCGGACCTCGCGGAGGAAGGAGGGGAGGAGGTCGCGGCCCGGATCCGCGCGGAGGGGGGCTCGGCGCGGTCCGCGCGCCTGGACGTCCGCGACCCCGCGGGCTGGCGGGAGCTGCGCGACCGGATCGGGCGGGAGGACGGGCGGCTCGACGGCCTCGTCAACAACGCCGGGGTCAGCCACCGCTTCGGCATCGAGGACACCGCGGACGAGGACTGGCGGCGGGTGGTCGACATCAACCTGTCCGGCGTGTTCTACGGGATGAAGTACACGGCGCCGCTGCTGCGGGCCGCCGGTTCCGCCTCGGTGGTCAACGTGTCCTCCGTCGCGGGCATGACCGGCTACTTCGCGGCCGGCTACGGCGCGAGCAAGTGGGGCGTGCGCGGGCTGAGCAAGGTCGGCGCCCTGGAGTTCGCCGGGGCGGGGGTGCGGGTGAACTCCCTGCACCCCGGCCTGGTGGACACGCCGCTGCTCCGCTCCGGGTCGGACGACTTCGTCGACGAGAGCCTGCGCTCGGTACCCGCCGGGCGGGTCGCCGGCGCCGACGAGATCGCCGAGGTCGTGCTCTTCCTGCTGTCCGACGCCTCCCGCTACGTCACGGGCGCGGAGACGGTCGTGGACGGCGGCCTCACCTCCGGGGGCCTCTACCACCGGATCACCGGCGCCCTGCGGGAGGGCGGGGCGCGCTGACCGCGCACCGGCCCGGCCCCGCCCGCTCCGGCGCCCCCGTGCCGTCCGCGCGGGGGCGCCGGCCCTCCGGCACACCCCGGCCGCGCCGGTCCGGGGCCGGCGGCCCTCCCGGGGCCGGTCAGGGGGAGAGGACGCGCGCGTAGCGGTCGGCGGGGAAGCCGTCGCCCACGTACTCGTAGCCGGACCGCGCGCCGTACTGGGCCATGAGGCGGCTGCCCAGCAGCAGGGCGGCGTCGGCCCGCTCGCGCAGCCACACCTCGCCCCTGCTGCCCTCCGGCGCGTAGTCCCTGGTGAGGGCGGGCCCCAGGCTCTGGGCCTCCCGCACCGTCCCGCGCATGGACGCCTCGTACGAGAAGTAGGCCCGCTCGTGGTCGCCCTCGGCGAAGACCAGCTCCCCGGCCAGCGCCGTCGCGCCCATCAGGGCCAGGGCCGTCCCCTGGCCCGCCATCGGGTCCGCGGCGTGGGCCGCGTCGCCCACCAGGACGGTCCGGCCCCTGCTCCACACGTCCAGCCTGATCTGGGTCGACGGAGCGAGGCGCACGTCCGCCCCGCGCATGGCGCGCAGCAGGCCGGGGACCTCCCAGCCGTCCTCCCCGTAGACCTCCTCCAGGAAGCGGTACCTCGCCTCCATGTCCATCTCGGCCGGGGCGGCCGGGGTCCTGTTGCGCATCAGGAGCTCCACCTCCAGCCGGTCGTTGCCGGGGAACGTCGTGACGACGCACCCCCGGTAGGGCCACACGCGGCACATCATCACGTCGCTGACGCCGAGGTGGTTGTCGATCTCGAATGCGGCGAGGTTGGCGTCCAGGTGCTCGACCCGCCCGTCGGCGTCGGGGCCGAACACCAGCCGGCGGACGGGGGAGTCCGGGCCGTCGGCGCCCACCACCAGGTCGAAGCGGCGCCCGGGCGCGTGCGCGAAGCCGACGTCCACGCCGTCGGCGTCCTCGACCAGGGAGGTGACGGAGTCGCCGAAGAGGTACTCGACGCCGTCGCCCGCCCGATCGCGCAGGAGGCGGGACAGGTTCCCGCTCCTGATCGCGACCGCGCCCACGTGCCCCTGCGGCAGCACGATCGGCCGCTCGCGCCCGCTGATGTAGGAGTGCACGTCGGGGAGGGGCCCGCCCTCGGCCCGGACCCTCTCGCCCACGCCCATCCGGTCCAGCACGCCCATCCCCTGCGGGGACACCTCGACGAGGTGGCCGCCCGCCGCCGGCTCCGGCGCGCGTTCGACGACCGTCGGCGCGAACCCGTGCCGGGCCAGCCAGTGGGCGAGCACGGGGCCGGCCGCCCCGCCGCCCGCGATGAGCACGTTCCTGTTCCTGATCGGCACTCGAATCCTCCGGGTCGGGGACGAGGGCGGGGGGTCCGTCCGCCTCGCCCGCTGCGTGTGGGAGCCGTCCACGGGCCGTGGAACCCCCCAGGGGAACCGTACCGTCCGGACGGTGCACACCGCCGGGGAAGGAGAGCGCGGCGGGGTTCGCGGGCGGGGCCTTCCCGGCGGCGGTCCCGGGGGCTCGCGACGCCGCGTTCCCCGGGCGGCGCGGAGGGGCGGCGCGCGGCGCGGGACCGCGCCGGAGGGGGCCGGGGGCGCGTTCCCCCCGGGCGGGGCACGCGTGCCGTGCGGCCGTCGCCCCTGGCCCCGGCCCGTGCCGGGGAAGGCCGTCGGCCGGGTCCTCCGCACGCTCCGGGGGCCCCGTCCCGCAGGGCCGGAGAGGGCGCCGACAGGGGTCCACTTTGTCAGCATAAGAATAACTTTATTGATTTTATGTAGCCACGTCGTGATGCTTCTATCCACGTTCGGCCAGTGGGCCGAAAATGCCTTTCGGCATTCCGGTTGTGTCGGGCGAGGGTTTCGGAGAAGATCGTTCCGGCGAACCTCCGCGTCCTCCCCGGGTGAGGGGGTCGCCTCCGTGAAACGCACATGAGATCAGAAAGGATGGTGGAATGAAGTTTCTGTCCACCGTGGCCGCGGCGCTCCTGGGAAGCGTCCTCCTGGGGGCCTCCCCCGCACAGGCGGCGACCGGTGAGGTCGTGGTCTTCACGACCGAGTTCGAGGACCTCGTGCGCTACTCCGACCCCGCCTCGGGGAGCTGCGTGCGCCTCCCCGGAACGGCCCACGTCCTGGTCAACCTGACCGACGCGGACGTGCGCCTCCACGCCGGGACGCGGTGCCTGGGGCCCGGGGTGACCGTGGCGCCCGACCGGGGCTGGCACGCCCCGCCCAGCGGCCTGTTCAGCTTCTCCGTGGCCTGACCCGCGAAGAACGGACAAAGCGGCAAAATTAAGATTTTCTAGACCGTCTGTTTTGTCTGATTTTTCCCCCGGTTAAGGAATGGCCGAGGGCGGGGTTTGGGACGCGGGTGGAGGTTTCGCGTTTTGACGCCTTTTCCGTGGTGCTCCACGCTGGGTCTCCGTTCGATGGTTCCCTCCGCCCGGAAGGGCGCGGAACGAGGACGACGGCGAACGGAAAGGCGCGCACCCTCCATGCTGCACACCCTCATCGTCGGCCTGGGCAGATCGGGAAGAGGGCTGCACCTGCCGTCGCTCGCCAAGGCGCGGGCGGCGGCCCCCACCCTCTTCGCGCCGGGTCCGGTGATGGGCCACGACCCCCTGCGCCCCGGGGCGGACGGGCTCCTGGCGGTCGCCTCCCCCGAGGAGGCGGCGCGCCGGCGCCCGCCGCAGGACACCGTGGTCCACCTGTGCACCCCGCCCCACCTGCGCGCGGAGCCGCTGGAAACCCTGGCCCGCCTGGGCTACCGCAGCATCATCGTGGAGAAGCCGCTGGCCCTGGACCTCGTCGAACTGGCCGCGATCGCGCGGCTGCGCCGCCGCTGGGACCTCGACCTCGCCGTCTCCACACCCTGGTCGGCCAGCGCGCTGAGCAAGCGGCTGTCGGCCGCCCGGAGCTCCGGCGCCTTCGGGGAGCTGCGCGCGATCACGGTGCTCCAGCACAAGCCCCGGTTCACCAGGTCCCTGGGGACGCCGGGGCACCCCACCGCCTTCGACATCGAGGTCCCCCACGCGCTCGCCGTGGTCGTGGCGCTCGCGGGAGGCGCCGACGTCGCCGCGGCCGAACTGGAGGACATGGTCGTCGACGGGACGCGCCTGCCGGGCCTGGGCGGCGCCCGCCTGGACCTCGTGCACCACGCCGGCGTGCTCACCCGGGTCGAGTCCGACCTGACCTCCCCGCTGCGCGAGCGGCGCATCGTGCTGGAGTTCGACGAGGTCGTCCTGACCGGCCACTACCCGTGCAGCGAGGCCGACCACACCGCCCAGCTGTCGGTGGCGGCGCCGGGGCGGGCCCCCAGCCGCTCGGTCTTCCACGACGACGCCTTCACCGCGTTCCTGCGCGCCTGCTACACCCGCTACTCCCGGCCCCGGCGCGTCCGGGGGGACCTGCCCGTCCACGTGGAGGCCGTCCGCCTGCTGTCCGAGGCCAAGAACCTCTGCTCCCCCCGCACCGACGACCCCCGGGAGGCCGGCAGTGCCGTCCGCGTCTGAGACCCCCCGCCTGGCCGGGATCGGCGACGAGGCCGCCCCCGGGCTGCCCGGCCAGATCGCCGCCGTGCGCGCGCTCGGCTGGAACCTGCTGGAGCTGCGCACCCTGGACGGGGTGCCGGTGGCAGAGACGGACGACGCCGCCTTCGCGCGGGCCGCGGAGCGCATCCGCGCGGCCGGGGTGGAGGTGGTCGCCGTCGCCGCCAAGATCGGCGACTGGTCCCGGCCCGCCACCGGGGACTTCGCCGTCGACCTGGCCGAGCTGGACGTGCTCGCCCGGCGCTGCGCGGCCCTGGGCACGCGCACGGTGCGGATCATGTCCTTCCCCTCCGGGGGCCTGGCCGAGCCCGAGTGGGGGCGCGTGGTCCGCACGCGGATGCGCGTGCTGGCCGACCGCGCCGAGGACGCCGGCCTGGTCCTGGCGCACGAGAACTGCGCCGGATGGGCGGGGGAGGACGCCGCCCGCGTCCTGGACCTGCTGGCCCACGTCGACAGCCCGGCGCTGCGGGTGCTCTTCGACACCGGCAACGGCGTCGCCCACGGCTACGACGCCGCCGCGATGCTGCGTCCGCTCGTGGAGTACGTGGCCCACGTCCACGTCAAGGACGCCGTCGACGCCCCCGGCGGGGACACCGCCTACGTGCTGCCCGGCCGGGGGCGGGCCGGGGTGGAGGAATGCCTGCGGATCCTCGCCGACCACGGCTACCGGGGCGCACTGTCCATCGAGCCCCACCTGCACCTGCGGCCCCACCTCCGGGGAGGCGGCGGCGACCCCGGCCGGGGGGACGCGGCCGGGTTCGTCGAGTACGGGCGGGTCCTGGAGGAGACGGTGCGCCGGGTCTGGCGCACGGAGGAGGTCCGATGACGCTCACCGGTGACGAGCGCTCCCTCCTGATGCGGCTGCTGACCACCCCCACGGCCGGCCCCCTGGAGACCGGGGACCGAGGCCCGGCGCCCCGGCTGTGGGAGGCCCAGCGCGACTACGCCCGCGCCGCCGCGCGGCTCGGGTTCCGGGTGGTCCGCCACGCCCCCGCCGACCCCGCCGACCTGGAGGCGCCCGGCGTGCCCGAGACGGTGCGCGAGGCCGCAGCGGACCCCGGCTTCCTCGCCTGCCAGCCCAGCCTGGTCCTGCGGCTCGGACCCGACACCGTGCCGCGCGAGCGCACGGTGATGTTCAACGTGCACATGGACACCGTCGCGGGCGGCCCCGCCGCCTCCTTCGACGGCGAGGTCTTCCGCGGCCGCGGCGCCGTCGACGCCAAGGGGCCCGCGGTGGCGCTCCTGGCCGGGGTGCGCGCCGCCCGGGAGCGCTCGCCGGGCCTGGGCCGCGACAGCGCCGTCCTCGTCCAGGCGGTCGCGGGGGAGGAGGGCGGGGCCATGGGGGTCCTCGGCACCCGCCCCCTGGTCGGACTGGGGCACACCGGCCGCCTCAACGTGTTCTGCGAGCCCACGTCCGGACGGTTCCTCACCCGCTCCACGGCCTCGATGACCGCCCGCGTCTCGGTGCGCGGCGACGACGCCGTGGACGACCGGCCCCACAGCGGGCACAACGCCTCGGTGCTGCTGGGGTACCTCGCCCAGCGCATGGGCCGCTCCCTGGACGCCCACGCCCGGAACGGCGCGGTGTGCGTGGCCGGGCTGCACACGGGCACGCTGCACAACCGCGTGTACGGCTCCGGCGACCTGCTCCTCAACCTGTCCTACGCCGACGCCCGCGCCGGCAGGACCCTGGAGGAGGCGGTGCGGGACGCCTTCGACACCGCGCTGGCGGAGTTCGGCTCCGCCTTCGCCGACACCGCCCTCTTCGCCCGGACCGCGGCCGACGCGCGCCGCCTCACCCGCCTGGACTGGCCCAAGCGCGGCCTGCCCGTCCTGGACGACCGCGACCGGTGGGGCCACGACCTGCTGCGCCGGGCGGGGGTGCCCGCCTGGCCGGCCGGCGAGCCCGCCTTCACCTGCGACGCCATCTGGATGGCGGACGTCCCGGGCTCCTGCACCGTCGTGCTGGGGCCGGGCGACCTGGACGCCGACGGCGCGCACGGCGACGACGAGCGCGTCCGCCTCAGCGACCTCGACGGGTACGCCGACACGGTGGCCCGTCTCCTGACCGCCTTCACCGACGAGACCGACGGAGGATCGTGACCACCCTCTCCCCAGAGTCACCGCAAGCACAGGAACGGTCGACCGTGACGGTCGACCACGGCGCGCTGCTCGCCTTCCTCACGGAGGTCTTCGCGGGCAGGGGCCTGCCCCGCGGCCGTGCCGCGGAGGCGGCGCGCGCCCTGTGCCACGGGGACCTCACCGGAATGGACTCCCACGGGGTCGCCAACCTGGCCGGGCTCTACCTCCCCCTGCTCGACGAGGGGAGGGCGGACCCCGGCGCGGAGCCACGCGTGGTGGCCGACCTCGGCGCCGCCGTGCTGCTCGACGCCCGGCGCTCCCTCGGCCTGTGGGCCGCCTCGGAGGCGATGGACCTCGCCGCGCAGCGGGCCGGGGAGCACGGGGTGGGCCTGGTGTCGGTACGCGGGGCCACGCACCTGGGCTGCGCCGGCTACCACGCACTGCGCGCGGTCGAACGCGGCATGATCGGCGTGGTCGCGAGCAACTGCGGCCGCCAGCGCATCGCACGGCCGCCGGGCGGGGCCGTGGCCCTGCTGGGGACCAACCCGCTCAGCGCCGCGGCCCCGGCCGGCGCGCACCCGCCGTTCCTGCTGGACATGAGCACCACGGCGGCGCCCACCGGCCGGGTCCGGCAGGCCGCCCGCGAGGGGCGGCGGCTGCCGGAGGGGGTGCTGTGCGACGACGACGGGGCCCCCGTCACCGACCCGGCGGAGTTCGACGCGGGGCGCGCGCACCTGATGTGGCTGGGCGGCGAGGCGGGGCGGTTCAAGGGTTTCGGCCTCGGACTGCTGGTGGAGGTGCTGTCCGCGGTGGTCTCCGGCGCCGGGCGGGGGCCGGACCCCGACGCCCTGGCCGGGGACGGCGGGCCCACCGGCCGGGACGACGACATCGGCTTCCTGATGCTGGCCATCGCCCCGGACGCGCTGCGCGAGGGGGCTCCGGCCGATGCCGAGGAGCTGTTCGGCGTGGTGACGGCGTGCCCTCCGGCCGCCCCCGGCGACCCGGTGCGCTACCCCGGCTGGCACGAGCACCGCACGGCGCGGGAGCGCCGGGCCGAGGGGGTGCCGCTGGCCGCCGGCCTGTACGCCGAACTGTCGGACGTGGCCGCACGGGCGGGGATCCCGGCGCCGGCGCTCGCGGGGGAGGGACGATGACGGAACCCCTGCGCGTGGGAGTGGTCGGCCTGGGGGTCATCTCCCGGTTCCACCTGGCGGCGCTGTCGGCCTCCCCCGACTGGGAGCTCGCGGCCGTGTGCGACCTCGACCCGTCGAGGGTCGCGGACCCGCCGCCGGGGGCGGCGGGCTACACCGACCACACGCGGATGCTGGCGGAGGCGGACCTGGCCGCGGTCGTGGTCACGGCCCCCAACGACGCGCACGCCCGGATCTGCGCCGACGCCCTCGCGGCCGGTGTGGCGGTGTGCGCGGAGAAGCCGCTCGCCCTGGACCTCGCGGAGGGGGAGGCCCTGGCCGCCCTGTCCCGGGACCGGGGGGTGCCGCTGACCACGGCCTTCCACCGCCGGTACAACTCCGGGTTCGCCGCGCTGCGGCACCGGATCGGGGAGCGCGCGGTGGCGGAGGTGACCGTGCGCTACCTGGAGCGGATCGAGGAGCACGCCGGGGAGGACACCTGGTACCTGGATCCGGGCCGCTGCGGCGGCGGGTGCGTGGCCGACAACGGACCCAACGCCTTCGACCTGGTGGAGGCCCTGCTGGGCCGGGCCGAGGTGACCGGGGCCCGGGTGGAGTACGACGCCGCGGGGGTGGACCGGAGGGCGGACGTCGCCCTGCGGGCGGGGGGAGCCCGTGCCCGGGTGCTGCTGGACTGGTCCCATCCGGGGGAGTGCAAGGACGTGGTGGTGAGAACGGCGGACGGGCAGGTGTGGGCGGCCGACCTGCTGGCCGGACGCCCCGCCTTCAAGGAGTCCCTGTGGCACGAGTACGAGGGCATCGCCGCCGACTTCGCGCGCCGGGTGCGCGAGGGCCGGACCGACGACGGCGCGGGGGTGTCGGCGCTGCGCCTGGTCGGCGAGGCCTACCGCGCGGCGGAGCTCGAAGAGAGGGCCGCCCGGTGAACCCGCACGAGGACGGTGCCAAGCGCGACGTGGCCGCCACCCTGCTCAAGGTCCTGGTCCACCGCAGGACCGAGCGCGGCATGCGGCTGGAACCGTTCGCGAGCCGGTGCGTGCGCGCGGGAGAGGTCCACGAGCTGGTCGCCACCGACCACACCGACACCGCGGAGGGCGCCCGGATCGACCGGGTGGGGTTCCTGGGGTTCGCCGAGATCACCGCCGCCGGCGTCGTGGACCGGGGCGACGAGGTGTGGATCGGTCCGCGCCGGGTGGGCGTGGTGCTGGGGTTCGACGCCTGCCACACGCCGAACCACTACAACGTGCTCATCCACGCGGACCCGGCCCCCACGGGGCGCGACCTGGCGCTGCGCCCCGAGGAGCCGGTGGTGTTCCGGCAGGGGAGCCCCCGGACCGTGGCCGATCTCTTCCGGACACCGTCCGCGAAAATTGTCGAAGAATGTCCGAAATAAATTTGACGCAGCATCGATGATTTTCCCGGATTGGCTTTTCCGGGACCCTGGGGTCGGTAATATTCGAGTCGGGGGAAGGTGGTTCTCGAATCGCATTCGAGCCTCCTGTTCCCTGTTATTAATTCTGTTGTTCCCAACTATTCTCTTGAAGGAGAACGGATGACGACCGCCGTCAAGGCCAACGACCGCCTCGAAGAGCGCTTCCGCCTGTGGGACCACAACGGCAACGGCGTGATCGAGCGCGCGGACTTCGAGCAGGAGATCGAGGGCATCCTCAGCCGCTTCGGCGTCGAGGCCTCGGCCCCCGGCGCGGAGGGCCTGCGTGGCGCCTACCTCGGCCTGTTCGACCGCCTGGCGCGGGCCGCGGGCACCGAGCGGATGAGCAAGGAGGACTTCGTCCGGGCCGCCGAGAGCGAGATCGTCAGCAAGGGCGACGCCGGTTTCTCGGAGGTCCTCCAGCCGACCGTCCAGGCGATCATGGCCATCGCCGACGCCGACGGCGACGGCCGGATCAGCCCGACCGAGCTGGAGCGGTGGTTCGACGCCATCGGCCTGAACGCCGCCCAGGCCGCCGACGCCTTCGGTGAGATCGACACCGACGGCGACGGCGTCCTCACCGTCACCGAGCTGGTCGCCGCGGTGCGCGACTACCACCTCGGCAAGAACGACATCCCCCTCCTGGGCGTCTGACCCCCCTCGGGTCCCGTCCCCCTTCCGGCCCCGCCCCCCCCCCCCGCCGCCCGGGGCCCGGCCCCCCCCCCCCCCCCCCCCCCAAAAAACCCCCCCCCCCCCCCCCCCCCCCCGCGCGGCGCCCCGGGGGGGGGCGCGGCGGGGGGGGGCCCCCCCCCG
>NZ_JBIWMK010000007.1:252390-324347 GCF_044766605.1 Nocardiopsis sp. NPDC101807 | reverse complement strand
GTCACGGTGGGGGTCGCCGGGGGGCGCGACACCCCCCTCGGCAAGAACGACTCCCCCCGCGGGGGGGTGTGCCCCCCCGGGGGGCCCGGCCCCCTCCCGGCCCGGCCGCGCCCCGGCGCGGCCGGGCTCCGGCCCCCCACTCGCAGAACGGAAGAAATGAAGCAGGCACTCTCCTCCCCCGCCGCGGGCGAACGCGGCGGGGGTCGTTCGCGCATTCCCTTCTTCGACCAGTCGGACACCTTTCGAAGACTGTGGCCGGAGATCGAGGAGAACTGTGTCCGCGTCATGGACGACGGTAAGTTCTCGCACGGCTCCATGGTGGCTGAATTCGAGCGTGAAATGGAGCGCTATACCGGTGCCCGGCACGTCGTCGGCGTCAATTCGGGGACCGACGCGCTCGTCATTCTCCTGCGCGCCGCGGGGCTGCGCCCCGGCGACGAGGTGATCGTCCCCGCCTACACGTTCGTCGCCACCGCCACCGCCGTCGTGCACGCCGGCGGCGTCCCCGTCTTCGCCGACATCGAGGCGCACGGGTACGGGCTCTCCCCCGACGCGGTCGCGGACGCCGTCACCCCGCGCACCCGCATGGTCATGCCGGTCCACCTCTTCGACCGGCTCGCCGACATGGAGGGCATCGGCCGGATCTCCCGCGCCCACGGGCTGACCGTGGTGGAGGACAGCGCGGAGGCCGTCGGCATGCGCCTCCACGGCAAGCACGCGGGACTGCTCGGCGCCGGCGGCGTCCTCTCCTTCTTCCCCGCCAAGACCCTGGGGGCCGTCGGCGACGCCGGGGCCCTGCTCACCGACGACGACGCCGTCGCCGAAACCGCGCGGATGCTGCGCCACCACGGCCGGTCCGGGCGGACCCTGGCCGCGTTCCCCGGCATCTCCAACCCGACGGTCGTCGTCGGCGGCAACAGCAAGATGGACGACCTCCAGGCCGCCGTCCTGCTGGCCAAGCTCACCCGCCTGGACGCCGACATCCGGCGCCGCGCCGAGCTGTCGCGCCGCTACGACGAGCGGTTGCGCGGCCTTCCCGGGGTACGGACCGTGCCCGGCGACGCCGCGGCCCGGCCCGGCGAGGAGCGCGCGGTGTACGTCCACCTCGTCGAGGTGGACGACCGGGACGGCCTCGTCGCCCACCTGGACGCCGCCGGCGTCGGCACCGAGGTCTACTACCCCCGCCCGCTGCACCTGCAGCCGTGCTTCGCCCACCTGGGCCACCGGCCGGGCGACCTGCCCCGCGCCGAGGAGGTGTGCCGGTCGGCCGTGGCGCTGCCGCTGTACGCCGACCTGTCCGAGGAGCGGGTCGACCGGGTCTGCGACGAGATCGAGCGCTTCCTCACCGGGGGGACCCGATGACCGCGGCCACCGGGCGGACCGTCCCGTTCTTCGCCCCCGACCTCTTCGACTCCGAGCGCGAGGCCCTCCTCGCGGCCCTGTACGAGGTCGGCACGGACCCCGAGCAGAAGTTCATCCTCGGGCGCCGCACCGCCCGGTTCGAGGACGCCCTGCGCGACTCCCTGGGCGCCGGCGACGTCGTGGCCTGCTCCAGCGGGACCTCGGCGCTGACCCTCGTCCTGGCCGCCATGGACATCGGACCCGGCGACGAGGTGGTCGTCCCGGCCTTCGGCTGCGCCCCCCTGGCGAGCACCGTCCTGTCGTGCGGCGCGACCCCGGTCTTCGCCGACGTCGACCCCGTGACCCTGACCATGGACCCCGCCTGCGCCGAACAGCTCCTAACCGCCAGGACCCGGGCCCTCATGCCCGCCCACATGTTCTCCGTCATGGCCGACATGCCCCGCCTGCGCGACCTGGCCTCCCGGGCGGGGGTGCGGCTCGTCGAGGACGCGGCCCTGGCCCAGGGCGGCACGCTCCGTGGCCGCCCCGCCGGCCTGTGGGGCGACGCCGGGGTGTACTCCTTCGTCCAGGTCAAGGTCTTCGGCATGCCCGGCGAGGGCGGCGTGGTCCTGTCCGCCGACGCCGGACTCGCCGACCGGGTGCGGATGCTGCGCAACCACGGCCAGGACGGCCGCCACCGGTTCCTGCACCACCGCATCGGCCACAACAGCCGGTTCGACGAGGTGATGGCCGCCTTCCAGCTGCACCGCCTGGCGGGGCTGGAGGAGCGCGTGGCCCGCCGGAACGCCATCTGCTCGTACTACTCCGAGCACCTGGCCGACCTGCGCGGGGACGGGGTCGTGGCGCCCCCCGCGGGAGGGGACGGACGCTTCCCCTACGTCTACACGCTCCTGTGCGAGGACCGCGACGGGCTGCGGGACCACCTGGCCGCCGAAGGGATCGACACCCACGTCTACTACCCCCGCGCCCTGCCCGAGCAGCCCGCCTTCGCCCCCCACGCCCGCCCCGGCGGGCAGTGGCCCCGGGCACGGGACGCGGCGCGCCGCAACATCTCCCTGCCCCTGTACCCGCACCTGACCGACGAACGCGTCGAGCACGTGGTCACCGCCGTGCGCGCGTTCGCCCACGGGAGGAACCGATGACCGACCGCACGACCGCGACCGCCGCGCCGCCCGCCCCGCCGCGGCCCACCCCCGCCGCCTACGCCAGGCTCGCCAAACTCGACATCGTCGACTACTACATCGGCCTGCCGCTGGTGTTCGCCATGACGCTGCCCCTGCTGGGGGCGCGCGCCGACACCGTCGGGTTCCTCCTGCTCGTCCTGGTGGCCGAGGTGGCGGTGGTGGCCGCCATGGTCTCCTTCGACGACGTGACCGGCTACCGCGACGGCTCGGACGCCGCCAACTACGGCTCCGACGCCGCGCGGCGCCGGCTCGCCCGCAAACCGCTGGTCCACGGGACCCTCACCGAACCCCAGGCGCTCCGCTTCGGGCGGGCGGCGACCGCCGCGAGCGTCGCCCTGTGGGCCCTGGTGATCGCCCTGGCCCCGCACCGGCCGCTGTGGGCCGTCGTCGGGGCGGCCCTGTGCCTGGTCGCGTCGGTCCAGTACTCCTGGGGGCTCAAGCTCAGCTACCGGGGCTTCCAGGAGGTCTTCCTCTGCGGCCTGGGGGTGGGCTGGGTCCTGGTCCCCTACGGCCTGCTCGTCGGGCACGTCGACGGCTTCGTGATCGTCCAGGCGCTGGTGTTCGGCGGCGGACCGATGATCTTCGGCCTGTACTCCAACACCAACGACGCCGCGGGCGACCGGGCCGCGGGCCGCATCACCGTCGCCGCGAGGGTGTCCCCGCGCGCCAACACCGCCTTCATCGTCGCGCTCACCGCGACGGAGACCCTGCTGGTCACCGGGTCCCACCTGCTCGGGATCGCCCCCTGGTGGTTCCCCGTCGCCCTGCTGCCCGTCATCGCCCTGCGGGTCTTCCAGCTCTACACCGGCTTCGTCCTCGGCGACATCCTGAGGGCGCGCCGCACGGCCATCCACACGCACCGGGCCACGGTCGTGCTCCTCATCGGGGCCAACCTGCTCGCCCCGTTCCTGCCGGGCGCCCTGTGAGCGCGCCGCTCGACGCGGCGGTGGTGGGCGCGGGGCCCGCCGGGCTCGCCACCGCGCACCTGCTGGCCGCCGCCGGACACACGGTGCGGGTCCTGGAGGCCGCCGACGCGGTGGGGGGCAGGACGCGCACACTGCGCTCCGACGGCTACCTCGTCGACACCGGCGCCGAGATGATCCCCTCGGCCGACGCCTACCCGGCCACCTGGCGGCTCGTGCGCGCCACCGGCCTGGACTCCGACCCGGAGGCGGTCCCCCTGGTGCGCGACGCCCTCGCGGTCTGGTGGAACGGGCGCGCCCGCCCCCACGCCGGACGGCCCCTGGGCCTGCTCACCGGGATGGGGCTGTCCGGGAGGGCCCGTCTCGACCTCGCGCGCCTGTTGCGGCGCCTGGACCGCGCCGGGCTGGACCCCGACCGCCCCGAGAGGGCCGCGCTGGAGGAGGAGACCGTCGCCGACCTCCTGCGGGGGTACCACCCGCAGGTGCGCGACCGCCTCCTGGGCCCGCTCGCCGCGGGGTTCTTCGGCTGGCCCCCGGAACGGGCCGCCGCCGCGCCCTTCGCCGCCCACCTGGCCGCCTCCGGCAGCACCGCCACCTGGCGCACCTACCGGGACGGGATGGACACGCTCCCCCGGGCGCTGGCGGCCGGGCTGGACGTGCGCACCGGCCACCCGGTGACCGGTGTCGCGCACGTCCCCGGCGGGGTGCGCCTGGACTCCCCGCGGGGGGCGGTGACCGCGCGCGCGGCCGTCCTGGCCGTGCCCGCCCCCGTCGCCCTGCGCCTCCACCCCGGAGCGCCCCCGGCCGAACGGGAGTACCTGGAGGCCTGCGGGTACGCGCCCATGCTCCGGGTGTCCCTGCTGCTGGACGCCCCGACGGCCCCGCGCGGGGCGCGCCGCGGTTTCGCCGTCCTGGTGCCCGACGACCCCGTGCTCGCCGTGGTCACCGCGGACCACGCCAAGCACCCCGGCCGGGCGCCCAGGGGACGCGGCCTGGTGTCCCTGGTCGCCTCCCCGGAGGCGGCACGCGACCTCGTCGACGCCCCCGACGACGAGGCGGGCGCGCGCCTCACCGCACGCGCCGAGCGCCTCATGCCCGGCGTGGGGGAGCGCGTGAGGAAAACGATCGTGCACCGTTTCCGGCACGGCCTGCCCCTGCCCGAACCGCGGGCGCTGGCCGCCCGCCCCGCCTTCGCCGGCCGGCCCCTGGCCCGCGTCGACTACGCCGGCGACTGGACCGCCCTGCGCCCGTGCAGCGAGGGTGCGGTGGCCTCGGCCTTCACGGCCGCCGAACGCACGTCGGCCCTGCTCACCACCTCCCGCGAAACGATCCCGACCGAGGCGCCATGACACTCCTGAGCAAACCCCTCCACCTGGGCACCCTCTTCGACGACCTGGCGGCGCGCGGCTCCACCACCGCCGTGCGGTTGAGCAGGCCCCTGGACATCGCCCCCGAGGCGGGCTCCGAACTCGACGTGCCGGCCGCCGCCGACCTGGTGCGCCGGGTCTCCGGCTGGTTCGCCGAGGCGGGGGTGCGGCCGGGCGACCGCGTCGCCATCGCCAAGCGCAACCACTGGGACTACGTGCTCCTGGCCTGTGCCGCCGCACGCCTGGGCGCCGTCCCCGCGTCGCTGTCGGCACACCTGGCCCCCGAGACCCTGGGACTCCTCCTCCGCAGGCTGGAACCGGCGCTCCTGGTCACCGACACCGCCCTGCTGGAGGCCGCCCGCGGGGCGGGGCACGACCCCTCCGCCCACGCCGCGCGCACCCTGGTGGTGGGGGGCCGTGCCGAGCGGGCCCTGTGCACGGACGACGTGCGGGGAGGCTCCGCGCCGCCGCCGCGCCGCCCGCACCTGGACGCGCCGCTCGCCGTCATGCACACCTCCGGGACCACCGGCGTCCCGAAACTGGCCGTGCACTCCACGCGCACCATCCTGCGCAGGCTGGCGGGCTTCGAGTCGCACCGGTGGCCGGTGCTGGGCAGCCGGCGCGACGACACGGTCGCCTCCTCGTTCTCCTACGCCCACGGCCGGGCCCTGGCCTGGACGGCCGGGGTGCTGTGGATGTTCCCGGCCGCGGTCTCGGTGATCACCTCGCCCGACTGGGACGAGGCCGGCCCCGCGCTGCGCCGCCACCGGCCCACCACCCTGGAGGCCCAGCCCTCCACCCTGGTGCGCTGGCAGCGGCACGTCGACGGGAAGGGGGACGAGTTCGGGCGCGTGCGGCTGTTCGTCAGCACCTTCGACGCCGTGCACCCCTCCACCGTCCGCACCTTCCTCAACGCCAGCCGCCGGCGTGCGCCGGTGTGGATGCAGGGGTGGGGCCAGAGCGAGACGGGTCCGCTGACCTTCCGGTTCCTCACCCGCCGGTCGCTGGCCCGCAGGCAGTGGGTCGACCCCACCACCCGCAACCTGGGACGGCCCGTCCCCGGGCGGACCCGGCTGCGCGCCGTCGACACGAGGACCCTGCGCCCCCTCCCGGCGGGCGAGCCCGGCCTGCTGTTCTGCCGCACCGACGCGCTGTGCCTCGGCTACGTCGGGGAGGAGGGGCGCTGGCGCTCCAAGCTCGTCGGCCAGTGGTGGAGCACCGGGGACATCGGTTCCGTCGACCGCACCGGCGCGGTCCGCCTGGTGGACCGTGAGGTGGACTCCCTGTCCGACGGCGGCTGCCTGGAGATCGAGGACGTCGTCGACGAACGGCTTCCCCAGGCGCTGGACTGCGTCGTGCTGGGGGTCGCCGACGGCCCGCCCGTGCCGGTCGTGGCCACGGAGGACGGCACCCTCGCCCCGGGGGTCTGGAAGGAGGCCGTCGTCGACCTGCCGACGATGGCCGAACCGGTCGTCCTCACCTGGGCGGGCCTGCCGCGCACCGGCACCGGCAAGGTCCGCCGGGGAGCGCTGCGGGAGAGCCTCGGCCTGGGCCCCGACTCCCCCGGAAAGGGCAGGTGGACGTGACCGCGACGACGATCGCCGCCCCTCCGCTGGCGGGGACCGCGGTCCTGGCCGCGGGAGACTCGGTGCCGGTGCGCGTCGCGGCGTCCCGCCTGCGTGCGCTGGGGTGCGAGGTCGAGCGGGGACCCGCCGCGGCGGACGCCCCCGCAGGCCGGATCGACCTGCTCACCGGTCCGGGGGGCGGCCGCGCCGGGTGCGACCTGGTGTGGTCGGCGTCCCCGGGGCGGCTGGCCGACGAGCGCGACGTCCAGGCCGCGTGCGGCCTGGCGCACCTGCACGGCCTCGCCAGGGGAGGCCCGCGCTTCCTGCCCGTCGACCACGCGTCGGTGTGCGCCGGTGTGCTCGCGGCGCAGGCGGTGGCGGCGGCGGTGCTCTGCGCGCTGCGCGGGGGGCCGGCGCTGCGGGCGTCGGTCTCCGTGGCCGGTGCGGCGCTCCTCGCGGTCGCCCCGTACGTCGCCGACGCCACCGCCGCGCGGGGGGCGCCGCCCGCCCCGGCGGAGGGCGAACCGCCGCCCTTCCGCTCCGCCGACGGCGTCCGGTTCGAGATCGAGACCCTCGACCCCGAGGCGTGGCTCCGGTTCTGGGAGGCCCTGGGCGCGCCCGCGCGGGCGGTCGCCACCGGATGGGCGCCCTTCCAGCGCAGGTTCGCCACCGCCGTGTGCCCGCTGCCCGCCGCGCTGTTCGCGACCCTGGCGGCGCTGCCGCTCGCCGCCGTCCGCGACACCGGCCGGGAGTGCGGGGTGGGGGTGGTCCCGCTGCGCCCCCTGTCCGAGGTCGCCGGAGAGGGCCCCGCGTCGCCGTGGCGGCTCCGCGGCGCCGACGGGGAGCCCGGTCCGGACCTGCCGCCGTGGCCGGCCTCCGGGACGGGGCCGCTGGCAGGGCTCCGGGTGGTCGAGGCCACCAACCGGGTCCAGGGGCCCCTGGCGGGCCTGCTGCTGACCCTCCTCGGCGCCGACACCGTGCGCGTCGAGCCGCCGGGCGGCGACCCCATGCGCGGTGTCCCGCCCCTGGCAGGGGACCTCTCCGCCCGCTTCGCCGCCCTCAACCGGGGCAAGGACGCGGTCCGTCTGGACCTCAAGACCCCCGGGGGCCGCCGCGCGGCCGCCGACCTGGCGGCCTCCGGCCACGTCCTGCTCTACAACTGGCCCCCGGGCCGGGCCGAGCGGTTCGGGCTGGGGGCGGACGACCTCTCCGCCCGCGCCCCGGGGCTGGTCCACGTACACGCCGACGGGTGGGCCGACGAGGAGCCCGGACCGGGGATCCCGGCCACCGACTTCCTGGTCCAGGCCGACGGCGGGATCGCGGACCTGGTGTCCGTCGGCGGAGCGCCCGCCGCCCCCTCCCTGGTCACCCTCACCGATGTGCTCGGCGGCCTCATCGCGGCCGAGGCGGCCCTGGCCGGCCTGCTGCTGCGCGCCCGCACCGGAACCGGTGCGGTGGCGCGGACGGGGCTGGTCGACGCCGCGCGCCTGCTCCGGCGGGCCGGGCGCGGCACCGCCCACCTGCCCCGCCCCGGTGCTCCCCGGGCCGCCGACCCGGCCGCGGCGGCCGACGCCTTCCCGGAGGCCTTCACGACGGTCGGCGGGGCCTCCCTCCCGCGCGCCCCGTGGACGTTCACCCCCCTGGACGGGGAGGTCCGGTGACGGCCTGGACCTCCGGGGCGGGGCTGGTCCTGGCGGACCTCGTCCCCGCGCGGGAGCGCGCCCGGTGGGTCGCGGAGGGCCTGTGCCCCGGCCGGGACCTGTACTCCCTGTTCCTCGACCGGGTGCGGGAGGACCCCGCGCGCGAGGCGGTCGTGGACGGCCGCGGAAGCCTGGACCGCGCCGGGCTGGCGGCCAGGGCCGGCCGGGCCGCCGCGGCCCTGGCCGCCCGGGGGTGCGGCGAGCGCGACGTCGTCGCGGTCCTGCTTCCCGACGGCAGGGACGCGATCGCGGTCGAACTCGCCGTCGCCGCCCTCGGGGCGGTCGCCCTGCCGGTCCCGTACGGGCGCTCCCGCACCGACGTCCTCTCCCTGCTGGCACGCTCCCGCGCCGCGCTCCTGGTCACCGACCCCGCCCGTGCGGACGACGCGCCGGACACGCCGGTCTGGTGCGCGGAAGCCGGGACGCTGGACCCCGGCGGCCCCCTCGCGGGGGCGCGCGCGCCCGGGCCGGCGCGCCCCGACGCCGAATCGCCCGCGCGCATCCTCGTCTCCTCGGGATCCGAGGGCGAGCCGACCATGGTCGCCTACTCGCACAACGCCATGGCCGGGGGCAGGGGCAACTACGCGCGGGCCGTGCTGGGGGCCGGACCCGTCCGAGCCCTCATCCCGGTACCGCTGGCCTCCTCCTTCGGCTCGCTGGGCATCGTGTCCCTGGTCCGGCTCGGGGCCACCCTCGTCGTGCCGGGGCGGTTCGACCCCGCGGCCGTGCTGCGCTCGGTCGAACGGGACCGCCCCACCCACCTGATCGGCGTGCCCACCATGCTCAGGCGCACCGCGCTGGTCGGGGAGGAGGCCGACACCGGGTCGCTGCGGGCGCTCGTGGCCAGCGGCGCCCCCCTGCACCGGGAGGTGCGCGACCTGTGCGAGCGCCGCTTCGGCCGACCGGTCGTGAACGTCTACGGCTCCACCGACGGGGTCAACTGCCACACCGCGCACGACCCCGGCGCGTGGGAGCCGGGCATGGCCGGACGCCCCGACCCCGCCGTCGCCGCGATCCGGGTGTGCGACCCCCTGGGGCGGCCGCTGCCGCCGGGGGAGGTCGGTGAGATCCGGGCACGGGGGCCGATGACGCCCCTGTGCCACGTCGCGGACCCCGGGCTCGACGCCGAGCGGCGCGACCCCGGCGGCTGGGTCCGCACCGGTGACGCGGGACGCCTGGACGGAGACGGGACGCTGTGGGTCGTGGACCGCCTGCGCCGCACGGTGATCCGGGGCGGCGTCACCCTCTTCCCCGCCGAGGTGGAGCGCGCCCTGGCCGCCCACCCCGCCCTGGGCGAGGTGCAGTGCGTCCCCGTGCCCGACCCCGACCTGGGCGAGCGCATGTGCGCCTGCGTCTGCCCCCTGCCGGGGGTGGACCCGCCCACGGGCGGCGAACTGCTCGCCCACCTGCGCGACGGGCACGGCGTGGACGTCCGCGCCCTGCCCGAGCACGTGCTGTTCCTCCCCGCGCTGCCGCTCGGCCCGACCGGGAAGGTGTGCACGTCCACCCTCGCCCGGATCGCGGCCGACGCGGTCCGCGACCGACCGACCGTACTTCCAGGAGGCCCACGATGACGGACACAGCCACCGCCGGACCCGGCTACGTCTTCGACAACCACAACGAGAACGCCGGTGACCAGCACCGGTTCCTGGCCGCCGCCTACGACCCGCTGACCACCGCGAGACTGGCGGAGACCGGGGTCGGGCCCGGGTGGCGCTGCCTGGAGGTGGGCGCGGGGGGAGGCGGCGTCGCCCGCTGGCTGGCGGGGCGCGTCGCGCCCGGCGGCGGGGTGGTCGCCACCGACATCAAACCCGACCACATCGCCCCGGCCGAGGGGCTGGAGGTGTGGAAGCACGACATCACCCGGGACCCCCTGCCGGAGGCGGCCTTCGACCTCGTCCACTCGCGGCTGGTGCTCCTGCACCTGCCCGAGCGGATCGAGGTCCTGCACCGCCTCGTGCGCGCGCTCAAGCCGGGCGGGGTGCTGCAGCTGGACGAGTTCGACATCACCTACGGGCCGTCGCTGCTCATGCCCGACGCCGGGGCCCGGGAGCTGTACGAGGAGTTCCTGGAGGCGAAGATCCGGCTGATGACCCGGGCCGGGGCCGACCCGGCCTGGGGAAGGAACGCCGCCGAGGCGATGCGCGGCGCCGGACTGGTCGGCGTCGACCCCCGGCCGCACGTGGAGCTGTGGGACGCCGGTTCCCCGGGGGTCCGCCTGATCCGCCACCACACCCTGCACCTGCGCGACGCGTTCGTGCGCGAGGGGATGACGGACGAGCGGCTGGCACGGGTGCGGAACCTGCTGGACGACCCGTCGTTCCGGGCCTGCTCCTGCGTGGTCTACTCCGTGCGGGGCCGCCGCCCCGCGTGACCCGTGCCGGGGCGGCGGCCGGCGGCGGCCGCCGCCCCGGGCCGGGCGTCGGCGGCCCCGGGGCGCCCGGCCGCGCCCGGGGGTCCCCGCCGATGGCGGCGACGGCGGCCGGGGGGAACGGTGCCCCCACGCGCCCCGGGGACCCCTGCGGGCGCGGCGGGGCGGACCCCCGCCCCGCCGCGCGACGGGGGCCCGCCGGACGCGCCTACCGGGGCCCCCTCCCCGGGCGGTGGGCGGCGATCGGGTTCTCCAGCGTGCCGACCAGCTGGAGGGCCCCGGCGGGGTCGTCCAGGTGCACCATCTGGCGGTTGTCGCGCAGCTGGAGCCGGTTGAGGCAGGAGAGCGCGAAACGGTCCGCGAACACGTCGTAGCGCTCGAAGCGCTCGGACAGGTGCGGGACCGACGCCTGGTAGTCGGCGACGCACTCCGCCACCGTCCGCCAGAAGTCCTCCTCCGCCAGGGCGCCCTCGTCGGCGAGGATGCCGTTGAGGAACCGCAGGAAGCAGTCGAAGACGTCGGTGAAGAGCGACAGCAGCCGCTTGTCCTCGGGGACCTCGGCGCGGATGCGCTCCACCGCCTCGGGCAGCTCCGCGTCCGCGTCCATCACCACGATCTCCTCGGCGATGTCCTTCATCAGCACCCGCTGGGGGACCCCGTCGCGCAGGACGAGGATCACGTTCTCGCCGTGGGGCATGAACACCAGGTCGTACCCGTAGAACGCGTGCAGCAGCGGGACCAGGTAGGCGTCCAGGTAGCGGCGCAGCCACACGGCCGGGGCCAGGCCCGACTCGGCGATGAGCGCACAGGCGAGGGAACCGCCGTCCGCGTCGGTGTGCAGCAGCGACGCCATCGTCGCGAGCCGCTCCCCCCGGCCGAGCCTCGGCACCGGGCTCTCGCGCCACAGCCCGGCGATCATCTTCAGGTACGGCGAGCCCTTGGCGGCGGCCCGCGCGTAGTGCGAGGTCCGGTAGCCCACCGCGGCGCGCTCCCGCAGCACCTCGACCCCGGTCGCGCGCAGCACCGGGTCCTTCCCGACCAGGTCGGCCAGCCAGTCGTTGATCGCCGGGGTGGCCTCCATGTACTCCGCCGACAGCCCGCGGAGGAACCCCATGTTCAGCACGGACAGGGCCGTCTTGACGTAGTGCCTCTCCGGCTCGGAGGCGTTGAAGAAGGTGCGGATGGACTGCTGGGCCAGGTACTCGTCCGGCCCGTGTCCCAGGCACACCAGGTCGCGGCGGGCCAGGTCGGCGGCGAAGGTCACCGAGAGCCGGTTCCACCACTGCCACGGGTGGACCGGCACCAGGTGGTAGTCGCCCGGGTCCAGGCCCAGGCCGGCCAGCTCGGCGTGGAAGGCGGCCAGGACGCGGTCGCCGAGCTCCGAGCGCAGGAAGGAGCCGGGGTCGGTGTCGGCGGAGTGGGAGAAGGTGGTGCGCGAGCGCCGCGCGGCCACCCACACCAGGCGCACCGGGGCCGCGGCCTCGGGGGCGTAGGCCAGGTACTCGTCGGACCCGAAGCCCAGGCGCCCGTTGTTGGCGACGAAGCACGGGTGGCCCTCGGTCATCCCCGCCTCGATCGCCTGGAAACCGGAGCGCGCCAGCTCTGCGGCGTCCGGCTGCGCGCCCGCCATGCGGAAGGCGCTGCTCGCCAGGGTGCTGGTGATCTCCTCCAGGTAGACCGGCAGGACCTCCTCCCGCAGCCCGAGGGTGTCGCGCAGGTCCAGCACGAGCTCCAGCGCGTCCAGCGGGTCCGCCGCCGGGGGGCCGTCGCCGCCGGGGGCGCGGCGGACGATGCTGTCGGCGTCGATTCGCCAGTGGTCCAGGGCCATGACGCGCGCCGTGAACCGGTACTCGGCCCCGCTGTCGCAGCGGACGGTGTACGCGCCGTCGGCGCCGTGTTCGGGGGTGAGCAGCCGTTCGTGGGAGAACTCGGCCAGGGCCTTGCGGACGAGCAGCCGGTTGGCCCGCTCCCACAGGTCCGGGGACAGGTGGGCGACGCCCTCGCGGGGATCGGTCGGGGTCCCGGCCGGCCGGGGCGCCGGTCGGCGCCGGGCGGCGCCCGCGGGGTCCGGTGCGCGAGTGCCCGGGGCGGGCTCCGCGGCGAGGGCCTCACGGGTGTGGCTGACGGTCATCGGTCGACTCCTCTCATGGGCGCGGCCGCCGCCGTGGCGGAGCGGAACCGCTCGCGGGTACAGGTGCTCAGGTAGGCGTCCTTGCCGCTCTCCCGGAGGGAGACGGTGGACTCGACCCGGAAGCCCACCGCCTCGTTGAGCGCGTGGACGGGACGGTTGCGCACGTCCGGCTCGACGACGACGCGCTCGGCCCCCGGGGCCGCGAAGGCCAGTTCCATGACCGTCGTGATGACGGCGCGGGTGAACCCGTGGACCGGGGTGTCGGCGGGCGCCACCAGGAAGTGCATGCCGATGTCGCCCGGCAGCACCTCGTAGTGGTCGGCCAGCTCGCTGTGCGCGGGCGAGTAGAGCTCCGCGAGGAAGACGGGGCGGCCCTCCCACGCGCCGATGTAGGCCTGTTCGTGGTCGGAGGCGTGCACGGCCCGGAACTGGCGGGCCACGTCCTCCTCGTCGGCCTCGGTCATCAGCCAGAAGCGGGCCCGGGGCTCGGTCAGCCACCCGTGCAGGAGCGGTACGTCGGCGTCCGGGTCCACGGGGCGGACACCGAACCGGCCCAGCCCGGGGTCGTCCCTGGTCAGCCCGGTCGGGAAACGGGCGGCAGGCGTGGGGCGGCTCACCGGTCGACCACCTCCGGCTCCGCGTCCGGTCCTGCGGGGACACGGACGCGGTCCCCGGGGTCCTGCGGCGCGGGCGCGCCGAACTCCTGGAAGGCGATCGAGCGCTCCACGGCGTAGGGCTCGCGGCCCAGCATCGCGCGGAGGATGTAGGAGTTGCGGTAGGCGCCCATCCCCAGGTCGGGGGAGACGAACCCGTGGGTGTGCAGCTCGGCGTTCTGCACGAACACCGCCCCGGGCGGGGCCTGCGCGCCCGGCCCCTCCGCGTCCTCCCCGGCGCCGGGTCCGTGGGCGTCCGCGTCCACCCGGTAGTCGCGGCGCACCCGGAAGCGCCCGGCCGCGTCCCAGGCCAGCCGGTCGGAGACCGGCGCCAGGAAGTCCGGCCGCCGGTACTGGTAGCCCGTGGCCAGGACCAGTCCCTGCGTGTCCAGGGTGAAGTCGCGTCCCTGGTCGGTGTTGCGCAGTTCCAGGCGGTAGCCGTCCCGCTCCGCCGTCCGGGCCGCCCCGGTGACCTCGGTGCCGGTCAGCAGGCGCACGGGGGGCGGGCCGAGCCTGCTCTTGACGTAGAGCAGGTCGTAGATCGCGTTGATCACCTCGGTGTCGATGCCCTTGTACAGGTTCTTCTGGGAGCTCACCAGGCGGTCCCGGGTGGCGGCCGGGAGGGAGTGGAAGTGGTCGGCGTACTCCGGGGAGGTCATCTCCAGGGTGAGCTTGGTGTACTCCAGCGGGAAGAAGCGCGGCGAGCGTGTGACCCAGTTGAGCCGGTAGCCGTGGCCGTCCACGCCCTGGAGCAGGTCGTGGAAGATCTCGGCCGCGCTCTGGCCGCTGCCGACCACCGTGATGCTCCGCTTGGACCGGAGGTCCTCCCTGGCGTACAGGTAGTCCGAGCTGTGCACGGCGTCCCCGTCCAGGCCCCGGCAGGACTCGGGCACGTAGGGCGGGGTCCCCGTGCCGAGCACCAGGCGGCGCGCGCGGTGCAGGCCGCGCGCCCCGGTCGCGGTGTCGGTGCTGTGCAGCAGGTAGAGGGACCGGTCCGGGTCGTACTCGACGGAGTCGACCCGTTGGCCGAAGCGGACCGCGTCGCCCAGCTTGCGGGACGCCCAGCGGCAGTAGTCGTTGTACTCCGCGCGGAGGGGGTAGAAGCGCTCGCGGATGTAGAACGGGTACAGCCGCCCGGACTCCTTCAGGTAGTTGAGGAAGGAGTACGGCGAGGTGGGGTCGGCCAGGGTGACCAGGTCCGACATGAACGGGGTCTGCAGTTCGGCGTCCTCCAGCAGCATGCCGCTGTGCCAGTCGAACTCCGGCTTCTGGTCGAGGAAGAGGCCGTCCAGCTCGGCGATGGGCGCGCTCAGGCAGGCCAGGCCCAGGTTGAAGGGGCCGAGGCCGACCGCGGCGAAGTCGTGGATCCGGTCGGCGGCGCCGGTGCCGTGGTCGTCTGTCAACGGGTCCTCCCGGAGGTGTGCGCGGGGTCGTGCGGGGCGCCGGCCGGCGCGCCGCCGGTCCCGGCGGCCGCGCCGTGCTCGGCGGCGTAGTGCTGGGCGTGTCCCGCGAGCAGGTCCAGGACCTCGGCGACGTCCTCCGGCGTGCTGCGGGGGTTGAGCAGGGTGAGCTTCAGGTACGGGCGGCCGTCGACCGTGGTGCGGGCGGCGACGGCGCGGCCCGAGGCCAGCAGGGCCTCCCGCGCGTACCGGTTGGCGCCGTCGGCGGTCTCCTCGTCGACCCCGGGCAGGACGCACCGGAACACCAGGGTGCTGAGCGTGGGCCGTGTGACCACGGTGAACCGGGGGTCGGCGTCGAGCAGCGACCACCCGGCGGCGGCCAGGTCCAGCACGCTGTCGAAGAGCGCGCCCACGCCCTCGGCGCCCATCGTGCGCAGGGTCAGCCAGAGCTTGAGCGCGTCGAAGCGGCGCGTGGTCTGGAGGCTCTTGTCCACCTGGTTGGGGGCCAGGACCGGGGTGCTGCCGTCGGAGCGGGAGTTGAGGTAGTCGGCGTGGTAGGTGACGTGGCGCAGGGACCTCCCCTCGCGCACCACCACGGCGCTGGAGCTGACCGGCTGGAAGAAGGACTTGTGGAAGTCCACGGTCACCGAGTCGGCGCGCTCGACGCCGCTCAGCAGGTGCCGGTGGCGCGAGACCAGCAGCCCGCAGCCGTAGGCCGCGTCGACGTGCAGCCACAGCCCGTGGCGGGAGCACAGGTCGGCGATCCGGGGGAGGGGGTCGATGCTGCCGAAGTCGGTGGTCCCGGCCGTGGCGACCACGGCGACGGGGATCAGGTCCTCCTGGAGGCAGCGGCGCAGTTCGGCCGCCAGGGCGTCCGGGCGCATGCGGCGCCGGTCGTCGCAGGCCACGGTGATCACCGACTCGTAGCCCAGGCCGAGGAGCGCGGCCGACTTGGCGATGCTGAAGTGCCCGACCTCGGACGTCAGCACCCGCATCCGCGGCAGGAGCTCGGAGAGGCGGCCCCCGTGGCGCTCGTGGGCCTCGTCGCGGGCCATGAGCAGGGCCTGGAGGTTGGACTGGCTGCCGCCGCTGGTGAAGATCCCGTCGGCGTCCTCGCCGAAGCCGATGCGCCCGGCGGTCCAGTCGATCAGCCGCTGCTCGATGAGGGTCCCGCCGGCGCTCTGGTCCCAGGTGTCGAGGGAGGAGTTCACGGCGGACAGGACGGTCTCGCCGAGCAGGGCGGGCAGGACCACGGGGCAGTTCAGGTGGCCCATGTAGCGGGGGTGGTGGAAGTAGACGGCGTCGTCGAGGTAGAGGTGCTCGAGCTCGTCCAGGGCGGCGGCCGGGTCGTCGAGCGGGCGGTCCAGGTCGACCTTGTCCATACCGGGGCGGAGGTCCTCGGCGGTGGCCCCCGTGAACGGCCGGTCCACCCGGGCGATCCGGGCGGCGACCCGGTCCACGGCGGAGCCGGCGAGGACCCGGTAGCGCTCGGCGCTGTGGGCGTCGAAGAGGTGCGCCCGGTGGTCGGTCCCCTGGCCGGGCGGGGTGTCGGGGGCGCCGTCGGCCCCGGCGTCCGTGGAGCCGCGTCTTCCGGTCGGCGGGTCCTGGACGGACCTCGCGAGGAAGTTCATGGGTCGTCCTCCTGAAGGCGGGCATGCCGAAGGCATCCGTTGGCCGGATGTGGGCATGAGGGGATGAGCTGCGTCGATGCGGTGCAGGGATGTGAAATCCAAGCAAGGGGAGCCTAACCTAACCAAAAGGGGCTCGCACTGTGACCATCCCTACATGCCGGGATGGTTTAACTACGGAGAGTTATCAATCGAAGTGGTGTTTAGGGTGCGTTCGTCAGCTTTTGTAGCGATCAGTTCGTTTCTCTGACGCGCGATGATCACAGGTGACGGGCAGCACCGGCCCCGGGGCGGCGGCCCCGGCACAGGATTCCGCGGGAAGCGCCGCCGGGGCGGATCCGGCCGCTGGGCGGGAAGGCCGCCCGGCTCCGGCCGGGGCCCGGGCACCGGGGAGGCGCTCCCGGGGAGAGGCCTCCCGTGCCCCCGGTCCCGGAGGGGGCCTCCACACCGCGGGGCCTCCGGCCGGCCGGGACCCGGGGAGGGGCCCGCGGCGTGCACGCCGGGTGACGGCCGGGCCCCGCCGGACCGGCGTTCGCCCGGTTCCCCCGTCGGCGGGGATCCGTCCCCGCGGGGAGGCGTCCGGGGCGCCGGGCGGTCCCTCGCGCGCGGGGAGGCCGGGGGCGTGTCCCCGCACGACCGGGGGAGGGCGCTCCCTCGCACGCGGGGCGGCCGGGGCGGGCGGGTTCTTCGGCCGCGCCGCCGGCCCGGGACCGGAGTCCGGCCCCGGCCGGCGCGGGGAGGCGCCCGCGGCGCTACCGCTCCGGCCCGACCCGCCGTTCGAGGTACATGACGGTGGTGTTCTCCGAGAAACCGCTCCCGCGCATGAGGGCGAGGGACGCCGTGTTGCCCGTCTCCACGTCGGTGAGGATCCGGGACGCCCCGAGGGCCTCCAGCCCCGCGCAGCACGCACGGACCAGTCGTCCGGCGATCCCGTGGCCCCGCAGGTCGGGGTCCACGGCGATCCACTCCATGTAGCCCCAGTCGTCGCGGTGCTCGAAGCCCATCGAACCGAGGACGAACCCGACGACCCGCGTGCCGCTCAGCGCCACCCGGCAGGAGGAGAGGGGGCTGTCCAGATGGCCCGCGGCCGCCGTGAGCGACCAGGAGGTGTACGGCAGGACGCCCGTCTCGTACACCCTGTGCCCCAGATCGAGGACCGCGGGGAGGTGCTCCACCGCCATGGGTCCGATGCTCACCCCGGATCCCCCGGGGTCCGGCGCCGGCGCGCCCTCCTGCCGCTCCACTGGCCTTCCACCCTCCGCTGTCGGGCACGGCGCGCGCCCCACGCGGTCGCGGGGCGCCCGGGGCTTCGCGGCCGGGGCGGGAGAGCCCCTCGCCGCGGGGACACCGCAGGTGGTCCCGCCCCCGCAGATTATGCCGGACGCCGGCGTCCCGACCGGGGACGCTCACCGTGCCGGGGCGCGGTGCCGCCCCGGCGAGGGGCGGGGGAGGCTCCGGAGCCTGCGGTCGAGGAGCGCGGCCGGCCCGCGCGGCGGCGCGTCACGCCGGTCGGGGCCCGTCGCCGGACGGGCCCCTGCGGATCAGCGGATGTTGATGTCGGTGCAGGCGTAGAAGGCGTTGCCGGTGTCGGCGATGTTCCAGCGGGCCAGGAGCTTGTGCCGCCCGTTGTACCCGGACAGGTCCACGTTGTGGGTCACCGTCGCTCCGGGGCGGGCCCCGTTGTCGTTGAACACGGCGATCCTCTGGTTCCCGATGAAGTACTCCCAGGTGCTGGTGGCGTGCGACACCGTCAGGGTCCAGGTGAAGGTCTGGGAGCGGCCCACGTCGGTGACCCGCCAGCCGCGGCTGTCGTCGTTGAGCTCGGAGAACCGTCCGACGCCGCCGTCGCAGCGCATCAGGCCCTTGGGGCCTTCGACGCTCTGCGGCTCCCAGCGGATGGAGCCGCACTGCACGGTGCCCGCGGCGCACTGGGCCTGGCGGCTCATGGGGTTGGAGACGTAGCCGTGGGCGGACGCGACGCCGGCGGGCATGAGGGTGAAGAAGAGGGCGGTGGCGGCCGCCACGGCGGTCGCGGCGCGGAGTCGGCGGGGGGACGAGCGGGGCTTCATGCGCGGGGCCTTTCCTCGATGACCAGGGATCGGAGGACCCGGGTCGGGGGGTGAGGCGAAGGTAGGCGGATCGTGACCCACGGTCAAGGGCCGAGGTGGTCGCGGCGCCGGGCCCTCCCCGTACCGGGCGGGGTACCACCCGGGGGCGGCGGGGACCCGGCCCGGTCGGTCGGCCCCCGGCGCGCTCGCGGTGAACAGCGAGGGGGTCGGCCCCCGGCGGCGCTGGTCCGGTCAGGGCGGGAGTGGACCACTCCCACCACGACCACCGGACCACGGCGGGGGCTACATTCTCCTTACCCGGGGAGCAGGGGCCGCAGGCGGGGGCGTCGCGGCGCTCTCGGACCGGGGGCGCGGGCGGCTCCCCGCCACGGCGCCGGCGTTCGGCGGGCGCTGCCCCGGACACGGCGGAAACGGCCCCGTCCGGCCGCCGCGCGCAGCGGTCCCGGGCGCGGCCCCGAGGCCGCGCGAGGGAGCCCCGCGGTCGTCGGGCGGAGCCGTGCTCAGGCCCGGCGCGCGGGCCGGGGCACGATGTGGCCCCTGCGGTGGGCCACGCGCAGCAGGTACACCGTGACCGCGCCGCAGAGCAGCACCGCGAAGACACTGCCCTCGGGGCCGAACGCGCCCCCGCCGATCGCGGTGGGCCCGCTCGTCTCCCCGGCGAACAGCCCGGCGAACGCGTCCTCGCTGCCGGAGACGGCGGTGCCGAAGACCCCGGCCTGCGCCGTGTTCCAGCCGAGGTGCAGACCGATCGGCAGCCACAGGGAGCGCGTGGCTGCGTAGGCGGCGCCGAGCATGAGGCCGGCCTCCAGGGCGATGGCCAGCGCGCCCCACAGGGTCGCGTTCGGGTTCACCAGGTGCAGCCCGCCGAAGAGCACGGAGCTGACGGCGAGCGCGCCCCAGGTCCCGGCGGCCTCCTCCACGACGCGGAAGAGCACCCCGCGGAACAGCAGCTCCTCCGCGACCGCGACCGCGCACATCAGTCCGCACACGGCGAGGAACGCCTCGAACGACCCCCAGCCGGTGATCCGGTAGCCCCCGAGGACGGCGATGACCGCGATGGTCGCGGTGAACACGCCGAGCCCGGCCGCCGTCCCCCACCCGAGGCCGCGGGCCGCCCCCTCGCGGGAGAGCTCCAGCGGCTCCCTCCCCTCGATCCGGCGGATCGCGAGCCGGTAGGCCCACAGGCCCAGGGCCGCCGCCGCGACGCCGACGGGCAGGGCCCACACCGATGTGCCCACCGCGCCCGTCACGCCCGGGAGGAGCGCGGCCAGGGCGCCGAACAGGAGCAGGAGGAGCGCCAGACGCGGGGCCATCCGTCGGAGCCTGCGGGGGGCGGACGCGGGTGCGGCGTCGTGGGACATGTCGGGACCACTTCCTGGAACGCGGGGCGCGGGGGGCGCTCCGACCGGTTCCCAGGCTAGGGAGGGGGCGCCGCCGGCCACATCGCCCGCGCGAGCGCGCTTGGGTAGCTCGGAAGGGGGACCCGGCCCTCAGCCCTGCCGCACCAGCCCCGAGCGGTAGGCGTACACGACGGCCTGGACCCGGTCGCGCACCCCGAGTTTGGCGAGGATCCGCGACACGTGGGTCTTGACGGTCTCGTGCGCGATCGTCATCCGCCCGGCGATCTCCCCGTTGGACAGCCCCTCCGCCATGAGGAGCAGCACCTCGTGCTCGCGCCCGGTCAGCGGCTCGGGGCGCACCGCGGGAGGGGCGGGGGCGGCGGGGCGGATCCGCAGGGCGTACTCGCCGATGAGCCGCCGGGTCACCGCCGGCGCGAGCAGGGCCTCTCCGCGGGCGACCGTGCGCACGCCCGCGATCAGCTCGTGCACCGGGGCGTCCTTCAGCAGGAACCCGCTCGCGCCCGCGCGCAGCGCCTCGTAGACGTATTCGTCCAGGTTGAAGGTGGTCACCACCAGGACCCGCACGGGGTGGGGGTTCGGCGGCTCCGCCAGCCGGGCGGTCACCTCGATGCCGCTCAGACGGGGCATGTGGATGTCCACCACCGCGACGTCGGGCCGCAGGTCGCGGATGAGGCGCACCGCCTCGGCGCCGTCGCCTGCCTGCCCCACCACGGCCATGTCCGGCTGGGCGTCGAGCACCGCGGAGTACCCGGCGCGCACCGTTTCGTCGTCCTCGCAGACCACGACGCGGAGGGGAGAACCGTTCACGTCCGCCCCCTGGGGACGCTGGCGTGCACCGTGAAGCCCCCGTCGTCGGAGGGACCCGCACGCAGCTCCCCGCCGACGGCCCCGACCCTCTCCCGCAGGCCCGTCAGGCCGCGACCGCCGCCGGGACGGGGCGGGGGCGGGCCGGCCCCCTCGGCCGGGGGCGCGCCGCCCCCGGTGGTGATCCGGGCGCCGACCGCCCCGTCCCCGTGGTCGATGCGGACGACGACGTGCCTGCCGGGCGCATGCTTGAGCGCGTTCGTGACGGACTCCTGGACGACGCGGTACAGGGCTTCCTCCGCCTGGGGCCGCATCGGCCGGGGCTCGCCGTCCTCGACCAGGTCCACGCTCTGCCCCGCCCTGCGGGAGCGCTCGACGAGGCCGGCGAGTCCGGAGAGCGACGGGCCGGCCGGCTCCTCGCGCGCGTCCAGGACGCCGAGCAGCTGCCGGAGGTCGTCCAGGGCGCGCCGCCCCGTCTCCCCGATGCCGGTCAGGGTGGCGCCCACCCGGTCGGACCCTCCGAGCAGGTAGCCCGCCGTGTCGGCCTGGACCACCATCGAGGTGACGTGGTGGGTGACGACGTCGTGCAGGTCGCGGGCGATGCGGGCCCGTTCGGCGGCGGCGGCGTCCGCCTCCGCGCGGCGGCGGCGCTCCTCGGCCTCCAGGGCCCGGGCGCGCACCCACCCGCCCAGGGCGCAGCACGCGGCCAGGACGAGTCCGAAGGCGAGGTAGTCGGCCACGGTGGCGCGCGAGCCCGCGAGGTACAGGGAGTGGCAGACGAGCGCGTAAGCGGCGACCGCCCCCGCGGCCACCGGCGCGGGGCGGCGCGGCGGGCGCGTGCCGACGGTGTACAAGGCCACGATCAGCGCGAGGGAGGCGAAGGCGGTGGGGTAGCGCAGCAGTTGGAAGGCGGTGAACGCGGCGGCGACCACGGCCAGGCAGGTGACGGGGAACCGGCGCCGGAGGACGAGGGGCGCGGTCTGGGCGGCGACGAGGGCCAGACCCAGGGCGTCCAGGGGCCGGTCGTCCGGCAGCTCCGCCAGGTCGACCCCCTGGTGGGCGATCCCGGGGACGAAGGACAGGGCCACGAGGGCCGCGGGGAGCAGGGCGTCGGCGGCTCCCACCCTGAGCACGGGGCGGAGCACGCGCTCCCTCCACGCCGTTGTCTCGAACACCCGAGCAGACTATCCCGCGCCGTGGCGGGGTCGGACGGAACGCGTCGCACGGTGGCGGAGGACCGGCGCCGGGCGGTCCCGCGGCGGCGCGTACCCGGGCCCCGGGCACGTGGCCCCGGAGACGGAGGGGCGTGCACCGGGCGTGCTCGGGAACCGAAGGAATGCTTGGGGCACTCCGACATCGCGACCACGGTCCGGTACCTGCACACCCTGTCCGAGGCGGACGAGACCGCGCTGTCCGCGCTGGCCTCCATCCGGAGACGTTCGACGCGGGGACCGTAGAGGGCTATGCGTTCGCAGAAGCGGCCCAGCACGTGTGCGTGGTGGGCCGCTTCGTTCTCCCCGAGGGTTCGGAGAGGTCTCACGTGCTTGTTCCGCGTTGTTCGGCGAAGTCGTAGACGTCGCCTGCCCGGTAGTAGCGCCATCCGTTGGTGGGGTCGGGGAACCAGTCCACGACGCCGTCCAGGCGTCCGGTGCGTGCCCAGCTCCGCAGGGTAGAGGTTGCTACGCCCAGGATCTCGGCAGCGTCCACGGGGTCCATGTACAGGTCCGGATGGGTGGGGTAGTCCTTCACCATGGCCTCCTCTCGTCGCGCTTGGCGCGGCTGCGGCGCGGCAGAGGCGGGCGTTTCGGCGCTGACTTCGATGCGGGCGGCTTCGGGATCGACCCGGTGCCCGCACGGGTGTGGATGAGGGTGCCCACGACCGCGCCCGCGAGGACACGGGGGTGGGTCTTGTAGGTGCCCTTGCCGTCCAACCAGCGGTAGAGGCCGTGGTCGGTGATGGTGACCTGTGCGTGGCCGAGGTAGGGGCCGCAGGTGAGGGTGGGGATGGGGTCCATGGTGAACCAGTGAGGTTTGTCGCTGATCTGGGAGCACAGTCCGCGTGCGGTGAGTTCGTCCTGGAGTTGCTGTAGCTGTTCGATCACATCCATGGATTCAGAGTCGGGGCGCGCCCCGTGACGTTGCTAGGTCAGATGGATCTTTCTCTTCGGATACTCCCCGCGAGTGATATCGCCGTGTGACCCTGTGAGATATGAATGAGTTGCAGAGGGAACTTCGTCGTCTTCGCAAACAGCGGGGGCTCACCCAGGCACAGGTCGCGGAGGTCGTCGGCTACGTTCCCTCAGCAGCGTCCAACTGGGAAACTGGACGAACTACCCCAGATCGAGCGACCATCGCGGAGTTGGACACGTTCTTCGGCGCGCGTGGTGGTCTGGTCCGCATTCTCGAAGAGGTCACACAGACCGATGGGGTCGCGCCGTGGTTGAGCGATGATAAACAGCTGTCCGAGCGTGCTGTCACCATCGAAGTCGTCACACCGGTGTTGGTACCCGCTCTGCTGGAGTCACCGTTGTACGCGCGCTACGCCCTCGCTGAGGGGCGACCGTCGGACCCGATGAGCAGGATCGAGGCACTCGCCCGGGACCGGTGCGCTCACCTGGGGTCGCTGTCCGAGGACGTCCGGGTGTTCGCGACGTTCCCCGAGTCCGGACTACAGGGTGTATCCCGCGCGGTCCGCAAGGAACAGGCGGCCCACCTGCTGGGACTCATCGAGTCCGATCGGGTCCGTGTGCACATGGTGCCGGCGGGCAGCATCCTCGCGGGGGTGACGTCGCCGTTCCAGATCTACAAGCTCCGTGACGGTTCCCGGGTGGCCACCTCCGAACACACGAACGGGACTATCGTGGTCAACGAAGCCCCAGGTGTTCAACGGTTGCAGGAACTCGCACGCAACGCCCTTGGTAGCGCGCTCCCCGTGGACGACACCCTTCGGAGACTGAAGGAGATCAGTGATGAGTAACGAGTGGCGTACGTCGAGCTACTCGCAGAACGGCGGTCAGTGTGTCCAGGTCCGCGACCGTTCGGCGTCGGTGGACGTGCGGGACAGCGTGTACCCCGGAGCGGGATACGTGACCTTCTCCGCCTCTGAGTGGGCGGCGCTGGTGGCCTCCTCGGTCGAAGACAACTGCTGACCGGCTGCCTCTTTCGCGCTTACCCTCGGCCCGCTGCCCTTCTCTTGGGGTGGTAGGCCGCGCCACGTCCGTATCCGTTCCACCTGGGCATGCACCCTGGTTGTGGAGCCGAGACCTCCACAAGTGAGCCAAATCGGCCTGTGAATTCCCCTTTGAGGACGAGAAGAGAAATCGTGCGGGGCTTGTTGCTCCCTGGGCGGATCGGTAGGCGAATGCGCCGTCTCCTCTGATCCGCTGGGGTCTGCGCATGATTCGCACCAGGCCAACCCGGTGCGGCCCCTGCCGGTGATGTTCCCGAAACCCTCTCCACCGAAGGGGTTGGCAGATTCTGATGGAGAACGCCGGCCGCCGTCTGGACACCGTTCACCTGCTGCGATTTATAAAGGCTAAAATTTGACTCGATTCCTGTAAACTTTTTTGTTCTGGCTAAGAGTAGGTATGAGCTCCTTGCAGAGTTGAATCCTTTCTTCGGGGCTGCTGTCCCGAGACAGTTTATGGATGGACCAGAGTATTATTGTATCTCTTGTTATTTTCACGAGAGTGGCGAGGAGGGCTAGAGATGCGGCGACAAAAATAGCGGGGGTCATCGGTCCGTGTGTCCCTTGCGAATCTTTTCGGAAAGTTCTTTAGTTCTTTCTGGCGTGATTCTGCAGGGGTCCGGGGTCAGTCGGCGAACGCATACGTTTGCTCTCCCGATTCCCATGTTGACGGAATTTGAAGAGAGGAGGAGGTCCTTTTTTTCTATCCCTTCAATCCCTGAAATTAGTCCACTTTCTATGAGATTTGAAGCGATATCACGAGGGTCGTCCCCGCAGCAAGACTCAATCACCAAGTCGAAGTAGCTGTGCGTATACGTATTTGCCCAGCCATGAGATGCTCCTGCGCGGTCAATGATCCTTGGGCGCCGTAGAATCCTACTGAGAAGCAGGTTTCTCAGGGTGCTTGAGCTGTCTTCCTGTCTAGGGCTCCAGTAGCGAAGATTGTTTTTCTCGCTGCTGTGGATTGATTTAGGTTTGTCAATCCACAGCTGCTTCGTGCCTGGCTTGTCATGAGGGAGTTTAGGATGCCAGTCCTTGTCCTCGTGTTGCAGAAATACAGTGGACCCACTGCATAGGTCCACGAGTGGTAGGCGTCCGTTGTAAAGATTTCGGCCAGGGCGTAGTCCTGGAACGCCTCGAACTCCGCCATAATCAGAATCGAAATTCGGCAAGAGTTCGGCAAGGATGGTGTCGGCCATTTCTGAATGAAGATGAAGAACGGGGCCGTCTGGCCAGGGTTCAACCCTTATGATTCCTAGAATGGCTGAGTCTACCTGGTTGTCCCGCAATGCCTCTGCAAGTATGTGAACGATGAAAGATTCAAAGCTCTTCTGTGAGGCGGAGCTTGCATCTGGAACTGGTTGGAAGGTTGTAATAATTCCTTCTCTTGCCCAGTTCAGGCATTTGGAATACCTGTAGCCCGTTGCATGACTGCATCGCGAAGCCACGCGTTGCGTACTGGATTTCCGTGACATACGTATCTCCCTCGCGCTTCCCGGCTAAGCATTTAGAGGCAAGTTCGTACATCTCGCTTCGTTGATCCATATGCCACGGGAACTGCGAAGAGTCCTTGTCCTGCCCTGGAAAGCCGGGATCCAAGGCTTGAGGAAAGTGCGACCGTGATTACACGCACAAGAACCCTACCTGAGTCCTCGATTGTTTCGCAACATCGGAGCTTAGCGTGCCAGCCGAGGGTGTGTCTCAACGCGGTGGGAGGGGTCTTTGTTGAAGAGGAGGCGACAAGGAGAGTTCAGGAGGTGAGCCAACCCGCCACAGTGCCCGGGGGTCAGGGTCGGAAGCTGAAAGCTAGGTTTCAGTTCGCGACCACGGGACTCTATGAGTTGCACGAGCGGTTCAGACGAGTCGGGGAGAGCGACATCTGAGGTGTCGTCTGGTGCCGGACTGGAACGGTCGGGGCCGTCTGGTGGCGTCCGCTGCCACGGTCGAACGACGGTCGGACACAGCGAAGGGCATGTGCCGGATCTCTCCGGAACATGCCCTGAAGTGGTGATGCTGGTGGGCGATACAGGACTCGAACCTGTGACCTCTACCGTGTCGAGGTAGCGCTCTAACCAACTGAGCTAATCGCCCGCGTGAAGCGGTGTGAGGTGGAGACGGGATTCGAACCCGTGTAGACGGCTTTGCAGGCCGCTGCCTCGCCTCTCGGCCACTCCACCGAGTCACACGGAAGCGCCTGGGCGCCTTCGCGTCTCCTCCGAGCGGACGACGGGATTCGAACCCGCGACCCTCACCTTGGCAAGGTGATGCTCTACCAGCTGAGCCACGTCCGCTTGCTGCCTGGCCGGTGTCCGCGTCCTCCGCGGTCCCGCCGTGCTGCTGATAAGAACTTTAGCGGAAAGTCGTCAGACGGCAAATCGACGCAGGGAGGACCGGGTCCTCCGCCGGATCCGGCCCGCCGCGGCGCGGGCGCCGACCCGTGCGGGCCGGCGCCGGGAGCCCCTCGCGCGGTCGGCCGGAGCGGTGGCGTCCGCCCCGGGGCGCACGGGTGGACAATGGGGGCGCGCTGGTGCGACGACCGGGAGGCGGCATGGGCAGGAACGGCGACATCCGCGGCGACGCCCCCCGGGGCGGTGCCCCGGGTACACACGGAACGTCCGGGGACCGGCGGACGCACGGATCCCACAGAACACACGCGGACCACGGGTCCCACCTCTCCTGGGCCCGGGCGCGCGCGGAGGCCGTGGCGCTGGGCGGGCTGAGGGGCGCGGAGCCGCGCGAGACCCCGCTGGAGCGGTCGCTGGGCGGGGTCCTCGGCGCGGACGTGCGGGCCCTGGTGGGGCTGCCCGCCTTCGACGCCTCCGCCATGGACGGCTTCGCGGTGGCGGGTCCGGGGCCCTGGCGGCTGGTCGGCAGGCGGCTCGCGGGCGCGCCCGCGGACGGCGCCGGGCTGCGTCCCGGTGAGGCGGTCGAGATCGCCACGGGGGCGAGGGTCCCCAAGGGCTCCGAGAGCGTCCTGCCGTACGAGCGCTCGGTGGTCCGCGACGGTGTGGTGGAGGGCCGGGTGGAGCACGGCCGCCACGTGCGGTGGGCGGGCGAGGAGACCGCGCCCGGTGAGACCGTTCTCACGAGGGGGACGGTGATCGGGCCTGCGGCGCTCGGACTGGTCGCGAGCCTGGGGCACGCGACCCTGCCCTTGGCGCGCCCGCGGGTGGCCGCCCTCGTGACGGGGGACGAGGTCGCCACGGAGGGACTGCCCGGGGACGGGAGGGTGCGCGACGCCATCGGGCCGCTGCTGCCGGGGGTCGTCGACCGGGCCGGGGGGGTTCTCGCGTCCGTGCGGCACCTGGGCGACGACCGTGCGGCGCTCAGGGAGGCGGCGCAGGGCGCGGACGCCGACGTCGTCGCCGTGTGCGGCTCCTCCTCACGGGGGCCGGCCGACCACTTCCGCGCGGTCCTGGACGACCTCGGGGCCACCGTCGTGGTGGACGGGGTCGCCTGCCGCCCCGGCCACCCGCAACTGCTGGCGTACACGGACGGCGCCGTCTTCGTGGGGCTGCCCGGCAACCCGGGGGCGGCGCTGGTCGCCGCGGTGACGCTGCTGGCCCCCCTGCTGCGCGCGATGGCGGGCGGGCCCGCCCCCGGGGGGGACCTGCCCGCGGCCGTCCTGGACGGCGGGGTCGAGGCCCACCCGGTGGACACCAGGCTGGTCGCCGTGCGCCTGGTCGGCGGCCGGGCCGTGCCCGTCGGCCACGACCGTCCCGGCAGCCTCCGTGGCGCGGCCCTGGCCGACGCCTACGCGGTGGTGCCCCCGGCCTGGGACGGCGCCGAGGTGGAACTGGTCGGCCTCCCCTGAGCGGGGGGCCGACCGCCGCCGCGCCCCGCTAGCGCCCGCCGTGGTCCGGGGCGCCGGACGCGGACCCCGCGGCCGGCGTGCTCCCGGCCGGGCCGGCCCCGTCCGGGGCCCCCGCGAGGGCCCCGGCGCCCGGGGCGCCCGCCGCGTCCGGGGCGCCCGCCGCGTCCGGGCCGTTCCCGTCCCCCGGGGCGGAGGGTTCGGGCGACGCGTCGACGGCCGGGTTGCCCAGCCCCCGCAGCAGCACCCAGACCTGCGTGGCGGCGGCCAGGACGATCACCACGGCGATGACGCTGGTCAGGTGCATCCCGTCGGTGAACGCGGACCGGGCCGCGCCCATGAGGGCGTCGCCGGCGCCGCCGCCCAGGTCGGCGGCGGCGTTCGCGGCGCCGCCCAGGGTCTCCCTGGCCGCGTCGACGGCCTCCGCCGGAACGTCCTCCACACCGGTCAGCTGCGACCGGTAGGAGGCGGTCAGCACGCTGCCCAGCACGGCGACGCCCAGGGCCGCCCCGAGTTCGTAGGCGGTCTCGGAGATCGCCGAGGCCGCGCCCGCGCGCTGGGGCGGGGCCGCGGACATGATCGCGCCGTTGGTCAGCGTCTCGGCGAAGCCCGCGCCGGTGGAGATGAGCGAGAAGCCCAGTGCCACGGTCACCACGCCCGTGGTGACGCCGCTCTCCGGGGCCAGGACCAGGACGGCGAACCCGGACGCGGTCGTCAGCAGGGACCCGCCGATCACGGCGGCCAGGCTCAGGCGCCGCGACAGGCGCACCGCCACCAGGCCCGCGAGGACCGACAGGACCAGGCCGGGGACCAGCACGAGGCCCGCCCGCATGGGCGAGACGCCGAGGACCAGCTGGAGGTACTGCGTCAGGAAGAACAGCGACGACACCAGCGAGAACACGATCATCAGGTTCGTGGCGACGGCCACGCTGAACACGCGGTGGCGGAACAGGTCCACGTCGATGAGCGGGTCGTCGAGCTGCCGCTGGCGGCGCACGAACAGGTAGCCCAGGCCGAAGCCGACGGCCAGGGAGGCGATCGGCACGACGCCGAACCCCTCGGTGGCCAGCTTCTTGATCCCGTACACGGCGGGCAGCATCGCGGCCATGGACAGGACCGCGCTCAGGAGGTCCAGCCGCCCCGCCTCCGGGTTGCGCGACTCGCGGACCAGCAGCGGCACCAGGACCAGGATCAGCACCATGACGGGCAGGTTGATCAGGAAGACCGAACCCCAGGAGAAGTGCTCCAGGAGCCAGCCGCCCAGGATCGGGCCGAGCGCCGCGCCGCCGGAGAACCCGGAGGCCCAGATGGCGATGGCGAGCAGCCGCTGGCGTGCGTCGAGGAAGATGTTGCGCAGCAGGGACAGCGTGGACGGCATCAGCGAGGCGCCCGCCAGGCCGAGCAGGGCGCGGGCGATGATCAGGGTCTCCGCCGTGGGCGAGAACGCGGCGATCAGCGAGGCGGCGCCGAAGGCCGCCGATCCGATCATGAGCAGGCGCCTGCGGCCGATCCGGTCGCCGAGCGAGCCCATGGTGACGAGCAGGCCGGCCAGGATGAAGCCGTACACGTCGACGATCCACAGCAGCTGGCCGGCGGTGGGCCGCAGGTCCTCGCTCAGCGCGGGGACGGCGAAGCCGAGCACGGTCGAGTCGACCGAGATCAGGATCACGGGCAGGACCAGGACGGCGAGGGCGGCCCACTCCCGCGGCCCGGCGAGGGCCGGGGCCGCTCGGTCGCGTCCGTGCGCGTCGGTGGGGCCGGTTCCGGCCTTGGCGGAGCTCATCTTTCCTCGTTACGTGTCGCTGGTTGCGCGGCACCCCGGCCGGGGTGCGGTGGAGGCCCGACGGGAGGCAGCGGACTCCGGGTCGGGAGGGGCGGGAAGTCTGGTCGACCGCGGGCACGCCGCAGGACTCTTCAACCGTCCGGACGGTACAGTACCGTCCGGACGGTACAGTGTCAATCGTGAACGCATCGAACACCCGCGACCGAATTCTCGACTCCCTCCAGGACATCCTCGTCGGCGAGGGTTATTCCGGGGTGACCCTGGAGGCCGTCGCCCGCGCCGCCTCGGTGTCCAAGGGGGGGCTCCTCTACCACTTCCCGTCGAAGGCGGCGATGCTCACCGGCCTGATCGAGCGCCTGAGCGCGCTGGCGGAGGAGGAGTTCCGCGAGGCCCGGGAGGGCGGCGAGGGCGTGGTCCGCGTGTTCCTGCGCACGTCGCTGCCGCAGAGCACGGAGGAGCGCGAGCTGTACTGGGCCGTCATCGCCGCCCTGCGCGGCCGGGAGGACATGCCGGAGGAGGCCACCCGCAGGGTGCAGTACCTGTTCTCGCACTGGGGGGAACTGCTGCACGAGGAGCTCACCGACCCCGTCCTGGCCGAGATCATCCTGCGCGCCGGGGACGGGCTGTACATGGCGGCGATCGCCGGCCTGCCGCAGCCCGAACCCGCGCTCACCCGGGAGATGATCGACCGCCTGGTCGAGGCCTCGGACAAGGTCCGCCGCCCCAGGTGAGGGGCGGCGGGGTCCGCGGCGCGCCGGCTCAGGGCCGGAGCTGGAGGACCTGCACCTCCCTCGCTCCCACGGGGACCCGCACGGTCGGGGTGAAGCCCTGGCCCTCGTAGTACCGGATGAGAGCCCCGTCGCCGCCGGACCAGCAGTCCACGCGCACCAGGCCGATGCCCCGGTCGAGGGCGCGCCTCCGGGCGAAGGCGAGCAGCTCGCCGCCGACGCCGGCCCCGGTGTGCTCCCGGGAGACCAGCAGGAGGCGCACGTAGAGTTCGGGCTCCCCGGCCGGCGGCGCGTACGCGGGCGCCTCCTCGCGGACGGTCACGACCCCGGCGGGGGAGCCCTCCGCCTCGGCCACCCACATCCCGTCGGAGACCAGGTCCTCGACGAGCCGCACCCGGTCGGGGTCGAGCGACCACGGTGCGTCGCCCCACTGCCCGGACCGCCCGCGCGCGGCCAGCCACGCGACGGTGCGGTCGAACATCTCCAGCACCGCCGGTAGGTCGGCCGGGCCTCCCTGCCGTAGCCTCATGTGTCCGCCTCACGCTTCGGGGAACGATCCAGACCGGGACACGGTAGCGGTCCGGTGCGACGACCGGCACGCGGGGAAGGGGGTTCCAGGACCCCGGTCCGGGTGTCGCCGCGGGCCCCGGGAGGTGACAACGTGGTGCTGTTCACGTGTCCGGGATCGTGGTTTACTTCCCAGTAACTTCGTAGCCGCCGCCGGGCCCCGCAGCAGTCGGGTGCCTGCCCACCCCGCGAGGTGAAGTGTGCACTACCTCTACGAGTGGGGCGTGCCGTGTCGACCGGGACGGCCCCCTTCGCGAGACTGTTGCCACCTCGCCGGAGCGTCCACGGGGTGAGAACACGCAGACGGGAAAGCGGGGGGCGGATGCACAGGCTCACCAACCAGGTACGACCGTACGCCTGGGGAGCGCGCACGGCCATCCCGCGCCTGCTGGGCGCCGACCCCGACGGCACGCCCCAGGCCGAGCTCTGGCTGGGCGCCCACCACGGCGCGCCCAGCACCGCCCACTGCGAGGACGGGCCCAGACCCCTGCCCCGCCTGATCGCCGACGACCCGCACCGGGTTCTGGGGCACGGGACCGCCGAGCGGTTCGGCGGACGGCTGCCCTTCCTCCTCAAGTTCCTGGCCGCCGAGGCGCCCCTCTCCCTCCAGGTGCACCCCGACGCCACCCGCGCCCGGGCCGGGTTCGACGCCGAGGAGCGCGCGGGCATCCCCCTCGACGCCCCCCACCGCAACTACCGCGACCCCCACCACAAACCCGAGCTCCTGCTCGCCCTGGAGCCCTTCGAGGCGCTGTGCGGCTTCCGCGAGCCCGCGGCCACCCACGCCGAGCTGCGCGGGCTCACCTGCGAGCTGGCCGTGCTGCTGCGCGCGGACCTGGCGGCGCCCGACACCCACGCGGCCCTGCGCGCGGCCCTCACGCGCCTGCTCACCCTCCCCGACCTCAGCAGGGAGCGCCTGCTCGACGAGTTCGTCGCCGAGTGGTCCGCGTCCGGCCCCCGGGGAACCCACGGCGACATCGTCGCCGACCTCGCCGACCGCTACCCGGGCGATCCGGGCGCGGTCGCCTCGCTCCTGCTCAACAGGGTCACCCTGGGGCCGGGGCAGGCCCTGTTCCTGCCCGCCGGCAACCTGCACGCCTACCTCCAGGGGACGGCGATCGAGGTGATGGCCAGCTCGGACAACGTGCTGCGCGCGGGGCTGACCGCCAAGCACGTGGACGCCCACGAGCTCCTGGACGTGGTGGACTTCTCGGTGCTGCCGATCCCCTACGCGCGGCCCGGCCTGCTGGAGGGGAGGCGGGAGTTCCGCCCGGCCGCCCCCGAGTTCGCGCTGCACGAGATCGGGCCGGGCCGCGTCGCGGCCCACCTGCCGGGGGAGGGGCCCACGGTGGTGCTGGTCCTGCACGGGCGGGTGGAGCTGGTCGCGGAGGTCGGCCAGGGCCTGACCCTGGAACGCGGCGAGTCGGTGTTCGTGCAGGCGGGCAGCGGACCGATCAAGGTCGAGGGGCACGGGCACGTCGTCGCGGCGACGGTCGGCTCCCGCTGACGGGGCGGTCCGCCTCCCGCGCCGGGGCGGAGGCGGGCGCGCGGGGAGGCGCCGCGCGCAGGCACACCTGTCCTCTTCGTCACGTCGCACGGCCCGGGCGCGCAGGGAGGTGTCCGCGCGCCGATACCCTTGGCCTCTCTGTTCCCACCGAACACACAAGGGGTACCACCATGGCGCTCGAGCGTCCGGAGATCGACTTCATCGAGGGCCCGCCGCCCGCCGACCTGGAGATCACCGACATCAAGGTCGGCGAAGGCGCGCAGGCCGGCCACGGCAGCACCGTCGACGTCCACTACGTGGGCGTGGCCTTCTCCAGCGGCGAGGAGTTCGACGCCAGCTGGAACCGTGGAGAACCGCTGAGCTTCCGGCTCGGGGCCGGCCAGGTCATCTCCGGCTGGGACCAGGGCGTCCTGGGCATGCGCGTGGGCGGCCGGCGCAAGCTGGTCATCCCCCCGCACCTGGCCTACGGCGACCGCGGCGCCGGCGGCGCCATCAAGGGGGGCGAGACCCTGATCTTCGTCTGCGACCTCGTCGGCGTCCGCTGACCCGACCGGCGCCGGGGGCCGGCCCCCCCGGACGCGCTGACACGCGGAGCGCGGAGGGCCCGCACCGCGCCCACGGGCGCGGTGCGGGCCCTCCGTCCGCCTAGCCCAGGGTTGCGCCCACCTTGATGTGGCCCCTGAGCAGGTCGCGGGCGATCGTGCGGCGCTGGATCTCGTCGGTCCCCTCGAAGATGCGCAGCAGCCGGACGTCGCGGTAGAAGCGCTCGATCGGCAGTTCGCGGGTGTAGCCCATGCCGCCGTGGATCTGCATGACCCGGTCGACGATCTCGTTGGCCTTCACCCCGCCGAAGAGCTTGGCGATGGACTGCGCGTGGCGCGAGTCCCGCCCCACCGACACCTGCCAGGCGGCGTGCAGGACGAGCAGGCGCAGGGCCTCGATCTCGGTCTGGGAGTCGGCGATCATCCACTGGATGGCCTGGCGGTCGGCGATGGGCGCCCCGAACGTCTCGCGGGTCCGCGAGTACTCGATCGCCATGTCCAGCAGGCGCTCGCAGCCGCCGAGCGCGCGGGCGGGCAGCAGGTAGCGGCCCTTGCCGATCCACTTCATGGCGAGCGAGAACCCGTGCCCCTCCTCGCCCAGGATGTTCTCGTGGGGCACGCGCACGTCCTGGAAGACCAGGGAGGCGGGGCGGCGCTCGCCCATGGTGTCGATGGGCTCGGAGGTCCAGCCCGCGTCGCGGTCGACGAGGAAGCACGTCACGCCCCCGTCGGCGCCCTTCTCCGGGTCGGTGACCGCGAAGACCATGGCGAAGTCGGCCTCGTTGCCGCCGGTGATGAAGGTCTTCTCGCCGTTGATCACCCACTCGTCGCCGTCGCGGACCGCGCGGGCGCGGATGGCCTTGGCGTCGGAGCCCGCGCCGGGCTCGGTGATGGCGAAGCAGGAGCGGCGCTCACCGGCGATCGTGGGCAGGAGGTAGCGCTCCTTCTGCTCCTCGTTGGCGTGGTACAGGATGTTGTCGGCCTCGCCGCCGAACTTGAAGGTCAGGAAGGTTCTGCCCAGTTCGATCTCGATGATCGCGGCGGTGACCGGGTCCAGGCCCATGCCCCCGTACTCGGTCGGCGTCTCCACGCCCCAGAAGTCGGACTTGCGGGCCAGCTCGCGCAGGCGGGTGCGCTCCTCGGAGTTGAGGCCGGGCGGGCGGCCCTCGCGCTCCCGGCGCAGCACCTCGTTCTCCAGCGGCATGAGCTCCCGCTCGACGAAGGTCCGCACCCAGTCGCGTACGGCGCGCTGTTCTTCGCTCAACGAGAAATCGATCACGGCCTGCTCCCCAGTAACCTAACAGTGTTCGGTTATTTGAGGGTACGGTGTGCCCGGCCGCGCGTGCAAGAGGTCGGGGCACCGGGGTTCCCACGCGTTCCGGCGGTGACCGGTCGCCCCGCCGCAGCGCCCCGCCGACACCGCGGGTACCCGGCGCCGGACGTGCGCCGCGTACTGACGTGCGATGATCGGGCCGGGCGCCGGACGGACCGGGCGCCTCCCGCAGTGGAGAGAGGGATCCCCCGTGGCCCGACCCAGGACGCCGATCCTGAGCAAACCCGCCATCCGCCTGGCCGCGCTCACGCTCATCGACCGCGACGGCCTCGACGGGCTGTCGATGCGCAAGCTGGCCCAGGAGCTCGACGTGCAGGCCGCCTCCCTCTACAGCCACTACCGGACCAAGGAGGAGCTGCTCACCGAGGTCGCCGACGAGGTCACCGCCCACATCGACGTCTCGGGGTTCGACGGCGGCGACTGGCGCGAGGGCCTCACCGTCTGGGCGCGCTCCTACCGCGACGCCCTCGCCGAGCACCCCCACCTGCTCCCGGTCGTGTCCGCGGGTCCCGGCCGCCGGGAGGAGGCGCTGCGGCGCGCCGACGCCGTGCACGGCGGGCTCGTCGGCGCGGGCTGGCCGCCCCGCTACGCCACGATGATCGGCGCCTCCACGAAGTACCTCATCGTGGGGGCCGCGACCAACTCCTTCGCCCGGGGGTTCGACGACGACGTGCGCGTCTACCGGGACCGCTACCCCAACCTGTCCCAGGCCCACCGGCTCGCCGAGCATGCCGCGGAGATCGACGACGCGAGCTTCGAGCTGGCCCTGTCGGCCTTCCTGGACGGGCTCACCGACGTCTTCGCCAGGGTGCGGGTCACACCCCACGACTGACCGCGCGCGGAAGGGCGCGGCACGGTCCCCGTCCCGGACCGCGCCGCGCCGGCTGTTCGGGCCCCGGCCCCTGTGCTCAGGAGCCGGTCGGCCTCGTCTCGGTGTTGCCCTCGATGGCGGTGCGCTCCAGCCGGTCCAGCAGGGAGCCGTTCGCCGGCACGGTCCGCAGGGCGACCTCCTTGCCGTACCTGATCCGGGCGAACGTCTCCGGGAGCCGCGCCTCCAGACGCCGGTACGCCACCCGGCCGAGCCACCACGCCGCGAGCGCCCCGTTGATCACGCCCACCGGTACCGCCGCCCACGGAAGACCGGCCAGGCCGAGGAACACGGCGGCGAGCACGGCGGGCGCCGACAGCAGCGGCAGGGCCACCAGCGCGATCCACACCTGGACCTGGTTGTCGCCCGAGTCGTTGGCGTCCACCCTCAGCTGCGGGTCCACCCCGGGGGAGAGCGCCACCACCGACAGCAGGAGCGCGAGCCCGCTCCCCGCGCCGAAGAACACCGCCAGCCCCGTGAGCACGTACGGCCACGCCCAGTGCGAGCCCGTCGCCACGACGAACACCGCGCTCAGCAGGGCCGCGCCCGGCACGGTCAGCAGAAGGATCGCCACCTGGCGGCCGCGCACGTCCGCCCGCACCGTGTCCCGGTCTTGGCCGACCACCGACAGCCACAGCGCCGTCCCGTCGTGCCCGTACATGTTCGAGGTGGCCAGCGCCATGATGAAGGCCGCGATCACCCCGGCGAACGGCGCGAAGAAGGAGAACAGGTCGCTGGACCAGGTCAGCAGGCCGATGAACAGCGCCGCCCACAGCGACGAGCGCAGTTCCAGGCCGCGCCACGGGTCGCGCCACCACTGGCGCAGCTCCTTGCCGACCACCGCGCCCAGGGGGGTGTCCGGCAGCAGGGGGAACCGGGGCCCGCGGGCCGTCGGCGGGCGCGCGCCCAGGGGCCGGCCCCGGCGCCGCACGCCGCGCGCCTCGACCCGGGGGGCCAGCAGCAGGGCGGTCACCGCGACCAGCGCCACGGTGAGCAGCGCCAGCGCGCCGAGCCAGGCGGAGGCCGCCCCCCAGGATCCCGCGGCCGCGGCCTGGACGGCGAGTACCGGCCAGGAGGTCGGCAGGGCGGACAGCACCGCGCCGACCGCGCCCTCGCCCAGGCCGTTCTCGCTCAGGGCCAGGGTCGCCGTGAACGCGGGCTGGACCGCCATCCACCCGAAGAAGAGCCCGGCGAGGATCAGGCCCCACTGCACCGACGCGATCTCCATCCCCAGCCGCGAGTGCATCGCCGCGCCCAGGGCGCGGAACACCAGCCGGGACAGCGAGACCACGAACACCCACAGCAGCAGGACCCCCGGGACCGCCACCAGCAGGGCCGCCGGGTCCACCGCCAGCGCGTGCCAGGCCAGGGCGGCCAGCGCCGCCAGGGTCAGGGCGGGGCCGATGTCGAAGAACATGGTCAGCAGCAGGATCGCGCCCAGCCGGCGCCGGTCCAGGGGCAGCAGCGCGAAGTACTGCGAGCGCAGGACCCCCGTGCCGTTGGCGACGGTCGGGCCGAGCATCCACGCCGCGGCCCACACCGCGAACACCAGTGACAGCAGGTCCGCCCGCACGGCGTCCGAACCGGCCGCCAGGGCGAAGTACCAGGTGATGCCGAGACCGAGGACCGCGAGGGCGATCCCGAACAGGCGCATCCCCGTGGAGGAGTGGCCCAGCAGGGTGAACTTCAGCCGGATCAGGAGGACAGCCACGCCAGTTCCCCCTCCCCGACCTCGCGGGCGCCCACCAGGCGGACGAAGGTGTCCTCCAGGGTGGCGTCCGCCCCGCGCACGTCCGCCAGGGACCCGTCGGCCAGCACCCGTCCCCGGGCGATGATGGCCACCCGGTCGGTCAGCTGCTCCACCAGCGCCATCACGTGGCTGGAGACCACCACCGTGCCGCCGCCGTCGGTGAACCGCCTCAGGATCGCCGTCAGCACCCTCGCCGACACCGGGTCCACCGCCTCGTAGGGCTCATCGAGCACGAGGACCTTCGGGGCGTGCAGCAGGGCGGTGGCCAGGCCGATCTTCTTGCGCATGCCGGTCGAGTACTCCGCGACCAGGACCGCGTCCGCCTCGGCCCCGTCCAGCTCCAGCACGCGCAGCAGCTCCTCGGCCCGGGCCCGGACCACCCCCCGCCCGAGCCCCCGCAACCGCCCCCAGTAGTCGAGGAGCTCGCCGCCGGTCAGGCGCTCCGGCAGGGCCAGGCCGTCCGGCAGCACCCCCAGCAGGCGCTTGGCGGCGACCGGGTCCCCCCACACGTCCGCGCCCAGGACCCGCGCGGTCCCGCTGTCCGGGCGGAGCAGGCCCACCGCCATGGACAGCGACGTGGTCTTGCCGGCCCCGTTGGGGCCGACCAGTCCGAGCATCGTCCCGCGCGGGACGGACAGGGACACCCCGTCGGCGGCCCTGGTCTCGTTGAAGGTCTTGGTCAGCCCGTCCAGTTCCAGCGCGGGCACGTCGTCGCTCATACCCCCATGCTCGCGCAGCGGGGGCCCGGGCGCATCGTCCGAGCGGTCACGGCCGATCGGCCGATCGGCCGATCGGCCGCCGGGGGGCGGCCTGCGGACGGAGGCGGGCGGGGCGGCGGCGGTTCTAGTCTGGTGGCGACGAGAGGGGGCGGCCAGTGCGCACCACGCCGGCGGCGACCGGGGGGAAGGACGGGGAAGGGGCGGCGCCCGGGGACCCCCGCCGGCGGGGGCGGGACGCGGCCGTCGACGCCCTCCTGTTCACCACCGCCCTCCTGTGGTGGCTGAACACCACCGTCGGCTACTTCGCCGGGCACCTCATCGGCCTGACGCACTACGTGCCGGAGTGGCTCTTCGTGCCCGACGCGGTCGCCGGGGCGGTCGGCTGCCTGGCGCTCCTGCTGCGCCGCAGGCGCCCCCTCGCCGTTGCCCTGGTCCTGTGCGTGCTGGCGGCCTTCTCCAACTCGGTCACCGCCGCCCTGGTCATCGGCCTCGTCGGCCTCGCGATCCGCCGCCCCTGGCAGCAGGCGGCGTGGGTGGTGGCGCTGACCATGGTCCTGGGCCTGCCCTGGCTCGTCACCGTGCCGCCCGGCCGGGTCGAGAGCGCCCTGTCCGTCGCGCTCGCGGCCTCCCTCGTCACGGGCAGCGTCGGCTGGGGCGCCGCCATCCGCGCCCGCCGCCAGCTGGTGGAGCGCCTGCGGGCCGACGTCCGGCGCGAACGCGCGGACCGCGAGCGGCGGCTGGAGGACGCCCGCACCGAGGAGCGCCGCCGTATCGCCAGGGAGATGCACGACGTGGTCGCGCACCGCATGTCCCTGCTGTCGGTGCACGCCGGAGCCCTCGCCTACAGGACCGAACGGGCCGAGGCGGGCGCCGCCGCGCCGCTGGAGGCCGCGGAACTCGGCGCCGCGGTCCGGGTCATCCGGGACAACGCGCACCGCGCCCTGGAGGAGCTCGGCGGGGTCCTGGAGGTCCTGCGCTCCGCGGACACCCTGCCGGGCGGGGCGGACGACCACGTCGGGACCGCGGCGCCCGCGGCGGGGCTCGCCGACGCCGGGCGGCTGGTCGCGGAGGCGGTCGCCGCGGGGCAGCGGGTGGAGTGGGAGCTCGACGTCCCCGCCGGGGCCGAACCGGAGGGCCAGGTGGCGCGCACCGTCTACCGGGTGGTGCAGGAGGGGCTGACCAACACGCGCAAGCACGCCCCGGGGGCCAGGGCGGGCGTGCGGGTGTCCGGCGGCCCGGGGCGGGGCGTGGAGGTGTCGGTGACCAGCGCGCTGCCGGTCGGGGTGGTCTCCGGCGAGATCCCGGGCGCGGGCGCGGGACTGACGGGGCTGGCCGAGCGGGTCGCGCTGGAGGGCGGCGAGCTGTTCCACGGGGCGCAGGGCGGGGTGTTCCGCCTGACCGCGACCCTGCCGTGGCCCGGACCCCCGGAGGTGCCATAGTGGTGGCCGTGCCTACCGACCCCGTGCGCGTACTCCTCGTCGACGACGACCCCCTGGTGCGCGCGGGGCTGCGGATCATGCTCTCCGGCGACGACCGCATCGAGGTCGTCGGCGGGGCGGGCGACGGCTCCGAGGTGGGCGCGGCCGTCGCCGAGCACCGCCCCGACGTGGTGCTGATGGACGTGCGCATGCCCGGCGTGGACGGGATCACCGCCACCGAGGGCCTGCGCGGCGGAGCGCCGGGCGGGGGAGGCGTCCGGCCCCAGGTCATCGTCCTGACCACGTTCGACGCCGACGCCACGGTGGTGCGGGCCCTGCGGGCGGGCGCCGCCGGGTACCTGCTCAAGCACACCGAGCCCGAGCGCATCGTGGAGTCGGTGCTCCGCGCCGCGGCCGGCGAGCCCGTGCTCTCGCCGGGCGTGGCCCGCGCGCTGATGGACCGGGTGGCCGGGCAGGACCCGGCCGAGCGCTCCGAGGCGCCCACCCGCAGGGAACGGGCCCGGCGGAGGCTGGAGCTGCTCACGGAACGGGAGCGGGAGGTCGCCGAGGCCGTGACCGCGGGGCTGTCCAACGCGGAGATCGCGGAACGCCTGTACATGTCCATGGGGACGGTGAAGTCCCACGTGTCCAGCGCCCTCGCGAAGCTGGACCTGACCGGCCGCGTGCAGCTGGCCCTGCTCACCCACGACGCGCGGCCGGAGGACTGACCGGAGCGTGCCGGGCACGGCGGGACCGGCAGGCCCCGAGGCCCCCTGTTCCCGGCGAGCCGCACGCCGCCCCGGGGCTCCGGACGGTTCCCGGGCCCGGGGAGGGCGCGTCGGCCGCGGGCGCCTCCTCGCGGCCCCGCCCTCGTCGACCGCCCGCGCCGTCACGCCGCCGGCGGCCCCGTGCGTGCCCGGCCGCGGGGCCGCCCCGCCGTCCGCGGGACCGGCCGCGCTCAGTCCCGGGCGGCCGCGGCCAGGGCCCGCGCGAGGCGGTCCGCCTCGCCGCCCTCGGGGAAGGGGGTGCCGGTGGCCAGGCGGACCAGGACCGCCCCGGACAGCAGGTCGGCGACCAGCGGGGCGCGGTCGGGGTCGGAGACCTCCCCGCGCGCGGCGGCGCGTGCGAGGACCTCCCGGACCAGGGTCGTCCGCTGCTCCAGGAGCGAGCGCAGGACCGCGGCGCCCTCCCCGTCCCGGAGGGCGTCGGAGAGCGCGTGCCGGGCCAGGGCCTGGAGCGGCGTCCCGCCGAACACCCCCTGGACGACGCCGACCGCGGCGGTGAGGTCGCCCTCCAGCGACCCGGTGTCGGGCACCTCCATCCGGTCGGCGCCGACCTGTCCGGCGACGGCCGCCACCAGGTCCCGCTTGGTCGGGTAGCGCCGGAACACGCTCGTGCGCCCGACCCCGGCCCGGGCCGCCACCTCGTCGAAGGTCAGCCCGAACCCGCGCTCCGCCAGCAGTTCCAGCGCCGCGGCGCGGATCGCCTCGTCCACGGCCGGATCGGGGCGGCGTCCGCCCCTGGCCCCGTTTCCCGCGGTGCCCATGACGCTTCCTCCCGGGCCTTGACAGCAGTAGGGGTACTCGTAGTATCGGTACTCGAAGTTCCGGTACCCAGAGTACCGGACGAGGCGTACCACCCGCCGCCCCCCGAGGAGTGCAGCCATGAGCGTCACCATCGTCGGAGCGGGGCCCACGGGTCTCATGCTCGCCGGAGACCTGGCCGAGGCCGGGGTCGAGGTCCGGGTCCTGGAGAAGCGCGCCCGGGAGTGCGACCTGCCCCGCGGTCTCGCCGTCCACGCCCGCGCCCTCGAACTGCTCGACGTGCGGGGGCTCGCCGACACCCTCGTCGGCCAGGGCTTCCCCGTCCCCGAGGTGCGCGTCGCCCTCGGCGACGGCCGCGGCCTCACCCTCGACCTGCGCCACCCCGAGAGCCGCTTCCCGTTCGTCCTCATGGTCCGGCAGGGCCGTACCGAGGCCCTCCTCCGGCAGCGGGTCGAACGGCTCGGCGTGCCCGTGGTCCGGGGCGCCGAGGTCACCGGGCTCGCCCAGGACGGGGACGGCGTCGACCTCGCCGTCCGCACCTCCGACGGCGAGCACACCGAACGGACCGGCCGCGTCGTCGGAACGGACGGCGCGCACAGCACCGTCCGGGAGCTCCTGGGGGTGCGGTTCAGCGGACACGCCTACGACACGCACATCCTGCTCGCCGACGTCCGGCTCAGGCAGGACCTGCCGCCGGCGGTCACCTCGTTCGTCGGACGCGACGGCGTCGCCCTCCTCCCGCCCTACGGAGACGGCTGGTACCGCGCCACCGTCTGGGACCGTGCCCGCCAGGACGCCCCGCCGGGCGGACCCGTCGACGCGGAGGAGGTCGCCGAGTCCCTGCGGCGGCTCTCCGGCGGCGCCCTGGACGTCGCGGAGGTGCGCCGGTCGGCGCGCCTGCTCAGCGAGCGCCGACAGGCGGGGGACTACCGCGTCGGGAGGGTCCTGCTCGCCGGGGACGCCGCGCACGTCCACTCGCCCATGGGCGCCATGGGCACGAGCACCGGCCTCCAGGACGCGGCCAACCTCTCCTGGAAGCTCGCGGCCGTCGAGAAGGGGTGGGCCCCCGCCTGGCTCCTCGACTCCTACGAGGCCGAGCGCCACCGGGCCGGCCGCGCCACCCTCCGCCTCAGCGACATGCTCCTGCGCGCGGCCGTCGCCCCGGCGCCCGTGCGCGCGGTGCGCTCCCGGGTGGTTCCGGCGCTGGCCGGCGTCCACGCGGTCGCGGACAGGGTCCGTCTGCGGCTCGCGGGGCTCGGCCACTCCTACGAGCTGCCGGACGGCCTCGCCGTCTCCGACACCACGGGGACGCGCGTGGACGACCTGCCCCTCACCGTCGGGGGCCGGCCCGCACGGCTGTACGAGCTGATGGACGGCGTCCGCTTCACCCTGCTCGACGCCTCCCCCGACGGCGCCGCGGCCGAGGCAGCCCTGCCCTGGGCGGACCGGGTCCGGATCGTGCGGGTCCGGGGCGACCTGCCCGGCGGGGCGGAGGTCCTCCTGGTGCGCCCCGACGGCTACGCCGCGTGGGACGACGCGCACCCCGACGCGGAGGAGGAGCGGACCGTGCTCCGGCAGTGGGCCGGGGCGGAGACGGTCGGGCCCCGCCCCTGATCCGGAGGTCGGGACGGCCCCGTCGTTCGGCGCGGCCTCTCCTCCGGGACGCCTGTGAACGCCGAGAAAAGGAACACCCCGGGTTATGGAAGGAGAAAACGTAGAAAGGCGACCGCGGATATCACAGGACACTTTTCCCGCCAAGGAAGGAACGGCGCCATAAAACGGTCCGGGGCGGCTCCGCCGGCGGGGGCGTTGGTAGCTTTGACCCCGGTGCACCCGTGACGCCCCGCCCCGCCCGGGGAGGGGCACCCGACGAGGAAGGCGGTCCCCCGTGGCCAGGACGCGTGTGATCTGGGCGAAGAAGCTCCCGGAGGTCTACGGCAAGCTGGACGAGATCGACAAGATCATCGCCGGCCACCTGGAGGGGAGCCTCCTGGAGCTGGTGAAGCTGCGCTCCTCGGTGATCAACGGCTGCTCCTTCTGCGTCGACCTGCACACGCGGGTCGCCCTCAAGCAGGGGGAGACCCAGCGGCGGCTGTTCCTCGTCTCCGCCTGGTACGAGGCGGGGGCCGTCTTCACCGACGCGGAACGGGCCGCCCTCGCGCTCACCGACGAGATGACCCGCCTGGGCGAGCACGGGGTGTCCGACGAGACCTACGACGCCGCCGCCGAGCACTTCGACGACCAGCAGCTGGCCGCGCTCATGTCCGCGATCGCGATGATCAACCTGTACAACCGGCTCGCGGTCACCAGCCACCTGCACCCGCCCGCGAACTGACCGGGCGGAGGGCGCGGGACGGCGGCCCCGGCCGGTCCGGGTCCTTCCGCGGAAGGACCCGGACAGGGACCGGGCCCCTCGGCCTCCGCTTCCGCCCCTCCCGGCCGTGTCGCCCGGCACGGGCCGGCCCGTTTATCCGCGCATGTATCGGAAGGGCGGAGGCCGAAGGGGAATATTCGCGCGGCAGGGGAAATGATAAAGTCCGGCGTGTTTCAGGTCACAGTGTCAGGACGACCGCCAGGAGCACGCATGCCCCCCACTGTCCCCACCGACCGAACCCTTCCGAGCCTGCTCGCGCGCACCGCGGCCGAGCACCCCGAAGCGCCCGCGCTGTCCTGGAGGGGAACCGGGGCCGGACCCTCCGCATGGTCCACGCTCACCTGGTCCCAGGTCCGCGACCGGGTCGGCGAGCTCGCCGAGGGCTTCGCCGCCCACGGCGTCGAACCCGGCGACCACGTCCTGCTGATGATGGGCAACCGGCCGGAGCACTGGCTCTGCGACCTCGCCGTGGTCCACGCGGGCGCCGTCCCCACGTCCGTCTACAACACCGCCGCGCCGGAACAGGTGGCCCACATCGTCCGGCACAGCCGGGCCCGGCTCGCGGTGGTCGAGAGCGCCGAGGCCGCGGCCGCCTGGGAGCACCTGGCCGCCGACCCCGGCACGCCCCTGGAGACCCTGGTCGTGGTCGAGGGCGCCGACGCCGGGCGCGGCCACACCCCCTACGGGGACCTGCTCGGCGCCCCGGCCGGCGCCGCGTCCGGACGGTGGCGGGACCTGGCCCCCGACGACCTGCTCACCGTCCTCTACACGTCGGGGACGACCGGGGACCCGAAGGGCGTGGCGATCACCCACAGCGGCATGCTCGCCAACGCCGCCGCCCTGGACGCGGTCGTGGACCTGCCGGAGTTCCCCGACCACGTCTGCTACCTGCCGCTGGCCCACATCGCCGAGCGGGTCCTCGGCATCTACCTCCCGGTGCTGCGCGCCTCCCACGTGTGGATGTGCCCGGACCCGGGCGACGTGGTGGGCGTCCTGCGGACGGTGCGCCCGCCCCAGTTCTTCGGCGTCCCGCGCGTGTGGGAGAAGCTGGCGTCGGCCCTGCGGGCGGGGATCGCCCGGCTGTCGGAGGAGGGGCGCGCCGCGGTGGAGGCGGCGATGGCCGTCGCCACCGAGCACGCGGAGGCGCGGGAGCGGGGCGGCCGGGTGCCCGCCGGACTCCAGGAGCGCTTCGACGGGGCCCGGGCACAGGTCCTGCGGCCCCTGCTGGCCGGGGTCGGCCTGGACCGGATCACCTGGGCGTCGAGCGCGTCGGCGCCCATGCCGACGGACGTCGTGCGGTTCTGGGCGGGCCTGGGGATCCTGGTCATGGACGCCTGGGGGCTGACCGAGTCCGTGGGCGTGGCCACGGCCAACGCCCCCTCCTCGGGGTTCCGGCTGGGTTCGGTGGGCCGCCCCATCGCCAGTGTGGAGCTGCGCCTGGCCGAGGACGGCGAGATCCTGCTGCGGGGGGAGTCGGTGTTCGGCGGCTACCTGGGCCCTGACGGTCGGATCCTGCCCGCCGCCGACGCCGACGGGTGGTTCGCCACCGGCGACGTGGGTCGCCTGGACGAGGACGGCTACCTGTGGATCACCGACCGCAAGAAGGAGCTGATCGTCACCTCCAACGGCAAGAACGTCTCGCCGGCCCTCGTGGAGAACACGCTGAAGGAGCACCCGCTGATCGGCCAGGCGTACGCCCACGGCGACCGGCGGCCCTACCTCGTGGCCCTGCTCGTGCTGGACCGCGAGACGGCTCCGGCGTGGGCCGAGGCGCGGGGCATCGACACCGGCGGGGACTGGGAGGCGCTGGCCGCCCACCCGGAGGTGGCGGCGGAGCTGGGGCGCGCGGTCGAGGCGGCCAACAGGCGGCTCAACCGGGCCGAGCAGGTCAAGTCCCACCGGTCGCTCGCCGAGGAGTGGGGCCCGGAGACCGGTGAGCTGACGCCGTCGCTCAAGCTCCGGAGGCGGGTCGTCCGGGAGAGGTACGGTGACGCGCTGGCGGCGCTGTACGGGGACTGAGCCGGCGGGCGGGCCCCGGGCCGCGCGCCCTCCGGGGCGGAGGACGGGTCGGGGCCGCCGCCCCCCGGGGCCGCTCGCCCCGGGGCGTGCCCGCCTCCTCCGGCCGCGGGCGGTGCGGACACGCGGAACCGCCCCCGTCCGCGGAACGGGGGCGGTCGCGGCCGCGGTCAGGAGCCCTGGCCCGTGGTCCGCTGCCCGCCGGTGTGCTGTTCCGGCGAACGCGTCGGGCGCGGGGCCTCGTGGGAGGCCCGGTAGCCGCTGCGGTAGACGGCCTCGTCGGACTGCGTGGACGCGTCCGGCGTCCGGGTCGGCCAGCCCGCGGTCAGCCCGTAGATCACCAGGATGTCCACGGCGATGGCCACCATCGACCACAGGGGCATGGCGACCACGAAGGCCAGCTGCGCGAGGGCGTTCAGGGAGGCGAGGACGATGCCGAACACCCGCGCCCAGGTGCGGCCGGACAGCACGGCGACGCCCGCGGCGACCATGACCACGCCCCACAGCCCGAGCAGGACACCCCAGGACCCGTACTCGAGGAAGAGCATGTCCGTGCCCGTGGCGATGTAGAAGTCGGGGGAGAACAGCGCCACCATCCCCTGGATGACGTTGACCGCCCCGATGACGATCAAGAGTGTGGCGACGAAGAACTGCCAGCCGTTGGCTGCCCCTGTCCGCATGTCGGCTCCTCACCGGCCGCCCGGGCGCCCGGGGTGCTGCCGGTCCGGGCGGGGGCGGCCCCTCGGGTGTCCCTGGCGTGTGCGCGGGCCGCGCGCCGCCCCTCCATGATCGTCCCCTGCCGGTCATCGGTATCTCACTTTTCGTACCCGATAGGGCAAATCTCCCGTGTCGCCGGGGGGGTGGGACGGGCGCGTTCCGCACGGGGGTAAGGTGGTTTTTACGTAGTTACGGAATTTCTCATCATCTGGGGGCGTGGTGGACCGCACGACCGAGCAGCGTCTGGCCGACCTGGAGGCCCGGGTCGCCGAACTGGAGGGCCGCGCCGAGGCGGCGCCCGCGCCGTCCGGGGCGGGCGGGGGCGCGGAAGGGGCGCTCGGGGAGGCGTTCTTCGCCCTGGAGGCGCTCCGGGGGCACGCCGCCGGACGGGGGGCCGTGGTCTTCGCCGGCATCGTCCGGGACGGGGACGGCGAGGACGCGATCGAGTGGCAGCAGGGCCTGCCCGTGGACCGGCTGGCCGGGGCCGACTGGTCCCGTGCGGCCTCCGTCCTCGACGCCCTGGGCCACCCCGTCCGGCTCAACCTGCTGCACGCGGTCCGGGAGGGCACGGGGACCGTGGCCGGCCTGGCCGAGCTCTCCGGCTTCGGCACCACCGGCCAGATCTACCACCACGTCAACCTGCTCGTGGCGGCCGGATGGCTCACCACCGTCCGGCGCGGGCACTACATCGTCCCCCCGGAGCGGGTCGTCCCCCTGCTGGCCGTCCTCACGGCCGCGGGCGGTGTCTCCTGAACGCCGCGGGGGGAGGGGGCGCGAAGGGGCGCGGGCCGGGTGTCGCGGCGGCCTGCGCCGTGGCCGTCCTGGTCCTGCTGCTCGGGTTCGCCGTGCGCCCGCAGGTCCCGTCGCTGTCGGACCGGGAGGCGGGGGACCCCGGCCTCCTCGACCGCGCCCGCCCCCTGCTGGCCGCGGACCCGCGCGAGCGCGCCAGCGTCGTGGAGATCGACGGGGACCGGACCCGCGTCGCCCACTTCGGCGCCGACGACGGCACCGTCTACGAGATCGGCTCGGTGACCAAGGGCATGACCGCCCTCCTTCTGGCCGACGCCGTGGAGAGGGGCGAGGTCGCCGAGGACACCGAACTCGGCGCGGTCCTCGACCTGGGGGACACCCCCGCGGCGTCGGTCACGCTCGCGGAGCTGGCGAGCCACCGCTCCGGCCTGCCCCGCCTTCCCACGGGCCTCGCCGAGACCGTCGGCATGGCCGTCGCGAACTACCGGGGGAGCGATCCCTACCGGGCCGACCGGGCCGCGCTCGTCGCCCAGGTCGCCGCGGCCGGGACGGAGGGCCGCGGCGAGGTCGCCTACTCCAACATGGGCGCGGCCGTCCTCGGCCAGGCCGTGGCCGAGGCCGCGGGGACCGACTACCGCACCCTGCTGCGGGAGCGCCTCCTCGACCCGGTGGGCATGGACGCGACCACGCTGCCCGTCACCCCGGACGGCCTCCCCGAGGACGCGTCCGTCGGACACGGGGCCCGGGGGCGCACCGCCGATCCGTGGACCTCCCACGCCTACGCCCCGATGGGCGGCGTGCGGTCCACCCCCGGCGACATGGAGCTCCTGGCCCGCGCCCTGCTGGAGGGGGACGCCCCCGGGGCCGGCGCCATGGAACCGCGCTGGGACGCGGGCGACGGCGGGGAGGTCGGCCTCGGCTGGTGGATCGACGACCACGGCGGAACCACGGTGACCTGGCACAACGGAGGCACCGGCGGATTCTCCTCGATGTTCGCCCTGGACCGGGAGGGGGGCCGGGCGGTCGTCGTCCTGGCCGACTCCTCCCTGCCGGTGGACGACATCGGCCTCACCCTGCTCCTGGAGGACGCGTGACCACCTGGTTCCCCCTCGCCGTCGGCGTCGCCCTCGTCGCCTGGCTCGCGCTGGACGCCGTGCTGACCGCGCTCCGCGGCTGGCGCGGCAGGGGCCGGCTCCGCTTCGCGGACCGCTGGGACGCCCTGTCCCGTGCGCTCCACCTCGCCGCGCTGTCCCTCCTGCTCCTCGTCGTCGTGCAGTGGGGCCACCTCCCCGCGGCCCTGTGGTCCCTGGTGGTCGTCCCGGTGGCGGCTGCGCTGTCAGGTGCGGCGCTCCGCTGGCCGGAGCTGCCCGGGCGCGGCGGGGACGGAGCGGCCGACAGGCGCAGGGCCTCCGCGATCGGCGGCGCCGTCTTCCTCGCGCTCGCCCTCGCCGTGTGCGTGGCCCTGGTGTGAGCCGGGGCGTGCGCGCCGGACCGCATTTTAGACAGATCAGTTCATAACCTGCTAGGGTCTCCCGCATGGGACGACCGCGCACCTTCGACGAGGACCGCGTCCTCGAGGCGGCGTGCCGCCTCTTCTGGTCGAGGGGCTACGAAGCCACCTCCACCGAGGACCTGTGCACCGCCACGGGGCTGACCCGCAGCAGCCTCTACAACGCCTTCACGTCCAAGGAGCACCTGTTCCGCAGGGCTCTGGCCCGCTACATGGCGACCATGACCGCGCGCCAGTCCGCGATCCTCGACGCGCCGGGGACCGGCCTGGCGCGGCTGCGCTCCCTGCTGGAGGTCGTCGTCGCCGACGAGATCGCCAACCGGGAGAAGGGGGTCGGCCCCGGCTGCTTCACGGTCAACACCGTCACGGAGATCGGGGAGTCCAACCCGCGGGTCGCCGAGATCGTCCGGGCGGACCTGGAGAAGCGGCTGGCCTCCCTGCGCCTGGTCGCCATGGAGGGCGTCGCGGACGGCTCGATGGCCGCCGGACGCGATCCCGCCGGAACGGCCTGGTACGTCAACGCCCTCGTCTCCGGGATTCGCGTCTCCGCCCAGGCGGGCGCCGACGGCGCGGCCCTGGAGGCGATCGCCTCGGTCGGCCTCGCCGCCCTCGCGGCCCGGCCCGGCCCCGACTGAGTCCCGTCCCCGCCCCCTCGGCGGGTGCTCCGCCGTCCCGCACCCCCTGATCCCCACACCCCCTGATCCCCGCACCCTCGGCGCCCGCGCCGGGGACGCCCTCCCCGGGCGCTCCCCCGTCGTCGGCCCGGCCCCCTGCCGCTGATCGCGGCGCCCCCGACCCCGCCGCCCGCGACCGGCGCGTCCACGCGTGCGCCTTTTTTGTACTGGACGTTCCATAAAAAGTCGGCGCACGCCCGACCCGCCCCGCAAAGGAGCACACCGTGCCCAGAACCGTGTACCTGATGGCCCTCGGCATCTTCGCCATGGTCACCAGCGAGTTCCTCGTCGGCGGGCTCATGCCCCAGATGGCCGAGGACCTCGGTGTCACGATCCCCCTCATCGGCTACCTGATCACCGCCTTCGGACTGGCCATGGCCGTCGGCGGCCCGCTCGCCGCCCTCGCCCTGCTCCGGCTCCGCCCCGACCGGGCCCTCCTCGTCCTGTTCGGGCTCTTCCTCGCGGGGAACGCCCTCGCGGCCGTCGCCGACTCCTACGCCGTCATGGCCGTGGCCCGGGTCGTCACGGGCACCGCCTCCGGGGCATTCTTCGGCGTCTCCCTGACCGTCGTCGCCCGGGTCGCCCCGCCCCGCCTGCGCGGCCGGGCCACCGGCCTGGCGCTCCAGGGGCTCATGGTCGGCACCCTCCTCGGCCTCCCCGCCGCCACCCTCATCGGCGGGACGTGGGGATGGCGCGCGGCCTTCGCCTCGGTCGGCGCCCTGACCGTCGTGGTCGCGGTCGCCACCGCCGTGTCGCTGCCCCGCATGGAGCGCGCCGACGGCGGCGGGAGCCCGCGCGGGGAGACGGCCGTGTTCCGCGACCCCCGCCTGTGGCTGGTGATGGGGACGTCCACGCTCATCATCGGCGCGACCTTCAGCGCCTTCTCGTACTTCACCCCGATCCTCACCGAGGTCACCGGTTTCCCGCGCGGCGCCGTCCCCCTCCTGCTGGTGGTCTACGGCGGCGCGACCGTTCTCGGCAACAGCGTCGTGGCGCGGTTCGCGCAGTCCCACACGCTCACGGTGACCATGGCGGGCCTGGGGCTCAACGCCCTCTTCCTCTCCGCCATGGCGCTCCTCACCGAGGTCCCCGCCGTCGCCGTGCTCGCCATGGTCGGGATCGGACTGGTCGGTGTCACGCTCAACCCGGCGATGATCACGCGGGTCCAGCGCACCGGGAACGCGGGGACCCTGGTCAACACCCTGCACTCCTCGTTCATCACCATGGGCGTCGTCCTGGGTTCCTGGCTCGGAGGCGCGGCCCTCGGCGCCTTCGGGCTCAGGGCGCCCCTGTGGGTCGGCGCGGCCCTCGCGCTCCTCGCCCTGGCCGCGCTCGTTCCCGACCGGTTGCGGGGCCGGGGCGCGGGGACCTCCGAGCGCGCCCTCGCCCGGCGGGAGGGCGGGGGGACGGGGGCCGCGGACGGAGCGGGGACCGAGGTCCGACGGGGCTGAGGGCGGGAGGGGCCCACGCCGCTCGCGGCCCGGGACCTCCTCCCGGCCGCGGGCCGCGCCCCCGACGGACCGCCGCCCCCGGCCACCGGGCAGAACGGCTGCGTCAGGGACCCCTCCCGCAGCCCCGCCGGAGGCGTGCGCGGGCGGTTGCGGTGACCCCCCCGCAGCGTCCGGTCCGGCCTTGCGGGGCAACGAGTTGTCCGGACGCGTCGTCGCCCATCGAAGGGCTATGCTGCCCGGATGGCACTGCGCAACGCTGTGATGGCCGCACTGCTGGACGGCGAGGCGTCCGGATACGACCTGGCGAAGAACTTCGACGCCTCCGTGGCCAACTTCTGGATGGCCACCCCCCAGCAGCTCTACCGCGAGCTGGACCGGATGAAGGCGGACGGGCTGATCGACGCCGTCGTCGTCCGCCAGGAGAGGCGCCCCGACAAACGGGTCTTCTCCCTGACCGCCGCCGGGTACCGGGCGCTGCGCGAGTACACGGAGCGCAGTCCCCGCCCCGCCGCGATGCGCGACGAACTCCTCGTCCAGCTCCAGGCGGTGGACGCGGGCGACGCGGACGCCGTCCGCGCCTCCGTCGCCGAGCGGATCGCGTGGGCGCGCGGCAAACTGGCCCGCTACGAGCGCCTGCGCCTGCGACTCCTCGACGGGCGCACCGAGGACGAGCACGTCGCCCGCGCCGAGCGGATCGGCCCCTACCTCACCCTCCTGGGCGGGATCTCCCTGGAGGAGGAGAACATCCGGTGGGGGGAGAGGGTGCTGGCCCTCCTCGACCGCCGGGCCGCCGCCGTGGACGGGAGCCCCGCCGCGGGCTGACCGGCCGCGGCGCGCCGCCGGTCGCCCGGATCGGCCCCGGGCCGCCCGCACGGGGGCCGGCGCCCCGGGCGTGACCGGGACCGGGACGTCGTCCACCCCGTGGCGCCTCTTCACGCGGAGCGCCGCGCAGGGGCCGACCGGGACGGTGCGCGGACCCGTGACCCTCGTCCCCTCCGGCGCCCGGGAGGCCGGCGTGCCCGCCGGCCCCCGCCCCGGGAAGCGGTCGTCGATCCCGGTGCGGGGGAAGGTCCGTCGGCGTCCGCGTACGCGGTGAACCCGGCGGGTTCGCCGACGACCCCGACCTCGTAGCGGTCCCCGCCCCCGGTGCGGGACGCCGCCGGCCGCCCGCCCGTCATGCGCCCGCCACGCCCGGGGGAACGGCCCGGCAGGGGCCCCGCCGTCCCGCCGCCCGGCGGATCCGGGCGGGGGAGCCGGCCGGCCCCGGCGCCGCCTCCCGCTCCCCTCCGGGGCCGGGAGGGCCTGCTGCGCCTGGGATAGCGTGTCCAGCACTGCTGCCCACGGCACCGAGGAGCACACGATGAACGTCGAACACAGGGACATCGAGGTCAACGGGATACGGCTGCACGTCGCCGAGCAGGGGAGCGGCCCGCTCGTGCTGCTCCTGCACGGCTTCCCCGAGAGCTGGTACTCCTGGCGCCACCAGTTCGACCCGCTCGTCGGGGCCGGGTACCGGGTGGTCGCCCCGGACCAGCGCGGATACGCCCGCAGCGACCGGCCCGAGGACGTCGCCGCCTACACGCTGCCGCACCTGGTCGGCGACGTCGTCGCCCTGATCGCCGCGCTCGGGGAGAAGGAGGCCGTCCTCGTCGGACACGACTGGGGCGCCCCCGTGGCCTGGGCCACCGCCATGATGCGGCCCGACCTCGTCCGCGGCGTCGCGGGCCTGAGCGTCCCGCCGTTCCCGCCCGCGATGATGCCCACGCCCTCGGCCAACCGCCACATGTACGGGGAGGGCTTCTACCAGGTCTACTTCCAGGAGCCCGGGCGCGCCGACGCCGAACTGGCCGCCGACCCCGCCTCGTTCATGCGCCGCGTCCTGGTCGGCGCCTCCGGCGACAACCCCGAGACGGACGAGCCCCGCCTGTGGACGGTCCCCGAGGGCGGGACGCTCCTGGACGCCCTGCCGCCGGCGGACGAGCTGCCCTCCTGGCTCACCGAGGAGGACGTGGCGGCCTTCGCCCGCGACCACGCGGCGCACGGGGACCGGGCCTTCACCGGCGGGCTCGACTGGTACCGCAACACCGAGCGCAACCAGGAGCTCATGGCCCCCTTCCAGGGGCGCGGCATCGACGTCCCCGCGCTGTACGTGGTGGGGGACATGGACCTGGTCACCGTCATGCGGGGGATCCCCGAACTGCGGGAGGTCCTGCCCCTGATCGCCCCCCGGCTGCACGCGGACATCACCCTGCCCGGCTGCGGCCACTGGACGCAGCAGGAGCGGCCGGACGAGGTCAACGCGGCCCTCCTGGACTTCCTCGCCCACGTCGAGGCGGAGGGCGGAAAGGGGTAGCCCGCACCCTCCCGGGCCGAAGGAGCGGCCGGGGCGGCGAGGGCGCGGGCGGCGGCCGGCGGCTCCGGGGCGGCACGCCACGGCGGCGGGCGCCCCGGCCCCCGCCGGACGGGTCCGACCGCCGTTCCCCCTCGCGGCGGTACGCGGGGCCCGGCCCGGACGCGCCTCCCGCGCCCGGCGCGGGACCGGACGCCCCGGGAGCGGGTCAGGCGGTGTAGGCGTCGGCGAGGGAGCGCAGGACCTCGGAGCAGCCCGCGTCCACCGTGAGCGCGGCCACGCCGTCCGCACGGGTCTGGCCCCTGTTGAGGACCACCACCGGCTTGCCCTGCTCGACGGCGCGCTTGACGTACCTGCGCCCCGAGAAGACCGTCAGCGACGAACCCGCCACGAGCAGGGCCGACGCCTCGTCCACGAGCCGGTAGCCCTCCATCACGCGCGGCTTGGGCACGTTCTCGCCGAAGTACACGATGTCCGGCTTGAGCATGCCCCCGCAGGCACCGCAGTCGGCCACCCGGAACCCCTCGGTGGACGCGAGGACGGCGTCCGCGTCCGGCGCCACCTCGACGTCGGCGACGCCGTCCGCGAAGCCGGGGTTCAGGGCGCTGAGGCGCTCGGCCAGGCTCGCACGGCTGACGACCTCGGAGCAGCCCAGGCAGACCACCCGGTCGTAGCGTCCGTGCAGGTCGATCACCCTCCGGCTGCCCGCCGCCTCGTGCAGGGTGTCCACGTTCTGCGTGATGACGGCGGACACCGCGCCCGCCGCCTCCAGGTCGGCCAGCGCCCGGTGCCCGTCGTTGGGCCGGGTGCGGTGCACGTGGTGCCAGCCGACGTGGTTGCGGGCCCAGTAGTGGCGGCGGAACGCGGCGTCGCCGACGAACTGCTGGTACGTCATCGGCTTGCGCGGCGGGGAACCGGGGCCACGGTAGTCGGGGATCCCGGAGTCCGTGGAGACACCCGCCCCGGTCAGCGCGACCACCGGGCCCGGGCCCAGGACCTCGCGCATCCGGGCCGCCGCGACCCCGGGGTCGACGGAATCGAGTGTTGTCGTCACCCTTCGAGGGTACGCGGCCGGCCGGAGCGGCCGCGGCCGCCCGGGCCCCGGACGCCCGGCCGCGCCCTCCGTGCCCGCGCGTCCCCCGGGAGCGCCGTCCCGGCCTCCTCCGCCCCGGTCCGGGCGGCGAGGGCCCGTGCGGCCCCGGTGGCCCCGGCCCCCGCCCCGCGGCGCCGGGCCGCCGTGCGGGCGGCCCGGCGGACGGGATCAGCCGAGGCAGACCAGCAGGTCACCGCCCTCCACCCGGGCCACGGTGTCGATCGCCAGACGGGACACGGTCCCCGCCTTCGGAGCGGTGATCGAGGCCTCCATCTTCATCGCCTCGATGGTGGCCACCGTCGCACCGGCCTCGACCTCGTCGCCCTCGGCGACGGCCAGCGTGACCACGCCCGCGAAGGGCGCGGCGACGTGCCCCGTGTCGGACCGGTTCGCCTTCTCCGCCGCGCGCACCTTCGAGGCCAGCGCCCGGTCCCGGATCTGGAGCGGCCGCAACTGGTCGTTGAGGGTCGCCATCACCGTGCGCACCCCCCGCTCGTCCGCCTCGCCCAGGGCCTCCAGCTCGATCAGGAGCCGCACGCCCGGTGACAGGTCGACCGAGTGCTCCTCCCCGGCGCGCAGGCCGTAGAAGAAGTCCGCGCTGGACAGCACGCTGGTGTCGCCGTAGGCGCCGCGGTGCTCCTCGAACTCCCGGGTCGGGCCGGGGAACAGCAGACGGTTGAGCGTCGCCCGGGTGTCCTCGGCCAGACCGGCCCGGTCCTCCTCGGTCAGCTCCGCCACGGAGCGCGCCTCGGCGCGGCCGGCCAGGGCCCGCGTGCGGAAGGGCTCGGGCCAACCGCCGGGCGGGACGCCCAGCTCACCGCGCAGGAACCCGACCACCGAGTCCGGCACGTCGAACCTGCCCGGATCGGCCTCGAAGTCGGCCGGGTCCACCCCCGCGCCGACCAGGTGCAGGGCCAGGTCGCCCACCACCTTGGAGGAGGGCGTGACCTTCACGAGGTGGCCGAGCATCCGGTCGGCGGCGGCGTACATCGCCTCCACGTCCTCGAAGTGGTCGCCCAGCCCCAGCGCGACCGCCTGGGTGCGCAGGTTGGACAGCTGGCCGCCCGGGATCTCGTGGTGGTAGACCCGCCCCGTCGGCGAGGTCAGCCCTGCCTCGAAGGGCGCGTAGACCCGGCGCACGGCCTCCCAGTACGGCTCCATCTCGTTGACCGCGTCCAGGCTCAGGCCGGTGGCGTGCGCGGTGTGGTCGAAGGCGGCCACGACGGCCGACAGCGACGGCTGCGAGGTGGTGCCCGCCATCGACGACACGGCCCCGTCCACGGCGTCCGCGCCCGCCTCGACCGCCGCGAGGTAGGTGGCCAGCTGGCCGCCCGTCGTGTCGTGCGTGTGGACGTGCACCGGCAGCTCGAACTCACGGCGCAGGGCCGAGACCAGCCGCGCCGCGGCCGGGGCGCGCAGCAGCCCGGCCATGTCCTTGACCGCGATCACGTGCGCGCCCGCGGCGACGATCCGCTCGGCGAGCCTCAGGTAGTAGTCCAGCGTGTACAGCTTCTCCGAGGGGTCCGACAGGTCGGAGGTGTAGCACAGCGCCACCTCCGCGACCCCGGTGCCGGTGGCGCGCACCGCCTCGATGGCGGGGCGCATCTGCTCGACGTCGTTGAGGGCGTCGAAGATCCGGAAGATGTCCACGCCCGTGGCGGCGGCCTCCCTGACGAAGGCGTCGGTCACCTCGGTCGGGTAGGGCGTGTAGCCCACGGTGTTGCGCCCGCGCAGCAGCATCTGGAGGCAGATGTTGGGCACGGCCTCGCGGAGCGCGGCCAACCGCTCCCAGGGGTCCTCGGCCAGGAAGCGCAGGGCCACGTCGTAGGTGGCGCCGCCCCAGGCCTCCAGGGACAGCAGCTCGGGCAGGGTGTGCGCGACCGCGGGCGCCACCGCGAGCAGGTCCTTGGTGCGCACCCGGGTGGCCAGGAGCGACTGGTGGGCGTCCCGGAACGTCGTGTCGGTGACCCCCAGGCGCGGCGAGTCGCGCAGCCAGCGCGCGAACCCCTCCGGTCCCAGCTCGGCCAGGCGCTGGCGCGACCCCGGGGGAGGGGAGCCCGCGGGCAGCGCCGGCAGCTTCGTGGCCGGGTCCACCAGGTGCGGGCGCTCACCGTGCGGCTTGTTCACGGTCACGTCGGCCAGGTAGGTGAGCAGCCGGGTGCCGCGGTCCGCGGAGGGTCGCGCGGTCAGCAGCTGCGGCCGCTCCTCGATGAAGGAGGTGGTGGCCCGCCCGGCCTGGAAGTCGGGGTCCTCCAGCACCGCCTGGAGGAAGGGGATGTTGGTGGCGATGCCGCGGATGCGGAACTCGGCCACGGCCCTCCGGGCCCGGCTCACCGCCGTGGCCAGGTCCCGGCCCCGGCAGGTCAGCTTGACCAGCAGGGAGTCGAAGTGCGGGCTGATCTCCGTGCCCGCGGCCGAGGTGCCGCCGTCCAGGCGGATGCCCGAGCCGCCGGGGGAGCGGTAGGCGCTGATGATGCCCGTGTCGGGGCGGAAGCCGTTGGCCGGGTCCTCGGTGGTGATGCGGCACTGGAGCGCGGCGCCGCGCAGGTAGACGGTCTCCTGGGCGATGCCGAGGTCGTCCAGGGTCTCGCCGGAGGCGATCCTCAGCTGGGCCTGGACCAGGTCGACGTCGGTGACCTCCTCCGTCACCGTGTGCTCGACCTGGATGCGCGGGTTCATCTCGATGAAGACGTGGCCGCCGTCCTCGCCGACCAGGAACTCGACCGTGCCCGCGTTGCGGTAGCCGATCTCCCGTGCGAAGCGCACGGCGTCGGCGCAGATGCGGTCCCGCAGGCCGGGGTCGAGGTTGGGCGCGGGGGCGAGCTCGATGACCTTCTGGTGGCGCCGCTGGAGCGAGCAGTCGCGCTCGTAGAGGTGGACGACGCCGCCGCTGCCGTCGGCGAGGATCTGCACCTCGATGTGGCGCGGGTTCACCACGGCCCTCTCCAGGAACACCGTGGCGTCCCCGAAGGCGGTGGTGGCCTCGCGCATCGCGGCCTCGACGGCCTCGCGCAGCCGCCCGGCGTCCTGGACGCGGCGCATACCGCGCCCGCCGCCGCCCGCGACGGCCTTGACGAACAGCGGGAAGCCGATCCCCTCGGCGGCGGCCACGAGTTCGTCCACGTCGGCGGACGGCCGGCTGGACTCCAGGACGGGGACGCCCGCGGCCCGCGCCGCGGCCACGGCGCTCGCCTTGTTGCCGGTCAGGTCCAGCACCTCGGCGGGGGGACCGACGAAGGTGATCCCGGCCCTCTCACAGGCGCGGGCGAGCTCGGGGTTCTCGGACAGGAAGCCGTAGCCGGGGTAGACGGCGTCCGCCCCGGCCTCGCGGGCGGCGCGGACGATCTCGTCCACGGAGAGGTAGGCGCGGACCGGGTGGCCGGGCTCGCCGATCTGGTAGGCCTCGTCGGCCTTGAGCCGGTGGAGCGAGTTGCGGTCCTCGTGGGGGAAGACGGCGACGGTGCGGGCGCCGAGTTCGTATCCGGCGCGGAGGGCGCGGATGGCGATCTCGCCCCGGTTGGCCACGAGCACTTTGCGGAACATGCCGGGTTCCTCCTGATCTTTCAGGTGTGATGCCGGGGCGCATGGTCCGGCGCCGTTGCCGGGGCCCACGGGAGGGTGGATCACGGGCACCCTAGCCACACGGCGGGGCCCGGCCGCCACCTGGGGTGCGCCCTTCGCGGGGCCGGCGGGTCGCCCCGCCGGCCCCGCCGGTGCGGCGGCCGGGTCCCGCCCGCCCCGGCCTCAGGAGTTGACGCGCTCCGTCCAGTCGGGCGGGACCCGCCCCTCCGGCCCGGGAACGGGCTGGTCCGACGGGTGGCTGCTCGGCGGGGCCAGCTCCGGGCCGATCGCCATCTGCTGCCCCCGGAAGTCGAAGAACCAGTCCTCGCCCGGCTCGAAGCTCTGGATGATCGGGTGCCCGGTGCCCTCGTGGTGGCGCGTGGCGTGCCGCCCGGGCGAGGAGTCGCAGCAGCCGACGTGCCCGCAGGCGGCGCACCGGCGCAGGTGGACCCACCACCCCCCGCCGTCGAGGCACTCCTGGCAGCCGGTCCCGCTCGGCGGGACGGACGGGTCGATCTCGGGAACAGCGCTCTCTCCGTTGCTCATGGCGACCACGCTACTCACCGGAGGCCGGATCCGGACGCGACCCGCTGGCGGGCCGGGACGGCTCCTCCGCCGCCAGCGCCTCGCGCACCCCCTCGGCGGTGGTCTCCCGCAGCTCCTCGCCCAGGAGCAGCCAGCGGGTGATGCCGATCGACTCCAGGAACGGCAGGTTGTGGCTGGCGACCACGAGCGCGCCCTCGTAGGATGCGAGCGCTCCCGAGAGCTGCCGCACGCTGGCCATGTCGAGGTTGTTGGTCGGCTCGTCCAGCATGACCAGCTGCGGGGCGGGCGCGGCGAGCATCGTCGCGGCGAGGGCGGCGCGGAAGCGCTCCCCTCCCGACAACGTGCCCGCGGGCTGCTCGGCGCGCTTGCCCTTGAACAGGAACCGTGCGAGCTGGGACCGGATGTGCTGGTCGGTGACCCCCGGCGCCGTGCGCGACACGTTCTCCACCACGCTCAGCTCCTCGTCGAGCACGTCCAGGCGCTGCGGCAGGAACCGCAGGGGCACGAACGCCTCGGCCTCCCCGGAGGAGGGCTCCAGCAGGCCGGCGAGCGTGCGCAGCAGCGTGGTCTTCCCCGCCCCGTTGCGCCCGATCAGCGCGACGCGCTCGGGGCCGCGCAGCTCCAGGTCCCCCTCCCTCAGGCTCCCGTACGGCAGGGACAGCCCTCGGGCCCGCAGGACGACGCGGCTCCCGGGCACGGCGGTGTGCGGGAGGTCCACCCTGATCTCCGCGTCGTCGCGGACCGCGTCCGCCGCCTCCTCCCGCCGCTCGCGCGCCTCGTCCAGGCGCTCCTCGTGCACGCCGCGCAGCTTGCCCGCGGACTCCTGCGCGGACCTCTTGAGACCTCCCGCGATGATCTTGGGGATGCCGCCCCGGGCGTCCAGGCGCTTGCTGTTGCGCTGGCGGCGGGCCAGTTTCATCCGGGTCTCCTCCAGCTCGCGCTTCTGCCTGCGCACGTCCGCGTCGGCGGCCCGCAGGGTCCGCTCCGCCGCCTCCTGCTGGGTGGCCAGCGCCTCCTCGTACGCGGACAGGTTGCCCCCGTACCAGGTGACCGAGCCCGCCCGCAGCTCGGCGACGCGGTCCACGCGCTCCAGCAGCTCCCGGTCGTGGCTCACCACGACCAGCACCCCGGAGCGCCAGTCGTCGACGGCCCCGTACAGCCTGCGGCGGGCGAACACGTCGAGGTTGTTGGTGGGCTCGTCCAGGAGCAGGACGTCGGGGCGCTCCAGCAGCAGGGCGGCCAGGCGCAGCAGGACGGTCTCCCCGCCGGACATCTGCCCCACGGTGCGGTCCAGCTCGACGTGGCCCAGGCCGAGCGAGCCCAGGGTGGCCAGGGTCCGCTCCTCGACGTCCCAGTCGTCGCCGACCGCGTCGAAGTGCGCCTCGTCCGCGTCCCCGGCCTCGATGGCGTGCAGGGCGGCGCGCCGCTCGGCGATGCCGAGGGCCTGGTCGACGCGCAGCGACGTGTCCAGGGTGATGTTCTGCGGAAGGTAGGCCAGGCTGCCGCCCGCGGACACCGAGCCCCCGGCCGGGCGCAGCCGGCCGGCGAGCAGCCGCAGCAGGGTGGACTTGCCGGCGCCGTTGGCCCCGACGAGCCCGGTGCGGCCCTGGCCGACGGTGAGTGAGAGCCCGTCGAAGACGGGTGTGCCGTCCGCCCACCGGAAGGAGAGGGCGGAGCAGGTCAGGGAGGCGCCGGTGGCAGGCGTACTTGGCATGGTGGTCCTCGCGGTCGCAAGCGCTGTGAATGGGTGGCTTCGTGGGCGAGCACCACGCGGCGGCCGCGTCTGAGGAGACGGGAGGGGTCCCGGGAGCATCGGGGACGTCCTGCGCCGAGGTCGCAAGCACGCGGGGTCACGGACGGCGTGGAAGCCAGTCGTGGTGTGACCGGTGTACGGGCCGGGCCGTACCGCGTGGTGATCGCGAACCTCAGATGCGCAACGTCCACCTCTGTCGTCGACAACAGGACGTGCGCCACTTTAGGGGATGGACCGCCCCGGAGTAAACCGTGTTTCCCCGTGGCGTGTGCGCAGGTCCGGCGGGCGTCCTCCGCCGGGGCGGGCGCACCCCTGCGGCGCGGGGCCCCGGGCGGTCGTGTGCGCGGCCGTCCCCGGGGCCGCGCACACGGTGCGGGGGCCCCGGTGCGGGGCCCGCCGCCCGTCGGCGGGGCTCACCGGCGGCGGCGCCCCCAGCCGGAGCCGTAGCCCGCCACGTGCAGTGCGAGGCACAGCAGGCCGGCGAGGGCGAGGGTCGTCGGGGTGGCGAGGTCCTGGATGCCCGTCCCGAGGAGTTCGAGGAGCAGGGCGAGTCCGAACAGGACCGCTGCGGCGGTGGCGAACACGGGGCCTCCGAGGGGGTGGGTGCGTTCACGGGCGCTACCCGTCTACCCGCGTGCCGCGGCGCCAACCACGGCGGGGCTCGGGGCCGCCGCCGACGCGGGTGCGCGGTGCCGTCGCGGTCGCGCGTCGCGGTCGGCCCCGCGCCGTGATCCGCGCGGAGCCGGCGGGGGCGGGGCCGGCGGGGGCGGGGCCGGCCGCGGGTCAGCGGTCGGTGGCGGGCCGCTCCTGGGGGAGCCCCTCCCCGTCCCCGGGACGGTGCGCCGGTCCCTCCAGGGAGGCCCGGGGGACAGGGCGTGCCTGGTCGTACCGGGGCTGACCGGGGTCGTGCGGCTCGGGCCGGCCGTACCCCGGGGAGGACGCGGGGGGAGGGGCGTGCCCGGTCCGCTCCGCGGACGGCTGCCCGTGGTCGTCCCCGGCCCGGGGGTCGGGCCGGGCCGCCTCCCCGTCGGGGCGGTCGTTCTCGTCGCCGAGCCCCTTGGCCTCGGCCTTGAGGATCCGTGCGCTGCGCCCGAGCGACCGCGCCAGCGCGGGCAGTCTGCTCGCACCGAACAGCAGCAGCGCGATCACCAGCAGGATCATGATCTCGCGTGCGCCGATACCCATGTCGTCAGTTCCTTTCCTCGTGAAGCTCACGTGCCCGGGGCGGGAGGCCCCGGGTTCACCGCCGGTCCCCGCCGGGCGGTTCGCCCGGCAGGAAGCGGAACCCCGACCCCGTCTCGGTGACGAAGTAGCGCGGCCGGCGCGGATCCGGTTCCAGCCGCCTCCTGATGTGGGACATGAACACGCGCAGGTAGTGGTGTTCGGTACCGTACCCGGGCCCCCACACCTCACGCAGCAGCCTGTCCCGTCCGACCAGGGCGCCGGGCTCGGACGCCAGCACCTCGACGATGCGCCACTGCCGGGGGGTGAGGGGCACGGGCCGGCCCTGCCGGGTGACGCGCTCCGCCCGGAAGTCGATGGTGAAGTCCGCGGTGACGACCGGGGGAGGGGGCGGGTGCGGCGCCGCCCGCCGCCGCATGACCGAGCGCAGGCGGGCGAAGAGCTCGCCCATGGAGAAGGGCTTGGTGACGTAGTCGTCCGCGCCCGCGTCCAGTGCCTCCACCTTGGTCGCGGGCGCGTCGTCGCCCGACACCACCAGGACGGGGGCCTGGCTCCACACCCGCAGGCTCCGCAGGACGCCCAACCCGCCCAGGGACGGCAGGCACAGGTCGAGGAGGACCGCGTCGGGGCGGTGTTCGGCGGCCAGGGCCAGCGCCTGCTCCCCGGTCGCCGCGTAGAGGGGCGTGTATCCCCGCGCGCGGAGGTTCATGCCGAGCGTCCTCCGGACGGTGAGGTCGTCGTCGACCACCAGTACCCCTGGAACCCGCTCCATCTTCCCCCTTCCGTCCCGGGACCCCGCCGTCGGGGCCGGGCCCGCGGCCGGGCCCCGACGGGACCGGGGGGAGGGGCCGGCGCTCCGCGGGGCCGGCGCGTCCGGGCCGTCGGAACCATCGAAGGGGGTTCCGCGGGCGCGGGGGCGGGTCCTAACGGTTTCCATGCGGGTCCGGGCCGGGATCCTGACGCCTTCCTGACGTTCGCGGGCGCGGGGACGCGGCGGCCCGCGCCGCCGGGGGGCGCGGCCGCGCGGTCAGGGGGCGGGGCGCGCGGCGTCCATGGCCCCCGCGTGGACCCGGCCGTCGCCGAAGAGCGCGGCCCCGTGCCGAAGCGGTCCTGCCCGCCGAGGCCGCCGAAGGCGCAGCCCCGGCCCGGGGACCGGGCCGGGGCCGGGGGCGCCCCCGGCCCCGGCCCCGCGGGCGCGCTCAGGACAGCCCGCCCACCGGGTCCTCACCGGCCCGCCACCACACCCCGAGCCGCTGCCGGGCCACCAGCCACCCCGCGTCCGTGCGCACGAAGTCCCAGTCGTAGGGCCCGCCCATCTGGAACGGCCCGCCCGGGTCCGCCTCCCCGCCGACCGCCACGAACCACATGTAGCCGATCCCCGTCGCCCGGTCGCCCGCCACCTCGAACGCCGTGTTCAGCAGGTGGTGCTGCATGTGCGCGTACGCCTCCTCCGCGTCCCGCACCGTGCGCAGGACCTCCTTCCGGCCGCGCACCGCCTCCCACGGTCCGAACTCCAGGACCGCGTCCTCCGCCCAGCAGGCGATCCAGGCGTCCCAGTCCCGCGCGTCGAGGGCGCGCCAGCCCCGCACCAGCAGCTCGCGCAGGGACTCCTTGGCCGCGAGGTCCTCCACGGCGCGCAGGCGGTCCTCCAGGAGGCCGAGGCGCCGCACCAGCCCGGACGCGTCCGCGGGACCGGGCCGGCCGCCGTCCCGCGCCGCGCTCACTGGGCGCTCCCGACCGGGCGCAGCACGATCTCGTTGACGTCGACGCCGGGGGCGGCGGACACCGCGTAGGCGATGGCGTCCGCGACCGCCGCCGCGGGCAGGGCCACCGCGCGGTAGGTCCGCATCGCCTCCCGGGCCTCGGGGTCGGTGATGCCGTCGGCGAGCTCGGACTCGGTCACACCGGGCGAGACGAGCGTGACGCGCACCGCCCCGCCGGACTCCTGGCGCAGCCCCTCCGTCAGGGCCCGCACGGCGAACTTGCTCGCGCAGTAGACGGCCGCGGTCGGGGACACCTCGTACGCGCCCACGGACGCCACGTTCACCACGTGCCCGGAGCCCTGCGCCCGCATCACCGGCAGCGCGGCGCCGATGCCGTGCAGCACGCCCCGCACGTTCACGTCGACCATCCGCTCCCACTCGCCGGTGAGGCCCGCCGACAACGGGGACAGCGGCATCACCCCGGCGTTGTTGACGAGGACGTCGACCCGGCCGAAGGCGTCCCGCGCCGCGGCGACGAAGGCGTCCACCGAGCCCGCGTCGGTCACGTCGAGGCGTCGGCACGCGGCGGTCGCGCCGCCCGCCGTCAGCTCGCCGACCAGGCGGGTGAGGCGGTCGGTGCGCCGGGCGCCCAGGAAGACGCGGTGGCCGTCGGCCGCGAGGCGCCGCGCGGTCGCCTCGCCGATGCCGCTGCTCGCACCGGTGATCAGAACACTCTTGGAAACGGGGACGGCGTCGTTCATGCGGGTGTGCCCTCTCTCGGGGGTCGGTCGGATACGGGCGCCGCCCCGGCCGCGAGGCCGGGGCGGCGCCGTCGTGTTCCACCGTCCACCGTTCGGCCCGGCCCGGCCAGGACGCGCTCCGCCCGGACCGGGCGCTCCTGGGTGCGGCACACCCGGGCACGGGCCGCCCTCCCGTCCTCGCGGGCGGCGCTACCCGCCGACGGCGCGGCCCGCGTAGTCGGGGGCCGGCTCGGCGAGGGCCGCGAGGCCCGCCGCGACGTCCTCGGGAAAGGGCACCGCCCGGCCCTGGCCCCGGTCGACGTGGAGCGCCATGAGCTCCTCGGTCGCCGCCAGCTCGCCGCCGACCCGCATCTCGTGGCAGAGCCGCGCCTTTTTGCCGACGGGGGCGCCCGGGGCCGGGCCGACCACCCGGGTGAGGATCTCTACCTCGGCGTCGGCGGCGACCTCGCGCAGGTACCGCACGTGCGCCTCGACCGTGTACAGCGAACAGCCGGTCCGCTCCCGGTAGGCGGCGTCCAGGCCGACCCGGTCCATCAGCGCGTCCGTCGCGAACCCGAAGAGCAGGACGTAGTAGGCCTCGCTGAGGTGGCCGTTGTAGTCGATCCACTCGGGGCGGAGCCGCCGGACGAGGGTCGCGCTCACGCCTGTCCCCCCGCCCGCTCGGCGGCCTCCGCGCGCTCGACCTCCTCGAGCGCCCGGGCCACCGCGATCAGGCGGCGGTCGCGCTGGGCGATCAGCTCCGCGGTGGAGCGCCCGGCCACGACCTCGTCGGTGCCCGCCACCATGCGGTCCCGCAGCTCGGCGGTGAGCTCGGGCGCCTCCAGGCGGGTCCACGGGGACTTCAGGGACGGGCCGAAGTGGTCGAGCATGTGCGCCATGCCGCCCTCTCCCCCGGCGAGGTGGAAGGTCAGGCAGGGGCCGAAGAAGGCCCAGCGCAGCCCGGGGCCGCTGGTCATCGCCAGGTCGATCTGCTCGACGGTCGCCTCCCCCTCGGCGACCATGTGCAGGGCCTCGCGCCAGGCGGCCTCCTGGATCCGGTTGCCGATGAACCCCGGGAGCTCCTGCTCCATGGTGATCACCGACTTGCCCGCGGCGCGGTAGAAGTCCGCGGCCCAGTCGACGGCCCACCGCTCGCTCCGTCCACCGCCGACGACCTCGACCAGGGGGACGAGGTAGGGCGGGTTGAACGGGTGGCCGACCACGAGCCGTCCCGGCGTCCGTGCCCGCACCTGCATCTCGCTCATGCTGTAGCCGGAGGTGGACGAGGCGATGACCACGCCCTCGGGGGTGGCGGCGTCGATCTCGGCCAGCAGGTCGATCTTCAGGTCGAGGCGCTCCGGTGCGCTCTCCTGGACGAAGTCCGCCTCGGAGACGGCGTCGGCCAGCGTGTCGGCGACCCGCAGGTTCGCCGTGGAGGCCCCCTCTGCCAGGCCCAGGCTCTCCAGGGCGGGCCAGGCCGAGGCGACCAGCCCGCGCAGCCTGCTCCCGGCGTCCGGGGCTGGGTCCCAGGCGACCACCCGGTAGCCGCGGCCCAGGAAGTGGGCGACCCAGCCGCCCCCGATGACACCCGCTCCGACGCAGGCGACCGTACGCACGGCCCCGGGGGCGGTTCTCGCGTTCTCCGTCATCGTGCTCCTCATGTGGTGGCGTTCGTCGTCGGACGCGTGTCAGGCCGCGCTGCGGAGTCCGAGCACGGCGCGGGTCTCCTCAGGTGTGGCCACCCGGGCCCCGAGCTGTTCGATGATGCCGACGGCCTTCTCGGTGAGCTGGCCGTTGGTGGCCTTCACCCCGCGGCTGAGGTAGAGGTTGTCCTCCAGGCCCACCCGGGCGTGCCCGCCGAGCAGCACGGACTGCGCCACCCACGGCATCTGGTTGCGGCCGATGGAGAAGCTCGCCCACTGCGCGCCCTCGGGGAGCATGTTCACCATCGACAGGAGGACGCCCGGGTCCGACGGCGCACCGTAGGGGATGCCGGTGCACAGCTGGAACATCGTCGGGTCGTCGATCAGGCCCTCCGCGTGCATGGTCTTGGCGAACCACAGCTGGCCGGTGTCGAAGATCTCCAGCTCCGGTCGGACCCCGAGCTCCTGGATGCGCTTGGCGCCCGCGCGCAGCATGTCCGGGGTGGAGATGTAGACCTGGCTGCCGTCGCCGAAGTTCAGGCTGCCGCAGTCCAGGGTGCAGATGTCGGGCAGCAGCTCCTCCACGTGCGGCAGGCGGTCCAGCCCGTTGACGAGGTCGGTGCCCTCCTCGAACCGGAGGGGGTCGTCCTGTCCGATCACCAGGTCCCCGCCCATCCCCGCGGTGAGGTTGATGACGATGTCGGTGCCGGTCTGGCGGATGCGGTCGACGACCTCCCGGTAGAGGGCGCCGTCCCGCGAGGGGGCGCCCGTCTCGGGGTCGCGGACGTGGATGTGCACCGCGCTGGCGCCGGCCCCGGCGGCCTCGACCGCGGCGGCGGCGATCTGCGCGGGAGTCACGGGGACGTGCTCGCTCCGGCCCACGGTGTCCCCCGCGCCGGTGAGGGCGCAGGTCAGGATGGGCCTGGGGTTCATGGTGTCGCTCACGGCGGTGCTCCGTCTCTCTGGGTGCGGCTTCTCGGGCTCGGACCGGGCGGGCCGTCGGGCACCGGGAGGGCGCGGTCGGGCCGTGCGGTCCGAAGGGGCGGGGGCGCTGGAGGGCTCAGCGCCCCAGGACGTCGCGGTCGATGACCGACCGCAGGGTGTCGCGCATGTGGTCGACGGATCGCCCGGGCATCCCGGTCATGACCTGGATCCCCAAGCCGTCGATGAGGGCGGTGAGGCGCCGGGTCATCTCCTCGACGTCGAAATCACCGAAGACCCCGCTCTCCTTGCCCTCCCGGAGGGTGCGGGCGATGGTCTCGTGCCAGCGTCGGTAGGAGGCGGCGTGCAGCTCCCGCATCCCGGGGTCGAGCGCCGCGGCCGTCCAGACCTGGAGCCAGATCGACCACTCCAGCCGCAGCCGGTCCGAACCGGGGAGCTGGAGCTCGATCAGCCGGAGAAGGCGCTCGTACGGGTCGCCGATGGTGTGCAGCCCCGCGACCTGGCGGTCGAACGCCTGCTTCACCGAGTGGCGCAGCGCCTCCACCAGGAGGTGTTCCAGGGTGGGGAAGTGGTAGTGGACGGTGGCGCTGGACGTCCCGCAGGCACGGGCCACCTGGGCGACGCGCACCGAGTGGTACCCGTGCTCGGCGATGAGGGTCCAGGCGGCCTCGATGATCTGGAGCTTCCGGTTGTGCTCCCGGGCGGCCCCCGGGTGGTCGGCCAGGCTCGCGGGCGGCGGCCTCACCGCCGACGAGTCGCGCGGCGCCGCGGAGACGGTCTCGGCGTCGTCCCGGCCGTTGAGCAGCCAGTTGACCGTCACCCCGGTCTCGTCGGCGATGCCCGCCAGCTCCAGGGCGGTGAAACGCCGGGCGCCGGTCAGGGACTTGGAGAGTTTGGTGGGGTCGATGCCGAGTCTGGCCGCGAACTGCCGCTGGGAGAGGCCGGATCGGCGGATCGCCTCACGGGCCCTGCCGCGCACGTCGTCGGCCACGTTGTCGCTCACGGGGGAGAACGTAACAGCGATGTAGCGATTTTCGCAACGCGTGCATGGTTGCCACTTCGTTGTAGAGGCTTCGGCTTGACAGCACCGAACCCATGAAGCCCTTGCCGACATGCGCTTCCCGCGATCCGATGGCGGTCGGGAGGCGGCGCGAAGTGCAACGATGCGATAACCGACTGGTTGATTAGTCAAACGCAACACAGTAGTAACTGGATGGTCCGCGCCCTCGACCACGGAGGTGACCCGAGTCATCCGATGGAACATCGACAACAAAGTCTTCTGGCCCGCGCTGATCATGGTGATCGGCTTCAGCGCGCCGTTCGTGATCGCGCCGCGGACGGGTGAACGCCTGCTCGGCGCCGTCCTGTCCCGGCTCCAGTCCGACCTGGGATGGGCCTACATGTGGTTCGTCGCCGGGCTCGCGGTACTGCTCGTCTGGCTGGTTTTCAGCAGGTACGGCCGCATCAGGATGGGCGCCCCCGAGGACCGCCCCGAGTTCTCCACCCCCACCTGGCTCGCGATGATCTTCACCGCCGCGATCGGCGGCGGCCTCATGTACTGGGGGATCATCGAGTGGGCGCACTACCACGGGGCTCCCCCCTACCAGCTCGAACCGCACAGCACCGAGGCCGCCGAGTGGTCGGCCGCCTACCCCCTCTTCCACTGGGGGCCCACCGCCTGGGCGGTCTTCTGCGTCCCCACCCTCGCCCTGGCCTACGCCTACCACGTACGCAGGATCCGCCGCCTGCGCCTGAGCGAGGCGTGCCGCGGAGTGCTCGGCGACCGCGTCGACGGCTGGCCGGGGCGGGTGATCGACGTCTTCTTCATCCTCGGGATGATCGGCGCGGCGGGGACCTCGCTGGCCCTGGCCGTGCCCACCGTCGCGGAGGGCGCGTCCCGCATGGCGGGGGTCGAGCCGGGCGCCACGCTCAACACCGTCGTCATCGGCCTGTGGACCCTGCTGTTCGCCGGCAGCGTCGCCCTGGGCCTGCACCGCGGCCTGAAGCGCCTCGCCAACCTCAACCTCTACCTGGCCGCCGCCCTGGGCGCCCTGGTCCTGGCGGTGGGCCCGACGGTCTTCGTCATCGACACCTTCACCAACAGCGTCGGCCTGCTCGCCCAGAACATCGTGCGGATGAGCACCTACACGGACCCCGTCGGCGGGTCCGGCTTCCAGGAGGTCTGGACCGTCTTCTACTGGGGCTGGTGGATCTCCTACGGGCCCTTCGTCGGCATGTTCTGCGCCAAGATCTCCAAGGGCCGCACCGTCAGGCAGATCATCGTCGGCATGTGCGGCTTCGGCAGCCTGGGCTGCTGGCTGTCGTTCGCGCTGCTCGGCAACTCCAGCATGGCGTTCGAGCTGCGGGGGGAGGCCCCCGTCGTCGCCACGCTGGAGGCCGAGGGCGCGGTGCCCGCCATCTTCGCCACGCTGGAGGCGTTCCCGCTCAGCTGGGCGATCACCCCGCTGTTCCTGCTGCTGTTGCTGGTCTTCCTGGCCACGACCCTGGACTCGGCGTCCTACACCATGGGGGCGGCGACCTCCCGCGACCTGCCCAACGAGGTCGAGCCCTCGCGGCCCAACCGCGTGCTCTGGGCCCTCGTCCTCGCGGCGGTGTCGGTCTCGGTGATGTCCGCGGGGGGCACCGACGCGTTGCAGACCCTGTCGGTCGTGACCGCCTTCCCGCTGATCGTCGTCCTGAGCCTGGTCGCCGCCTCCCTCGTGCGCTGGCTGCGGGAGCACGACCGCTCCGGGGCGCCCGGCCGCGCTCCGGACGGCGGACCGGGGCCCGCGGAGCGCACCGGCGCCTGAGAGGTCGGCGCGGACCGCTCCCGTCCCCGGCGCGCGGCGCCGGCGGGCCCACCGCCCGCGCCCTCGCGCCGGGGACGGCACGCGCCTCCTGGGTCCCCGGGCCGCCTGCGCCCCGGGCGGGCCTGTGGGGCGTCCGCGCGCGGTCGCCCCACCCCTCCGGGGCGGGGGGCCGCGTCGTCGGACCCGGCGCCGGCGCCCGGGGAGCACGGGTGTCGCGGAGCACGGCCGCCTCGGGGAGCGCTGCGGTGGAGACCGTGGGAACGGGCTCCCGACCCGCTCGGCGGACGGCTCCCCGGACGGCTCCCGGCGAGGCGGGCCCCGGACACGCCGAAGGCCAGAGCCGAAGCTCTGGCCTTGGGTGATGCGGGTGGGCGATACAGGACTCGAACCTGTGACCTCTACCGTGTCGAGGTAGCGCTCTAACCAACTGAGCTAATCGCCCTCATCGGGGGATGAGGTACTGCGCACTGCGAGGCGGAGACGGGAATCGAACCCGTGTGCAGGGATTTGCAGTCCCTTGCCTCAACCACTCGGCCACTCCGCCAGGAAACGACATGGGGAACGTCGAGTGACACCCATGCGGGCCTCTCCGAGCGGACGACGGGATTCGAACCCGCGACCCTCACCTTGGCAAGGTGATGCTCTACCAGCTGAGCCACGTCCGCATGCGCACCGGTCTGACGACCCGGCGCCGGTACCGCTCCACCATCCGGGGATGGTGGAGCCGAACCTTTCGCGAGCGGACGACGGGATTCGAACCCGCGACCCTCACCTTGGCAAGGTGATGCTCTACCAGCTGAGCCACGTCCGCGCGGCGAGTGGTGGCGACCCCCGAGGTCTCCCTCGTGCGTCCCCCTCGCTGCGTTAAGAACTCTAGCGGATTCCCGGCCGAGCGCGAAATCGGATTCGGCGGGGCGCACGCGGGAACGCGCCCGCGCCCTGCCGTGGCAGGCCCTGCGGACGGCCTGCCGCGGCGGCAGGAGTCAGTTCTCCACGTGTGCGGGCGTGGAGGGCATGTCGGGGCGGGGAGGCGCGGACAGGTACTGGCCGACCCGCTCGATGACCTTGTTCATCTCGTAGGCGATCAGGCCCACGTCGCTGTCGGAGTCGGACATCAGCGCCATGCACGCGCCCTCGCCCGCCGCCGCGACGAAGAGGAAGGCGCGGTCCATCTCGATGATGCTCTGGCGGATGTCGCCGGCGGAGAACTGCTTGCTCGCACCGCCCGCGAGGCTGTGCAGCCCCGAGGCGATGGCCGACAGGTGCTCGGCGGCGGGGCGGTCCAGGCCGCTGGAGGTGGCCATGAGGAGTCCGTCGGTGGACAGGACGATGGCGTGCTGTGTTCCGGAGGCGCGCGTGAGGAGGTCGTCCAGCAGCCAGCTGAGTTCTCCGCGGGCGGTGCTCGGTGGGGTCATGTCTCTCTTTGCTCTGTCGGTTGTCGGGGCGTGACGGGACACGCGCACTGGGGGTGCGGCAGGATCGGCCGGGAGGGAGAGTTCGGATCAGCTGCGACCGGTCCCGCATAAGCGTTGCCCAGATGATAGTCATTCGTAACTTATCTGTCCGGCCGACACGGTGGGTACCGGGTGGGCCGCGCTCCGAACCGAGGCGTGTGACCAGTCGCGATGGGCGGGTCCGGGCCGGTCCGGGACCGGACCGGAGGCCGGTGCCGGTCACTTCCCTTGCCAATCCGCAGGGGCGGCGGGTAGGGAGATTCCGGGGCTCGGGGGCCTCCGAGGTGGGAGTATCGGGAAGACACCGGCCCGACCTGGGCACTTGAGAACTTGGGGGTTGGAATGAGGGTGTGGATCGCGGGTGCCGGGTACGGCCGCGGCGCCGTCGTCGACGAGAGCGAGGCGCGCATCCCCGCGCTCGACCACGGGATCACCGTGGGGGACGGGGTGTTCGAGACGGTCCGGTCCCGGAACGGCCGCCCGTTCGCGCTCACCCGCCACCTGCGGAGGCTGGCCCGCTCCGCCGCCGGCCTGGGGATGGCCGAGCCGGACCTGGAGCTGATCGCCGACGGCGTCGCCCTGGCCGTGGCCGCCAACCCCGAGCTGCCCGACGCCCGTGTGCGCATCACCGTGACCGACGGCGCGGGGCCGCTGGGCTCGGACCGCTCGCCGGGCGAGCAGACCGTCATCGTGGCGCTGGGCCCCTTCCCGGGGATCGCGCCGCACACGGACGTGGCGCTGGCCCCCTGGCCGCGCAACGAGTTCGGCGCCCTGGCGGGCCTCAAGACCACCTCCTACGCGGACAACGTGCGGGCCCTGGCGCACGCCAAGGAGAGGGGTGCGAGCGAGGCGGTCTTCCGCAACGTGAGCGGGAACCTGTGCGAGGGCACCGGCAGCAACGTCTTCGTGGTGCTCGACGGGGTCCTGGTCACCCCGCCCCTGTCGGCGGGGCCGCTGGCGGGCATCACCCGGGAGCTGGTCCTGGAGTGGTTCGGCGGGGAGGAGGCCGACGTGCCCATGGAGCGCCTGCCGGACGCCTCCGAGGCGTTCCTGACCTCCACCGGGCGCGACGTCCAGCCGATCCTGCACATCGACGGCAGGCAGGTCTCCCCCGGGGCCGGCCCGGTGACGGCGAAGGCCATGGCGGTGTTCGCCGAGCGCTCCGCCGCCGACCTCGACCCGTGACGGGCGGCGGGCCGGGCCGGGAGCGGTGCGGCGTGCCCTGCGCCCCCTGAGACGGGGCTCCGGCACGACGGAGGGGCGGCGCGCGGTGCGCCGCCCCTCCGTCGTCCCAGGGGTCCCGGTGGCCCGTACGGGGCCTCAGGAGTGGAGGTGCTGCTGGATCTCCTCGTCGAGGTCCACGAACTGGGCCTCCTGACCCGCGGGCACGATCTCGTAGGTCCTGTGCAGGAACTCCGCCAGCGGGGAGACCTGGGTGTCGAACTCCGCCTGGCCGAAGGGCGAGGAGAGGGCGATGCTCACGCTGCGCTCGCCGCTCTCGTCCTTGGAGGGCCACACGCGCACGTCGCCCTCGCCCACGGGGCGCACGATGCCGACGGTGAGGAGTTCGCGCGCGAAGATCCACTCGACGGGGTTGTCCTCGCCGGTGTGGAACGCGACCCGGATCGCGTAGGGGTCGTCCGAGCTGTAGTCCAGCCGAGCGACCAGCGGAACCGAGGTGCGTTCGGGAACCACGAGCCGCAGGCCCAGCTCGGCGGTGGCAGTGGTGTCGCTACTGTTCATGTTCGCCAAACCTTTTCTCGTCCGGCCCTGCTCGTTGCGGCGCGGGTCGGTTGCCGTCTCACCCGCTCCAACGCGGCTTCCCGCGGAACATGACGTGAGTACGGAGACTTTCTTGGTCGGATGGGACCGGAGGTCTCGCTGCCCGCCCAGCGGGCCCAGCTCGCCGCAACGCGGCTCCACGATCCTTCGTCACTGTAATGACCAGGAGAAACCAAAGATTTCCCCATGTCGGGTGGTCCGCGTCACGCGGAGGTAATGTCGCGGCGGTACTCGACGGGGCCATGGGGGCGGGAACTCCTTCTCAGGGCGGGAATCACCACCGACAGAAGACACTCCCACGAACCCGCCGGTAGTAACGTGTGACCTCTGTCACAGCTCGGTGGGGCCGTCGGGCGGGACGTGTGCGTCGAGCACCCCCGAACATGCGCTAAAGTTTTTCTTGTCCGGCCGAGAGGGCGGACAGCGCAGCAGTTCAGGGCGATTAGCTCAGTTGGCTAGAGCGCGTCGTTCACACCGACGAGGTCACTGGTTCGAGTCCAGTATCGCCCACAGCAGGGGAGGGGCGGGGGGGGGGGGGCGCCCCCCCCCCCCGCCCCACTCTTAATAGCGGAGCGACAACCCCCCCGCGCGCGCCGCCGGGGGGCGGCCCCCCTCCAGGGCGGGGGCGGCG
>NZ_JBIWMK010000007.1:229503-252380 GCF_044766605.1 Nocardiopsis sp. NPDC101807 | reverse complement strand
TTTTTTTTTTGTGTTTTTGTGTGCGTGCGGAGATTCCACCCCCGTTCGGGTTGGTTTTTCCCCCCCCCCCCCCCCCCCCGGGGGGGGGGGCGGGCCCCCCCCCCCCCCCCCCCCGCCCCTCCCCTTTTTTCGTCGTGTCCGCACCACGGGCGGGGCAAGGGGGCGAGGGGGCCGCGCCTATTCGTGCGGCGGGGTGCAGGGCAGTGCGCGCCGCCGCCTCCGGTCCCGCCGCTCGCGGAAGCGGCGGAAGGCCTCGTCCCTGAGGCGCATCCCCAGCTGCTCGGCGCGCAGGAACCACACGCGCGCGGGACGCACGAGCCTCTGGGCCCACCGGAACTCGGTGCTGAAGATGACCAGCCCCAAGATGACCGACGCCAGCCCCGGGCCGGGGATCACCATCATCAGGAGCCCGGCGAGGACCACCAGCGTGCCGACCGTGCCGACGAGGATGCGCCAGGGCAGGTGCAGCGCCGGGTGGGTGTGCATGCGCCTGCGGAAGAGGCGGAGCCTGGCGCGCAGCCGTCGCCACCGCCTCGCGTGGGCACGGCGGGAGGGGGATGTCTCCGGGGCCGGTGGGCCGGTCGGTGGGCTCGGTGACATGCGCTCACAGTATTCGGTCGCAGAGACTGGGTGTATTCGGGTCCGCGGTGGCCGGTGGTCGGATGTCTGCTGATTCTCACCGATCTCGAACCTCGGATCAATGGTCTTTGGTATGGCTGTGGACAGCTTCCCGAAAGGTGACGTTCTTTGACAGAACGTCTTCCCAGGGGAAGGCGAGTCCCTTCTGTCACCGTTCCCCCGGGATGGGGCGGGCTGGGCGGGCACGGCCGAATTCCCCGACCGAATCACCGGGGGCGGAGCCGTTCCGGGCGCGCCCGACGGGGCCGCGCGGCGCCCCGGGAAGGGACCGCGCGGGCCCCGGACGCACGCCTCCGGACCTGTGGACGGCCGGGGCGGAGCCACCCCGGAGCCGATAGCATCGTGGGGAAAACGCCTGGCCGCCCCACGGGGCGGTCGGTACGCGTTAGACCGCGATCCACGTCCTTAGGAGTCACCGTGTCCGCCGCGCCTGAGCTGCACATCACCCTCGCCGGAACCCCGCGTGCGGTGGCGGCCACCACTACGGCGGGGCAGGCGCTGGAGGCCGACGGCAGGACCGTCGTCGCGGCGCTCGTCAACGGCGAGCCGCGCGACCTGGACCGGGAGCTGCACGAGGGCGACGTCGTCGAGCCGATCGCGATCGACTCCGACGAGGGCCGGGCGATCCTGCGCCACTCCACCGCGCACATCCTCGCGCAGGCGGTCCAGGAGCTCTTCCCGGAGGCCCGCCTGGGCATCGGCCCGCCCGTCGAGAACGGCTTCTACTACGACTTCGACGTCGCCGAGCCGTTCACCCCCGCCGATCTCAAGGCCATCGAGAAGAAGATGCAGCAGATCATCAAGCAGGGGCAGCGCTTCGACCGCCGCGTCGTCACCGAGGAGGGCGCACGGGCCGAGCTGGCCACCGAGCCCTACAAGCTGGAGCTGATCGGCCTCAAGGGCGGCGCCACCGAGGCCGCCGAGGGCGCCGGGGTCGAGGTGGGGGCCGGCGAGCTCACCGTCTACGACAACGTCCACCCGCGCACCGGCGAGCTGTGCTGGAAGGACCTGTGCCGCGGGCCGCACCTGCCCACCACCCGGGCCGTCCCCGCGTTCAAGCTCATGCGCACCGCCGCCGCCTACTGGCGCGGCAAGGAGACCAACCCGCAGCTCCAGCGCGTCTACGGCACCGCCTGGGAGACCAAGGAAGCCCTCAAGGACTACCTGACCTTCCTGGAGGAGGCCGAGAAGCGGGACCACCGCAAGCTCGGCGCCGAGCTCGACCTGTTCTCCATCCCGGACGAGATCGGCTCCGGCCTCGCCGTCTTCCACCCCCGGGGCGGCATCGTCCGCCGGGTGATGGAGGACTACTCGCGCAAGCGGCACGAGGAGAGCGGCTACGAGTTCGTCTACTCCCCGCACGCCACCAAGAGCACCCTGTTCGAGAAGTCGGGGCACCTGGACTGGTACGCGGACGGCATGTACCCCCCCATGAAGCTCGACGGCGGCCAGGACTACTACCTGAAGCCGATGAACTGCCCGATGCACAACCTGATCTTCGACGCGCGCGGGCGCTCCTACCGCGAGCTGCCGCTGCGCCTGTTCGAGTTCGGCACCGTGTACCGGTACGAGAAGTCGGGCGTGGTGCACGGCCTGACCCGGGCCCGGGGCTTCACCCAGGACGACGCCCACATCTACTGCACCGAGGAGCAGATGGCGGACGAGCTCGACTCGCTGCTGACCTTCGTGCTGGAGCTGCTGCGCGACTACGGCCTGGACGACTTCTACCTGGAGCTGTCCACCAAGGACCCGGAGAAGTACATCGGGGACGACGCGGTCTGGGAGGAGGCCACCGCCACCCTGCGCGAGGCCGCCGAGAAGCAGGGGCTCGCACTGGTCATGGACCCGGGGGGCGCCGCCTTCTACGGCCCCAAGATCTCGGTCCAGGCCAAGGACGCCATCGGCCGCACCTGGCAGATGTCCACGATCCAGCTGGACTTCAACCTTCCCGAGCGCTTCGACCTGGAGTACACCGCGCCGGACGGCTCCCGCCGGCGGCCGGTGATGATCCACCGCGCCCTGTTCGGCTCCATCGAGCGCTTCTTCGCCGTCCTGCTGGAGCACTACGCGGGCGCCTTCCCCGCCTGGCTGGCGCCGGTGCAGGCGGTGGGCATCCCCATCGCGGACGAGCACGTGCCCTACCTCCGGGAGGTCGCGGCCAAGCTGCGCGCCGAGGGCATCCGCGTCGAGGTGGACGCCGGGGACGACCGCATGCAGAAGAAGATCCGCAACGCCCAGAAGCAGAAGGTGCCCTTCATGCTGCTGGCCGGCGACGAGGACATCAGCAAGGGCGCGGTGTCCTTCCGCTTCCGTGACGGGTCGCAGAACAACGGGGTGCCGGTCGACGAGGCCGTGGCCGAGATCGTCGCCGCCGTCCGCGAGCGCCGGTAGGGCGTCGCCGCGCCGCCGGGGAGGAGCCCCGGGCGGCGCCGGACGCGTACGGCAGGGCGCCCACCCGGTCCTCCGGGTGGGCGCTTCCCCGTTCCGCCCGTCGCCGCGGCCGCGGCGACGGGGTCAGCGCTGCTCTCGCGGCGCCGTGGACTCGTCGTCGTCCCGGAAGAGGTCCGCACGGGAGATGCGCGCGGTCGCGTTGGGGTCCGGGGCGTTCTGCTCCTCCTCGTCGTCACGGAAGAGGTCCGCGCGCGAGATGCGGTGCGTCGCGTTGGGGTCGCTCATGAGGGTTGCTACTCCTAGTCGCTTCGGGGCACAGCGGATCCTATCCGTCTCCTGTGGGGGAGTCCGCCTGCTCAGGTTCGGGTGCAGGGAGCCGTGACCCCGGTCAGGGGCCCGCGGGGTGCCGCTTCCACGCCTCCGCGGGGATGCGCTCCACCAAGTCGATGAGGTAGTCGGCGGCGGTGAGGGACCGGTTCGGGTCCAGGCGCATGGCGGCCCAGGTGAGGACGTAGTCGCCGCTGAAGCGTACCGGCAGCGACCGCGACCGCGGATCCGAGAGCAGCCACGCGGTCATGGCGCGGTCGAGGACGGCCCGGGCGAACCCGGTGTCGCCGACGGCGTGGAAGGCCCTGTCGAAGGCGTCGTCGGACGGGGTGAGGCGGTCCCTGCGGCGGATCTCCAGCTCGGCGTTGGGGCCGGGGGTGCGGACCGCGACGATGCGGTAGGTCTGGCGGCCCCCGGCCGCGCCGTCCCTCGGCTTGTGCGTGTGCTCGAAGATGACGACCGGGTGCCGGCCGCGGCGCCCGGAGAGGACGTGCTGGACGCGCGGGTGGGGGCCGTTGGTGGAACGCGGCAGGACCGCTTCGCCCAGCGGGGCCGGCCGGTGCTCGGTGTAGGTCCACCCGTGCTCCCGGGCCCAGCCGCGGAGCTCCGCGACGCGTTCCTTGCGAAAGTGCGCGGCGACCGCGATCGCGCCGGCCGACACCACGACGACGACCAGAGCGATCACAGGCAGGGCGCCTTCCATCCGGTGTCTCCTCCGGCTGGGGAACGTGGGGCGGCCGAGGACCCGAGGGGCCCGCTGCGGCGGGCCGGGCCTTCCGGGTCCGGAAAGCAAGGGACCCGCTCCGGCCGTACGGGTCCATTCTGTGCTCATTGCTGTTACTTGTCACCCCTTGGCGCTGTTCCCCGGAGACCCGTGGAGTTCACGTACCCGTGGAGCCGTCCTCATACCCTCCCGAAACATGTGAAGCACCGACGAAAGTAAATGCGAACCCCCGGTGGCGACCTGCGTGAAAGCCCGTGGCCGACGCGTCCGCGGGCATTCCCGGGCGCCGGTCGGCGCGCTTTCTCCAAATCCCCCAGAACTGCCGGTGATTCAATAGGCACTCAGGGTGAGAATTGTCCGGAACCGGTCACGAGGGGCCGTCCGTGAACCGCGGCCCGAAACGCCGTTCCCCGGCGGGCGGCGCGGTCCGCCGGACGCGCGGCGCCAGGAGGGCCCGGGCGCCGCCGGCCCCGCGGCCCCGGAACGGCCCCAGGCGCAGGTCCGGCGCCGCGCCGGTCCCACGGCGGTCGCGCAGCGGCGCGGGCCGGCGGCGCCGCCCCGGCCCGCGTCCCCCGGCGACACTCCCGACGCGCCGTCGCGGACGCGCGCCCGTTTTGTGGCACACCTCGCACGGGACCGGGGTCGGGCGGCGAGACCGGGGGTGCTTTTTGTGGGGTTCCCACAACACAGCAGATCCGCCATGGGCGATTCGGGACATTGCTGTCCCCGGTGGAGATCGAGCAAGGTATAGATAGGTGGAGGCGACGCTCCGGGCTTTGGAGGTCGCCTTCTGTGCGTGGGTACTTGGGAGGCTCAACCGGTGTTCAGTCGTGTCGCCATCGTCAACCGTGGAGAGGCCGCGATGCGCCTCATCCACGCCGTTCGGGATCTTTCTGCGGAGATTGGGACGCGGATCGAGACGGTCGCCCTCTACACCGACGCCGACCGCAACGCGACCTTCGTCCGCGAGGCGGACATCGCCCACTCGCTGGGCCCGGCCTCGGCGCGCCCCTACCTCGACCACGCCGTCCTGGAGCGGGCCCTGGTCGAGACCGGGGCCGACGCCGCCTGGGTCGGCTGGGGGTTCGTCGCCGAGGACCCGGCCTTCGCGGAGCTGTGCGAGAAGATCGGCGTCACCTTCGTCGGGCCGAGCGCGGAGGCCATGCGCAAGCTCGGCGACAAGATCGGCGCCAAGCTCATCGCCGAGGAGGTCGGCGTCCCCGTCGCCCCCTGGAGCCGCGGTGAGGTCGCGACGCTGGAGGACGCCCTGCGCGCCGGGGACGAGATCGGCTACCCGCTGATGCTCAAGGCGACCGCGGGCGGCGGCGGGCGGGGCATCCGCATGGTCGCCTCCGGCGAGGACCTGGCCGAGGCCTACGAGCGCACCAGCCAGGAGGCGCTGCGCGCCTTCGGCTCCGGCGTCGTCTTCCTGGAGCGCCTGGTCACCGGGGCCCGGCACGTCGAGGTCCAGGTCATCGCCGACGGCCAGGGCACCGCGTGGGCGCTGGGCGTCCGCGACTGCTCGGTGCAGCGGCGCAACCAGAAGGTCATCGAGGAGTCCGCCTCCCCCGTCCTGCGCCCGGAGCAGACCGCGGAGCTCAAGGCCTCCGCCGAACGCCTCGCCGTGGCCGTCGGCTACCGGGGCGCCTGCACCGTGGAGTTCCTCTACCACCCGGGCGAGAAACTGTTCGCGTTCCTGGAGGTCAACACCCGGCTCCAGGTCGAGCACCCGATCACCGAGATCACCACCGGCACCGACCTCGTCCGGCTGCAGCTGCAGGTGGCGAGCGGTGAGCGGCTGGAGGGCGTCCAGCCCTCCGAGACCGGGCACGCCGTCGAGGCACGCCTCAACGCCGAGGACCCCGACCGCGACTTCGCCCCGGCGCCCGGCCGCATCGCCCGCCTGGTCCTGCCCGCCGGCCCCGGCATCCGCGTCGACACCGGTGTCAGCGAGGGCGACACCATCCCGGCCGACTTCGACTCGATGATCGCGAAGATCATCGCCTACGGCCGCGACCGCGAGCAGGCGCTGGCCCGCCTGCGCCGCGCGATGGCCGAGACCACCGTCATCATCGAGGGCGGCGCGACCAACAAGGGCTTCGTCGTCGACCTGCTCGACCAGCCCGAGGTGATCGACGCCAGCGCCGACACCGGCTGGATCGACAGGGTGCGCGCCGAGGGCCGCCTGACCAGCCACCGGCACGCCGCCGTCGCCCTGGCGGCCGCCGCGATCGAGGCCTACCAGGACGAGGAGGACGCCAGCCGCCGGCGGCTGCTGTCCACCGCCCACGGCGGCCGTCCGCAGGTGCAGCACGAGAGCGGCCGCCCGCTGGACCTTAAGCTCCGCGGAGTGGGCTACCGCGTCGGCGTCGCCCGCGTCGGCCAGGGGCGCTTCCGCGTCGGGGTCTCCGGCGGCGGCGACGTGCATCCGGCGGACGTCGAGGTCGAGCGCTTCGACGAGCACAGCGGCCGCATCGTCGTCAACGGCCGCCGCTTCCGGCTGGTGACGGCCACCCACGGGCCGATCCACCTGGTGGAGGTCGACGGGGTTACCCACCGGATCAGCCGCGACGAGGGCGGCGTCGTGCGCTCGCCCGCGCCCGCGCTGGTCGTGTCGACGCCCTTGGCCGTCGGTGACGAGGTCGAGTCAGGCGCGCCCATCCTGGTGCTGGAGAGCATGAAGATGGAGACGGTGCTGCGCGCGCCGTTCCGTGCCCGGGTGCGCGAGTGCCCGGTGGCGGTGGGCAGCCAGGTCGAGTCCGGCGCCCCGCTGATGCGCCTGGAGCCCCTCGCTGACGAGGGCGCGGAGGACGGCGCCGGGGCCACCGCCGAGACCGTCGAGATCGAGCTCCCCGCGGAGCCCGCGGCGGTGTCCGCGGCCGAGCGGGTCGAGCGCGGACTCCAGGACCTGCGCAGCCTGCTGCTCGGCTTCGACGTGGACCCCCACGACCGCCGGCGCGTGCTGGCGGACTACCTGGCCGCGCGGGCCGAGCTGGGCGGACGGCCCGTCGAGGGCGAGCTGGAGCTGATCACGGTCTTCGCCGATCTGTCCGAGCTGAGCCGCAACAAGCCGGCCGGCGACACCGAGACCGAGCCGCGCAGCCCCGTGCACAGCCCGCGCGAGTTCTTCCACAGCTACCTCCAGAGCCTGGACGTCGAGCGGGCCGGGCTCCCCGAGGGCTTCCGGACCAAGCTCCGCACGGTCCTCGCCCACTACGGCATCACCGACCTCGACCGCACGCCCGAGCTGGAGGCCGCGGTCTTCCGGATCTGCCTGGCGCTCCACCGGATGCCGACCGACGTCGCGGTCGTGTCGGAGCTGCTGCGCCGGTGGCTGGCCGGGCCACTGCCCCTGGAGTCGCTGGGCGAGCGGGCCGGACGCGCCCTGGAGCACCTCGTCGAGGCCACGCAGGTGCGCTTCCCCGCGGTGTCCGACCTCGCCCGCGGTGTGGTGTTCCGCTGGTTCGCCCAGCCGCTGCTGCGCCGCAACCGCGCCGAGGTGTACGCCTCCGTGCGCGACGGGCTGCGCTACCTGGACCGCAACCCGGACGCGCCGGACCGCGCCGAGCGGATCCAGACCATGGTGGCCAGCGCCGAACCCCTGGTCAGGCTGATCGGCCAGCGGATCGGGCGGCCCGGCCGCGACCACGCTCCGCTGCTGGAGGTCCTGACCCGCCGCTACTACGGCAACCGGGGGCTGTCCGACGTCACGGTCCGGGAGGCCGCGGGCTGCCGGTTCGTCACCGCGGACCACACCGGCCCCGACGGGGCCACGCGCCTGGTCACCACCGCGGTCGACATCGCCTCCCTGCCCGACGCCGTGGGGGCGGTCGGCGGGTTCGCCGACGACGCCGCCGAGCGCGGCCTGGTCGCCGACCTCTACGTCACGTGGGACGGCCAGCCGGACGCCGACGAGATGGCGGTGCGGCTCGGAGGGATCCTCGCCGAGAACCCGCTCCCCCCGGGCGTCCGCCGGATCACCACCACCGTCGCGGGCACCAGCGGCGCGGTGATGCACCACCACTTCACCTTCCGGCCCGGCGACGGCGGCCTCACCGAGGACCGGCTGATCCGCGGGCTGCACCCGCAGATCGCCCGCCGCCTCCAGCTGCAGCGGCTGCGCGAGTTCGACCTCACGCGCCTGCCGTCGGCCGACGAGGAGATCTACCTCTTCAAGGCCGTGGCGCGCGGCAACCCGGCCGACGAGCGCCTCATCGCGATGGGGCAGGTCCGCGACCTGACGCCGCTGCGCGACGCCGACGGCCGCCTCGTCGCGCTGCCCGTGGTGGAGGACACGATCGCGGGCTGCCTGGACGCGATCCGCAACATCCGGGCGCAGGGGCCGCAGAACCGGCGCTTCGACACCAACCGGATCATGATGTACGTCTGGCCGGCGACCGAGCTGACCCCCGAGGAGCTCGACACGCTGGTCCAGCGCATCCTGCCCACCACGGAGGGGGCCGGACTGGAGGAGGTCCAGTTCGTCGCCCGCCAGCGCACCGCCGAGGGCGAGCTGACCGAGGTCGCCGTGCGGATCACCCTCGACCCGGGCCACGGCGCGCGCATGCACGTCGACAAGCCCTCGACCGAACCGGTGCCGCCGCTGGACGACTACCGCCAGAAGGTGCTGCGCGCGGCCCGCCGAGGCACTGCCTACCCGTACGAGCTGACCGGCCTGCTCGCCGGCCCGGAGGGCCGTTTCGTCGAGCACGACCTCGACGCGCACGGCGTCCTCGCGCCGGTGGACCGGCCCAGGGGCGGGAACACCGCGGCGATCGTCGCGGGCGTCGTCACGACGCCCACCGCGCGCCACCCCGAGGGCGTCACCCGCGTCGTGCTGCTCGGGGACCCCACCAAGGCGCTGGGCGCGCTGTCGGAGCCGGAGTGCAGGCGGGTCATCGCCGCGATCGACCTGGCCGAGCGGATGCGGGTCCCCCTGGAGTGGTTCGCGCTCTCCGCGGGCGCGCGCATCTCGATGTCCTCGGGAACCGAGAACATGGACTGGGTCGCGGCCGCCCTGAAGCGGATCGTCACCTACACCCAGGACGGCGGCGAGATCAACATCGTGGTCGCGGGCATCAACGTCGGCGCGCAGCCGTACTGGAACGCCGAGGCGACGATGCTCATGCACACCAAGGGCGTCCTCGTGATGACGCCGGACTCGGCGATGGTGCTCACCGGCAAGCAGTCGCTGGACTTCTCCGGCGGCGTGTCGGCCGAGGACAACTTCGGCATCGGCGGCTACGACCGCGTGATGGGGCCGAACGGCCAGGCCCAGTACTGGGCGCCCAGCCTGCCGGCCGCCCGGGACGTGCTGATGGCGCACTACGACCACACCTACGTGGTCCCGGGGGAGGGGGCGCCGCGCAAGGCGGACACGGTCGACCCGGTCGACCGCGACGTCTCGGACTTCCCGCACGAGATCGAGGGCAGCGACTTCACCACGGTCGGCCAGATCTTCTCCGCGGAGCACAACCCGGACCGCAAGAAGCCGTTCGACATCCGCACGGTGATGCGCGCCCTCTCCGACCAGGACCACCTGGCGCTGGAGCGCTGGGCGGGGATGGCCGACGCCGACACGTCGGCGGTCCAGGACGTGCACATCGGGGGCTGGCCGGTCTGCCTGGTCGGCATCGAGTCGCGGTCGGTGGCACGGCGCGGCTTCCCGCCCACCGACGGGCCGGACACCTACACCGCGGGCACGCTGTTCCCGCGGTCGTCGAAGAAGACCGCGCGGGCGATCAACGCGGCCTCCGGCAACCGGCCGCTGGTCGTGCTGGCCAACCTGTCCGGGTTCGACGGTTCCCCGGAGTCGATGCGCAACCTCCAGCTGGAGTACGGCGCCGAGATCGGCCGGGCGATCGTGAACTTCGACGGGCCCATCGTGTTCTGCGTGATCTCCCGCTACCACGGCGGCGCGTTCGTGGTGTTCTCCAAGGCGCTCAACCCGAACATGACGGTGCTGGCGCTGGAGGGCTCCTACGCCTCCGTGCTCGGCGGCGCCCCCGCGGCGGCCGTGGTGTTCTCCGGCGAGGTGAACAAGCGGACGGCGAACGACCCGAGGGTGACGGAGCTGCACGCCCGGGTCTCGGCGGCCGACGCCGCCGAGCGCGCGGCGCTGAACGCCCGCCTGGCCGAGGTGCAGTCCGCGGTCAGGGCGGAGAAGCTCGGCGAGGTCGCCGCGGAGTTCGACGCGGTGCACAGCATCCAGCGCGCCGTCGAGGTCGGCTCGGTGGACGCGATCATCAGCGCCGCCGAACTGCGGCCGAGGATCATCGAGGCCATCGAGCACGGCATGAAGCGCTGACGTCCCGCGGGACCGGCCGTGCGGGGGCACGGCCGGTCCCGGTGTTCCCGGGGCCGGGAGGGCTCAGGGCCAGGCGACGACGACCCGGGTGTGGCGCTTGTCGACGACGAACCCGTCCGGGAGCGCCCGGTCGGGGGTGCCGGCCGGGTGGACGGTGAGGACCGGGCCCGGACCGGACCGGTGGTCGCGGTCCCAGTCCCGCACCCGTCCGGCGAGCCGGGCCGCGAGCTCCCCGGCGCGGCGCCCGTGCGCGTGGACGACGAACTCGGGCCCCGTCCCGGCGTCCGCGGGCCGGGGCGCGCCCAGGTAGGCGAAGCCGCCGCCCTCCGCCAGGGCGGGGGAGCCCGTGCTCCGAGCGGGAAGGACCAGACGGCGGGCGACGGCCCGCGGCGTGGCGGTGAGCAGGCAGAAGCCCGGAAGGGCGGAGGCCAGCCACAGGTCCGGTCCGGCGAAGGGGTCGGAGGGGCCGGGCGCGACCCCCGAGCGCAGGTCCACCCGCGGGGAGGCCAGCGCGTCCGCCAGGGGCGCCGCGGCGGGGGCCGGACCGTCCTCGACGACCAGGCCCACCTCGTCGCCGTGCAGCGGTACGCGGAGCGCGGTGCTCTCACCCGCCCCCTGCATCGGCACGAACCCGCACGGTTCCTCGGACCGGCTCACGAGGTGGCCGCCGTCCGGTTCCAGGGCGAGGGAGAGGGTGAGGCCGTGCAGGCGGAGCGGTGCGACGATCCGGCCGCCCGGGGCCAGCTGTCCGGGCCACGCGGGCGGGATGTCCCAGGTCCCGACGGTGACGACGATCCGGTCGAAGGGCGCGCGCTCGGGGAGGCCGAACTCGCCGTCCGCGAGGACGACGTCCACCCGGCCGTGTCCCGCCCCGTCCAGCGCGGCGCGGGCCCGCGCGGTGACGCCGGGGTCGATGTCGACGGTGGTGACCGAGCCCGCGGGCCCGACCAGTTCGCTCAGCAGGGCGGCGTTGTAGCCGCCCGAGCCGATCTCCAGGACGCGGTGGCCCGGTTCGACCCGGAGCTGGTCGAGCATCGTGGCGACCATGGCCGGTTGGGAGACCGAGCTCGTGGGAAGCCCCGCGGAGTCCGTCCGGGTGACGACGGGGATGTCGGCGTAGGCCCGCTCCAGGGAACGGCCGGGGAGGAAGAGGTGGCGGGGCACTGCCCGCAGGGCGGCCTCGACCCGGGGCGCCAGGGGGCGGCCGAGCCGCGCGCTCCGGGCCGCGACCTCGTCCGCCAGGGCCTCGCGCAGGCGTTCGGGGGTGTTCGCGTCGTCGTCCACCGTGTCCTCCTCCGCGGCCGGGGCGAGGGGCAGGACCCCATGATGGCACCTCCTCCGCGATCGGCCCCGGACCTTCCGGGCACGGCGCCGGGGTCCGCCCCCGCGGTGACGGGCCGGCCCTCCCGGCCGCCCGGCCGCCGCCCCGGGGGCGGGCGGGCGCCCGCGCGTCACAGCGGCGCCACTCCCGGTCGGTCTAGGCGGGGAGCCCCAGCTCACGGGCGATGAGCATCTTCTGCACCTCGCTCGTGCCCTCGCCGACCTCCAGGATCTTCGCGTCGCGGTAGAACCGGCCCACCGGGTAGTCGTTCATGAACCCGTAGCCGCCGAACACCTGCGTGGCGTCGCGGGCGTTGTCCATGGCCGCGTTGGAGGCCAGCAGCTTCGCGATCGCCGCCTCCTTCTTGAACGGCTCGCCCGCCAGCATGCGCGACGCCGCGTCGTAGTACGCCAGCCGCGCCCCGTGCACGCGCGACTCCATCTCGGCGATCTTGAACTGGATCGCCTGGTAGTGCCCGATCGGGTGGCCGAAGGCGTGCCTCTCGTGGGCGTAGCGCACGCTCTCGTCCACGCACCCCTGCGCCAGGCCGACGGAGAGCGCGGCGATGGCGATGCGGCCCTCGTCCAGGATCCGCAGGAACTGCGCGTACCCGCGTCCGCGCTCGCCCACCAGGTTGGCCTCGGGCACCCGGCAGTCCTCGAAGACCAGCTCGTTGGTGTCGGAGGCGTTCCACCCGACCTTGGAGTACTTCTGGCCGACGGAGAAGCCCGGCGTGCCCTTCGGCACCAGGATCGAGGAGATCTCCGGCCGCCCGTCCCCGCGCCGGCCCGTGACGGCGGTGACGGTGACGAGGGAGGTGATGTCCGTGCCCGAGTTCGTGATGAACGACTTGGTCCCGTTGATCACCCACTCGCCGCCCTCCAGACGGGCGGTGGTCCGGGTCGCCCCGGCGTCGGAGCCCCCGCCCGGCTCGGTCAGCCCGAAGGCGCCGAGGGCCTCCCCGGAGGTGAGGCGGGGCAGGTGGGCCTTCCTCTGCTCGTCGGTGCCGAAACGGTAGATGGGCATGGCGCCCAGCGACACCCCCGCCTCCAGGGTGATGGCCACCGACGAGTCCACCCGGGCGAGCTCCTCCAGGGCCAGGCACAGGGCGAAGTAGTCGCCGCCCATCCCCCCGTGCTCCTCGGGGAACGGCAGCCCGAACAGGCCCATCCGGCCCATCTTGGCGACGATCTCGTACGGGAACGCGCCCCGCTCGTAGAAGTCGCCGATCACCGGGGCGACCTCGGTCCGGGCGAACTCCTCCACGGCGGCCCGCAGGTCGGCGTGCTCGGTCGACAGCTCGTGACGGCTCATGACGTGTGCTCCTCGCTGGTGGCGGGGGTGGGAACGGACGGGTCCGGCGTGGCGCCGCCGGGCCCGGCCCGGACGGGTTCGACGGTGACCAGGGGCGCGTCCATGGGCACGGACGCGCCCGGCCGCACCGCCACGCCGGTGACGGTGCCGTCGAAGGGGGAGGGGACGGAGTGCTCCATCTTCATGGCCTCCACGACGGCGAGCGGGGTCCCGGCGAGGACCGCCTGGCCGACCTCCACGGGGACGGCGAGCACCGTCCCCGGCATGGGGCTGCGCACGGTGCCGTCGACCGCCGCGTCGTCGTCGCGCAGCGCCGCCGCCACCGGCTCCTCGTGCAGGGTCCACGCGGTGCCCCCCGCGCCCAGCCACAGGTGCCCGGTGGCGGGGTCGCCGGCGCGCGCGTAGGTGCGGGTACGCCCCGCGTGGGTGACGGTCAGGCGGGATCCGTCCGCGGAGCGGCGTGCCGTCGCCGGGGCGGGCGCGCCGTCGTCCACCCGCACCAGGTAGGCGCCGGACACCCCGCCCGCCCCCCGCGCGGCCCCCGCCCCGTCGCGTCGGACCCGGACGACCGCGGAGTCGTGCCGGGGCGCCCGCAGACGCCACGGGGTCCACGCCGGGCCGCCCATCCGCCACCCGTCGGGGGTGGCGAACCGGTCCGCCGCGGGGCCCTCCCCTCCGGGTTCGAGGTCGAGCTGGCGGTCCAGGGCCGCCGCCGCGTACACGTGCTCGGGAAGCGCCCCGGGCGCGGACTCCGGCGGGTCCGTCTCGATCAGGTCGGTGCTCAGGTCGCCCGCCGCCACACGCGGGTGGCGCAGCAGCCTGCGTAGGAACGCGGTGTTGGTGACGCACCCCAGCAGCGTGTACGCGCCCAGGGCGGCGTCCATCCGGCGCAGTGCCTCGGCCCGGTCCGGGCCCCACGTGATGACCTTGGCGAGCATCGGGTCGAACGCGGAGGTCACCTCGCCCCCCGCCGCGACACCGGAGTCCACCCGGGCGCCGGAGGGCTCGGACAGTGCCAGGACGGGGCCGCCGGTGGGCAGGAACCCCCGGTCGGCGTCCTCGGCGTAGATCCGCGACTCCACCGCGTGCCCCTGCCAGGACACGTCGTCCTGGCCGAAGGGGAGGGGGTCGCCCAGGGCGATCCGGACCTGGAGCTCGACCAGGTCGATGCCGCGCTCGCCGCGGATCGCGACGACCTCCTCGGTGACCGGGTGCTCCACCTGGAGCCGGGTGTTCATCTCCAGGAACGAGAACGAGAGCTCCGGCTCCCCGCCGTCCCCGGACGCCTCGGCGATGAACTCGACCGTCCCCGCGCCCGTGTAGCCGCACGAGCGCGCGGCGGCCACGGCCGCCCCGCCCATGGCCTCCCGCTGGGCGGCGGTGAGCAGGGGGGACGGGGCCTCCTCCACCACCTTCTGGTGGCGGCGCTGGAGGCTGCACTCGCGCTCGCCCAGGTGGACGACGTTGCCGTGGCCGTCGGCGAGGACCTGCACCTCGATGTGCCGGGGCCGCCGGACCAGGCGCTCCACCAGCAGGGTGGGGTCGCCGAACGACGCGAGGGCCTCCCGTCGGGCGGCAGCGGCGGCGGCCACCAGGTCGTCGGGGGAGTGGACGGCCCGCATGCCCTTGCCGCCGCCGCCCGCGGACGGCTTGATGAGCAGGGGGTAGCCGGTCTCCGCGGCGGCGTGCAGCAGCGCGTCGTCGTCCAGCGGCCGTCCGGGCTTCTCGGTGAACCCGCCCAGGACCGGCACGCCCGCGGCGGCCACCGTGTCCTTGGCGCGGATCTTGTCGCCCATCGCCTCGATCGCCGGGGCGGGGGGCCCGACGAAGACCAGGCCCGCCTCGGCGCAGGCCCGCGCGAACCCGGCGTTCTCGGACAGGAAGCCGTAGCCGGGGTGCACCATGGAGGCGCCCGACTCCAGGGCCGCCGCGACGATCGCGCCGGGGTCCAGGTAGCCGTCCACGCGCAGGGCCAGGTCGGCGGCGAGCGTGTGGGGGGCGCCGGCGTCGGCGTCGGTGTGCACGGCGACCGAGCCGATCCCCATGCGCTTCAGGGTGCGGATGATCCGCAGGGCGATCTCGCCCCGGTTGGCGACCAGCACGGTCGCGGGGGAGTGGGACGTTCGTGGCGTCGTGGTCAAGGGTTCCTCACATCCGGAAGACGCCGTAGCCCACCGGGTCCAGTGGCGCGTGGCGGGCGGCGGACAGGGCCATGGCGAGCACGTCGCGGGTGTCGGCGGGGTCGATGACGCCGTCGTCCCACAGGCGTGCGGTGGAGTAGTACGGGCTGCCCTGCTCCTCGTACCGGTTGCGGATGGGCGCCTTGAAGGCCTCCTCGTCCTCCGCGGACCACGCCTCGCCGCGCCCCTCCAGCTGGTCGCGGCGGACCGTGGACAGCACCGAGGCGGCCTGTTCCCCGCCCATCACCGAGATGCGGGCGTTGGGCCACATCCACAGGAACCGGGGGGAGTACGCCCGGCCGCACATGCTGTAGTTGCCCGCGCCGAACGATCCGCCGATGACGACGGTGAACTTGGGGACGCGCGCGCAGGCCACGGCGGTGACCATCTTCGCCCCGTGCTTGGCGATGCCGCCCGCCTCGTAGTCGCGGCCCACCATGAACCCGGAGATGTTCTGGAGGAAGACGAGGGGGACGCCGCGCCGGTCGCACAGCTCGATGAAGTGGGCGCCCTTGAGGGCGGACTCGGCGAACAGGATGCCGTTGTTGGCGATGATCCCGACCGGGTGGCCGTGGAGGTGGGCGAACCCCGTGACCAGGGTCGTCCCGTACTCGGCCTTGAACTCGGTGAACTCGCTGCCGTCCACGGTCCGGCCGATCACCTCCCGCACGTCGTACGGGGTGCGGGTGTCGGCGGGGACCACCCCGTAGAGCTCGTCCGGGTCCAGCGCGGGCGGCCGTGGCGCGCGCGTCTCCCACGCGGGCGGGCCGGGCGGGCCGAGGGTGTCGGCGATGCGCCGCACGATGGCGAGCGCGTGGGCGTCGTCGTCGGCCAGGTGGTCGGTGACCCCCGACACCCGCGAGTGCAGGTCGCCGCCGCCCAGCTCCTCGGCGGTCACGACCTCGCCCGTGGCGGCCTTCACCAGCGGGGGACCGCCCAGGAAGACGGTCCCCTGGTCGCGGACGATGACCGCCTCGTCGCTCATCGCCGGGACGTAGGCGCCGCCCGCCGTGCACGAGCCCAGCACAGCCGCGATCTGCGGGATGCCCAGTTTCGACATGGTGGCCTGGTTGTAGAAGATCCGGCCGAAGTGATCGCGGTCGGGGAAGACGTCGTCCTGCATCGGCAGGAACGCGCCGCCCGAGTCGGCGAGGTAGACGCACGGGAGGCGGTTGTGCAGCGCCACCTCCTGGGCGCGCAGGTGCTTCTTGACGGTCATCGGGTAGTAGCTGCCGCCCTTGACCGTGGCGTCGTTGGCGACCACGACCACCGGCCGGCCCATGACCCGGCCCACGCCGGCGATCATCCCGGCGCCGGGCGCGTCCCGGCCGTCCTCGCCGTAGAGCCCGTCGGCGGCCAGCGGGGAGATCTCCAGGAAGGGGGAGCCGGGGTCGAGGAGGAGGTCGACGCGGTCGCGCGGCAGGAGCTTGCCGCGCCCGACGTGCCGTGCCCGGGTCTTCTCCGGGCCGCCCAGCGCCGCGGCGGCGATCCGCTCGCGCAGCTCCAGGGCGAGGGCGCGGTTCGCCGCGTCGTTGGCGGCGAACGCGGGCCCGGCGGTGTCCACCGCCGAGCCGAGCACTGATGCCCTGCTCATGGTGTCCTCTCGTGGAGGGATGTTAATGCTCACTAACAACCGTGATGTTAGTAACTACTAACATGGGTGTCCAGGGCCCGGGAGGCGCGCGTCACCCGGAGCCACCCGCGGGTGAGGAGAGGCGGAGCGGATGGGGCCGAGACCGACGGGCGAGCGCCGGACGGCGATCCTGGGCGCGGCGGCGGGGCTCTTCGCCGAACGCGGCTACCGGGGGGTGTCCATCGACGACCTCGGCCGCGCCGTCGGCACCACCGGCCCCGCCCTGTACCGGCACTTCCCCGGCAAGCGGGCGCTCCTCGGCGAGGTGCTGGTCGACATCAGCGACCGCCTGGCGAGGCAGGGCAGGGAGCTGGTGGCGGAGGCGGCGAGCGCGGACGGCGCCCTGGAGGCGCTGCTGCGCGGGCACATCGCGTTCGCCCTGGACGAGCCCTCCCTGATCACCGTGCACGACCGGGAGCTGGGCAACCTCACCGAGCCCGACCGGCGGCGCGTGCGCCGCCTCCAGCGCGGCTACGTCGAGGAGTGGGTGGGCGTGCTCGCCGAACTCCGGCCGGGGGCGTCCCCGACCGTGCTCCGCGCCGCCGTGCACGCCGTGTTCGGCCTGCTCAACTCCACCCCCCACAGCAGGGGCGAGCTGTCCCGCCCGCGCATGGCCGAGCTGCTGCTCTCCATGGGCCGCGCCGCCCTCACCTCCCCCGACGCCGCGCCTCCGCCCGCGTAGCGCCCGCGCCTCCGGGCCGCGGTGCTGCCGCGCCGCCGTGCTGCCGTGCCCGTGTGCCTCCGGACCGCGGTGCCGCCGTGCCCGCGCGCCTCCGCGCCCTTCGCCGCGCCTTCCCGCCGCCGGGTCCCGCGGTCCGGCCGCGGGTGCCGGGATTTGGGGGAGGCGATGCCGTGGGGTGACCCCGGCCGGGGTAGACCCGCCGGACACCGATCCGGGGAGGCGGACATGAACGTGGTGACCAGGGGTTTTCGCGGGCGAGGGGGGCAGGACCCCGCGAGGGTGCCCCCGGGGCAGTACGAGACGCACGACTTCCCCGTGCTGTCCGCCGGACCCACGCCCCGGGTGGACGAGGAGGAGTGGACCTTCTCGGTCGAGGCGGAGACGGGGCAGACGCGGGTGTGGACCTGGGAGGAGTTCCGGGCCCTGCCCCAGGAGCGCCCCCGCGCCGACATCCACTGCGTCACCCGCTGGTCGAAGCTGGACACCGACTGGGAGGGCGTCAGCCTCGACGTCCTGCTGGAGGACGTGGAGACCACCGCCGAGTACGCCCTCGTGTCCAGCTACGGCGGCTACACGACGAACCTCCCGCTCCAGGACCTCACCGACGGGCAGGCGTGGATCGTGCACGCCTTCGACGGAGAGCCGCTCGCCCCCGAGCACGGGGGGCCGGCCCGGCTGATCGTGCCGCACCTGTACTTCTGGAAGTCGGCCAAGTGGGTGCGCGGGATCAGCCTGCTCCACCAGGACGAGCCCGGGTTCTGGGAGCAGGCCGGGTACCACGACTACGGCGACCCGTGGCGCGAGCAGCGCTACCGGGGCGACTGATGGTCGCGTGGCGGCCCGCGACCCTGGTGGCCGACCGCTGGGAGACCGACAGCGCCCGGACGCTGGTGCTCGACGTACCCGGCTGGCCCGGCCACCGCGCGGGCCAGCACGTGGACGTCCGGCTGACCGCCGAGGACGGCTACACCGCCCAGCGCGGCTACTCGGTGGCCTCGGCCGACGAGGGGGAGCGGATCGAGCTCACCGTGCAGCGGGTGGAGGGCGGGGAGGTCTCCCCCTACCTCGTGGACGTGTTCGCGCCGGGGGACGCCGTGGAGGTGCGCGGCCCGCTGGGCGGCTGGTTCGTGTGGGACGCCAAGTCCCCCGACCCGGTGGTCCTCGTGGGCGGCGGCTCCGGGGTGGTCCCCCTGATGGCGATGGTGCGCGAGCGGCGCAGGGTGGGGAGCAGGGCGCTCTTCCGGTTCCTGTACTCGGTGCGCACGCCTGAGGACCGGTACTACCGGGGGGAGCTGGGCGCCCACCGGCCCGGCGACGGGGGAGTGGACCTGTTCGTCGCCCACACGCGCCGGGCCCCGGAGGCCTCGCCCCGCGGACCCGGGCGCCTGGGCGCGGCCGAGCTGAACACCCACGGGTTCCCGCCCGAGTTCGCCCCGGTGTGCTTCGTGTGCGGGCCGACCGGTTTCGTGGAGACGGCGTCCGACGCCCTCGTGGCCCTGGGTCACGACCCGAGACGGGTCCGGACCGAGCGGTTCGGATCCGGTGGAGGTGCCAGATGACCGAACCGGAGCACGTCGACGCCAACGCCCTGGCGGGCCCGCTGTCGGAGATCCTGTCCGTGGACCTGACCGCCGCCGAGCGGCGGTGCTCGGTGTGCGGGGCGTGCGGGGTGTTCGCGGAGCTGCACGTGACGGTGGACGGCCCGGGGCTGGTGGCGAGCTGCCCGGTGTGCCGGACCCTGGTCCTGCGGCTGGTGCGCACCCCCGACAGCGTCTGGGTGGACCTGGGCGGGACGGGGGTCGTGCGGGTGCGCCTGCAGACGTGAGCCGGGGGCCCGAGGCGGGCGGCGGCGAACGGGGGGGGGGGGGGGGGGGGGGGGGGGGGGCGGGGCCGGGGGGGGGGCGGGGGGGGGGGGGGGGGGGCGGCCCCCCCCCCCCCCCCCCCCCCCCCCACGGGAGTGCGCCGGGTCTCCCCTCGGAGGGGTCTCCCGGCGGCTCGGCTACGGCTGCGCGCCGGCCGCGCCGGAGGGCTTGGCCGGTGCGGCCGCGTCGGCGGGCGCCTCCTCCGCGGAGGCCCCGGCCGGAGCTTCGACCACACCGGCCGGGGCCTCCGCCGGGGCGGCGGCGTCGGCGGGCGCGTCCTCCTGCTGCCCCCCGGGGCCGGTCGCCCCGTCGGGAGCGCCGTTCCCGTCTGCGGACCCGGGCGCCTCGGCGGCGGGTCCCGCCTCCTGGTCCGGGGCCTGCTGACCGGGCGCCTGCTGTCCCGGGGCCTGCTGTCCGGGGGCCCCTTGGCCCGGCGCCTGCTGTCCCGGCGCTCCCTGGCCCGGGGCCTCCTGGTTCGGCCCGGCGGGACCGGTCGGCCCCTGCGTGCCCTCGGGGGCCTCCTCCGCGGGAACGTCCGCCGGAACGGGGTCGGCGTCCTTCCCGGGGTCGGAGGCGCCGCGGTCGATCCAGTCCGCGAGGGCCTGGGCGGTGACGGCCTCGAAGCTCCCGTGGGGAGACCATTCCCCCGGGCCCTCCGCCGAGGCGGCGAGGGCGGCGCCCGCACCGAACACGGTCAGCCCTCCGGCCAGGGCGGTGGTGGCGGCGATCCTGGTGAACGCACGCATGCGTTTTCACTGCTCCTTCCAGGTCAGACGGCGGCACTTTTCGTGATCGTGCCGTTACATACAGTTACCCAGTGTTCCGGATCGCCGGTCATCCCCGGGTTTCGCGGGGTTGAAGGACGCGTATGCCTTTCCCTCCCCGGGCCAAGAGGCGACAAAGTCCCCGGGACCCCCGGCGGGAAACGTCCCGGATCGCCGCCTGCGGTCGTACATTTGGCCGCGGTGAAATGGGTACGCCTGCGTCCAACGTCCCCCAGACACACCATGACGTCCCGTACCACGACACGGAGAAGGAGCGGTGTACATATGTCTCGGCCTCGGATCGTGGTGGTCGGCGCGGGTTTCGGTGGACTCCACACCCTGCGTCACCTCGAACGCCGTATCCCGACGGGGGCGGCCGACATCGCCCTCGTCGCCCCGCACGACTACATGCTCTACAGCCCGCTGCTGCCCCAGGTCGCGTCAGGGCTGCTCACACCCCAGTCGGTCGCCATGTCCGTGCACCGGCTCACCAGGGAGACCAGGCTCGTCCCCGGACACGCCGTCGGCGTGGACACCCGTGACCGCGTCGTCCTCGTCCGCCGGCCCACCGGTGAACTCGCGCCCGTCCGCTACGACCGGCTGGTGCTCGCGCCCGGGGGGCTCACCCGGGCCTTCGACATCCCCGGGCTCACCGAGCACGCCTACGGCGCCAAGACCCTGGCGGAGGCCGTGCTCCTGCGCGACCACGTCCTCGCCCAGCTGGAACTGGCCAACGACACCCGCGACCCCGCGGAACGGGAGGAGCGCTGCCGCTTCGTCGTGGTCGGCGGGGGCTACACCGGTGTCGAGACCGCCGCGTCCCTGATGCGGCTCTGCCAGGAGGCGGCCAAGCGCTATCCGGAGCTGCGCCCGGTGATCCGCTGGCACCTCGTCGACATCGCGCCCAAGGTGCTGCCCGAGCTCGGCGACCGGCTGGGCCGCAAGGCGCTCGACCTGCTGCGCTCCCTGGGGATCGAGGTCAAGCTCAAGGTGTCCGTGCGCGAGGTGAGCGCCGACAAGGTGGTCCTCACCGACGGCCGGGCCCTGCCCTGCCGGACGCTGATCTGGACGGCGGGCGTCTCGCCGAGCCCGCTCATGGAGACCCTGGACAGGCCCACCCAGCGAGGCCGCCTGGAGGTGGACGCCGACCTGCGCGTGCCCGGGGCCCCGGAGGTGTTCGCCATCGGCGACGCCGCGGCGGTGCCCAACCTCGCCCAGGACGGCGGCGCCTACTGCCCGCCGACCGCGCAGTACGCCACCCGTCAGGCCGCCACCGCCGCCGAGAACGTGGTCGCCTCCCTGCTGGGGCGCCCGCTGCGCGATTTCCGGCACAAGGACATGGGGCTGGTGGTGGACCTGAGCGGCAGGGACGCGCTCGCGCGGGTCCTCAAGTTCGACCTGACCGGCCTCCCCGCGCTGGGCGTCACCCGCGGCTACCACATGATGGCGGTGCCGTCCCCGACCGCCCGGGCCCGCATCCTGGCCAACTGGGGGATCCGGGCGTTCACCGGCGGCGAGGTGTCGCGGCTGGGCTTCGCCGACGACGGCCGCCCCTCGTCGTTCGTCGCCAACGAGGCGGTCGACTACCTGGACGCCGCGTCCGCGGGCAAGGAGGGGGCGCGCCTGCTGGAGAACGAGCGGGAGCGCTACGGAGAGGACTGAGGCCGCGCGGGCCGGCGGCGTGCGCCGGGCCCCGGGCGGGGCCCGGCCGCCGGGGCTCCGGCGGCCGGCCGGGGCGTGTCGGGCCGCGGCGCGGGGGTCCGGGGCGCCTCCTAGGAGCGGACGAGGCGGGCGATGGCCTCGGACGCCTCGCGGACCTTCTCGTCGGCCTCCTCGCCGCCGTTGGCGACGGCGTGGGCCACGCAGTGCTTGAGGTGCTCGTCGAGGATGGCGAGGGAGAAGGACCGCAGCGCCTTGTTCACGGCCGACGTCTGGGTCAGGATGTCGATGCAGTACTGGTCGTCCTCGACCATGCGCTGGAGCCCGCGGATCTGCCCCTCGATCCGGCGCAGCCGGTTGATGTGACTCTGCTTGTCGTTGCTGTAACCGTGGGTCGCAGCCATGCTCCCGCTTCCGTGTCGTTCCTGCCCAGATGCCATTACCGTACCCCCTACGGGTATCCAACCGCGGGGGTGTGGAACGCATTCCGCCGTCCCGGCCCCGTGCACGTGGTGGTCAATGCGGCCGTAGTAGGAGTTTCCCAGACGAACGAGGGTCGATCGCCTCGCCGTCCCGGGCCGTAAACGTCCGGTCTGGTCTGGGCAAGCCCGGGGCCGGGGGCTTGCCCCCGCCCCCGGCCGAGCCGACGATGGCCGTATGAGCGAAAGCGCCGAGAACGACATCATGGCCACCATCCGGGGACTGATGGACGAGGAGCACGCGCTCCGCTCCGCCCCCGGGGGTCTGGAGCCGGAGGAGCGCGGCCGCATGGAGGAGGTGGAGTCCGCGCTGGACCAGTGCTGGGACCTGCTCCGTCAGCGGCGGGCCCGCAGCGAGTTCGGCCAGGACCCCGACGAGGCGCGGGTCCGCCCCGCCTCCGAGGTCGAGAACTACCGCCAGTAGCCCCGGCGGATCAGGACACCCCGCGGCGAAACTTCATGTGCCCCGTGAGCGTCAACACGGTGACACCGGCGCCGGGGGGGGGGGGGGGGGGGGGGGGGGCGCCCCCCCCCCCCCCCCCCCCCCCCCCCAGCGGGAGGGAGGAGCCCACCACCACACGCGGGGGGGCGGCCC
>NZ_JBIWMK010000007.1:54850-229493 GCF_044766605.1 Nocardiopsis sp. NPDC101807 | reverse complement strand
TCGTTAACCGCCCCCCCGACCCCCGGGGGTTCATGCCCCCCCGGGGCCAAACCTCCTGGGGCCCGGTGGGCCAAACCGGGGGCACCCGGGCCGGGGGGGGGGGGCGGGGCCCCCCCCCCCCCCGCCCCCTCTGGAGCACAGAAGGAAGAGCATGTTCGCCACTCTCACCGGGTTGGGCCTGGCCTCCGCGGCGGGGCTCAACGCCTACATCCCCCTCCTCGCGGTCGGCCTGCTCGCCCGCTTCACCGACCTCGTCCCGCTCGGCGACGCCTGGCTGTGGCTCGAACACCCCGTCACCCTCGTGACCCTCGGCGTGCTGCTGGTCGTGGAGTTCGCCGCCGACAAGTTCCCCGCCCTCGACAGCGTCAACGACGTCATCCAGACCGTGGTGCGGCCCACCTCGGGAGGCATCGTCTTCGGCGCGGGCGCCTCGACGGTCGAGCTGTCCGAGATCACCGGCGCCGCCTCCGGCGCCGTGGCGGAGGACGGGACCGGGGTCTCCTGGGTCCCGGTGATCGCCGGCGTGGTGGTCGCCCTGCTCTTCCACGTCGCCAAGGCGATGGCGCGGGTCGTGACCAACGGCGTCTCGCTCGGCTGCTCGGCCCCCCTCGTCTCCCTCCTGGAGGACTTCGTCAGCCTGGTCACCTCGCTGCTCGCGATCCTGGTGCCGCTGCTCGTCCTCGTCCTCTTCCCCGTGATGGTCGTCGGCGGCGCCCTGCTGGTCCGGCGCGTGCGCCGGACCCGGGCGGAGCGGCGCGCGGCCCGCGTCCCGGACGCCCCCGACCCCGGTCACCCGAGGTGAGGTGGCCGAAAACGCATTCACGAACCGGGGCGGGGGCCCGTAAAGTGCTGACGATGACTGAGACGACCTTCGACCGAACCGGTATCACCCACATCGTCTGGGACTGGAACGGCACCCTCCTGGACGACAACCACGCCAACCTCGCGGCGGTGAACGCCGTCTGCGCGCAGTTCGGCCGCGAGCCCGTGGAGATGGACTACTGGCGCTCCGTCTTCCGGCGGCCCCTCATCCCCTGCTACGAGGACCTCCTCGGCCGCCCCTTCGCCGACGGCGAGTGGGAGCACGCGGAGCGGCTCTACGACAGCAGCTACCTGGAGCACCTGCCCACCTGCGAGCTGAGCGAGGGCGTCCCGGACGTCCTGCACCGGTGGTCCGGCGGAGGCGGCACGCAGTCCCTGCTCTCCATGGCCTCGCACGAGCACCTGGTGCCCCTGGTCACCGAGCGCGGGCTCACCTCCCACTTCACCCGGGTCGACGGCCGCAGGTTCGCCACCGAGCACGACTCCAAGGCCGAGCACCTGGTGCGCCACCTCGACCACCAGGGCATCGACCCGGCCGGCGTCGTGCTGATCGGCGACATCGACGACGACGCACGGGCCGCCCGCGAGGCGGGCGCCAGGTCCGTCCTGGTCGCCAGCGGACTGATGGCGCGCGAACGGCTGGAGGCCACGGGGTCCCCCGTGGTCGACTCCCCGGTGGCCGCGGTCGCGGCTCTGCTCGCCGCCTGACCCGCCGAGGCCGCAGACGTCCCGTGACCGGATCCCGCGGGGGCGCGCGGCGTCTCGCGGGAGCCCGTCCCACAGGCGCTCCGGGCACGGCCCGGCCGCGGCCTCCGCGCCGGTGACCTGCACGCCTACCACACGCCCCCGCCCTCCCTGACGCGAGGCCGGGGCGTGGCGGCGGCGGTGGGGTGTTGTTAGATGGGTCTCACAGCAACACACAGCCACGCGATTGGGAAGGCGGGCCAATGACGGACAGCAGGGTGCCCCGTGTGCTCTGGGAGCCCGACGAGGCGCGGACCGAGTCCTCGAACATCGTCGCGTTCGCCCGGTGGGCCTCGGAGAACAAGGGGGTCCGCGCGTTCGGAGGGGAGGCGGGCTCCCCGGCCGCGTCCTTCGACTACGACTCCCTCTGGCGCTGGTCGGTCACCGACGTCGACGGCTTCTGGGAAGCGGTCTGGGAGTACTACGGAGTCCGGTCCGAGACCCCCTACGAGCGGGTGCTGGCCGAACGCGCCATGCCCGGCGCGTCCTGGTTCCCGGGGGCGACCCTCAACTACGCCCGACACGTTTTCGAGGGCCGCGACGACGCCCGCGTCGCCATCCGGCACGCCACCGAGCTGCGCGGGCTCGGTGAGTGGACCTGGGGCGAACTCCGCCGGCGCACCGCCGCCATCGCCGCCGGGCTGCGCCGGCTGGGGGTCGGCCCGGGCGACCGCGTGGTCGCGTACCTGCCCAACCTCCCCGAGACGGTCGCCGCGTTCTACGCCGTCGCCTCCCTCGGCGCGGTGTGGTCCTCCTGCTCGCCGGACTTCGGGGTCCGCAGCGTCATCGACCGCTTCGCGCAGATCGAGCCGAAGGTCCTCCTCGCCGTCGACGGCTACCGCTACGGCGGCAAGGACTTCGACCGGCGCCCCGTGGTCGACGAGCTGCGCGCCGCGCTGCCCACCGCCGAGCACACCGTCCTCCTCGACCACCTCGACCCCGGCGCCCCCCTCGACGGCACCATGTCCTGGGGGCGGCTGGAGGAGTCCGGAGCCGGGGCCGAACTGGAGTTCACCCCGGTCCCCTTCGACCACCCCCTCTGGGTGCTCTACTCCTCCGGGACCACCGGGCTGCCCAAGGCCATCGTGCACGGACACGGCGGCATCCTCCTGGAGCAGCTCAAGAACCTCCACCTCCACCTGGACGCCCGCGAGGACGACCGGGTCTTCTGGTTCACCACCACCGGCTGGATGATGTGGAACTTCCTGGTCAGCGTCCTGCTGACCCCGGCCTCCATCGTCCTGTACGACGGCAGCCCGGCGGCGCCCGACATGGGCGCGCTCTGGGACCTGGCCGCCGACGCCGGGGTGACCGTCTTCGGCACCAGCGCGGGCTTCCTGGCCTCCTCGATGAAGGAGGGCGTCCACCCCCGCGAGGGCCGCGACCTCTCCCGCCTCAAGGCGATCGGCTCCACCGGCTCCCCCCTCAGCCCGGAGGCGTTCTCCTGGGTCTACGACGAGTTCGGCGGCGACCTCTGGCTGTTCTCGACCTCCGGCGGCACCGACGTGTGCAGCTGCCTGGTCGGCGGGACGCCCACGCTGCCGGTCTACGAGGGCGAGATCCAGTCCCGGGCACTCGGCATGGCGGTCGCCTCCTGGGACCCCGAGGGCAGGGAGCTCACCGGGGAGGTGGGCGAGCTCGTCGTCACGCAGCCCGCGCCGTCCATGCCCGTCTTCTTCTGGGGAGACGAGGACGGCGAGCGCCTCCGCGACAGCTACTTCTCCGTCTACCCGGGGATCTGGCGGCACGGCGACTGGATCGAGATCACCGACCGCGGCACGGCGATCATCTACGGCCGCTCGGACTCCACCATCAACCGCGGCGGCGTCCGCATGGGCACCAGCGAGATCTACCGCGCCGTCCTCGCCCTCGACGACGTCGTGGACGCCCTCGTGGTGGACGTGCCCCAGAAGGACGGCTCCTCCAGGATCGAGCTGTTCACCGTCCTGCGCGAGGGGGCCGACCTGGAGGGCGACCTGCCCAAGGAGATCGCCCGGCGCATCCGCACCGACTGCTCGCCCCGCCACGTGCCCGACCGCGTCCGCGCCATCGCGGCCGTGCCCCGGACCCTGTCCGGGAAGGTGCTGGAGGTCCCGGTCAAGCGCATCCTCATGGGCGAGGACCCCGAGAAGGTCGCCAGCCGCGACTCCCTGGCCAACCCGGAGGCCCTGGACCGCTTCAGCGAACTGCAGGGCTGACCGGGCCCGGGCCCTCCGGCCGCGCGGCCGGAGGGCCGGGACGGACCGCGCGGAACACGCACGGGGGCCGGGACCCGCCTTCGGGGCGGAGCCCGGCCCCCGTGCCCGGGACGGGGTCAGCGCAGGAAGGACTCCAGCGCGGAGACCACCGCCTCCGGCTGCTCCTCGGGCAGGTAGTGCCCGCAGTCGGCGATCTCGACCACCCGGACGTCGGTGCCCTTGGAGGGCATCAGCTCCTTCAGGAACGCGTGGTTGCTCCGGTCGCCGCCCAGGGCGAGGAGCGGCACCCGCACCCTGCCGTAGGTCCGCTCGTCCGCGATGTCGGCGGTGAACGCCTGGTACCACCCGTTCCCGGCGCGGACGGCGTCCGCGCCGGAGTACGCGTGTGCGTACACCTGCCGGGAGTGTTCGCCGATCGAGGCGGGGTCCTCGGCCATGTAGTCGAAGAGCCAGTCGCCCAGCAGCCGGGAGCGCCCCTCCAGCAGCCTCTCGGGGAGGCCCCGCACCTGGTTGAAGGCGAACCACCACAGGTAGGGGCCGGCCGGGTTCCCGTGGCCCGGGTCGACGTGCTGGTCCGGCCGGGGAAGGAGGCTGAAGGCGGTCCAGCCCTCGTCCGGGTGGGGGACGTCCAGGAGGCAGACCCTGCTGGTCGCCTCCGGGAAGAGGGCGGCGTGGGCGTAGGCGACCATCGCGCCGATGTCGTGCCCCGCGACGCCGACGCGGGTCAGCCCGAGGTGTTCGGCGAGGGCGTGGACGTCGTGCGCCATGGTCCTCTTGTCGTAGCCCCCCTCGGGCTTGGAGGAGGATCCCATGCCGCGCAGGTCCACGGCGATCACCCGGCGGCGGCGCGCCAGCGCGGGCATCACCTTGTTCCACTGCCACCAGGTCTGCGGCCAGCCGCCCAGGAGGAACAGGGGATCGCCCTCCCCGTCGCCTCCCTCGACGTAGTGCAGGCGGACGCCGTTGACGTCCGCGTGGCGGCTGGAGAAGCCGCCGTCGAGCGAGTGGGCGAGCGTGGTGTCGCCCAGGGGGCCGACCGTGGTCATGTGGGGTTCCTCTTGTCCGGGGGCGGAGACCGTCCGTTTGTACGGAATGCTCGTACAATCGAACAGTACGAGATCCTCGTACGGAAGTGCGCCGGCTGTCAAGGCCCTCGGGCCGCTGTCCGTACGGCATTCACGTACAGTGGCCCCATGGCAGGACTCCACCACCCCGACGCCGCCGACATCGAGCTCGTCGACGTGCTCGCGGCCCTGGGCCACCCCGTCCGGTTGGAGGCCGCCCGCACGCTGGCCGACGGCCGGGAGCGGTTCTGCGGCGAGGTCGTGCCCGACGTCCCGAAATCGAGCATGACCCACCACTGGCGGGTGCTCCGGGAGAGCGGGGTCATCCGCCAGCGGCCCGACGGCCGCAGGCTCTACCTCGCCCTGCGTCGCGCGGACATCGACGCGCGCTTCCCCGGCCTGCTCGACGTCCTCCTCGCCGCGTCCTCCCCGAGGCCGTCGCCGTGACCGCTCCCGGGCCCGGGGGAACGGCGTCCCGCCCGTGGCCGTCTGTGGCCACGCGGTGGCGGCGCCGCGCATTGTTGCGGGGGACAGAACGGGCATAGCCTGACGGGCGTGGCACAGAACCAGTCTGACGACACCTCCACGGCCCCCGCCGGACCGCCCTCGCCGAAGGCGCGGATCGACGGCATCGACGCGGCCCGCGCCCTCGCCGTCTTCGGGATGTTCGTCGTCCACCTCGGGGTGGCCTCGATGGGATTCCTGTCGCCCGAGAACTACGCGTGGGACCTGCACGGCATCGTGCGGGGCAACTCCTCGGCGCTCTTCGCCCTCCTCGCGGGGGTCTCCCTGGCGCTCATGACCGGGCGCACCGCCCCCGCCGCCGGGGAACCGCTGCGCCGGGCGGTCGTGCGCATCCTCACCCGGGCCGTCCTCATCGGGCTCCTCGGCGCGGTCCTGAACATCATGGCGGTGCCGATCGCGATCATCCTCACCTACTACGCCGGGTTCTTCCTGCTGGCGCTGCCGCTGGTGAAGCTGCGCCCGGGCGCGCTGTGGGCGGTGGCGGGCGCCCTGGCCGCCGCCGGGCCGTTCCTGTCGTTCGCGCTGCGCGAGGCCTTCTTCCCCCCGCAGCTGCGGAGCGGGTCGGTGCCCACCCTCACGGAGTTCTTCCTGACCGGCTACTACCCGGCGGTCACTTTCATGGTCTACGTGGTCGCGGGCATGGCCGTCGGGCGGCTCGACCTCACCGCCACCGCCGTCAGGGTGCGCCTGGCGGTCACGGGCGCGGCGCTGTCCGTGTTCGCCTACGGGGGATCGTGGCTGGCGCTCGGCCCCCTGGGCGGCCTGGACCGGCTCGTCGCGGCCAGCGGCCCGGAGCTCACCGGCCTGACACCGGAGGCCGCCGCCGATCCGGCGGTGGTGGAGCAGGTGCGGTACGCGGTCACCGACCACGCGGAGTCGATCTCCGGGCAGGTCCCGACCGACACCTGGTGGTGGCTGGCGGTCAACACGCCGCACACCGGCACCACCTTCGAGATCGCCGAGGCGGTCGGCCAGGGCCTTCTCGTGCTCGTGGCCTGCCTGTTCCTGTGCGACCGGTTCCGGACCGCCATGTACCCGCTGACCTCGGTCGGCCGGATGCCGCTCACCGTCTACAGCGGGCACATCCTCGTCCTGGCGGTGGTCATCGGGGCCGCCGGATCCGAGTGGGCCTCCCCGTGGCTGCTGGAGTGGTTCGTCCTCGGAGCCCTCCTGTTCGCCACCCTCTGGAGGCTGCTCGTCGGCAGGGGGCCGGCCGAACTCCTCCTCGGCGAGGCGGCGAGCGGGGCCGTCTCCCTCGTCGACGAGCGAAGACGGGCTAGCGGAGGCCGTCCCGGCGGGTGATGTTCGCGGAGGTGCGGTCCCGGTGGGCGAGGGAGTCGCTGCTGGTGCGGGAGTTCTGCCGGATGAGCCGCCGGGCGTCGTCGGCCGCGGAGCGCGCCGCCGACCGGCTCGCCACGGGCCGCTGGGACACCTCGGCGTCCTCGGGCAGGCCGATGTCCACCGGCAGCCCCGCGCGGCTGATCACCCGGAGCTGGGCGCCCTCCTGCGACTGCGAGGGGCGGATGTCCCCGTCGGGGGTCCGCCACGCCCTCATGCGCTCGCGGAGCCAGTCGGTGCCCTGCCGGTCCGGACCGAGGGGCCAGGGCGCCCCGTCGGGGCGGTGCCCCAGGGCGTGCAGCACGTCGGCGACGGTCCACCCCGCGGAGAAGAAGCGCGCGGTCTCCTCGCGCAGGAACCGGAAGTCCACGCGGCGCAGCGACGGGTCCTCCCGGCGCAGGGTCTCGCAGGCGTCGTGGACGTCCCGGGGCGTGTGCCGGGAGCGGTGCATCGGGTCCGCCTCGGGCTTGCGCAGCAGCGAGTCGTCGACCGTCACGATCACCTCGCCGCGCCGGTTGTCCCAGATGCTCACGTCGTCGCGCGCCCACCTCTGGGACTCGACGAGGGCAGCCGCCATCCTGCGCAGGTCGACGCGGTCGTCGTCGGTGCTGATCCGGAACTCCGCCATGGGGCCAGCGTACGCCGACCCCGGCGGCCGCGTGTCAGGACCCGCCCCCGGCGTCGATCGGCCGGACCATCACCAGCTGCATGCCGTCCGGCTCGGCGAAGAGGCGCCGGCCCGTGAAGGAGAACCCGGCGGCCCCGTACACCCGTGCCGCCCGCCGGTTGGCCTCGTCGACGCACAGCACCAGCTCGGAGGCGTCCGGCGCGACCTCCGCCGCGAGCCGGTCCAGCAGCGGGGCCGAGCACGAGGCCCGGCCCACCCCCTTCCCCTGCCAGTCCGGGGCGACGTGGAAGGCGCGCAGCAGCACCGCGTGCGCGGGATCCGGCACCAGGTCGCGAGCGTGCACCGCCCGGTCCAGGACGCCGAAACCCGCGCAGGAGGCACGCGCCCCGGCCGCGTCCCGCACCGGGCCGGGCCCCGCCACGACCGCGAAGGGGGTGCGCGCCGGGTCGGCGTCGGCGAGGGGGAGCGTGGCCGCGGGCGCTCTCGCGTACCCGCGCTGCCCGGGCAGCGGACGGTGCTCCAGCACGGCCGCTCTGAGCAGGACCGACTCGGGGGCGCCCCGGTCCAGACGCACCAGGCGCAGCTCCGGGGGGCCGGGCCGCCGGGCGCCGGCCGTGCCCGGCCGGCCCGCGGAGCCGTCCCCGTCCCCCGTGCGGTCGGCGGCGCCCGCTTCCGTTCGCGGGCCGGTCCGCCCCGTCGTGTCCGCTGGTGCCACCGCTCGCTCCTGTCGACTCGGCCGGGCCCGTTCCGGAGCCCGGCGGGGGCCGGTCCGCGCCAGTCTCGCACCCCGCCCGGGCGGCGCGGAGGAGTACCCCGGTCTAGACCGCGCGAGCCCCCGATGTCGGCGAGGTCCCTGCCAGAGTGTCCGTTTTCAGGGATTTTCCCACCCGGGTTGGAGGAAACCACCACTCGGTACACCGTGCCTGGTTGGAGGCTTCTCCAACCTTCGGCCATGCCCTCAGGGCGGATACTGACGGCCGCTCCGCCCGGGGTTATGGTGACTGCCTGAGTGCCCGGCCCCGGGGGCGACCCCGGCCGGACGCCCGGGGAACGGGTCTTCGCGCACGCTTCCCCGAACCGCCTCCGCCGATCCGCGGCGGGCGGACCGGCCAGCAACCCGATCGAGCAGTAGGTGCCCGTGCCCCACACCGCATTCGCGCCCGAGGCGACGACCAACCGCGCCCTCCGGGTGTTCCTGCACGGACTTCCGGGCGTGGACGAGGTCGGCGCCCGGGCCCGGGCCCAGGACCTGGCGACCCGGTCGATCAAGACCACCGCCAAGGCCAGGGCCGTCGACCTGGCCATCAGCATGGTCGACCTGACCACCCTGGAGGGGGCCGACACCGTCGGCAAGGTCCGCGCCCTGTGCGCCAAGGCCGCCAACCCCGACCCCTCGGACCGCACCGTGCCGCGCGTCGGCGCCGTGTGCGTCTATCCGGACATGGTCGCCACCGCCGCCGCGGCGCTGGGCGGCACCGGGATCGGGGTGGCCTCGGTGGCCACCGCCTTCCCGTCCGGCCGCGCCCCGATGGAGGTCAAGCTCGCCGACACCCGCCGCGCCGTCGCCGACGGGGCGAGCGAGATCGACATGGTCATCGACCGGGGGGCGTTCCTGTCCGGCGACTACCTCAAGGTCTTCGAGGAGATCGCCGCCGTCAAGGAGGCCTGCGGCGCCGCGCACCTCAAGGTCATCCTGGAGACCGGCGAACTCGTCACCTACGACAACGTCCGGCGCGCCTCGCACCTGGCGATCCGGGCCGGGGCCGACTTCGTCAAGACCTCCACCGGCAAGGTGTCCCCGGCCGCGACGCCGCCGGTCACCCTGGTGATGCTGGAGGCCGTCCGCGACCACCACGCCGACACCGGGCGGCGCGTGGGCGTCAAGCCCGCCGGGGGCATCCGCACCACCAAGGACGCCGTCCGCAACCTGGTCATGGTCAACGAGGTCGCCGGTCCCGACTGGCTGACCCCCGACCTGTTCCGGATCGGCGCCTCCAGCCTCCTCAACGACCTGCTCATGCAGCGCACCAGGCTGACCACCGGCACCTACCCGGGCCCCGACTACTACACGCTGGACTAGAGCCGTGATCTTCGAGTACGCGCCCGCACCGGAGTCCCGCTCCGTCGTCGCCCTGCGCGAGACCTACGACCTGTTCGTCGACGGAGGGTTCTCCCCCGCCGAGGGCGGGGAGTACCTCACCACCCTCAACCCCGCCGACGGGACCGGGCTCGCGCGGGTCGCCGTCGCCGGGCCCGCCGACGTCGACCGCGCCGTCGCCGCCGCCCGCCGCGCCCAGGAGACCGTGTGGGGCCGGATGAGCGGCGCCGAACGCGGCAAGTACCTGTTTCGCATCGCCCGCATCGTCCAGGAGCGCTCGCGCGAACTGGCGGTGCTGGAGTCCCTGGACAACGGCAAGCCCATCAAGGAGACCCGCGACGTCGACGTGCCGCTGGTCGCCGCGCACTTCTTCTACTACGCCGGGTGGGCCGACAAGCTCGCGCACGCGGGCCTCGGCCCGGACCCGAAGCCGCTCGGCGTCGCGGCGCAGGTCATCCCGTGGAACTTCCCGCTGCTCATGCTCGCGTGGAAGGTGGCGCCCGCCCTGGCCACCGGCAACACCGTGGTCCTCAAGCCGGCCGAGACCACCCCGCTCACCGCGATGGTCTTCGCGCAGATCTGCCAGGAGGCCGACCTGCCCCCGGGCGTGGTCAACATCCTGACCGGCGCGGGCGAGACCGGGCAGGCCCTGGTCGAGCACCCCGGCGCCGACAAGGTGGCCTTCACCGGCTCCACCGGGGTGGGCCGCCGGATCGCCCGCTCCGTCGCGGGCACCGGCAAGCGCCTCACCCTCGAACTGGGCGGCAAGGGCGCCAACATCGTCTACGACGACGCGGCGATCGACCAGGCCGTCGAGGGCGTCGTCTCGGGCATCTTCTTCAACCAGGGCCATGTGTGCTGCGCGGGCTCCCGGCTGCTGGTCCAGGAGTCGGTCGCCGAGGAGTTCCTCCCGCTGCTCAAGGCGCGGATCTCCAAGCTGCGCCTGGGCGACCCCCTGGACAAGAACACCGACATCGGGGCGATCAACTCCGCCGCCCAGCTGGAGCGGATCCGCGAGATCACCGACACCGGGGAGGCCGAGGGCGCCGAGCGCTGGTCGCCCGCCTGCGACCTGCCCGAGGCCGGATACTGGTTCGCCCCCACGGTCCTGACCGGCGTCAGCCAGGCCCACCGGGTCGCACGCGAGGAGATCTTCGGGCCGGTCCTGTCCGTCCTGACCTTCCGCACCCCCGAGGAGGCGGTGGAGAAGGCCAACAACACCCCCTACGGACTCTCCGCGGGCGTGTGGACCGAGAAGGGCTCCCGCATGCTGTGGACCGCCGAGCGCCTGCGCGCGGGCGTGGTCTGGTCCAACACGTTCAACAAGTTCGACCCCACCAGCCCCTTCGGCGGCTACAAGGAGTCGGGATACGGCCGCGAGGGCGGACGGCACGGATTGGAGGCCTACCTTGGCTGAGCGGCGGAGCACCGGGAAGGCCGGCAGGGGCGCGGCCGAGGCCGGCAAGGGCCGGGGAGGGAGCGGCGGCGCCGGGGGCGGGGCCCCCGCGTCCGGCGTGCCCGCGCGCCTCGCGGTCCGCAAGACCTACAAGCTCTACGTGGGCGGGGCCTTCCCCCGCTCGGAGTCGGGCAGGAGCTACCCCGTGACCTCCTCGGACGGCGAACACCTGGCCAACGCCTCCCTCGCGTCGCGCAAGGACGCGCGCGACGCCGTCACCGCGGCGCGCAAGGCCTTCGGGGGCTGGTCGTCGCGCACCGCCTACAACCGGGGCCAGGTCCTGTACCGGGTCGCGGAGGTCCTGGAGGGCCGGCGTGAGCAGTTCGCGGCCCAGGCGGCGGCCGCGCAGGGGCTGTCCCGCGCGGACGCCGACCGGGTGGTCTCCGCCGCCGTCGACCGGTGGGTGTACTACGCGGGCTGGACCGACAAGTTCGCCCAGGTGCTCGGCGGCGCCAACCCCGTGGCGGGCCCCTTCTACAACCACTCGGCCCCCGAGCCGACCGGCGTGGTGGCCGTGTTCGCGCCCCAGGACGCGCCGCTGCTCGGCCTGACCTCCGTGATCGCACCGGTCGTCGCCACCGGTAACACGGCGGTGGTGGTCGCGTCCGAGGGGTCGCCCCTGGCCGCCGTCGACCTGGCCGAGGTGCTCGCCACCTCCGACCTTCCCGGCGGGGTGGTCAACCTGCTGACCGGCAGGGTGGGCGAGATCGGACCGCACCTGGCCTCCCACGCCGACGTCAACGCCCTCGACCTCGCCGGCGCCGGGGAGCTCGCGGTCGAGTTCGAGCGGGCGGCGGCGACCACCCTCACCCGGGTGCTGCGGCCCCGGCCCGCGCCCGGCGGGGGTGAGGACGCCTGGCTCGACCCCGACCCGGGCACCTCGCGCATGACCCCCTTCCTGGAGACCAAGACGGTGTGGCACCCCGTCGGGGTGTAGAGGAGGAGGGGACCGGCGTCCCGGAGCGGGTCGCCGGTCCGCGCGCGGAGGAGACGGCGCCCGCGGACCGGCGGACGGGCGGGACCGCGCCCGTGCCCGACGGGCCGACGACCCCCGGCGGCGCGGACCCCGGCGGGTCGTGACCCGCCGCCGCACACCGGAGCGACACCCCGCGCCGCCGGCGCGGCACGAACGAACGGAGAGCACCCAGTGACTCGCACACCCCAGGCCGCCGCAGAGGACGCCGCCGCGGAGCTGCGCTCGCGCACCGGCGTCGACGAGTACGACGTCGCCCTGGTCATGGGATCGGGGTGGGCGCCCGCCGCCGACCTGCTCGGCGACTCGGGGCACGAGCTGGCCGCCTCCGACCTGCCGGGCTTCCGGCCCCCCGCGGTGGAGGGGCACAGCGGTACGATCCGCAGCATCCGCGACGGCGGCCGCAGCGTGCTCGCCTTCCTGGGCCGCACCCACCTGTACGAGGGCCACGGCACGGACGCGGTCGTGCACGGCGTGCGCACGGCCGTGGCCGCCGGGGCCCGGACCGTCGTCCTGACCAACGCCGCGGGCGGCATCAACCCCGCCTACGCCGTGGGCTCCCCGGTGCTGATCGCCGACCACCTCAACATGACCGCGAGGTCGCCGCTCACCGGCGCCTCCTTCGTGGACCTCACCGAGACCTACACCCCGGCCCTGCGCGAACTCGCCCGCCGGGTGGCCCCGGACCTGCCCGAGGGCGTCTACGCGGCCATGCCCGGCCCGCACTTCGAGACCCCCGCCGAGATCCGCATGCTCCGCGCCATGGGGGCCGACCTGGTCGGCATGTCCACCGTCCTGGAGGCCATCGCCGCCCGCGAGGCGGGCGCCCAGGTCCTCGGCCTGTCGCTCGTCACCAACATCGCCGCCGGGCTGGAGGGCGCCAACCTCGACCACGAGGACGTGCTCGCCACGGGCCGGGAGTCCGCGGGAGCCGTCGGCCGCCTGCTCGCCGACATCGTCGCCGAGCTCTGAGGGAACGGGACCGATGACCGCCGACACCGCCGCCCTCGCCCGGGAATGGCTCGCCCAGGACCCCGACCCCGCCACCCGCGAGGAGCTGCGGGGGCTGCTGGAGCGCGCGGACAGGGGCGAGGCCGCCGCCCTGGCCGGCCTCGCCGACCGCTTCGGCGCACGCCTGGAGTTCGGGACCGCCGGCCTGCGCGGGGCCCTGGGGGCGGGCCCCAACAGGATGAACCGCGTGGTGGTGATGCGGGCCGCGGCCGGCGTCGCCGCCTGGCTGCGGGGCCGGGGCGGGGCCGGCGCCCACGTGGTCGTCGGCTACGACGCCCGGCACCGGTCGGCGGACTTCGCCCGCGACAGCGCCGCCGTGCTCACCGGGGCCGGGCACCGGGTGTCCCTGATGCCCGGGCCGCTGCCCACCCCCGTGCTGGCGTTCGCCGTCCGGGACCTGGGCGCGGACGCCGGGATCATGGTGACCGCGAGCCACAACCCGCCGCAGGACAACGGCTACAAGGTGTACGCCGGCGGGACGGGGGACGACGCGGGGGCCCAGATCGTCTCCCCGGTGGACACCGAGATCTCCGCCGCCATCGACGCCGCGGGACCGGTCGGCGACCTCCCCCTGGGGGAGGGGTGGACGGTGCTGGGGGAGGAGGCCGTGGACCGCTACCTGGCGGCGGTCACCGCGCTCGTCCCCCGGCGCGGGCGCGCGCTGGCCACCACCTACACCGCCATGCACGGGGTGGGCGGCAGGGTGCTCCTCGCCGCGATGGAGCGGGCCGGGTTCGCCCGCCCGTCCGTGGTCCCGGAGCAGTTCGACCCGGACCCCGACTTCCCGACCGTGGAGTTCCCCAACCCCGAGGAACCCGGTGCGATGGACCTGGCGACGGCGGCCGGCGCGGCCGACGGCGCCGACCTGGTCATCGCCAACGACCCGGACGCCGACCGGCTCGCGCTCGCCGTCCCCGGGCACGGCCTGCTCACCGGCAACGAGGTCGGGGGGCTGCTCGCCGAGTACGTGCTGGACCACACCTCCGGGCCGGACCGCGTGGTGGCCACCTCGATCGTCTCGTCCAGCCTGCTGGGCAAGATCGCCGCCGACCGGGGCGTGCACTACGAGGAGACGCTGACCGGCTTCAAGTGGCTGGCCCGCGCGGGGGGTCCCGGGCAGCGGCGGGTCTTCGCCTTCGAGGAGGCCCTCGGCTACTGCGTGGGAGGGGACGGGGGCCGCCCTGTCGCCGACAAGGACGGGGTGGGCGCGGCCCTGGTGGCGGCGGCGCTCGCGGACGACGCGAAGAGGAGCGGCAGGTCCCTGGTCGACCTGCTCGACGACCAGGCCCGCCGGTACGGACTGCACCTGAGCGACCAGCTCTCGGTGCGGGTGGACGACCTGTCGGTCATCTCCGCGGCGATGCGGCGGCTGCGCGCCGAACCGCCCGCCGCGTTCGGCCCCCTCGCGGTCGCGGGGGTCGACGACTTCGCCGGCGGACACGCGGGACTGCCGCCGACGGACGCACTGCGCTTCCGGCTGGAGGGCGCGGCGTGGGGACGCGTGACGTTGCGGCCCTCGGGGACCGAGCCCAAGCTGAAGGCGTACGCCGAGGTGGTGCTGGAGGTGGGGGACGACGTCGCGGCCATCCGCGCGCGTGGCTCGGAGATGCTCGCCGAGCTGATGGCCTCGGTCGCCGGGGCTGTCAGGGGATGAGGGGCCTCACTCGCCGTCCGAGGGTTCCACGACCGGCCGGTGCACGACCTCGTCGATGACGGTGAGCGTCTGGGTGGACGTCACACCGGGAAGCGACTGCAGGCGGGTCAGGATGAGGTCGCGCAGCTGGTTGGTGTTGGCCACGCGGACGAGGAGGACGATGTCCGCCGAACCGACCACGTACCAGCAGTACTCGATCTCGGGGTACGAGGACAGGATCTCCCTGTTGGCCCGCCAGTCCGGCTGGCTGCCCGAGATGAGGACGAGCGCGGTGACGCCGAGCCCCATCTTGGAGTGGTCGGTCACCACGGAGTACCCGCGGATGACGCCCTCGTCGGTGAGCCGTTTGATGCGGTTGTAGGCCGTGGCTCGGGAGACGTTGGCCAGGGCGGCGATCTCGGTGATGCCTGTTCGCGCGTCCTTGGCGAGGGCGCTCAGGATCGTCTGGTCGGTCGTGTCCGGCCGCCGGCCGTTCCTGCGCTGGTCGCCCATGGCCATGTGGGTCTCCTCGTGTGCTCTTGTTCTCAGGATGGAGCCCCTTCCCTCTTCGTGGACCGGGGCTAACGAACTACCAGGTAAACGTTGTTTGCGTCCATCGGAGTCTCAGTCGGCGAGATGGGGTCCGGATGGGTGTCCGACCGGTCACCGGGAGGTGGCGTACGGGGAGGGCGGGGGCGGGGGCGCCGTCTTCCGGAGATCCGGCGGGCGGGGCGCGGTGTCGGAGGGGAGTCCGACTGTACCCATGGTCGACGCGGGCGGAGGGCGGCGGGTTTCCCCGACCGGCGGGTCACCGCGCCGGCGTGTCCGGGCCGTGACGGAAGTTCTTGCGCGGCGGCCGTTTTCGGCCTCATGTGTCGTGTCGTGGGGGGCGTTCCCTGGCTCGGTGGTCGGGCTGCTCCGAACGTACGCGCTCGGCGTCGAACACGCACCCCTGGTAGCCAACCGCGATGGTTCCGTGATGATAGGCCCTACCTCCGACGGAACCGAGAGGTTTTCGGGTGATGCCCTGGGGTTCGTGAGGGTTGGTGACAGTAAGCGCTGTATAGGTCACCGTGTCGTTTTCGCAGGTGAACCAGGTCTTATGTTAGACATGCGAGGACTCATGGGTGGTCTTCGTTCTCTTTTGTTTCAACTATTCCTGGATATCTAGCGCAAGTGTCGAGTTGTCCGGAGAATCGCCGTAGAGGACAGACACCACCCGGTCCGGACGCGCCACCACGCGCGGCGGGCCACGTTGGGAGCCGCTCGACATGCCCGCCCGCCGCTCACCATCGCCCCGGAACCCGCTCCGGGGGAAGCACGGGGACACCCCCCTCGACGGAGGCACTGTGCGCCCAGTCCCGCCCGCCCACGCATCGGACGCCCCCGGGTCCATCAGCGTGGACCACCTCCCCCCGGACCTCACCCGCGCCCTGTACCAGGACATGCGGACGGCGCGCGACCTCGACGCCGAGGCGGTCGCCCTCCAGCGCCAGGGCGTGTTCCCCGCCTACGTGTCCGTGCGGGGCCAGGAGGCCGCCCAGGTCGCGAGCGCCACGGCGCTCGACCCCGAACGCGACTTCGTCTTCCCGACCTACCGCGAGATGGCCTCCGCGCTGGCCTACGGCGTGGACATGGTCGGCTACATGGCGAGCCACCGCGCCCTGTGGCACGGCGGCCTCTACGACGTCATGGCCTCCCGGTTCGGCGCGGTCAACGCCGTGGTCGGCGGGCCCGTCCCCCACGCCGTCGGCTGGGCCGTGGGGGAGCGGCTGCGCGGCGGCGAGGGGGTGGCCCTCTCCTACTTCGGCGACGGCGCCAGCTCCGAGGGCGACGTCCACGAGGCGATGAACTTCGCCGGCGTCTTCGGGGCGCCCGTCGTGTTCTTCTGCCAGAACAACCGGTGGGCGCTGTCGGTGCCCAACGAGCGCCAGGTCGCCGGCGGCTCCGTCGCCGCACGGGCGGAGGGCTACGGCATGCCCGGACTCGTCGTCGACGGCAACGACGCGGGAGCCGTGTACGAGGCCACCGCCGAGGCGGTCGCCCGCGCCCGCTCCGGCGGGGGGCCGACCCTCGTCGAGGCGCTCACCTACCGGGTGGAACCGCACTCCACCTCCGACGACCCCGGCCGCTACCGGGAGGACGCCGAGGCGGAGCACTGGCGTGTGCACCGCGACCCCCTCGCCCTGCTGCGCGCGGCCCTCCTCGCGGCCGGGCACGCCGACGAGGCCGACCTCGCCGAGGCCGACGCCGAGGCCGCCGGGCGCGCGGAGGAGATCCGCGACGGCGTGGCCGGGGCGCCGGAGCCCCACGGCTCCGAGCTCTTCGCCCACGTCTTCCGGGAGACCACCGAGGAACTGACCCGTCAGCACCGCACCTGGCAGGAAGAGGTCGAGCTGTGACCGAGCTGATCGAACGGACCGGAGCCGCCCCCGACGCAGCCGGCGCCCCGCCCGTCGAGCTGTCCATGCAGCAGGCCGTCAACCGCGCCCTGCGCACCCTGCTCGCCGAGGACCCGGACGTCCTCGTCTTCGGCGAGGACGTCGGCGCCCTCGGCGGGGTCTTCCGCGTCACCGACGGGCTCCAGCGGGAGTTCGGCGACAAGCGCGTCTTCGACACCCCCCTGGCCGAGTCCGCCATCATGGGGATGGCGGTGGGACTGGCGATGAACGGCTGGCGGCCCGTGCCCGAGCTCCAGTTCGACGGCTTCGCCTATCCGGCGATCGACCAGATCGTGAACCAGGTGGCGCGCATGAACTACCGGACGCGCGGATCGGCGCCGATGCCGATCACGCTCCGCCTGCCCTCCTTCGGCGGCATCCAGGCGCCCGAGCACCACGGGGAGAGCCTGGAGGCGCTCTTCGCGCACACCCCCGGGCTCAAGGTCGTCGCGCCCTCCGACCCGGCCGAGGCCTACACCCTGCTCCTGCAGTCGGTGCGCTCCGACGACCCCGTCGTCTTCATGGAGCCCAAGGCCCGCTACTGGGACCGCAGGCCCGTCCGGCTGCGCGAGCCCAGCGACCCCATCGGCACGAGCCGGGTGGTGCGCGAGGGCGGCCACGCCACCCTCGTCGCCTGGGGCGCCATGGTGCACAAGTGCCTCCAGGTGGCCGAACTGGCCGCCGAGGACGGGGTGGACCTGGAGGTTCTGGACCTGCGCTGGCTCAAGCCCGTCGACACCGCGGGGCTCGCCGCGTCGGTGTCGCGCACCGGGCGCGCCGTGGTCGTGCACGAGGCGCCGCTGACCGCCGGGCTCGGGGCGGAGGTCGCCGCGCTCGTCACCGAGAACTGCTTCCGCGACCTGTCCGCGCCCGTCCAGCGCGTCACCGGGTTCGACGTGCCCTACCCGGCCGGGCCCCTGGAGGGGCAGTACCTGCCGACCATCGACCGCATCCTGCTCGCGGTCCAACGGACCCTGGAGTACTAGACAGACCATGGCAGAAGAGAGCATCACCTTCACCCTCCCCGACCTGGGAGAGGGACTCGTCGAGGCGACGGTCCTGGAGTGGCAGGTCGCCGTCGGCGACGTCGTGGCGCGCAACGCCCCCCTGGTGGAGGTGGAGACCACCAAGTCGGCCGTCGTCATCCCCTCGCCCCAGGCGGGCCGGATCGCCGAACTGCACGCCGCGGAGGACCAGGCCGTCCCGGTGGGCGACCCCCTGGTGACCTTCGCGGTGGAGGCCGCCGACGAGGCGCCCCGGGCGGGCATCGTCGGCCGGGTCCCGCAGGAGGAGGCCCGGCCCGCCCGCCGGGTGCGCCTGAAGCCCCCGACGGCCTGACCCGCCGCTGCCGTGCCGGCCGGGCCGCCGGGGCCGTTGGGAGGTCCGTACGAACGGCGGCCCCCTCCGGGGGGCGCCGTTGAGAGGAATATCCGACAGGGCTTCGGGCGGCCCGGCAACTTCTTCGGAATTTAATGGAGTGGGGTTTCATGTCCGCAAAACTCACCGGCGACGTGACAATGCGCTATGTGGATTTGCCTCCGCAGGCCCCGGCGGATGCGGTGCCGGTTCTTCTGCTGCACGGTTTCGGCACCGATTTCGACATGAATTGGCGTGCCACCGGGTGGACCAGGGCCCTGGAGTCCGCGGGGCTACGGGTGATCGGTCCGGATCTGCGCGGGCACGGCTCCAGCGACAAACCCGTGGAAGAGGCTTTCTACCTGCCCGAACACTTTGTCGCGGATCTCGTTCGCCTGCTCGACGAGTTGGGCGTGGAGAGGGTCGACGTGGTCGGCTACTCGATGGGTTCCCGTCTGGGGTGGGAACTGGCGCTGACCATGCCGGAACGGGTGAGGCGCGTGGTCCTGGGCGGTTTCGGACCGGTTAACGCCTTCGCCGGGACCGACCTGTCCGACCCCGGTTCCGGGGACTCCGGGTTCGACCGCGTCTACCGCACGGTCGCGGCCCTCCCCGGCAACGACACCGCGGCGCTCGCGGCGTGCGCGCGCGGTCAGGCCTCCCGCCCCTTCAGCGCCGACCCGCTGCTGAACGGCGTTCCGCTCCTGCTCGTCTCGGGGGAGAGGGACGCCCTCGCCGAGGGCGCCGAGGGGCTCGCCGGGCGCTGCGGCGGCGTGCACGTGGAGGTTCCCGGGCGCGACCACGGCAACGCCGTGTCCTCCCGCGCCTTCCGGCAGGCGGCCGTGGACTTCCTCCTCGCCTGAGGCGGTGCACACCGGTCTAGACCGGCCCGTTCCCACGTGCTGGTGTGACAACGCGTGAACGTCGGGAAGCAACGTGTAGTAATGCCCGCCGGGTCCGGGGAACGGGAGGTCAAAACCCGGAGCACAAACCCTGCCGACCGCTTCCGGCGCGCGTTCGGTGAGTTCCGGGTGATCCCCCGTTTCACTACGCTCTCGCCTTCATAACAACTCCGCCTGTTGGTTAGGTGTACTTTCGGCCACCGGATATTGTCCGACCGCAGAACTCAGTTCGGTCGTACGGAATGTGGGCCGCTGAGAGGGCGAAGGGGAGAGTTACCAGTGAAGCGCAGCAACGCAGTCAAGTTCGCCGCGGTGGCGGCGGCGGGTGTGCTGGCCCTCACCGCGTGCGACAGTGCAGCGGAGGAGGCCGACGGTTCCGGCGAGGGCGGCGGGGGTGACTCGGCCGACGTGCGCGTCGGCCTGGCCTACGACGTCGGCGGCCGCGGCGACCGCTCGTTCAACGACTCCGCCTACCGCGGCCTCGAACAGGCCGCCGAGGAGCTCGGCGTCGAGACCCAGGACTTCGAGCCCTCCGACGGAGAGGCCGACTCCGCCAAGGAGGAGCGCCTGGCGACCATGGCCGACGAGGGCTACGACCTCGTCATCGCCGTCGGGTTCGCCTATGACGGGGCCGTCCGGGCCGTCGCGCCCGAGTACCCCGACGTGCACTTCGCCATCGTGGACTCCGAGATCGAGGACATCGACAACGTCACCAGCCTGGTCTTCGCCGAGGAGCAGGCCTCCTTCCTGGCCGGCGCCGCCGCCGCGCTGACCTCCGAGGAGGACCACGTCGGCTTCGTGGGCGGCGTCGAGACCCCGCTGATCCACAAGTTCGAGGCCGGCTACGTCGCGGGCGCCGAGCACGTCACCGAGGACATCACCGTCGAGGTCGACTACCTCAGCCAGCCGCCGGACTTCAGCGGCTTCAGCGACCCGGCCAAGGGCCGCGAGCTGGCCCAGGCCCAGTACGACCGCGGCGCGGACGTGATCTACCACGCCGCCGGCGCCTCCGGCAACGGCGTCCTGGAGTCCGCGGTGGAGAACGACTTCACCTTCATCGGCGTGGACAGCGACCAGTACGAGAACGCCGAGGACAACCAGAAGCCGTACGTGCTCACCTCCGCCATCAAGCAGGTGGACGTCGCCGTGTTCGAGCTCATCAGCAGCACGGTGGAGGGCACCCCCGAGGGCGGCATCCAGCGCTTCGAGCTGGCCGACGGCGGCGTGGACTACACCACCTCCAACGAGGAGGCGATCAGCCCGATCCAGGAGGAGCTGGACGCGATCAAGCAGCAGATCATCGACGGCGAGATCGAGGTCCCGACCGCGCCGTAGGCCGCGCCCTCCGGGCGTGTCCCGCGGATACCGCCGCTCGCGTAGCAGGATGGGTGTCCATGGGCCGCGCCCCGCGCGGAGCCGCCGCGGGCGGGACCCGCTGCGGCCGCATCCACGGGCGGTACCGGACACGGGGAGTCCCCGGGTCCGGTACCGCCCCGGTTGCCGTTCGGCGACGGCGACGTCCGCGGGGAGCCCCCGGCCCGCGGTCCGCGCCACGCCGCAAGTTCACGAGGAGTCAGATGAGCAGCACGCCACCGGGCAACGGGGCCCTGGCGCCCCCCGCCGTTGAGCTGCGCGGGATCACCAAGCGTTTTCCCGGGGTCGTGGCCAACCACGACATCGACATCACCGTGGCCCCGGGCACCGTGCACGCCATCGTCGGCGAGAACGGTGCCGGGAAGTCCACGCTGATGAAGACCCTGTACGGCATGCACAGGCCGGACGAGGGACAGATCTACGTCAGGGGCGCGGAGGTGCGGCTCAACTCGCCCTCCGACGCCATCAGGCACGGCATCGGCATGGTGCACCAGCACTTCATGCTCGCCGACAACCTGACCGTGCTGGAGAACGTGGTGCTCGGCGCCGAACGCCGCTTCGGCATCGGCAACCGCGCCCGCGCGCACATCAGGGAGCTCTCCTCCCAGTACGGGCTCGGGGTCGACCCCGACCGGCTCATGGAGGACCTGGGCGTCGGAGAGCGCCAGCGCGTGGAGATCCTCAAGGTGCTCTACCGGGGCGCCGAGACGATCATCCTCGACGAGCCGACCGCGGTCCTGGTCCCCCAGGAGGTCGACGAGCTGTTCGACAACCTGCGCGAGCTCAAGCGCGAGGGCCTCACCGTCATCTTCATCTCGCACAAGCTGGACGAGGTGCTCTCCGTCGCCGACGAGATCACCGTGATCCGGCGCGGCACCACCGTGGCCACGGCCGACCCGGGCACCACCACCGCCCGGGAACTGGCCACGCTGATGGTGGGCGGCGAGCTGCCCGTGCCCGAGCTGCGCGAGTCGACCGTCACCGACAACGTCGTCCTGTCCCTGGACGGGGTCACCGTCAGCGCCTCCGACGGCCGCTCCGTCGTCGACGGCGTCACCGCGGACATCCGCGAGGGGGAGATCGTCGGCATCGCCGGCGTCGAGGGCAACGGCCAGTCGGAGCTCATCGAGGCCATCATGGGCATGCGCCCCCTGGCCTCGGGGCGCATCCTCCTGGGCGGGGAGGACATCACGGCCTGGCCCACGCTGCGCATCCGCGAGGCGGGGGTCGGCTACATCCCCGAGGACCGCCACCGGCACGGCGTGCTGCTGGAGTCCTCCCTGTGGGAGAACCGGATCCTCGGACACCAGACCAAGGCGCCCAGCGTTCGCGGACCCTGGATCGACAGGGCCGGGGCGCGCGCCGACTCCGAGCGCATCGTCGCCGAGTACGACGTGCGCACCCCCAACATCGACGTGATCGCCGACGCCCTGTCCGGCGGCAACCAGCAGAAGTTCATCATCGGCCGGGAGATGAGCGGATCCCCGCGCTTCCTGGTGGCCGCCCACCCCACCCGGGGCGTTGACGTGGGGGCCCAGGCCGCCATCTGGGAGCAGCTGCGCGACGCCCGCGCGGCCGGCCTGGCGGTGCTGCTGGTCTCCGCCGACCTGGACGAGCTGATCGGCATGTCCGACACCCTCCACGTGATCCTGCGCGGCCGCCTGGTCGCGCAGGCCGACCCGACCACCGTCACACCCGAACAGCTGGGCTCCGCCATGACCGGGGCCGGGCTGGCGGTGGGCGGGAGCACAGAAGGTGACAGCGGTGCTGACGGTACCGACCGAAACGGGAACGAGGGCGGATCATGAGTAGGATTCCCCGCCCCGACACGACCCTGCCCGCCCCGGCCGCGGCGGCCGCCGCCGTCGTCCTCGGCGTCGGGGTCACCGCCGCCCTCGATCTCGCGCTGCTGTGGTGGGCCGCGCTGATCATCGGCGTCGCGGCGGCCTTCGCGTTCGTGGCCTGGTCCGGGCCGATGGTCCCGGCCGAGCGCCGGGCCGGGGCCGACGGCACGAAGGAGCAGGGCACCACGCTCCACACGACCCTGGTCGTGCCGACCGCGCTGGTGCTGGCGGTGGTCTCCGGCCTGCTGTCCGCCTGGTTCCTGGACCTGTCCCTGATCGAGCCGGTCGCCGCCGCGCTGGGCGCGCTCGTCGGCTCGCTCCTGGCGTTCACGCTGTTCCACCGGCTCTCCGCCATGCTCGCGCTGTCCTTCGCCGCGGTCCTCGCCGCCGGGGTCATCGCGATCGGTGTCACGGCGGCCGTGCTGTACTTCAGCGGCATCTCGCCGCTGCCCACCTTCGCGCGGATGATCGAGTACGGCACCAGGCCCAACAGCCTGGTCAAGATCATCAACGACGGCACCACCTACTACCTGGCCGCCGTCGCCGTGGCGATCGGCTTCAAGATGAAGCTGTTCAACATCGGCGTGGACGGGCAGTACCGGCTGGCGGCCCTGCTCGCCGCCGCCGTCGGCGGCCACGTCATCCTGCCCCCGGTGCTCAGCCAGATCGTCGTCATCGCCACGGCCGTCGCCGTCGGCGGCGCGTGGGCGGGCATCGCCGGGTACCTCAAGGTGGCCCGGGGCGTCTCCGAGGTGATCTCCACGATCATGCTCAACGCCATCGCCACCGGCATCACCGCCTACCTGCTCAGCACCGACCGCCTCGCGGTGGAGATCAGCACCAACAACATCGGCACCCCGCCGATGCCCGAGTCCTCGTGGGTGCCCGGCATCCCGGCGGGCTTCCTCGGCTCCGAGCAGGAGATCTTCGGCTTCGTCCTCCTCGCGGTCGCCGTGGGCATCGGCTACTGGGTGATGCTCAACCGCACCCGCTTCGGGTTCGAGCTGCGGGCCACCGGCCAGTCGCAGTCGGCCGCCGAGGCCAGCGGCGTCAACGTCAAGAAGATGGTGTTCCTGTCCATGCTCTTCTCGGGCATGGTCGCCGGGCTGGTCGGCCTGCCCCAGCTGCTGGGCAGCTCGCACTACTACGCCCTGGACTTCCCGACCGGCATCGGCTTCATCGGCATCGCCATCGCGCTGCTGGGCCGCAACCACCCGGTCGGCATCGTCTTCGCCGCCCTCTTCTGGTCGTTCCTGAACCAGGCGGCGGGCATCCTGCCCTTCGACGGGATCCCCCAGGAGATCGCGGTCATCTCCCAGGCCACCATCGTGCTCACCGTCGTCGTGGTCTACGAGGTCGTGCACCGCTGGGGCCGCCGCTACCAGCAGCAGCAGATCGGCAACCAGCTCGGCGCCACCGCCGAGTCCACCACTGAACCCGCGCAGGCCGTGCCCTCCGGCACGGCGCCCGAGGACGGGTCCGCCGACGGCGGGGGCGACACGGCCCCCGGCTCCGACGGCAAGCGCGGCGGGGAGGCCCAGTGAGCCAGGAACTCAACGTGATGGAACCGGTCGCGGCGCCGCCCAGGCCGGGAGGCTGGTCGCGCTGGCGCTTCCTCACCCTGTTCGGCGCGGTGCTGGTGTCCCTGGCGGGGCTGCGCGTCATCACCGGCCAGGACATGCTCACCGACGCCGGCACCATCCGCACGACCATCACCTTCGCGGTGCCCATCGGCCTGGCGGCCCTGGGCGGCCTGTGGGCCGAGCGCGCGGGCATCATCAACATCGGCCTCGAAGGCATGATGATCCTGGGCACCTGGTTCGGCGCCTACTTCGCCTGGTCGACCGACAACCCGTGGATGGGGCTGCTGGCCGGCGTCCTGGCCGGCATGGCCGGGGGCCTGCTGCACGCCGTGGCGACGGTCACCTTCGCGGTCGACCACATCGTGTCCGGCGTGGCCATCAACATCCTCATGCTCGGCGCGATGCGCTACCTGTCGATCCTGGTCTACTCCGACGTGCCCGGCGCGGGAGCCGCGCAGTCGCCGACCACGCCGCCGTTCCCGGTGTGGAACCTCCCGTTCGTCGCCGACGCCCTCGCGCCGGTGGCGGGCAGCGGGATCTTCGTGGTCAGCGACCTGGCGTCGCTGGTGATCGGCCTGACCACCCGCATGTCGGCCCTGACGTTCATCGCGATCATGATGATCCCGGTGACCTACCTGGTGCTGTGGCGGACCACCTTCGGCCTGCGGCTGCGCTCGGTGGGCGAGAACCCCGACGCCGCCGAGTCCCTCGGCGTGCCGGTGTACAGCCTCAAGTACGTCGCCGTGGTCATCTCCGGCGGGCTCGCCGGCATGGGCGGGGTGTTCCTGGCCATCGTGGCGTCGCAGATCTACCAGGAGGGGCAGACCGGGGGCCGCGGCTACATCGGGCTGGCCGCCATGATCTTCGGCAACTGGCGCCCGGGCGGCCTCGCCATGGGCGCGGGCCTGTTCGGCTACACCGACGCCCTCCAGATCCGCGGCGGCGGTGCGGCGATCCACGCCCTGCTGCTGCTCCTGGCGGTGGCGCTGCTCGCGGTGGCGGTCTGGCAGGTGCGCAAGGACCGCAAGGGCCTGGCGGTCGCCGCCGTGCTCACCGGCGTCCTGCTGCTGGTCTGGTACCTCTCGACCGACTCCCTGCCGCGGGAGCTGGCCACCTACAGCCCGCACATCGCGACGCTCCTGGTGCTCTCGCTGGCCTCCCAGAGGCTCCGGCCCCCCGCCGGGGTCGGCAAGCAGTGGAGGGCGAGCCGGTCATGAGCCACACACCGACGGCCGGTCCGCCCGGCGCGGACGCGGTGGACTGGGAGGCGCTGCGGGCCGCCGCCCGCGAGGCCATGTCGCACGCCTACGCGCCCTACTCGAACTACCCGGTGGGTGCGGCGGCCCTGGTCGACGACGGCCGGGTGGTCAGCGGCTGCAACGTGGAGAACGCCTCGTACGGCGTCGGCCTGTGCGCCGAGTGCGGGCTCGTCAGCGCCCTGCACGCCTCCGGGGGAGGGCGCCTGACGGCGTTCGCCTGCGTGGACGGGCGGGGCGGCGTCCTCATGCCGTGCGGCCGCTGCCGGCAGCTCCTGTTCGAGCACGGCGGGCCGCACATGCTCGTGGACACCCCGGAGGGGATCCTGTCCATGGACCGGATCCTGCCGCAGGCCTTCGGTCCGGACAACCTCGCATAGCCGGCGCCCTCCGTCTCCCCGGTCCCCGCCCGCCCGGCGGCGGCCGGGGAGACCCGTGTGCCGCCGAAGTTCCCGCCACGTGAAAGGAACAGACATGGACGTCATCGAGATCATCCGGGCCAAGCGCGACGGGGGAGAGCTCACCCCCGGGCAGATCGACTGGGTGATCGACGCCTACACGCGGGGGGCGGTGGCCGAGGAGCAGATGTCGGCGCTGGCCATGGCGGTCTTCCTGCGCGGGATGAACCGTGCCGAGGTCGGCCGGTGGACCGAGGCGATGCTCGCGTCCGGGGACCGGCTGGACTTCTCCGGCCTGGACCGGCCCACCACCGACAAGCACTCCACCGGCGGGGTCGGCGACAAGATCACCCTGCCGCTCACCCCGACCGTCGCCGCGTGCGGGGCCGCCGTGCCGCAGCTGTCCGGGCGCGGGCTCGGCCACACCGGCGGCACGCTGGACAAGCTGGAGTCGATCCCCGGGTGGCGCGCGTCGCTGACCGCGCAGGAGATGCGCGGCGTGCTGGAGGCCACGGGCGGCGTGATCTGTGCCGCGGGGACCGGCCTGGCCCCCGCCGACCGCAAGCTGTACGCGCTGCGCGACGTCACCGGGACGGTCGAGTCGATCCCGCTCATCGCCGCCTCCATCATGAGCAAGAAGCTCGCCGAGGGCACCGGGGCGCTCGTCCTCGACGTCAAGGTGGGATCGGGCGCGTTCATGAAGGACGCCGGGTCCGCCCGCGAGCTGGCCCGCACCATGGTGGACATCGGCAACGACCACGGGGTCCGCACCGTCGCGCTGCTCACCGACATGGAGGCGCCGCTGGGGCGCCAGGTCGGCAACGCCCTGGAGGTCGCCGAGGCGGTGGAGGTGCTCTCCGGCGGCGGCCCCGCCGACGTCGTGGAGCTGACCGTGGCCCTGGCCCGGGAGATGCTGGCCGCGGCCGGCCTCGCCCCCGGTGGGGACGGCGTCAAGGATCCGGCCGAGGCCCTGCGGGACGGGAGCGCCCTGGCGTCGTGGAAACGGCTGATCCGGGCGCAGGGGGGAGACCCGGACGCACCCCTGCCGGTGGCCGCCCACCGGCGCGCGGTGCTCGCCCCGGCGTCGGGGACCGTCACCCGTCTGGACGCCTACCGGGTCGGGCTGGCCGCGTGGCGGCTGGGCGCGGGGAGGGCACGCAAGGAGGACGCCGTGTCCTTCGGGGCGGGGGTGACGCTGCACGCCAAACCGGGGGAGCGGGTGCAGGCGGGGGAGCCCCTGTTCACCCTGCACGCGGACGAGGAGGAGCGGTTCGAGCGGGCGGCGCAGGCCCTGGAGGGCGCGTTCGGGATCGACCCGGACGGGCGCCACGAGCCCGCACCGCTGGTCATCGACCGCATCGCCTGAGCCCGGGCCGGGCGGGGGCCGCCGCTGTCGGCGCGCACGCCGGAACCCCGTGGCCGCGCCGGGCCCGTGCGCGTCCGAGCGGGGCGGGGGCGAACGGGGCCGGGGCGGGGCCCGAGGGGGTTCCGGCCGCCGGCCTCCGTCCCCCCGGGCCCCGCCCCGGAACCTCCCACGGGTCGGCGGTCACTCCATCACGGGCGGCATCATCGGGGCCGCCTCGGGGATGAGCAGGTAGGACACGGCGGCGACGGCCACGAACAGGAGTCCGGTGACGAGCGCGGCCGCGGACACCCAGCGCCCCCACGGCCGGGTCCTCGCGTCGGCGAGGACCAGGGCGAGCGCGGACACCACCACGGTGAGCAGTGCCACGGCGCCGCCGAGCACGATCTGCGTGCGGATCTGCGTGATCTGGTCCGCGCCGATGGGCTGGCCGCCGACGAGGAGCATGCTGGTGAGGATCTCCAGCAGCTGGCCGGAGAACAGGGTCACGGCGAGGAGCACGAGACCGACGATGCCGAAGGTCTCCGTCGAGAACACCCCGGAGGCCGCCGGCGCGTGCGGCGCCGCGGTCACCGCGGCGGCCTCGGCCTCGGCCTCCCTCGTGTCGGCGGCCTCACCGGTCGGTGCGCCCGGGTCGGACGGGTGGGCCGCCCCGGAGCCGGGCACTTCCGGCGCGACCCCGGGCTCGAACGTCGGCTTCGGGGCCTCGTTCGGGGTGAGGGGGTTGCGGTCGGGGCTGTCGTTGTCTCCTGGTGCGGTACTCACGCGGCCAACGTACCCGCTGGTCACCGTAAGAGGGGCCTAAGGGACGGCCCGGCCGTGTCGCGCCCGGGGCCGCCGTCGGCCCCTCCCGCCCGGGGCCGCGGGTTCCCCGCCGTAGGCGCGGCGGGCCCGCCCCGGGCGGGGCCGTGCCGGACGCCTGCCCGTCGGCGGCGCGGCCGGGGGCTCAGGACCCGGAGGGCAGGCCGGCGAAGGTCAGCACGGAGACGATCAGCATCAGGCTGCCCACGACGACGGTGGCGGCCGCGCACCAGCGGCTCCACGCCCGGGTGGCGGCGCCGCCGCGGAACAGGGCCACGGCCGCGGCGAGGACGGACAGGGCGCTCAGACCGCCCGCGACGGCGACCTCGGCCGAGAGCACGGCCGCCTGCTGGGAGCTGTGCGAGGGGGCCGCGCCGCTGAGGAAGAACCAGCTGAAGAGCTCGAACAGCCGGGTGTGCAGGGTGGCGAGGGCGAACATCAGCAGGCCGATGACGCTGAAGGTCTCGGCGGCGAAGAGTCCGCCCGGGACGGGCGGCGGGCCGACGGGGGTCCCTTCGAGGAAGGCGCTGCCCGCGCCGGTGTCGCCGGCGGTCCTCGTGTCCTCGGCCGCCGCGTCGGGGGTCTCGTCGTTGGGGTTCGTGTCTTCAGGGGAGGTACTCACCGCGCCAAACTACCCCGCGCGCGTGCCCGCTCCCCCGGCCTGCAACCCACCCTCCGTGGCCGGTTCCGGCCACGCCGTGACAGAGGTCCCGCCCGGGAAAAACAAGCAGCCATGCTTGTTTTTCGGTGTGCCCGGTGTCACCCTCGTGTCCATGACCGCTACGTCCCCCCTGCGGGTCGCGAACGCCTCCGGCTTCTACGGGGACCGCTTCGCCGCCGTCCGCGAGATGCTCACGGGCGGCCCGGTGGACGTCCTCACCGGCGACTACCTGGCCGAACTCACCATGGCCATCCTCGGCCGCGACCAGCTCGCCGACCCGGACCGCGGTTACGCCAGGACCTTCCTCGGCCAGATGCGGGACTGCCTGACCCTGATCACGGAACGCCGCGTCAGGGTGGTCACCAACGCCGGCGGCCTCAACCCCCGCGGACTGGCCGACAGGCTCACCGAGCTCGCCGACGGGCTCGGCCTCGACCCCCGCATCGCCTGCGTCACGGGCGACGACCTCCTCCACCGGGCGGAGGAGCTCGACCTCGGCAGCCCCCTGACCGCCAACGCCTACCTGGGCGCCTTCGGCATCGCCGCCTGCCTGGACGCCGGGGCCGACATCGTCGTCACCGGCCGGGTCACCGACGCCTCCCTGGCCGTCGGGCCGGCCGTCTCCCACTTCGGGTGGACCCCGGACGACCTCGACGCGCTCGCCGGGGCCACGGTCGCCGGGCACGTCATCGAGTGCGGGGCCCAGGCCACCGGCGGGAACTACGCGCACGCGGCAGCCCTCCTCCGCGAGGGGCACGACCTGGACCGCCCCGGCTTCCCGATCGCCGAGATCGGCGCCGACGGCAGCGCGGTCGTCACCAAGCACCCCGGCACCGGGGGAGCGGTCACCACCGGGACCGTCACCGCCCAGCTCGTCTACGAGATCGCGGGCGCCCGCTACCCCGGGCCCGACGTCACCACGCGCCTGGACACCGTCCGGCTCACCCAGGAGGGCCCCGACCGGGTCCGGATCAGCGGCACGCGCGGCGAGCACCCGCCCCCCGAGCTCAAGGTGGGGCTGACCGGCCTCACCGGGTTCCGCAACGACGTCGAGTTCCTGATCACCGGTCTGGAAGCCGAGGGCAAGGCGGCGCTCGCCGAACGGCAGATGCGCGCCGCGCTCGCCCACGGCCGCCCCGAGGAGCTGCGCTTCGAGTTCGTTCCCGCCGAGGACCCGCACGGGCCCACCCAGGACGCCGCCACCGCGCGGCTGCGGGTGACCGCGCGCGACCACGACGCGTCCAGGGTCGGCAGGGCCTTCGGGGCGGCCGCCGTCGAGCTGGCCCTGGCCGGGTACGCCGGGTTCCACCTCACCTCGCCGCCGCGCGACGCGCGCCCGGACGGCGTCGCCGCCACGCAGGCGCTCGTCCCCGCCGGCGAGGTGGAGCACACCGCCATCCTCCCCGACGGGGCCCGGGTGACCGTCGCCCCCGCCCCCCGGACCCGGCGGTTGGCCGCCGTCCCCGAGCCTCCGCTCCCCCCGCCCCTCGCGGAGGGGGCGCTGCGCGAGGCGCCGCTCGGCCTGGTCCTGGGGGCGCGCAGCGGGGACAAGGGCGCCGACGCCAACCTCGGCGTGTGGGCGGCCGACGACGACGCCTGGCGCTGGCTCGCTCACACCCTCACCGTCCCCCTGCTGCGCGAGCTGCTGCCCGAGACCGCCGGCCTCGCGGTCACCCGCCACCTGCTGCCCCACCTGCGCGCGGCCAACTTCTGGATCGAGGGCGTGCTCGCCCCCGGCAGCGCCCGGCGCGAGGGCCCGGACCCGCAGGCCAAGGGCCTGGGGGAGTGGCTGCGGGCGCGCAGGACCCTGATCCCCGAGAAGCTCCTCCCGGAGGTGGCACGGCAGTGAACGCCCCGACCCCCGCCCTCCCCGGGCCCCGTCGGGCGCACCGCCCCCCGCCGGGGAGGGGACGGCCGTGAGCGTCCTGGGAACCCGGCTCGACCCCGCCTCTCCCGCGTTCGCCGAGGCCCGCGACGCCATGCTCGCCAAGCTCGCCGAGATCGGCGCCGAACACGCCAAGGCCCTGGCCGGGGGCGGGGAGAAGTACGTCGAACGCCACCGCGCCCGGGGCAAGCTGCTGCCCCGGGAGCGGATCGAGCTCCTCCTGGACGAGGGCAGCCCCTTCCTGGAGCTGTCCCCCCTGGCCGCCTGGGGGAGCGACTTCCACGTCGGCGCGAGTGTCGTCACCGGCGTCGGGGTGGTCTCCGGCGTCGAGTGCGTCGTCGTCGCCAACGACCCCACCGTCCGCGGCGGCTCCAGCAACCCGTGGACGCTGCGGAAGTCGGCGCGGGCCGCCGAGATCGCCGAGCAGAACCGCATGCCGATGATCAGCCTGGTCGAGTCCGGCGGCGCCGACCTGCCCACGCAGAAGGAGATCTTCGTCCCCGGCGGGCGGACCTTCCGCGACCTGACACGCCTCTCCGCGGCCGGGATCCCCACCGTCGCCCTGGTGTTCGGCAACTCCACCGCCGGCGGCGCCTACGTCCCCGGCATGAGCGACCACGTGGTCATGGTCCGCGACCGCGCCAAGGTGTTCCTCGGCGGCCCGCCGCTCGTCAAGGCGGCCACCGGCGAGGACAGCGACGACGAGTCCCTGGGCGGGGCCCGCATGCACGCCGAGGTCTCCGGACTCGCCGACCACCTCGCCGAGGACGAGCACGACGCCCTGCGCCTCGGACGGAGGATCGTCGCCCGGCTCAACCACCGCAAACAGGGGCCCGCCCCGCGAGGGGCCGCGGCGGAGCCCCTCCACCCCGCCGAGGACCTGCTCGGCGTCATGCCGCCCGACCTCAAGGTGCCGGTCGACCCGCGCGAGGTCGTCGCCCGGATCGTGGACGGATCGGAGTTCGACGAGTTCAAGCCCGCCTACGGCAGCGGGCTCGTCACCGGGTGGGCCGAGCTGCACGGCTACCCCGTCGGCGTCCTCGCCAACGACAACGGCGTGCTCTTCAGCGCCGAGGCGCAGAAGGCCGCCCAGTTCATCCAGCTGGCCAACCGTGCCGACACCCCGCTCGTGTTCCTGCACAACACCACCGGCTACATGGTCGGCCGCGAGTACGAGCGGGGCGGCATCATCAAGCACGGCTCCATGATGATCAACGCCGTCTCCAACAGCACCGTGCCCCACTTCTCGGTGCTCATCGGCGCCTCCTACGGCGCGGGCCACTACGGGATGTGCGGCAGGGCCTACGACCCCCGGTTCCTGTTCGCCTGGCCCAGCGCGCGCTCCGCCGTCATGGGGCCCAGGCAGCTCGCCGAGGTCCTGTCCACCGTCGCCCGCCAGGCCGCGGCGGCCCGGGGGCGGCCCTACGACGAGGAGCAGGACGCCGCCGTCCGCGAGATGGTCGAGAACCAGATCGAGGCCGAGTCGCTCCCCCTGTTCCTTTCCGGCCGGGTCTACGACGACGGGGTCATCGACCCCCGGGACACGCGCACCGTCCTGGGCCTGTGCCTGTCCCACGCCCACAACGCGCCCGTGCGCGGCGCCGACCGCTTCGGCGTCTTCCGGATGTGAGCCGCAGACCATGAACGACACCCCGCCCGCCCCCGTCACCCGCCTCCTCGTCGCCAACCGCGGCGAGATCGCCCGCCGCGTCTTCCGCACCTGCCGCACGATGGGCATCGGGACCGTCGCGGTCCACGCGCCGGGGGAGGAGGGCGCCGCGCACGTCCGCGAGGCGGACACGGCGGTGCGCCTGCCCGTCCCCGGCGGCGGTGGCCCCGTCGACGCCTACCTCGACCCGGACGCCCTGGTCCGCGCCGCGCGCTCCGCGGGGGCGGACGCCGTCCACCCCGGCTACGGGTTCCTGTCCGAGAACCCCGGGTTCGCCCGCGCCGTCACCGGGGCCGGGCTCACCTGGGTGGGGCCCTCCGCCGACGCGGTCGAGCGCATGGGCGCCAAGACCCTCGCCAAGCGGATCGCCCGGGAGGCGGGGGTGCCCGTCGCCGACGCCCTCGACCCGCGGGACGTGCGCCCCGAGCACCTGCCCGTCCTGGTCAAGGCCGTCTCCGGGGGCGGCGGACGCGGTATGCGGGTCGTCCACGACCTCGCCGACCTGCCGGCCGAGGCCGCCGCGGCCCGGGCGGAGGCCGCGTCGGCGTTCGGCGACCCGGCCGTGTTCTGCGAGCCCTACGTCCGCCGCGGGCGCCACGTCGAGGTCCAGGTCCTCGCCGACTCCCACGGCGCCGTCTGGGCGCTGGGGGAGCGCGACTGCTCCGTCCAGCGCCGGCACCAGAAGGTCGTCGAGGAGACGCCGGCCCCCGGCCTCCCCGGCGGCCTGCGCGAACGGCTGCACGAGGCGGCGCGGACCCTGGCCCGCGCCATCGGCTACACCGGGGCCGGGACCGCCGAGTTCCTCGTCCCCGTCGGCGGCGGCGTCCTCGGCGACCCCGTCTTCCTGGAGATGAACACCCGCCTCCAGGTCGAGCACCCCGTCACCGAGTGCGTCACCGGGCTGGACCTGGTCGAGTGGCAGATCCGGATCGCCGAGGGCGGGGCCCTGCCCGGGGGCGGCCCGCCCGCGCCGCGCGGCCACGCCGTCGAGGCGCGGCTCTACGCCGAGGACCCCCGCGACGGCTGGCGGCCCCGCACCGGGACCCTGCGGGCCTTCGACGTGCCCGACGCGACCGCCCGGTTCGCGAACCCCGCCGGGCACGGTGTGCGCCTGGACAGCGGGGTCGAACCGGGCGACACCGTCGGCGCCGACTTCGACCCCCTGCTCGCCAAGGTCGTCGCCCACGGCCGCGACCGCCGCGACGCGGTCCGCCGCCTGGCCTCCGCCCTGGCCGGCGCCCGCGTCCACGGGGTGGGGACCAACCGCGACCTGCTCGTCCGGGTGCTCCGCCACCCCGCGTTCGGGGCCGCCGACGAGCGCCCGGACGGGCTCCACACCGGCTACCTCGACTCCGACCGGCTCACGGCGCTCGCACAGCCCCTCGCCGACCCGACCGCCGAACGCCTCGCCGCGCTCGCCGCCTCCCTGGCCGCCGCCGAGGCGGCCCGCTCCCCCCGGGCCGCCCCGGAGGGCGCCGGCGGCGCCGCCCCGGCCCCGGGGCCCGGCAGCCCCCTCCCCGCGGGGATCCCCGCCAACTGGCGCAACCTCGCCTCCCGGGCCCACACCCGGGTCCACGCCGCCGGGGGCGGCGGAGGCCGCCGGATCACCACCGCCTACCGGACCGTCCGGGGCTCCTACGAGCCCGAACCGCCCGGCGTGCGCGTCCTCTCCGCGTCCCCCGGCCTCGTCGTCCTGGAGGCCGACGGCCTGCGCCGCGCCCACACCGTCCACACCTACGCGGGAGACCCCGACGTCCACGTCGAGTCCTCGCTCGGGTCCGTCACCCTCACCCCCGTCGACCCCCTCCCCGAACCCGAGGCCGCGGTCGACCCCGGCGCCCTGCCCGCGCCGATGCCCGGCACCGTCGTCGCCGTGGACGTCGGTGAGGGGGACCGGGTCGCCGAGGGGCAGACCCTGCTGCGCATCGAGGCCATGAAGATGGAGCACCGCATCACCGCCCCCGCCGCCGGCGCCGTCCGGGAGATCCCGGTCGCGGCGGGCCAGAGGGTCCCCGCCGGGGCTCCCCTCGCCGTACTCGACTACGAAGGGCCCCACCCGTGACCGGTGCCATGATCTTCGACGAACCCGCCGAACGCGTCGAGCTGCGCGCGGCCGTGGCCGGCTTCGCCGCCGGATACGGGTCCGGCTACTACCGGGCCAGGGCCAGGGAGGGCGAGTACCTCACCGAGCTGTGGCGCGAGGCCGGAAAACTCGGCTACCTGGGCGTCAACATCCCCGAGGAGTACGGCGGCGGAGGGGGCGGCATCGGCGACCTCGCCGCCGTCCTGGAAGAGCTGAGCGCCGCCGGGTGCCCCACCCTCATGATGGTGGTCTCCCCGGCGATCTGCGGCACCGTCCTGTCCCGCTTCGGCACCCCCGGGCAGCGGAGCCGGTGGCTCCCGGGCCTGGCCACGGGCGGGACCATCATGGCCTTCGCCATCACCGAGCCCGACGCGGGGTCCAACTCCCACCGCATCACCACCACCGCCCGCCGCGACGGCGACGGGTGGGTGCTCTCCGGCCGCAAGACCTTCATCTCCGGCGTGGACGTCGCCGACGCCGTCCTCGTGGTCGCCCGGATCCGGGACGAGGGCGCCGGCACCCTGTCGGCCGCCCTCTTCGCCGTCCCCACCGACGCCCCCGGCCTCGAGGCCAGGCGGATCGAGATGGACCTGGTCAGCCCCGACCACCAGTTCCAGCTGTTCATGGACGACGTGCGCCTGCCCGGCGACGCCCTGGTCGGAGACCCCGAAGCCGGGCTCCTCCAGCTGTTCGCCGGCCTCAACCCCGAACGCATCATGGCCGCGTCCCTGGCGGCGGGGAGCGCACGGCACGCCCTCGACAAGGCCGTCGCCTACGCCAAGGAGCGCACCGTGTGGGGGGACAGGCCCATCGGCGCCCACCAGGGGCTCGCGCACCCCCTCGCCCAGGTCAAGATCGAACTGGAACAGGCACGCCTGATGACCCAGCACGCGGCGCTCCGCTACGATTCCGGCGACGACGCGGGGGCGGGCGAGGCGGCCAACATGGCCAAGTACGCCGCCGCCGAGGCGTGCGTGCGCGCGGTCGACCAGGCCGTGCAGACCCTCGGCGGCAACGGGCTGGCGAGCGAGTACGGGCTGGGGTCGGCGATCGCCGCCGCCCGCCTGGCGCGCATCGCCCCGGTCAGCCGGGAGATGGTCCTCAACTACGTGGCCCAGCAGTCCCTCGGCCTGCCCAAGTCGTACTGAACGGCGGCCGGCGGACCGTCGGCGCCTCCCGCGCCCGGTCCGGCGGCCGGACGCGGGAACCCGCCCGCCGCACCGGCCCGGGACCCGCCCAGCGCAGCGAGGGGACGCGACCGTGGACACCGGAGCCGACCGCGAGCCGAGGCAGGAGCGCAGCCGGGCCACCCGTGCCCGGCTGCTCGACGCCACCGTGGCCTGCCTGGCCGAACGGGGCGCCGCCGGGGCCACCGTGGGGGCGGTCGCCGAGCGCGCGGGCGTGTCCAGGGGAGCCGCCCAGCACCACTTCCCCACCCGCGAGGACCTGTTCCTCGCGGCCCTGCGGTACATGCTCGACAACCGCGGGGAGGAGCTCAGGCGCGGCGCCGCCGCCGTGCCCGAGGGGCCGGGGCGCACCGAGGCCGTCGTGCAGATGGTCGTGGACGCGTTCAGCGGCGTGGACTTCCAGGCCGCCCTCCAGCTGTGGGCCGCCGCCGCCAGCGACCCCGTCCTGCGCGAGCGCATCCTCCCCATGGAGGAGCAGATGGGCCGCGAGGTCCACCGGGCCGCCGTGGACCTGCTGGGCGCAGACGAGTCGGCGCCGGGGACCCGCGAGACGGTCCAGGCCACCCTCGACCTGGCCCGCGGACTCGGGCTCGCGAACCTGCTCGCCGACGACGGCCCGCGCCGGCGACGGATCGTGCGCCGGTGGGCGCGCGTGCTCGACGCGGAGCTGCGCGGCGCGCCGGGCTGAATCCGCTTCCGGCCCGGCACGGAGGGAGATTATGATCGAACCCCGTCGGGCAGGGCCCCGACAGGACGAGAGAGCCCCCGGCCGGCCGCCCCCGGCAGCCGGGCCCCCGACAGGACAAGGCGGTGTGACTGGTGAGCGCGGATCCGGGCAGAGACCTCCCCGGCCTGGCCAGGCGGGCCGCGGACGCGTTCGCGGAGAGCGCCGCACGGCGCAGGGACCGCGATTCCCTGGTGGACACCGCCTTCGCGGCGCTCTTCGACCTGTACCGCGCGACGTCGCGGTCCGAGCGGCAGTCCCCGGCGGGGCGCCGCTTCAACGCCACCCTGGCCGAACTCCTGGTGAGCGGCAACAACCCCGACCGGCTCAGCCTGTACGTGGTGCGCAGCCAGACGGCGGCCGAGAACGGCCGCCACGAGGGGTACCGCCCGGCCTGCTGGCGCCGGTCCATGCTCCAGATGCTCGGCGACGAGTTCGTGCCCTGGCAGGAGTTCCTCCGCCCCGTGGACCTGGACGCCATCCCGCGCATCGACGCGGCCCTCGCCGGGGTGGCGGGGAGCGCGAGCCCGGTCAGCGAGGAGGAGGTGCCCGCCTGGGTGCCCGAGACGCACTGGTGGTGGTGGGAGCCCGCGCGCCTGCGCGGTGAGCAGGCCCCCGACCGCGTGGACAGCGGCACGCTCGACGCCGTCGGCGACTGATCCCGCCGGACCTCCCCTGGAGGAGCATGTCGGAGCACCCCCTCCCCTGGGCCACCCTGAGGGGCCGTATCCTCTGGGCCCTGCCGGTGGCCCTGTTCACGGCCCTCTTCCAGTGGCCCGTCCGCTTCTTCCTGTTCGACGAGACCTGGAAACAGGCGGCCCTCTTCTCGGCCTTGACGGCGGTGATCACCTTTCCGGTTCTCCTCCTGATCCTCCGGCTCCTGCGCCGTACCCCTGACACCAGGGGCAGGACGCGGGGGGCGCGGCGGCGCTGACACGGCCCCGCCCCCGGCGCCGGGGCCGGGGGAGGTCCGGGAGGCGGTCAGCCGCCGGTACGCGAGGCGATGAGGTCCCGGTACCAGGCGAAGGAGTCCTTCGGCGTGCGGACCTGGGTGGCGTGGTCCACGTACACCAGCCCGAAGCGCTGGTGGTAGCCCTCGGCCCACTCGAAGTTGTCCGTGAGCGTCCACACGAAGTACCCGCGTACGTCGACGCCGCGCCCGCGCGCGGCTTCGACCGCTCCGACGTGCCCCTCCAGGTAGGCGATCCGCTCGGGGTCCGCCACCCGCCCGCCGGGGGCGACGGCGTCGGCGTAGGAGGCCCCGTTCTCGGTGACGTACAGGGGCGGCAGCGCGTCACCGTACCGCTCGGCCAGCAGGTCGAGCGTGCGGCCGAGCCCCTCGGGCACCACGGGCCAGCCGAACGCCGTCGTCGGCGCCCCGGCGACCTCGCCGAGGTCGAACGGCAGGCCCGACCCCGGACCGGGGGCGGCGACCACGCTCGGGTTGTAGTAGTTGACGCCGATCCCGTCCACGCTGCCCCGGACCAGTCCCATGTCCCCGTCGCGCACCCCGGGGACCTCCTTCGCCCCGAACGCCGACAGGTCCGGGTAGGCGCCCGTCAGCACCGGGTCGGTGAACAGCCGGTTGTGCAGGGCGTCGTAGGCGTCGGCGGCGTCGGCGTCGGCCGCGGACCCGGTGGCGGGCGCGACGGGGGAGTAGTTGTTGGTGAGCAGGGCCTCCAGCCCGCGCGAGCGCAGTTCCCGGGCGGCGAGCCCGTGCGCGAGCAGCAGGTGGTGGGCCACGCCCAGGACGTCGGGCACGTCCAGGGTCCGGCCGGGGGCGTGCACGCCGAACGCGTGCCCGTAGGCCATGTGCACCACGGGTTCGTTGAGGGTGATCCACCGCCCCACCCGGTCGCCGAGGCGGTCGGCGGCGGCCGCCGCGTACTCGGCGAAGGCGTGCGCGGTGTCGCGCGACGTCCACCCGCCCCCCTCCTCCAGCGCCTGGGGCAGGTCCCAGTGGAACAGGGTCGGCACCGGTGTGACGCCCCGGTCCAGCAGGGCGTCCACGAGCCGGTCGTAGAAGTCCAGCCCCGCCCCGTTCACGGCCCCGCGCCCCTGCGGCACCACCCGGGGCCAGGCGATCGAGAACCGGTAGGCGTTCACGCCGAGCCGGTCCAGCAGCTCCACGTCCTCCTCCCAGCGGCGGTAGTGGTCGCAGGCCGCGGCGGGGCTGTGGCCGTCGCGGATCGCGCCGGGCCTCCGGGCGAAGGTGTCCCAGACGGACGCGCCGCGTCCGTCCTCGGCCAGGGCCCCCTCGATCTGGAAGGCGGAGGAGGCCACCCCCCACAGGAACGGTGACGACATGGACGGACCTGCCTTTCGTGTGGTCGCGGCTGTGGTGCTGTCGGGTGCTGGTGCTGGTGCTGGTGCTGGTGCGGGTGCTGGTGCGGGTGCGGGTGCGGGCGCGGGCGGACGGCCGCGCCGGCGGTCGGAGCGGGGCCGGACCGGCCGCCCGGGGCCTCCGGGTCCGGTCGGCGCCGCGTGGGGGGCGGTCCGGCGGCCGAGGGCCCGGCGCGGTCCGCGGAGCCCCCGCGGGAGGTCAGGCGACCCCCCTGATCCGCCAGACCAGCGCGGCCCCCAGCAGGGTCAGCAGCCCGCACACGGTGTACAGCACCGGGTAGCCGCCCAGGTGGACGACGATCGGCCCGGCGACCGCGGGGGCGAGCACCTGGGGGCCGGAGCTGGCGATGTTGACGATCCCCAGGTCCTTGGCCCGGCCCCCCGCCGTCGGCAGGACCTCGGTGACCAGCGCGTTGTCCACGGACAGGTAGATGCCGAAGCCCACCCCCAGCACCACCGCGCACGCGAGGCTCGTCGTCCACGTCGGGAACGCGGCGAGCAGGAACGCCGGGACGGCCGACACGACGCCGGACAGACACACCAGCCCCCGGCGGCGGCCGATCCGGTCCGACACGAGCCCGGCGGCCACGGTGGTGGACACGACGGCCGCCGTGTAGACGAGGATCAGCACCAGCAGGCCGTCCGCCGCCGAGGAGCCCGGGAACAGCTCCTCGTAGCCCACCCCGTCGCGCAGGAAGTACAGCAGGTAGAGCGTGAACATGGCGTTGCCGGTCTGCATGAGGAAGCGGGTCAGCCACGCCCACCCGAAGTCGGGGTGGCGGCGCGGCGACACCCAGAGGCCGCGCGCGAACGCGTTCCAGGGCGGGCGCGCCTCCGGCGGGAGCGGGGGATCGGGCGCCAGCAGCGCGAACGGCAGGGCGCACGCCAGCGTGAGGGCGCCGATCAGGGCGTAGCCGGGGGCGATCCCGCTGACCGCCACGGTCACCAGGAGCACCGCGACGACCACGCCCGCCGACTGGGGGATGCCGATCCAGCCGGACACGGCGCCGCGCTGGCGGACCGGCACGCGGTCGGGGACGGCGGCGAGCAGGGTCGCGTTCAGGCAGGACAGCGCGGCCTGGACGAACGACCAGCCCAGCAGGACGCCCGTCAGGTCGTCCTGCCGGCCCAGGACCACGAGGCCGGTCCCGCCGAGGACGGCCCCGGCCAGGATCCAGGGGCGGCGGCGGCCGAACCGGCCCGTGGTGCGGTCCGACAGCGCGCCCGCGAGGGGGGTGCCCAGTGTGGAGAACACCGCTCCGACGCCGGTCACCCAGGCCAGGGCGGTCTCCTTGGAGCCGGGGGCGACCACCCCGACCTGTTCGGGGAGCAGGACCTGGAGGGGGCCGAAGAAGGCCATCCACATGCCCAGGTTGGCGAGGCTGATCCCGGCCACCCACAGGCTCCGGACCGGCCGGACGGGTTCGGCCAGGGCGTCCGGGACCGGGGTGAGGGGGTCGGGGGAGGGCTGCGCGGGGGGTGTGCGCACGTGTGACCTACCTAACGTGAATGCGTCTCATGTTAGGCAGGGAGCGCCGGGGGCGGAAGGCCCCGGGAGGAATTCGGCCGCACGCGGCGAGGGGGTGTAGTCAAGTTTGACTAATTCTGCGCGGGAGGCTTACCCTCGCCCGGTGGCCGGACTCGATCAATCGCGAGGGGGCGGGGTCCATGGCGGACAGGGGGCCGGTGGCGGCGGCCGGGGAACCGGAGGGGGAGGGGCGGATGCGGCCCGACGAGACGACGGTGCCCGTGCTGCCCTGTGTGTCGGCGGAGGAGACCCTGGCGTTCTACCGGGCCCTCGGGTTCGAGGTCACCCACGAGCAGACGAGGCCGTACCTGTACCTGGCGTTCCGGTGGAGCGGGTTCGACCTGCACTTCGGCAGGGCGCCGGAGGGGTTGGACCCGGCCCTGGAGAACAGCGGCGGCTGCCTGGTGATGGTCGACGAGGTCGCGCCCTACCACGCCGAGCTGACGCGGGCGATGCGCGCCGCCTACGGGAAGGTCCTCGGCCGGGGGCTGCCCCGCATCACGCGGTACCGGCCCGGGGCGAGCCGCTTCACCCTGATGGACCCGTCGGGGAACTCGATCATCTTCATCCGGCGGGACGAGCCCGCGGAACCGGAGTACGGCGGGTCCGCCTCCCTGGAGGGGCTGGCCAGGGCGCTCGACCAGGTGCGGATCCTCAGGGAGTTCAAGAACGACGACCGCGCCGCCCACCGCAGGGCCAGGTCGGCGCTGCGCCGCCACGGGGACGGGGCCCCCGCCGCGGACCGGGCGCTGGCGTACGCCACCCTGGTCGAGCTCTCCGTCGCGCTGGGCGACGGGTCGGGGGCGCGGGAGTGGCGGGAAAAGCTCGCCGGGACCGTGCTCACCGGGGAGGAACGCGCGCGGGTCGAGGCGGAGCTGGGCCACGCCGAGGCCCTGCGTGACTGGCTGGACGGGGACGGCGGCGGCGCCGACCGGGCGTAGCGCCCGTTCCGCGGGCGGGCCCGCGCCGCTCCGGGGCCGGGAGGACCACACCGGTCCGGGACGCCCGGCCGCTCCGTCGCCGGGGGCGGGGCCGCCCTACGGGGGTCCGGGGCGGCGCCCCTCGCCGCCCGGGTGGGCGGGGTCGTCGGCGAGGACACCCGCGTAGGGCTCGCCCCTCTCGCCGGCGAAGACGTAGGCTCCCCCCTCGATCCGCCCGATCAGCCCGCGCGTCCACGCGGCGTCCGACTCCGCGGAGTGCACCCACAGGCCCATGATCTCGCCGATGTGCCCCATCTGCCCGGGCCCTTCCCCCGGCGGGTAGTACCCGGTCACGCTCCCGTGCCACCCCTCCAGGCCCCGCACCCGCTCCCGCAGGAGGTCCAGGGCCTCCTGCCGGGGCAGGTCCACGATGAAGCCGAGGCCGGCCGACAGGACGTCCTGCCTCGCCCGGTGGGACGACACCGCGGCGCGCAGCAGGGCGAAGTACTCCCCGTCGCCCCGCTCCGTGATCTCGTACTCGGTCCGGGGCGGACCGCCCGCGGTGGAGGGGGCGGTCTCGTGGGCGATCAGCAGCCCCTGCCCCGCCATCTGCTTGAGGGCGTGGTAGATCGACCCGGGCTTGGCGGTGGACCACTCGTGCGCGCCCCAGAACTCCAGGTCGTTGCGCACCTGGTAGCCGTGCGCCCTCCCGTGGAGCCGGACCGCCCCGAGGACCAGCAGCCGGATGGCCGACATCCACACCCCCTCGTCCCACCAGCGCGTTGCGCGCTGTTCTGCTTCGACCGGCATGCCTTCCGCGCGCCGTCGCCCCGCGGGCCCGCCGGCCCCGGCCCCCGCCTCCCGTGCCCGGACGGGCCCCGGCGCGGGGGAGGGGCGGCGGGAGGGCGGATCAGCCGCGCGGGGGCTGCGGGTCGCCCTGGCGGGCGTGCTCGGAGCCCAGCGCGATCGGCGCCGCCAGCCACTCGTCGCGCAGCCCGAATCCGTCGGCGAGCCGCACCGCGTACGGCCGCAGGCCCCGGCACAGGTCGTTCACCGCCTGGGTGACCGCCTTGGCCCGCGAGGTGGAGAGGCGCTCGTGCTCCAGGAACCAGGCGCGGTCCTCCTCCACGACCGACAGCACGTACAGGTCGCACAGCCGGTTGAGGAGCTTGGCGGTCGCCTTGTCGCCGCAGCGGTCGATCCCCGCCACGAACGCCTCCAGGACCACCCGGTCCATGTGCGCCCGGCCCGCAGCGAGCACGTGGTCCTGTGCCCGGTTGAACACCTCGAAGGCGTCGCTGCCGTCCTTGCGCGCCCGGCGCAGGCGCCCGGCCAGGCCCTCGACGACGTGCTTCTCCCGGTCCTCCAGGAGCTCCAGCTGCCAGCCCCGGTTGTAGAGGCTGGCCTCCTCGCCGCGCCCCGGCGCGGCGTCGATCAGGCGGTCGATCAGCGGGAGCGCGGCGGTGCGCTCGATGACCGTCTCGAACACCTTGCCGGCCATGAACCGGGCCAGGCCCAGCTGGTCCAGGTCGCCGAACGAGTCCTGGAAGTTGGTCAGCAGGCCCTTGGTGAGCTGCTGCAGCAGGACGGTGTTGTCGCCCTCGAACGTGGTGAAGATGTCGGAGTCGGCCTTGAGCTGCGGGATGCGGTTCTCGGAGAGGTACCCGGCGCCCCCGCACGCCTCCCGGCACGTCTGGATGGTCGCGGTGGCGTGCCAGGTGGCCACCGCCTTGAGCCCCGCCGCCCGCGACTCCAGCTCGCGCTGGGCGTGCTCGTCGCCCTCCGCCGACCGCGACAGCTCGTGCAGCCGGGTGACCAGCTCCTCCTGCGCGAAGTGCAGGGCGTAGGTGCGGGCCAGCGCGGGCAGCAGTTTGCGCTGCTGCGCCAGGTAGTCGAGGACGCGCACCTCCTGCTCCGGCTCGCCGTCCACGCCCGGGCGGGTGAACTGGCGGCGGGTGTCGGAGTAGCGCAGGGCGATGGCCAGCGCGGCCTTGGCCGCGCTGCCCGCGCCGCCCGCCACGCTGATCCGGCCCCGGACGAGGGTGCCGAGCATGGTGAAGAAGCGCCGGTTCTTGCTCTCGATGGGGCTGGAGTAGGAGCCGTCGGGGGCCACGTCCCCGTACCGGTTGAGCAGGTTGGTGCGCGGCACCCTCACGCGGTCGAACCACAGGCGGCCGTTGTCCACGCCGTTGAGCCCGGCCTTGGGCCCGCAGTCCTCGATGCGCACCCCCGGAGCGGGCCGTCCCTCGCCGTCCCGGATCGGGACCATCAGGGCGTGCACGCCCTGCTCCTCGCCGTCGACCTCCAACTGGGCGAACACCACCGCCATGCGGCCGTCGCGGGCCGCGTTGCCGATGTAGTCCTTGCGCGCCGACTCGTCCGGGGTGTGGACGACGAACTCCTCGGCGGCCGGGTCGTAGACCGCCCGTGTGCGCAGGTGCTGGACGTCGGACCCGTGGCCGGTCTCGGTCATGGCGAAGCACCCCGGAAGCTCCACCGACATCACGCCGGGCAGGTACTCGGCGTGGTGGCGGTCGGTGCCCAGGGCGCGGATCGCACCGCCGAAGAGCCCCCACTGCACGCCCATCTTCACCATCAGGGACAGGTCGGCGACCAGCATCTCGAAGCCGACGACGGAGGCGCCGACGTCGTCGCGGCCGCCCACCGACTCGGGAAAGCCGTACGCGGGAAGGTCCGTCTGGGCCAGGGCCTTGAGCTGGGCGAGCGTGCGGGCCCGGTGGTCCTCCACGGACAGGCCGTGGACAGGGGCGAACAGGTCCCCGCGGACGGTGTCGCGGACGTGTTCGCGGACGCCGGCCCAGCGGCCGTCCAGAAGGCCGCGGAGTTCGGCCTCGTCCAGTCTCAGCGCCTGTTCTGTCATGGTCTCCCCCTGGTGGTCCTCGTTGACGCGGCCCGTGCGCGTCCGCCGCCACCGCGGTCCGGGGCGGCACGGCGGCGCGCGGGACACGGGCCTGTGTCCAAGGTACGGGGACCGGGCGGGGTCAGACGGCCAGGGAGGCGGGTTCGGGCGCGGGCGTCGCGACGGGCACGGCGGAGTGGACCCGGCGCAGGAGGTCGTCGAGGGAGAGGCCGAGGGCGGCGGCGATGGATCCGACGGTGAAGAACGCCGGGGTGGGGATGCGCCCGCCCTCGATCTTGCGCAGCGTCTCGACCGAGATCCCGGCCTGACGTGCGACCTCCACCATCGTGCGCTCGGCGCGGGCCTGCCGGAGCAGTCCGCCGAGGAGGCGGCCGCGCTCGATCTGGTCTGCGGTCAGCGGTTCACGAACCATGCGACGAGTCTAACGCCCCCGAGCCGGGGTTCTATATCAATACCGGTATAGTTATCCGACAGGATGGCCGGTCGGCGGCCGGCGCACCGCACGCCGCCGTGGCGGGGCGCGGGCGCCGCGCCGGCCGCCCCGTGTGTCACGCCAGGCCGGGCACGTCCAGCTCCAGAGTGCCGGACCCGGTGTCGAGCACCGCGGGGACCCCGAGCGGGACGGTCAGCTGGGCCGCGCAGTGGCCGAACTCCAGACCCCACAGCACCGGGACCCCCAGGGGTTCCAGGCGCTCCCGCATCAGGTCGGCGATCACCCCGGGGTCCGGGGGGCAGTCGGTCCACGTGCCCAGCGCGACACCGGCCACCCCGTCCATCCACCCGGTGCGCAGGAGGTGGGTGAGCATCCGGTCGAGCCGGGCCACGTCCTCGCCGACGTCCTCCAGGACCAGGAGCCCCCCGGAGGCCGACAGGCGGCTGTGCGGTGTGGCCAGGCCGTCGTTGAGCAGGCTGAGGTTCCCGCCGAACGTCACGCCCCGGGCCCGCCCCGGCACCAGCGCGTGCGCGCCCGGCGAGGTCAGCACGGTGCGGTGCTCGGGGCGGAACAGGGTCGTGCGCAGCTCACCCTGGGCCACCGCGTCGCCCACGAAGTACTTGGTGCCCACCACCGGCCCGTGCACCGTCGCCACGCCCAGCTCGACGGCGAACGCCTCGTGCAGCGCCGTGATGTCGCTGAACCCGACCAGCGCCTTGGGCGCGGCCCTCCTCATGGCGTCGAAGTCCAGCAGGTCCAGCGTCCGGTGCGCCCCGTCGCCGCCGCGCACGCAGAACACCGCGTCCACGTCCGGGTCGCACCAGGCCTCCTGGAGGTCGGCGGCCCGGGTCGCGTCCTCACCGGCGAGGTAGGGCAGCCGCGGGTGCCGGTCGCGCACGTGCGGGGCGTGCCCCACCTCCAGGCCCCAGCCGCGCAGCACCTCCGTGGCCGCGTCCAGCTGCGCCGCCGGGACGGGGCTGCACGGCGCGACCAGGCGCACCCGGTCTCCCTCGCGCAGGCGCGGCGGCCGGACCAGCTCCCGCACTCCCCGGCGCCTCCCGGACGGCGCCCCCGCGACCCGGCCGCCCGGACCCGGACGCCCCTCCGCCACGGCGCCGCACCCGTCCCGCTCCTCGCCCACCCCTGTCACTCCGCCCACGTCCCGCCCTCCGTCGTCCGTGTCCCCACCGCACCGCGCACGGGCGCGGCACGCATCCGCCCGCCCCCGTCGTCGGGGGCCGTCCCCCTCCGCCGGGCCCGGTCCCCCCCAGCATGTCCGGCGCGCGCGCCCCGCGTCGCGACGGCTCGCTCAGGCGCGCAGGAACGTGTCCAGCGCGCGCACCCCGAACCGCAGCCCGTCCACCGGTACGCGCTCGTCCACCCCGTGCAGCAGCTTGGTGTAGTCGAGCCCGGCGGGCTGCGCCAGGGGGGAGAAGCCGTAGCAGTCGATGCCCAGCCGGGAGAACACCTTGGCGTCCGTGCCGCCGGCCAGGCACACCGGCACCACGTGGGCGCCGGGGTCGTGGGCCAGCAGCGCGGAGCGCAGGGCCCCGAACACCGGAGAGTCCACGGGCGCGTCCACCGGCGGCGAACCGTGGGCGTACTCCCAGGACACGCGGTCGCCGGTGAGCTCGCCCATGGTGGCCTCGAACTGGTCCTCGGCCCCCGGGAGGACCCGCCCGTCCACTCCGGCCGTGGCCTCCCCGGGCACCACGTTGACCTTGTACCCGGCCGAGAGCATGGTGGGGGCCGCGCTGTTGCGCGTGGTCGGGCCGATGAGCCCTGCGGCCTCTCCCAACCGGGAGACCAGCGCGTCCAGGGCCTCGGCGGTGTCGGTGTCGCCGGGCGCCCTGTCCACCCCCAGCGCCGACGCGATCGCGTCGATCGACGCCCGGGTGACCGGTGTCAGGTGCAGCGGCCACTCGTGCCGGTCGATGCGGGCGACCGCCTCCGCCAGCGCGCCGACCGCGTTGTCGCGGGGCGGGCGGGAGCCGTGGCCCGCGGTCCCCTTGGCCCGCAGGGTCAGCCAGGCGCTGCCGCGCTCAGCCGCGCCCACGGGGTAGAGGCGGACGGGGCGCCCGTCCGCGCCGCGGGCGTGGACGGTCTCCCCGCCGCCCTCGCCGATCCCCGCGGAGCAGCCCTCGAACAGGCCGGGGTGCTCGCGGACCAGGTGGTCGGCGCCGTAGGCGGCGCTGTCCTCCTCGTCGGCGACGAACGCCAGCACGATGTCGCGGCGGGGCCGCAGCCCGTGCCGTGCCCAGTGGCGTACGACGGCGGTGACCATGGCGACCGTGTTCTTCATGTCCACCGCGCCGCGTCCCCAGAGGGCGGGCACGCCCGTGACCGGGCAGTCGGCGATCTCCCCGGAGAAGGGCGGGACGGTCCAGTCGGAGGCCTCGGCGGGCACGACGTCCAGGTGGCCGTGGACCAGCAGGGCGGGGGCGCCGGGGTCGGAGCCCGGGACGCGGGCGACCACGTTGGAGCGTCGGGGGGCGGCCTCCAGGACGACCGGGTCCAGCCCGGCGTCCGTCAGGGCCTCGGCGGCGAACTCGGCGCAGGCGCGCTCGTCGCCGTCGCCGCCGCCGCGGTTGGTGGAGTCGCGGCGGATGAGTTCGCGGGCCAGGCGGAGGGCGTCGTCGCCCGCGGCGGCGAGACCGTCGGTGCTGTCGGGGGAGGGGGTGACGGGGTGGCCCACGGGCGCGGCCTCGCTCTCGGTGCGGTGGTGCGGACAGGGGGCGGCCGCGTGCCCGGCGGCGGCCCCCGCCACAGTTCTACCCGTAGTGGGCTTCCATCGCATTCGATATCAGCGTGGTCACCGCCTTGAAGCAGCGGATCATCTCGTAGGCGTCCGGCGAGGTGTACCGGACACGCCGGACCCCGGTGCGGGTGACGCCCGGCACGATGGCGGCGGCCTGGGCGAGCTGCGCGGAGTCCACCTCGACCTCGACGGCCCTGGGGGAGGGGGCGGCCGGCTCCACCCGCCCGGCCAGCAGCATGGCGTCGCGGGCCCCCGCCCTGATGTCCCTCGCGGTCCGCGCGGGCGGACGGCAGCGCGCGGCGTACCGGCTGACGTGGTCCTTGACCGCGACCGTGCGCGCGAACGGAGCGTAGGAGGCGGCGTCCTCGCAGGCGCGGTCGTCCCCCGTCACGAGGATGACGGGGGTGCCGTACTCGGCGACGACGGCGGCGTTGAGGCGTCCCTCGCCGGCCGGTTCGCCGTCCAGCCACACGCCGGTCACCGCGTTGGGCAGGTAGGTGTGGGCGAGCACGCCCTCCTCGCCCGCGCCGCAGTGGTACCCGAGGAAGACCACGCCGTCGCAGTCCCCCGCCTGGACGCCCTCGACCATCGAGAGCTCCTTGTGGCGACCGGTGATCATGGTGGCCTCGCCGTTCAGCTCCTCCAGCAGGAGGTTGCGCATGGTGGAGTGCGCCTCGTTGACGAGCACCTCGGTCGCGCCGCCCTCGAACAGCCCCGCCACCGCGGCGTTCACGTCGCCGGTGAACATGGACCTGCAGCGCTGCCACTGCTCGGTGCCGGGTTCGACGTCGGCGGGCCAGGTGACGCCGGTGGCGCCCTCCATGTCGGCGGAGATGAGAATCTTCACCCGGACGACACTACGCCCCGGCTCGCCGGGAGATCCACAGGCACGGCGTCACCCTTGCGACACGGGGCCGGGCCCCGCGTCGTCCGGCGCAGCACGCGCTCCCCGAAGCCGCGCACGATGCGGACGAAGTCCCGCGGCCGCTCGAAGTGGAAGCCGTGCCCCGAGTCCACACGGTGGAACTCCACGCCTTCGATCAGCGAGCGCGCCCGCGCCGCGTCGTCGCCGTCCATCGCGGCGAGCAGGACGCCGTCCTCGCCGTAGGACCAGTCGGCGTGGATCAGCACGGTCGGGACGGTGATCCGCGCCAGGGTCCCGGCGTGGTCGAACCCGTCGTGGAAGCTGTTGTCGTGGAACGCCTCGCCGAAACGCGGGTCGTAGGAGTCCATGGCCAGGAACATGTGGTTGAGCACCGGCGGCGCCCAGGGGATCCGCGGCGGCCGGCCGGGGTGCCGGGCCCTGTACCGCAGGGCGCTGCCGCGGACCGCGGCCCCCGCACCCCGGAACAGCTTCCACATCCAGGCGTTGCGCAGGTAGTGGTCGGTGAAGTCCGACGCCCCTCCCTCGCGCAGGAACCCGTGCGCGGCGGTGCTGAGGTCCACGTGGTTGAACGTCGCCTCGGCCCTCGGGTGGACGGAGGAGAACAGCGGGGGGTCCTCCAGGACGGCGCCGGCCACCTTCCCGGGGGCGTCGGCGGCCATCACGGCCGCCACCAGGCCGCCCGAGGAGTGGCCGACGACCAGCGCGGGCGCGCCGACCACCCGGTCGAGGAACCCCTCCAGGTCGGCGGCCACGGCCTTGGCGGTGTACCTCTCCGGAACCCTCGCCGACCCCCCGTGCCCGTGGCAGTCCACGGCGAAGACGTGGAAGTCCCGCGACAGAGCGGGCAGGACCCTGTGCCAGCTCCGCCAGTCGGTCACCTGTCCGTGGACGAGCAGGAGCGGCGGGCCGTTGGCGGGCCCCTCCGCGTAGTTGAGGAGCACGCCGCCGACCTCGGCCGTGTGCTCGGCGAAACCGGCCCGCGCGGCGCGCGCGGCGTCCCAGTCCGCGTACACCGCGTTCCTGAGGAGCCAGCCCGCCGCCGCCAGGGCCGGCAGCGCGAGCAGGGCGGCCCCCGCCGGAACCCACCACGCCATACGTCAACGCCCTCCCGTCGCCGCGCGCCGCCGCGCCCCGGCCGGCCCCCGCCCGGGGCTCATCCCTCGGCCCGGGTTCCGCGCCCCGGCGTCCGGGGGTCGCTCTCGGGGAACTGCTCGAACAGGTCGGGGCGGACGATGGCGATGCCGCGCTCGACGTCGGCGAGCAGCAGCAGCGTGTCCCCGGGGCCGATGCCGAAGAGCTCCCGCGCCCCCTTGGGGATGACGATCTGCCCCTTCTCGCCGACCCTGACGGTGCTGGCGAACCTGCCCTCGGGCCGCCCCTCCGAAGTGCCCATCGTCGGCTCCCCACAGTGAGAATTTTCTTTCCAGTGGGAAAAGTATAACTCGTTCGACCCGCGTGGCAAGGGGGAGCCGCGGCGCGGGCCGAGGCGCCGGCCGGCGCCGTGAGAGGACGAACGGGCCCCGGAGCGGTGCTCCGGGGCCCGTGGACGCCGCGTGCCTACGGCAGGGTGAGGATCTCCGTGCCGGTCTCGGTGACCACCAGGGTGTGCTCGAACTGGGCGGTCCACCTGCGGTCGGCGGTGACGGCGGTCCAGCCGTCGTCCCACATGTCGTACTCCACGCCGCCGAGCGTGATCATCGGCTCGATCGTGAAGGTCATCCCCGGCACCATCACGGTGTCCGCGCGCGGGTCGTCGTAGTGCGGGACCACCAGGCCCGAGTGGAACTCGGGGCCCACGCCGTGGCCGGTGAAGTCGCGGACCACGCCGTAGCCGAACCGCTTGGCGTACGACTCGATGACCCGGCCGACCACGTTGATCCGGCGGCCCGGCCGGCACGCCTTGACGGCGCGCATGGTCGCCTCCCTGGTCCGCTCGACCAGGAGCCGGTTCTCCTCCGACACGTTCCCCGCGAGGAAGGTGGCGTTGGTGTCGCCGTGCACGCCGTCCTTGTACGCGGTGATGTCGATGTTGACGATGTCCCCGTCGGACACCTCGGTGTCGTCCGGGATGCCGTGGCAGATCACCTCGTTGAGGGACGAGCACAGCGACTTCGGGTAGCCCTTGTAGCCGAGCGTGCTGGGGTAGGCCCCGTGGTCCAGCAGGAACTCGTGGCCGACCCGGTCCAACTCGTCCGTGGTCACCCCCGGCCGGACGTGCCTGCCGACCTCCTCCAGGGCCTGCGCCGCGATCCTGCCGGCCACCCGCATCCGCTCGATCGTCTCGGGCGTCTGCACGTCGCCCAGAACTCCCTCCACCGGGTACTTCTGACCGACGTACTCCGGGCGGACGATGGAGGGGGGAACCGAACGTTGGGGCGAGATGCGCCCAGGCACCAGCGGAGTAGTCATGGAGACTGATTGTAGTTCGTGGGCGCCCCCGCCCGGCGTCCGCGAGGCGCCGGCCGGTGGTGTGAGGAGCACCCCACGCCGGGTAGACCCGCGACAGGACCGACCGACAGGAGGCGGACGAGCGTGAACGACGTACAGGACGACGGCTGGTGGTACTGCCTGACCCACAACAGGGTCGAGCACGGCGCCGGATGCCCGAACAGGGAGAGGATGGGCCCGTACCCCGACGAGGCCACGGCGGCCCGGGCGCTGTCGATCGCGGCCGACCGCAACGAGGAGTGGGACGCCCAGGACGAGCGCGAGGCGGACGGCGGTTCGTGAGGGTCCGCGGACCCGGACGGCGCCGCCTCTGACAGGATCGGTCCATGACTGAAGAGAGCACGCCCGAGAGCGCGGACACCGCCGGGCAGACCATCGCGGTCCTGGGCGGGACCGGCGACCAGGGGCGCGGCCTGGCGCGCCGGTTCGCGCTGGCGGGCCACACCGTCGTCATCGGCTCCCGCAGCGCGGAGCGGGCGGAGAAGGCCGCGCGCGAGCTGGCGGAGGGGGAGTCCGCGCGGATCGACGTCCGCGGCCTGGACAACGCCGCCGCCGCCGAGGCGGGCGACGTCGTCATCGTCGCCGTGCCGTGGGACGGGCACAGGGAGTTGCTGGAGGGCCTGGTCGAACCCCTCGCGGGCAAGATCGTGGTCGACTGCGTCAACCCGCTCGGGTTCGACGAGAGGGGCCCGTACGCGCTCGACGTCGCCGAGGGCAGCGCGGCCGAGCAGGCGGCCCTGATCCTGGAGGGGAGCCGGGTCACGGCCGCCTTCCACCACGTGTCGGCGGTGGTGCTGCTGGACCCCGGGGTCGAGCGGGTGGACCTCGACGTCCTGGTGCTGGGCGAGGACCGCGCCGCCACCGACGAGGTGCGCGCCCTGGCCGAGCGGATCCCGGGCGTGCGCGGGGTCTTCGGCGGGCGTCTGCGCAACGCCCACCAGGTCGAGGCGCTCACCGCCAACCTGATCGCGATCAACCGCCGGTACAAGACCCACGCGGGCCTGCGCGTCACCGGTCTGTGAACCCCGTACGCGCCGGGGCCGCGGGGAGGCGCTCCCCACGGCCCCGGCCCGGGGCGCGGCTCAGGAGAGCCAGCCCCTGACCTTGTCGACCAGGGCGGCCGGATCGTCGCCGACGGGGGTGACGTTGAGCTGGGTGACGCCCGCGGCCCGGAAGGCCTCCACGCGCTCGCGCACGTAGGACTCGGGGCCGACCAGGTTGGTCAGCTCCACGAACTCCTCGGGCACGGCCGCGGCGGCCTCGTCCTTCCTGCCGTCCAGGTACAGGTCCTGGATCCGCTCCGCGGCCTCCTCGTAGCCGTAGCGGCGGGCGACCGTGTTGTAGAAGTTCTTCCCCCTGGCCCCCATGCCGCCGACGTACAGCGCGATCATGGGGCGCACGAGGTCGAGCAGCTTCCGGGTGTCCTCGTCCTCGCCGATGGCGAGCAGGCCCCCGGCGGTGATCTCCAGCCCGCCCAGGGAGGGGTCCCGCTTCGCCCGCCCCTCGGCCAGGGCCTCTCCCCACACCAGGTCGGCCTTCTCGGGGATGAACAGGTGGGGGAGCCAGCCGTCGGCGATCTCGGCGGTCATCGCCACGTTCTTCACGCCCAGCGAGGCCACGTGGACGGGGATGTCCGGGCGCCGGGGGTGGTTGATGATCTTGAGGGGCTTGCCCAGGCCGGTGCCCTTCTCCGGCGGCAGCGGGATCTGGAAGACGGAGCCGTCGTGGGTGAGGCGGTCCTCGCGCGCCCAGATCCTGCGGCAGATCTCGATGGTCTCGCGGGTGCGGGCGAGGGGCCTGGTGTAGGGGACGCCGTGGAAGCCCTCGACGACCTGCGGTCCGCTGGCCCCCAGGCCGAGGACGGCGCGCCCGCCGGAGAGGTCGTCGAGCCCGGCGGCGGTCATCGCGATGAGGGTCGGCGTGCGGGTGTACATCGGCAGGATGGCCGAACCGATCGCCACGGTCTCGGTGCGGGCGGCGATGTACCCCATCAGGGTGGGGCTGTCGAACCCGTAGGCCTCGGCGACCCACACGGTGTCGAGCCCGGCCTTCTCCAGCTCGACCACCCGGTCGACGGCGGCCTTGGGGTCACCCGCGTACTGGAGCGGCATCGAGATGCGCATGTGTGTCCTCCCGGGAGGGCCGGACCCCGGCCCGTGTGGGTGCTGGGTACGGGAGCAACTCTACTGCCGAGTACCGTTCGGCCTGTGTCCCGGCCCACACCCCGGCGGCCCCTCCGGGGAACCCCCGGAGGGGCCGCCGACCGGGGCCCGGCCGGCGGCGGGGGCGGTCAGCGGGGGGAGTCGCCGGTGACCAGCGGCAGGGACGGGTCGGCGGCCCACGCGGTCATCGAGCCGTCGTAGACGGCGACGTCCTCGCGGCCGACGAGCGCGAGGGCATGGGCGACCCCCGTGGCCGCGATGCCCCCGCCGCAGTACGTGACCGGGGTGACCCCGGGGTCGAGGAGGCCCGCGCCGTCGAAGAGGGCGCGCAGCTCCTCCACCGGCCTGAGCCGGCCGGTCTCCGGGTCGAGGACCTCGCCGACCGGCAGGTTGACGCTGCCGGGGATGTGGCCGTCGCGCGCGTAGGTGTGCTTGTCGCCCCTGTAGGTCTCCGGGTCGAGCACGTTGACGAGCACCGTCCTCCGGTCGTCGACGGCCGCGGCCACCTCCTCGGTGGAGCGCAGCAGCTCGGGGCGCCGCTCGGCCTGGAAGGCCATGGGGACCGGGGTGGGGGTGGGCTCGTCCGTGACCGGCAGGCCGGCGGCCTTCCAGGCGCGCAGCCCGCCGTCGAGGACCACGGCGCCGTCGAAGCCCTCCAGGCGCAGCTGCCACCACAGGCGGGTCGCCCAGAACCCGGTGCTCCGGTCGTAGACCACGACCGTGCGGCCGGGGCCGATCCCCAGGGCGCCCGCGCTGACCGCGAACTTCTCCGAGGGCGGCACGGTCCACGGCGCGGGGGCCTCCGTGTCCGCGAAGTCGGTGGTCAGGTCGGCGAAGAGGGCGCCCGGGACGTGCTCGGCCTCGAAGCCCGGCCGGCCCGACTCCACCGTGTAGGGGCCCTCGTCCGGGACGGACAGGAGGGTGGTGGAGTCGACGACGACGAGGTCCTTGTCGTCCAGGTGGTCGGCGAGCCACTCCACGCTGACGGTGGGTGCGGTGTGGTCTGTCATGGTGCGTCCCCCTGTATCCGATAAATCCGATCAGGAATGCATGCTATCCCGTGGAGGGCGAAAGCCCTGGTGACGATGGTCACCGGGGTTGCGCCGACCCCGCGGACCCCTGCCGTGCCCCGCACGGGGGACCGCCGGCCGGGGCCCGCGCCCCGGCCGGCGGCCGTCGCCTCGCCGCCGGCGCCCCTCCCGGGACGCCGGCCCTACCGCTCCCCGCTCAGCTCGCGTACGAGTGGCGCTCCTCCGGGAAGGCCCCGCTGACGACCTCGTCCGCGTACGCAGAGGCCGCGTCGCGCAGCGTCTCGTGCAGGTTGGCGTAGGTCTTGACGAACTTCGCCACCTTCGGGCTCAGCCCGGCCATGTCCTGCCACACCAGCACCTGGGCGTCCGTGGACGGACCCGCGCCGATGCCGACGGTCGGGATGGAGAGCTGTTCGGTGACCTGCGCGGCTACCTCGGCGGGCACGCACTCCAGGACGACCGCGAACGCCCCCGAGCGCTCCATCTCCTTGGCGTCCTTGAGCAGCCCGGCGGCGGCCTCGCCGCGGCCCTGGACCCTGTACCCGCCCAGCGTGTTGACCGACTGCGGGGTCAGGCCCAGGTGCGCCATCACCGGGATCCCGGCGGACACCAGCAGTTCCACCTGGGGCGCGACCGCGCGGCCGCCCTCCAGCTTCACCGCCTGGGCCCGCCCCTCCTTCATGAACCGCGACGCCGACTCCAGCGCCTGCTGGGGGGAGGACTGGTAGGAGCCGAACGGCAGGTCGGCGACCACCAGCGCCCGCCGGGTCGACCGGGACACGGCGGCGGTCAGGGGGACCAGTTCGTCCAGGGTGACCGGAACGGTCGTGTCGTAGCCGTAGACGACGTTCGCGGCCGAGTCGCCGACGAGCAGCACCGGGATCCCGGCCTCGTCGAAGACCCGGGCGGTGAGGGCGTCGTAGGCGGTCAGCATGGGCCAGCGCTCACCGCGGGCCTTGGCGGAGGCCAGGTCGCGGACGGTGACGCGGCGGCTGGTGACGCCGCCGTACAGGGAGTTGCCTGCGGGCGGGGTGTTGGCTGTGATGGTCATGGCGTGTTCTTCCTCCGTCGTCTCGAAGCACCTCGGCGGGTGTCCCCGGACATGTGGACGAATGATGGTCCGCGCTCGCGCGCGTGAGGGCCGTGCGGCCCCGGTGCGGCCCTCGTGGAGGGGGGCCGGGCGGTGCGGCGCCGGTGTCCCGGAGGGCTTCCGACCGCCGTGGCCGACGGTGCGGAACCGGTTCCTGCCGCCACACGGAAGCATCATCGCATGCCTGCGACACGCGTCTCCTCGCGGGATACAACCGGATTGCGCCGCCTGCTCATTCCCTGTACCTCTTGTTGCGGAAGGGCCTGCGGGGGTGAGCCGTCACACCGGCCGCGCCGCCGGGCGGGACACCGCCGGCCGCGGCGCGTGCCACGGCCCGAACCGTCCATCGGGGCCCCGGCAGCGGAGGTGGTTCGTGGACGCGCAGACGGCATACCGGCGAAGATGGGGCGGACTGGCGGTCCTGGTCATCTGCCTCCTCGTGATCGTCGCGGACAACACGATCCTCAACGTGGCGCTGCGCGTGCTCTCCGACCCGGAGGCGGGCGTGGGGGCCAGCCAGTCGCAGCTGGCCTGGGCGATCAACTCCTACACGCTGGTCTTCGCGGGGCTGCTCTTCGCCTTCGGCGTGATCGGCGACCGCGTGGGGCGGCGCCGCATGATCGTGGCCGGCCTCACCGTCTTCGGGGCGGCCTCGGCCCTGTCGGCCTACTCGCAGAGCCCCGAGCAGCTCATCCTCGCCCGCGCCGCCATGGGGCTCGGCGCGTCGATGGTGACGCCGCAGACCCTGTCGGTCATCACGAACGTGTTCCCGCCCGACCAGCGCGGACGCGCCATCGGGATCTGGGCGGGCTCGGTCGGGCTCGCGATGGCGATCGGCCCCTCGGCGGGCGGACTGCTCCTGGAGAACTTCTGGTGGGGATCGATCTTCCTGATCAACGTGCCCTTCGTGGTTCTCGGGCTGGCGCTGGTGTTCTTCCTGATCCCGGAGTCGAGGGACGCGAACCCGGGGCGGCCCGACGTCCTCGGCGTGCTGCTGTCCATCCCCGGCCTGGTGCTCCTGATCTACGGCATCATCACGGCGGGGGAGCGGGCCTCGCTCGCCGACTGGGACGTGTGGGGCGCGCTGGCCGCGGGCGTGGCCGTGCTCGCGCTGTTCCTGGTGCACGAGTCGCGGACCGAGGACCCGTCCCTGGACGTGCGCTTCTTCCGCGACCCCCGGTTCAGCGTCTCCATCGCCACCATCATGGTGATGTTCTTCAGCATGTCGGGGATCATCTTCTTCCTGAGCTTCTACTGGCAGAGCGTCCGGGAGTTCACGCCCTTCGCCGCGGGCCTGCTGGTGCTGCCCGCGGCCGTGGGGCAGATGGTGATGGCGCCGCTCAGCCCGACCCTGGTGCGCCGGGCGGGGCCGCGCGTGGTCGCCGCCTGCGGTGTGCTCGGGGTGTGCGCGAGCTTCGTGTTCTTCACGCAGCTGGAACCGGACACGCCGCTCCCGCTGATCATCGGCTTCTTCCTCCTCCAGTCGGGGTCGATGGCGGTCGTGCTGACACCCGCCACGGACGCGATCATGTCGTCGGTGCCGCCGGGCAAGGCGGGGGCGGCCTCCGCCGTGCAGAACACGGTCCGCCAGGTCGCGACCGCTATGGGGGTCGCGATCCTGGGTGCGGTCATCTCCTTCCGCTACCGGGCGGGGATCACCGACAGCCTCGACCGGTTCGCGCGGGAGGAGGACGGCGGCGGACCGGACCCCGGCGAGCTGCACGCGGCGGGGGAGTCGATCGAGGGCACCCTGGCGCTCACCCGCGGCGCCGGCGAGGCCGGCCGTGCGCTGGTCGGCCCCGCCAAGGACGCGTTCATGACGGGCCTGCACACCGCCGCGACGGTCTCCCTGTGCTTCGGACTGCTCGGGCTGGTAGTGGTCCTGGTCTGGATGCCCCGCGAGGCCGGCCGCCACCAGGAGGCGGACGCCCCGGGGGACGGGGACGCCTGAGGGCGCTGAGGACGGCGCCGGGAGGGGCCCGGCGCGTCCGGACCGCGCCGTCGGGCGACACCGGGCGACGCGCGGGGCGGGGCCGGTCGCCTACGTTGGGGGCATGCGCCTGACCGCCTTCACCGACGTCTCCCTGCGACTGGTCATGCGGCTCGCGGTGGCGGGGGAGGGCGAGCTCCTCACCACGAGGACCGCCGCCGGCATGCTCGCCGTGCCGTACACGCACATGGCCAAGGCCGTGGCCCGCCTGTCCGGCATGGGGATCGTGGAGACCCGGCGCGGCCGCAACGGGGGGCTGCGCCTGACGGAGGAGGGGCGGCGGACCCCGGTCGGGACGATCGTGCGGGCCCTGGAGGGCGGGGGAGACCTCGCCGGCTGCGAGGACGACCCGCCCTGCCCCCTGCGCGCGGCCTGTCGCCTGCGCGGCGCCCTGCGCGACGCGCGCGAGGCGTTCTACGCCTCCCTCGACACCGTCACCGTGGAGGCGCTGGTGGCGCCGCCGACCCGGGACACGCTCTCCCTGCTGCGCCCGGAGCAGGCGGCCGGACCGTCCGCCTGATCCCGGGCCGGGCGGGCCGCGTGCGCTCCCGCGAGCCCGGGTCGTCCACAGCCCCTGGCGGAGGCCGCCCGTCCGCGGTTCCATGGATACAGGGGGTGCTCCGCCGCCGCCCGCACCGTGCTGCCCTCCGGCCCCCGCCCCCGCCCGCACCGTGCCCCGTCCGCGCCGTGCCGCGCCCTCGCCCCCGCACCGTGCTGCCCTCCCTCCGCCGCGCCGCGCTGCCCTTCCTCCGCCGTCCGCGCCGCGCCGCGCTGCCCTTCCTCCGCCGTCCGCGCCGCGCCGCGCCGCGCCCCGCCCCGCCGCCGGTCCCGCCCCCGCCTGCACCGTGCCCCGCGTGTGGCGAAGGTCTCCGCGCGGGCGCCACGGGCGCGGCGCCGGGTCCGGGACGCGACCTTCGCTCCCGGACGGAGGGGACCGAGGTCCCGGCGGGCGCGGCCGCACGGCCCTGGCGCCGGGGCCCCTCACACCGTTCCCGACCCCTCGCACCTGCGGCGACGCGCCCTCCCGGGCCGCGGCGGGGCCCCGGAGGAGGACCCCGGGGGCGGGTCCTCCCCGGGCGGATTTAATGTGCATTTCAGATACCAATTATCTGATCCGGGAGGGTTCCACGCCTCCCGGAGAAGGAGGACGGCACATGCTCTCCACCGAGTCCGCGGCCACGGTCCGGGCCACCATCCCCGTCGTCGCCCGGTCGCTGGACACCATCACGGCCCGGTTCTACGAGACGATGCTCGGGGACCGCCCCGAACTCCTCGACGGCATGTTCAACCGGGGCAACCAGGCCTCCGGCGAGCAGCGCCGGGCCCTGGCCGGATCGATCGCCGCCTTCGCCACCGCGCTCCTCGACCACCCGGACGAACGCCCCGACGCCCTCCTCTCCCGCATCGCCCACAAGCACGTGTCCCTCGGGGTCACCGAGGACCAGTACGCGGTCGTGCACAAGTACCTCTTCGGCGCCATCGCCCACACCCTCGGCGACGCCGCCACCCCGGAGGTGGTCTCCGCCTGGGACGAGGTGTACTGGCTCATGGCCGGCGCGCTCATCGCCCTGGAAACCCGCCTGTACGACACGGCCGGGTACGCCGGCCGGGACGTCTGGCGCCCCTGGCGGGTGGCCGAACGCCGCGAGCAGACACCCGACGCCGTCTCCCTCACCCTCGAACCCGGCTTCGACGACCCGGTGCCCGACTTCCTGCCCGGCCAGTACGTCAGCGTCCGGGTGCGCATGCCCGACGGCGTGCACCAGGCCCGCCAGTACTCCCTGAGCGGATGGGACGGCAGGCGCCGCCGGATCACCGTCAAGCGGCTGCGCGCCGGCGGGACCCCCGCCGGGGAGGTCTCCACCCTGCTGCACGACACCGCCGCCGTCGGCGACACCCTCGCGGTGTCCGCCCCCGCGGGCGACGTCGCCCTGTCCGAGGGCGACCACCCCCTCCTCCTGGTCTCCGCCGGGATCGGCTGCACCCCGATGGTCGCCATGCTCCACCGGCTCGCCGAACAGCGCAGCGCCCGCCGGGTCCTCGTCCTGCACGCCGACCGCGGGCCCGCGGAGCACGCGCACCGCGACGAGACCGCCGCGCTGGTCGGCGCGCTCCCCGGGGCGGACCTCCGGACCTGGTACGGGAGCGGCGCCGACGGGCGCATGGACCTGTCCGGGGTCGAGGTCCCCGAGGGCGCCGAGGTCTACCTGTGCGGACCCCTGCCGTTCATGCGCGACGTGCGCACGCAGCTGCTCGACGCCGGGGTGCCCGCACGCCGGGTCCGCTACGAGGTCTTCGGCCCCGACCTGTGGCTGGGCGCGGCCTGACCTCCGGAAGGGCGGCCCGGAACCGGGCCGCCCTCCCGGAGCTCGGCGCCGAGGGGCCGTCGGGCGGACGGGTGCGCCGCCACTGGGCGGTCCGCCGCGAAACCGACATACTGAACGGCATGCAGTCCCACGGCCCCTCCCCCGTCCTCGTCGGACGCGACCGCCAGCTCGCCCGCCTCGCCGGGGACGGGCGCCGCGCCCGGACGCACGGCGCCCGCGCGACGCTCGTGTGCGGCGAGGCCGGGATCGGCAAGTCCCGGCTCATCGAGGAGTACCTGGCACGCGCGGACGCGGGCCGCACAGCGGTCGGCGGCTGCCTCGAACTCGGAGCCGAGGGCGTCCCGTTCGCCCCCTTCACCACTCTGCTGCGCCACCTCGCCCGGGAGGAGGGCGCGCCGCCCTCCGCCGCCCACCGCCGGGAACTGGCCCGGCTCCTCCCCGAACTCGGCCGGGCGCCCGAGGAGGCGGACGACGGCCGCGCCCGCCTCTTCGAGTCCGTGCTCACCTTCCTGGAGGAGCGCTCCCGCCCGGGCGGGCTCCTGGTGGTCGTGGAGGACCTGCACTGGGCGGACGCCTCCACGCGCGACCTGCTCGTGTTCCTCCTGCGCAACCTCGGTGACGTCCCCGTCCACCTGGTGGTCAGCGTCCGCACCGACGACGTCCACCGCACCCACCCCCTGCGCAGGCTCCTTCCCGAACTCGAACGCCTGCCCCGCGTCGACCGCCTCGACGTCGGCCCGCTCGACCGCGACGCGGTCGCCGCCCAGGCGTCCGCGCTCCGCGGCGGGGCGCTCGACCCCGCCGCCCTCGACCTCCTCCTCGAACGCACCGGCGGAACCCCCTGTTCGTGGAGTCGTTCCTCCACGGCCGGGACCCCGCCGCAGGCCCCATCCCGGAGGGGCCCCGCGACCTCCTCCTCGCCACCGTCGAACGCCTGCCCGACGCCACCCGGCGCGTCCTCGGCCTGGCCGCCACCGCGGGGGACCGGGTCGGCCACTCCCTCCTGGCCGCCGTCGCCCGCAGGTCCGGGATCACCGAGGACCAGCTCGACGACGCCCTGCGCCACGCCGCCGACGCCCGGGTGCTGCGCGCCGCCGACGAGGGCTACGCCTTCCGGCACGCCCTCCTCGCGGAGGCCGTCCACACGGACCTGCTGCCCGGCGAGCGCGTCCGGATCCACCGCCGCTACGCCGATGCCCTCGGGCGGGGGGTCCCGGGCATGTCCGCCGCCGACACCGCCGTCCAGCTCGCCCACCACGCCCACGCCGCCCGCGACCAGCCCCTCGCCCTGACCGCCGCCTGGCGGGCCGCCGGCCACGCGTCGAGCGCCGCCGCCCACCCCGAGCACCTGGCCCTGCTCGAACGCGTCCTGGAGCTGTGGGACCTGGTCCCCGACGCCGCGTCCAGGGTCGGGCAGCCGCGCGGCGAGGTGCTGCGCCGCGCTTCCCGCGCCTCCCTGGACGCCGGGCACCCGCGCCGCGCCGTCGACCACGCCACCGAGGGGCTGAGCGAACTGGGCGTCACCGGCTACCACGATCCGGGCGGCCCGCCGCCCGGGGACGCGGAGCTGATCGCCGGGCTCCGGCACGCCCGGGCCCACGCGCTCAAGGAGATGGGCAGGGACGGTGCGCTCGAGGACCTCGCGGACGCCATCGCCGTCCTGCCCCACGGCCACCCGCTCGCCGCCGCCGTCGGCTCGACCCTGGCCGCCACCCTGATGATGCGCAACCACCATGTGCAGGCCAGGCGCAGTGCGCTCCGCGGACTGGAACAGGCCCGCGCCGTCGGCGACCGCTACAGCGAGGCGGACCTCCTCGTCACCCTCGGCACCCTGTCCTCCACGGAGGAGCACGAGGCCGGACTGCGGATACTGGCCGGCGGCATCTCCCTCGCCCGGGAGTCGGGCTTCGTCGAAGTGGAACTGCGCGGCCTGAACAACCTGGGCGGCGCGTTCCAGCGGATCGGCAGGGGGGAGGAGCACGGCCGGATCGCCGAGGAGGGGCTGCGCCGCTGCGCGGAACTCGGCGTGGCCCGCACCCAGAGCGACCCCTTCCACCTGGGGATCGCGGTCAGGCTCTCCCACCAGGGCCGTTTCGCGGAGGCCGAGGAGCGGCTGGCGATGATCACCGGCGACACCGTGTTCATGGCGCGGGCCCGCACCCTCCGGATGAACATCGCCCACCACCGGTGGGACCTGCGCGGGGTCCGGGAGGCGATGGAGGACTTCCGGAGGCTGCTGCCCGAGCACGGCAGCTCACCCTCCGAGTACCTCCCCCTCCGCTTCACGGACATGCAGCTGGCGGCTGAGGAGGGGCGCCACGGCGAGGCCTTCGACCTGGCCGTGCTCCAGCTCGACAGCGGCGCGGATCACCGCGCCCCCTTCTCCGACGAGCTGTACGTGCTCGGACTGGCCCCGGTGGGCGACGTCGTCGACCTCCTGCGCGGGGAACCGGGCCGTGAGGGGGAGGTCCGCGTCCTCGCCGCCGGGCTCCGCAAGGTCTTCGACGGGTTCCCGCACGGCACCCGGCACCCCGGGCTCCTCCTGCTGCGCCACCAGGTCATGGCCCAGATCGGCGAGGCCCCCGAGGAGGCGCTGGCCGAGGCGGAGGCCGCGGTCTCCCTGGCCGGCGACCGGGAGGACGTGCTCACCGAGGGGCGCATCGGGCTGGTCGCCGCCCGGGCCGCCCTGCGGGCCGGCGACCGGGAACGGGCGGGCGCCCACCTCGCCGCCGTCCAGCGCCTCGCCCGCAGGTACGGACTGCGGCTGTTCGCGCGCCAGGCGCAGCGGCTGTGCCTGCGCCACGGGCTGCCCGATCCCGGGCGGTCCGCCGCGGTCGGCGCCTCCCCGGTCCCCCCGGCCCTCACCGACGGGTCGCCCCCCGGCGGGGGACCGGGGGCGTCCGCGGCCGCTGCCCGCGGGGGCGGGCGGCCCGCCGGCCTCACGCCGCGTGAGGCGGAGGTGCTGGCCGAGGTCGCCAAGGGGCGCACGAACCGGGAGATCGGCGAGGCGCTGTTCATCTCGGCGAAGACCGTGAGCGTGCACGTGACGAACATGATGGCGAAGCTGGGGGTGTCCAACCGCAACGCGGCTGCGGTGCGCGCCCGCGAACTCGGCCTGGGGTGACCCGGGCCCGGGCGCGGCCCGACCCGGTCTCCCGCGGGTCCGGGTCCGCCGAGGCACGCGCGGGGCGTCGGCGCGGGCGGTGCAGGGCGCCGAGGGCCTTCCGGTCCGGTGGTGGACGTCGCCGTCCACACCGGTGCCGGAGGCCCTCTTCGCCTGGGTCGGGAGGGGCGGACGCCACCGACCTCCGTGGCCGGTGCCCCTAGAGCGTCGGCAGGTACCGCTGGAGCTCGTACGGCGTGACCTGCCGCCGGTAGGAGTTCCACTCGGCCTTCTTGTTGCGCAGGAAGAAGTCGAACACGTGCTCGCCCAGGGTCTCGGCGACCAGTTCGCTGTTCTCCATGATCCGCAGCGCCTCGTCCAGGCTCTGGGGCAGCGGCCGGATGCCCAGCGCGCGGCGCTCCGCGTCGGTCAGCGCCCAGACGTCGTCCTCCGCGCCCGGGGGCAGCTCGTAGCCCTCCTCGATGCCCTTCAGCCCGGCGGCCAGGATGACGGCGTAGGCCAGGTAGGGGTTGCAGGAGGTGTCCAGCGAGCGGATCTCGATCCGGCTGGAGTTCGACTTGCCGGGCTTGTACATGGGCACGCGCACCAGGGCCGAGCGGTTGTTGTGGCCCCAGCAGATGTACGCCGGGGCCTCGCCGCCCATCCCGGCGGAGGCCGCGGGGTCGTCCCACAGGCGCTTGTAGGAGTTGACCCACTGGTTGGTGACCGCGGTGATCTCGTCGGCGTGGCGCAGCAGGCCCGCTATGAACCCGCGGCCCACCTTGGACAGCTGGAAGTCCGCCCCGGGCTCGTAGAAGGCGTTGCGGTCGCCCTCGAACAGCGACAGGTGGGTGTGCATGCCCGAACCCGGGTACTCGGTGAACGGCTTGGGCATGAACGTCGCGTAGACGCCCTGCTCCAGCGCCACCTCCTTCATCACGAGCCGGAAGGTCATGATGTTGTCGGCCGTGGTCAGCGCGTCCGCGTACCGGAGGTCGATCTCCTGCTGGCCGGGACCGCCCTCGTGGTGGCTGAACTCCACGGAGATGCCCATGGCCTCCAGCATGTTGATGGCGTTGCGCCGGAAGTCGTGCGCGCTGTTGTGCGGGGTGTGGTCGAAGTAGCCGCCCGAGTCGTTGGGCTCGGGGAACTCGCCCATCTCGGGCATCTTCTTCAGCAGGTAGAACTCGATCTCGGGGTGCGTGTAGAACGTGAACCCCAGGTCGGAAGCCTTGCCGAGCTGTCTCTTGAGCACGTGGCGCGGGTCCGCCGGCGAGGGGGAGCCGTCCGGCATCAGGATGTCGCAGTACATCCGCGCGGTGCCGTGGGGCTCGTTGCGCCAGGGCAGGACCTGGAACGTGGACGGGTCGGGCTGGGCCAGCATGTCGGCCTCGTAGACGCGGGCGAACCCCTCGATCGCCGAGCCGTCGAAGCCGATGCCCTCGGAGAAGGCGGCCTCCAGTTCGGCGGGGGAGATCGCCACGGACTTGAGGTACCCGAGCACGTCGGTGAACCACAGCCTCACGAACCGGATGTCGCGCTCCTCCAACGTGCGGAGCACGAATTCCTGCTGTCGATTCACGATCAACCTTCCTCGCTGCCGGTCGGTCCGGCGCCGGTCCGCTGCCTGCGGAGCCGGGCCGGGCACGGTGTCCCAGGGCCAGTGTGCCGTGCGGATATTTCCGGGGTATTTCCGCACACGCCCACCAGGCTGCCCGGACCGCCCCCGCACACGCATTATGACCTGTGACGGGGGGCCGGGGGCCAACGACCCACGCGCCCTTCGCCACACCGGCGCGCGCGGGCCCGCGCGCGCCCCGCGGGACGGCCGGGACCGCGTCCGGCCGCCGCCGGGGACGGCGTCAGCCCAGGCCGAGTTCGCGCAGCCGGGCCCCGGCCGCGGTCCGGTTGGGCACGCCCAGCTTCGCCAGGATGTTGGACACGTGCACGCTGGCGGTCTTGGCGGAGATGAACAGCTCCCCGGCGATCTGCGCGTTCGTGCCGCCCGCCGCCAGCAGCCGCGCCACCTCGCTCTCCCGCGCGGTCAGCCCCGACGGCGCGGCGGGCGGGGCGCCGCCGTCCCCCAGCGCCACCCCCATCCGCCGCGCCAGGTCCGCGGAGGCGTTGGCCAGCGGCACCGCGCCGCAGGCCTCGGCCGCCCCGTGCGCCCCGCGCACCAGGCACGCCGCCCGCGAGCGGTCCCCGGCCGCCACCGCCGCCGCAGCCGTGCGCAGCCGCGCCGCGGCCAGGTGCAGCCGCATCGGCGTGGCCTCCCACGCCGCCACCGCGGACGACCACCGCTCCAGGGCCTCCCCGGGCTCCGAGCCGTCCGCCTCCCCGAGGCGGGCCCGCACGGACGCCCGGTAGGCCTCCTGGGCGGTCCCGTGGGACGGCATCGACGACACCACCCCGGCCACCAGGGCGCCCACCCGGCGCGCCAGCGCGACCGTCTCCGCCGGGCGGCCGGGCACGGAGCCCGGACCGGGGGCGGCGGCCCGGCGCACGGCCTCGGACATCGCGTCCGCCAGCGGCCACGTGTACCCGTGCGCCTCCTCCAGCGCCATCTGCTCCAGCGCGCTCTCCGCCAGGGACAGCGCCGCGCCGACGGAGCCCTCGACCAGGTCGGTCTCCAGCTGCCCCAGAACGGCCAGCTGCACGATGTTCATCCGGGAGCCGGTCAGCGCCCGCTCCCGCTCCGCCGCCGACGCCGCCCGGCGGGCCGCGGCCAGGTCCCCCTGCGCCGCCGCGGCCCGCGCCAGGACCGCGTCCATGTAGGTGTGGTGCGTGTTCGAGGAGCTGGCGCGCAGGATCGGCTCGACGATCCTCCTGGCCTCGGCCAGGTTGCCCAGCTCGAAGTGGATCTCGGCCCGGTTCTGGTGGTTGAACGTCTTGTGGACCGAGGCCCAGCCCATCGCCTCGTGGCGGGCCAGGGACTCCTCCAGCACCGCCAGCCCCTCCTCGTGCCGGCCCAGCTCCCGGAGGAAGTGCGCGAGGTTGCCCGCTCCGCGCGCCTCCAGGGCGGGGTCCGAGGTCGCCGCGCCGTGGCGGATGCCCGCCTCGATGAGCGGGCGCCCCCGTTCCAGGTCCCCCGCCTGCATGTGGAGGCCGCCCAGGGTGATGCGCGCGTCGGCCGCCGCGCGCATGTCGCAGGACCGGGACGGGTCGGCGAGGGCGAGGACCTTCTCGGCCAGGCCCCGGGAGGTCCAACCGGCCCGTTCCAGCTCGCGCAGGCGCACCCGGTCGGGGACCTCCTCCCGGTCGATCCTGTGGAGGGCGGTCTCCCGGGCGAGGATGGACAGCAGCAGGGCGTACCCGGGCATGTGGGGCGGGTGGAGTTCCAGGGCCCGGGTCAGGTCCGCGATGCCCCCGCCGCGGGCCTCCTGGGAGCGCGCCATGCCCCGGCGGCGCAGCAGCTGCGCCCGCACGGCCCGCGTCGCGTCGTCGTCGCCGTCCTCGGGCAGGGAGGCCAGGGCCTCGTCGGCGAGTTCGACGGCGCGCCGGTGGCGCCCCGCCTCCACCGCGGCGCCGGCGGCCAGGCTGCCCACCTCGGCCCAGCTCCTGCCCTGCACGCGCTCGCGGGCGTCCGGGACCCGGTCCCACAGGGCCAGGACGCGTTCGAGCATGGCCAGCTCCTCGCCGTAGGCGAGGGTGTCGCCGGCGCGCACCGCGGCCCACCAGGAGGCCTGGAGGGCGCTGGGCAGCTCCTGTGCGGCGTTGTAGTGGTGTGCCTGCTCGGCGGCGCGGCGGTCGAACGGGACCGAGTCGGGGTACTCGTCGATGAGCTGCGCGAAGCGCATGTGCAGCCGGGCGTGGGGGCCGGGGAGGATCTCCTCGTGCACGGCGTCGCGCAGGAGGGCGTGCCGGAACCGGTAGCCGGTCCGGTCCGCGCGCAGCACGTTGGAGTCGACCAGGGTGTGCAGGGCGGCCTCCAGCTCCCGCTCGGGGAGTTCGGCCGCGTGGTGGAGCATGTCGTGCTCGACCAGGCCCGACACGGCGCCGACCGAGGCCACCCGCAGGACCGACAGGGCGGTGGCGTCGAAGCGGTGGAGCGGCTCCAGGAGCAGGTCGCGGAACTGGTCGGGAACCTCCGGCCCCTCGCCGGACCGGTCGACCGCCGCCGAGGCCAGCGCCTCGACGAACAGGGGGACCCCCTCGGTGCGCCGGTACAGCTCGTCCGTCTCGTGGGGTGTGAGGGCGGAGCCCCGTATCGCGGCGGCCTGGGCCCCGACCTCGGCGCGGCTGAGCGGCCCCAGCCGCAGCGGCTCGACGCCCGGCGCGCGCTGGAGCTCGGGGAGGAGGCGGCGGAGGGGGTGGCTGCGGTGGAGGTCGTCGCTGCGGTAGGTGGCGACGATCTGGACGCCGGGGAGGTCGAGGTTGCGGACCAGGAAGACGAGGAGGTCGCGGGTGGCGTGGTCCGACCAGTGCAGGTCCTCCAGGACGACGGTGACCCCGCCGCCCTCCGCAGCGCGGTCGAGCAGGCGCAGGACCTGCTCGAAGAGGATGCCGCGGTTCTCCGGACGCTGGACCGGCACGTCGCCCAGCTCGGGGAGGAGGCGGGCGAACTCGCCGAGGCCCCCGGGCGCCGCGGCCTCGAAGGCGGCCCGCCCGCGTTCGCGCAGCAGCTGGCGCAGGACCGCCGTGAAGGGCGCGTAGGACAGCCCGTCGACGCCGAGCTGGAGGCAGCCGCCCGTGAACACCGTCCCCGGGGGGAGGGCCGAGACGAACTCGCCGACCAGGCGGCTCTTGCCGACGCCCGCGTCGCCGCCGACCAGGACCATGCCCGACGCCTCGCCGCGGCAGCGCGCGGCGTGGTCCCGGAGGAGCCGGAGCTCGGGCTCACGGCCGACGAAGACGGTACTTATCTCGGCAAGTAGGGGCATACCGCACATTATGTCGAGCGCCGGTGACTCTTCCAGGGGTTTTCACCCGGCCGGGACCGCCGGCGCCGCCGGACCGAGGGGGCCGCCCCGTGTCGCGGCGCCACCGGGTCCCGCACCGCCGTGCAGCGCCGCCCGGGAACGTGCGGCGGCCCCGGGAGGACCCGGGGCCGCAGGGGGGGCGGGGGCGCCGGGGCGGGCCCGGGGACCCCACGGTCAGGCCGCCCGGCCGTAGCGCCGGCGGGTGCGGAGGAGGCCGCCCCGGCGGCGCTCCTCCCGGCGCCGGGCGCGCAGTTCGGTCCGGGCCTTCAGCGCGGCGCGGACGTCGGCCATCTCGCGGACGCGCTGCTCCGTCAACAGCCGGGCGTTGGCCGCGAGCAGTTCGCTGTGGAACATCGTGTGTCCTCTCTCCGTCGGCGCGGACCCCGTGTCCCGCCGTCCTGGTGACCACGATCGTCCTAAGAACCCCTCCGGGGCATCGGGAGGATGCCCCGTCCTGCGGCCGGGGACCGCCCCGCCGCCCCCCGGAACGGGCTAAGACGCCCCTTCCGCCCCGGGACGGGAAGGAGTCCGCCCGCCCAGGGCGTGTCACCGCACGGATTCGGGCGATCACCCGTAGTTGTCTAGTGCTGTCGGATCGCGAACACACAGGAGGCACGGGATGGCTCGGCTCGTTCGGGGAAGCAGTCGGAGCACGGTGTCCGGCCGGGGCGGCGCGTTCGCGGCGGGGCTGGTGGCGGTCGTCCTGGCCGCCGCGCCCGTGCCCGCGTCCGCGGAGGAGAACCCCCGGGGGCTGCCCGGGGCCGCCCCCGGCGAGGAGGGGCGGATGCCCCTGGTGGGGCTGGCGGTGGCGGTGGGCGACGAGCCGGCCAACCCGGGCGAGGAGGTCACCCTGCGCACGACCGTGGCCAACAGCGACGGCGATCCGGTCCGGGACGCGCTGCTCGCCCAGCACTTCCCGGAGGAGCTGGAGGTCCTGGAGGTCGACGGCGGGGGGACGGCCGACCAGGGCATCGTGAACTGGAGGGTGGAGGTCCCGGCGGGGGAGGAGGCCGTGTACACGGTGCGCGCCCGGGTGGCGGAGGGGGCCCCGCCCGACAAGAGGGTGATGAGCACGGCCTGCCTGCTGCTCGACCGCGACGCGGACCCGGCCGCGTGCGCCAGCGACACGGTGGTGGTCACCGAGGTCACGGCGATGTCCCGGGTCTCGGAGTACGTCGGCCGGGAGTGGCTGCTCAGGTCGGTGGGGGCGGCCCTGGTGGTGGGGCTGGCCTGGCTGATGTGGCGGCGGAGGGGGGTTCTGCGCAGGGGGTGAGCCGAGGGGGAGGGGCCGGGCGCCGGTTTTGTTACGTCAGTGTGTCATCAAAACGGGGTTCAAAACTACGGCTCGTAGTAGTGTATGGCCATGGACATCCTCTACTCCGCGCTCGTCTTCCTGCACATGCTCGGCCTGGCCGGCATCATCGCGGGCTTCCTCATGCAGCTCATGACCGACAACGCCAAGGCGCCCAAGGTCCTGTTGCACAGCTCGCTGCTCCAGTTCGTCACCGGGCTGCTCCTCGTGGGGGTCGCCGAGATGGCCGACCTCTCCGAGCTGGACCACGTCAAGATCGCCGTCAAGCTGGTCGTCGCCCTCGCCGTCGTGGTGCTGGGCGTCCTGAACCTGCGCAAGCCCGCCAGGAACCTCGCGACCATCGCGGGCGTGCTCGCCGTCGTCAACATCGGCGTGGCCGTCTTCTGGTAGCGCCTCCCGCGCCGGACGTTGCGCAGGCGGCTCCCGCAGGCCGCCCGGGACGGGGGCCGGTGGCGGTGCGGATCCCACGATCCGCACCGCCACCGGTTTTTTTGTGCGTGCCTTTCAGTAATCTTGCAGAAATTTTCTGTAGTCGGTCATGTGCGCACCGTGGTGCGTTCGCCCAGTTCACAGGGGGTCCCGGGCGGCGGCCTGGGGGGGTCTGCGCACGTCGTGGGCGCCGTTCTCGCACGTCGGTGCGGATGTCGTCACTCTTGGTGAGGGGAGGGGTGTGGCCGAAACGAGCTGTTCACAAGGGCGGCTCGTTCTGTTAGCTTCGTCACTCCCATGCAAGAACTTGCAAATACTGCAAGGGCATGGCGGCAGGGGCCCGACGGCCCCGCCGCGCACCCCCCAAGGAGCGCACATGAGTACACGAGGCCCCGGCGCAGCAGCCGCGGCGGTCCTGCTGGGAGTCACCCTCCTGGCCGCCCCCGGCCCGATCGACCCCCCGCCGGCCCAGGCCGCGCCCGCCCCCGCAGCGCAGGCGGACAGCGGTGAGACCGTCGTCCACCTGTTCCAGTGGAGCTGGGACGCCGTCGCCGCCGAGTGCGAGGACTTCCTCGGACCGAACGGCTTCGGCGCCGTCCAGGTCTCCCCGCCCCAGGAGCACGTCGTCATCCCCTTCGCGGAGGGAGGCAACCACCCCTGGTGGCAGGACTACCAGCCCACCTCGTACAGCATCGGCAACACCCGCCGCGGCACCGCCGAGGAGTTCGCCGCGATGGTCTCCACCTGCCGCGACAGCGGCGTGAGGATCTACGCCGACGCGATCGTCAACCACATGACCGGCGACGGGTCCGGGACCGGCAGCAACGGGACGCGGTGGGCCAAGTACGACCACCCCGACCTCTTCGGCGACGGCACCGCCGCCTTCGGGGACGGCGACTTCAACCCCTGCCGCGAGGACATCGCGGACTGGGGGAACAAGGAGGAGATCCAGAACTGCCAGCTCCTCGGCCTGGCCGACCTCGACACGGGCAGCCCCCACGTCCGGACCCAGATCACCCGCTACCTCAACGGGCTGGTCGGCCTCGGCGTGGCCGGCTTCCGGGTGGACGCTTCCAAGCACGTCCCCGAGGAGGACATCGGCGCGATCTTCGGCGGTCTGGACGAGGTCCCCGGGTTCGGCGGGCGGCCGCGCGTCTACCACGAGGTCTACGGCGACGCCACGATCCCCTACACCGCCTACACCCCCTACGGCCAGGTCACCAACTTCGACTACAAGCGCGACGTGTCCCGGAGGTTCGCCGGGGGCGACATCGCCGGGCTGACCGCGATGCCCGACTACGGGGGGCTCTCCTCCGACCAGGCCGTCGTGTTCATCGACAACCACGACACGCAGCGCTACGAGCCCACGCTCACCCACAAGGACGGCGACCGCTACCACCTCGCCACGGCCTTCATGCTCGCCCACCCCTACGGCACCCCCGTGGTGATGTCGAGCTACGCCTTCGGCGACAACGTGACCGAGGGCCCGCCCAGCGTCGGGACGGTGGAGGGCAACCCCGCCGGATGGATCACCGAGGACGCCGACTGCGCCTCCGCCGACTGGGTCTGCGAGCACCGCGACGGCACCGTCGCCGGCATGGCGGCCTTCCGCAGCGCGGTCGGGGACGCCCCGCTGGCCGAGAGGGCACGGGACGGCTCGTCCCGGGTGGCCTTCGACCGGGGCGGCAGCGGGTTCGCCGCCTTCAACGCCTCCGGCCAGGACTGGGACCTGAACGCCGCGACCGGCCTGCCCGACGGGACCTACGACAACGCCGCGGGCGAGGGCTCCGTCACCGTCGCCGACGGCCGCGTCACCGCACGGGTGCCCGCGGACGGCGCCGTGGCCCTCCACGTCGGCGGGGAGTGCGACGCCCCCGACGGCTGCGGCGGCACCGACCCGGGAGAGCCCGGCGGGACCCTCACCGCGACGGTCGACACCCGGCCGGGCCAGGTGGTGCGCGTCGTCGGCGAGACCGCCGGACTCGGCTCCTGGAACCCCGCGGACGGGGTCGCGCTGGCGGACGGGGGCGACGGCACCTGGTCCGGAGCCGTCGAGCTGGGAGCCGACACCGAGTGGAAGCTCGTCAAGGTCGACGGCGGGGGCCAGGTGGAGTGGGAGCCCGGCCAGAACCGGGTCGGCCCCGCCGCCGCCGTCACGTGGGGAACCCGCTGACCCCTCCGCCCGCGTCCGGACGCCGGTCCGCCCCCGGGGGTCCGGTCCGCACCGCCGGGCGGCGTCCCGCGGGACCCGCCCGGTGACGCCCGGGACGCGCGGCCCAGCGCGTCCCGGGCGCGCCCCCGCGCCGCACCCCTGCGGCGCGGGGCGCCCCCCGCGAGGCCCGGACGGTCAACCGGCCGAGGCGTCCGCCCGCGGGGCCGGACAGGCGCCCCCGGGCCCGTCCGCGAGCTCGAAGTGCCACATCTCGTTGGCGTAGGTCCGGCAGAGCCCGTGGGCCTCCCCGAACCGGCCCATCCAGTCGGCGGCGTCCGTCCGGCCGATGTCGACCGCGTCACCGCTCACGTGGGAGGAGGACTCCGCGGAGGCGACCCACCGCGCGGCCTCCTCCTCGCTCCCGTAGACCGTGACCGCCGAGTCCAGGAGGAACCGCTGGTAGCGCTCGCTGCGCCATCCGCTGGTGACGACCACGTCCACCCCGTCCTCCCGGGCCTCGGCCGCGGCGGCGCGCACGGCCCCCAGCAGTTCCGGGTCCATCCGCTCCAGCAGCGGCAGGCCCTCCGCGAACGGGGACACGCCCTCCCCCTCGGCCAGGTAGCCGTCCTCCTCGTCCAGCGGCGTGAACCTGGTGACGGGCGCCATCGCCCTCAGCGGCGGTTCCCCGTCCCCCTCCGGCCCCGGGGACAGGCCCCACAGGGCCGTCAGGGCCACGAGCGACAGGACCGCCGCGACGGCGACGGCGGCCGGGCGGCCGGTGACGCGCGGCATCGGTGGAACACGGACCACGGGATCCTCCCCTCTCCGCCGGACGGGTCCGCCCGGCGCGCCGCACCAGACCAGCAGGGGGGACGTTGCGGGAGCGTCGGCTCAACCGCCTACGTTTTCGCAACACGCCGCCGCCTACACTCGGGCGTCCGTCCGCGGGTGCGGACCGTCGAGGAGGAGGGACCACATGCGCGTGCTGATCGTCGAGGACGAGGTCTTCATGGCCGAGGCACTCCAGGCGGGCCTGCGACACGAGGCGATCGCCGCCGACACGGTGTTCGACGGGGACGAGGCCCTGGAGCGCGTGGGCGTCAACGACTACGACGTCGTGGTCCTCGACCGCGACATCCCCGGCACGCACGGGGACGACGTGTGCGCGGCCGTCGCCAGGGACCACCCCGGCACGAGGGTGCTCATGCTGACGGCCGCGACACGGCTCAGGGACAAGGTGGACGGGTTCGCGCTCGGCGCCGACGACTACCTCACCAAGCCCTTCGACCTGGAGGAGCTGGTCGTGCGCCTGCGGGCGCTCGCCCGGCGCCCGCGGACCGCGATCCCTCCCGTGCTGGAGTGCGGGGACCTGCGTCTGGACCCCTACCGGAGGGAGGCCTACCGGAACGGCCGCTACCTGCGGCTCGCGCGCAAGCAGTTCGCCGTCCTGGAGCTCCTCATGCGCGCGGACGGAGGGGTGGTGAGCGCGGAGACCCTGCTGGAGAAGGTGTGGGACGAGAACGCCGACCCGTTCACGAGCGCCCCCAGGGTCACGGTCTCGACCCTGCGCCGGGCCCTCGGCGAACCGGACCCCGTCATCACCGTCCCCGGGGCCGGCTACCGCCTCGGCGCCCCCGGCGGCAAGGAGTGAACGCCGCCCGCCCGCGCCCGGCGGGCCCCCTGGTCAGCGCGCGGTTCCGCCTGGCCCTGAGCTACGCGGCCTTCCTCGTCGCCGCCGGGGCCGTCCTCCTGGCGGGCGTCTACGTGGTCCTGCGCTACGTCCCGAACTACCCCCTGACCGCGGCCAACCCGTCCGAGGCCCACCTGCCCATCGCTTCGAGGGGGAAGATCCTCTCCGTCCTCGTCCACCTCTCCGGCGCGCTCCTCGCGGTCCTGGCCCTGATCGGGATCACCGGGGGGTGGTTCCTGGCCGGGTGGGTGCTGCGCCCCCTCCAGCGCATCGACGAGGCCGTCCGGCTCGCCGCGGAGGGGCGCCTCGACCACCGGATCCGCCTCACGGGGGTCAACGACGAGTTCCGGCGGCTCGCCGACGCCTTCGACCACATGCTCGACCGGCTCGACGACGCGTTCGCCACGCAGGAGCGCTTCGCCGCCAACGCCTCCCACGAACTGCGGACGCCCCTGGCCGTCACGGGGACGCTCCTGGACGTGGCGCGGCGGAACCCGGACGGGCAGGACTACCCCGCCCTGGTCGAACGGCTCAGCATCACCAACGCCAGGGCGGTGGGCCTCACCGAGGCACTGCTGCGGCTGGCCGACGCCAACGCTGTCACCGCCGCGGCGGCGCCGCTCGACCTCGCCGTGACGGTCCGCGCGGCCGTCCGCGAGACCGGTGACGAGGCGCGGCGGTGCGGCGTGACCTGGGACCTGCGCCTGGGGGCCGCACCGGTGCTCGGCGACGGGGCCCTCCTCGCGCGGCTGGCCGCGAACCTCGTCCAGAACGCGGTCCGCCACAACACCTCGCCCGGCACCGCCCTGGCCGCCACCGGTCACGACCCCCGGCGGGGCCTCGTCACGCTCCGGATCGAGAACACCGGGCCCGTGTACACGCCCGGGACCGCGGCGCGGCTGCGCGAGCCGTTCCTGCGGGGCGAGGGGCGCACCCGCCGACGGGACGGGCGGGGACCCGGGGCGGGGGGAGGCTACGGCCTGGGGCTCGCCCTCGTCTCCCGGGTCGTCGACGTCCACGGCGGCGCCCTGGACGTCGTCCCCCGGGAGGGGGGAGGGCTCGTCGTCACGGTCACCCTCCCCGCGCACCCGGTGTGACGCGCCCGCGGAGGAGCCGCCGCACGCCCGGAGGGGCTCCGCCGCCGCCCGGGGACGCGGGGCCCGCGGCGCGGCGGCCGGAGGGGCCGGGCCCCGGGTCCTCCGGCCGCCGCGGTCCCGGCCGGCGGAGCCCCGGGGCGCCGGGCCGCGCGAGGGCCCGGGGCGTCCGGGCGGGCCCACGCCCCCCGGGCGGCGCTCCCCCGGCCCGCTAGTCGTCGTAGAAGACGCGCTCCATCACCGCGCGCGCCCGCCGGGTGGCGCGCAGGTAGGCCTCCGTCAACTGCTCGGCCGGCCCCTCCCACACCCCCTCCTCGTCCTCGGAGCTGCGGCACCCCATCGCGCCCGCGACCGCGGCGCGCACCCGCAGGTCGGACGGCAGCGAGTCACCGCCCCGGCCCCGCACCAGCATCACCATGCCCCGCACACGCGAGGCCAGCCGCCACGCCTGCTCCAGCACCGCGCCGTCGTCCGCCGCGAGGAGCCCGTGGGCCACGGCCGTGTCCAGGGCCTCCAGGGTCCCCGTCGTCCGCAGGCCCGGGTACTCGTGGGCGTGCCGCAGCTGCGTCAGCTGCGCCACCCACTCCACGTCCGACAGCCCGCCCCGGCCCAGCTTCGTGTGCAGGGTGGGGTCCGCCCCCCGCGGCAGGCGCTCGGCCTCCATCCGCGCCTTGAGCTTGCGGATCTCCAGCACCGCCGACGGGTCGACGCCGCCCCCGGGGTAGCGGATCGGGTCGATCAGCTCCGTGAACGCCCTGCGCAGCTCGGGGTCCCCGGCGATCGGCCTGGCCCGCAGCAGCGCCTGGCTCTCCCACACCTGGGACCAGCGGCCGTAGTACGCCGCGTACGACTCCAGCGTGCGCACCACGGGCCCGCTCCGGCCCTCCGGGCGCAGGTCCGTGTCCACCTTCAGGGGCGGTTCGGCGGCGGGCATCTCCAGCAGCCGCGCCAGCTCGCGTACGATCGCCAGCGCCTGCCCGGTCGCGGCCCCCGTGTCGACGCCCGGCAGGGGGTCGTGCACGTACATCACGTCGGCGTCGCTGGCGTAGGTCAGCTCGCCGCCGCCGAACCGGCCCATGGCCACCACGCACACCCGGGTCAGCGGCTCGTCCCCGGACGCCGCGACGACCCGGTTCTGGGCCAGCCGCAGCGCGGCCTCGATTGTCACCGCGGCGATGTCGGTCAGCGCCGAGCCCACCTCCCGGACCGACGAGACCTCCAACAGGTCGGCGGCGGCCGTGCGCAGCAGCTCGCGGCGGCGCAGCGCCCGCACCGCCGCCACCGACTCCTCGGCCGTGTCGTACCGGCGCTGCGCCGCCTCGGCCTCGGCCTCGAGCACCTTCGGGCCGCGCCGCACCAGGTCCTGGTCGTCGGCCAGCATCGCCACCGCGTCCGGGGCCCGCAGCAGCAGCTCCGTCACATAGCGGCTCGTCCCCAGCAGCCACGCCATGCGCTCGGCCACCCGCACGTCGTCGCGCAGCAGCCGCAGGTACCACGGGGTGGTGCCCAGCGCGTCGCTCACCTGGCGGAAACCGAACAGGCCCGCGTCGGGGTCGGGGGAGTCGGAGAACCAGCCCAGCATCACCGGGAGCAGCGTCCGCTGGATCGCCGCCCGCCGGGACACCCCCGACGTCAGCGACTCCAGGTGGCGCAGGGCCCCGCCGGGGTCGGCGAACCCGAGCGCCTCCAGGCGGATCTTGGCGTGCTCCGGCGACAGCCGCGCCTCCTCGCCCGGCAGCTGCGCCACCGCGTTGAGCAGGGGGCGGTAGAACAGCTTCTCGTGCAGGCGCCGCACCTCCGACGTCACCCGGCGGCGCGCCTCGGTCAGCTCCCTCACCGGGTTCGCGGTGAACCCCAGCGCCCGCCCCAGGCGGCGCAGGTGCTCGGGGCCGTCCTGGCTCCCGGGGTCCGGCATCAGGTGCGTGCGCCGCAACCGCTCCAGCTGCAGCAGGTGCTCCAGCCGCCGCAGGAAGCGGTAGGCCTCCGCCAGCCCGGCCGCGTCGCGCCGCCCCACGTACCCGTACTCCGACAGGGCCTCCAGGGCCTCCAGGGTGTTGCCCGAGCGCAGCCGGTCGTCGGTGCGGCCGTGCACCAGCTGGAGCAGCTGGACGGAGAACTCGATGTCGCGGAGCCCGCCCGGACCCAGTTTCAGCTCCCGCTCGGCCTCGCCGGCGGGGATGTGCGCCACCACGCGGCGGCGCATCGCCTGCACGTCCTCCACGAAGTCCTGGCGGCCGGTCGCCTCCCAGACCAGGGGCAGGATCGCCTCCGTGTACGCCCGGCCCAGCCCGGCGTCGCCGGCGATCGGCCGGGCCTTGAGCAGCGCCTGGAACTCCCACGTCTTGGCCCAGCGCTCGTAGTACGACAGGTGTCCCGAGACCGACCGCACCAGCGGCCCGTTCCTGCCCTCCGGCCGCAGGGCGGGGTCCACCTCCCACAGGGCGCCCTCGGCGTCGGTCTCGGAGGGGATGCGCATCATCGCCGTGGCCAGGCGCGTGGCCGCGCGCATGGCGGCCTGCTCGTCCACCGGCGCCTCGGGGTCCGCGGGCTCGGCGGGCTCGGCCACGAACACGACGTCCACGTCGCTGACGTAGTTCAGCTCGCGGCCGCCGCACTTGCCCATGCCGATCACCGCCAGACGGCACAGCGCGGCGTCCTCGGGCTGCTCGGCCCGGGCCACGGCCAGGGAGGCGTCCAGCATGGACGCGGCCAGGTCGGCCAGCTCCGCGGCGGCCTCGTCGACCGTGCACAGACCCGTCAGGTCGCGTCCGGCCAGCCGCAGCAGGCGCCTGCGGTACGCCACCCGCAGGGTGTGCCGGAGGGTCTCGGACGTCCCGTCCCCGACCACGGCCGGGTCGGCGGCCGGCGCCGCGCCGTGGGGGTCGGCCCCCACGGTGTGCAGCAGACCCCGGCGCAGCTCGTCCGGCTCGGGGGAGCGGGCGGCGTCCGCGCCCCGCAGCTCCCGCCAGTCGCCGGGGTGGCGCACCAGGTGGTCGGTCAGCGCGGGGCTGGCGCCCAGGACCTTGCTCAGCCGCGCCCGCAGGTCGGACTCCTCGCGCAGCACGTCCAGCACCTCGGCCGGGTCCGGGTCGGACTCCAGGACCCGGATCAGCCCCAGCAGGGCCTGGTCGGGGTCGGGGGCGGCCGCGAGGGCGTCGATGACGGCGGTGTCGGCCCGGGCGTCCAGGCCCGCCTCCGTCATCAGCCGCAGGGCCCGGGTGCTGTCGCTGAAGCCACGCCTGGCGAGCGCGCCTGCTGTCATGGTGTTGTTTCCGTCCCTTGCCACGCGTCAACCGTAGCCGGACGGCCCGCGGGCACACCGTACGGCTCTGCTTGCGGTCGTCCGTTCCGGGGCCGCCGCGCCGCCCCTGCGGGCGCGGGGAGGTCCCGGAACCGGGTCGGGGCCGGCGTCCGGGCGGACGCCGGCCCCTGGGGAGAGGGCGCGGGGCGCCCGGTTCCGGGGGCGCCTCCACGGCACGCGCCCGGCCGCCGCGGTCGCGGGGACCGGGGCGGCGCGGGCCGCCGGGGCCCCGCCGGGACGGGACGTCACCTGTCGGTAACACGCCTCGTTTCGGTCCCCTGCGCACGGTGTATCCGGCCGGGGCCCACGGTGGTGGAAGTATCCCGGTTCGTACCCCTGGTCGCCCCCCGGGGGAGATCCGCGGGCCCGCCGTACGCGGCGCCGACGCCCTTCCCGCGGGAGCGTGAGGGGCCGCCTGCGGCGTGCGCGACGCCGCCGACGGCCCCCGGCCGGGAACGCGTCCGGCGTGCGCCTTCCGGGGATCGCTCCTCCGGAAGGCGCACGCCGGGGCGTCGCCGCCTAGATGTCGTAGTAGAGCTCGAACTCGCGCGGGTGCGGGCGCAGGCGCAGGGAGTCGATCTCCTCGGTGCGCTTGAAGTCCACGTAGGTCTCGATGAGGTCCTTGGTGAACACGCCGCCCTCGAGCAGGAACTCGTGGTCGGCCTCCAGCGCCAGCAGGGCGTCGTCGAGCGAGGCCGGGACGGTCTTGATGGCCGAGGCCTCCGCCGGGGGCAGCTCGTAGAGGTCCTTGTCGACCGGCTCCGGCGGCTCGATCTTGTTCTTGATGCCGTCGATCCCGGCCATCAGCATGGCGGAGAAGGCCAGGTACGGGTTGGCCGACGGGTCCGGCACGCGGAACTCGATGCGCTTGGCCTTCGGGTTGGAGCCCGTGAGCGGCAGGCGGATGCAGGCCGAGCGGTTGCGCTGGCTGTAGACGAGGTTGATGGGGGCCTCGTAGCCGGGCACCAGGCGGTGGTAGGAGTTCACCGTCGGGTTGGTGAAGGCGAGCAGGGCGTCGGCGTGCTTGAGCAGGCCGCCGATGTAGTAGCGCGCCGTGTCGGAGAGCTGGCCGTAGCCCGACTCGTCGAAGAAGAGCGGCTCGCCGTCCTTCCACAGGCTCTGGTGGCAGTGCATGCCGGAGCCGTTGTCGCCGAACAGCGGCTTGGGCATGAACGTGGCCGTCTTGCCCGCCTCGTTGGCGACGTTCTTGACGATGTACTTGTACAGCTGCACCTTGTCGGCCTGCTGGAGCAGCGTGCCGAACCTGATGCCGATCTCGGCCTGGCCCGCGGTGCCGACCTCGTGGTGCTGGAGCTCGACGTCGATGCCCGCGTCGATCAGCGCCTGCACCATGTCGGAGCGCAGGTCGCTGTAGTGGTCGACCGGCTCGACCGGGAAGTAGCCGCCCTTGTACCGGGGACGGTAGCCGCGGTTGCCGCCCTCGATCGCGGAGCCCGTGTTCCAGGCGCCCTCGATGGAGTCGATCTCGTAGTAGCCGGTGTTGGAGCGCGTCTCGAACTTGACGTCGTCGAAGATGTAGAACTCGGCCTCGGGGCCGAAGAAGGCGGTGTCCGCGACCCCGGAGCCCTTGAGGTAGGCCTCGGCCTTGCGGGCGACGTTGCGCGGGTCCCGGCTGTAGGACTCCAGCGTCAGCGGGTCGTGGACGAAGAACGTCATGTTCAGCGTCTTGTGCTTGCGGAACGGGTCCAGGACGCCGGTGCTCAGGTCGGGCAGCAGCAGCATGTCGGACTCGTGGATGGCCTGGAAGCCGCGGATCGAGGACCCGTCGAACATCTGGCCGTCGGTGAACGTCGAGGCGTCGACGTTCGAGGTCGGGAGGGTGACGTGGTTGACGCCCCCGAACAGGTCCGTGAATCGGACATCGAGGAACTTGACGTCCTCGTCCCGGATGTAGGCGAGCACCTCGTCGACGCTGCTGAACAAAACGAACCTCCGTGCAGGTGTCTGAGACGATGGGACCGGAGCCCGCTCCATCGCGGACACGTCGGATCACGCGCCGTCTCCCGGCTTCGCCAACGAAGCTAGGAGCGCGTGATTTCCGTGCCATGTCTCTATTGTTTCCTGCATGTTACGGAGCCAGGCGTTTTCGCAGACCAACCAGCCTGACCCGGTGATTCCACCGCTCGGCGTGCGAAATCGGGACATGCGGAACGGGTGGTTGTGGTCCGGGACACCCGCGTCCGTCGCCCTGCTCACGCCCCGTCCGGCCGTCCCGCGGACCGGCCCCTCCACCGGGTGTATACCGTGGATGCCATGAGCGACGAGAGCCGGGGCGGCGCCGCCGGGGCCATCCACGAGGACGACTTCCAGTACCGGGGGAACCGCCTCGGCCTGCCGGAGGAGGGTTCCGGCTCCGTCCCCGGCGTCATCAGGCGCCTCGTCGGCCTCGCCCTGGACTGGTGCCTGGCCCTCATGATCTCCTGGGGCCTCTACCGCCTGGGGGCCGTCGGAGCGGGAGCCGCCTCCCAGGAGGAGGTCGTCCCGGTGCTCAGCAACACCGCCCTGGTGGTCTTCGCCGTGATGAGCATCCTCCTCCTCACCCTCTTCGGCACCACCGTCGGGCGCCGCCTCGTCGGCGTGGGCATCACCGCCACCGGCGAGCGCTCCTGGCCGTGGTTCGTGTCGATGACCGTGCGCACGGTCCTGCTGTGCCTGGTCATCCCGGCCGTGATCTACGACCGCGACACCCGCGGGCTGCACGACCGCGCCGCGGGCACGGTGGCGACGCGTTACTGAGCCCGCACCGAGCGGAACCGGTCCCACCGGACAGCCGGAACGGTTGTACGGACAGGGCTCCGGCTGCTGTTAGCATCCGTTCATCGCTTTCCCCGGGGACGGTCGCGACCCTCACGGTGTCCTGCCCCCGCACCTCCCCCCACGTCTCATCGCACCCTCCGAAGGTTCGCATGGCTGGAAGACGCTCCACCCCCCACCCCTCGGGCGCGCTCGGTGCCGTGCGGATGTCCGCAGGACAGTGGGTCGCCTGCGCCGCCACCGCCCTCGCCGTCGTCGTCAGCCTGGGCGGCTACGGCTGGTACCAGGGCATCGTCGGCAACATCACCACCACGCAGGTGGACACGACGTGGGACCGCCCCACCAGCGTCGAGGGCGTGATGAACCTGCTCATCATCGGCTCCGACGTCCGCTCGGGCGAGAACGCCGACTACGGCGAGGCGGAGGGCGAGCGGCCCGACACGATGCTCATCGCCAGCATCAACGTCGACAACGGGGCGGCCACCCTCGTGAACCTGCCCCGCGACCTGGTCGTCGACCTGCCCGCGTGCGAGGCGGTCGAGGGGTACGAGGGGATGTCGCCGCACAGCGGCATGATCAACTCCGCGATGACCTTCGGCGGCATCGGCTGCCAGTGGCAGGCCGTCGAGAACGCGACCGACGTGCACCTCGACCACTTCGTCATGATGGACTTCACCGGGTTCAAGGACATGGTCGACGCCATCGGCGGAGTGGAGATGTGCATCCCCGAGCCCGTGGACGACCCCAAGGCCCACCTGGTCCTGGACGCCGGGCTCCAGACCCTGGACGGCGAGGACTCGCTCGGGTTCGTGCGCTCCCGCTACGCGCAGGGCGACGGCGGCGACCTGTCCCGCATCGACCGCCAGCAGGAGTTCATGGGCGCGATGCTGCGCCAGGTACTCAGCAGCGAGGTCATGACCAGCCCGGTCACCATCACCAACTTCCTCGGCGCCGTCACCGACTCGGTCACCACCGACGAGGACCTCACCGTCGACACCATGACCGACCTCGCCATCTCCATGCGCGAGGTCGACCTCCAGCGCATCCAGTTCGTGACGGTCCCCAACGGCCAGCACCCCGCGGACCCCAACCGCCTGATCATGAGCGACGCCGCCCCCGCACTGTTCGAGGCGATCAACGCCGGCGCGGACATGTCGGGCGGCGGGGAGGACGGCGGCGGGGAGTCCGAGGGGGAGGCCGAGCAGGGCCCGGCCCCCGAGGACGTCTCCGTGGAGATCCTCAACAACGCGGGCGTCGACGGCCTCGCCCTGGAGGTGCAGGCGGTCCTCGCGGGAGAGGGCTACACGGTCACCGGCACGGGCAACCCGGTCGCCCGGTTCCCCGAGGCCACGACGGTCTACCACGCCCCCGGCGAGGAGGCCGCGGCCGAGATGCTGGCCGGGTCCATGGAGTCCGCGGTCACCGAGGAGGCCGAGGGCCTCTCCCAGACCCTGGAGCTGGTCCTGGCCCCCGACTGGGCCGGGTTCGCCGACGGGGCCTCCTCCGCCCCCGAGGTGTCCGTCACCGACGACCTCGGCGGGATCACCGCGGAGGAGGCGGAGAGCGCCTGCTGATCCGGACGCCCGATCCGGATACGATCTGACATGGTGCGTACCCTTCCGGTACCATCCGGCCGTTACGTCCGCGTCGCCCCGCGCCCTCCGCGCGGTGCTCTCCTCCGAGCGGACCCGCCCTTGTCCCATACCGGATCGCAGGTGCCCTCTTGGCTCCCAGAAACGTGTCTTCGGCCCTCGCCGCGAAGATGAGTCTTGGTCAGTGGGTCGCGTGCGGGGTGACCGGAGTGCTCATAGCGACGAGCCTGACCGCCTACGCGGGGTACCGGGACGCCCTCAGCATCGCCACCGAGGAGATCAACACCGACGCCTGGGGGGACCGCCCCAGCCAGGTGGACGGCATCCACAACATCCTCCTGCTCGGCACCGACGAGCGGGCGGGGGAGGACGCCTCCTACAACGAGCTGAACGGCATCCGGCCCGACGTGCTGGTCGTGGTGAGCATCGACGTGGACCGGGGCGGGGTGACCATGGTCAACATGCCGCGCGACCTGATCATCGAGATGCCCGACTGCGCGCCCAACGGCGAGGCGCCGGGGGTGACCGCCGGAACGGTGGACCAGCTCAACCACGCCATGACCTACGGCGGCATGGACTGCCAGGGCAACACCGTGGAGACGCTCACCGGCATCCACCTCGACCACATGGTGATGGTCGACTTCGCCGGGTTCCAGAACATCGTCGACTCCGTCGGCGGCATCGAGATGTGCGTCCCCGAACCGATCGACGACCCCAAGGCCCACCTGGTCCTGGACGCCGGGATGCAGACCCTGAACGGCGAGCAGGCCCTCGGCCTGGCGCGGTCCCGGGACAGCACCGAGCAGGGCAGCGACCTGAACAGGATCGAGAACCAGCAGAGGATGATCGGCGCGATCCTGCGCGAGGTCACCAGCGGCGACATCCTGAGCAGCCCGACCACCCTCTACGACTTCATCGGCTCGGTCACCGACAGCATGGTGACCGACGACGGCCTGACCACCGACAAGATGGCCGAGCTGGCCATCGCCATGCGCCAGGTGGACCTCGGGCGGATGAACATGGTGACGGTCCCGGTCGTCGACGCCCCCAGCAACCCGAACAAGGTCGCGTTCCAGCAGCCCGCCGCCGACGAGCTCTTCGCCTCGGTGGCCTCCGGCGAGGTGCTGGCGGAGGAGGAAGAGGAGGCCGCCCCGGAGGAGGAGGCTCAGGAGGAGGTCTCCGTGGAACCCGGGGACGTGTCCGTCCGGGTCCTCAACGGCACGGGCGTCGACGGGCTGGGGAGCCAGGTCGAGCAGCGCCTCCTGGAGGGCGGGTTCGTCGTCACCGGGACGGGCAACCCCGAGGCCCGCCAGCCGACCGCCACCACCGTCTACCACGGCCCCGACCGGGCCGCCCACGCCGAGGAGCTCGCCTCGGTGCTCACCGCCGCCCAGGTCGAGGAGGTCCCCGACCTCGGGACGGATCTGGAGCTGGTCATGGGCGCCGACGACTGGGGCCCCATCACCTTCGGGGGCGACGGCGGCGGCGGGGGCGGGAGCGGCGCCCTCGCGGACCTGGAGGGCACCTCGGCCGCCGACGACACCGTCTCCTGCGAGTAGGGCCCGGGACGGCGCCGCCGCGTCGAGAGGCCCCGTCGGCGCCTGTCCGGTGCCGGCGGGGCCTCGTCGCGTTCCGGGCCCGGCCCGGGAGGACCGTCCCCGTCGCCGGGGGCCGGACCCGCCCGGGACGGTGCGCGACGGGCCGCGGGCCCGGCCCGGCCCGGACCGGACCGGTCCGACGTCCGGTCGGCGAGGGCGGCGCCCCCTCCGTCCCCCTCTTCACCGGCTTCCCCCGGCCGCGCGGAGGTGGCGACCGTCGGGGACTGGAGGGTCGAGGCCGTCGGCTTCCCCCGGCCGCGCGGGCGGAGGCCTTCCGAGAGGACCCCGGGACGCGTCGGGGCGCCGAGGGGCCGGTCCGACGCCCCCGAGGACGACGGCGGCGTCCGTGCGCGTCCGGACGGGCCCCCGGCCGAAGGCGGTACGACCCCCGCCGATCGGGTCGGCGCCACCGTCGTCGGCCCGTCCGTGCCCGCGAACGACCGGGTGGGTGAGGACGGCTCCTCCACCCTCGCGGCCCCGGGCCGGGAGCCCGATCGCGGGCCCGGGGGCCTGCTCGGCCACGGGCCCGCGCAGCACCCCGCGGACCGCGCCGGGGCGGGGCCGCGCACGCGAACGGGGGCCGCCGCACCTGTCGGTGCGACGGCCCCCGTCCCGTGTCCGTGAGAGGCCGGCCGGGTCGCTACCCGCCCATCTGGCCCCGCATGCCCCGGGGCATCTTCGCGCTCTTGGGCATCGGCCCCTTGGGCATCTGCATCTTGGCGGGCAGGGCCTTGAGGCGGTAGTTCAGCTCGGCGGCCCCGGACTTGTCCAGGTTGCGCGGGAGCCGGACCAGCGTGCGCTGGAGCTTGGAGATCGGCACCAGGCCCTCGCCGTTGCCGACCTTGAAGTCGTAGATGGGAGTGTCGTGCGCGACCCGCGCGACCCGCTTCTTCTCCCCGGCGATCAGCGGCTTGAGCCGGCCCGGGTCGCCCTCGCCGACCAGGATCACGCCCGGCCGCCCCACCACGCGGTGGACGACGTCCATCTGCTTGTTGGCGGCCACGCCCGGCTCGACCACCCAGTTGCCGCGCATGTTGTCCAGGATCGCCATGCCCGCGCCCAGGCGCCCGTCCAGCATCTTGTACTGGACCCGCTGCGCGGAGCGCGTGAAGATGATGAAACCGGTCAGGAAGGCGACCGGCAGGCCCGTCAGCGGCCACAGGATCCAGGAGCCGGTCCAGATGCCGATGCCGACGAAGACCGCGAGGACGACCACCGCGACACCGACCGCCAGCGGGATGCTGCGGGGACTCTGCTGCTGGACGACCTTGGCGACCATGCCGATCTGCTTGAGCCGACCGGGCTGCTTCTCGGCCCCGCCCTTGGCGGGGGTCGTGGTCTCTGAACCCTTGGGCTTTTTCGCCATCGTGCTCTCAGGCAGCGCGCGCCGACGCGGTGTCGGCGGGGACGGGGTCCCGGGGCTGCCTTGCCTCCTCTTCGCGGTCGACCTGGGTGCTGCGCCTCACGGCGCCGGCCAGCTGGGCGCCTCTCGCCACCAGGATATGTGGACGTGCCCCTACATGAGGAACGGTGGCCCGCGGGCCACCGTTCCAGCTTGGTCACGACTCGGGCGAAACGTCCATTACGCGCCGCCGGCCAGGGCGGCGTTCTCGGCGTCGCGCTTCTCGCGGGCCTGCTTGTACAGGCGGCCGGCGCGGTAGGACGAGCGCACCAGCGGTCCCGACATGACGCCGGCGAAGCCGATCTCCTCGGCCTCCTGGCCCAGTTCCACGAACTCCTCGGGCTTCACCCACCGGTCGATCGGGTGGTGCAGCTTGGAGGGGCGCAGGTACTGGGTGATGGTGAGCAGGTCGCAGCCGGCCTCGTGCAGGTCGCGCATCGCCTCGCTGATCTCCTCACGGGTCTCGCCCATGCCCAGGATCAGGTTCGACTTGGTCACGAGGTCGTCCGCGCGCGCCTCGGTGATGACCCGGAGGGAGCGCTCGTAGCGGAAGCCCGGACGGATGCGCTTGAAGATCCGGGGCACCGTCTCGACGTTGTGCGCCAGCACCTCGGGCCGCGAGCCGAAGACCTCGGCCAGCTGGTCGGGGTCGGCGTTGAAGTCGGGGATGAGCAGCTCGACGCCGGTGTCCGGGTTGAGCTCGTGGATCTTGCGGACCGTCTCGGCGTACAGCCAGGCGCCGCCGTCCTCGAGGTCGTCACGGGCCACGCCGGTGATGGTGGCGTAGCGCAGCTCCATCTTCTTCACGGAGTTGGCGACCTTGGTCGGCTCCATCCGGTCCAGGGCGCTGGGCTTGCCCGTGGCGATCTGGCAGAAGTCGCAGCGCCGCGTGCACTGGTCGCCGCCGATGAGGAACGTCGCCTCCCGGTCCTCCCAGCACTCGTAGATGTTGGGGCACCCGGCCTCCTGGCACACCGTGTGCAGGCCCTCGCTCTTGACCAGGGACTGGAGCTCCGTGTACTCGGGCCCCATGTGCGCCTTGATCTTGATCCACGGCGGCTTCTTCTCGATGGGGGTCTCGCTGTTGCGCGCCTCCACGCGCAGCAACCTGCGGCCCTCAGGAGCGATGGTCAACGTGAACCCGTTCCCTTCTGTGCCCCGTGACGGGACCCTCTCGCCCTTCGTGGGGGCGGCTGCGTCCCGGTGGGGACTGGCTCATGGTGTGGTGTGTCATCCACGGGCGGTGGCGCCGAGCAGCTCCGCGCCGTCGGCGTGGCTGTACCCCTCCGCGCCGAGGACGTCCGCCAGGTGCCGTTCCATCCTGGGCCTCACGTCGGCCACGGTCACCTCGCGCCCGAGTTCGGCGGAGAGCGAGGTCACCCCGGCGTCGGTGATTCCGCACGGGACGATCCGGTCGAACCACGACATGTCATTGTTGCAGTTCAGTGCGAGTCCGTGCATACCGACCCCGCGGGCGATCCGGCACCCGATGGCGGCGACCTTGCGCTCGATCAGGCCGCGCCCGGGGTCGGCGTCGAGCCACACCCCGGTCCGCCCCTCCACCCGCCTGCCGGTCAGGCCGTACTCCGCGACGGTGCGGATGACGGCCTCCTCCAGCATGCGCACGTAGGCGATCACGTCCACGGGGTCCGGCATGCGCACGATGGGGTACACCGTCAGCTGGCCGGGGCCGTGCCAGGTGATCTTGCCGCCCCGGTCGATGTCCACGACGGGAGCGCCGGGGTCGGTGATGGGACGATCCCACCTCCCGGTGCGCTTTCCCGCGGTGTAGACGGGCTCGTGTTCCAGGAACAGGACGGTGTCGGCCACCTCATCGGCGACGCGGCTCTCGTGGAGCCGCTTCTGGAGATCCCAGCCCTGGTGGTACGGGACGGGAGCGTCGCCCAGCCATGCGTAAACGAGATCACTCACACGACCACCTTACGCCCCGGCGCGGTGCGCCGGTCGGGCCAGGATGTCGGATAGCGCACTGTCGATGGTGGGCAGCAGGAAGGAATAGCCGGCCCGCTCCAGGCGTTCGGGTACGGCCCTCAGGTCGATCAGGGAGGTCTCCTCCGCGAAGTCGCCCAGGGTCGCGCGCAGCGCCGTCGCGGGGACCGGGATGACCGTGGGGCGCCGCAGGACCTCCCCCAGGGCCTGGGTGAACGCGGCGTTGCTCACCGGCTCCGGCGAGCACATGTTCACCGGCCCCGTCACCTCGGGGTGCTCCAGCAGGAACCGGATCGCCCCCACCTGGTCGCGCAGCGCGATCCAGCTCATGTACTGCGCCCCCGACCCCAGGCGTCCGCCCAGGCCGGCCCGGTAGAGCGGCAGCAGCGTGCGCAGCAGGCCCCCCGAGCGGTCGAGCACCACCGCCGTGCGCATGTACGCCACGGACAGGCCCGCTTCGAGGGCCGGGGCCGCCGCCTCCTCCCAGACCTGGCAGGTCCGGGCCAGGAAACCCGCGCCCGGAGGGCTCTCCTCCGTGGCCACCCCGCCCCCGGTGTCCCCGTAGTAGTGCATCCCCGACGCCGTCAGCAGCCGCGGGGGAGGGGAGGGCATCCCCGCCAGCGCCCGGGCCAGGGTGCGGGTGCCGCGGACCCGGCTGCGCCGGATGACCGCGCGCCGGTGCCTGGTCCACACGGTGGGGCCGACCGGAGCCCCGGCCAGGTGCACGACGGCGTCGGCCTCGTGCAGGGCGACGGTGTCGACGCGCCCCTGCTCGGGGCGCCACTCCGCCTCCTCGACGTTCGCGGGGGTGCCGCCGCGCGGAAGGCGCCGGACCAGGCGCACCACCGTGTGTCCGTCGTCGAGCAGGGACGCGGCCAGCGCCCGGCCGATGAGCCCGGAGGCTCCAGTGATAGCCACTCTCATGCCCAGGGTCTACCCGGAGGATCCCGGACCTCCCGCGGAAGAGGGGGCGGAAGGCCCCGCGGGGCCTCCCAGAAGTTTTCTCGGGCTTTTTCTGCGAAAACGCTGCGGGGACGCCCTCCCCTCTTCTACTTTGAACGTGGAGCAGGGAACTCCGCGTCAGCGCGGAATCACTGTGGGCGACACGCTGTCGGGCTGGCTGTCGTGGCGCCCGTCCACAGACCTTTGATGATGGGGATCATCAGGGGATGGTGATTGGTGGGGTAGAAAGACGGGGCGGCGCCACAGGCGCCGCCCCGTCCGCCTTCCCCGCGCCGACCCCCCGGAGCCCGTCCCGCGCACCCGCCCTCCTCGCGCCGAGGGTAAGGACTGGGCCATGCCCGGCCCTCTCCGGTGTGTCCGCTCCCGATGAGGGCCCCCGCGGCGGAGCATGGACGCAGTGCCCGTTCTCGCCCAGGGCGTCCAGGACAGGAAGGCGTCGCCATGCTCCACGCCCGTGCCGCCGGGACCGGCCCCCGCGGCGGACCGGTCCCGGATCCCGCGATCCCGCCGGCCCCCGGCCCCTGAGGCGGCCGTGAGGAGGAGCGACTCGCCGGTGCGCGCCGGCTGGCGCCGGTTGACGGTCGTGGCCGAGGACGCCCGGGAACGCGTGTCCGTCCACTTCTGGTCGGTGCTCCAGGCCGTCGTGGCCGCGGTGGTGGCGTGGACCGTGGCCGGCGGCCTCGTCAAGGACCACGACCCCTTCTTCGCGCCGATCGCGGCGGTCATCGCGCTCAACACCTCGGGCGGGGAGCGGGGCGCCAACGCGGTCCGGCTGCTCACGGGGGTGGTGTTCGGCATCATCTCCGGCGAGGTCGCGATCGCCCTCACCGGGGGCGGCGGCTACGGCGCGCTCGCGCTGGGCGTCGGCCTGGCGATGACGGCCGCCTTCGCGATCGGCGTCCAGCGGATCGTGATCGGCCAGGCGGCGGCCAGCGCGATCCTCACCGTGGTCTTCGCCGTGAACTTCGGGGGAGGGCACGCGGGGCTGGGCCGGCTCACCGACGCGCTCATCGGGGCCGGGGTGGCGCTCGTGTTCAGCCAGCTGCTGTTCCCCGCCAGGCTGGTCGCCATCCTGCGCCGGATCGAGGCGGACGCGCTGACCGAGATGGCCCACATGCTCGACGTCTCCGGCCGCGCGCTGCGGCGGGACGACGAGTCCTCCAGCCAGGAGATGGTCACGTGGCTGGGAGACCTGAGCAGGCCGATGGCGGAGCTCAGCCGCGCCAGGGAGAACAGCCGCCACACGGTCCGCCTCTCCACCATCCGGTGGGGCGACCCGGCGCCGGTCCTCGCCGAGGACGAGGTGATCGACCGCCTCATCCTGCTCGGGGAGAGCTGCCTGTTCCTCGCGCGGACCACCGCGGCCATGAGCGAGGACGAGCGCCACGAGCTCGCGCCGGTCGTCAGCCGCATGGCCTCGGCGCTGTACACGCTCGCCGACGACCTCAGCAGCCGCCGGGCGCGCCAGGAGGCGGTGGAGGGGGCCCTCCGGTCCGCCAGGAGGTTCGACGCGCAGGACACGGGCGGAGACCCCGTGACCACCGCCACGCACCTGGCGGTCGAGATGGTCGCCACCGACATCATGGTGTTCGCCGGGATCAGGTTCGAGGAGGCCGAGGAGGCGTTGCGGGAGGACGAGGCCGACCTGGAGGTCCCGCACCCCCCGGGGGTCCCGTGGCTGCCGTGGCTGCCGTGGCGTCCGCCCCTGGACCGGTACCGGCACCGCTGGTACTCGTGGCGGCGGGGGCGCCGCTGACCCCCCGGGCGCAGCCTCCGCCGTGGCAATAACGCGGACATGAGTCCCCCAACCCGGCTTTCCGCTCACGGGGCGGGGGCAGGACCCGAGGGCGGGCGCATGCCGCGCCGCGGGCACGACGACAGCGGGGGACTCATGCGGGCTCTGATGGTGACGCCGATGACGGCCGGATCGGTGACGGTGGACGAGATCGACCCGCCGGTGCCGGAGGAGGGGGAACTCCTCGTCGACGGCGTGGCGCTGGGAATCTGCGGGACCGACAAGGAGATCGCCGACGGCGAGTACGGCACCGCCCCGCCCGGCCACGAGCGCCTCGTCCTGGGGCACGAGTCCCTCGGCCGGGTGCGCCAGGCGCCGCCCGGCTCCGGTTTCGCCCCGGGCGACCTGGTGGTCGGCATCGTCCGCAGGCCCGACCCCGTCCCCTGCGGGCCGTGCGCGCACGGGGAGTTCGACATGTGCCGCAACGGCGGGTTCACGGAGCGCGGCATCAAGGAGATCCACGGCTACGGCTCGGAGCGGTGGACCGTCCCGGCCGACTACGCGGTCCGGCTCGACCCGGCGCTGGAGGAGGTCGGCGTCCTGATGGAGCCGACCACGATCGTGGCGAAGGCGTGGGAGCACGTGGAGAGCATCGGCCGGCGGGCCTGGTTCGAGCCCCGCACCGCGCTCGTCACCGGCGCCGGGCCCATCGGACTCCTGGCGGCCCTGATCGGGGTCCGGCGCGGCCTCGACGTGCACGTCCTCGACAGGGTCGGGAGCGGCCCCAAACCGGACCTGGTCGCCGCCCTGGGGGCGACCTACCACACGGGGGGCGTCGCGGAGATCGCCCAGGAGTTCGCGCTCGACGTGATCATCGAGACCACCGGCGCGGACTCCCTGATCCTCGACACGGCGATCCACAACGCCGCCGACGGCATCGTCTGCTACGTCGGTCTCAGCACCGGCCGCACCCGCGTCGAGGTGAGCCCCGGGCACCTGAGCCGGAGGCTGGTCCTGGAGAACGACGTGCTCTTCGGCTCGGTCAACGCCAACCGCCGCCACTACGAGCTGGCGGCGCGGCACCTGGCCGGGGCGGACCGGGGCTGGCTGGAGGGGCTCATCACCCGAAGGGTCCCCCTCGACCTGGCCCCCGGGGTGTTCGCGGAGCCCGCCGGCGACCAGGTGAAGGTCGTCATCGACCTCTGACCCCACGGGGACGGGCACGGTGCGCGCGTCGGCGGGTGCCCGCCCCGGCGCGGTGTCCGGAAGAAGGGCCGCCCGGCGGGGCCCGGCCCCGCCGGGCACCGTGATCCGGTACCCGGGGCGGGGCCGGCGCCAGGAGCGGCCGGAGGTACGGGGCCGGGGGACCGGCGGCGCCCGGGCAGCGGTTCCGGCCGGCCCGCTAGCCGGGGTAGGGGCGGCGCTCGCGGGCCTCGCGCAGGGCCTGCGCCCACCAGGCCAGCTGGTCCAGCATCCGCTCCACGGCCGCGTCCGCGCCGGACATGTCGACGGCGGGCTCGCCGTCGTCGCCGAACATCGACTGCGCGTTGTGCAGGCTGACGGTGTCCCGGATGGTCGCGGTGTGCAGCTCCGAGAAGACCGAGCGCAGCTGCTCGATCGCCCGCAGGCCGCCGGACATCCCGCCGTAGGAGACGAACCCCACGGCCTTGGCGAACCACTCCCGGCGCGCGGAGTCGATCGCGCTCTTGAGCCCGCCGGGGTAGCCGTGGTTGTACTCCGGCGTGACGACCACGAACCCGTCGGCGGCGTCGACGACCTCCGCCGCATGGGGCGCCATCGGCCCGCCGTGGCCGTCCTCGGGGCCGATGCCGTCCACGTCCAGGACGTCGAACCGCAGGCGGGGGTCGGGGTGCTTCGCCGTGCGCCCCACGAACCACCGCGAGACGGCGGGGCCGGTTCGGCCCCTGCTGTTGCCAGCGAGGATGACCGCGATCCGAAGGTTTTCCATGTGGTCCTCGTCGTCTTCGTGCCTGACGGCCCTGGGCACGCGGGGACCGGCGGCCCCACGGGGATTCGGGCGGAACGGCGTCCGTTCTCTTCCGGGTGACGGAACAACGTTAGGACCTGAACCGCGATTCAGGTCAAATCAGGCGCGCTGGAAACAGAACCGGGCCGGGCGCCGAGGACGGCGCCCGGCCCGGCCGGAACACGCGGATCCTAGGACAGGCCGAGCTCGCGCTCGAAGTCGCCCTCCTCCAGCCGCTCCCTCACGGTCTGGAGGAAGCGTCCGGCGTCGGCGCTGTCGATCAGGCGGTGGTCGTGGGCCAGCGACAGGTAGACCATCGAGCGCACCGCGATCACCTCGCCGCCCATGGCCGGGTCCTCGACCACGACGGGGCGCTTGACGATCGCGCCGGTGCCGAGGATGGCCACCTGCGGCTGGTTGATGATCGGCGTGCCGAACAGGGCGCCGGTGCACCCGGTCTCGGCGATGGTGAACGTGCCGCCGCCCAGCTCGTCCGGGCCGAGCCTGCCGGTGTGGGCGCGCTCGCTCAGGTCGGTGATCGTGCGGGCGAGCCCGTCCAGGTTCAGCGTGCCCGCGTCCTTCACGACCGGGGCGAGCAGGCCGCGCTCGGTGTCCACCGAGACGGCGAGGTTCTCGACGTCGTGGTAGGTCACCTCCTGCTTGTCACCGTCGATGACCGCGTTGAGCTTGGGGTGGGTCCTGAGGGCCTCGACCGCGGCCAGGCCGAAGAACGCGAAGAAGTCCGGGGCGGCGCCGTCCCGCTTGGCGACCTGCTCGCGCAGACGGGCGATCTTGGTGACGTCCACCTCGATGACCTGCGTGGCCGTCGCGGAGACGTGCAGCGACTCCACCATGTGGTCGGCGATGGACTGGCGCAGGCGGGTGAGCTTCTCGGTCCGTCCGCGCAGCGAGGTGTCGGAGGCGACCTTGCGGGGGGCCGAGGAGGGCGCCGCGGGGGCGGCGGCCCGCGCGGCGGCGGCCTTCTGCTCCTCCGCCGCCTTGAGCACGTCCTGCTTGCGGATGCGGCCGCCCACGCCCGTGCCGCTCACGCGGCCCAGGTCCACGCGGTGCTCGGACGCGAGCTTGCGCACCAGCGGCGTCACGTACGCCTCGGTGACGGCGTCGGTGCCGGAGGCCCGGCCGGTGCCGCTGAGGGTCTCGATGTCCACGGACGGGCCGTCGTCCGACGAGTCCGCGCGCGCGGCGGGGGCGGGCTCGGCCTTCGGCTCCGGGGCGGGCGCGGCCTTCGGCTTCGCGTCGGCCTTCGGCTCCGGCGTGGGCTCGGCCTGAGGGGGAGCGGGCGCCTCGGAGGCGGCCGGCGCCTCGCCTCCGGTGCCGCCGATGACGGCGATCTCGGCGCCGATCTCCACGGTCTCGTCCTCGTCCACCAGGATCTTGGTGAGTACACCGGCGACCGGGGACGGGATCTCGGTGTCCACCTTGTCGGTGGAGACCTCAAGGAGCGGCTCGTCCACCTCGACGGTGTCGCCCACGCTCTTGAGCCACTGGGTGACGGTCCCCTCGGTGACGCTCTCACCCAGGGCGGGCATGGTCACCGAGGTGGTGGGTCCGTCGGAGGACGGGGCGGACGCGGCCGGCTCGGGCTCGGCCTTCGGCTCCGGGGCGGGCTCGGCCTCCGGAGCGGCCTCCGGCTCGGGCTCCGGCTCCGGCTCCGCTTCGGGCTCGGGCCGGGCGGCCTCGGCGGCGGGCGCGGCCTCGTCGCTGCTCTCGCCTTCGCCGCCGATGACGGCGATCTCGGCGCCGATCTCCACGGTCTCGTCCTCGTCCACCAGGATCTTGGTGAGTACACCGGCGACCGGGGACGGGATCTCGGTGTCCACCTTGTCGGTGGAGACCTCAAGGAGCGGCTCGTCTACCTCGACGGTGTCGCCCACGTTCTTGAGCCACTGGGTGACGGTCCCCTCGGTGACGCTCTCACCCAGGGCGGGCATGGAAACGGAAGTCGGCATGGGTTCCTCGTTGGATCTGGGCGCGGTCTCTGCCCAACCCCTTGACTGGGCAGCGCGGATGTGTGCGGGGGCGGGCCGTGTGGGCCCGCCCCCGGGTGGTGCGGTCAGTCGTGGACGTGCAGCGGCTTGCCGGCCAGGGCCAGATGCGCCTCGCCCAGCGCCTCGGACTGGCTCGGGTGCGGGTGGATGAGCTGGGCCACCTCGGAGGGCAGCGCCTCCCAGTTGTAGATGAGCTGCCCCTCGGCGATCAGCTCGCCGACGCGGCTGCCGACCATGTGGACGCCCAGCACCGGCCCGTCCTTCTCGGCGATGACCTTGATCGCGCCGGAGGTCTGGAGGATCTGGCTCTTGCCGTTGCCCGCCAGGTTGTAGTTCATCTCCACGATGTCGTGGCCGCGCTCCTTGGCCACCGCGGAGGTGAGGCCCACCGAGGCGACCTCGGGCTCACAGTACGTGACCCGGGGAACACCGTCGTAGTCGATCGCGGGCGGGTTCTGCCCGGCGATGTGCTCGGCGACGAAGATGCCCTCGGCGAAGCCGACGTGGGCGAGCTGGAGGGTGGGGATGAGGTCGCCCACGGCGTAGACGCCGCCGACGCCGGTGTGCAGGTTCTCGTCGACCTGGACGAAGCCGCGGTCCAGGGTGATCCCCTGCTCCTCGTAGCCCAGGCCCTCCGACACGGGGCCGCGGCCGATGGCGACCAGCAGCACCTCGGCGTCGAGGGTCTTGCCGCCCTTGAGGGTGACCGTCACGCCGGAGTCGGTGGTCTTGACCGACTCGAACGGGGTGCCGAGCTCGTACTTGATCTTGCGCTTGCGGAAGGCGCGCTCCAGCAGCTTGGAGCTCGACTCCTCCTCGACCGGCACCAGGTGCGGCAGGGCCTCGACGATGGTGACGTCGGCGCCGTAGGAACGCCACACGCTGGCGAACTCCACGCCGATCACGCCGCCGCCCAGGACGATGACGGACTCGGGGACCCGGCCCAGGTCGAGGGCCTGGTCACTGGTCATGACCTTCTCGCCGTCGATCTCCAGGCCCAGGGTCTTGGGCTTGGAGCCGGTGGCCAGGACGATGTTCCGGCCCTTGTACACCGCGTCGCCGACGGTCACCTCGTCCTTGCCGGTGAGCTTGCCCTCGCCCTCGACCACGGTGATCTTGCGGGACTTGACGAGACCGGTCAGACCCTTGAAGAGGCCGCCGATCACCTTGTCCTTGTACTTGTGCACGGCCTCGATGTCGATGCCCTCGAAGCTGGCCTTCACGCCGAAGGCCTCGCTCTCCTTGGCGGAGTCGGCGACCTCGGCGGAGTGCAGGAGGGCCTTGGTGGGGATGCAGCCGCGGTGCAGGCACGTGCCGCCGAGCTTGTCCTTCTCGATCAGGACGACGCTCATGTCCAGCTCGGCGGCGCGGAGCGCTGCCGCGTAGCCGCCGCTGCCGCCGCCAAGGACGACGAGGTCGAAGGTGCCGCCGTTCTCACTCACGGGAACGAACTCCTAGTTGTGGTGGCTGGTGTGGGTGGTGGATCCGCGGGTGGCGCCCACAGAGGGGGGAGGGTGTCGGCGACCGCGGTGGCCGTGCGCGGGCGGCATCCCGGCTCACTGGGGTGGAACCCGCGCACGGTGACTACTCGGCGTACCCCTCGGCGATGCGGACCAGGGTGCGGGTTCCCGCGCCGGTGCCGCCCTTCGGGGTGTGGCCGTGCGGACCGCCCTGGTTGAAGGACGGGCCCGCGATGTCGAGGTGCGCCCACTTGACGCCCTCGCCGATGAACTCCTGGAGGAAGACGCCCGCCGAGAGCATGCCGCCCCAGCGCTCGCCCGCCACGTTCGCGATGTCGGCGACCGCGGAGTCGAGCCCCGCCCGCAGCTCGGAGGGGAGCGGCATCGGCCAGGAGGCCTCGCCCTCCGCCCCGGCCGCGGCGACGACCGCCTCGCGCACGCCGTCGTCGTTGGCCATGACCGCGAACACCCGGGTGCCGAGCGCGACCAGCTGCGCGCCGGTCAGCGTGGCGATGTCCACGACCAGGTCGGGCTGGTCCTCCTGGGCCCGGACCAGGGCGTCCGCCATGACCAGGCGGCCCTCGGCGTCGGTGTTGAGGACCTCGACGGTCTTGCCGCCGTAGATGCTCAGCACGTCGGAGGGGCGCTGGGCGGTGCCGCTGGGCATGTTCTCCGCCACGGCCAGGTAGCCGACGGCGTTGACCTTCAGGCCCAGGGTGGAGATGGCGCGCATGGCGGCGAGCACGGAGGCGGCGCCGGCCATGTCGGACTTCATCCAGTCCATCGAGCCCGCGGGCTTGAGGGAGAGGCCGCCCGAGTCGAAGGTGATGCCCTTGCCGACGAAGGCGACGGTCTTGGTCGCCTCCGGGTGGCTGTGGGCGAGACGGACCAGGCGGGGCGGGTTGGACGAGCCCTGGCCGACGCCGGTCAGGCCGCCGTAGCCGCCCTCGGCCAGGGCCCGCTCGTCCAGGACCTCGATCTCGAGGCCGGCCTGCTGGGCGATCTCCTGGGCGGCGGCGGCCAGGTCCTCGGGGACCAGGTCGGCCGGGGCGGTGTTGACCAGGTCGCGCGTGAAGTTGACGGCCTCGGCCATGACCGCGGCGCGCTCGACGGCCGCGTCCGCGCCCGGGGCGGAGCTGGCCAGGACCAGGGAGCCGGCGGCGCGGCCCTCCGCCTGCTCACGGGCCTCGTCGCCGGTGCGGTACCGGTCGAAGACGTAGGTTCCGAGCTGGGCTCCGAGGGCGACGGCCCCGGCCTCCTCGGCGCTCCCGGCCGGCAGGGCCAGGACCACGCGGCCGGCGCCACCGGGGCGCGAGGCCAGCGACCGCAGGGCGGCGCCCGCGGCGCGGGACAGGACGTCGGGGTCGACGGGGCGCTCGGCGGGCGCCGGGCCGAGACCGACCGCGACGACGACCGGGGCCCTGACGGCTCCGAGGGAGGCAATGGTGTGCACCTCCTCAGGTGCGCCGCTCGCTCCCAGGAGCGACAGGGTCGAGGCGAGGCCGCCCGAGAAGGCGGCGTCGACGTCATGCGCGCCCGACGCGGGTTCCGGAGCGTCGCCTCCGGAGTGGTAGCCGACGACAACCGCGTCGGCGTCGAGCGAACTGGGGGACTCCGTGTTTACTGCCAACGACGTGCTCACACCCCCGATGCTAGTCGCCTCCCGCGCCGGGCGGGGACGCGGCACCCCGGCTCCCCAGGGGGTCTGACGCCGCGCTCCGCGCGACCGGGGGCGGGGGGTGTTCCCGGGGGCGGCCCCGGCCCGCCCGCGCGGTGAGGGGGCCCCTGGTCGCCCACGGGGGGCGTCGCACGCCCGTCCCCGCGGACCCGCGCCTGCCCGCGGGGGCGGGCCGTGAAACTCCGTGTGAAAAAATGTGACGATGGCGACATCCCGCCACCGGATGCGCCCGCACGGCCGTGAACCCCCTGGTGGGAACCGTGCCCGGCCTCACACCCACGCGGTCGCCGCGGCCGCCGCCACCAGCGCCGCGGTCGAGGCCGTCTCCACCAGGGCCCCCAGGACGTCGCCGGTGACACCGCCGAGGCGCCGTACCGCCCGGCGCAGCAGCGCTCCGGCGGCGACCAGGCCCGCCGCCGCCGCGAGGGCGTGGGCCGCGGCCAGGGCCGGCGCCTGCGCCGCCCCCGTGAGGCAGAGGGCGGCGACGAACGCCGCGGCCGCCGCCGCACGCGGCCGGTCCACCGTCCCCGCGACGAAGGCCCCCAGGCCCCCGGGCCGCGCCGGCGGCACCCGGGGGACGCACGCCAGCGTCACCGCCAGCCGTCCCGTCGCGCCCGCGACGGCGGCCCCGGACAGGGCGGCCCAGGGCGAGACCGCCACCAGCTGTCCCAGCGCCAGGACCTGTGCCGCCATCGCCACCACGACCGCCACCACCCCGAACGGTCCGATGTCGGACCGGCGCATCACCTCCAGCGCCCCCTCCGCCGGCCTGCCGCTCCCCAGCCCGTCCGCCAGGTCGGCCAGCCCGTCCAGGTGCAGCCCCCGCGTCGCGAGCGCGCCCAGGCCCACGGCGAGCACCGCCGCCAGGGAGGGGTCCAGGCCGGCCCGCGCGCCGCCCGCCGCGACCGCGCCGGCGAGGAGGCCCAGCACCGCGCCGACCACGGGCGCCCACGCCATCGCCCAGCCCGCGGCCGCACGGTCCACCCGCCCGGCCCGCACGGGGAAGGAGGTGAACGTGCCCAGGGCCATCCGGGCCCCCGCGAGCGCGTCGGCCGCCGGGCCGGCGGAGGGGGGACCGTCCCCGGTCGGCGCGCCCGTCAAGGCAGCTCCAGGACGCGGCCGGCCGTCACGAGGACCACGTCCTCGGACTCGGCCGCCACCCACTGGTTCAGCCGTCCGAGGTGGTCGCGGAAGAGCCGCCCGGAACGGGTCGCGGGCACCACCCCCGACCCCACCTCGTTGGTGACGGCCACGACGTAGGCCCGGGTCCCGCGCCAGGCCTCCAGCAGACCGCGGACCGCCGCCTCCACCCGCTCCTCCGCGTCGGGGGGCGGCGCCTCGTCCCACAGCCCGGCCTCGTCCATCACCCGGGTCAGCCAGGTGCCGAGGCAGTCGACCAGGACCGCCCCCCTCGCCCGCCCGAGCAGCGGGACCAGGTCCGCGGTCTGCTCGGTCCGCCACCACCAGGGGCGGCGGCGCACGTGCCTGTCCACCCGGTCGGCCCACTCGGGGTCCTCGGACGGGTCCGGCTCCGGCCCGGTCGCCGCGTACACCACCCTCGGCTCCGCGAGCAGGCGCAGCTCCGCCTCCGTCGACTTCCCCGAGCGGGCGCCGCCGGTGACCAGGGTCCGGTGCGGCCCCTGCGGGCGCGGCTCCGGCCACACGGACGGCGGGCACGACATGACCTGCCCGTCCCCGGGGGCCAGGGCGCCCCACAGCCGCGCGCGCCGGGCGAACTCCTGCTGCGAGGGGATCCGGTGGTCGCCGCCCACGGCCACCACGGCGGTGGTCACCCCGATCACCCCCGAGCGCCGCAGCTCGCCGATGACCTCCGGGCGCCGCGCGGCGTCCACGACGACCATGTCCACCTGCTGTTCGGGCCGTGCCGAGGAGTAGTCGGAGACACCCTCCGCCCGCGCCTCCACCGGGGGGCCGCCCGGCAGCGGGCCAGGCCCCGAGCGGGCGTAGAGCAGCCGGCCGCCGTCGGCGGCCTCGACCAGGCAGCCGTCCGGCGTCGCGGACACGGTGTATCCCGGGGGCACGGGGCCGACCGCGCCCGCCTCGCGGACGCGGAAGCGGTCGTCGACGGTCACGCGCACGGGCAGGCGGCGCTCGGCCATGGCCTTGTTGCAGGAGGAGCAGGTGCACTGCGGCGCCGGCCAGCCCGCGTGGCCCGCCGTCCCCTGGAATCGGATACGCACCGGAAAAGTAAACAGCATGCCGACCCGCGCCTTGGTTAAGCTCGGCACAGGATCACGGTGACCACCACCGTGGCCTGCGTGACGAAGGGCGGTCGAACATGGCGTGGACCTGGCGGTACTTCGAGGCCGACGGCGCCGACCCGCTGGCGGAGGGCCTGCCGTCCGAGTCGTTCACCTCGCGGGGCGACGCGGAGAGCTGGCTGGGGGAGAACTGGCAGGAGCTCGCCGAGGGGGGCGTCGGCCGCGTCGCCCTCATGGAGGAGGGCCGGGAGGTCTACGCGATGGCCCTGGAACCCGTCGAGTAGGGCGTCCGGGCCCCGGAGGACGCGGCCCGGACACCGGCCCGCCCGGGCGGGTGAGCGCCCGGCGGGCGCCGGTGCCCGCGCGGAGCGGCCGACGCGAAGACCGCCGCGGTCCGCCGGTGCCGGGCCCGCCCCGGAGCCCGCTCGGAGCCGCCTCCTCCCGCCGTCCCCTGCGGGCGCGACGGGAGGAGGGCCCGGAGGGCGGGGCGTGGTCCGCGGGCGCTCGCGGTGGTCCCGGCGCTCGCGCCGGTCGCCGCGAGCGCCCGCCGGGACGGCTCTCGCGGGACGCGTAGCGCAGGCCGGTCGGGACGGGCGGCCGGCGCGGCGGGAGGACGCCCGGCGGACGCGGGCGCCGGACGGCCCGCGGCCCCGCCGCCTAGACGGCGTGGACGTCCTCGGGGCTCTTGGTCAGCGCGGCGTCGCGCTCGACGCTGTCGCCGAGGACCTCGTCGATCCGCTCCAGCAGGTCCGCGTCGAGCCGGACCCCCGCGGCCTTCACGTTGCCCTCGACCTGCTCGGGGCGGGAGGCGCCGATGATCGCCGACGACACGTTCGGGTTCTGGAGGACCCAGGCCAGGGACAGCTGCGCCAGGGTCAGGCCCGCCTCGGCCGCCAGCGGCTCCAGCCGCTGGACCCGCTCCAGCAGGACCTGGTCGCCGACCTTGTCGGCGATGGCCTGCTTGATCTTGGGGTCGGTCGCGCGCGAGCCCTCCGGCAGGTCCTGGCCCGGCTTGTACTTGCCGCTCAGGACGCCTCCCGCCAGCGGCGACCACACGATCTGGCCGATGCCCTCGCGCTCGCAGACCGGGACGACCTCGGACTCGACGACCCGCCACACCATGTTGTACTGCGGCTGGCTGGAGACGATCCGGTCGAAGCCCATCTCGTCGGCGATCCGCAGCGCCTGCTCGATCTCGTCCGCGCGCCACTCCGAGACGCCGATGTAGAGGACCTTGCCCTGGCGGACCAGGTCCTCGAACGCCCGCATCGTCTCCTCCAGGGGGGTGGAGTAGTCGAACCGGTGCGCCTGGTACAGGTCCAGGTAGTCGGTCCCGAGGCGGCGCAGGGAGTCCTCGGCGCCGCGGAGGACGTGCTTGCGGGAGAGGCCGCGGTCGTTCCTGCCGTCGCCCATGGGCCAGTAGACCTTGGAGAAGATCTCGAGGCCGTCCCGGCGCTCGCCCTTCAGCGCCCGGCCGAGCACCTCCTCGGCCTTGCCCCTGGCGTACACGTCCGCGGTGTCGAACGTGGTGATGCCCGCGTCCAGGGCCGCGCGGACGCAGGCCGCGGCCGTGTCCTCCTCCACCTGGGATCCGTGGGTGAGCCAGTTCCCGTAGGCGATCTCGCTGACCATGAGACCGCTGTTGCCTAGATGCCGAAAGTCCATGGGCAGCACTCTAGTGGGGGATCGTGTCGCTCTGTCGGGAATGTAACTGCATGACTGGGAACGCTCCCGCGCCGGGGAGGAGTGAAGGGCCGGTGCGGACACCGGCCCTACTCACGCGGCGCGGGGAGGGGAGGCGCGGGGCGTCAGCGCGCGCCGCGGGGCGTCGGGTCCTCGCCGACCTTCAGCCGCGGCTTGGGCAGGCGCAGGCGGCGGAACTGCAGCTGGCGCATGGCCGCGTACATCCCGATGCCCCGGATGGCGGTGTCGTCCGGGAAGTACTCCAGGGCGCGCTTCTTGACGGCGCGGCCCACCAGGACGCCCTCGGCGATGATCGTCACCATCATCAGCGGCCAGGCCACGTAGGCCACGCCCACCTGGAAGAGCGGGTTGTTGATGAACAGCAGGACGATGATGAGGATCGAGAACGGCAGGAAGAACTCGCTGGCGCTGCGGCGCGAGTCGATGTAGTCGCGGGCGAACGCGCGGGCCTCGCCCAGGTCCTGCTGGCGGTAGTAGCGGGCCTCGTCCTTGGGCACGCCCTTGAGGCCGCCGGAACTCCGGACGCCCTGGCCGCGTTGACGGTCGAGACGGTCCCGGTAGGCGCGGTAGGCCTCCTTACGGCTCTCGGGGGCCTTCACCGGCTTGCGGGGGATCGTCTCGGATTCCCTGCGCTTTGGGGTGGGGACACCCTTCTTGGGGGTGTATCCCTTAGGTTGGGTGGCCTCAGTGGCCTCGGGGCTGGCGGATTCGGAAGAGTGCGAATCCGTGGCTGCGGAAGCGGAGCGACGTCGGAACACACCCACAGGGTAGCCGGTCATAGCTTTATGGCGACCGCGGGCCAGACCGCGTAGGGTTGGGCAAAGCGCCCGCTGGGAACAGCCGATGTACGCACCGAGAAGGGGACGGCCACGCCGATGAGCGTGTTTCAGCGACTTTCGATGATCTTCAAGTCCAAGGCCAACAAGGCCTTGGACTCGGTCGAGGACCCCAGGGAAACCCTCGACTACTCGTACCAGAAACAGCTCGAACTCCTGCAGAAGGTCCGTCGCGGGGTGGCGGACGTCGCGACCTCCCGCAAGCGGGTCGAGCTCCAGATCCAGCAGCTGGAGCAGCAGTCCGGCAAGCTGGAGAACCAGGGCCGGGCGGCCCTGACCCAGGGCCGTGAGGACCTCGCCCGCGAGGCCCTCACCCGCCGCTCCGGCCTGGCCACGCAGATCGAGGGCCTGCGCGAGCAGCACGCCAACCTCCAGGGCGAGGAGCAGAAGCTCACGCTGGCGGCCCAGCGCCTCCAGGCCAAGGTGGACGCCTTCCGCACGCGCAAGGAGACCATCAAGGCGACGTACACCGCCGCCCAGGCCCAGACGCAGATCAGCGAGGCCTTCTCCGGCATCTCCGAGGAGATGGGCGACGTCGGCATGGCGGTCCAGCGTGCCGAGGACAAGACCGCCGAGATGCAGGCCCGCGCCGGAGCCGTCGACGAACTGCTCGCCTCCGGCGCGCTCGACGACGTCACCGGCACCGCCAAGGACGACATCCAGAGCGAGCTCGACCGGATGGCCAGCACCACCGGCGTCGAGGCCGAGCTGGAGCGCATGAAGATGGAGCTCGGCGGCGGCGGCTCCACCCCTCAGATCGAGGGCGGGAACGGCGCCGGCAGCACCGGGAACCGGGAGGGCTCGTGATCGTCCGCATCATGGGTGAGGGCCAGGTCGACCTGACCGACGCCGACCTGCAACTGCTCAACTCCTTCGACTCCGCGCTGGAGTCGGCGATCGAGTCGGGTGACGAGGAGACGTTCCGCCAGGCCCTGCACGACCTTCTCGCGAAGGTCCGGGAGGACGGCAGGCCGCTGCCCCCCGACGCCCTGGAGCCGTCCGAGTTCATCCTCCCGCACGCCGACGCCAGCATGGAAGAGGTGCGGCAGATGCTCCAGGACGACGGGCTCATCCCCGGCTAGGACCGGACCTCTCCGTCCGCGCACACCGCATCCGTCCAGGTGTGCGCCGGACAGGGGCCGCGGGATCCGACAGGCCCGGCCACGGCCGGTCGGAACCGCGCTCGGTGCCTGCGCGCGCGTGTTTTCGCCGAGGCCGCCGTGACACCGTCACGGCGGCCTCGGCGCGTGCGGGGACCGGTGTGCGCCGGAACACCCCCGCCCGACCGCCCCGGCGGAACCCGGCGCCCCCGCCTCCCCGTTGACCGGAGAGGGGGACGCACCCGGGGGAACACGCTGTACACCGCTTTGACCCCTTTCTCACCTGTGCGAACTACACTCCGAGACAGTCGGGGAGAGGAGTGCGGCATGGCTGGTTCCAAGTTCAGGCCGGACCGCGGGCTCACCACCCGGATGGTGACGACCATGGGCCTCCTGGCCCTGGTGTACGCGGCCTTCGTGGTCGGCCTGGTCCTCGTGGGGCTCAACGTGTGGCTCGTGGTCCTCCTCGTCGCCGGGTTCGCGCTCTTCAGCTACTTCGCCTCCGACAAGATCGCCATGTTCTCCATGGGGGCCAAGGAGGTCACGCCCCAGCAGGCGCCCGAGCTGCACGCCGTGGTCGACCGGCTGTGCGCCATGGCCGACATGGCCAAGCCCAGGGTCGGGGTCGCCGACACCGACGTCCCCAACGCCTTCGCCACCGGCCACAACGAGAAGAGCGCGGTCATCTGCGTGACGACCGGCCTCATGCGCCGCCTGGAGGGCCCCGAGCTGGAGGCGGTCATCGCCCACGAGCTCTCCCACATCGCCCACCGCGACGTCATGGTCATGACCGTCGCCGGGTTCCTCGGCATCGTCGCGGGCTTCCTCACCCAGGCGGGCCTGCGCTTCGCCATGTTCGCCGGGGCGAGCCGCGGCAACAACAACGGGCCGGCGCCCGCGGTGGTCGCCCTCCTGGTGGTCCTGGTCAGCGCCGTCGCCTGGGCGCTCAGCTTCCTGCTCACCCGGGCGCTGTCCCGCTACCGGGAGCTCTCGGCCGACCGGGCCGCCGCCTACCTGACCGGGCGCCCCTCCGCGCTGGGGAGCGCCCTCACCAAGATCACCGGCGACATGGCGCGGATCCCCAGCCGCGACCTGCGCCAGGTGGAGCCGTTCAACGCGTTCTTCTTCGCCCCCGCACTCTCCCGCAAGGGGTTCAGCTTCAGCCGGCTGGTCGCGACCCACCCCCCGGTCGACCAGCGCCTGTCCCAGCTCTCCGAGATCTCCCGGCAGCTCGGACAGGGCCGCTGAGCGGGGTCGCGGCGGACGCCACCCGACCGACGAGGGAGCACACGATGAGTTTCTGGCGGGCCCTGCTGGGCCGCTCCAAGCCGACCGCACCCGACCTCGACGCCCTCTTCGGCCTGCCCTCGGCGGCCGTCACCCTGCGGGCCGCGGCCGGGTTCCGGCCCACCGGAACCGGGTCCGTCGCCTTCCGCGCCACCGAGGGCGCGGCCTTCGCCGACCTGGAACGCGACATCACCGCGCTGCTCGACGCCGGTGACGGGCCGCCCGTCGACCAGGTCACCGACGACTACGGCTACACGTGGCTGGTCGTCCGCTCGCACGACCCCGTGGGAGCGGGGGGAGAGGTCGCCGACCCCGACATCACCGGCCTGGTCACCGACCTGCACGCCGTCAACTCCACCCTGGAGGCCAACGGGTACGGGCCCTCGCTCCTGTGCTCCCTCGTCGGGTTCACGGACGGGACGCGCTCCCTGGGCCTCGTGTACCTGTACAAGCGCGGGACCTTCTACCCCTTCGCGCCCACCGGCGGCGGCAGCCGCCGGGACAACGCCCTCGAACTCCAGCTCGAGGCCGCCGTCGGCGACGACCTGCCCCTGGAGCGGGACCGCTCGCGCTGGTTCCCGGTCTACGGCGCGCCGGGCCTGTGAACCGGGGCGGAGCCCCGTCCCGGCGGCACGGGCCGTGCCGGGAGATGGCGTCCCGGGGCCGGACAAATTACCCTGGGGGGACGAGCACACCCGTGCTTCGCCGGAACCTCCCCCACGCCAGGGGGCACTGGGGAACGGTGACAGGGAGAACACAGCGGCGGCGCGGCGGAATGCCGGACCGGCCCCGGGCGTTGGGATCCGTTGAAGAGGACAGGACCCGCCGCGGCGGGCCGGTCCCCCAAGCGACCAGGGGTCGCCAGGCAGCCGCAACCCCTTTTCAGAGGAGCTTTACAACATGACGGTTCAGAGCGAGGTCACCGAGGGGATCAACCTCACCGACGAGGCGTCCGGCAAGGTCAGGGCGCTCCTGGAGCAGGAGGGCCGGGACGACCTCCGTCTCCGCGTGGCCGTCCAGCCCGGTGGTTGCTCGGGGCTGCGTTACCAGCTCTACTTCGACGAGCGCGACCTGGACGGGGACGTCGTCACCGACTTCGGCGGCGTCGAGGTCGTCACCGACCGGATGAGCTCCCCCTACCTCGTCGGCGCCACGATCGACTTCGTGGACACCATCGAGAAGCAGGGGTTCACGATCGACAACCCCAACGCCACGGGTTCCTGCGCCTGCGGCGACTCCTTCAACTAGGGAGCGCGCCCCCGCCGCCGGCCGCGGCGGGGGGCCGGGCACCGGGGGAGGGCGGACATCCGCCCTCCCCCTCGTCGTTTCCGCAGCCCCGCGCGGGGGAATCCCGATGACGGAATCCCGACCGGGAGCGGCACTGGGTACCCTGGGTCGGTCCGAAACGGGCACGTTCTCGGCCTGCCCGCACCCGTCCGGTCGCCCCGACCGGACGCCTCCCACCCAAGGAGCCTTCGTCCCGTGCGTATCGCGGTTGCCGGATCCATCGCCACCGACCACCTCATGTCCTTCGAGGGCCGGTTCGCGGAACAGATCATCCCCGACCAGATCCAGCAGTTGTCCCTCTCCTTCCTGATCGATGAGCTGGACGTCCGTCGCGGAGGCGTCGCGGCCAACATCTGCTTCGGCATGGGCGGCTTCGGCCTCGCCCCCGTCCTCGTCGGCGCGGCGGGGGCCGACTTCGAGGACTACCGCGCCTGGCTGGACCGCCACGGGGTCGACACGTCCGCCGTGTACATCTCCGAGCTGCGGCACACCGCCCGGTTCATCTGCACCACGGACCGCGACCAGAACCAGATCGCCTCGTTCTACGCGGGCGCCATGGCCGAGGCGCGCAACATCGAGCTGCAGGCGGTCGCGGAGCGGGTCGGCGGGCTCGACCTCGTCCTCATCGGCGCCGACGACCCGCTCGCCATGGTCCGCCACAGCGAGGAGTGCCGCACGCGCGGCATCCCCTTCGCGGCGGACCCCTCCCAGCAGCTGGCCCGGATGGAGGGCCCCGAGGTCCGCACCCTCATCGAGGGCGCGACCTTCCTGTTCGGCAACGAGTACGAGAAGGCCCTCGCGGAGCAGAAGACCGGCTGGTCCGACGAGGACGTCCTGAGCCGGGTCGGCACCCGCGTCACCACCCTCGGGGCCAAGGGCGCCCGCATCGACCGGGAGGGCGAGCCGGCCCTGCACGTCCCCGCGGCCTCGGTCGACCACCTCGTCGACCCCACCGGCATGGGGGACGCCTTCCGCGCGGGCTTCCTGGCCGCCCACTCCTGGGGGCTGTCGCTGGAGCGGGCCGCCCAGGTCGGCAACGCCACCGCCGTGCACTGCCTGGAGGCCGACGGCCCGCAGGAGTACACCATGACCGGCGCCTCCCTGCTGGAGCGCGTGGAGAAGTCGTACGGCTCCGCGGCCGCCGCCGAGGTCCGGCCGTTCGTCTGACCGGGGGTCCCGGGCGCCGTCCCCCGCCCGCCCGGGTCGGGGCGGTGCCCGGGAACCCGTACAGTAGATAGTCGCGACCCGCACGACCCGATCCGACCCCGGACCGGGCCGCGCCCCGAACGGTCGGCCGCGCGCCCCAGGGCGCCCCGGCCGCCTGCACGGGGAGCCCCGTGCCCGCCGGTGCGCTGAAACGCGTACCGGTTACCTAGCCCAAGCCGTCCGCGCAGGGTCGCCGCGACGGTGGGGAACCCACCCCGGACCCCCGTGCCACGGCACGCGGTCGGGGCTCGGGCGCCGTGAGCGCCTCCCAGATCTAGGCAAGCCTTACCTGGGATTCCCTGATTCACCCTGAAAGGACATTGCATGCGCTACACCGGACCGAAGGTGCGGTTGTCCCGGCGCGCCGGCACCCCGCTGACCCGTAAGGCGGTCAGCTACTTCGAGAAGCGTCCGTACCCGCCCGGTGAGCACGGTCGCCGTGTCCGCCGCAACAGCAGCGACTTCGCCGTCCGTCAGGCGGAGAAGCAGAAGGTGCGCTGGTACTACGACCTGACCGAGAAGCAGCTGGTCAGGATCTACGAGAACGCGAAGAAGCGCTCCGGCCGCACCGGTGAGGAGATGCTCGCCGAGCTGGAGATGCGTCTGGCCACGGTCGTGCTGCGCGCCGGTCTGGCCGCGTCGATCTACGCCGCCCGCCAGTTCATCAACCACGGCCACATCACCGTGGACGGCAAGAAGGTCGACATCCCGTCGTACCAGGTCAAGCCCGGGCAGATCATCGAGGTGCGGGAGAAGTCCCGCAACATGGTGCCGTTCGTCGAGGCCGCCGAGGGCGTCCACGCGGACGACAAGATCGCCGGCTTCCTCGCGGTGAGCCACAAGGACCTGCGCATCGCGGTCATCGACCGCCCCAAGCGCGAGCAGATCCCGGTGCCCTTCGACGAGCAGCTCGTCGTCGAGTTCTACGCCCGCTAGTCGCGAACCCCGCCCCGCGTGCGTCCCCAGGGGCGCGCAGAGGACCGGAGAGGCCGCGCGGACCCCGTCCGCGCGGCCTCGTCGTGTGCGGGCGCCCTCCCTCGCCACTCCCGGGAAACACCGGGCGGCGAATCGTTATCGCAACGGGATCGCGGAGCGTGCGCCGGAGCCGGTTCAGTACATCCGGCGGATGTGAAACGCGCTACCCCGCTCCAGCGGCTCCTCCGCGAGGAACTCGTGCATCTTCATACGGCACCATGCGGGGATGTCGGCCCGTGCGGCCGGGTCGTCCGCGGTGACCGCGATGACCGACCCGATGGGCACTTCTCCCAGCCTGGCGGCCAGCATGATGATCGGGACGGGGCACTTGCGGCCCACCGCCTCGACCGTGACCAGCGGGGCCTGCGGCGGATACCCGGGCACCGAACACCCCCTGTGGGTCGTCGTCCTGTCCCCCCATCTTGACCCGACCCGCCCCGTAAGGCGAACCCGGTTAAGGGCGTCGTAAACCCAGCGATACGCTCGCCTTGGTCTTTCCTCGCGAAGCTTCCGGAACCGCCGCCCACGAGCGGCGGGGTCGCCCGCGGGGAGGAGGGCCCGGGGGGACGCCGGGCCGCGCTCCGTAGCCAGCCGGGAGGGTATCCTCCGCGGGCGAACGGGCCCGGCTCCACGTACCGCCGCGCGTTCCGCGCAGGGGCGTCTGGCAACACGCTGACCAGGTAAGCCCATGAACGGCACGCCGGGCGGTTCGCGATAATGTTTCCCCTTGACAAGCTTTGGACACTTAGGCCGCCCGTGGAGGATCCACGGGCTTCACCGCTGGGAAGGCAATCCGTGAGTCCGACCCGCCAAGAAAATCGGCGCCCCAATCCGCGCCGATGGGCACCACGCGGCGCCGCGCTCGCCGTGCTGGGGCTGGCCGCGACCGGCTGCGCGTCGAACGATCTCACTCGTTTGGGCATGCCGGAGCCGATCACCGACCAAGCCGAGCGTGTTCTCTCGCTCTGGCAGGGCTCCTGGGTGGCGGCTTTCGCGGTCGGCATTCTCGTGTGGGGACTGATCATCTGGTCAGTCATCTTCCACCGCAAGCGCTCTGAGCAGTTGCCGCCGCAGGTGCGGTACAACATGCCCATCGAAGCGCTCTACACCGTCCTGCCGATCGTCGTCATCTCCGTGCTCTTCTTCTTCACCGCGCGGGACCAGGCGATCATCCTGGACACCGACGAGCCGGCCGACGTGAACATCGAGGTCGTGGCCTTCCAATGGGCCTGGCAGTTCAACTACCTCGACGACACCAAGGAGAACGGCGGCGAGGTGCTCTTCTCCGAGACGGGCATCCCCAACCCGGACGGCACCGCCGACCCCTCGACGCAGACCACCCTGGTGCTTCCCGAGGGCGCGACCGTCCACTTCGACCTCCACTCGCCCGACGTCATCCACTCGTTCTGGATCCCCGAGTTCGGCTTCAAGATGGACGTCGTCCCCGGACGTGACAACGCGTTCCAGGCGAGCCTCACCGAGGACAGCGCGGGCCAGTACATCGGCCGCTGCGCGGAGCTGTGCGGAGTCGACCACACCCGCATGCTCTTCAACGTCGAGGTCCTTCCCCAGGACGAGTACGACGCCTGGGCCGCCGAGCAGGAGCAGGCGGCCGTGACCGCCGACAACGAGGCCGCCGAGGCCGTGGATTCCGAAGCGGACTCCGCCGACGGCTCGGGTGCCGAGGGATCGGATGCCGAGGGCACCGGTTCGGGCGCGGCCGACGCCGAGGAGAACGAGTAAATGACCACGACGGCAACACCGGCTCGCACCGACGGCAAGGCGCCGTCGAGCGCGGGCTCGATCATCGTCAACTGGCTGACGTCGACCGACCACAAGGTCATCGGGTACATGTACCTGATCACCTCGTTCGCGTTCTTCCTCTTCGGCGGCGTCCTGGCGCTCCTCATGCGCGCCGAGCTGTTCTCACCGGGCATGCAGGTCATGTCCAACGAGCAGTTCAACCAGCTGTTCACCATGCACGGCACGATCATGCTGCTGATGTTCGCGACCCCGCTCTTCGTCGGGTTCTCCAACATCCTCATGCCGCTGCAGATCGGCGCCCCCGACGTCGCCTTCCCCCGGATCAACCTGTTCGGGTACTACCTGTACCTGTTCGGCAGCCTCATCGCCGTGGGCGGGTTCCTCACCCCGGGCGGCGCGGCCAGCTTCGGCTGGTTCGCGTACACGCCGCTGTCCGACGCGGTCCGCTCCCCGGGCCTGGGCGGCGACCTGTGGATCCTGGGCCTGGCCGTCTCCGGTCTGGGCACCATCCTCGGCGCGGTCAACTTCATCACCACCGGCCTGTGCATGCGCGCACCCGGCATGACGATGTTCCGCATGCCGATCTTCACCTGGAACACGCTGCTCACCAGCGTCCTGGTGCTCATCGCGTTCCCGGTGCTGACCGCCGCCCTGATCGCCCTGGGCGCCGACCGCATGGTGGGCACGCAGGTCTTCAACGCCGAGCACGGCGGCGCCATCCTGTGGCAGCACCTGTTCTGGTTCTTCGGGCACCCCGAGGTGTACATCATCGCCCTGCCGTTCTTCGGCATCGCGACGGAGATCCTGCCGGTGTTCAGCCGCAAGCCGATCTTCGGCTACAAGAGCCTGGTGGCCGCCACCATCGCCATCGCGGGCCTGTCCGTCACGGTGTGGGCGCACCACATGTTCCCCACGGGCGCGGTCCTGCTGCCGTTCTTCTCCTTCATGACGTTCCTCATCGCGGTCCCGACCGGCGTGAAGTTCTTCAACTGGATCGGCACGATGTGGCGGGGGCAGCTGACCTTCGAGACGCCGATGCTGTTCACGATCGGCTTCCTGGTCACGTTCCTCTTCGGCGGCCTGACCGGTGTGCTCCTGGCCTCCCCGCCGATCGACTTCCACGTCACCGACTCCTACTTCGTGGTGGCCCACTTCCACTACGTGGTCTTCGGCACCGTGGTGTTCGCGATGTTCGCGGGCTTCTACTTCTGGTGGCCCAAGTTCACCGGCAGGATGCTCAACGAGAAGCTGGGCAAGTTCCACTTCTGGCTGCTCTTCTTCGGCTTCCACGGCACGTTCCTGGTGCAGCACTGGCTCGGCGCCATGGGCTTCCCGCGCCGCTACGCCGACTACCTGCCCGGCGACGGCTTCACCGAGCTCAACCAGATCTCCTCGGTCTCGTCGTTCGTGCTCGGGGCCTCGACGCTCATCTTCTTCTGGAACATGTACATCACCGCGAAGAGGGCGCCGCTGGTCACCGTGGACGACCCGTGGGGGTACGGCTGCTCGCTGGAGTGGGCGACCTCCTGCCCGCCGCCGCGGCACAACTTCACGTCGCTGCCGCGCATCCGTTCGGAGCGTCCCGCGTTCGACCTGAACCACCCGCACGCCGCGGTTCCGGCGGGCACGGACCCCGAGAGGAACTAGGGATCTCGCCATGAAGACGCAGGCCTATCTGTTCATGGGCATCTCGACCTTCTTCGGTCTTGCTGCCGCCCTGTACGTGTACTGGTCCTACCAGGACACCGGCGCCATCGAGTGGACGGGCACCACCGCCCTGGTGGTCTCCATCGGCTTCGGCTGGATGATCGGCTTCTGGCTCTGGCAGGCGGCCCGCCGCAGCGAGCGCTTCCACGGGCTCCCCGCGGAGGAGCGGCTGGACGGCGAGATCGCCGAGAACGCCGGGGAGTACGGGTTCTTCAGCCCGCACAGCTGGTGGCCGATGTTCGTCGCGATGGCCGTCGCGTTCACCGCGGTGGGCGTGGCCATCGGCTGGTGGATGGTGATCACGGGAGCCTTCGCGATCATCCTCACCTCGATCGGCTGGATCTTCGAGTACTACCGCAAGGAGTTCCAGCACTAGGACGCGCCACCCCGAGCGCTGGGCACATAACGTGCCCGAATGCGCACTCCGGGTAGTATGCGACTGTCGCCACCCCGGCGGCCGGTCCGTCTCGCACCGCGAGGCCGACCGGCCGCCGGGGTCGTGTTTTCGGTGGCCCCGCCGTGGCGCGGGGCCCCGTGTCCGGTGCGCGGCGTGTCCGGGACCGGCGCCGTCCCGCGCACCGGGGACATGTCGCAACCGACGCTGGAGGTCCTTGGCGTGATGGGACGAGTCTTCCGATCGGCGGCCCGCCGCCTCGTGGCCGCGGTCGCCGCGGTCGTCCTCGTGGCGACGGCCTGCACCACCGCGGGCGGGGAGCCGGGGGGTCCCGGCGGGGAGGGCGCGCCCGGCCCCGAGATCACCGTCACCCCCGGGACGGGCGCCGCCCCCGTGGCGCCCAACACGCCGGTGCGCGTGGAGGCGTCGGGCGGGACCCTCACGGACGTCCGCGTGGAGCAGGCCGCCGCGGACGAGCTCGCGGAGGCCGGCGGCGGGACGGGGGAGGCCGGGGAGGGGCAGGAGTTCCCGGGAACCCTGAGCGGGGACGGCACCCGGTGGAAGAGCGACCGGAACCTCACCCCCGGCGCGTCGGTGAGCGTCTACGCCACGGCGGAGGACGCCGGCGGCGAGGAGACCGAGGTCGTCGCGGAGTTCCACACCGAGGGCGTCGACGAGGACTCACGCCTCGGACTCGTCTCCCACTTCCCCCGGAGCGGCCAGACCGTGGGCGTCGGCATGCCCGTCGTCATCGGCTTCGACCTGCCGGTGGAGAACAAGGCGCAGGTGGAGAACTCCATCGAGGTGACCTCCGAACACCCGGTCGAGGGCGCGTGGAACTGGGTCGACGACGAGACGGCGGTGTTCCGGCCCCGGGAGTACTGGGAACCCCGGCAGAAGGTCTCCGTGGACCTGAGGCTGGCCGGCGTGGAGGCGTCCGAGGGCGTCTACGGGGTGGAAAACGACCGTGTCGACTTCGAGATCGGCCGGGAGCTCGTCGCCACGATGCACGTCCCCGACCACGAGCTCCGGGTGGAGATCGACGGCGAGGTCGTGCGCACGATCCCGGTGAGCAACGGCAAGGGCCTGGAGCGCTTCAACACCACCACCTCCGGCACCCACGTCACCATGGAGAAGTACGCCGAGCTCGTGATGGACTCGGCGACGGTCGGCATCCCCGAGGGCTCGCCGGGCCACTACCGGCTCGACGTGGACTGGGCCGTGCGCACCTCCGACAGCGGCGAGTTCACCCACGCGGCGCCGTGGAACGGCGCCATCGGCCACGCGAACACCTCCAACGGCTGCACGAACATGTCCGTGCGGGACGCCCGGTGGTTCCACGACCAGGCGCTGATGGGCGACATCCTGGAGACCACCGGCACCGGGCGCGAACTGGAGTGGGACAACGGGTGGGGCTTCTGGCAGCGCTCCTGGGAGGAGTGGTTGAAGCACAGCGAGACCGGTGAGCCCCAGGTGACCGACGGTTCGGGCACCCCGGGCAGCGTGCACGGCGAGGGCCTGTAGCGGGCAGCGGGGCCGACGCCTCCCCGCGGCTCAGCCGCCCGCACCCCCCGGAGCCGCCAGCAGCGCCTCCAGGCGCTCGGCCGTGTGCTCCCAGGTCCACGTCCGCGTCACCCACTCCCGGCCGCGTGCGCCCATCTGGGCGGCGCGGTCGGGGTCCTTCAGGAGTCCGATGAGGGCTCGCGCCACGGGCCCGGGCCGCGAACCGTCCACCACCCGGCCCGTCTCGCCCTCCAGGACGGCGTCGGGCGCGCCGCCGGAGTCGCCGGCCACCACCGGCAGCCCGGTGGCGGAGGCCTCCAGGTAGACCATCCCCAGCCCCTCCACGTCCAGGCCGCCCCGGCGGGTGCGGCACGGCATGGCGAACACGTCGCCCGCGTCGTGGTGGGCGGGGAGCTCGGCGGCGGGCACGGGGCCGGTGAAGACCACCGAGTCCATCCCCGCCGCCGCTGAGCGCAGCCGGGGTCCGTAGGGGCCGTCGCCGACGACGAGCAGGGCCGCGTCGGGCACGTCCGCCAGGACGCGGGGCCAGGCGCGGATCAGGGTGTCCTGGCCCTTGCGGGGGACCAGGCGCGACACGCACACCACGACGGGACGCCCGCCCAGGCCGTGGCGCGCGCGGACCTCCCCGCCCCCCGCCCCGGGGCGGAACCGCTCGACGTCCACCCCCGGGGCCAGGCGGCGCATCCGGTCGGCGGCGGCCGGGGACAGGGCCCGGGAGAGCCGCCTGCGGGTGTAGTCGCCCAGGTAGGTCACGGTGTCGGTGGTGTCTCCGATGCGGCGCAGCGCCGCGCTCGCGCCGGGGACCGCCGACCAGCCGGTCTCGTGCCCGTGGGTGAGGGCCACCTGGCGGCGGACCCGGCCGCGCAGGCCGCCCGCGAGCAGGCCCAGGGGCGCGGCGGCCCCGTAGAGCACCGTGTCGCAGTCCTCCAGCTCGGCGATCGCGCGCGCCCGTGCGGCCACCCGGGGCGAGGGGAGCAGCACGCCCGCCGCGTCGCGGACGACGGGGAAGGGCCGGCGCAGGTCGAAGTGCGGGTCCGCGGCGGCGTCGCCGGGGGAGGGGGAGGAGCAGTAGACGACCACGGAGCCCTCGGGCCGGCGCAGGGCCAGCTCGTGGACGAAGGACTCGATGCCGCCGGAGCGCGGCGGGAAGTCGTTGGTGATGATCAGGGTGCGCGCCACGGGAGCGAGTCTAGGGCGTCCCGCGCGGCCGGACCGGGACGACCCGGCGTCCGCGCCGGACCGGGGCGGGCACCGGGCCGCCCGGCGAGGGCGGTGGCGGTGGCGCGGTCCGTCCCGCCGGCCCGGCCTGCAGTGATCTACGCCGTACAGGTGGCGGAGGGGGCGCCCCCGGACGGGGGCGGGAACCCGGTCCTGCGCGCCCCGCGGTCCTGCGCGAACGGCACGGTGGCCGCGACCCCCCCGGGAACCAGGGGGTCGCGGCCACCGGGGGAGCCCGCCGGTCCGCCGCGGGCCCCGGGGCGCGTACCGCCGCTACGGGCGGACGGCGGTCACGAAGTTGGAGCGGTAGTAGTCGTTCAGGGTCACCGTGCCGATGGGACGGGACGACGTGGAGGCGTGCACCATCACGTTGTCGCCCGCGTACATGCCCACGTGCTCCGGGCCGCTGCCGCCCGGGTAGAAGAACAGCAGGTCGCCGGGCTGCTTGTTCTCCCAGGACACCCGCTGGCCCGCGTTCACCTGGGAGTAGGTGGTGCGCGGCAGGCTCACGCCCGCGGCGCCCCAGGCGGCCTGGGTCAGACCGGAGCAGTCGTACCCGTTGGGGCCGGTGCCGCCCCAGACGTAGGGCATGCCGATCTTGGAGTAGGCGAAGTCCAGGGCGGTCCTGGCGTTGCCCGAGGCGGGGCCGGTGTAGCTGCCGCCACCGCCGCCGCCGGTGCTGCCGCCGTCCCCTCCGCCGGACCCGCCGACGTTCTCCGTCGCCGCCTCCTGCTCCTCGGCGGTCAGCTGGGAGAGCAGTTCCTCCTGCTCCGCGAGGGCGTCCTCGGCCTCCTCGGTGGCGTCCTCGGCCTCCTGGAGGGCTTCGGCCGCCTCCTCCTCGGTCTCGACCGCGGAGGCCTCCAGGGTCTCCAGGTTGGCGAGCTCCTCGGCGTACCGCGCCAGCTGCCCGTCGTTCTGGCCGGCGAGGTAGGTCAGGTCCGCCTGGTGGGCCAGGGCGTTCTCGGGCCCGGTCGAGGTGACCAGCTCGTTGAAGGAGGTGAAGTCGGGGCTGGAATAGGCGGCCCCGGCGAGCTTGCGCACGTCCAGGCCCAGCTCCTCCACGTTCTCCTCGGCGGTCTCGATCTCCGCCAGGACCTCCTCGAGCTTCTCCTCCGCGGCCTCGTGGGTCTCCCGGGCCTCGTTGTAGGTCGCGTTGAGCTCGATGAACTCCTCTTCGAGGCGCTCGATCTCCTCGCGGACCTCCTCGGAGGTCGGGTCGGCGTGCGCCACCGCCGCGGGCGTGACGAGGGCCCCGAGGGTGAGGGCGGCGAGGACCGCTGTGCGGCGCCTGCGGCCGCCAGGGGATGCAGACACGTTGGGTTACACCTTTCTCCCCTTGTCCCGGGCCGTGCGGGGTTCAGCGGGAGCAAGGGACTGCGCCGGGTGGGGGTTCAAGGGCCGGGGAGCCGGCCCGAACGCTGTGGGGCCCGGTCGGGACACGGCTGTCACCACCTGGGGGCGGTGAAGAGGAGCAACCGCTGTCGGCGATGAACACTAGTGCATCGCGCGGGTCCACCTCAACCTTTTCGTGACGTTCCAGCGTGGGAGGCCGAGTGTCCGGAAACCCCTTTCGTGTCCCTTACCCGTGTACGCTCCGCACACGGAGAGGCCGCCCCCGGCGAACCGGGGGCGGCCTCTCCGCGTGCGCGGGGCGTGCCTAGGGGCGGACGCCGAACTCGAACTGTCCGGCCCAGTACGCGGCCAGGTCCACGACCTCGATGTTGCGGCCGCTGCTCGGCGCGTGCACCATCTGGCCGTTGCCGGCGTAGAGGCCGTTGTGGTTCACACCGGAGAAGAACATGATGTCGCCGGGCTGGAGCGCGCTCATGTCGTTGATCCGGTGGCCGACCTCGGCCTGGGAGAAGGTGGTGCGGGGCAGGTCGACGCCGGCGTTGCGCCAGGACGCCTGGACCAGGCCGGAGCAGTCGTACCCGTTGGGGCCGGTGCCGCCCCAGACGTAGGGCAGGCCGACCTTGGAGTAGGCGAAGTCCAGCGCAGCCCCGGCACTGCCGGACGCGCCGCCGGTGTACGACTGGCCGCCGCTGGAGTCGGCGCCGTCGGCGGAGCGGTCGGCGTCGGGGAACTGGGCGAGGATCTCCTGCTGCTCCTCGATCTTCGCCTCGACGTCGGTCTTGGCCTCGTCGGCCTCCTCCAGGGCGGCCTCGGCCTCCTCCAGGGCCTCCTCCGCCTCGTCCTTGAGGCTGAACAGCCGTTCGGAGGACTCGCCGAACTCGTCCAGCTCGGCCTTCTGGGCCTCGGAGAGGTAGTTGAGGTCGGCGTTCTGCTCCAGGAGGGCCTCGGGGCCGTCGGAGGTCAGGATGGTGCTCGTGGAGTCCAGCTCACCCGACTGGTAGGTGGCGCTGGCCAGCTGCTGGACCTTGCCGCGCAGCTCCTCGTAGCGCTCCTCCTCGTCCCCGACCTGCTCCTCGAGCTCCTCGTACAGGGCCTCGGCGACCTCGTGGTCCTCCTTGGCCTGGTTGTAGGTCTCGACGGCGGCCGCGGCCTCTTCGTTGAGCTCCTCGATCCGGTCCTCGACCTCGTCCTGGGTCGGCTCCGCGTAGGCGGTGCCCGGGGCGATGAGGGTACTCGCGACGACAGCGCTGAGACCGGTCGTGGCTGCGATGCGGCGGGCTGTACGCCGACCACCGGGGTTCTTCATGGCGGTCCGCTCCTTGAGGTTGGGAAGTCCGCATAGGGGTGCTGGAGGACAGTGTCCGCGCGGAGGCGGTGCGGGTGAGTGTGCGGGTCCCGACCGGAGGGCACAGACCCTGCCTTCGCTCCGACTGAGCACTCACGTTCGGGAAGAACCTAGCGGACCGCTCTGCTCGTCTCAACCACATCTGTGGGCACAACCCCCGAATCATGGGGGAACCCACCGTTCCCGCATGGACGTTACGCCTGGAAGGAGCGGTCGTGCGCGGCGTGACCCGGAACGTGCGCGCTTCTGTGCGCTGTGCGCCTCGCCACGCACCGGCGGCGCCGGGAGGGGAGGCGCCGCTCCCCCCGGTCGGGACCTACGGGGGCCCGGCCGGGGGGAGGGAGGGCGGCTCAGCCGTGCGCCTCCAGGCGGCGCAGGAAGATCGCCGAGGGCACCGCGCGCGCACCCGCGCGCCGGACCGCGGACACGATCTCCTTGTCGGAGGTCACCACGGCGATCGGGCGTCCGGGCGGCTCCGCGCGCACCAGCCGCACGATCAGCTCGTCGGCGGTCTCCCCGGGCGCGCTGAAGAGCAGGCGCACCCGCCGGGTGGGGGCCGCCACGGGGGGAGCGTCGATGTCGGCGCCGTCGAACACGCACGTGATCTCGGCCTTGGTCCGGCTGGCCAACCCCTCCAGCGAGGCCATCAGGCGTGTGCGCTGGTCGGCCAGGGGGAGGGTCCCGTACCCGGTCTTGGTCACGTTGTAGCCGTCCACCAGGAGGTGGACCCGGGGCACCGTCAACAGGTGCTCCAGCAGGCCCGGGTCGTCGTCGGGCAGGCCGCCCAGCGACACCCGCCGCTGCTGCTCGGCCTCGGCGACCAGGTCCGCGGGGCTGTCCAGGGCCGCGGGCAGCGCCAGCTCCCTGCGCAGCCCGTGCGCGGAGTCGACCAGCACGTCCAGCAGGACCCGGAGCCGGGCCTCGTCCGCGTTGCGTCCGGCGCGCACCGCCCGGCGGGCGTTCTCCACCTGCGCCTCGGCCGCGGCCAGCCGCGACCGCAGCCGCCGGTTCTCCGACTCCAGGGCGTTCATCTGCGTGGCCGACTCCGACTCGCGGCCGGAGGTCTCGGCCAGGACCCGCGCGGCCTCCGTCACGGCGCCCTTGGCCCGCTGCCGCTCGGTGTGCACCTTGCGGCGCAGCTCGGCGATCTCGGTGCGCTGCTCCCTGAGCTGGGAGCGCAGCCGCTCCGTCTCCGACTGGTGCTCGCTCCTGGCCTCGTCCAGCTGGCGGCGCACGGAGTCCAGCGCCTCGGCCGCCTCGTCCACCTCCCTGGCGCTTGCCAGGCGCTCCAGCTCCCGGTGGACGTCCTCGATGATCTCCGGCCAGCCCTTGGGGCGCAGCAGGTACGCGCAGGCCGCCACCGTCACGGGGTCCGCGGCCGGGGGCACCACGCCCGAGTACAGGCCCTCGGCCAGCTCCGGCCACACCTGCCGCACCCGGGTCGCGACCATGTCGCGGAAGCCGGCGTCGGTCTCCAGCTGGGCGGCGATCTGCGGGCCGGCGAGCCTGGCCCGGCGGCGCGGCTCGAACTTGGCGACCCTGCGCAGCAGCGGGGGGAGTTCGCTCGCGCGCATGCCGCCCAGCACGTCGGAACCGTACTCGACGACCCGGGCGCGCACCGGCTCGGGCAGGGGGCGGCGCAGCCGCTCCCCGTCGCTGTCGGCGCCGGGCGTCACGTCGACACTCTCGTCGCGCGGGCCGGTGCCGTCGGAGTCGCCGCCCGCCTCGGGGCGGGCGCTCATGCCTGACCCGTCGGGCTCTCCGCCGAGGAACCGGTGGCCGACCGGTCGGCGTCGGGGCGGGCGATGACCTCGACGCTGTCGGTGGCGCCGCACCAGCGGCACTTCACGCGCTCGACCGTCTCCGAGAGAACGGTCCGCTCCTCGACGCGGCCCTCACCGGCCAGGTCCAGGTGGAGGTAGTCCTGGGAACGGGTCGTCCTGGTCACGTCGAACCGCGTGAGGTTCCCGCATCCGGTGCACCGCCACCGCTCCTTGTCACCCGGCATAGCGATCCCCACGGTTCCTCCTCGTGTCGTGCTCGTCACGGGGCCGCGGACCTTCCGGCCCCGTCCCCCACATCTTTCCACGTCGGGCAGGTCAGACCGTATCCCGACCGATTTCGGTCGTCACCGCCGACTAGCCTGACCGCGTGGTTCGACAGTCCGCGGCGCCCGCCGGCGTCCAAACGAGCATCAGCGACCTCGGCACGCCCCTGGCCGCGGCGACGTTCGTCGTGCTGGACCTGGAGACCACCGGGACCAGTGCGTCGGCCGCCCGTGTCACGGAGGTCGGCGCGGTCAGGGTGCGCGGGGGAGAGGTCCTCGGCGAGTTCTCCACCCTGGTCGACCCCGGCGTGCCCATCCCGGCCGCCATCACCCTGCTGACCGGGATCACCCAGTCCATGGTGGCGACCGCGCCCCCCATGGAGGAGGTCCTGCCCCGCGTCCTCGCGTTCCTCGACGCGGAGCCGGACACCGTCCTGGTCGCCCACAACGCCGCCTTCGACACCGGTTTCCTGAAGGCCGCGTGCGAGCGCCACGGGTCGGCCTGGCCCGGGTACCCGGTGGTGGACACCCTGCGCCTGGCCCGGGCGCTCCTCCCGCGGAGCGAGACCCGCAACCACAGGCTCGCCACCCTCGCCGCGTTCTTCGGGGTTCCGGTCACCCCCAACCACCGCGCCCTGGACGACGCGCGCGCCACGGTCGGGGTCCTGCACGGGCTGATCGAGCGCCTCGGGCCGATGGGCGTGACCAGCGTGGAGGAGCTGCGCGCCGTCAACAAGCCCCCCAGCCGGGCCCAGAAGGCCAAGCGGCACCTGGCGGAGGGCCTGCCGGAGGGGCCGGGGGTGTACGTGTTCACCGACGCGCGCGGGGCCGGCCTCTACGTGGGCAAGAGCAACAACCTGCGGCGGCGTGTCCGCTCCTACTTCACCGCGGCGGAGAACCGACGGCACATCCGCGAGATGGCCGCGCTGGTCGAGGGCGTCACCCCCATCGAGTGCGCCACCGAACTGGAGGCGTCCGTCCGCGAGCTGAGGATCATCGCCGAGCGCAAGCCCCCCTACAACCGGCGCTCGCGCAACCCCGAGCGCGCCTCGTGGGTCAAGCTCACCACCGACGCCTACCCGCGCCTGTCCGTGGTGCGGACGGTCAAGGACGACGGGGCCCCCTACATCGGCCCCTACGCCTCGGCCAGGGACGCGGAGCAGGCCAAGGAGGCCCTGCTCCACACGTTCCCGCTGCGGCAGTGCACGCACGCCTTCTCCGAGAGCAGGAGGATCGACCCGTGCGTCCTGGCCCAGCTGGGACGCTGCGGAGCCCCCTGCGACGGCACCGAGGCGCACGACGCCTACACCGTCCACGCCGACGCCGCGCGCGAGGCCATGACCGGGGACCCCGCCGCCGTCGTCGCGGCGCACACCTCGCGCATCGCCGAACTCGCCGACGCCCTGCGCTACGAGGAGGCCGCCGCCCTGCGCGACCGCCTGGCCGCCTTCCTGCGCGGCGCCCGGCGGGCCCAGCGGCTGTCGGCCCTGGCCTCGGTGCCCCAGGTGGTCGCCTCCCGGCGCTCCGCCCCGGGCTGGGAGACCTGCGTGGTCCGCCACGGGCGCCTCGCGGCCAGCGCGGTCCTGCGGCCGGGCACCGATCCGACCGCGTTCCTGGACTCGCTCGTGGCGACCGCCGAGTACGTCCCGCCGGGGTACGGGCCGAGCCCCAGGGCCCTTCCCGCGGAGACCGAGCTCGTCCTGGACTGGCTCACCGACCCCGCGACGAGGCTCGTCGACATCGACGGGGTCTGGACATGCCCGTTGCGGAGCGCCGAGGCGCACACGGAGATGACACACTGGGCGCATGGCCGCGCTTCCGCTCAATGACGACTACCCCGTCCGCCGCGCCCCCGTCGTCGCGTACACGCTGATCGCGGTCAACGTCCTCGTCTACCTGCTGTCGCCCCAGGCCGCCACGGCCGTCTGGTACCCGGTCGACATGGTGGGCCGCTTCTGCGCCGTCCAGGACTACTTCATGCGCTGGGGCGCGGTGCCCGCCGAGATCCTCGGACAGGTGGACCGGGTCCCGCACGCGGTGCCCGAGTGCGGGGCGGTGGACGGCAAGTCCGTGTGGTTCTCGGTGCTCAGCTCGATGTTCGTGCACGCCGGCGCCATGCACCTGCTGGGCAACATGGTCTACCTGTTCGTCTTCGGCCCCGTGGTGGAGGACCGCATCGGCCGCGTCCGCTTCCTGCTGCTGTACGCGGTCACCGGTGTGGCGGCGGCCTACGGCTTCTCCCTGGTGGAACCCGGAGGGGAGATGCCCATGGTGGGGGCCTCGGGCGCCATCTCCGGCGTGCTCGGCGCCTACCTCGTCGTGCAGTTCCGCAGCAGGGTCACCACGCTGGTGTTCGTGGTGATCCCGATGCGCCTGCCGGGGTGGGCCCTGGTCGGAAGCTACTTCGTGCTTCAGTATCTTCTCTACGTCACCACATCGAACTCCCCCGGCGCCGGGAGCGGAGTCGCCTACGCGGCGCACGTGTACGGGTTCATCGCCGGGGTGATCGCGGGACTGGTGGTCTACCGGCTGCGATGGCGCTCCGGGACGCGGCTCTCCGACGTCTACTAGGGGCGCCCCGCGCGGCCGGGGCCGCCTTCCCGCGGCCAACCGCCCTGGAGGCACAGTGATCACCGCGATCGTCATGATCAAGGCCGACGTCAACCGCATCCCCGAGGTCGCCGAGGCGATCGCGGAGATCGACGGGGTGAGCGAGGTCTACTCCGTCACCGGAGGCGTCGACCTCATCGCCATGGTGCGCGTGCGCCGGCACGAGGACCTGGCGGAGGTGATCCCGGGGCGGGTCAACAAGGTTCCCGGGGTCCTGTCCTCCGACACCCACATCTCCTTCCGGGCCTACTCCAAGCACGACCTGGAGTCCGCCTTCGCGATCGGCTGGTAGGGGCCGGTGACATCTTCCTGGGACCCCTCGGCGCCCGGTGTGCTCCGGCTCCCCTCGGGGGCGCTGGTCCGCGGCCGGGGCCTGCGCCGCCCGCTCCCGGAGGGCCCCGCCCCCTCCTTCGCCGTGTACCTGCTCGGGCAGGAGCCTCCCCCCGTGCCCTGGGAGGCGCGCTGGGTGAGGTGGCGGGACTTCGGCCTGCCGTCCGACCCGGCCGGCCTGCGCGGCGCCCTGCGGGAGGCGCTGGAGCGGGCCGGGGCCGGCAGGGTCGAGGTCGCCTGCTCGGGCGGACGGGGCAGGACCGGCACCGCGCTGGCCTGCCTCGCCGTCATGGACGGGGTGCCCGCCGGGGAGGCGGTCGCCTACGTCCGGGAGCACTACTCGCCGCGTGCGGTGGAGACCCCGTGGCAGCGGCGCTTCGCGCGCCGCTTCGGGTGAGCGGCGGGCCCGCGGCCGGACGCGGGGCGGGCGCCGGGATCCCCGGCGCCCGCCCCGCGCGGTCGGCGACGGGGCGCTGGCCCGGCCACCGCGTCCTCAGACCGCCTTGGCGTGGCCCTGGCTGACCTCCACCCAGTTCTCCAGGGCGCGCTCGGCCGCCCCGGAGTCGACGGCGGCGGCCGCCCGCGCGTACCCGGCGCCCACGGCGTCCAGCAGCGGTCCCTCCACGCCGTCCACGGCGGCCAGCGCGGCGCCCGCGTTGAGCAGCACCGCGTCGCGCACCGGACCGGGGCGCCCGGCGACGAGGTCGCGCACCGCCTGGGCGTTGAACTCCACGTCCCCTCCGCGCAGGTCCTCGGCCCTGGACCGGGCGATGCCCAGGTCGGCCGGGTCCAGGGTCTCCCTGCGGGCCGCGCCGTCGCGGACCACCCACACCGTGGACGTGGTCGTCGTGGTCAGCTCGTCCAGGCCGTCGTCGCCCCGGAACACCAGCGCCGAGGAGCCGCGGCGCGCGAACACGCCGGCGATGACCTCGCACATGCGCTCGTCGAAGACGCCGATCGCCGAGGCCGTGGGCTGCGCGGGGTTGGTCAGCGGCCCCAGGAAGTTGAACACCGTCGGCACGGCCAGCTCGCGGCGCGGCTTGGCGGCGAAGCGCAGGGACGGGTGGAACAGCGGCGCGAAGCAGAAGGTGATGCCCGCCTCCTCGGCCACCCGCGCGGTCAGCGCCGGGGGCAGGTCCAGGACCACGCCCAGCCGCTCCAGCACGTCGGCGGTGCCGCAGGAGGAGGACGCGGCCCGGTTGCCGTGCTTGACCACGCGCGCGCCCGCCGCGGAGGCCACGATCGCCGCCATCGTGGAGACGTTCACGGTGTGCGCCCGGTCGCCGCCGGTGCCGACGATGTCCAGGGTCGGCCCGGACACGCTCACGCGCACGGCGTTGTCGAGCATGCCCTGGGCCAGGCCGGTCACCTCGGACACGCTCTCGCCCTTGGCGCGCAGCGCGATGGCGAACCCGGCGATCTGGGCGTCGGTCGCCGACCCCGACATGATCTCGTTCATCGCCCAGACGGTGTCGGCGCTGCTGAGGGTGACACCGCCGAGCAGGGCGGTGATGAGGTTCGACCAGGTCCGCTCGGTGACGGCGGACGGTTCGGGGGCGGGCGAGGCAGGGGCGTTCATTCTGGTGACTCCACGGTGAGGAACGGGCGTAGGGACCCGGGGAGGCGGCGCACGGCGGAGGGGTTCCGCGGTGCGCGGCACCGGGGCGGGACCCGCCTGCGCGCGGCGGCCCTCACGGGCGCCGGCGGACGGCGGGCGGGCCGCCCTCAGGCCCCCGGGGACGGGGACGGGGCGCGGCCGCGCCATCGCCCGATGTCGGCGCCGTGGTTGAGGGATCCGCCCACCACGAGGCGGCGGCGCATGTCCCGCTCGCCGCTGTCGTCCACCACGCGTGCGCCTCCCACCCGGGTCACCCGCTGAGGGCCGCGACCCGTCGGCGCATCAGCTCGGCCAGCGACTCGGCGAGCGCGACGGGGTCGATCGGGTGGCTGACGACCTGCTCGGCCTGCGACCAGGTGGCGAGCCAGCCGTCGTCGCGGCGGCCCACCAGGAGCAGGACCGGCGGGCAGCGGTAGATCTCGTCCTTGATCTGGCGGCACAGGCCCATCCCGCCGACGGGGGAGGCCTCGCCGTCGAGGACGGCCACGTCGATCGCCGCGGCGGGGTCGGTGTCCTCCAGCCGACGCAGGACGACGGGCGCGGTCGCGCACTCGACGAACTCCACCCGGGGGACGTCCGCCGCGGGGCGGCGGCCGATCGCGAGCCGGACCTGCTCACGGGTGTCGGCGTTGTCGCTGTAGACCAGCACGCGCATCCTGGCATCCGTGTCCGTACCGCTGACCACCATCGCGCAACCGTCCCATCGCGTCTGTCCGCGGCCGCCGCCGTGGGGGGTGCGGCCGTGGCGTTCGTTGGCTGTATGCCTATGACTGTATTGCCTCGTGGCCCCGCTGCCCAGGAGAACGGGTGGGTCCTTCGGGCGGCTGAGACCTTCGACACCACAGGATGCCAGTACCTCGGAGGGGTTCGCCCACCCGCCCCGGGCGCGGCGTTGTCCAACAGTGATCGTTTCGATACCTGGGCGTTGGCCGCGCTGGGTTGGAGTGGCGGGGAGCGGGGTACGAATCGCCCCAGCCGCCCAGGATCGCGCTTTTCGGCCCCCGGGGGCGCGGCGGATGCGGACTCGCGGTGCCCGAGCCGCTACAGTAACGCCCGAGTCACGGCGTGAGGGCCGTGGCGACGGTCCGAGACAGCCCATACCGGGACTGATCCGCCTCCTTACGGGGGGTCGAGTACGGACCTTCGCGAGATGCCGTAATAATGCTCCCGTGGCGACAGCAACCGCGAACCCAAAAACAGCACCGACACCAGCACATGGTGCGGCAAAGCGTCCTGACCTGGTGAGCGTTGGCACCATCGTGTGGTTGGCCAACGAGCTCATGTTCTTCGCTGCGCTGTTCGCGATGTACTTCACCATCCGATCGGTGACCAACGGAAACCCCGACCTCGGGGCCTGGCCGGCAGCCCACCTGAACGTCCTGTGGGCGTCGACCATCACCGTGGTCCTCGTGGCTTCGAGCTTCACCGCGCAGGCCGGCGTCTGGGCCGCAGAGCGCGGCGACGTCAAGAAGCTGCGCATGTGGTTCTTCGTGACGTTCTTCATGGGACTGTTCTTCATCCTGGGACAGGCCTACGAGTACTACGAGCTCATCGTCCACGAGGGCCTGACTCTTCAGTCGAACGCCTACGGGTCGATGTTCTACCTGACCACGGGCTTCCACGGACTCCATGTCATCGGTGGGCTGGTCGCGTTCCTCATCATGCTGGGACGCACGTACGCCGCGAAGCGCTTCACCCACCAGCAGGCAACCAGCGCGATCGTCGTGTCCTACTACTGGCACTTCGTCGACGTCGTCTGGGTCGCTTTGTTCTTCACCATCTACTTCATCCAGTAACCCGAAACGGGGAAACCGTGAAATGGATTACCGCGCGGCGACGGCATCCCCTTGCGGGGTATGTCGTCGTCATCCTCGCGCTAGCCCTGTTCGGGGTGGGGTATGCCGCCCTGGCACCCACCGCGGACCAGGCCCAGGCGCAGACTCTCGCCGCTGACGTCCCGTCACCGGATGACGTGGACATCGCCGAGGGCAAGACCGTCTTCGACCAGACGTGCGCGAGCTGCCACAACTACGACGGGAGTGGCAGCTACGACGCGGAGGGGAACGTGACCAACGGTCCCGACCTCCGCGACGTCGGTCCCGCGGCCATCGACTTCCAGGTCAGCACCGGGCGCATGCCGTCCATGGACCCGAGCAGCCAGATGCCGCGCAAGCCCATGGCCATGTCCGAACAGGACCTGGCCAACCTGATCGCGTACTACAACGCGGAGATCAGGAACGGCGAGAGCGGCGCCGAGGTGCCCTACGAGGTCCCGGACTCCGAGCCCAACCGCGCCGACTTCGAGGACGAGGCGGCGTACGAGGCGGCCGTCGAGGAGTGGGAGTCCGAGTACGACTCCTACATCGAGGGCGCCGAGGACACCGACATGGGCATGAAGCTCTACCTGACCAACTGTGCGCACTGCCACAGCTGGTCCGGTGGCGGCGGCGCCCTCACCGACGGCCGCTGGGCCCCCGAGATCCACGACGCCTCCCCGCGCGAGATCTACGAGGCCATGGTCAGCGGCCCCGGCGCCATGCCGATGTTCAGCGACGGCGCCATCACCCCCGAGGAGAAGCACGAGCTCATCTCCTACGTGAAGACCCTCCAGGCGGAGCCGAACGCCGGCGGCGTCTTCGACCTCCAACGGATCGGCCAGGTCGCCGAGGGCTTCATCGGGTGGGTCGTCGGCCTGGCCCTGATCGTCGCCTGCGCGATCTGGATCACCGCGAAGCAGCGTGCACATGACTGAGAACGACAACAACGACAACAACGAGGCCGGGGCCCACACGCCTGAGCGCGTGGTGGGGACCCCGACGGCCGCCGCGGAGGAACGCGTGGTGACCGAGTCCTCGGCCGAGGCGCCCGAGGACCACGCCGGCCCCTACCGGGCGTCGGAGACCCACGCGCGCCCGGAGGAGGTCCAGCGCCGCGGTGAGAAGGCCGCGTCCGCGTGGTTCATCATCGCCTTCCTCGGCGGTATCGGGTTCCTCGTCTCCTACTTCCTGTTCCCGCCCAACGCGGCGGGCGAGCCGGCGATCGCCGACCCGCAGATCGGCCAGTACTCGAACATGCTGCTCGGTGGCACGCTCACCGTCGCCATGTTCGGTATCGGCGCGGGCATGACGGTCTGGGCGCGCCAGGTGATGCCCCACTACGAGGTGCACTCGCCCTACGACGACCTGGCGTCCGACGAGAAGGAGAAGGGCTCCTTCAGCGACTTCTTCATGAAGAGCGCCGACGAGAGCGGCTTCACCAAGCGCCCGCTCATGCGGCGCACGCTCATCCTCGCGATGGTGCCCCTGGGCCTGGCCCCGATCGTGCTGCTGCGCGACACGGGCCCGCTGCCCGGCGACAAGCTGAAGCACACCCCGTGGGAACCCGGGATGCGCATGTTCGTCGAGGGGACCCACCGGGAGATCCGCGCGGAGGACCTGGAGAACGACCCGTACGGGATGATCTCCGCCCTTCCCGCGATCGACGACGGGCACCACCCGCACGGCATGAGCCTCACCGACCAGGCGAAGTCCGTGATCCTGTTGATCAAGATCCCGGAGAACGACTGGAAGGAGGGCATGACCGCGCCGATCGAGGGGACCGATGAGACGCGTCTGAACTGGACGCACAACGGGATCATCGCCTACTCCAAGATCTGCACCCACGTGGGCTGCCCCGCAGCCCTGTACGAGCGCACGACGCACCGCATCCTGTGCCCGTGCCACCAGTCAACGTTCGACGCTGCGGACGCCGCCAAGGTCGTCTTCGGACCGGCGCACCGCGCTCTGCCGCAGCTTCCCATCAGCGTCGACGATGAGGGCTACCTCATCGCGACCGGCGACTTCACGGAGCCGACCGGTCCGACGTTCTGGGATTATGCGAAGGACTAGTCGATGAGTAAGACCACGCAAGCACCCAAGGCGCTGCGCGGCGTCGGAAACTTCATCGACGACCGCTTCCACCTGGCCAAGACCGGTGAGAAGAACCTCCGCAAGGTCTTCCCGAACCACTGGTCCTTCATGCTGGGCGAGATCGCGCTGTACTCGTTCATCATCCTGCTCGTCACCGGCGTCTTCCTCACGCTCTGGTTCAAGCCGAGCATGCTGGAGGTCGTCTACGACGGCTCCTACGAGCGCCTCCAGGGCGTTCCCATGTCGGAGGCGTACGCCTCCACGCTGTTCATCGACTTCGATGTGCGTGGCGGCTTCCTCGTCCGGCAGATCCACCACTGGGCCGCCCTGATCTTCCTGGCGGCGATCGTGGTGCACATGCTCCGCGTGTTCTTCACCGGTGCGTTCCGCAAGCCGCGCGAGATCAACTGGCTGATCGGTATCGCGATCTTCGCGCTGTCGATCATCGAGGGCCTCTTCGGCTACTCGCTGCCGGACGACCTGCCCTCGGGCATGGGCGTGCGGATCCTCCAGGGCGTGATCCTGGCGCTGCCGCTGGTGGGCACGTACGTGTCGATGTTCCTCTTCGGCGGGGAGTTCCCCGGCGAGGACATCATCACGCGGCTGTACATGCTGCACGTGCTGGCGATCCCGGCGGTGCTCCTGGCCCTGATCGTGGCGCACTTCATGATCCTGTGGCACCAGAAGCACACGCAGTACCCGGGGATCGGGCGCACGGAGAAGACAGTGGTGGGGACGCCCATGTTCCCCGCGTTCGCGGTCAAGGCCGGCGGGTTCTTCTTCTTCACGTTCGCCGTGATCGCGGGTCTGAGCGCGTTCGTGCAGATCAACCCGATCCACCTGTTCGGGCCCTTCACGCCGACGTCCATCACCTCCGGGCTCCAGCCCGACTGGTACATGGGCTTCCTGGAGGGGTCGCTGCGCATCTTCCCGAACACCTTCGACTTCAGCGTCTTCGGTTACGCGGTGCCGATCGCGGTGCTCGTCCCGGGGCTCGGGGTCATGGGCATGCTCTTCGTCCTGCCGGGCGCCTGGCCGTTCGTCGAGCAGTGGATCACCGGGGACAAGCGCGTCCACAACGTGGCCGACCGTCCGCGCAACGCGCCGGTCCGCACCGGCCTGGGCGTCGCGGGCATGACCGCCTACGGTGTGCTCTGGCTCGCCGGGTCCAACGACATCCTGTCGGAGACCTTCTCGATCGACCTGTACCTGACCACGTACATCTTCCGTGTGCTGGTCTTCGTGGGGCCGGTCGTGGCGTTCATCGTCACCAAGCGGATCTGCCTGGGCCTCCAGCGCAGGGACCGCGACACCCTGGAGCACGGGTACGAGAGCGGCACCATCCGCCAGCTGCCCAGCGGTGAGTTCATCGAGGTCCACAAGCGCAACTCCGAGGAGACCACCGAGGTGCTGGAGAGCAAGCCGCTCATCAGCTCCACGGCCCTCGCGGACGACGCGGACGTCGACGACAAGGGCGTGGAGAACCCCGAGGCCCGCAAGGGCATGGGCAAGCTCCGCCGCGCCCTGGCCCACTGGTACACCAAGGACAACGTGTCCATCGACGGTGTCGAGGCGCACAGCGGCCACCACCTCCACCACTCCGCACCGGAGGGTGAGAAGGAGTCCGCACACTAGGACCGCCTCCTGTTCGACGGACCCGGCCGCACCGCGCGGCCGGGTCCGTCGCGTTCGCGCCCCCCCGGACCGCAGGACGGCGCCGGGCCGACCGCGTCCCCGCCGCCGGGGAACGGCGGCCGGGAGCGAACGGCCCCCGGCGGCCCTGTGAGCCCCCGGGGAGCGCCGGGCGGGCCCCGGTCCGGCCGGGGCCGGACCGGGGAGGCCAGCGAGGGGCGAGGGGCGCCCCGCAGCGGGCGCCGTACTCCTGGACACACGCCCCGCCCCGCGGCAGCCCCCGTTCCCCACTTCTGGAATCACGCACCGCGACGGCGGCCGCGCCCCCGGGGGGAGTCCCCCCGGAGGCGCGGGAGGGGTCAGACCCCGAACGCGGCGGGGTAGCCGATGGTGCCGGTCGGGACGGGGCGGGCGCCGTCCAGGGCCATGGCCATCATGGCCTCGTCCGGTACCTCGAAGGGCGCCCGGATACCGAAGCGGGACGCCGGGGTGAAGCCGAACCGCGGGTAGTAGTCGGCATGGCCCAGGACGAGGACGAGGTTCTCCCCCATGGCCCGGGCGGCGTCCAGGGCCGCGCGAATCGCGGCCGAACCGGCCCCGGTCCGCTGGGCGGAGGGCACCACCGCGCACGGGGCCAGGGCGAGGGCGGGCTCACCGTCGACGTGGCAGCGGCTGAGCAGTGCGTACCCGACCGGAGTGCCCTCGGAGGTCGTCGTGACCATCGACAGGCCCTCGATCCACGCCCGGTGGTCGGCGCGCAGGGCGTCGACGATGTCGGCCTCGGCGGCGGTGGGGAAGGCAGCCAGGAGGATCTCGCGGACGGCGGGGACGTCGTCGGTGGTCTCGGGGCGGGTGGTCCAGGTAGTCATGGTTCCGTTCTCTGTGTCGTCGTGGGGGCGGAGCAGGTAGACGGCGTAGTCGTAGTCGCCGCCGTGCCGGCGCCGCATGTCGATCTCCGCCCGGTGCGCGGCCAGCGCCTCCGGCATGCCGGGGCGCCGCGGGTCAGCCCGGGCGATGCGCTGTACGAGGGGCGTGTAGTACTCGTCCCACCAGTCGCTCTCGGGCAGCGGCCAGTGCGCGAGCACCTCGTAGCCGGCCGCCCGCGCGGCGGCGACGTTGGCCGCGCGGGTGCGCAGCGGGTAGGCCTCCTCCCAGTAGGCGCGCGCCGCAGCGGCCGGGTCGGGCGTTGTCCATTCGATCTCGGTGAGGGCCAGGACGCCGTCGGGAGCCAGCAGGCGTCGCCAGGAGCGCAGGGCGCGGTCGAAGCCGATGGTGTACACCGATCCCTCGGCCCAGATCAGGTCGAAGCCGTGATCGGGGACGGGCAGCTCGTCCATCGAGCAGTGGAGGACCGTGACCCGCTCGCCCAGGCCCCGGCGTGACGCCTCGGCGGCGAGGCCGTCCAGGAACGGCTGGTGCAGGTCGACCGCGAGCACGCGGGCGCCGGCCTCCTCGGCGAGCAGCAGGGCCGAGCGCCCGGGGCCGCAGCCCGCGTCGAGCACCCGCGGGTGCTCGGGCAGCGGGCCGACCGCCCCGAGCATGCGGCGTGTGGTGGCGTCCGACCCCGGGCCCTGCCGGGGCAGGTCCTGGTGCAGGGACAGGAGGGCCTGCGTCACCGGGTCCTCGCCGACGCCCCGGTGGGCGCTGTCGGTGTCCTTCACCGGCCACGCTCCCGGAACCGGTAGGTGGCACGCAGGTGCCGGGTGATGTCCTTCTTGGCGGCCTCGCGGCCGGCGCGCAACCGGGCGTCGGTGCGGGAGGCGGCGTAGGCGTTCTCCCGGAGCAGCTGGTGGTAGCTGTCCAGACGGCGGTGGGGGATCTCCCCCGCCTCGACCGCTGCCAGCACCGCGCAGTCCGGTTCGCTCGTGTGGGAGCAGTCGGCGAACCGGCACTCCCGTGCGAGGTCCTCGATCTCGGCGAAGGTCTGTTCCAGACCGCCCTGGGCGTCGTGCAGACCGATCGCCCGCAGGCCGGGGGTGTCCAGCAGCACGCCCCCGCCGGGCAGCGGGAGCAGCTCCCGCCAGGAAGTGGTGTGCCGTCCCTTGCCGTCCGCCTCACGCACGGCGCCGGTGGCCAGCAGGTCCTGGCCCAGCAGCCGGTTGCCCAGGGTGGACTTGCCGGCCCCGGAGGGGCCGAGCAGCACGACGGTGCCGTCGAGGACGGCGGTCAGGACGTCCAGGCCCTGGCCGGTCCGGGCGCTGGTGACCAGCACGTCCACGCCGGCGGCCGCCTGTGCCACCTGTTCCTGCGCCGAGGGCAGGTCCGCGCACGCGTCGGCCTTGGTCAGGACCACGACCGGTCGGGCGCCGCTTTCCCAGGCCAGGGCGAGCATGCGTTCGGTGCGGCCGTGCTTGAGCGGTGCGGCCAGGGAGACCGTCACCACGACGGTGTCGACGTTGGCGGCCAGGATCTGGCCGTGCGAGGTCCGTGAGGAGGAGGCGCGCACCAGGGAGGTGCGTCGCTCCAGGACCTCGTGCAGGAGCGGTGCGGCGCCGGCGAGGGGGCGCAGGGCCGCCCAGTCGCCGGTGCACGGTGCTGTCAGCGGATCGCTCCGGTCCGCGGTGCCGGGGAGGTCCGCGCGGACGGTTCCGGCGTCGGTGACGGCCTCGCACGAGCCGCGGTCGGCCCGGACGACGCGGGCCGGGATCAGCCCTTCGGCGCGACGGGGGGCGAAGGCGTGCTCGCACGCCTGGTCCCAGCCGTAGTCCGCCAGGGAGTACGGCTGAGCATGATGCGAAAGGGATGGAGACAACGTAGAGACCCTTGAACAGGGGCCCCGATGAGCACGGAGTGCTGACTCCCGTGAGCCCTCAGGGCTCGGACGGGGGGAACAGCGTCAGGTCAGACCGGGGCCCGGGACGTGAGGATGGTCCGACGGGCGCTGCACAGGGCAGCGGCCTTCACCGCAGACATCAACTCACCTCCCATTTCTGGTCCCGCAGTCGACCGGGTTGTCTCTGCGTCGGCAATGGTAGCACGGAGATGGGAGATCCGGGCCTGTCGCGCGGGGATTCTCCCGACCGGGCCGTCGCCCGAGGTCGCCGCGGGGCCGGGCCGCTCGGCCGAGGAGCGCGGGTGCTGGGGGGACGGTCGCCCGGCCCGCGCCCGCGGGATCGCCCGTCCGGTCGCCTCGTCGGCCTCCAGGGGCTCCTCCGCGCCCCGCGCACGGAGAAGGGGCCGGCCGCCGGGAGGCGGCCGGCCCCTTCCGGAGTCCCGGGGATCAGGCGCCGTAGATGTCGTCGATCTCCTTGCTCCACTGCTTGCTGACCACGTGCCGCTTGACCTTCAGGGAGGCGGTCATCTGGCCGCTCTCCTCCGTGAAGTCGCTGGGCAGGATCTTGAACTTCTTGATGCCCTCGGCCTTGGACACCGCGTTGTTGGCGTTGTCCACGGCCTCCTGGACGGCGGCGTTGAGGTCCGGATCCTGCGTCAGGTCCGCGATCTCGCCGGTCTTGCCGTTGGCTTCCTTCCACTGCGCGAACGACTCCGGGTCGATCGTGATCAGCGCGGCGATGAACTTGCGGTTGTCGCCGACCACCATGCACTGGCTGACCAGGGCGTTGGCGCGGATGCGGTCCTCCAGGACGGCCGGGGCGACGTTCTTGCCGCCCGCCGTCACGATGATCTCCTTCTTGCGTCCGGTGACGCTCAGGAAGCCGTCGTCGTCGAGGGTGCCGAGGTCGCCCGTGCGGTAGTAGCCGTCCTCGGTGAAGGCCTCCGCGGTGGCCTTCTCGTTCTGCCAGTAGCCGACCATGATGTGGTCGCCCTTGAGCAGGATCTCGCCGTCGTCGGCGATCTTCACGGTGGTGCCGGGCAGGGGCTGGCCCACGGTGCCGATCTTGTTGAACTCGGGGCTGTTGACCGAGGTCGGAGCGGTCGTCTCGGTGAGGCCGTAGCCCTCGATGATGGTGAAGCCGATGCCGCGGAAGAAGTGGCCGAGGCGGGCGCCCAGGGCCGAGCCGCCGGAGACGGCGTAGTCGGCGTTGCCGCCGAGCGCGGCGAGCAGCTTGCCGTAGACCAGCTTGCTGAACAGCTTGTGCTTGAGCTTCAGCCCGAGCGGGATCTGCCCGGTGGGGAGCGCCTTGCTGTAGGCGATGGCGGTCTCGGCGGCGGCGTTGAAGATCTTGCCCTTGCCCTCGGCCGTCGCCTTCTGCTCGGCCTTGGTGTAGACCTTCTCGAACACGCGGGGGACCGCGAGGAGGAAGGTCGGCCGGAAGACGGAGAACTGCTCGATCAGCTCCGGGCCGGTGGACGGGAAGTGGCCGAGGGTCGCCTTGCCCTCGACGACCATCACCTGGACGAAGCGGGCGAAGACGTGGGCCAGGGGCAGGAAGAGGAGGGTGGAGGGGTTCTCCTTCCCGCGCAGCACCTGCTTGGCGGGGCCCGCGAGGGCGCTGTGGGCGATGAAGAGGAAGTTGCGGTGCGTGAGCTCGCAGCCCTTCGGGCGGCCGGTGGTGCCCGAGGTGTAGATGAGGGTGGCGATGTCGTCGACCTTGACGGCGGTGCGGCGCTTCTCCAGCGCCTCGTCCGTGACCTCGGTCCCGCTGGAGCGCAGTTCCGCGAACTCCGGGCCGTCGAAGCGCCAGACCGGGCCGAGCGCGGGAGCCTTGGCGCGGATCGACTCGACGCGCTCCGCGTGGTCCCCGGTCTCCACGAAGGCGGCCTTGGCGGCGGAGTCGGAGAGGATCCACTCGATCTGCTCGGCGGAGGAGGTCTCGTAGATCGGGACGGTCACACCGCCGACGGACCAGATCGCGTAGTCGGCGACGGTCCACTCGTAACGGGTGCGCGACATCAGGGCGACGCGGTCTCCGTGCTCGACGCCCGCGGCGATCAAGGCCTTGGCGTACGCGGCGATGTCGCCGTGCAGCTCCGCGACGGTGACGTCGCGCCACTGGCCGGACTCCTGCCGACGGGCGGCGACGGCAGAGGGCTCGCCGACCGCGCGCGCGTAGAGCGTGTCGGTCAGGCGCGCGTCGTCGGAGATCTCAGCCTTCGCGGGAGAGCTGTATTCGCGCACGTGGTGCTCCTGGACGTGTACGGGTTCTGGATAAGTGGGGACGTGACGACCGTAACAACAGAATGCTACTCATGAGTAGAACGTGTTGCCGTTCGGTATCCAACGGTGATCCGGAGCCGGGGCGTGGCAGGGAGTGAACGCGCTGCTCAGCGTGGTGTCCCCCTGTCGTCAGGCGTGTCGGGTCCGGGTCCCCGAGGTGTCGTGCGGTACGCGGGCCCGCCCGGTCCGACGGCGTGCGGCGCCTTCGGGGAGATGTGGAAGTGCGCAGGTCAGGAGGGTGATTCCGCTGACTTCGCGTACGCACGCGAGACTATACGCCTGCCATGGTCTTTGTGCACATCACGTTAACTCTGTGTCATATGAGTTATATGAGGCGGTTAGTCACGTTTTGAAAGCGGACGCCCCGCCGTCTGCGACAACGCCGGGGGAGCCCCGGCTCATCCCTGGCCCGTCCCTGAACCTGCCCTGAGAAAGCCCGCCGGGCGCACCGGGGCCGGTTACCGTGAAGCCAGGAACGTGGCGCGAGGAGAGGAAGCGGACATGGCGGAGAACACCGGTCGCGACGGCGGTTCGGGTGCGGGAAGGGGGGACGCCCCGGACCTCATCGACGACGCGCTGAGGCTGGTCGACACCCTCCAGCGCAGACTTCTGGTCGCCGGGGTGAAGCGCGGGGTCGGCGCCGTCACCTCTCCGCCCCCGTCCAAGGGGGACGTGTGGGAGGAGGCGATCCGGCTGGAGAGCGAGGAGGAGCGGCCCCCGCTGGAGGAGGTCCTGGACATCGTGCGCAGGTCCGCCCCCGAGGTCGCCGGGCACCTGGGGCGCGCCGGGCTGGCCGCCTTCGACGCCTTCGGCCGCACCTGGGGTGTGGTCGAGCGCTCCCTGGAGCAGGGCCGTGCGGACGCCGCGGGGCGCCGGGAGGCCGGGCGGGCCCCCTCCGCCGCCGAGCCGTCGGCCTCCTCGCCGTCCTCCGGGGCCCCGGGGGACGGCGCCCCGGAGGCCGTGGACGGGCAGGCCGGGGCGGGGGATCGGGGTTAGCCCGGCGGCTTTGGCTTCCGGGGTGTCGGGGGTCGCCCCCGGCCTGGTTTAATCGAATGGTTTACACCATTTGAAAACCCTCTGCCATGAACCTTGAGACTTATGTCAGAGTTCGGGCGTAAGTGCGAAGGAGCAGCCCCCATGCTGACCATCGGCGTAGACATCGGCGGAACCAAGGTCGCCGCCGGGGTCGTCGACCGCGACGGGCGAATCCTCGACAAGGTCAAGTACCCCACCCCCTCCGCCGACCCGGAGGGCCTGGCCGACGTCGTCGCCAAGGCCGTCGCCGAGCTGTGCGGCAGGCAGGAGCCGGAGGCGGTCCGGGCCGTCGGCGTGGGCGTGGCCGGCTTCGTCGACGAGGACCGCGCGACCATCCAGGTGGCCGTCAACCTGGGGCTGCACGACGAACCCCTCAAGGAGCGGGTCCAGGAGCGCGTCGGCCTGCCGGTGGTCATCGAGAACGACGCCAACGCCGCGGCCTGGGCGGAGGCCCGGTTCGGCGCCGGGCGCGGCAGCGACCACATCGTCTGCGTCACCCTGGGCACCGGTATCGGCGGGGGCCTGGTCATGGGCGGGGCCCTGCAGCGCGGCCGCTTCGGCGTGGCCGCCGAGGTCGGCCACTACCGGATGGTCCCGCACGGGCGCCGCTGCGCCTGCGGCAACCACGGGTGCTGGGAGCAGTACGCCAGCGGCCGGGCCCTGGTCGCGGAGGGGCAGGACCGGGCCCGCACCGACCCCCGGGCGGCCGAGCGCATGCTCAAGCTGGCCGACGGGGTCGTCGAGCAGGTGGAGGGGCACGTCATCACCCAGGCGGCCATGGAGGGCGACCAGGCCGCGCTGGAGTGCTTCGGGATCGTCGGGGAGTGGGTCGGGCTGGGGCTCGCCGACCTGGCCGCCATCCTGGACCCGGAGTGCTTCGTCCTGGGCGGCGGGGTCTCCGACGCCGGGTCGATCCTGCTGGACCCCGTCCGCGCCTCCTTCGCCCGGCACGTGTCGGGGCGGCCCGACCGGCGCCTGGCCGAGGTGCGCCTGGCCGAACTGGGCGGGGAGGCCGGCATCGTCGGCGCCGGGGACCTCGCCCGCCACTGACCCGCCACGCCGCCGACCCGCGAGGCCCCGGGACCCGCGCCCCCGGGCCGCCGCCGTCGGAGCACGTGCGGGAGCGGGCCCCGTGCCGCCACGGGGCGCGCTCCCGCACGCCGTGGGGGGCTACCCCTTCGCGTCGTCGCCGCCCCGCGCGGCCCGCTTCTCCTCCTTGCGGGCCCGCCGCTCCTCCTTGCGGCGCTCGCGCTCCGCGCGCCTGCGGTCCTTGTCGCCGGCGTGCTGCTCGCGCCGCGCCTCCTTGGCCTCGGCCTCCAGCTCCGCCTTGATCGACTGCGCGTAGCGGTCCACGTACTCCTGGCCGGACAGCTCCATCAGCGCGTACATGATCTCGTCGGTGACGGCCCGCAGCACGCGCGGGTCCGTCTCCATGCCCTCGTAGCGGGAGAAGTCCAGCGGCTTGCCGAACTTGACCTTGGGGCGCACGCCCAGCTTGGGGAGGGTGCGGCCGGGAGGCATGATCTTCTCCAGGTTGATCATCGCCATCGGCACCACCGGGGCCTTGGACTCCAGGGCCAGCCGCGCCACGCCGGTACGGCCGCGGTACAGCTTGCCGTCCGGGGAGCGGGTGCCCTCCGGGTAGATGCCCAGCAGGTCGCCGCGCTTGAGCACCCGCAGGCCGGTGCGGAGGGCCGCCTCGCTCGCCTTGCCGCCGGACCGGTCGATCGGGATCTGGCCCACGCCGGTGAAGAACGCCCGGCTCACCAGCCCCTTCACGCCCGTACCGGTGAAGTACTCGGACTTGGCCAGGAAGGTGATCTTGCGCGGCAGCGGCAGCGGACCGAAGAAGTGGTCCGAGAAGGACAGGTGGTTGCTGACCATGATCGCCGGACCGCGCCGCGGCACGTTCTCCACGCCCTCCGCGCGCGGCTGCCACAGTACGGCCAGGACCGGCCCCAGGATCGCCTTGACCACCCAGTAGAACATCGCTCAGATCACCCCTGCACACGCGGGGAGGACTGGGCAGGGCCTGCCACGATTCACTGTCCCGCTCGACCGACATTGCCAGAGGGGCTCGCGCCCCGGGAGGACGTCGGAGCCGCCGCCTGACGTGCGCCATCCTCCCACCGTGCGGGGGCAACTGCCAAAGTGCCCCCAAACGGGCCCCGGCCCGACCCAGTCGAGGATACTCAGTCGGCCCCCGCGGCGCGCTGTGCCCCTCCCGCCCCCGGAGGGCTGGGGGTTAGTGTGCACCCATGACAAACACTCCGCCGAGCGGCTAGCCTCACGGCTGGAGCCGGGGCCGGTCCGCCCCGCGGCGCCCGGTCCACGGCCGCCGCCGGCGCCGCCGGCACCGACGCGCACCGCACGATCCCCTGGGAGCCGCTCCGTGAGACCGACCGACACCGTACCCCTCATCCCCGGGGCGGAGCCCTTCAGCCACCGCGGGTCGGAGGTCGGCGTACTGCTCTGTCACGGATTCACCGGCTCCCCGTACTCGATGCGCCCCTGGGGCGAGCACCTCGCCGCCGCGGGGTGCAGCGTGGAGATCCCCCTCCTGCCCGGGCACGGCACGGTCTGGCAGGACATGAACCTCACCACCAGCGACGACTGGTTCGCCGAGGCCGAACGGGCCCTGCTGGACCTGGCCTCGCGCTGCGAGGAGGTCTACGTCATGGGGCTGTCCATGGGCGGGGCCCTCACCTTGCGCCTGGCCCAGGAGCACCCGGACCTCGTGCGCGGGGCGGTGCTGGTCAACCCGTCCCTGGCCCTGGAGGACGCGAGGCTGCCGTTCATCGCGCCGGTCCGCCGCCTGGCCGCGCGGATCATGCCCTCCACGCCGGGGCTCTCCAGCGACGTCTCCAAGGACGACACGACCGAGGGCGGGTACGACAGGGTCCCCACCGCGGCCGCCGCGACACTCCCGAAGCTGTGGCGCGCAGTTCAGGAGGGCATGTCCGGTTTGCGAGCGCCGATTCTGGCCTATCGCAGTACCCAGGACCACGTCGTCGGACCGCGGAGTCTGCGTATCCTCGCTAGGAGAGCGGTCAACACCCGGCTGACGATCCACCTGCTGCACGACAGCTACCACGTGGCGACCCTCGACCATGACGCCGCCGCCATCTTCGACGGAAGCCTCGCCTTCGTGCGGGAGCACCGTAGAAGCGGGGAAGGAGCCGACCGATGACGCAACGTCGGGGTAACGGCCTGCTCGCCGACGCCTACGTGCCCCTCATCCTGCTCGCGCCGTCGCACGCCGACACGATGCTGGAGGCGCTGCGACGCAGCGGGATCGCCGCCTACGCGGTGCCCCTGGACGAGGACGTCCTCGATCCGTCCGGAGGCGGGGCCGACGACCCTCCCACCGACCACCTCTACGTGGACGCCGAGGAGCGGGCCGCGGCGGAACGGGTCCTGGGCGCCGAGCTGCCCGACCTGGGCCCCTCCGACCCGGACCTGCTCGCTCCGCACGGGGACTCCAGGCCCGAGGCCGACGGCGCGGAGGGCGGGGCCGCCCCCGACGCCCAGGCCGACGGCCCCGCGGGCGGCGACCTGCTCGACGGGCCCCACGGCGACGCCGCGCAGGCCCGGCCCTCCGACGAGGACCAGGTCTGGAACGACCTGGTGGCGCGCTTCTACGACGAGGACGCCTCCGACCGGCCCACCCGCGTGGCCTGGCCGGACGCCGAGAACCTCGGGGTCTCCGACCGGAGCGAGGACACCGGGCCCGGTGACGGCGGCGACCCCGGCGGCGACCCCGGCGGCGACCTGCTCGCAGGCCCCGCCGACGCCGCCGGGGAGGACGACGGGGACGAGGACGCCCGGCGCCGGGCCGAGGCGGAGCTGGAGGGCCACTACGAGCCCCCGCCCCCTCCACCCCTGCTCAAGGGCGACCGGGTCGGCATCGCCGCCTGGTTCGGACTGCTGGGCGGACCCGTGCTGGTGTTCGGCGCGGCGTTCGCCGGCGTCTCCCTGCCGAACTGGATGATGTTCCTCGCCGTGGTGGCGTTCCTCGCCAGCTTCGTCGTGCTCATCCTCCGCATGACCGACTCGCGGCCGCCCGGGGACAACGGGCCGGACAACGGGGCGGTGGTCTGACCGCTGGGCTTCGACGTCCCCCTCTGGCGCGCGTTCGCCGTCTTCCGCGCCGCGACCCTGGTCTACTCCCTCGTCCTCCTGGTCCAGAACCACGGAGCCCTGACCAGGCCCTGGCTCGCCTGGACCGTCCTGGCGGCCATGGCCGTGTGGACCGTGGCCGCCACCTACGGCTACGCGCGCCCCGAGCACCGCACCTGGCGCCTGCTCACCGCCGACCTGGCCGTGGCGTTCGCCTGTTTGTTCGCCACGGCCGCCGCCGCCACGCCCTTCTACCTCACCCAGGCCCCTCCCCTGAGCGGCTACTGGTTCGCGGGGGCGGCGCTCTCCGCCGCCGTCATCTGGGGACGGCGCGGAGCCGGGATCGTCGCCCTCCTCTACGGCTTCGCCGACCTCACGCTGCGCGTCGTCATGGACGCGAACATCACCGCCGCCACCGCACGGGGAGTGGTGCTCCTGCTGCTGGCGTCCCTGGTCGTCGGGTACATGGCCAAGGTCGCCGAACAGGCGGAGCGGCGCTTCGCCCAGGCGGTCTCCCTGGAGGCCCGCCTCCGTGAGCGGGAGCAGCTCGCCCGCTCGATCCACGACTCCGTGCTCCAGGTGCTCGCCCTCGTCAGCCGGCGCGGGGCCGAGGCCGGCGGCGAGGCAGCCGAACTCGGCCGGATGGCGGGCGAACAGGAGGTGCGGCTGCGTGCCCTCTTCGCGGACGGCGGGGACCCGCCCGGCGGGTCGTCCGGGGAGGGCGCCGCGCGGCCGGCGGCCCCGGGGGGCCGCGGAGCACCGTGGGGGGCCGCCGGCCGAGCCGCGGCCGTGCACGCCGACCCCCTGTCCGGGGGAGGGGCCCGGGGCGGCGGTCCGGGGGAGGGGCTCGACGGCGCCCCCGTGGACCTGCGCGAACCGGTCCGCAGGGCGGAGTCGTCCCGCGTCTCGGTGTCCGCGCCGGCCTCCCCCGTCCTCCTCCCCGCCCGCACGGCCGAGGAGCTGGCCGCCGCGGTCCTCGCGGCCCTGGACAACGTGGAGCGCCACTGTCCCGACGGCACACGCGCCTGGGTGCTGCTGGAGGACGAGCCCGACGGGGTGACCGTGTCCGTGCGCGACGAGGGGCCGGGGATCGCGCCGGGCCGGCTGGAGGAGGCGCACGCGGACGGCCGCCTCGGCGTGGCCCAGTCCATCCGGGGGCGCGTGCGGGACCTGGGGGGGACCGTCGAGTACGTCTCGGTCCCGGGGCAGGGGACGGAGGTGGAGATGCGCGTCCCCCGCGGGGACGCGCCTCAGAGGGGAGGCCCGTGGCCCGGCTCCTCCTGGTAGGAGAACCGCTGCTCGCTCCACGGGTCGGCGCGGTTGTGGTAGCCGCGCTCCTCCCAGAACCCCCGCCGGTCGGCGGTCATGTACTCCACCGCGCGCAGCCACTTCACGCTCTTCCACCCGTAGAGGTGGGGGACCACCAGCCGCAGCGGGAAGCCGTGCTCCGGGGCGAGGGGCTCCCCGTCGCGGTGGGTGGCCAGGAGGACCTGCTCGGACAGGAAGTCGTCCAGGCGCAGGTTGGCGCTGTACCCGTACTCCCCCCAGGCCATCACGTGCGTCACCTCCGGGGCCGGGGGAGCGGCGGAGACCAGGTCGAGGGCGCGGACCCCGCCCCAGGGGACGTCGGGGACGCTGAACCGCATCACGCAGTGGAAGTCGCTCACCGAGTCGGCGCGGGGCAGCGTGCCGAACTCCTCCCACGTCCACCGGTAGGAGCCCAGGGTCTCCGTCGCGCCCATGACCCGGAAGTCCCACCTGCGCGGCCGGAAGACGGGGACGGGTCCGTAGTGCAGCGGTCTGTGCTCGTACCGTACGGCCTGGCCCGGCGGGATCCCGGGCCCCCCGGCGCGCCCCGCGCGATCCTCCCCCGTACCGCCGTCCCCGTCCGCTCTCTCGGACAACACGTCCCCCTGCTCGTCTCGCTCCGGCCGCCCGGCCCTTGCAATACGCCCCTGCCCACGGGTCGGGCGTGTCCCCCGCCGGGACCTCCCCGTCCCGTACCCCGCGGGGGAACGCGGCGTCCGGCCATCCTGCCAGGCGCCGACGAGAGCCAGGTCACTCACCCCGTGCGTGCGGGCGCACCGCGACCGTGCGCTATAGTCGCAGCCATGCAGCGAAACTTCTGGCGCTTTTATGGCTACCGGCCCGATACCCCGGTCGCCTGTAAAGCGCTGCGCTGACACAGACGACTTGAGCCCCGGGCCGGTAGAGCCCGGGGTTTTTTCGTGTCCCGGGCGCGAACCGGTCCCGCCACTCCCACCGACAAGCAGCTAGGGACGAACCACATGGTCATCGTGATGGCGCCGGACGCCACCCCCGACAACATCGACTCACTCGTCGAACTGGTCACCTCCTCCGGAGGCGAGGCCTACGTGACCCGAGGGGTCAGCCGTACGATCATCGGCCTGGTCGGGGACGTCGAGCGGTTCCAGAACCTGGGCCTGGCCGCGAAGCCCGGTGTCAGCGACGTCCTGCGCATCTCCGCGCCGTACAAGCTGGTGAGCCGCGAGAACCACGACAGCCGCAGCGTCGTCAGCGTCCGCGGGGTGCCGATCGGCGGGGACAACGTCACCGTCATCGCCGGCCCGTGCGCCGTCGAGACCCCGGAGCAGACCCTCGAGGCCGCCAGGATGGCCCTCACCGCGGGCGCCTCCCTGCTGCGCGGCGGCGCGTACAAGCCGCGGACCTCGCCGTACGCCTTCCAGGGGCTGGGCGAGGCGGGGCTGAAGATCCTCGCGGACGTCCGCGAGGAGACCGGACTGCCCGTCGTCACCGAGGTGGTGGACGCCGCCGACGTCGAGCTCGTCGCCTCCTACGCCGACATGCTCCAGATCGGCACCCGCAACATGCAGAACTTCGCCCTGCTCCAGGCGGCGGGCGACGCGGGCAAGCCCGTCATGCTCAAGCGGGGGATGAGCGCCACCATCGAGGAGTGGTTGATGGCGGCCGAGTACATCGCCCAGCGGGGCAACCTCGACATCGTCCTGTGCGAGCGCGGCATCCGCACCTTCGAGAAGGCCACCCGGAACACGCTCGACATCAGCGCGGTCCCGGTCGCCCAGAACCTGTCCCACCTGCCGGTCATCGTCGACCCGTCCCACTCGGGCGGCAAGCGCGAACTGGTGCTCCCGCTGTCCCGCGCGGCGGTCGCGGTCGGCGCCGACGGCGTCATCGTGGACGTGCACCCGCACCCGGAGACCGCCCTGTGCGACGGCCCGCAGGCCCTCCTGGAGGAGGACCTGGCCCAGCTGCGCGACCTGGCCGGCACCCTCGCCGCCCTGAGCGGGCGCACCCTCACCCCGGCGCCCGGCCGCGAGCTGGCCGGTCTCTGAGGCCGGAGCGACGGCGCCGCCCCGCCACGTCCGACGTGGTGGGGCGGCGCCGTCGCGGGGCCCGTGTCAGAGGCGGGCGGCGGCGGGCTTGCTCGCGCCGTCGAGGCGCTTGGGCGCGGCGTCGCCGAGGAAGCTCGGCTTGTGCACCTGGGCCGTGGTGACCAGGTGCTCGACCAGCTCCTCGGCGTCCAGGCGCTTCTCGATCTGGCGCAGGTCGGGGATCTTGGCGGCGGTCTCGACCTGGCGCGGGGTCAGCATGGTGCAGCAGTCCTCGTCGGGCAGCTCCGAGATGGCCAGGGTGCCGATCCTGCGGGCCTGGTCCATGATCTCGGTCTTGTCCATGCCGACGAGGGGGCGCAGGATCGGCAGGTCGACGGCGTCGTCCAGCGCGGTGAGGTTGGTCATGGTCTGGCTGGAGACCTGGCCGAGGGCGTCCCCGGTGACCAGGCACTCGGCGCCGAGGTCGTCGGCGAGGGCCTCCGCGGTCTTGAGCATCAGACGCCGCTGGGCGACGATCTGGAGCCGTTCGATGCCGGAGCTCTTCAGCTGCTGCTGGGCCTTGCCGAAGGGGATCACGAACAGGCGCGAGCCCACCTGGTAGCGGTCCAGCTGGCGGACCAGGCTGTAGGCCTTGTAGATGGACTCGGGGCCGGTGAACGGCATCCCGGAGAAGTGCAGGAAGTCGACCTTCAGCCCGCGCCGGATCATCCGGTGCGCGGCCACGGGGGAGTCGATCCCGCCGGACATCAGCACCAGCCCGCGACCGCTCATCCCCGCCGGCAGGCCGCCCTGGCCCGGGATGCCGTCGGTGAACACGAACGCCTCGTCCTTGTCCACCTCGACGTACAGGGTGTTGTCGGGCCGCTTGAGGTTCACGGGGTAGCCGTGCGCCTCGATGACCTTGGAGCCCAGGTACCCGGCCAGCTCGGAGGAGGTCATCTCGAAGCGCTTGTCGCGGCGGCGCGCGCGCACCGCGAAGGAGCCCTGGCGCCCGGCCAGGGAGCGCACGCCGATGTCGGTGATGGCGTCCAGGTCCTTGGCCACCCGGCGGACCAGGTGCACCCACACCACGCCCATGACGTTGGCCATGCGGTCGGCGATCTCCGCGACCTCCAGGTCGGAGGCGCCGGGCTTGCGGACGATGATGACGCCCGCGCCGCGCTGCGAGAGGCGGACGTCGCCCAGGTCGCGCACGGAGGCGCGGATGTTGTTGTGGAGCCGCCGCTCGAACAGCTTGCGGTTGGAGCCCTTGAGGACGATCTCGCCGAGCTTCATGAGCACGCAGAGCTCGCCCAGCCCGGCCTCGGCTCCTACCTCGGTGACGGGGAGCGGCGCGGACTCGAGCGACGCGGACATGGTGCTACCTCCGGTGAATGCCTACGGCCCGGTACGAGGTGGGAGCGTCGGCGGTGGAACCGGGTGTCCAGCGCCGCCCTCCAGTATCGAACATCCCCCCGACCGCTCGAACCGTTTTCCGACGGGGTGGGAGGGCATGCGGCGGTAAACACAGTGTTGCGGCGGTCCCGGACGCGGACGCGCCCCCTCCCCTGGGAGCTGGGGAGGGGGCGCACACCGGCCCGGGTCCGGCGCACGCGGACGTCGGTCGGCGGGGCCGGCGGTGTCCGGGAGGCGCCGGAGGTCCGTGTTCCGACGGTTCCGGCCCGTGTCGTGGTCGCTCCCGGAGCTCGCGGCCGGCCTAGCCGAAGAAGACCTCGGCCTCCTCGTAGCGCTCGGCCGGGACCGTCTTGAGGGTGTCGGTGGCCTCGGCCAGGTCGACGCGGACGATGGCGGTGCCCTGGAGGCCGACCATCTTGCCGAACGACTTGTCGTGCACGGCCTCGATGGCGTTCACGCCCAGGCGGGTCGCCAGCACGCGGTCGAACGCGGTGGGGGTGCCGCCGCGCTGCACGTGCCCCAGGACCACCGAGCGCGCCTCCTTGCCGGTGCGCTTCTCGATCTCGTCGGCGAGGCGCTGGCCGATGCCGCCCAGGCGCACGTGGCCGAAGGAGTCGGTCTCGCCGGTGGCCAGCTCCATCTGGCCCTCCTTGGGGTGCGCGCCCTCGGCGACGACGATGATCGGCGCGTACTGGGTCTGGAAGCGGCTCTCGACGTGCTTGACGACCTCGTCGATGTCGAAGGGGCGCTCCGGGATGAGGATGACGTTGGCGCCGGCGGCCATGCCCGAGTGCAGGGCGATCCAACCGGCGTGGCGTCCCATGACCTCCACGACGAGGGCGCGGTGGTGCGACTCGGCCGTGGTGTGCAGGCGGTCGATCGCCTCCATGGCGATGTTCACGGCCGTGTCGAAGCCGAAGGTGTAGTCGGTCGCGTTGAGGTCGTTGTCGATGGTCTTGGGCACGCCCACGACGTTGACGCCGCGGTCGTGCAGCTGGCGGGCCACGCCCAGGGTGTCCTCGCCGCCGATGGCGACCAGCGCGTCGACGCCGAGCGCGGCCATGTTGTCCTTGACGCGCTCCACGCCGCCCTCGATCTTCATGAGGTTGGTGCGGGACGAGCCCAGGATGGTGCCGCCCCGGGGGAGGATGCCGCGCACGGACTCGACGTTCAGCGGAACGGTGTCGCCCTCCAGCGGTCCGCGCCAGCCGTCCCGGAAGCCGATGAACTCGTACCCGTAGTCCTTGATGCCCTTGCGGACCACGGCGCGGATGACCGCGTTCAGACCAGGGCAGTCTCCGCCACCGGTCAGCACCCCGACTCGCATACGAATTCTCCTCGACGTTGTGTGTTCCCACGGCGCGAGGCGCCATATGGTCTAGACCATAGTGGGCCCGGCTCCCCGGGGCCAACCCGGGGAGGCGAACAGTCCCGGAACGCCGTCGCCGTGCGCGTGGGAGCGTGACCGGAACCGGGCGGGGGCGCTGTCCGCTACTCGTCCAGGCCCTGGTCGATCGCGTACCGCACGAGCTCCACCCGGTTGTGCAGGTGCAGCTTGGTGAGGGTGTTCTGCACGTGGTTCTGCACGGTGCGGTGGGAGATGGTCAGGCGCTGGGCGATCTGCTTGTACGCCAGCCCCTTGGCGACCAGGCGCAGCACCTCGGTCTCGCGCGGGGTCAGCGCGGGCGCCCGGGGCTCCCGGACGCGGTCGGACGACGACAGCCTGCGGTACTCGCCCAGCACGAGCCCGGCCAGACCGGGGGTGTACACGGCCTCGCCGGTGTTCACGCGGCGCACCGCGTCGAGCAGCTCGTCCCGCCCCGCCGACTTGACCAGGTAGCCGGTGGCCCCGGCCTTCACGGCCGCCAGCACGTCGTCGCCCGCGCCGCTCGCGGACAGGACCAGTACCTGCGGGGGCTCGGGCATCGCGACGAGGCCCGCCGTCAGTTCGACCCCGGTCATGTCCGGCAGGTGCAGGTCCACCACCGCCAGGGTGGGACGCGCGGCCGGGGCGATGCGCAGCGCCTTGGCGCCGTCGCCCGCCGTCCCCACCACCTCGATCCCGGCCTCGCCCAGGTCGCGTGCGACAGCCTCGCGCCACATCGGGTGGTCGTCCACCACCAGTACCCGGATCTCCTCGGTCGCCATGCAGGGACCCTATCCCGACCGGGGCGGCCCCGGGCCGGCGGTCCGCGCACCCGCGCGGGACGTGTCGGCGCGGGGGCCCGCCGGCCTCGCCGTCCCGGGTGCGCGACGGCGGAGGGGGGGGGGGGGGGGGGGGGGGGGGGCCCCCCCCCCCCCCCCCCCCCCCCCCCCCGGCCCGCGCGCCCGGCCCCCGGGCGCGCGGACGCGTCAGTCGTCGTCCTCGAGGTCCCCGAAGTCGATGCCGCCCGGGGTCGCGGTGATCGTGATCGCCGTGCCCTCCGGCGCCTCGCCCGTGTGCGACTGGTGGGAGACCACCCTGCCGCCGAGGACGCGCTCGACCTCCACGTCGAAGCCGGCGTCCTCCAGCTCCTCCCTGGCGTCCCGCACCGGCATGCCGACCACGTCGGGGATCGCGACGCCCGGGGGTCCGGTGGAGACGGTCAGGGTGACCTCGCCGTTGGCGCCCACGCTGGCGCCGTTGTCCGGGCTCTGCCGGATCACGAGGCCCTCGTCGACGTCCTCGCTCTCCTCCTCGACCACCCTGACGGACAGGCCGAGTTCCTCCAGGGCCGTCCGGGCGGCGCCCTGCTCCTGGCCGACCACGGCCGGGACGGAGATGCTGCGGCTGACGGTGACCGTGACCGTGTCCTCCCGGTCGGCCTCGGCGCCCGCCTCGGGGTCGGTGGAGATCACCTCGCCGGGCGGGACGTCCTCGTCGTCGACGTCCACCTGTTCGAGGTTGTCCGGGGAGAACCCGAGGTCCTCCAGCGCCGCGAGGGCGTTCGCGGCGTCCTCGCCCCGCAGGTCCGGCATGGTCACGTTCTGCGGGCCCTGGGAGACGTAGACGGTCACCTCGTCCCCGGGCGACAGGCGCTCGCCCTGCCCGGGGTCGGTCCGACCGACGCTGCCCGGCTCGGCGTCGCTGTAGACGGGCTCCTCCGCGAGCGTGTAGACCAGCCCCTCGTCGAGGATGGCCTCGCGCGCGGCCTCGGGGCTCTGCCCCACCACGTCCGGCACGGTCTCGAACCGCCCGACGAGGAACCACCAGCCGGCGAGGAGCACCACCAGCGCCAGGACGGCGGCGCCGATCCCGATCAGCAGCCTGCGGCGCCGCGGGGAGTCGCGCTCGTCCGGGTAGTCGTCGTAGCCGTCGTCGTCGTAGCCGTCGTCGCGCAGCCCCGCGCTGTTCATGTCCACGACCATGGTGGCGTTCTCGGTGCCCGGCCCCGCCCCGCCCGCGATGAGCTGGGGGGCGGTGACGGACGCCGTCGCGGCGGTCGGGGCGACGGGCGCGAGCGGCGCCTCGCCGCCGGGGGCCGTGGCCGGCAGGCGGTGCAGGACCTCCAGCACCTTGGCCAGGTACTGGCCCGCGTTGCTCGGACGGTAGCGGGGGTCGCGCTCGGTGGCCTTGGTGACCAACGCGTCCACCTCGGGCGGAAGGCCCGGCAGGAAGTGCGAGGGGCGCGGCACGTCCTCGTTGACGTGCTGGTAGGCGATCGCGATGGGCGTCTCGCCGGTGTGCGGCTGGCCGCCGGTCAGCAGCTCGTAGAACATGATGCCCGCGGCGTACACGTCGCTGCGGGCGTCGGCGACGCCCTTCTCGATCTGCTCCGGCGCCAGGTAGGCGGCGGTGCCCATGAGGGTGCCGGTCCGGGTGAGGCCCTGGTTGGACTGCTCCACGGCGCGGGCCAGGCCGAAGTCGGCGACCTTGACCCGGCCGTCCTCGGTGAGGAGGACGTTCTCGGGCTTGACGTCGCGGTGGACCATGCCCGCCTGGTGGGCGGCGCCGAGCGCGGCCAGGACCGACGCCATGACGTTCAGGGCCTCGCGCGGGGACAGGCGCCCGCGGGCCTTGAGCAGGTCGCGCAGGGTGCGGCCGGGCACGTACTCCATCGCCAGGAACACGTGTCCCTGGTCCTCACCCTGGTCGAAGACCTGGACGACGTTGGGGTGGGAGAGCTTGGCGACGGAGTGCGCCTCGTTGATGAAGCGCTGGACGAAGGTGGGGTCCTGGGCCAGCGACGGGTGCATCACCTTCAACGCCAGGCGGCGGTCCAGCCTCAGGTCGTGGGCGACGTAGACGGTCGCCATCCCGCCTCCGGCGATCCTGGACTCGACGAAGTAGCGTCGGTCGAGGGTCGCGCCTACGAGCGGGTCGGAAGTCGTCATGTCCACGGCGGAGTAGTGTCCTTGCTGCGGGGAGCGCGGGCTGTCGCGGTTGGTGGCGCGTACCCGACACCGGGTGTCGAACCGACACGATAGCGGAAGCCCACGCCAGGTCTGCCCCGCGGTTCGCGGTCGCGTCGCGCCTCCCCACCCTCGGTGGCGGGCGTTCGCGCCTGGTTCATCGGCGAGCGTGCTGTGCCCTCCGTCGGGCCGCACACCCATCCCACGTTAGGGGACGGTGCCAAACGTTCCGGGGACGGCGCCCGGGTCCTCACGGGACTGGTGCGCGCCGGGCCGCCCGGTCCGGGAACCGGGAGGCCCGGTCCCCGCGGGGGCGCGGCACCCGGGGGCCGTCCGGGCGGACCGCCCGGGGTGGGACCGGTCACGCCCGGACGGAACACGCGCCCCGTGCGCCCCGGCGGCCGGGGCGCGTCACGCCCCGGCGGGGGCCGAACGCGCCGTCGGCGGGACGTGTGCGGCGGTGCGCGGCGGCGGGCCGCCCCGGGGGCGGGCGCTACTCCACCGCGGGGGACGACGCGAGGGCGTGCCGGCGCACCGGGATGCGCCCGGCCAGGCGGGCGCCCCGGCCGGCCCGGACGGCGTCGCGCATCGCGGCGGCCATGCGCACCGGGTCCTGTGCGCGGGTCACGGCCGTGGCCAGCAGGACCGCGTCGCAGCCCAGCTCCATCGCGAGGGCGGCGTCGCTGGCGGTGCCGATCCCGGCGTCCACGATCACGGGGACCCCCGCCCCCTCCACGATCAGTTCGAGGTTGTGCGGGTTGCGGATCCCCAGCCCGGAGCCGATCGGCGCGGCCAGCGGCATCACGGCCGCGCACCCCAGCTGCTCCAGGCGCCGGGCCAGCACCGGGTCGTCGTTGGTGTAGGGCAGGACGGTGAACCCCTCGTCCACGAGCTGCTCGGCGGCGTCCAGGAGTTCCACCGGGTCGGGCAGCAGGGTGTGCTCGTCCGCCACGACCTCCAGCTTCACCCAGTCCGTGCCCAGTGCCTCGCGGCCCAGCCGGGCGGTGCGCACCGCGTCCGCCGCGGTGAAGCACCCGGCGGTGTTGGGCAGCGCGCGGATCTCGTTGCGGGAGAGGACGTCCCACACCGACCCCTGCGCGCCGGGGGAGACCCTGCGCATGGCCACGGTGGTCAGCTCGGTCCCGGAGGTCACCAGGGCCTCCTCCAGGACCTCCAGGGAGGGAGCCCCGCCGGTGCCGGTGATCAGCCGCGAGCCGAAGGAGGTCCCGGCGATCACCAGGGGGTCCTCGGCGCGGCCGGTCGCGTGTCCGTCCATGCTCAGCCTCCCTGGACCGCGGTGAGGACGTCCACGCGGTCGCCCGCGCCCAGCGCGCCGTCCGCCCACGCGGCCCGGCGCACCACCTCGTCGTTGACGGCCACGGCGATCCCGCCGGGGATCGTGCCGCCGCCCGGCGCGGTCAGGTCGCGGACGACCGCCTCCACGGTCGTGCCGTCGGCGAACTCGCGGAGGTCGCCGTTGATGATGAGTTGCACTGCCTCTCCTACTCCCACGTCGTCGTGTGCGCGTCGCCGGTCGCCCGGTCCGCGGCGAACCTGCGCGCGTACTCCGGAAGGGCGCCCGTGGTGAGGGCGCGCGCCATGGCCTCCCCGGTGGCCGGGGTCAGCAGGACCCCGTGCCTGAAGTGCCCCGCGGCCAGGTGCAGGCCGGGGACCCGGGTCGGCCCCAGCAGGGGTTCGTTGTCCGGCGAGCCCGGGCGCAGGCCCACACAGGTCTCGGTGACCTCCAGCTCGGTCACCCCCGGGACGAGCTCGCGCGCGTCCCTCAGGACCTGCCAGAGGCCCCCGGCTGTGAGCGAGGTGTCGTAGCCCAGCTCCTCCTGGGTGGCGCCGATGATCACCTCTCCGTCGGCGCGCGGCACCAGGTAGGTGGTGAAGCCCCTCACCAGGCCCCGGACCGTGCGGCCGACGAGGGGCGCCTCCCCGGCCGGTACCCGGGCGCGCAGGAGCTGGCCCTTGACCGGGCGCAGCGGCGGCACCACCGGTTCGGGCACCGCGACGCGGTCGCTCCAGCAGCCGGCGGCCAGGACGACCTGGTGGGCGGGCAGGACCCGGCCGTCGTCCAGGCGCACGCCCAGCCGGGCGCCCCCGGGGCCGGGGGCCGTGACCTCCTCCGCCCGGCCGGCCGTCTCGGTGACCCCCGCGCGTCCGCCCGCCGCGGCCAGGGCGCGCAGCAGCAGCCGGGGATCGACGGAGTGGTCGTCGGGGGCGAGTACGCCGCCGCGCACGGACGGGGCGAGCATCGGCTCCAGCCGGCGGCACTCGCGGCTCGTCAGGCGCTCGGTGGCGATGCCCAGGCGCTCCTGGAGCCGGTGCAGGTCGGCGAGGACGGCCATGTCGTCGCGGTCGAAGGCCACCAGGAGGGTCCCGGTGGTGCGGTAGCCCACGCGGATCCCGCCGGCCGCCTCCAGCTCGGCGACGAACCCGGGGTACATGCCCGCGGAGCGGACCCCGAACTCCATGAGGGGCTCCTCGCCGAACACGGCCTCGGTGGCCGGGGTGAGCATGCCCGCCGCGACGGTGGAGGCGGCACGGGCTCCGGCGGGGCCGGTCACGGGGTCGGGCTCGACCAGGGTGACGCGAAGGCCCTCCTGGGCCGCCCGCCAGGCGGTGACCCTCCCCACGAGGCCGCCGCCGACCACGACGACGGTCCGCTCCGGCGCGTCCCCGGGACCGCCATTGGTAGGACGAATCGTTTCGTGTCGGGGGTCGTTCTCGGTGCGCACGGCGCTGTTCCCACTCCCTTCGCCGGCATGACCCGGATCAGGTTCGTGCGGTCGGAGGCTCACAGCCTCCCTCTCAGCCGGGTCCCACCCGGCTCCCGCGGGATGTGCAGAGGTCTGTCCCCATCCTAGAACCTCCTCCCGGAACGCGTGGCAGTGGCGGGTATCTCCACGGCGCCCGGACCCCGCCGCGCCGGAAGGTGTCCGGGCCCCGCGGGGATGTGGCAGATTGGGGGAGTGACACGAAGCGACATCGACATCGACACGCTGGTCGGCGAGTGGCTGACCCTGAAGGAGGCGGCCGCGCCGCTCGGCGTGAGCCCCAACCGGATCAAGACCCTGATCCGCGAGAACCGCATGATGGGTGTGGTCCGCGGAGGGCAGCTGTCCGTCCCCGCCGCCTTCATCGACGGCGACGACCTCGTCAAGGGGCTGCCCGGGACCCTGGTGCTGCTGACCGACGCGGGCTTCTCCACGGAGGAGGCCCTGCGCTGGCTCTTCACCCCCGACGACACCCTGCCGGGGACTCCCATCCAGGCGATGCGCGAGAACCGGGGCACCGAGGTGCGCCGCCGCGCCCAGGGCATGGCCTTCTAGGGAACGGCGCGCCGTCGGGCGGCCTCCCCTCCGGGGGGCCGACCGGCGAGGGCCTAGGGTGGGCGGGGTGAGGACCAGCCATGGAACCAGCCTGCGCAAGCGCCTGGACGCATCCCTTCTGTACCTGTGCACCGACGCCCGGACCGGGCGCGGTGATCTCGCCGAGTTCACCGACGCGGCCCTGGCCGGAGGGGTGGACATCATCCAGCTCCGGGACAAGGGGCTGGAGGCCCGCGAGGAGATCGCGGCCCTGGAGGTCATGCGGGAGGCCTGTGAGCGGCACGGGGCCCTGCTCGCGGTGAACGACCGCGCGGACATCGCCCGCGCGGTGCGCGCCGACGTCCTGCACCTGGGCCAGCGCGACCTGCCGGTGCCCATGGCCCGCGACATCATCGGGGCCGACCCCGTGATCGGCCGCTCCAACAACGACATCGCGGCCGCCTCCTCCTCCGCCGGGGAGGCCGGGAGCGACTACTTCTGCGTCGGCCCCACCTGGGCCACCCCCACCAAGCCGGGCCGCCCGGCGGCCGGCCTGTCCCTGGTCGAGCGCGCCGCCGCCCTGGGCACGGACCGCCCGTGGTTCGCCATCGGCGGGATCGACGCGACCACCATCGACGCGGTGCTGGAGGCGGGGGCCCGCCGGGTCGTGGTCGTGCGCGCGATCACCGAGGCCGAGGACCCCCGGGCCGCCGCGGCCGGGCTGCGCGAGCGCCTGACCGCCCGCACCGGGGGCTGAGCGGGAACTCCCGGCCCGGTCGCGCCCCGGGACGACGAAACCGCCGCGCACGGGGCGCGGCGGTGGCGGGCGGGCGTGCGGCGGTCAGACCCCGACGTGCGACAGGGCGCTCGGATGGCGCCGGAGGAACCCCTCGATGGACTGGGCCGGGTGGCCGGTCAGCTTGGGCACCGTCGGGGCGACCTCGTCGAGCTCCCCCGCGGCGATCGCGGCGTACGACGAGGCCCACCCCTCGACGGCCCACTCCGGGGCGCCGGTGGGGCGGCGCGACTCCAGGGCCTCCTCCCAGGTCTCCGGCACGTACCGGACGGAGCGGCCGGTGAGCGTGCCCAGCTTGTCGACCGTGGCGCCGAGGGTCAGGGCCTCCGGGCCGGTGACGTCGTGGGTCGTGTCCTCCGAGGCGAGCGCGGTCGCCGGGTCGGTCAGCACCGCCGTCGCCACGTCCGCCACGTCGTCCCGGGACACCCACGCGACCCGGCCGTCGCCGGCCGGGCCGCGCACCACGCCGTCGTCCCCCACCCAGCCGGGCAGCAGGTCCAGGTACAGGCTGGGTCTCAGGAACGTGTACCGCACCCCCGTCGACCTGATGTGGGCCTCGGTGTAGAAGTGCGTGCGCGCGAACGTGAACGTGGCGGCCGGACCCGCGCCCAGGAAGGACAGGTAGACGATCCGGGACACCCCCGCGCGGACCGCCCCGTCCACCGCGCTCAGGTGGACGGCCATCCGGTCCTCGGACTCGGTCGCCGAGACCAGGAACAGCGTGTCCACACCCCGGCAGGCCCGCTCGAAGCCCGCCGTGTCCTCGTAGGCCGCCATCGCCGCGGTGCTGCCCGGGTACTCCGGCGCACGGTTGATGTCGCGCACGATGAGCCGCTGCGCCAGTCCGAGCCGTGCGATCCGGGCTGCCACCCGCCCGCCCAGCGCCCCGGTCGCCCCGGTCACACCTATGGTGTGGTTTGTCATGTGATCGTCGCCCATGACACCCCATCCTGAAGTACGAGGGCCTGCCGGGCACTCACCGGCACGCGGCTTTTTGCGCGTCCGGGTCAGGGGGTGGTGAGCTCTTGGCCCTTCCCCTCGCCGGACCCCGCGGGAGGGCCTGCGCCGTCGCCCCCGGGAGCGCCCTCGGGGGACTCCCGGCGCGCGGTTCCCGCGGTCCCCCGGTAGGCCAGCCGGCGCAGCAGCACCTCGGCCGGGCCCCGCCTGCCCGCGCGCTCCAGCGCGTACGCCCCGACCACCGTCACCAGCCAGACCCCCACCGCGAACAGGAACATCGACCACGGCGACAGGTGGGCCGCGACCCCCAGCCCCCAGGCGGTCAGGACCGGCGCGCACAGGACCGACTGGGCGAGGTACGCCGACAGCGACCGCTTGCCGGTCGCGCTCAGGGCGGTCGCCACCGGGCCGGGCCCGCGGCCCCCCGCCCGGATCCGGTGGGCGACCAGGGCGATCAGCGCCACGTAGCCGACGCCGCAGGCCAGACCGGTCACCATGTGGGGCAGCGCCAGCATGCCGCCCTGGGCGACGGTCAGGTCCCACGCCCCGACCTGGACGAGCGCGGAGGGGAGGCCGCCCAGCCACCCGACGGAGACGCCGACGGCGGCCGTCAGCCGCAGCAGGACCAGGTGGCGTCCCGGTTCCTCCAGGATCCGGCGGCGAGCCGCCCAGAAGCCGAGCAGGATCGCCGTGGGCACGGCCAGGCCGAGCAGGCCCTGCCCGAGCACGATGAGCGGCCACACCGACAGCCGCCCGAGCGCGGCGCCCAGGATCGAGGGGTTGCCGATGTTGAAGGCCATGTCGTCCATGCCCGGACCCGCCATCGCCGGCTGGTCCGCGGGCATCAGCGCCAGGCCGACCAGGCCGGCGGCCGACAGCAGCAGCATGAGGCCGGTCAGGAGCCCGGCCCACACCAGCAGGGTGGCGTCCCTGCGGCGCAGGAACAGCCAGCCCAGGAGCAGGCCGGCCAGCCCGTAGGCGCCCAGGACGTCGCCCATCCACAGCAGCAGCGCGTGCACGAGGCCGAACGCGAGCAGCCACAGGTTGCGGCGGCGGAGCAGCGCGTCGACGGCCCTCGCGTCCGCCCCCGCGGCCTCCTGGCGCCGTGCGAGCTGCACCATGCCGTAGCCGAACAGGAACGCGAACATCGGGTAGCTGCGCCCGTCGACCGCGACGACGGTGAAGAACTGCGCCGCCGCGTCCAGCACGCCCCCGGGCTCCGGGTGGGCGCTCAGGCCGCCCATGGGGACGGCCCACAGGTACCAGACGGTGTTGGCGATCGCGATGAACAGGAGCATGAACCCGCGTGCCAGGTCGGGGGCGAGCGCCCGTTCGCCCGCGTCCGTCGGGCCTCGTGAGACGGTGTGCCCAGACATGGGGTGTCCTCCGGTCGCGCTAGGTCTTTCGACGATTCAACCGGAGGACGAAGTCGGGCACAACGTACTTTTGTGCTGGGAAAACCCCGGGATCCCCCCTAAGGGGCGGGTTCAGTGGGTGCGTGCGGTCGCCGCCACCACCAGGGCGCGCAGCGGCTCGCGGGCGTCCGCGTCCAGCTCGGGGCTGTCCAGGGCGGCCACGGCCTGCCCGGCGTACTCCTCGACGAGGTCCTCGCAGGCGCGCAGCGCGCCCGAGCCCTCGATCAGCCCGCACATCCACTCGACCGCGTCCGCCGACAGTCCGGGGTCGCCCAGCAGGGAGGCGAAGCGCCTGCCGTCGGCGGCCCCGGTGCGGGCCAGCGTCTCGGCGACGATGAGCGTCCGCTTGCCCTCGCGCAGGTCGTCGCCGGCGGGCTTGCCCGTGGTGGACGGGTCGCCGAACACGCCGAGGACGTCGTCGCGCAGCTGGAAGGCCACGCCCAGCGGGAGGCCGTAGTCCGTGTAGACCCCCGCCAGCTCCTCGTACCGGCCCGCCAGGGCCGCACCCAGGTGCAGGGGGCGCTCCACCGTGTACTTGGCCGACTTGTACCGCATCACGCGCAGGGCGGCCTCGCGGGTGCTCGTGCTGCGCACCTGCTCCAGGGTGTCCAGGTACTGCCCGGCCATCACCTCCGTGCGCATCGCGTCGAAGGGGCGCCGCCCCTCCCGCAGCACCTCCGGCGGGAACCCGCTGGCCTGGTACATCTCGTCCGACCAGACCAGGCACAGGTCGCCGATGAGGATCGCCGCGCCTCGGCCGAACCCGTCGCCGTCGCCGCCCCAGCCCTGGTCGGCGTGCAGCGCGGCCAGCCGCTTGTGGGTGGCGGGCAGACCGCGGCGGGTGTCGCTGTTGTCGATCACGTCGTCGTGGATGAGCGCGCACGCCTGGAGGTACTCCAGGGACGCGGCGGCCCGGATCAGCCGCTCGTCGTCGGCGGCGCCCCCGGCGCCCCTCCATCCCCAGTAGCAGAAGGTCGGACGCAGGCGCTTGCCGCCGGAGAGCATCGCCTCCAGGGCGTCCATGGCGGGTGCCAGCTCCTCGCCGATCCCCAGGACCAGCTCGCGGTGCGCGGCGCCGAACCCGGCCAGCTCGCGGTCCACCGCAGGGCGGGCCTCGAAGACGGACGGGGAGAGTGCGGAAGTGGAAGAAGAGGAAGGGGCCATGTCCTGCACGTTATCGGCTGTTCGGGGCGTCCTCACCCCGGTTCGGCCGACCCGCCCCGCCGGGGCGGGGCGAGCCCGCCCGCCCCGGCGGGCGCGCCCCGCGCCGGCGGGTCCGGACACGGTCTCGCACAGTGGGACGCCTGTCCCTGTCCGTGAGTGCGCTTCGCCTAAGCTGGTGCACATGCTGGCAGCACCGACACGCCCCGTGGCGCCCCGAAGCCCGGCCCCCAGGCCGCGTCATATCCGCGAACTCCTCAACGCGGGCGAGCCGATGTTCTCCTTCGAGTTCTTCCCACCGCGCACGCCCCAGTCGCAGGAGCGGCTGTGGCGCGCGATCCGGGAGATCGAGGCGCTCGGCCCGTCCTTCGTCTCGGTCACCTACGGCGCGGGCGGCAGCACGCGCGGACTGACCGTGGAGACGACCGAGCGCATCGCCACCGACACCACCCTGCTGCCGGTGGCGCACATGACGCTCGTCGACCACTCCGTCGCCGAGCTGCGCCACCTCATCGGGCGCTTCGCGGACGCCGGAGTCTCCAACATGCTCGCCGTGCGCGGCGACCCCCCCGGCGACCCCGACGGGGAGTGGGTCAGCCACCCCGACGGACTGACCTACACCGAGGAGCTGGTCCGCCTCCTCAAGGACAGCGGCGACTTCTGCGTGGGCGTGGCCGCGTTCCCGTACAAGCACCCGCGCTCGGCCGACGTGGAGACCGACACCGACCACTTCGTGCGCAAGTGCGAGGCGGGCGCCGACTACGCCATCACCCAGATGTTCTTCGACCCGGAGGACTACCTGCGGCTGCGCGACCGCGTGGCGGCCCGGGGGTGCGAGGTGCCGATCATCCCCGAGGTCTTCCCCGTGGTCCGCTCGTCCTTCATCCCCCGCTCGGAGAAGCTCTCCGGGGCCCCCTTCCCGCGCGCGCTGGCGGAGCGGTTCGAGTCCTTCGGCGACGACGCCGAGGCGGTGCGGGCCTTCGGCATCGAGCACGCCCAGCGCATGTGCGAGCGCCTGCTCGACGAGGGCGCGCCGGGCATCCACTTCATCACCTCGAACCAGTCCAAGGCCACCAGGCAGATCTACCGGGAGGTCTCCGGCCGCCGGGGCCCGTCAGGGGCAGACGCGCGGCCATGATCGAGAAGGGCTGGTCGGGGCTGCCGGGGAAGGCGAAGTCCTCCAGCACCTCGGTGAACCCGCACGAGCGGTAGAGGTGGCGCGCCGCCGACGGCCCCGTCCGCGTGGACAGGACGGCGGTGCGCTCACCGCGCCCCTCGCACAGGGCGTGGAGCACGGCCCGCCCCACGCCCTGGTTCTGCGCCTCGGGGTGGACGTGCACCTCGGCGATCTCCAGGGGGTCGGTGAGGTAGCGGCGCGCCTGGCGCGCCCGCCCGCCGGCGTGCAGCCCCTCGGTGACCATGTCGTGCCACCACTGGCCGCGCACGCCGTGGAAGCCGTAGGCGAAGCCGACGGGGCGCCCCTCGCGGAGCGCGACCACGGCGCGGAAGCCCGGGTAGTAGGCGTGGCCGTTCATGACGGCCGCGCGGCCGGGGAGCTGCTCGGGCGGCGGGCGCATGGCGGCCTCGTACACCCGGAGCAGCGCGGGGACGGCGTGCGTGAAGGCGGGCGGCGCCAGTTCACGCAACTCGGTATCGGCTACCACAGCCCGATGTTAGGGCACGGAGCGCCGGCGCGCCCTCGGAGCGGGAGACCTTGACGGGTCGGACGGGCTGGGGTTAACTGAGTTCTATCGAACAGGAGTTCGATTAACTTCCGCCGAGCCCGCCCGGCGGAGTGCGGCGCGGCCGGGTTGGGGAGGGGAAGCCCCACGCCCGGCCGCGCCGTTCGGCCGGCCCCGGACACGACGAGAACCGGCGCCCAGAGGGGTGCCGGTTCTCGTCGAGCGGGTGCGACCTTCGTGTGTTCCCCGGTCCCTAGAAGGCGTCGACCGCGCGGCGCGCCTCGGGGTCGAGGACCCCCCAGTTGATCAGCTCCTCGGTCAGGTCGCCGGGCGACTTGTCGTAGATGACCGCGAGTGAACGCAGGTCCTCCTGGCGGATGGACAGCACGCGCCCGTTGTAGTCGCCGCGCTGGCTCTGGATGGTGGCGACGTAGCGGGAGAGCGGTCCGGCCTTCTCCTGCGGCAGCTGCTGCATGCGCTCCAGGTCGATCACCAGCTTGGGCGTCGGGCCCAGGGGCGTCGGCGCGGCGCCGCCCGGCAGCAGCTCCGACATGGGGACCCCGTAGAAGTCGGCCAGCTCGGCCAGCTTCTGGACGGTGACGGCGCGGTCGCCGCGCTCGTAGGAGCCGACCACGACGGCCTTCCAGCGTCCGTGGGACTTCTCTTCCACCCCGTGCAGGGACAGGCCCTGCTGGGTGCGGATGGCACGCAGTCGCGCACCGAGGGACTTGGCGTATTCGGATGGCATGTTCTTGTCGCTCCCGGCCGTGACGGTGGCTGGCGTGGTGGGGGGACGTCCGCTCGTACTCGGCGAGCCGCCTGCGCGGCTCAGCGGATGGTCACGGGGTGCAACCCCACCCGGTAGTGGTTACAGACAGTGACGGTAGGGGGGTCTGCCCCCCAGGTCAAGCCGTTGGTGTGAAACGCGACTAATCGGTGGCCAAACCGTGCGTAAGTGAGACTCCTCTCATGTCCGGACGGTTCGGGGCGAGAGGGGCGTCGCGCTGGTCCGCAAAGCCCGTTTCTACAGGGAATTTCACCTTTCAACCATTCTGTGGTCGTATCCACTGAGTGGCGATATGACTACTCCTGGGCGAGGAGAGTCCCCCCGATTGTGTGACGAGAGTCACATCGACTGTTTCCGGGCTCGGGCCGCCCCTCGGGTGGCCCGATCGTCGCTGGTAGCGTGGGGCCGATCGACATCCTTTAACGACCTGTTCTGTGAGGCAGGGAAGGGGTCACTACTTTGCGTGTCCAAAAACCGACGAAAGGTGATGCCGAAGGCGTCGCCGATCCGTCACCGGAGGTGCCCGACGGCACCCGCGCCGTCCTCGACGGCAACGAGATCAACCGGGCGCTGACCCGCATCGCCCACGAGGTGCTCGAACGCACCAAGGGCGGCGAAGACGTCACCCTCCTGGGGATCCCCTCCCGCGGGGTCCCGCTCGCCCGGCGCCTGGCGCAGCGCATCGGACGCGTCGAGGACCTCTCCGTCCCCGTCGGCTCCCTCGACATCACGATGTACCGCGACGACCTGAGGTCGGCCCCCGTGCGCGCCCTCGGCAGAACCGAGATCCCCGGCGGCGGACTCGACGACCGCGTCGTCGTCCTCGTGGACGACGTGCTCTTCTCCGGCCGCACCGTGCGCGCCGCCCTCGACGCCCTCGGCGACCTGGGCAGGCCCCGCGCCGTCCAGCTCGCCGTGCTCGTGGACCGGGGCCACCGCGAACTGCCCATCCGCGCCGACTACGTGGGCAAGAACCTGCCCACCTCCCTGCGCGAGAACGTCACCGTGCGCCTGGAGGAGACCGACGGACACGACGCGGTCCTGCTCGGCCCCTCGCGGCCCCCGTCCGGCCCCTCCCGGGACGGAGCCCTCCGCCCCGGGGCCCCCGGACCCCGCTCCGGCTCCACCGAGGGGAGCGCCTGATGCGCCACCTGCTGTCCACCGGAGACCTCAGCAGGGACGAGGCCACCCTCGTCCTGGACACCGCGGCCGAACTCGCCCAGGTCGGCGACCGCTCCGTCAAGAAGCTCCCGACCCTGCGCGGCCGCACCGTGGTCAACCTCTTCTACGAGGACTCCACGCGCACCCGCACCTCCTTCGAGCTCGCCGCCAAGCGCCTGTCCGCCGACGTCATCAACTTCTCGGCCAAGGGCTCCAGCGTCTCCAAGGGCGAGAGCCTCAAGGACACCGCGCTGACCCTCCAGGCCATGGGGGCCGACGCCGTCGTCATCCGGCACAGCGCCTCGGGGGCCGCCCACCGCCTGGCCAACTGGGTGGACGGCTCCGTCCTCAACGCGGGCGACGGCACCCACGAGCACCCCACCCAGGCACTGCTCGACGCGTACACGATGCGCGACCGGCTGGGACGCCTGGACGGCCTCAGGGTGGCCATCGTCGGCGACATCCTGCACAGCCGCGTCGCACGCTCCAACGTCCTGCTGCTCACCACCCTGGGGGCCCACGTCACCCTGGTCGCGCCGCCCACCCTGCTGCCGGTCTCGGTCTCCACGTGGCCGTGCGAGGTCTCCTACGACCTCGACGACGTGCTGCCCAAGTCCGACGTCGTGATGATGCTCCGCGTCCAGGCCGAGCGCATGCGCGACTCGTTCTTCCCGTCCGTGCGCGAGTACAGCCGCAACTACGGCCTCGACGGCGAGCGCCTGGCCCGGATGCCCGAGGACGCCATCGTCATGCACCCCGGACCCATGGTCCGCGGCATGGAGATCGCGGCCGAGGTCGCCGACTCGCCCCGGTGCACCGTCACCGCGCAGGTCGCCAACGGCGTCAGCCTGCGCATGGCCGTGCTCTACCTGCTGCTCGGCGGCTCCTGACCCGCACCCGCCCCGGGGGACGCCGCCCCGCCCGAGGCCCGGCGCCCCCGGGGCCGGCGCCCGAGCCGGCCCCGCGCGGCGAGCGCCCTCCCGACGGCGCCCGCGCGAACCACGCCTCCACCCGAGAAACACGAGGAAGTCACCACCGCCATGCCCGACACCAACGGACCGCACCTGATCCGCGGAGCCCGCCCGCTCGGCGGGGACCCCGTCGACATCCTCATGGCCGACGGCCTGATCACCGCGATCGGCCCGGACCTGGAGGCCCCCGAGGGGGCCGAGACCGTCGACGCGACCGGGCTGGTCGCCCTGCCCGGACTGGTGGACCTGCACACCCACCTGCGCGAGCCCGGGCGCGAGGACGCCGAGACCGTCGCGTCCGGCTCCCGCTCCGCCGCGGCCGGCGGCTACACCGCCGTCCACGCCATGGCCAACACCGACCCCGTCGCCGACACCGCGGGGGTCGTCGAGCAGGTCTGGCGCCTGGGCCGCGAGGCCGGCTACTGCGACGTGCGCCCGGTCGGCGCCGTCACCGTGGGCCTGGCGGGGGAGCGGCTCGCCGAGATCGGCGCGATGGCCGAGTCCGCCGCCCGGGTGCGCGTCTTCTCCGACGACGGCATCTGCGTCTCCGACGCCCTGCTCATGCGCAGGGCCCTGGAGTACGTCAAGGCCTTCGACGGCGTCGTCGCCCAGCACGCCCAGGAGCCCCGCCTCACCCAGGGCGCCCAGATGAACGAGGGCCGCGTCTCCGACCGGCTCGGCCTGCCCGGCTGGCCCGCCGTCGCGGAGGAGGCGATCATCGCCCGCGACTGCCTGCTCGCCCAGCACGTCGGCTCGCGCCTGCACGTGTGCCACGTCTCCACCAAGGGCTCGGTCGACATCATCCGCTGGGCCAAGGCCCGCGGCTGCGACGTGACCGCGGAGGTCACCCCCCACCACCTGCTCCTCACCGACGAACTGGTGGAGAGCTACGATCCGATCTACAAGGTCAACCCGCCCCTGCGCACGGCCGAGGACGTGGAGGCACTGCGCGAGGGCCTGGCCGACGGGACCATCGACATCGTCGCCACCGACCACGCCCCGCACCCGAGGGAGGCGAAGGAGACCGAGTGGTCCACCGCCGCGATGGGCATGGTCGGTCTGGAGACCGCGCTGGCGGTCGTGCAGAGGACGATGGTCGACACCGGCCTGCTCACCTGGGCCGGGGTCGCCGACCGCATGTCCGCGGCGCCGGCCCGCATCGGCCGCGTCGGGGGGCACGGCCGCGACCTCGCGGAGGGCGAGCCCGCCAACGTCGTCCTGTACGACCCGGCCGACCCGGTCGCGGTGGACGGCGCGGCCATGGCGACCAAGAGCAGCAACACCCCCTTCCGGGGCATGACCCTGCCGGGCCGGGTCCGCGCCACGTTCCTGCGCGGCGCCCCCACCGTCCTGGAAGGCAAGATCAAGTGAACACGGCAGCGACAGCAGCGAACGCCCAGGCCGGTCCTGGTGCGGCAGAGGGGGGACACGTGTCCGAGGAAACCGGCGGACCGGCGATTCTGGTGCTCGAGGACGGCCGGGTCTTCCGCGGCCGATCCTTCGGCGCCACCGGCGAGACCTTCGGCGAGATCGTCTTCAACACCGGCATGACCGGGTACCAGGAGACGCTCACCGACCCCTCGTACCACCGCCAGATCGTCACGATGACCGCCCCGCACATCGGCAACACCGGCGTCAACGACGACGATCCCGAGTCCGGTCGCATCTGGGTCGCCGGGTACGTCGTCCGCGAGCCCGCGCGCATCACCTCCAACTGGAGGGCCCGCCGGACCCTGGACGAGGAGCTGCGCCGCCAGGGCGTGGTCGGCATCGCCCTCACCGGCACCCGCGCCCTCACCCGCCACCTGCGCGACCGGGGCGCCATGCGCGCGGCCGTCAGCACCGTCGAGACCGACCCGCAGGCCCTGCTCGCCCGCGTCCTGGAGGCGCCCCGCATGGCCGGCGCCGACCTGGCCGCCGAGGTCAGCACGGACGCCGCCTACGAGGTCCTGCCCCCCGAGGGGGTCCCGACCCGGTTCCACGTCGCCGCCGTCGACCTGGGCATCAAGGCCATGACCCCCCAGCGCCTCGCCGAGCGCGGCTGCCGGGTCACCGTGCTGCCCTCCGCGGCCACCGCGGAGGACATCCTCGCCCTGGACCCGGACGGCGTGTTCTTCAGCAACGGCCCCGGCGACCCCGCCACCGCGGACGGCCCCGTCGACGCCATGCGCGGCGTCCTGGACGCGGGCAAGCCGCTCTTCGGCATCTGCTTCGGCAACCAGATCCTGGGGCGCTCCCTGGGCCTGGGCACCTACAAGCTGCCCTTCGGCCACCGCGGCGTCAACCAGCCGGTGATCGACACACGCACCCGCAAGGTCGCCATCACCAGCCAGAACCACGGCTTCGCCGTGGACGCCCCGCTCGACACCCCCTTCGACACCCCCTACGGCCGGGCCGAGGTCAGCCACATCGGCCTCAACGACCAGGTCGTCGAGGGCCTGCGGCTGCTGGACCGGCCCGTGTTCAGCGTCCAGTTCCACCCGGAGGCCGCCGCGGGCCCCCACGACGCCGCCGAGCTCTTCGACGAGTTCGTCACCCTGATGTCCGACGCCCAGCCCGCTCCGGCTGCCAAGTAGTTAGAGGAACAAGAGCATGCCGCGCCGTAGTGATCTTTCATCCGTCCTCGTGGTCGGTTCCGGCCCGATCGTGATCGGGCAGGCGGCCGAGTTCGACTACTCGGGCACCCAGGCCTGCCGGGTTCTGCGGGCCGAGGGCCTGCGGGTCATCCTGGTCAACTCCAACCCGGCCACGATCATGACCGACCCCGAGATCGCCGACGCCACGTACGTCGAGCCGATCACCACCGAGATGATCGAGAAGATCATCGCCAAGGAGCGCCCCGACGCGCTCCTGCCCACCCTGGGCGGGCAGACCGCGCTCAACGCCGCCGTCTCCCTGCACGAGGCCGGGATCCTGGACAAGTACGGCGTCGAGCTCATCGGCGCCAACATCGACGCGATCCAGTCCGGCGAGGACCGCGAGAGCTTCAAGCGCATCGTCGAGCGCATCGGCGGCGAGTCCGCCCGCTCGCGCATCTGCCACACCCTCCAGGAGTGCCTGGACGCCGCCGAGGCGCTGAACTACCCGGTCGTCGTGCGCCCCTCCTTCACCATGGGCGGTGCGGGCTCCGGCTTCGCGCACAACGAGACCGAGCTGCGCCGCATCGCCGGACAGGGCCTCGCGCTCTCCCCGACCACCGAGGTGCTCCTGGAGGAGTCCATCCTCGGCTGGAAGGAGTACGAGCTGGAGCTCATGCGCGACACCAACGACAACGTCGTGGTGGTCTGCTCCATCGAGAACCTCGACCCCATGGGCGTGCACACCGGCGACTCGATCACCGTCGCCCCCGCCATGACCCTCACCGACCGCGAGTACCAGGAGCTCCGCGACCTCGGCATCGCGGTCATCCGCGAGGTCGGCGTGGACACCGGCGGCTGCAACATCCAGTTCGCCGTGCACCCCACCACCGGCCGGGTCATCGTCATCGAGATGAACCCCCGCGTCTCGCGGTCCTCCGCCCTGGCCTCCAAGGCCACGGGCTTCCCGATCGCCAAGATCGCCGCCAAGCTCGCCGTCGGCTACACCCTCGACGAGATCCCCAACGACATCACCAAGGAGACCCCGGCCAGCTTCGAGCCCACGCTCGACTACGTGGTCGTCAAGGTCCCGCGGTTCGCCTTCGAGAAGTTCCCCGGGGCCGACCCCACCCTCACCACCACGATGAAGTCGGTGGGCGAGGCCATGGCCATCGGCCGGTCCTTCCCCGAAGCCCTCCAGAAGGCCATGCGCTCGCTGGAGAAGGCCGGGGTGGGGCTGACCTGGGCGGGCAGCCCCGGTGACAAGGACGAGCTCCTGCGCAGGGCCGCCGTCCCCACCGAGCACCGGCTGCGCCAGGTCCAGCAGGCCCTCCGCGCCGGGGCCACCGTCGAGGAGCTCCACGAGGCCACGAGGATCGACCCGTGGTTCCTGGACCAGATGCTCCGCCTGGAGGAGGCGGCGCGCGTCCTCGCCGAGGCGCCCAAGCTCGACGCCGACCTGCTCCGCGAGGCCAAGGGCCTCGGCTTCTCCGACGTCCAGATCGGCGAGATCACCGGCCGGAGCGAGGACGTCGTCCGCGAACTCCGCCACGCCCTCGGCATCCACCCCGTCTACCTGACCGTGGACACCTGCGCGGCCGAGTTCGCCGCCCGGACGCCGTACCTGTACTCCAGCTACGACGAGGAGACCGAGGTCCCCGACGGCGACAAGCCCAAGATCATCATCCTGGGCTCGGGGCCCAACCGCATCGGCCAGGGCGTCGAGTTCGACTACTCCTGCGTCCACGCCTCCTTCGCCCTCTCCGAGGCCGGGTACGAGACCGTGATGGTCAACTGCAACCCCGAGACCGTCTCCACCGACTACGACACCAGCGACCGGCTCTACTTCGAGCCGCTCACCCTGGAGGACGTGCTGGAGGTCGTCCGCGCCGAGCAGCTCAGCGGCACGGTCGCCGGGGTCATCGTCCAGCTGGGCGGCCAGACCCCCCTCGGCCTGGCCCGCCGGCTCAAGGAGAACGGGGTGCCCGTCATCGGCACCAGCCCCGAGGCCATCGACCTGGCCGAGGACCGCGGCGAGTTCGGCAAGGTCCTCGCCGAGGCGGGGCTGCCCGCGCCCAAGTACGGCACCGCCTACTCCTTCGCCGAGGCCAAGGCCGCGGCGGACGAGATCGGCTACCCCGTCATGGTCCGCCCCTCCTACGTGCTGGGCGGCCGGGGCATGGAGATCGTCTACAGCGAGACGATGCTCGCCGACTACATCGAGCGCAACGCCCAGGTCAGCCCCGAGCACCCGGTGCTCATCGACCGCTTCCTGGACGACGCGATCGAGATCGACGTGGACGCGCTCTACGACGGCACCGACCTGTACCTGGGCGGGGTCATGGAGCACATCGAGGAGGCCGGCATCCACTCCGGCGACTCGGCCTGCACCCTGCCCTCGATCACCCTGGGACAGGAGGACATCGAGCGCATCCGCTACTCCACCGAGGCGATCGCCCGCGGCACCGGCGTGCGCGGCCTGATCAACGTCCAGTACGCGCTGGCCTCGGGCGTGCTCAACGTGCTGGAGGCCAACCCGCGCGCCTCCCGCACCGTGCCGTTCGTGTCCAAGGCGACCGCCGTGCCGCTCGCCAAGGCCGCCGCCCGCGTCATGGCGGGCACGTCCATCGCGGACCTGCGCGCCGAGGGCATGCTGCCCGCCACCGGCGACGGGGGCGACCTGCCCGCCGACGCCCCGGTGTCGGTCAAGGAGGCCGTGCTGCCGTTCAACCGGTTCATCGACAAGGAGGGCGAGGGGGTCGACACCATCCTCGGCCCCGAGATGCGCTCCACGGGCGAGGTCATGGGCCTGGACGTCGAGTTCGGCGCCGCCTACGCCAAGTCCCAGCTGGCCGTGAACGGCTCCCTGCCCACCCGGGGCAAGGTGTTCGTCTCCGTGGCCAACCGCGACAAGCGCTCGATGATCTTCCCGGTCAAGCGCCTCGCCGACCTGGGCTTCGAGATCCTCGCGACCGAGGGCACCGCCGTGGTGCTGCGCCGCAACGGCGTGCGCGCCACCGTCGTGCGCAAGCACAGCGAGGGCCCCGGCCCCGCGGGGGAGCGCACGATCGTGCAGCTCATCCACGAGGGCGGGGTGGACCTCATCGTCAACACCCCGTTCGGCGGCGCCGGCCAGGCCGGGCCGCGTCTGGACGGGTACGAGATCCGCACCGCCGCGGTGGTGCGCGGCGTGCCCAGCGTCACCACCGTGCAGGGGCTGGCCGCGGCCGTCCAGGCCATCGAGGCGCGGGTGCGCGGCGACGTCGGGGTGCGCTCCCTCCAGGAGCACGCCAAGGCGCTCGACGCCGACCGGGAGTAGCCGGGCCTCCCCGCCCGGGGCCGGGCCCCGGGCGGGACGGGGTGTGAGGAGCGCCACCGGACGGTCCGGGCGCCGGCGGCGCGTGTCCTCCGATCCGCCGGGAGCGGGGCGGCCGCGGCGCCGTCCCCCCGGGGCGGCGCCGGTGCGCTGAGCGGGGCACGCCCACCGAACGGCCTAGGCTGTAGGGACGGGGACGCCCCGCCTCCGGGCGGGGCCCCGGCAGTAGAGTGCGGGCGCCGCGGGGACTCCGCGGCGCCCGCGCGCCCGAGGCGAGAGAGGCTTCTCCGAGACCATGAGCGACAACGGACCGGTGCAGGTCAGGTGCCCCGTGCTGAACGTGCGCAGGGTGGACGCCTACTACGCCATCACCGTCGTCGCCCCGGGGATCGCCGAGCGGTTCCGTTCGGGCCAGTTCGTCTCGGTGGCGGTCGGCGGCGACCACTCCAGCACCCTGCTGCGCCGTCCCTTCGCCATCCACGACGTCAAGCCCGACTACGGCGGCACCGTCGAGTTCCTGTTCTCCGTGCGCGGCACCGGCACCGCCTGGCTGTCCGAGCGGAGGTCGCGCGACCTGCTGGACGTGGTCGGCCCCCTGGGCCGGCCGTTCCCGCTGCCCCGCGAACCCGTCAACTGCGTGCTCGTGGGCGGCGGTTCCGGCAGCGCGCCGCTGTTCCCGCTCGCCCAGTCGCTGCGCAGGCGCGGGTGCCGGGTCGACTTCGTGCTCGGCGCGGCCTCCGCCGACCGGGTGTTCAGCGCGATCACCGCCCGCCGCATCGCCGAGACCGCCGCCTTCACCACCGACGACGGCTCCTTCGGCACCAGGGGCCGGGTCACCGACGTCCTGGGCCGCGTGATCGAGGAGTGCCGGTCCGACGCGGTGTACGCCTGCGGCCCGATGCCCATGCTCCGCGCCGTCACCGCGGTGGCGGGCAGCCACGGGGTCCCCGTCCAGGTGGCGGTGGAGGAGACCATGGCCTGCGGCACGGGGATCTGCATGACCTGCGTGATCCCCGTGGTGGGGCAGGACGGCATCACCCGGATGGTGCGCTCCTGCGTGGACGGCCCGGTGTTCCGCGGCGAGCAGGTGCGCTTCGACGACGTGGGGACCATCCCCTTCGACGCCCTGGGGGCCCCGGGGTGGAAGGGCTCCAGCGCCGCCCGCGCCGCCGAGTCGGCGCGCGACATCGCCTGACCCGGGCGGCGACACACACACGACCGAGTGAAGGCACGTGAACGCAGACCTCAGGACCCGGGTGGGCGGTATGGACCTGCCCAACCCCGTGGTGACCGCCGCCGGATGCGCCGGCTCCGGCCGTGAACTCTCCCAGTTCTTCGACATCGCGTCGATCGGCGCCGTGACGACCAAGTCGGTGATGCTGGAGCCCCACGCGGGGCGCCCGGCGCCGCGCATGGCCGAGACGCCCAGCGGCATGCTGAGCACGACGGGCATGCAGGGCCCCGGGGTGGACGTGTTCCTCCAGCGGGACCTGCCCTGGCTGCTGGCCCGCGGCGGCCGGGCCATCGTCTCCATCGCGGGAGCGGGGGTGGGCGAGTTCGGCGAGCTGGCCAGGCGGGTCTCGGCCGCCGAGGGCGTCAGCGCCATCGAGGTGAACCTGTCCTGCCCCGACCCGGCCGACCCCTCGGGGCGCCACTTCGCCGACGACGCCTCCCAGGCGGCGGCGGTGGTGCAGACGGTGCGCTCCCACGCCCGCTCGGACCTGCCGGTGCTGGCCAAGCTGGCCGCCGACGTCCCCGACGTGGTGGAACTGGCCGCGGCGTGCGCGGAGGCGCGCGCGGACGGCCTGTCCATGATCAACACCGTGCGCGGCATGGCGGTGGACACCCGCACCCTGCGGCCCGCGGTGGCCGGGGGGATGGGCGGGCTGTCCGGCCCGGCGATCCGGCCGCTCGCGGTGGGGTGCGTCTACCGCGTGCACGAGGCCCTTCCCGAGGTGCCCATCATCGGGATGGGCGGCGTCCGCACGGGCACCGACGTCCTGGAGTTCATGGCGGCCGGGGCGAGCGCCGTGGCGGTCGGCACGACCAACTTCTCCGACCCGTCCGCGTGCAGCCGCGTGCTCCGGGAGTTCGCCGAGGCGCTGGAGGCGCGGGGCTTCGCCAGGGCCTCGGACGTGGTGGGAGCGGCCCACCGGCAGGGGGCCGGGGCGTGACAGGTCGGGCACACGGCGCACAAGGGCCCTGACCGGCCTGAACGGCGTTGAGATGGCTCTGTGCGACCAAACAGGCGCATCCTGGCGCAACAGGGCGGCCCCGGGGGAGCGTCGGGCTACGGCCGTTTGGGCGGCCGTTACGGGGAAGTGATACGGAATGGGCGCATGAAGCGACTCATCCGGGGAATCGCACACCTTGATGGTGTGCACAGGACAGTGGACGTGCATCGGCCGATGCTTCGGTAAGCACATCGGTAAGCACGTGCGGATGTTGCACGCACCGGCACGGAGCCGGTGGCACACGATTGGAGAGACCGACATGACCGCGCCTTCCGCGCCCATCGCCGTCGCGATCGACGCCGGCGACATCGAGACGGCGGCCACCTGGGCCTCGGCCGTCGCACCCCACGTGAGCACGGTCAAGGTGGGGCTGGAGCTGTACCTGCGCTACGGGCCGGAGGTGGTCAGCGCGGTCCGCGGGGCCAGCCGGGTCGGTGTCTTCCTCGACCTCAAGCTCCACGACATCCCGGCCACGGTCCAGGGCGCCGTGCGCAGTGTCGCGTGGCTGCGCCCCGCCTTCCTCACGGTCCACGCGTCGGGCGGGGCGGACATGGTCCGCGCGGCCGCCGAGGCGGCCCCGGACACCAGGATCGCCGCGGTGACCGTGCTCACCTCCATGGACGAGGCGGACCTGGAGCAGGTGGGGCTGCTCGGCCCGTCCCGGGACGCGGTGCGGCGCCTGTCGGCGCTGGCGGTGGGCGCCGGGGCCCGCGCCCTGGTGTGCTCCCCCCGGGAGGTGGCGCTGGTGCGCTCGGAGGTGGGGCCGGACGTCACCCTCATCACGCCGGGGGTGCGCCCGGCGGGGGCGGACAGGGGGGACCAGTCGCGCGTCGCCACCCCCGAGGAGGCCATCGCGGCGGGGGCGGACCTGTTGGTCATCGGCCGCCCCATCACGCGGGCGCCGGACCCCGGCGCGGCGGCGGCCTCCCTCGCGGCCGCCGTGCGGCGGGCCGGGGCCCGGGTCTGAGGCGGGCGGACGGACGGGAAACCGGCGCCGGGAGCACCCTTCGACGGTGTCCCGGGGGAAGGGGCGAGGGGATCGAAGGATCCCGGGGACGAACCAACGAAGCGAGCTCATCACGCGCGGTTATGGATCACTGACGGTCACCAATTAGGTTTGTCCGAAACTCGGAACGGGCTGCCCGGAGTGACCCGGGTCACCCCTCTGTGACCTGCGCTGGTGACGCGCTTTATGCCCGGCCCAATCGGGACCAAGGTCCTGTATTTCGTCTCCGACCGCAATTGAGGGGTAACTCTACGTAGTTAGTTCGATGAAATAGCCGTTGAAAGGGCACTTTACGTTGCCTAACAGGGGTCAGACCTACTAACTTGCGCAGGCGTCCGCCCTCTACAAACGAGTAGAAATCCGAGGTGACCCGGCGTGGCCCTTCCTCCCCTCACACCTGAACAGCGCACCGCGGCTCTGGAGAAGGCCGCTAAGGCCAGAAAAGAGCGCGCGGAGGTCAAGAACAAGCTGAAGAACGGCGGCATCTCGCTGTCCGAGGTGCTCGCCAACGGCCTCAAGGACGACGTCATCGGCAAGATGAAGGTTTCGGCTCTGCTGGAATCCCTCCCCGGTGTCGGCAAGGTCCGCGCGAAGCAGATCATGGAGCGTCTCAACATCGCTGAGTCGCGCCGTGTCCGCGGTCTGGGGACCAACCAGCGCGCGGCCCTGGAGGCCGAGTTCGGTGACCTCACCAAGTAACACCCGGTAGGAGCAGTACGCAGTACACCGGCCCGTCCGCGTCCCCCACAGTCGCGGCGGAGAGCGCGCCGCGACAGCGGCGGGCTCCCGGTGAAGCCACAGCGCGAGCCGCGGTCGGCGGACGGATGGCCCCAGGTCACAACCGTCCGCCGCACCGCGGCTCGGTGGTATAAATGGAGCTTCCCGCGACCGTTCGCGGACACCCCCGCACAGCAGCCGCCCGCACGGCGACGCGCCCGGCCCCTCCAGGTCCCCGGAGCGCGGCCGAAGGCCTCCGGCCCCGCGGCGGACAGGCCCCGAAGGGAAGCCCCGAACACACATGCCTGAACTCGCATCCGAGTCCCGTCCGGCCGAGAAGCGGTTGATCGTCCTGTCCGGCCCCTCGGGTGTGGGGAAGAGCACCGTGGTCGCCAACCTGCGGCGCGAGCACCCCGACGTGTGGCTCTCGGTCTCGGTCACCACCCGCGCCCCCCGACCCGGCGAGCAGGACGGCGTCCAGTACCACTTCGTCACCGACGAGGAGTTCGACCGCCTCGTCGCCGAGGACGAGCTCCTGGAGTGGGCCAGGTTCGCGGGCAACCGCTACGGCACCCCGCGCGGCCCCGTCCAGGCCCGGCTGACCGCCGGGGCCCCCGTGCTGCTGGAGATCGAGCTCCAGGGCGCGCGCCAGATCCGCGAGACCATGCCCGACGCCTACCACGTCTTCCTCGCGCCGCCCTCCTGGGACGAGCTGGTCCGCCGCCTCACCGGGCGCGGCACCGAGTCCGACGAGGTCATCCAGCGCCGGCTGGAGGTCGCCAAGGTCGAGCTCGCCGCCGAGAAGGAGTTCGACACCACGCTCGTCAACACGTCCGTGCAGGAAGTGTGCGCCGAGCTGCTAGCGTTGATCAACGCGCCCAAGGTGTGATAGCGGCGGGGCCCACGGCCACCGCCGCCCGCGTCCGCCCGCGCCGGGGGCCGCCCCCGGAGGCGCCGCGTATCCTCGAACACGTCCCGACCGATCACGTCACGGCTTCCGACGAGCCGGAGACCTTCCCTGGGGGTAAACGAAGTGGCTGGTACCGAGCCCGTCGCCGAAGGCATCACCAATCCGCCCATCGACGACCTGCTGCAGCTCGTCGACAGCAAGTACAGCCTGGTCACCATGGCCTCCAAGCGGGCCCGCCAGATCAACGCCTACTACGCCCAGCTCGGCGAGGGCCTCCTGGAGTACGTCGGCCCGCTGGTCGAGACCCAGGTGCAGGAGAAGTCCCTGTCCATCGCCCTGCGCGAGGTCAAGTCCGGCCTGCTCACCGCCGAGCCCTACGAGGGCACCTGATCCGCCCCTCCGCCGCGGCCGTCCCGTGCCACGGGCCGGCAGGCGCGGCGGAGCCCGGCGCGACCGCCGGGGCCCGCACACCGCCCTCCACCGCCCCGACGGGCGTGCGGAGGGCGCGGCCGTCCGCGGGGCCGGGGCGCGCCCGCTCGGCCGGGCCTGGTAGAACTCCTTCCTGTGAGTGAGACACAGAGCGTTCCCCGGGTGGTCCTCGGCGTCGGCGGCGGCATCGCCGCCTACAAGGCGTGCGAGCTGCTCCGCCGCCTGACCGAGTCCGGCCACCGCGTCCGGGTCGTGCCCACCGCCGAGGCGCTCCGCTTCGTCGGCGAGCCCACCTGGGCGGCCCTGTCCGGACAGCCCGTCACCACCGGGGTGTGGGACGGGGTCGACGAGGTCCCGCACGTGCGCATCGGGCAGGAGGCCGACCTCGTGTTCGTGGCCCCGGCCACCGCCAACCTCATGGCGAAGGCCGCCGCGGGTCTGGCGGACGACCTCCTCACCAACACCCTGCTCACCGCGCGGTGCCCCGTGGTGTTCGCACCCGCGATGCACACGGAGATGTGGGAGCACCCCGCCACCCGGGCGAACGTGGCCACCCTGCGCGCGCGGGGCGCCGTCGTCCTCGACCCGGCCGTGGGGCGCCTCACCGGCGCCGACAGCGGACGCGGCCGCCTCCCGGAGCCCTCCGAGCTGTTCGCGGCCGCACGGCTGGTCCTGCGCCGCGGGGCCGCCGCCCCCGACCTGGCCGGCCACCGCGTCGTCGTCTCCGCCGGGGGCACCAGGGAGGCCATCGACCCGGTCCGGTTCCTCGGCAACCACTCCTCCGGCAAACAGGGGTACGCCCTGGCCCGCACCGCCGCTGCGCGCGGGGCCGACGTCACCCTCGTCGCCGCCAACGTCTCCCTCCCGGACCCGGCCGGGGTCCGGGTCGTGCGGGTGGGCTCGGCAGCCGAGCTCGCCGAGGCGATGGAGGCCGAGAGGCGCGGCGCCGAGGCGGTCGTGATGAGCGCGGCCGTCGCCGACTTCCGGCCGGTCAGGAGCGTCGCCTCCAAGATCAAGAAGTCCGGTGAGGCCCCCGGGCCCATCGAGCTGGTCGAGAACCCGGACGTCCTCGCGGGCCTGGTGGCCTCCCGGGCGTCGGAGGCGCCGGGACAGACCATCGTCGGGTTCGCCGCCGAGACCGACGACGTCCTCGCCAACGGCCGCGCGAAGCTGGAGAGGAAGGGCTGCGACCTCCTCGTGGTCAACCAGGTCGGGGGAGGGCGCGCGTTCGGCGCCGAGGACAACCAGGCGGTCGTCCTGGGCGCCGACGGTTCCGTCACGGACATCCCGACCGGGCCCAAGGACGACCTCGCCGACCGCGTGTGGGACCTGGTCGTCGAACGCCTCCCCTGAACGGCCTCCGCGGCCCCGGTCCGCCTGCGCGGGCGTCCGCACAGGCAGGGCGGGTGTCCGCGGACGAACAGCCTGGACACCAGGACTGGATTCCTACCGCCGAGTACGCCACACTGCGAACGGGTGTCCTTGCCGACATGCGACGCGGTCGGCAGCCGGACGCCCGTCCCCACCAGTCCGGTTACAGTGGACCGATAACCAACCGCGTCGGTCGGCATTGGCCGCCCCCGGCAGGCCGCCGGAGCGCCGTGCCGCACCGACACATGTCAGCCAGCAGCCGCTGCAAGGAGTCACGCAACGTGTCCCGCCGCCTTTTCACCTCCGAGTCGGTCACCGAAGGCCATCCCGACAAGATGGCCGACCAGATCAGTGACGCGATCCTCGACGCGATGCTCGCCCACGACCCGCGCAGCCGGGTCGCCGTCGAGACGCTGATCACCACCGGTCAGGTCCACATCGCGGGTGAGGTCACCACCCAGACCTACGTCGACATCCCCGCCATCGTGCGCGAGAAGATCCTCCGGATCGGATACGACTCCTCCGCCAAGGGGTTCGACGGTGACTCCTGCGGGGTCAACGTCTCCATCGACGCCCAGTCCCCGGACATCGCCCAGGGCGTCGACACCGCCTACGAGGCGCGCGTCGAGAACGAGGACGACGCGCTCAACCGGCAGGGCGCCGGCGACCAGGGCCTGATGTTCGGCTACGCCAACCGGGAGACCCCCGAGCTGATGCCGCTGCCGATCAAGCTGGCGCACTCGCTCTCCGAGCGGCTGGCGGCGGTCCGCCGCAACGGCACGGTGCCCTACCTGCGCCCGGACGGCAAGACCCAGGTCACGGTCGAGTACGAGGGCCAGGTCCCCGTGCGCCTCGACACCGTCGTGGTCTCCAGCCAGCACTCCGCGGACATCAACCTGGAGGAGATGCTCGCCCCGGACATCCGCGAGCACGTCATCGAGCCGGTCGTGGCCGCCTTCGGACTGGAGTCCGACAACTACCGGCTGCTCGTCAACCCGACCGGCCGCTTCGAGATCGGCGGCCCGATGGGCGACGCCGGGCTGACCGGGCGCAAGATCATCGTGGACACCTACGGGGGCTACGCCCGCCACGGCGGCGGCGCCTTCTCCGGCAAGGACCCGTCGAAGGTGGACCGCTCGGCGGCCTACGCGACCCGCTGGGTCGCCAAGAACATCGTCGCCGCCGAGCTCGCCGAGCGCGCCGAGGTCCAGGTGGCCTACGCCATCGGCAAGGCCCACCCGGTCGGGGTGTTCATCGAGACCTTCGGCACCGAGACCGTCGCCCCGGAGCTGATCGAGAAGGCCGTCAAGGAGGTCTTCGACCTCCGTCCGGCCGCGATCGTGCGCGATCTGGACCTGCTGCGCCCGATCTACTCCGCGACGGCCGCCTACGGCCACTTCGGCCGGGAGCTGCCCGAGTTCACCTGGGAGAGCACCGAGCGGGCCGCCGCGCTGCGGTCGTTCGTGGGCGTCTGAGCCCGACCTCTCCCGCTCCGTCCCCGGACGGGGCCCGCCCCGGGGGCGGGCGGCCCGAGCGGCCGCCCGCCCCCGGTGTGCTCGTGCCCGCGTCCCGCATGGCACACGGCCAAAACAACTACTCCGTGTTATGACATATGCACGCAACGTAATTCTGTGCTCGCACGCGGAGGAAGCACCATGGCCGTGACCACGGCGATGTCGGCACTGGGCCTGGCGGCCATGATCGCCCTGCCCGGCGCCCACCACGCACCCGGCCCGGGCCCGTCGGCGGACGACGCGGCCGTACCGGGGGCGGACACCCTGCACGTGTCCCTGGGGACGCGCTCCGACGAGGAGCGGCTGAGCCCCGGGGACCACGTCGAGTACACCATCCGGGTGCGCAACTCCGGCGCCGGAGACCTCCCGGACGCCGAGATCGTTCAGTTCCTGCCGTCCACGATGCGCTACGTCTCGGGCTCGGCCGGGACCAGGGCCGGGGTCGGGGAGGGGCAGGTGACGTGGACCCACGACCTGGCGTCGGGCGAACGGGCGGACTTCCGGGTCACCGGGGAGATCACCGGTGTCAGGGAGGGCGGCGCGCACCCCGTCACCACCGTGTGCCTGCGGCCGGAGCCGGGGGCCGCGCTGGCCGCGTGCTCCTCCGCCGTGCACAGGGTCCACGGCTCGGCGCCCCTCGCCTGGGTGCTCGCGGGCCTGCTCCTCCTGGTCGCCGCCGCGGCCTGCGCCGTCGGCTACGCGCGCCACCGGGGCGACCGGCGGGCCGACCCGCTCCTGGACCTGCCCGCCGGTCCCGTGCCGGAGCCCGCCGCGAACGTCAGGACGCTCACGGGCGACGCCGACGTCTACGAGCTGGACGCGCACCGCTAGAGGCCCGGACACGGGACGCGCCGCACCCGGCGCGGACGTGCCGTGCCGGCGCCGGACACGCGGAAGGGGCGCGCCCCCCCGGGCGCCCCCCCCCCCCCCCCGCCGCCCCCGCGCCCCCAGCGCACCGCGTCGCCGGGCCTATCCCCCGCCGGCCCCCCCCCGCCGGGCCCCGGCCCGGCGGGCACGG
>NZ_JBIWMK010000007.1:0-54840 GCF_044766605.1 Nocardiopsis sp. NPDC101807 | reverse complement strand
TCCTTATCCGCGCGGGCCCCCCCCCGCGGCCCCCCCCGGCCCGGGGGGCCCCCCCCCGGGGGGGCCGGGGGGGGCCGGGGCCCCCCCCCCGCCCCGCCCCCCCCCGGGGGGGGCGCGCCCCTCCCCCACGCTCGTGACCCGGTCCCTCAGCTCAGCTCGTCGAGGGCCTTCTCCGCCTCGGCCAGCCACGAACGGCGCGCCTCCAGGGCGTCCTCGTGCTCCTTGACGCGGCGGGCGTCGCCCCGCTCCCTGGCCTTCTCCAGCTTGGCCTCCAGGTCGGTGATCGCCGCCGCCAGCTGGGACACCGTGTCCCTGGCCCGGGCGATCGCCTCCGGGTTGCTCCGCTCCCACTCGGCGTCCTCGGCCCGGCGCACACCGTCCTCGATCCGGCGGAAGGCGCCCTCGAGCTGGTCGCGCACGTCGCGGGGCAGCTCACCGGCCTCCTCCCACGCCTCCTGGAAGTCGCGCAGGCGGGCACGGGCCCGGCGCGGGTCGGAGATCCCCGGGATCTCCGCCTCGGCCTCGGCCAGGATCCGCTCCTTGGCTTCGGCGTTGACCCGCAGCTCCGCGTCGCGCTCGGCGAAGGTCGCGTTGCGCGCGTCGAAGAAGCGGTCCTGGGCGGCCTTGAAGCGCGTCCACAGCTTGTCCTCGCTCGCTCTGTCCGCGCGCCCGGTCCTCTTCCACTGCTGCATGAGGTCGCGGTAGGCGCGGGCCGTGGGCCCCCAATCGTCGGAGCCCGACAGCGCCTCGGCCTCGGCGACGATGCGCTCCTTCTCCACGCGCACGGAGTCGCGCTCCTGGTCCAGGTTCGCGAAGTACGTCTTGCGGCGCTTGGAGAAGGAGTTGCGCGCGGCGGACATCCGCTTCCACAGCGCCTGCTCGGTGGGGCGGTCGGCCCGGGGGGCCTTCTTCCACTCCTCGATGAGCTGCAGCATCCGCTCGCCGCCGGACTTCCAGTGCGTCGTCTCGGCCGCGACCCGCTCGGCCTCGGCGACGATGCGCTCCTTGGTCTCCCGGGCCTGCCCGCGGGCCTGCTCCTGCGCCTGCTTCTGCTCGACCTTGCGCTCCTCGGCGCGGCCGGAGAGGGCGTCCAGCCGCCTGCCCAGCGACTCCAGGTCGCCGACGGCGTTCGCATCGGTGACGGCGGCGCGCAGCTTGTCGATGTTCGACATCGCGGCGGCGGCGGACAGGTCCGTGCTGCGGAGCCGCTTCTCCAGCAGCTCCACCTCGGTGACCAGGGCGTCGTACTTGCGTCGGAAGAACGCCAGAGCCTCCTCCGGCGCCCCCGCCTGCCACGATCCGACGACCCGCTCACCTTCGCTCGTGCGGACGTAGACCGTGCCGTCGTCGTCTACGCGGCCCCAAGGGTCCGTGGTCACCGTGTCCTCCTGCTGTCATGAGCCCCGCCGTGGGGCGGGCTCGGGTCGTCGCGCCGCTCGCGCGCCGCGTCGTGATGGGAACCACCGTGCTCAGCACGATATCCATACGATTCGACGGGCGGCGACGCGCCGTGATTCACATCGGCGCAGATCATGCGTGTCCGCGCGTCCCCGTGTGTCCCTCCGGGCCGCGCCCCCGCCCCGAAGAGGCGCAGGTCGGGGCCTCGGCGCACACGACGACGGTGACCAATATGGCATTACCACGCGGTTTGGCAAAGAGGCGAGCCGCGCGCGGTGATCGAATGGTGATCAAACGCTTTCGCCGAGGTGCCCGACGGGTCGCCCCTCCTCCCGTGCCTCGGTAGGCTCTGCACCTGAGGGTTCGCGCGTCCGAACCGCGGGCCCGTCCCTCCGATCCGCGCACCCGACCGAGGACAGGACGACATCCGCCGTGCTCATCGCCGCACTTCCCACCGGGCCCCTCGCCGCGAACTGCTACGTGCTGGCACCGGCCCCCGGCGGCGACTGCATCGTCGTCGATCCCGGGCAGGAGGCGGCCGAACAGGTCGAGAAGGTGCTGTCGGAGCACGGCCTGACGCCCGTCGCGATCCTGCTCACGCACGGGCACTTCGACCACGTGTGGTCGGCCGCGGAACTCGGCGGGCGCCACGGCGTGCCGGTCCACGTGCACGCCCGGGACCGCCACCTGCTCACCGACCCCGCCGCCGGGGTCGACCCCGGCTTCGCCGCCCGGCTGTCCTCCCTGCTGGGGGAGGGGCCCCACACCGAGCCCTCGGACCTGGTCGAGGTGGCCGGGGGCGACACCCTGTCCCTCGCCGGGCTGGAGGTCGGGGTGGAGCACACCCCCGGCCACACCCCCGGCTCGGTCGTCTACACGGTCACCACGGAGGACGGGGTCCCCGTCATGTTCGCGGGCGACCTCGTCTTCGCCGGGTCCATCGGGCGCACCGACTTCCCCGGCGGCGACCACGAGGCCATGCTGCGCAGCCTCGCCGACGCGGTCCTGGCCCGGCCCGACGGCACCCAGGTCCTGCCCGGCCACGGCCCCGCCACCACGGTCGAGCGGGAGCGCGCCACCAATCCGTACCTGCGCGACATCGCCGGCTGAGCCCGCTCCGGACGACCCACCCCGCAGGGACGACGTGATGACCACCGAACACCGCCGAGGGCTCGACGCCCCGAGCGCCGCCCCCCGGCCCCGCGACGGACGAGATATCCGCACCGGCCCCGCCCGAGGCGGGTCCCGGTGGTTTCCACACCGCCCTTCCCGGTCCCTCCGGGCCCGGGTGCGCGCTGGCGGTGTGCACAGGACTGGCCCGTACCAAAGCGCAGGTCGGGCACACTTGACACGAACCAAGACGCTGAAGGAGAAGTCCGTTGATACGCACGCATGAGGCAGGTGCGTTGCGCGCCGAGCACGCCGGCGCGACCGTTGTCCTCGCCGGCTGGGTGGCACGCCGCCGCGACCACGGCGGAGTGGTCTTCCTCGACCTGCGCGAAGCCTCCGGAGTGGCCCAGGTCGTCGTCCGCGAGGACGACCTGGCCCACGACCTCCGCGCGGAGTACTGCATCAAGGTCACCGGCACGGTCCGGGTCCGGCCCGAGGGCAACGAGAACCCCGAGATCCCCACCGGCGCGATCGAGGTCGCCGCCGACGAGATCGAGGTGCTCAGCGAGTCCGCCCCGCTGCCCTTCCAGCTGGACAGCGCCGCGGACGTGGCGGAGGAGACCCGCCTGCGCTACCGCTACCTGGACATCCGGCGCCAGGAGATGGCGGAGAACCTGCGCCTGCGCTCCAAGGCCACCTACGTCGCCCACGACGTCATGCGCGACCTCGGCTTCGTGTACGTCGAGACGCCCTACATGACCCGCTCCACCCCCGAGGGCGCCCGCGACTTCCTGGTCCCCGTCCGCCTCCAGCCGGGCCACTGGTACGCCCTGCCGCAGTCCCCGCAGCTGTTCAAGCAGCTGCTCATGGTCGGCGGCATGGAGCGCTACTACCAGCTCACCCGCTGCTTCCGCGACGAGGACCTGCGCGCCGACCGGCAGCCGGAGTTCACCCAGATCGACCTGGAGATGAGCTTCGTCGACGAGGAGGACATCTTCGCCGTCGGCGAGAAGCTGTTCACCCGCCTCCTGCGCGAGGTGCGCGGCGTCGAGCTGCCCGAGCGGTTCCCCCGGATGCGCTTCGCCGAGGCCATGGACCGGTTCGGCTCCGACAAGCCGGACCTGCGCTTCGGCCAGGAGCTGGTCGAGGTCACCGAGTACTTCGCGGACACCCCGTTCCGGGTCTTCAAGGCCCCCTACGTGGGCGCCGTGGTCATGCCGGGCGGCGGGTCCCAGACCCGCAAGGAGCTGGACGCCTGGCAGGAGTGGGCCCGCTCGCGCGGCGCCAAGGGCCTGGCCTACGTGCTCGTCCAGGAGGACGGCTCCCTGGGGGGCCCGGTCGCCAAGAACCTGTCCGAGGCCGAGCGCGAGGGCCTGGCCGCCGAGGTCGGCGCGGCGCCCGGCGACGCCGTCTTCTTCGCGGCCGGCAAGCGCTCCGAGAGCCAGGAGCTGCTCGGCGCCGCGCGCCTGGAGATCGGCAAGCGGTGCGACCTGATCGACACCTCCCTCTGGGAGATCCTGTGGATCACCGACATGCCGCTGTTCGAGGAGGCCGACGAGGAGGGCTCCTGGAAGCCTGTTCACCACCCCTTCACGGCTCCGGCCGTCGAGGACGAGGACGACTTCCAGGAGCACCCGGGCACCACCAACTCCCGGGCCTTCGACCTGGTGCTCAACGGCTACGAGCTCGTCTCGGGGTCCATCCGTATCCACCGCGCCGAGATGCAGCAGCGCGTCTTCGACACGATCGGCCTGAGCAAGGCCGAGGCGGAGTCCAAGTTCGGGTTCCTGCTCGAGGCGTTCAAGTTCGGCCCGCCCCCGCACGGCGGCCTGGCCGTGGGCTGGGACCGGATCATCATGCTCCTGGCCGGCCAGCCGACCATCCGCGAGGTCATCGCGTTCCCGAAGACCGCTTCGGGCGGCGACCCGCTGACCGGGGCGCCCACCCCGATCACCGGGGCCCAGCGGGCCGAGGCCGGGGTTGACGCGGACCCGGAGGCCGAGGCGCAGGCCAGGGCCGGCCGGAAGTAGGTCCGGAGGGGTCCTGAGGACCCTGTGCCGGGGGCGGTGCGCGGTGGACGCGCACCGCCCCCGACGCGGTTCCGGGAGTGTGCCGGCCCCCGGGGACGGAGCGGCTACGGCTTCCTGCCCCCGCAGCTCCAGCAGGAGTGGTCGCCGTCGGAGTTGCTGCTGCCGCACAGTCGGCAGTCCCAGTCCCAGACGGTGCCGCTGATCCTGAACGTCGCCACGGCACGCTTGAGCACCAGGTACATGGGCATGTCCTCAGGGGGTCGGAGAATTTCACACTTCATGTTCGGTGCCCGGATTAGGCCTACTTTGAACCTTCCTAAACGGTCACACGGAGATATTCGTCGACTATCGGGCGTAGCCGTTCGGCCCGAAGACGGCCGAACCCGGCCCCGCCGCCCGGGCCCGGATGCGCCGGGGGCCGCCATCCCCTACCGTTGGGTGCGAATCACCTTTCCCGTACCGCGATCCACACGTGTCCTGGAGTGAACACGATGTGCCAGTGGGGATGTCCCCTTTCGCGTACGGAGTGGTGGCGGAGTGCATTCTGCGCCATTGAGTCACACGAGCGTAACGATTCACGCCCCGTGTCCGGACGAATGCGGTCACGGGCGTGGAACCCCGCGCCCTCCCCCCTCCGCTGGTGGACCATGGTGGTCCGTGCCCGACCGGGTCCCGTCGGTGCCCCGCGGTGCGGGCCGTGCCGCCCGCCCCGCTCCACCACCGGAACAGACCCCGGCACGGCCACTAGAATGAGCCGATCGGAACGTTCCCGGGGTGACCGCGCCTGAACGCGGGTGTGACGTCCGAAACGACATGAGGATGAGTCATACGTGAACGGAAAACGCGCTTCAGGCGACGGCTCCGAGAGCGCGCTCGCGGGGGCGTTCTCCCACGCCCCGGAGCCCATGGTGCTGGCCACGGCCGACGGCGCGATCCTGCACGCCAACCACGCCTTCACCGAGCTGTTCGGGCGTGGTGAGTCCGACCTCGCAGGACTGGTGTGGCACGACCTCCTCGACGGCGACGACGTCCGGCGCGGCGCCCTCGCCCACGCCGAGGCGGCCGCCGGGAACCGGGGCCGCCGCTCCCGCCTGCACCTGGGCGTCACGGACAAGGGATCGCGCCTGGTCGAGGTCGAGCTGCGGCCCCTCCCCGGGCCGGCCGAGGACGGTTCCGCGGGGGAGGGCCGCCGCGTCGTCGTCCTGATGCACGTGCTCTCCACCGAGGAGGCCGACCTGCGGGTCGTCGGCGAACTCCGCACCGACAACTCCGACTCCGTGCTGTGGAGCCTGGAACTGGGCACCGGCCGCCTGCGCGAACTCTTCGGCCCGACCCCGCTCGGCGCCCTCCTGGCCGGGAACGACCGGGAGCTCGAACGCATCCTCGAACGGGTCCACCCCGACGACATCGCCCGCGTCCGCGACGCCATGTCCGCCTCCTTCACCGGACGCGACTACGAGCAGCGCTTCCGCGTCTTCGACCGGCTCGGGGACGAGCGCTCCCTGCACGTGCGCGCCCGCTACGTCCCCGGCGACCCCGACCGGCTCGTCGGCATCGTCGACGACGTCACCGAGCACGTCCAGCTGGTCCGCCGCCTCGCCGACCGCCGCCGCACCGAGGCCGAGCACGGACGCCTCGTCACCGAGCTGTCCTCCAAGCTCGTCTCGGCCACCACGGTCGACAAGGTCATGGACCTGCTCAGCGAGGAGTTCCTGCCGATCTTCGGCGGGATCCAGGCCATCGCCCTGTACGTCGAGGGCGGTGTGCTGCGCGGGTCGCCCGGCGCGCGCACCCGGGGCGGCAACATCGACCAGATAGACGGCCGCCGCGCCGACGACACCGACTTCCCCATGGGCGCGGTCATCCAGGACCGCCAGCCCCGCTTCTTCGAGAGCCGCGCGGAGATCATCAGCCGTTTCCCCGCGGCGGTCGAGCTCATGCGCCAGGTGCGCGGCCAGGCCTGGGCGACCGTGCCCATCTTCGGGGACGGCAAGGTCGCCCTCGGCGTCTGGCAGATGGTCTGGGACCGCCCCCACCACGCCAGCCGCGACGAGCGCGCGCTCATGCTCACCTTCGCCGGGCTCGCCGGCCAGGCACTCCAGCGCATCAAGGCCCAGCAGGCCGAACTGGAGCTGGCCGACGCCGTCCAGCGCCGTATGCTGCCCCGCCAGGTGGCGAGCTTCCCCGACATGGACATCGCCACCAAGTACCTGCCCTCCCGGGCGGACTGGCGCATCTGCGGCGACTTCTACGACGTCATCGAACTCCCCGACAACAAGGTCGGGCTGCTCGTCGGCGACGTGCAGGGACACGGGGTCGAGGCCGCCGCGGCCATGGGCCAGATCCGCGTGGCCTTCCGCGCCTACGCCACCAACCAGTCCGACCCCGGCGTCGTCCTCGGGGAGACCAACCGGCTCCTCACCGAGACCGGCGAGATCGTCTTCGCCACCTGCGGCTACCTGGTGGTCGACCGCGAGAGCGGCGTCATGCAGGCGGCCTGGGCCGGGCAGCCGCCCGTCGTCCTGGCCTCCGGGAGCGGCTACGAGCTGTGGGAGCCCGAGACCGGCCCGCCCCTGGGGGTGCTCGCCGACACCGAGTACGCCGTCACCACCCGCATGCTCCCGCCCGGGAGCACGCTGCTGCTGTGCTCGGACGGCCTGGTGGAGAGCTCGGAACTCCCCATGGGCGACGGCCTCGCCCAGGTCGGCGAAGCCCTCGCCGCCCACTACGAGAACCCGGGGGAGGCCGCGCACGTCATCGCCGAGATGGCCCCGGCCGGTCGCGGCGACGACATCGCCCTGCTCATCACCCGGATGACCCCCGTCCCCGCGGAACCCGCGCCGGACGCTCCCGCGCCGACCACCTCCGCGACGCCCGCGCCCTGAGCGCCGGGGAGCGGCCACCGGGTGCACGGCTCCGCCCGCCGGACCGAACGGTCCCCGGCCAGCCCTACCCTGGGCAGGTGTCCGAAACACTGTTCGACGATGCCGGGGCAGAAGCCGCCAAGGGGCAGGAACCGCTCGCCGTGCGCATGCGGCCCCGCACCCTCGACGAGGTCGTGGGCCAGCGCCACCTCCTGGGCGAGGGCAGTCCGCTGCGCCGCCTGGTCGAGGACGACGCGCCCATGTCCGTCTTCCTGTGGGGCCCGCCGGGAACCGGCAAGACCACCCTGGCCACGGTCGTCAGCAGGGTCACCAAGCGGCGGTTCGTGGAATTGTCGGCGGTCAACGCCGGGGTGAAGGACGTCCGCGCGGTGGTGGACGAGGCCAAGCGCCGGATGGGCATGCACGGCACGCGCACCCTCCTGTTCGTCGACGAGGTCCACCGGTTCAACAAGACGCAGCAGGACGCGCTCCTCCCCGCCGTGGAGAACCGGTGGGTGAGCTTCATCGGGGCGACCACCGAGAACCCGTTCTTCTCCGTGGTCAGCCCGCTGCTGTCCCGCTCCCTCCTGCTCTCCCTGGAATCGCTGGACGACGACGACATCCGCGCCCTGGTGGACCGGGCGCTGACGGACGGGCGCGGCCTGGGCGGCCGGTACGCCATGTCCGACGAGGCCACCGACCACCTCGTCCGCCTGGCCGGCGGTGACGGGCGCCGCTCCCTGACCTATTTGGAGGCGGCCGCCCTGGTGGCCGGGCCCGCCCCGGCCGGCGCGCCCCCGGCCGGGGCGGGGGCTCCCTCCCCGGAGGACGGCCCCGACGCGGAGGGGTCCGGCGCCGGACCGGTGACCATCACCGCCGAGGACGTCGAGCGGGCCGTCGACCGGCACGCCGTGCGCTACGACCGCTCCGGCGACCAGCACTACGACGTCATCAGCGCGTTCATCAAGAGCATGCGCGGCTCGGACCCCGACGCCGCCCTGCACTACCTCGCCCGGATGATCGAGGCGGGGGAGGACCCGCGGTTCCTCGCGCGCAGGATCGTCGTGCACGCCAGCGAGGACGTCGGCATGGCCGATCCCACCGCGCTCCAGACGGCCGTGGCGGCGGCCCAGGCGGTGGAGCTCATCGGGATGCCCGAGGCGCGCATCAACCTCGCCCAGGCCGTCATCCACATCAGCCTGGCGCCCAAGTCCAACGCCGTCGTCAGCGCGATCGACGCGGCCATGGCCGACGTGCGGGCGGGCCGCGCCGGGCCGGTGCCCCCGCACCTGCGGGACGGGCACTACAAGGGCGCGGCCGAACTCGGCCACGGCAAGGGCTACCGCTACGCCCACGACTTCCCCGGCGGGGTGGCCCCCCAGCAGCACGCCCCCGAGGGGCTCACGGAGCGCGAGTACTACAGGCCCACCCGGCACGGGGCGGAGCGCAGGTTCTCCGAGGTGCTCGAACGCATCAAGGGGGTGCTCAAGAGCGGGGGGTAGAGGGGGCGGACCCGGCCCCGCGTCCGGCCCCGGGCGGCAGGCCGGGCACGGGGGCCGCGACGGTCGGCGCCCGGCCGTCGGCGGGGACGAGCGCCGGCACCGCCCCCGCCCCGCCGGAGGGCCGGCGCCCGCGCCCCGGGCGGCAGGAGGCGCCCGCGGGGCGGTCGCACCGCGACGGCCCCACCGGTTCCCCGGCGCGCCGCGGCCCGCCCGCGCCCCCGGCCTCCCGGGCCGGCACGCCTAGTCGGTGTACAGCTCCGTGATCTGCACGATCTCCCGGGGACCCGCGTCCGACCCCCCGTCGGCGAAGGTCACCTCCACGATCACGACCGGGCCCCACGACAGGTAGTCGACGAAGTCGCTCCCGGTCAGCTCCCAGGTGCCGCGCCCCTCCTCGTCGAGGAACACGTGGTCGGGGGCGGCGCAGAACTTCGCGCACAGCACCTCGGCGTCGGGCGCGATCGTCGCCCGCCCGGGGTCGCCGGCCTCGTCCCACTGCTCCGCCCACGCCGAGTGGCTGGGCACGCCCTGGCCGCGGACCGGCTCGTCGTCCCGGTCCACCGGGGTGTAGACCCACGGCCCCTCCGCCAGGTCCTCCTGCTCGGCCGGGTCGAACCGCACCACCAGGGTCCGCGGCTCCTCCTCGGCCGCCGGGCTCTCCGCCGCCGGATCCTCCTCCGAGGCGTCCGCGACCAGGGCCTCCCCGTCCGAGGGGCCCAACAGGCGGGACACCCCCCACACGCCGGCGCCGACCAGCGCGAGCGCGATCACCGCGCTCCCGGCGACCAGCAGTGCCTTCGTGGGGCGCCGGTTGGACATCCGCCCCTCCAGGCGGATCACCTCCGGCACCCGCGCGGGCGGTTCCACGGCGTGCCACTCGCGCTCCAGGATGCGCGCCAGCTCGTCACGGCCGGCCGGGGCGCCGCCCGAGGGGGACGCCTCGCCGCCGTGCTCGGACTGCCACACCGCGATGACCGCTCCGATGACCTCGCGCAGGACGGGGCGCCCGTCGGGGTCGGGGGACAGGGCCCTGCCCACCACGGGCCGGAGGCCCCGGGCGAGCCCGCTCAGGTCGAAGTCCCCGTTCGCGGCGCGCCCGGCGATCTCCTCGGGCTCCCCGGGGCCGAAGGGCAGCCGCCCCGTCCCGGCGAACGCCACGACCGCACCCCAGGCGAACACGTCGGACGCGGGCGTGGCCTCCCCGCCCCGGAACCGCTCGGGGCTCAGCCAGGTCGCGCCCAGCCCGCGCATCCGGTCGGCGGAGGCGGCGACGGCGCACTCCATGATGTGCGGACCGTGCGACTCCAGCAGGACCTCGCTGGGGCGCAGCGACCCGTGCGCCACCCCCCGCGCGTGCAGGACGGACAGGCCCTCGGCCAGACCGGTGGCCAGCGCGATGAGCTTGCCCGTGCCGAGCCCGCCGCGCTTGGTGACGTAGTGCGACAGCCGCTCGCCCGCCAGGTAGGGCATGGCCAGCCACGGCGGGTTGGCGTCGGTGTCGAAGGCCGAGGGCACGACGACGCGCTTGGAATTCACGTTGGACAGGGCGCGCAGGCGGCGCTCCAGGGCCGGATAGGCGTCCGGCGAGTCCAGCTCGGGGGATCTGAGCACCTTCACGGCGACCAGCCGGTCGCCTGCGGTGGACGACGACACGTCGACGGCCGCGTAGACGGTCCCGGTGGCCCCCTGTCCCAGTCGCCCGAGGACGAGGTAGGGGCCGATCCGCGAGGGGTCGTCCGGATAGAGGGGGGCCAGGTCCGGCGGTACCAGTACGGAGATCTCTCGGGGAGAACGAGGGCTCATGGGTGTCCTGTCGACGCTTCAGGGGCAGGGCGGGAAGCCGAGTGTCCGGACATCGTAGTGAAGTTCCCGCCCCCGGGTGATTCTCCGGCAGAGCCGCCCCCCGCGTCGATCCCGCGTCCCGCACCGGCCACCGCGGGAGGGCGGCGGAGCGGCAAGTGACCCCTGACACCCCGTACGACACGGGGGCGCGCCCGCGCACCCGCCTCCGTGACGCGATAGGGTCGGCCGAAACCGGCCCGGCCCGTCCGCGGAGGCCCGGTTCACCACTCGGGAGGCCCGACCCGGCGCAGTCACCGGCTCCCCCGCACACCGGCCCCCAGCCCCGACGCGCGAGCGAGGGGGCCGCCGCACACTTGAAGTACACCTCTATCTGCTCACGGAGCCCGCATGCTTACCGGAGGAGAGGTCGCCGCGCTCGTCGCCGCGGTGGTCTGGGCGGTGCTGGCCACGTTCATGTGCGTGGCGCTCGTCAAACTGATCAAGCTCATCAACGAGGCGACCAAGGTCGTCTCGGACCTGGGGGAGCGCACCCCGCCGCTCCTGGACGACGTCGCGTCCACCGTGGAGCGCACCAACACCTCGCTCGAACGGGTCGAGGAGATCACCGCCAACGTACAGGCGTCCTCGGAGGACGTCTCCACCATGACGGCGCTGACCCGCTCGGTGGTCACCGGCCCCCTGGTGCGGGTCGCCTCGCTCTCCTACGGGGTGCGCCGCGTGCTCGGCCGGCGCCGGGCGCTGGCCGTGGTCCGGGGCCGCAGGAGGAAGGCGAACCGGTGATCGGCAAGCTGTTCTACCTCGCCGCGGGCGCCGCCATCGGCGGCTACGCGGTCCACCGCCTCAACCGCGCCAGGCGCTCGCTCACCCCCGGCGGGATCGCCGAGCGGGTGGAGGGCCACGTCACCGAGTACCGGGGCGCCCTCCGCGAGTTCAACGACGACCTCGCGGACGCCGTCCGCGAACAGGAGGAGGAACTCCTCCGCCGCTACGCCCCCGCCCCCGGGCGGGACCTGCCCGCGTCCCGCCGCCGCTCGGCGCGGGAGCTCCCCGGGGAACCCGGGGACTAGGGCCGGGGCCGCGGTCCACCCCGCGCCCCCGGAGCGGCCCGGACCCGCGCGACCGCCGTCCGCGGCGCCCGGCCCGACCGCCGCGCGCTCCGCCCCGCACGCGGGGAAGCACGGGGCCCGGCGGTGGTCAGCGGCGATAGCCTTGGAACAACCAGGCCGCCGCCGTTGTCGTCACCAGGACGGGTCCCCGGCGGCCACCCGTAAACCACGCGCGCCGGCCGGCGGTTCCCCCCTAGCATGGGCCACCACCGACCACGCGTCAGACGGTCCCGCGCAGGGACGACCCGTCGCCCACGGCGGCGGAGCCGAGCACAGGAGGGCATCAATGGAGACGGCAGAGATCGCGCGCCGCTTCCTCAGTTTCTTCGAGAAGAACGGACACACCGTGGTGCCCTCGGCAAGCCTCATCGCCGAAGACCCCACGCTGCTGCTGGTCCCCGCAGGCATGGTCCCGTTCAAGCCCTTCTTCCTGGGTCAGCGCACGCCCCCCTACGCCACGGCCACCAGCGTCCAGAAGTGCATCCGCACCAAGGACATCGAGGAGGTCGGCAAGACCTCCCGGCACGCGACCTTCTTCCAGATGCTCGGGAACTTCTCCTTCGGGGCCTACTTCAAGGAGCAGGCGATCCCGCTGGCGTGGGAGCTCGTCACCACCCCGGTGGAGGACGGCGGCTTCGGCATCGACCCGGAGAAGCTGTGGGTGACCGTCTACCTCGACGACGACGAGGCCGAGGAGATCTGGCGCGAGAAGGTCGGGGTGCGCCCCGAGCGCATCCAGCGCATGGGGATGGAGGAGAACTACTGGTCGATGGGCGTCCCCGGACCCTGCGGCCCGTGCTCCGAGATCTTCTACGACCGGGGGCCCGAGTTCGGCTCCGAGGGCGGCCCCGAGGCGGACGAGAACCGCTACATCGAGATCTGGAACCTCGTCTTCATGCAGTACGAGCGGGGTGAGGGCGGCGACAAGAGCGGCTTCCCGATCCTCGGCGAACTGCCCAAGAAGAACATCGACACCGGCCTGGGCCTCGAGCGCCTCGCGGCGGTCCTCCAGGGCGTCGACAACATCTACGAGACCGACATCATCGGCCGCGTCCTGCACCGGGCGGCGGAGCTGACCGGCACCCGCTACGGCGACGACCACGACCAGGACGTCATGCTCCGCGTGGTCGCCGACCACGTGCGCAGCGCCGTCATGCTCGTCGCCGACGGCGTCAAGCCCGGCAACGAGAAGGCCGGGTACGTCCTGCGCCGCATCCTGCGCCGCTCCATCCGCAACCTGCGCCTGCTGTCGGGCGACGACGCCTTCCTCCTGCACGAGCTGACCGAGGTCAGCATCGACGCGATGAAGGACATCTACCCCGACCTCCTCGACAAGGCCGACGTCGTCCACGGTGTGATCGACAACGAGGAGAGGAACTTCGCCGACACCCTGCGCGCGGGCACCGCGCTGTTCGGCCGCGCGGCCGAACGCACCCGCCAGGCGGGCGGCACCACCTTCTCGGGGTCGGACGCCTTCCAGCTCCACGACACCTACGGCTTCCCGATCGACCTCACGCTGGAGATGGCCGGCGAGCAGGGCCTGACGGTGGACGAGGCCTCCTTCCGCGAGCTGATGCAGAAGCAGAAGGACACCGCCAAGGCGGACGCGAAGGCGAAGAAGCTCGGCAACGCCGACATCTCCCTGTACGCGCAGCTCCTGGAGGGGGCCGGGTCCACCGACTTCCTCGGCTACTCCGACGCCGAGAGCGAGTCGCACGTCAAGGGCATCGTCGTCGGCGGCGTCTCGGCGCCCGCGGCCCGCGCGGGGGACAAGGTCGAGATCGTCCTGGACCGCACCCCGTTCTACGCCGAGAGCGGCGGCCAGCTCGCCGACACGGGCACGCTGACGGTGGACGGCCGCGGCGTCGTGGACGTCGAGGACGTGCAGAAGCCGATCCCGGGCCTGTTCGTGCACCGCGGCACCGTCCGCTCCGGCGAGGTCGTCCTGGACGACGTGGTGCACGCGACCATCGACACGGGCCGCCGCCACGCGATCGAGCGCTCCCACTCGGCGACCCACCTCATCCACTCCGCGCTGCGCAACGCCCTCGGCCCGTCGGCGGGCCAGGCCGGTTCGGAGAACCGGCCCGGCCAGCTGCGGTTCGACTTCACCTCCGACACCGCCCTGGGCGGCGACCGTCTGGCCGAGGTCGAGGAGGAGGTCAACACGGTCCTGGCCGGCGACATCGCGGTGCGGACCGAGGAGAAGAGCCTGGAGGAGGCGCTGAAGATGGGCGCGCTCGCCATGTTCGGCGAGAAGTACGGCGACCGCGTGCGGGTCGTGGAGATGAGCGACTACTCCGTCGAGCTGTGCGGCGGCACCCACGTCCCCTCCACGGCCCGGCTCGGCATCGTGAAGCTCCTCGGCGAGTCCTCGATCGGCTCCGGTGTGCGCCGCGTCGAGGCGGCGGTGGGCGTGGACGCGTTCAAGCGCCTGTCCAAGGAGTCGGCGCTGGTCGGCCAGCTGTCCGAGCAGCTCAAGACGCCGCGGGAGCAGCTGCCCGAGCGCATCGACTCGATGGTCTCCCGCCTGCGCGTCGCCGAGAAGGAGATCGAGAAGCTCCGGGCCGCCCAGGTGCTCCAGGCGGCCGGGTCGATCGCCGAGGGCGCCCGCCGCCACGGGGCGGCGCTGGTCGTCGCGGCCTCCGCCCCCGAGGGCGCGAGCGGTGACGACCTGCGCACGCTGGTCCTGGACGTGCGCGGCCGCCTGGGCGAGGAGGAGCCGGTGGTCGTGGCCATGACCGCCGTGCCCAAGGACCGACCGGTCGTGGTGATCGCGACCAACAAGGCCGCGCAGAAGGCGGGTATCAAGGCGGGCGACCTGGTGGGCGTCGCGGCACGCGCGCTCGGCGGCGGTGGCGGCGGCAAGCCGGACATCGCGCAGGGCGGCGGCAGCGACCCGTCCAAGGTCGACGAGGCGCTGCGCGCCGTGGAGGCGCGCGTCGCCGGCGCCTAGGAGGCACCGCGGGCCGAGCGGCCGGAGGGCATGACCGTGCCGCCCCGCGCGGAGGTCCCCCTGTTTCCAGGGGACCACGCGCAGGGCGGCCGGGAAACCCCCCGGCCGCGCCTGTGGACGGCACCGGCTCCCCGCAGCCCCCGCCCCGCCGCCGGTACCGCGCGGGCGCCACCACCGTCACCCGGCCGTCCCTGGCACGGCCCCGCGCCGCCCGCGGTCCTTCGCCCGCGGCGCCCACCGCCGGCCCGGGTTCGCCGCCGTACTCCGCACCGTCCCGGCCCCGCCGCCCGTCGTCGGCCCCCGGCCCCGGTCCGCCGCCGTACCGCGCACCGCCCCACCCCGCCGCCCGTGACGGGGGCGCGGACGTGATACGACGGTGAAATCACGCATAGTCACACAGTCCTCTGTAATGTAACTCTTCGTGACTATGAGGGTGGTCCCGCGAAAACAGGTTCCGATCGGCCCGGCCGTGGCGCTGCTCACGGCCCCGGGCCCGGCCGCCCCGGCCGGGGCGGGGGCCCGACCCCCCGCCACCACCGCCGGGGACCGTGCCGCCGGCGCCGCCGACCGGACGCGGGCCCAGCCCCGGACCGGGGGCCGGGCCGGCTCGGGAACCCCGGTCCGCCCCAGCTCACCGGCCGCGCCCGGCAGGTCGGAGGCCGTTCCGCCGACCGGCGGGGGACCCGTCGTGGCGGCCCCGGACCCGGCCCGTCCGGCCCCGCCGGCCGCCGGCGCCGCCACCGCCGGAAGCGGCACGTACGAGGGGCCCACCCGTGGGTGAGCGCGCAGGAGGGGGAGGGCCCCGGGGCCCCGCAGCGCCCCGCGGCGGCACGAGTGTGATTTACACTCGAAGCGAACGCGCCCGACCCGAACCCCGTCGTGACCCCCTCGCACGGGACCGCCGGTACGGGCAGCGGCCCCGGACGCCCACGAGCGCCGCCGAGGCTGCGCACTGTCATCGAATCGGGCATACTGTGGCGCGTCACAGCCGATCACACGGCTGTCTGTGCGGAGCTTCCCGCAATCCAGCTGACGAACAGGACCACCGTGTTGAGGATTCCCCAGCAGCGGTGCCGTGCCGCCGACGGCACGGCCCGCCCGCGCATCAACCCCGGTCCGGGGAAGAGGTCCTCTTGAGGCACGGTGTGCGACTGGCCATCGACCCGGGCAACGCCCGCATCGGAGTGGCCGCCAGCGACCCCAGTGGTACTCTCGCGAGCCCGGTGGAGACCATCCCGCGCGGCCGGGGCGACAAGCAGCGCATCGCCCTGCTGGTCCTCGAGCGCGAGGCTCGGGAGGTCGTCGTGGGCTACCCGGCCTCGCTCTCGGGCGAGGAGGGCCCCGCGGCCCGTTCCGCCAGGGAGTTCGCCAACGCACTCGCCGTACACCTGTACCCCGTCCCCGTCCGCCTGGTCGACGAGCGCCTCACCACGGTGACGGCGCAGAGCCAGTTGCTCTCCGGGGCCTCCTTCGCGAAGAAGGGGGCCAGGGGCGGTCGGGCCCGCAGGTCGGTCATCGACCAGGCGGCGGCCACCGTCCTGCTCCAGAGCGCCTTGGACCAGGAACGGTCAACAGGCCAGCCCCCGGGCGAGATCGTCCGCTCCAGCCAGGGAGAATGATGAACGACAGGGATGACTACCCCGACAATCCCTATCGTGGACGTAACGAACGCGAGCGCGGTTACGACTACGACCCGCTCAGCGACCCGCTGCCCGCCCAGCCGCCCTCGCGCGGACGGCGGGCGCGTCCTGAGCCCCCGGCCAGGGGCGACGCCCCCACCCCCCCCGACGCCGCCGACCCCGGTGCGGGCACCGGCGGGTTCCGCCGCACCGGGCCCGGCACGGACGAGTTCCGCACGCCCCGGTACGCGCCCCGGGCCGACGGCGAGTACGACCCGCTGAGCCCCGACGCCCCGCCCCCCGGGCGCCGGCGCCGGGCCGAGCCGCCGACCGAGCCCCCGCCGGGACAGCCCCGCCGCACGGGAGCCGCCGACGCGCTGCGAGGAGGGCGGGCCGCGCGCTCCGGAGCCAACCGGTCGCGGGACGCCGACGAGCCGGGGACCGGGGACCGCGCACAGCCGCAGGACCCCTCCCGCGCGCGCCGCGGTCCGGCCGCCGACCCCACCCAGGACGCGCTCGCGGCGCTCGCCAACCTGGGCGCGCCCTCGACGCCCGCCCGCCCCGCCGACGAGCCCGCGCCGCCCCGGGACCGCGCCGCGGACGAGCTCCCGCCCCGGCGCGGGCGCCGGAGCCAGGCCGGGCCCGAACCCGAGCCCCGGCGCCGTCGGGGCGCTCCCGTGGAGGAGGGTCCCGCCGACACCGGCGCCGTGCCGGTGGAGGAGGAGACGTCCGGTCGCAGGGGCCGTCGCAAGCGCGGTCGCCGCGACGACGAGCCGACCGGCGGTTTCCTGGACGACGCCCCCGAGGACGGCGGTGCCTTCGCCCCGGAGGGGCGATCGCGTACCGAGGGCCTCGCGGACACCGGCGCGCTCCCGGCCTCCGAGCCGCCCGCGGGCCGCCGGGGAGGCCGGCGCCGTCGGGGCGCTCCCGTGGAGGAGGGTCCCGCCGACACCGGCGCCGTGCCGGTGGAGGAGGAGAGGTCCGGTCGCAGGGGCCGTCGCAAGCGCGGTCGCCGCGACGACGAGCCGACCGGCGGTTTCCTGGACGACGCCCCCGAGGACAGCGGCGCCTTCGACTCGGGGAGCTTCCCCGGTCTGACCGGTTCCGCCGACACGGGCGCGTTCGCCGCGGTGCCCGGACCGACCCGCCGCCGTGCCCGCCGCGCGCGGGCCGAGCGCGACGAGGAGGAGCCACGCGGCGCCGCCCGCGACCCCGAGCCGGAGGAGGAGACGCCCTCCGGCGCCTTCGACGAGGTGGAGGAGGCGCCCCGGAGCCGCCGCGGCGGGCACCGCCGCAGGCGGGGCGCCCCGGTGGAGGAGGCGCCCCCCGAGGCGGACGCCGCCCACGACGGGGAAGAGGACGCCGACCCGGGTGCGGACGCCTCCGGGGAGGAGCCCGAGCCCGAACCGGCCGGCCGCCGGAGCCGCCGCAGGCGCGGCGGGGACGACGGGGACGGGGAGCCCGAGGGGCGCCGGAGCCGCCGCAGGCGCGGCGGCCGCCGCGCCGAGGAGCCCGAGGAGGAGCCCGAGGAGTACGAGGAGCCCGCGCTCGCCGACATCGCCGAGGCCTACGGCGGCGGCCGCAGCAGCCGCAAGAAGGCCAAGGAGCTCAAGCGGGCCCGCGCCAACGCGAACCGCAGGGGCAAGGGCCGCCGCGGCATGAGCAAGGGCCTGATGATCGTCCTGGTCCTCGTCCTGATCCTGGTGGTCGGGGGCGGCGGCTACGCCGTCATGCGCACCTACGTCTTCCCGGAGGACTTCTCCGGCGAGGGCAGCGGCGAGGTCGTGTTCGTGATCGAGGACGGGCAGAGCGGTTCCGCCATCGCGGGCAACCTCGCCGACCAGGGCGTCGTCGCCAGCTCCCGGGCGTTCGTCAACGCCCTGGACGCCGTCCCCGAGGACGAGATCGGCGACGGCCTGGTCCCCGGCACGTACGCCCTGGCCGAGGGGATGAGCGGCGAGGCGGCCGTGGCCGCGCTGCTCGACCCCGCGAGCCGCCTGGGCGGACAGGTCACCATCCGGGAGGGCCTGCGCAACGAGCAGGTGCTCCAGGAACTCGCCGACCGGACCGGCGTCCCCCTGGAGGAGCTCCAGGCGGCGCACGAGCAGACCGACGAGCTCGGCCTCCCCGACTACGCGACGGAGGGGTCCGCCGGCTACCTCTTCCCGGCGACCTACCGGTTCGACCCGGGGACCGAGGCCATGTCCATGCTGAAGACCATGGTCACCCACCACCGCAACGTCACCGAGGAGATGGGGCTGGAGGAGCGGGCCGAGGAGGCCGGCTACGACCCCAACGAGATCATGGCCATGGCGTCCATCATCCAGGCCGAGAGCGGCAAGGCCGAGGACATGCCGATGATCTCCCGGGTGATCTACAACCGCCTGGACATCGGCATGAACCTCGGCATGGACAGCACCTGCTTCTACGCCATCGGCGAGTACGGCATCGCGCTGAACAACGACCAGCTCGCCCAGTGCGAGGCGGACACCAGCGGGTTCGACACCTACCACAAGAGCGGTCTGCCCCCCGGCCCGTTCGTCGCCCCGGGGGAGGACGCCCTCGAGGCCGCCCTCGAACCGGCGGAGGGCGACTGGCTGTACTTCGTCGCCACCGACCCGGAGAACGGGGTCACCGAGTTCGCCTCCACGGAGGCGGAGTTCAACGAGCTCAAGGCCAGGTTCGAGGAGACCTGGGGAGGCGGCGAGTAGTGCGCGCCGCAGTCCTCGGATCCCCGGTCGCGCACTCCCTCTCCCCGGTCCTGCACGCCGCCGCCTACGCGGAGATGGGACTGGAGGGGTGGTCCTACGGCCTGTACGAGTGCGGGGAGGAGGGGCTCGCCCCCTTCCTCTCCGGGCTCGGCGGCGAGTGGGCGGGGCTGTCGCTGACCATGCCCCTCAAACGCCGCGCGCTGGACCTGGCCGACACGGTCACCGACCTCGCACGCCAGGTCGGCGGCGCCAACACCCTGGTCCGCCGGGGTGCGGGCTGGGAGGCGCACAACACCGACGTCGCCGGGATCGCCGCCGCCCTCACCGAGGCCGGCGTCGCGCCGCGGGACGCGGTCGTCCTGGGCGCGGGGGCGACGGCGGCGTCCGCCGTCGCCGCGCTCCGCCTGCTGGGGGTGGACTCGGCGGTGACCGTCCTGGCCCGCGACACCGCCCGGACGGGCGAGGTGACCGCGGCGGCCCGGCGGCTCGGCCACCCGGTGGAGGTCGCCCCGCTGTCCGCGATCGACGAGTACCTGGACGCCGACCTGGTGGTCTCCTCCCTGCCCTCCGGGGCCGCGGACCGGTACGCCGAACGCCTCGCCCGCTCCCGGGCCGACCTGTTCGACGTCGTGTACGCCCCCTGGCCCACCGGCGCCGCCGAGGCGGTCGCCTCGCGCGGCGGGCGGACCGTGGGCGGCTTCCCGATGCTCTTGCACCAGGCCGTCGCCCAGGTCCGGCTGATGACCGGGGCCGCGGACGTCCCGGTGGAGGCCATGCGCGCCGCGGGCGAGGCCGAACTGGCCCGCAGGGAGGCGTCCTGAGGGTGCGCGGCCGGGAGATCGCGCGCGCGGGACGACAGGCTTCCGTCTGCTGCTATATTGGGAACGTAATCGACTTGGTCCGGTGTGTCTCACACCGGAGCCGCAAGCGGAGATGATCCTCCCACCTGCCGGGTACGGCTCGCGCAGGTTCCGGTTCTGGCGATGGAGAGCTTGCGCTCTTCTCGTCGGACGCCCGTGTCCGGGGCGTTCGGCGAGCGCGGTGCCCCTCGCCAGGAATATCCGATCGGATCACCCCGCTTGCACACGCTGGCGGGGTTTTCGCTTTACGGGGACCCCGACGCTATCGGGTGGCCCGACGGACTCGGGCGGCCCGGTCGAACAGATCGTCCGCCGCCTGGCGGACGGTCGGTCCCAGGTAATCCGAGAAAGCTAGGGAGGGGTCTCATCAGCGCCGAGCCCCGTATCAATGACCGCATCCGGGTGCCCGAGGTCCGTCTCGTCGGACCCAACGGTGAGCAGGTCGGAATCGTCTCCGTGCAGGACGCCCTGCGTCTGGCCCAGGAGTCCGACCTCGACCTGGTCGAGGTCGCGCCGACCGCGCGCCCGCCGGTCGCCAAGCTGATGGACTACGGCAAGTTCAAGTACGAGTCCGCGGTCAAGGCCCGCGAATCGCGCAAGAACCAGTCGAACACGATCATCAAGGAGATCAAGCTCCGCCCGAAGATCGATCCGCACGACTACGAGACCAAGAAGGGTCACGTCGTCCGGTTCCTCAAGAGCGGGGACAAGGTCAAGGTGACGATCATGTTCCGCGGCCGCGAGCAGTCCCGCCCCGAGCTGGGCCGCCGGCTGCTGGCAAGGCTGGCCGAGGACGTCCAGGACCTTGGCACCGTGGAATCGCAGCCCAAGCAGGACGGCCGCAACATGGTCATGGTGATCGGCCCGCACAAGCGGCGGTCCGAGCACAAGGCCGAGGCCCGTGCGGCGGCGGGGGACAAGACCCGCCGCGAGCAGGGCGAAGCCGTCTAGCGGCGGACGTAGTCCCCCACCGCCCGGACGCCGGGAAGGCACCGGGTGGTGGGGTGGGCTGTGCGGACACGGCCAGGATGCGTCGGGGTACCGGCGCGCAGGGGTCCCCGCTGTAGCAGCGGAAGAACCGTGCCCTCCGCCTCGCGCGGGTGGCACGCCGACGGAGTAGGAGACACGGCGAACATGCCGAAGAACAAGACCCACAGTGGGGCCAAGGACCGCTTCAAGGTCACCGGCTCCGGCAAGATCATGCGCCGCCGTGCCAACAAGAACCACATCCTTGAGCACAAGACCTCCAAGCGCAAGCGCAAGCTGGGCAACGAGGCCGTGCTTTCTCCCGCGGACACCAAGAGCATCAAGAAGCTTCTCGGCAAGTAGGACCGAGGACCTTCCCCTTCCTCCCGGAAGCGCCCACGTGCGGGGTCCAGCCAGCACGGTGACGGCCCCCGGGAGGGGACAACCCGAAGCGAACACGGCCGCCGGGCTTCTCAGAGCCGGGCCGGTCGGCGCGCCGCGCGCGCCGGAAGACACAACGAGGGAGTCACAGTGGCACGCGTGAAGCGGGCTCTCAACGCCAAGAAGAAGCGCAAGGTCGTTCTCGACCGGGCGAGCGGCTACCGCGGGCAGCGTTCGCGCCTGTACCGCAAGGCCAAGGAGCAGATGCTCCACTCGATGACCTACTCCTACCGGGACCGCAAGGACCGGAAGGGGCAGTTCCGTCGCCTGTGGATCCAGCGCATCAACGCTGCCTCCCGCGCCAACGGCCTCACCTACAACCGCTTCATGCAGGGCCTGAAGCTGGCCGGCATCGAGGTCGACCGTCGCATGCTGGCCGAGCTGGCCGTCAACGACGAGGCCGCGTTCGCGACCCTGGTGGAGTCGGCCAAGAAGGCCCTCCCCGCCGAGGCCGCCGCGTAACCGGTCCAGGACTGAGCAGCGAGTAGCGATGGCGAGCCACGAGTTCACGAGTATCCGGTCACCCAGGATCAAGGGGGTTCGGCGGCTCGCCAAACGCACCTTCCGCCAACGTGAGCGGCGCTTCCTCGCGGAGGGGCCGCAGGCCGTGCGGGAGGCGCTCGCCCCGGCGGGCGGCGGGCGGTCCCCCCGGGGCGGGACCGCCCCCGGTGTGGTGGAGGTCTACGCCACGGCGGAGGCCATGCAGCGCCACATCGACCTGGTGGACGCCGCCCGGGAGGCGGGCGTCCCCACCCACAGGGTCAGCCTGGACGTGATGTCGGAGCTGGCCCAGACGGTGACCCCCCAGGGGATCATCGCGATCTGCGAGTTCGTCGACGTCCCCCTGAGCGAGGTCGGCGACGTCCGACTCGCGGTCGTCCTCTCCCACGTCAGGGACCCCGGGAACGCGGGCACGGTGCTGCGCACCGCCGACGCGGCCGGGGCGGACGTCGTCATCTTCACCGACGCCTCCGTCGACCCCTACAACGGCAAGTGCGTGAGGGCCTCCGCCGGGAGCCTGTTCCACCTTCCCGTGGTCGTGGGCGTGCCGGTGGCGAGCGCCGTGGACTTCCTCCACGGCAGGGGCGCCAAGGTGTGGGCCGCCGACGGCGGCGGGACGAGGGACCTCCACGGCGTCGCCGACGGCGGTGACCTGGACGGTCCGGTCGGATGGGTGTTCGGCAACGAGGCCTGGGGCCTGCCGGAGGAGATCGTCGCCCTGACGGACGGAGCGGTGAGCGTTCCGATCTACGGCGGGGCCGAAAGCCTGAATCTGGCCACGGCCGCCGCCGTGTGCCTCTACACCACCGCACGGCAGCAGAGACGTTCCTGACCCCGGTCCGGGGCCGTCGGATCATGCCAGCTCACACACCGATTCATCACTCCGGGTAATCGACCTCGGGGGTGTCGAAGACGGGTGTTCCACCCCATCCGCTCCCTGTGAGCGAGCGGTCACGGTCTGCCCCTTCCACCCGAAATGCACGTGCACGGGGCCCGAGTGCAGATAGGGTCTGACCAGGATCACGGAGGTTCGTGCGCGTCGTGCGCGAACCCGGGCCGCCCTGTCCGCGCCGTGGGCGGGGCGCCGTGCGGCACGCCGTCACCGGGCAGGCTTGACGACACCGCGTGAGCAGACCTCGCACGGGGAGGGCGACGACGCCCGTCCCCGGGCGGCGGGACTCGCGGAGGGTGCTTGTACGCTCGTCCCCGTCGTACGCCCCGACCCGGGCCGCAAGGCGTACCAGGTGGAAGTGCAGGGTAGACAACCTGCGGTGGTGCCCGCGGGGTTTCGCGGACGCGGCCGGTCAGCGGTCCTCGGCCCAGGAGCCTGCGGTCGTGGACCTTCAAGGGGAGCGGGGAGAGGCGTGGGCAGCGGCCGGAAGGCGGATCACCCGGCGGAGGACTCGGGCGGCGGAGCCGCCCACCCGTCGGACGACCCCGGGCAGGGAGCCGACCCCGCCTCCGCCGAGGCGGCCGCGGTACGCGGATCCTCCCCCCGGGCCGGCTCCGCACCGCGGAACGAGCCCCCCTCCGTCGCCCTCATGGACGTCGCCGGGGCCTCCGCGGGCCTGGCCGGAGCCCCCCTGCACGCCGACGACCTGCCCGACGGGGTCGTCGTCGCCGACGCCGCGGGCCGCGTCGTCCTCTTCAACACCCAGGCCGCGCAGCTCACCGGCGTCCCCGCCGACGCGGCGCTGGGCCGCGACTACCGCGCCGTCCTGCCCCTAGTCGGCCACGACGGCCAGGACTGGTGGGAGGCCAGCGACCCCTACGGCGGCGCCCGCGACCGCGTCCGCCAGCCCGAACGGGCCCTCTTCCTGCCGGACGAGCGCGAGATACTGGTCGCCGCGCGCTACGTCCGTGCCCGGCCGGGCGGAGAGCTCGTCCGCCTGGTCCTGACCCTCCGCGACGCCTCCACCCGGGCCGAGCGCAGCCGCGCCGACCTGGTGTCGGAGGTCGCCCACGAACTGCGCTCCCCCCTGACCAGCGTCAAGGGCTTCACCTCCACCCTGCTCGCCAAGTGGGAGAGGCTCACCGACAAACAGAAGCTGTTCATGCTGGAGACGGTCAACGCCGACGCCGACCGCGTCACCCGCCTCATCCACGACCTCCTCGACGTGTCACGCATCGAGTCGGGGCGCCTGGAGATCCGCCGCCAGGTCGTCGACCTCCCCGGCGCCGTGCGCCGGGTCGTCGCCGGATACGTCACGGCGGGCGAGTCGGAGGAGCGCTTCCGGGTCGAGGCCCGCGGAGAGCTCCCGCAGATGTGGATCGACTCCGACAAACTCCACCAGATACTGTCCAACCTCGTCGAAAACGGGGTGCGGCACGGCGCTGGTACTGTCAGTATCGTGATCGAGCCGTGCGAGGGAGGAACAGCGGTGTCGGTGCGCGACGAAGGCCAGGGCATAGCGCCCGAGACCATTCCGCGCGTCTTCCGCCAGTTCTGGCGCAGCAAGCGCCGGAGCGGGACCGGCCTCGGCCTGTTCATCGTCAAGGGCCTCGTCGAGGCCCACGGCGGCACGATCACCGTCGGACGCGCCCCCAGCGGCGGCGCGGAGTTCCGATTTACCATGCCCGCCGGGACGCCCGAGTTCGTCTGAGCCCTCAGACCTCCAGCGCCCCCGGTGGGCTCCACGGCGTGTCCCGGACCCGGCAACAGGTCCTTACCCGGGCATGCTCGACATCCGCCTGTGCTCTTCTGTCGGCTTCGTCCGCCCCGTCGCGGACCGTGACTGCCGCCCGACCCCTTGGCGGGGGACGGCGGCGAGGCAACCAACCATGTCTGCACCGAACAATTCCTTCGACCCGGTCGAGGTGACCCCCCTGCACCCCGACGAGGTCGCCCGCATGCGCGAGGAGGCGCTGGCCGCCATCGAGGCCGCCGGCGACCTCGCCGAACTCAAGGAGGTCCGGCTCGCACACGCCTCGGACCGCTCCCCGCTGGCCCTGGCCAACAGGGAGATCGGCGCCCTGCCGCCGGCCGCGAAGGCCGACGCGGGCAAGCGCGTGGGCGGTGCCCGCCGCGACGTCGGCCAGGCGCTCAAGGCCCGCCAGGCCGTCCTGGAGACCGAGCGCGACGAGCGGGTCCTCATCGAGGAGCGCGTCGACGTCACCCTGCCGTGGGACCGCGCACCGCGCGGCGCCCGCCACCCGCTGACCACCATCGCCGAGCGCATGGCCGACATCTTCGTCGGCCTGGGGTTCGAGGTCGCCGAGGGCCCCGAGGTGGAGGCCGAGTGGTTCAACTTCGACGCGCTCAACTTCCAGCCCGACCACCCCGCCCGCACGATGCAGGACACCTTCTTCGTCGAGGGGCCCGACGGCGGCGAGTCCGGCCTGGTCATGCGTACCCACACCTCGCCGGTGCAGGTCCGCGCGCTGCTGTCGCGCGAGCTGCCGGTGTACGTGGTCGCCCCCGGGAAGACCTTCCGCACCGACGAGCTGGACGCCACCCACACCCCGGTCTTCCACCAGCTGGAGGGCCTGGTCGTCGACCGCGGCATCACGCTCGCGCACCTGCGCGGCGCCATCGACGCCTTCGTCGAGACCATGTTCGGGGCCGGGCTGCGGACCCGCTTCCGCGCCTCCTACTTCCCGTTCACCGAGCCCTCCGCCGAGGTGGACATGGAGTGCTTCGTCTGCCGCGGCGCGTCCGTGGGCGACCCGGACGCACCCTGCCGCACCTGCTCCAGCGAGGGCTGGATCGAGATCGGTGGCTGCGGAGTGGTGAACCCGCGCGTGCTCACCGCCGCGGGGGTGGACCCGGAGGTCTACAGCGGCTGGGCCTTCGGCCTCGGAATCGAACGGACACTGATGTTCGCGCACGGCGTGCGCGACATGCACGACATGGTCGAGGGCGACATCCGCTTCACCTCGGCGTTCGGGAGTGAGAACTGATGCGCGTCCCCCTTTCCTGGCTGCGTGAGTACGTCGACCTCCCGGCCGACGTCACCGCGCGCGCCCTCGCTGACCGGCTGACCCTGGCCGGCCTCGAGGTCGAGACCGTCGACGAGCTCGGCTCCGACGTCAAGGGCCCCGTCGTCTACGGGCGGGTGCTGGAGATCGAGGAGCTCACCGGCTTCAAGAAGCCCATCCGCCACTGCCGCGTGGACGTCGGCGACGCCAACGGCACCGGCGAGCCCCAGGAGATCATCTGCGGCGCCCGCAACTTCGCGGAGGGCGACCTCGTCGTCACGAGTCTGCCCGGGGCCGAGCTGGCCGGCGGGTTCCGGATCGGAGCGCGCAAGACCTACGGCAGGATGTCCGCGGGCATGATCTGCTCGGCCTCCGAGCTCGGCCTGTGGGACGACCACAGCGGCATCATCGTGCTCCCCGAGGGCTCCGGCGCCCCGGGCGAGGACGCCATCGGCCCCCTGGGCCTGCGCGAGGACGTTCTCGACATCGCCGTCACGCCCGACCGGGGCTACGCGCTGTCCCTGCGCGGCGTCGCCCGCGACACCGCCGCCCTCTACGGTGTGGACTTCCGCGACCCCGCCGACGTGGCCGTCGCCGCACCCACCGGTGAGGGCCGGGCGGCCGAGGTCGACCCGGCGCTGTGCGACAGCTACGTCCTGCGCGGCGCCACGGGGTTCGACCCCGAGGCGCCCACCCCGCTGTGGATGAAGCGCCGCCTGCACCAGAGCGGCGTACGGCCGATCTCCCTGGCGGTCGACGTCACCAACTACGTGATGCTCGAACTCGGGCAGCCCCTGCACGCCTGGGACCGGTCCGCCCTCCGCGGCCCGCTGCGGGTCCGGGCCGCCGGGGCGGGGGAGAAGCTGGAGACCCTGGACCACGTCCAGCGCTCCCTCGACCCCGACGACATCGTCATCGCCGACGACAGCGGACCGGTCAACATCGCCGGTGTCATGGGCGGCCTGACCACGGAGATCTCCTCCACCAGCACGGAGGTGCTGGTCGAGGCGGGCCACTTCGACGCCATGCACATCGCCCGGGCCTCGCGGCGCCACCAGCTGTCCTCGGAGTCCTCCCGCCGCTTCGAGCGCGGCGTCGACTCCGCCGTGCAGCTGGTCGCGGCCACGCGCGCGGCCGAACTCCTCGCCGAGCTGGGCGGCGCGGCCGTCGAGACGGCCTACACCCACATCGACCGGACCACCGGGCGCGAGCCCGTCACCGTGCGGGCCTCGCACGCGGGCTCCGTCGCCGGTGTGGACTACCCCGAGGGCACCGCCCGGACGTGGCTGCGGCGCATCGGCTGCCGTGTCGAGGAGGAGGGCGACGTCCTCCGGGTCACCCCGCCCACCTGGCGGCCCGACCTCACCGACCCCAACGACCTCGCCGAGGAGGTCATCCGCTTCGAGGGCTACGAGAACATCCCCTCGATCCCGCCGCGCGCCAGGAGCGGGCGCGGACTCACCGCCGGGCAGCGCCTGCGCCGTGCGGTCGGCCGCACCCTCGCCGACGCCGGGTACCACGAGGTGCTCAACTACCCGTTCGTGGGCCAGCGCGACCTCGACGGCCTCCAGCTCCCCGACGACGACGGGCGCCGCGTCGCCCTGCGCCTGGCCAACCCCCTCAACGAGGAGGAGCCGCTGCTGCGCACCACGCTGCTGCCGGGCCTGTTCAAGGCGCTGGCCCGCAACGTGGGACGGGGCTTCACCGACGTGGCGCTGTTCGAGACCGGCCTGGTCTACCGGCCCCGCCAGGGGGCCGGCCGGGCCCCGCTGCTGCCGGTGGACCGCGGCCCGGGGGCGGAGGAACTCGCCGAGATCGACGCCGCCGTGCCCGAGCAGCCGCGCCGCGTGGGGGCGGTGCTGGCCGGCGACTTCGAGCGCGCCGGATGGTGGGGACCCGGTCGCGCGGCGACGTGGGCCGACGCGGTCCAGGCCGCCCGGGACGTCGCACGGACCGCCGGGGTCGAGCTGGAGGTCGAGGCCGACCAGCACGCCCCCTGGCACCCGGGCCGCTGCGCCGCGCTCTACGTGCGGGTCGGCGGCGAGCGCCTGCTCGTCGGACACGCGGGTGAGCTCCACCCGCGCACGGTGAAGGCGTTCGGGCTGCCCGAGCGGTCCGCTGCCGTCGAGGTGGACCTGGACCGGATCGAGCGCGCCCGCCCGCCGGTCGTCGCCCCCGAGGTGTCCACCTACCCCGTCGCCACCCAGGACGTGGCGCTGGCCGTGGACGCGTCGGTCCCGGTCGGCCTCGTCAGCGCGGCCCTGGCCGAGGGCGCGGGCGAGCTGCTGGAGAGCGTGCGGCTGTTCGACGTCTACACGGGGGAGCAGGTCGGGGAGGGGCGCAAGTCCGTCGCCTTCACCCTGAGGTTCCGTGCGGGGGACCGGACGCTGACGGCGGAGGAGGCGGGCGCGGCCCGCGACGCCGCCGTGGCCCTGGCGGCCGAGCGCACCGGCGCCGTCCTGCGCGGCTGAGGTCCGCGGCGCCCGGGTCGGCGGACCCGGGCGCCGGCAGGCGGGGCCGGCCACTTCCCCGAAGGGGAGTGACCGGCCCCGCTCCTCTGTGTTAAGACAGTGCTGCGGGACGTCGTCACCTGGGCTCGCGCATGGCGAAACGCCTCGCGGGGGAGCCCGGATCCCGGACTATTTTCAGCCCTGTTTTTCCAGCCCAGTAAGGGTTTTGGTGCCAATCCCCCCGGGTAGCCGGAATGAAGTTTGGGTTTCGGGGCATGAATCTTCGTTTTGTCTCTTGCTGTGAGGTGGGTCGCAAGCTTAGCCTGCAAGCACCTGCCGCACACGGGCGCCCGGTGCAGGTCGGATCAACCTGAGTTTTCCGCTGCGCGCTTGCGCATGACACGGCTCGGAGGTCGCCATATGACCGAAACGGTTGTCTCGTCCGCGCTCACTCCCAAGGAGCACAGGGAGCCCAGCCGTCTCTGGCACACTTTCTGCGACATGAACACCGTGGCCAGGGGCCCCGAGTTCATGGTGGCCCGCGCCGAGGGCGTGTGGCTGTGGGACGCGTCCGGGGACCGGTACCTCGACGGCACGGCCAGCCTCTGGTACTGCAACGTCGGGCACGGACGCACCGAGATCGCGGACGCCGTCCACCGCCAGATCAGCACCCTGGACGCCTACACCGTCTACGGGGACTTCTCCAACGGCCCCGCCGTGGAGCTCAGCGAACGACTGGCCGCCCACGCGCCGGTCGCCGACCCCCGGGTGATCCTCACCTCCGGGGGCGGGGAGGCCATCGAGACCGCCGCCAAGCTCGCCCGCCGCTACTGGGCGGTGACGGGACAGCCCGGACGCACGCATCTCATCAGCCGGACCGGCGGCTACCACGGGCTGCACGGCTTCGGGACGAGCATCGCCGGCACGGACCGCTTCCGCCACGGCTACGGCAGGGTGGTCGAGGACACCTCGGTGGTGCCGCACGACTCGGCGGCGGCGCTGGAGGCCGAGATCCTGCGGGTGGGACCGGAGCGGGTCGCGGCCTACTTCGCGGAGCCGGTGATCGGCTCGGGCGGCGTCCACCCGCCCGGGGAGGGCTACTTCACCGAGGTCGCCCGGATCTGCCGCAAGTACGGCGTGCTGTTCATCGTCGACAGCGTCATCTGCGGCTTCGCCCGGCTGGGCAACTGGTTCGGTATCGAGCGGTTCGGGGTGAGCCCGGACATGGTGGTGTTCGCCAAGGGCGTCTCCAGCGGCTACCTGCCCCTGGGCGGCATCGTGGTCGGCGGACACGTGGCCGACCCGTTCTACAACGGCGAGGGCAACGCGTTCATGCACGGGACCACCTACGCCGGGCACCCGACGGCGTGTGCCGCGGCCATGGCCAACCTGGACATCCTGGAGCGCGAGGACCTCTTCACGGTGTCGCTGGAGGTGGAGCGGCACCTGGACGTCGCCCTCCAGGGGCTCGCCTCCCACCCGCTGGTGGCCGGGGTGCGCTCCGGGGTCGGCGTGATGGGCGCGGTCGAACTCACGGAGGAGGCGCTGAGCGGCCGGGGGATCACCACGGCCGAGGTGTTCGCCGAGGCGCGGGCCCGGGGCGTCATCGTGCGGGCGATTCCCACGTCGCTCCTGGTCTCGCCGCCCCTGGTCATCACCTGGGAGCAGATCGACCACCTGGTCTCCACGCTCTCCGCCGCGCTGGACGCGGTGGCCGCCCGCCACTGAGGACCGGGTCCCGCCCCATCCGGGGGGTGAGGCGGGACCCGGTCGAGGACGAGGGGACGCGCCCGAGGGGCGTTCCCGACCACCACGCCTGGTCCGTCGCGCCGACGCACCGGGCGTGACGTGTGTCCGCGAAAAAACCCTGTGCCATTTCCCAGGCTTCGAGTAATATTTACTGGGAAGATATTTCTTGAGGGTGAGATGCGCACCGGCGTCCGCCCCGGGACGGACAGGGAGTGGGCCATGACGACACAGCCGATCGACGCCGCGGCGGGCGCGGGCGACGACACGCCGGGCGACGACGACCTCATCACCGCCTGGGGCCTGGTCCACGAGGCGATGAACGTCGTCCAGCCCAAGCTCCTGGGCGGGATAACCCCGGACGGCAAGGACATGGCGGGGCCGTGGTTCGAGGTCCTCATCCGGCTCCAGCGCACCCCCGGGCACCGTCTGCCGATGAGCCGCCTGGCCCGCGAGGTCAGCCTGAGCACGGGCGGGTTCACCAAGCTCGCGGACCGGCTGGAGCGCGAGGGCTACCTGATGCGGGAGAACTGCTCCTCCGACCGCCGGGTCGTCTACGCCGCGCTCACCGAGCAGGGGCTGGACTTCATCGGCAGGGCGCGGACCAGGCACGTCGAGAGGCTGCGCGAGCACGTGCTCGCACCCCTGGGGGCCGAGGGGGTCCGGCGGCTCGCGACCATTGCGCGTACTCTCCGTGACAGCTCGTGCGGAGAATGAGTGCCGCGTGTCGGAACGCTGCGTAGCCGAATCCTTGCTCTCGGGGCGGGTGCGTCCGTGGGGCGGCGGGGAAACATCCCATGGATCCACGTTCCCGTGTAGGTTGGCGGGAGTTCGTGGGTCCCGCGCGGGGATGGGCCGTGGGCACGCAAGGTTCCGGGGGGAATGATGAGACCGTTCACCACTGCGGCGCAGATGAGGCCGATTCCCCGGTCCTCACGATTCGCGAACGGGGGCGTTTCCTTCTGGTTCCGGGACATCGGGCTCCCCGAGCGCAGACCGTCCCTCCCCGGGTCGGCCGACTACGACGTCTGCGTGGTCGGAGCCGGTTACACGGGCCTGTGGACCGCCTACTACCTCAAGAAGGCGCAGCCGGATCTGCGAGTGGCCGTCGTCGAACGTGAGTTCGCAGGGTTCGGCGCCTCGGGTCGTAACGGAGGGTGGCTCTCGGCGGAGTTCTCCGGTTCCCGCGAACGCTACGCGCAGTCACACGGCAAGTCCCCGATGATCGCTCTCCAGCGGGTCATGATGGAGACCGTGAACGAGGTGGTCTCCGTCACGGAGGCCGAGGGGATCGACGCCGACCTCGTGCGCGGCGGCATGCGCCTGGTCGCCACGAACGCGGCGCAGCAGGAGCGCCTGACCGCCGAGATCGAGTACCTGCAGGAGTGGGGCTACTGGCCCGACGACATCCACCTCCTCGCGCACGACCACGAGCCGCGGCTGTCCGTGGCCGGGGCCGTCGCCTCGGCCCACTCCCCGCACGCCGCGCGCGTGCACCCCGCCAAGCTGGTCACGGGCCTGGCCCGCGTGGTGGCCGGCCTGGGCGTCGACGTCTTCGAGGACACGGCCGTCGAGGAGATCCGGCCCCGTCTGGGCGCGGCCCGCCCCGCGGTCGTCACCGACCACGGCACGGTCACCGCCGACCACGTCGTCCGCGCGACCGAGGGTTTCACCTCCGCCCTGCGCGGTCAGCGCCGCGAGTGGATCCCCATGCGCTCCTCGATGATCGTCACGGAGCCGGTGCCAGCCGAGCTGTGGGAGAAGATCGGCTGGGAGGGGCGCGAGGTCCTGGGGGACGCGGCCCACGCCTACGTCTACGCCCAGCGCACGGCGGACGACCGCATCGCCATCGGCGGACGCGGAGTGCCGCACCGCCCCGGGGCCGGCCAGGACGGATCCACCCCGCCGCAGGAGATCGCCGACCTGTGGCGCGCCCTCACCCGGATGTTCCCCGACGTGGCCGACGTGCCCGTCGAGCACGCCTGGTCCGGGCTGCTCGGGGTCCCGCGCGACTGGTGCCCGAGCGTGCACATGGACGCCGGCTCCGGCCTGGGCTGGGCCGGCGGATACGCGGGCAGCGGGGTGGCCGCGGCCAACCTCGCCGGCCGCACGCTGCGGGACCTGGTCCTGGGCCGCCGGACGGAGCTGACCCGCCTGCCGTGGGTCGGCCACCAGGTGCGGGGCTGGGAGCCCGAGCCCCTGCGCTGGGCGGGCACGAGGGTCGTCCACGGCCTCTACCGCACCGCGGACCGCCGCGAGTCCAGGACCGAGGACAAGGGGCACACCTCCCGCCTCGCGGGCATCGCCTCCCGTATCGCCCGCCGCTGAGTCCGCCCGGCGGCCCCGGGCCGCGCTCCGCGCCTCCCCCCGCCCCCGCCCCTCCTCCCGGGGGGCGCCCCGAACTGGGTTGCATAAATTTGCAGTGGGATGCATGATAGTCCAGTCAGACGAGACGAGGGGGAGCGGCATGGGATACAGCGCGGCGATCGCCGGGGCCAGCGGCTACGCGGGGGGCGAGCTGCTCCGACTGCTCCTCGGCCACCCCGAGATCGAGATCGGCGCGGTCACCGCCGCCAAGAACGCCGGTACCCCCCTCATCCGGCACCAGCCGCACCTGCTGCCCCTGGCCGACCGCGTCCTGGCCCCCACCGACATCGACGCGCTGAGCGGACACGACATCGTGTACCTCGCGCTGCCGCACGGCCAGTCCGCCGACATCGCGCAGCAGCTCGGCGACGACGTCCTCGTCGTCGACTGCGGAGCCGACTTCCGCCTCGAGGACCCCGAGGCGTGGGAACGCTTCTACGGAACCCCCCACGCCGGCACCTGGCCCTACGGCCTCCCGGAACTCCCCGGGCAGCGCGACCGGCTCGCCGGGGCCCGCCGCGTCGCCGTCCCCGGCTGCCACGTCACCGTCGCCACCCTGGGCCTGTTCCCCGGCCTGGCCGAGCAGCTCGTCGAGCCGGACCTGACCGTCGTCGCCGTCACCGGCACCTCCGGTGCGGGCAAGGCCCCCAAGCCCAACCTGGTGGGCAGCGAGGTCATGGGCGCGCTCAGCCCCTACGGGGTCGGCGGCGCCCACCGGCACAACCCCGAGATCGTCCAGAACCTCACCGCCGTCACCGGCGAGCCGGTCCGGCTCTCCTTCACCCCGGTCCTCGCGCCGCTGCCCCGCGGGATCCTCGCCACCTGCACCGCGCCCCTGCGGCCCGGCACCACCGCGGACCAGGTCCGAGCCGCCTACGAGACCGCCTACGCGGACGAGCCCTTCGTCCACCTGCTCCCCGAGGGGACCTGGCCCAGCACCGCCATGACGCTGGCCGCCAACACCACCCTCGTCCAGGTCACCGTCGACCCCGGGGCGGGCCGCATGGTGGCGGTCGCCGCCCTGGACAACCTCACCAAGGGCACCGCGGGCGGCGCCGTCCAGAGCACCAACATCGCCCTCGGGCTGTCCGAGACCGCAGGCCTGCCGCTCGCCGCGGTCGCCCCCTAGGACGAGGACCACACCACCGTGAGCGTCACCGCACCCCTCGGGTTCCGCGCCGCCGGAGTCGCCTCCGGAGTGAGGGCGGACGGAGCCCGGGACGTCGCCGTCGTCATCAACGACGGCCCCTCCCGCGCCGCGGGAGCCGTCCTCACCGGCTCGGACGACCCGGCGGCCCCGGTCCTGTGGACCCGCCAGGTCGTCTCCGGCGGACGCGTGCGCGCCGCCGCCCTCAACTCGGGCGGCGCCAACGCGGGCACGGGCCCCCTCGGGTTCCAGGACGCCCACGCCCAGGCCGAGCACACCGCGCACCTGCTCGGCGACTCCGCCGCCGAGATCGTCCTGTGCTCGGCCGGGCCCGTCGGCGTCCGACTCCCGCTGGACGCCGTGCGCGCGGGCCTCACCGCCGCCGTCGCCGAGGCCGGCCGGAGCGGCGGGCTGCACGCCGCCGACGCCGTGCGCACCACGGACACCGTCGTCAAGATCGCCTTCAGGCGTGCCGACGGCCACACCGTCGGCGCCATGGCCAAGGGCCCCGACGCCTCACTCTCCACCGGGCTGTACGTCCTGACGACCGACGCCGACATCACCGGCGAGCAGTGCGGACGCCTGCTCGCCGACGCCGCGGGCAAGGCCCTCGGCCCGCTGACCGCCACCAACGACACGGTGCTGCTCATGGCCAGCGGAGCCAGCGGCACCACCCCCGACGAGGACACCCTCGCCGCACTGCTCACCGAGGTGCTCGCAGAGCTGGCCGCCCAGGTCGGCGCCGACACCCCCGACACCGACGAGAACCCGACATGATCGCGCGCTCAGCACATCCGACAGCGGACCAGGCCCAGGCCATCGACAAGGCGTCACACCTCATCGAGGCCCTGCCCTGGCTCTCCCGCTTCCACGGCCGCACGGTCGTGGTCAAGTACGGCGGCAACGCCATGATCAGCGAGGAGCTGCGGGTCCGCTTCGCCGAATCCATCGTCTTCCTGTACTACGCGGGCCTGCGCCCCGTCGTGGTCCACGGCGGCGGCCCCCAGATCAGCGCACAGCTGGCCCGGGCCGGGGTCGAGTCCACCTTCACCGCCGGACTGCGCGTCACCACCGACGAGGCCATGGACATCGTCCGCATGGTCCTCACCGGGCAGGTCAACCGCGAGATCGTGGGGCTCGTCAACCAGCACGGACCCTTCGCCGTGGGCATGTCGGGCGAGGACGCCAACCTCCTCGTCGCCGAGCGCAAGACCGTCGAGGTGGACGGGGAGGCGGTCGACATCGGCCGCGTCGGCGAGATCACCGAGGTCCACCCCGGGGCCGTCGCGGCACTCATCGCCGACGGGCGCATCCCCGTGGTCTCCAGCGTCGCCCGCGCGGACGACGGCGGCGTCTACAACGTCAACGCGGACACCGCCGCCTCCGCCCTCGCGGTCGCGCTCGGCGCCAGCAAGCTCATCATGCTCACCGACGTCGAGGGCCTGTACGCCGACTTCCCGGCCAACACCGAGCTGATCAGCAGACTCGCCGTCGATGAGCTCAGGGACCTGCTGCCCTCCCTCTCCTCGGGGATGCTCCCCAAGATGGAGGCCTGCCTGCACGCCGTCGAGGGCGGCGTCCCCCAGGCCCACATCATCGACGGCCGCGTACCCCACTCCCTTCTCCTGGAGGTCTTCACCGACCAGGGCGTCGGCACCATGGTCGCCGACGAGAGGCTGGAGGCCGGGCTCACCGGAAACGGGCACGTCCCGCGTCCGGGACACGCCGCCCACACCTCGGACACCACCGCCGTCACGAACGCAGGAGGCGCACAGTGACCAGCAGTTCCACCCTGCGCGAGCGCTTCGCCGCCTCGCTCATGCCCAACTACGGCGTCCCGCCCGTGGTCCTCACCCTCGGCCGGGGCTGCGAGGTCTACGACGCCGACGGGCGCCAGTACCTCGACCTCATCGCGGGGATCGCCGTGTCCAGCCTCGGACACGGCCACCCCGCCATGGTCAAGGCGGTCGCGCACCAGGCCGCGACCCTCGCCCACACCAGCAACCTGTTCGTCCACGAGCGGGAGGTCGAACTCGCCGAGCGCCTCCTGGGGCTGCTCGGAGGGGACGCCAAGGTCTTCTTCGCCAACTCCGGCACCGAGGCCAACGAGGCCGCCCTCAAGCTGGTCAAGCGCGCGGCCGGCCCCGGCCGCCACTACTTCGTCGCCGCGTCCCACGGATTCCACGGACGCACCTCCGGTGCCCTCGCCCTCACCGGCAAGGACGCCATCCGGGAGCCCTTCGGGCCGTTCGGCATGGACGTGCGCTTCGTCCCCCACGGGGACCTGGACGCGCTCCGCGACGCCGTCGACGAGTCCTGCGTCGCCGTGTTCACCGAACCCACCCAGGGAGAGGCCGGGGTCGTCCCCGCGCCCGAGGGCTACCTCGCCGGCGTCCGGGAGATCTGCGACGCCACGGGCGCCGCCTTCGTCCTGGACGAGATCCAGAGCGGCATCGGCCGCACCGGCTCGTGGTTCGCCCACCAGGCCGAGGACGTGCGGCCCGACGTGCTCACCCTCGCCAAGGGCCTGGGCGGCGGACTGCCCATCGGCGCCTGCGTCGGCTTCGGGGACTACGCCGACGCCTTCCGCAAGGGCGACCACGGCTCCACCTTCGGCGGGAACCCCGTCGCCTGCGCCGCCGCCCTCGCCGTCATCGACACCATCGAGAACGAGGGGCTGCTGGCCCACACCGCCGTCATGGGCGACCTGCTCGCCGAACAGCTCGACGGCATCGACCACCCCCTGCTCGCCGGACAGCGCGGCAGCGGTCTGTGGCGGGCACTGGAGCTGTCCGGCCCGCACGCCGCGCACGTCCAGGAGCAGGCCGCCGTCCGCGGGTTCCTCGTGAACGCGGTGGCCCCCGACGCGGTGCGGATCGCCCCGCCCCTGGTCATCACCCCCGAACAGATCGGCGTGTTCATCGAGGCACTGCCGACCGTCCTGGACGCGGCCGAGGCCGCGGCGACGAAGGAGCAGCAGTGACCCGCCACTTCCTGCGCGACGACGACCTGACCCCGGACGAGCAGGCCCGGGTCCTCGACCTCGCCGACGACATGAAGAAGGACCGCTTCGGCCACCGGCCGCTCGCCGGCCCGCGCACCGTCGCCCTGATCTTCGACAAGCCGTCCACACGGACCCGCCTGTCCTTCAGCGTCGGCGTCGCCGACCTCGGCGGCAGCCCGCTCGTCCTGGACTCCGGCAGCACCCAGATGGGTCGCGGCGAACCCCTGGAGGACACCGCCCGGGTCCTGGAGCGCCAGGTCGCCGCCGTCGTCTGGCGCACCTTCGCCCAGAAGGACCTGGAGACCCTGACGGCCCACATCTCCGTCCCGGTGGTCAACTCGCTCACCGACGAGTTCCACCCCTGCCAGATCCTCGCCGACCTCCAGACGGTCCGCGAGCACAAGGGGAGCCTGGCCGGGCTCACCCTCGCCTACCTCGGCGACGGCGCCAACAACATGGCCCACTCCTACCTGCTGGGCGGTGCGACCGCCGGACTCCACGTCCGCGTCGGCGCCCCCGACGGCTACCGGCCCGACCCCGACGTGCTCGCCCGCGCCGCCCGGATCGCGGAGGGGACCGGGGGGTCGGTCTCGGTCACGACCGACCCCCGGGAGGCCGCGGACGGCGCCGACGTCCTGGCCACCGACACCTGGGTCTCCATGGGACAGGAGGGTGAGGCGGGCGACCGCGAGGCGCCCTTCCGCCCCTACATCGTCGACACCGCGCTGCTGTCCGCCGCCGCCCCCGAGGCGATCGTCCTGCACTGCCTGCCCGCCTACCGGGGCAAGGAGATCTCGGCCGAGGTCATCGACGGCCCCCGCAGCGTCGTGTGGGACGAGGCCGAGAACCGCCGCCACGCCCAGAAGGCGCTCCTCGCCTTCCTGCTCGAATCCAGTGACGCGCCCGGCCCCGAACAGCGATGACCGGGGAGAGCGGCGCCAGCGCGCCGATGACCAAGGCGGCCAGGCACGCGCGGATCACCGACGTCCTCACCCGGGAGGACGTCCGGTCACAGGGGGAGCTGGCCCGGCGCCTCGCCGAGGCCGGGGTCCAGGTCACCCAGGCCACGCTGTCCAGGGACCTGGACGAGCTGGGCGCGGTCAAGCTCCGCACCGCCGCGGGCCACCTGGCGTACGTGCTCCCCGGCGAGGGGGGCGAACGCCTCCAGCGCACCCGCCCGGACAGCCTCGACCTCGAACAGGTCTCCGGCGCGCGGCTCACCCGTCTGGCCGAGGACCTGCTGGTCTCGGCGGAGGCCTCCGCCAACATGGTGATCGTCCGCACCCCGCCCGGCGCGGCGCAGTACCTGGCGTCGGCCATCGACCACACCGACTTCCACGCCATCCTGGGCACCATCGCGGGGGACGACACCATCATGGTGATCTCCCGCGACCCCCAGGGGGGCGAGGAGCTGGCCGCCGCCCTGCTGCGGCTGGCGGACCGCAGACCGTAGCCGCGACCGAGCGGACGGGACCGCGCGTCCCGGCAGGAGTCACCCCGGCGGTGCGGAGCCCCGGCCCCGCACCCCGCCCACACACGTCAAGGAGACCACCATGGCCGACCAGCCCGAGGCGCTGCGCCTGTGGGGAGGCCGCTTCGAGGGCGGCCCCGACCAGGCCCTGGCACGGCTGTCGCTGAGCACCCACTTCGACTGGCGCCTGGCCCGCCACGACATCGCGGGCTCGCGTGCCCACGCCCGGGCCCTGCACCGCGCGGGCCTGCTCGGCGGGGACGAGCTGGACCGCATGATCGCCGGCCTGGACAGGCTGGAGGCCGACGTGGCCTCCGGGGAGTTCACGCCCGTCCTGGAGGACGAGGACGTGCACACCGCACTGGAGCGCGGCTTCATCGAGCGGGTCGGCGCCGAGCTCGGGGGCCGCCTGCGCGCCGGACGCTCCCGCAACGACCAGATCGCCACCCTCGTGCGCATGTACCTGCGCGAGGAGGCCCGCGAGATCGCCGACCAGCTGCTGGACCTGGTCCAGGCCCTGGCCGACCAGGCCGGCGCCCACCCCGGCGCGGCCATGCCCGGCCGCACCCACCTCCAGCACGCCCAGCCGGTCCTGCTCGCCCACCACCTGATGGCCCACGCCTGGCCGCTGCTGCGCGACATCGAGCGGCTGCGCGACTGGGACCGCCGCGCCGCGGTGTCCCCCTACGGCTCCGGCGCGCTCGCGGGCTCGTCCCTGGGCCTAGACCCGCGCGCCGTCGCCGAGGAGCTGGGGTTCCCCGACTCGGTGGAGAACTCGATCGACGGCACCGCCGCCCGCGACGTCGTCGCCGAGTTCGCCTTCGTCACCGCGATGATCGGCGTCGACCTGTCCCGGCTCTCGGAGGAGGTCATCCTGTGGGCGACGAAGGAGTTCTCCTTCGTCACGCTGGACGACGCCTTCTCCACCGGCTCGTCGATCATGCCGCAGAAGAAGAACCCCGACGTCGCCGAGCTCGCGCGCGGCAAGGCGGGCCGGCTCGTCGGCGACCTCACAGGCCTGCTGACCACCCTCAAGGGCCTGCCGCTCGCCTACAACCGGGACCTGCAGGAGGACAAGGAGCCGGTGTTCGACGCGGTCGACACCCTCCACCTGCTGCTTCCCGCGATGACGGGCATGGTCGCCACCCTGACCTTCCACACCGGCCGGATGGCCGAGCTGGCGCCGCAGGGCTTCTCCCTGGCCACCGACATCGCGGAGTGGCTGGTGCGCGAGCGGGTGCCGTTCCGCGAGGCGCACGAGATCGCGGGCGCCTGCGTGCGGGTGTGCGAGGAGCGCGGCATCGACCTGCCCGACCTGTCGGACGAGGACTTCGCCGCGATCTCCGCGCACCTGACGCCGGCGGTGCGCGAGGTCCTCACCGTCAGCGGGTCGCTGGCCTCCCGCTCCGGGCGGGGCGGCACCGCCCCGGTCCGGGTCGCCGAGCAGCTGGAGAAGCTGCGCGCCGGCGTCGAGGAGCACCGCAAGGCCTTCCGGCCCTAGCCTCCGGGCCCGGCGGGCGCGCACCCCACGGGGTGCGCGCCCGCGCGCGTTCGCGGCCGACTTCTGCGACGCCTACGGCTTCGACGTCACGGGGTGCGCGCCCGCGCGCGTTCGCGGTCCTCGGGCCCCGGGCAGCGGCCTCCTCCCCACGGGGTGCGCGCCCGCGCGCGTTCGCGCGATCCCTTTCCACGGACGCCCCGGCGGCGCCTCCCACCACGGGACATCCATTTCGGCATTCCCCCCGCGCCCGCCGCCCGGGTGCTGTAGCGTCCTGAGTCTGCGGGCACCATGCGTGGTCCCCCCTGCGCGCAACGTGACCGACCCCCGGATGTCGCGGCCTTAGGCACGCCTCGGGGGACGCGGCGCAGCCACACCCGACCGGTGCCCGCGACCAGTCCGTGGGAGGAACGCAATGGGGCAGTCGGGAGGCGCCGGCCGCGGTATCAGGGCGCAGATCAACAAGATCGTGCTGATCCCCAGCATCACCTTCCTGGTGCTGTTCGTGGTGCTCAGCACGGCCACGCTCGCCCAGGCCGTCTCCCTGAGAGCCGCCGTCGGCGAGGGACGCGCCGGGATCCAGCTGGCCGCGGCCCTGGGCCGCCTCCAGGAGGAGCGCCGCCTGACCGCGGAGTACATCGCGGCGCCCGGGATCGACACGCGGGCGGCCCTCGTCGAGGAGGCCGAGCTGACCGACGAGGCGCTCGAAGGGGTCCGGGACCTGCGCGACACCCTCGGCGACCTGGACGACCCGGCGACCGAGTCGCTCACCGCGGACTTCTTCGACTCGCTGACGCGCGTCCAGGACCTGCGTGCCGACACCCTCGCCGCCCCCGGGCGCGCCGACAGCACCGTCGGCGTCTACACCGGGGCGATCGAGCAGGGCATCCGCCTCTACGCCGGGACGGCGCGAGCCCTCGACAACGGACCGGCCTCCTCGGAGGCGTCGGCCGCCACCGACCTGATGTGGGCCCAGGAGAGCTTCAGCCACGCCGACGCCCTCGTCAGCGCCGTCATCGCTCGCGGGGACCTCGACCGCGACCAGCAGACCCGGGTCGCCGAGCTCACCGCCGACGCCCGCCACCGCGTCGAGACCGTCCACCCGGGCGCCGCGCCCGACGACCGCGACCCGCCGGCCCTGGCGGCGCTGGCCGGGAGCGGCGCGTGGCAGGACGCCCTCGGCATCGCCGACACCCTCGCCCTCCACGAGGCGCCCGTCAGCGTCGACCCGCTCACCGCGGAGGTGGTCCGCGATCCGGAGCCTCCCGAGGGCCTCGACGACTGGCGCCAGGTCGCGGACCAGGTCAACGCGGACCTGGCCGGCATCACCGCCGCCCGGACCGCCTCCGTCGTCACGGCCACCGAGGACGCCAGCACCTGGATGCTCACGCTCGCCCTCGGCGGAGGCATCACCTCCCTGTTCGCGGGCACCGTCGCCTACGGGGTCGCCGCCCGCTCGGCGAGCCGCCTCACCTACCGGCTCGCCAAGCTCCGGGCCGACACCCTCGGGTCCGCCCGCAGCGACCTGCCCCGCATCGTGCGCCGGCTGGAGGCGGGCGACCAGGTGGACATCGACACCGAGTTGAAGCAGCTGGACCACGGGGACGACGAGGTCGGCCAGGTCGCCGACGCCTTCAACATCGCCCAGCGCACCGCCGTCGGCGCGGCCGTCAAGCAGGCCGACATCCGCGCGGGGGTCAACCGGGTCTTCCTCGGCATCGCCCACCGCCACCAGTCGCTGCTCCAACGCCAGATCCAGCTGCTGGACCGGGTCGAGCGCGAGGAGGAGGACCCCGACCTGCTGGAGAGCCTCTTCCAGCTCGACCACCTGGCGACCCGGGGCCGCCGCCACGCCGAGAACCTCATCATCCTGGGCGGGGCCCAGCCCGGACGGCGCTGGCGCCACCCCGTCCCGCTCATCGACATCCTGCGGGGCGCCATATCCGAGACCGACGAGTACGCCAGGGTCAGGCTGACGTCCGTGCCGGACCTGGCGCTCGCGGGCGCGGCCGTCGCCGACGTCATCCACATGCTCGCCGAGCTCGTGGAGAACGCCACCGCCTACTCGCCGCCGCACACCGAGGTCACCATCGCCACCGAGTCGGTGCCCAAGGGCGTGGCCATCGAGATCGAGGACCGGGGACTCGGCATGCCCGAGGACGTCCTGAACACGTCCAACAGGACACTCGGCGAAGCACCCGAGTTCGACGTGATGGCCCCGGGCGCGGACTCGCGCCTGGGCCTGTTCGTCGTCGCGCGCCTGGCCGTCAAGCACGACATCAAGGCCCAGCTGCGCCCCTCGCCCTACGGGGGGACCAGGGCCGTGGTGCTCATCCCGGGGACACTGGTCGCCGCCTCCTCCGCCGCTCCGGAGCGGCCCCCGGTCGCCGCGCGCCAGGCGGCCCGGGAACGCCGTCGCCAGGAGGAGTCGGAGGCGGACTCCGACCTGCTCGACACCGGCTACGCGCCCCGCCGGGCCAGGCCCGTCCTGCGGCCGGTCCCCCCGCACCCGGACGGGGCCGGCGACACCGACGGGCAGGGGGTGCGGAACTCGCCGCCCCTGCGCCGGGTCCCGGAGCCCGTGGCCGACCCGGACCCGTTCGGCCCGGCAGCGGTGCAGCCCGCGACCGCCGCCGATCCGGCCCCGGGAGCGGCGCACGGCGGCCTCGTGGGCGCCGGGCCCGAGCGGGAGGGACTCCCCAGACGCAGGCGCCAGGCCAGTCTCGCGCCCCAGCTCAGACAGGAGACCGAACCGGAGCGGGGGGCCCCGGATGTCCCGGGCCCCGCTCAGAGGAGCCCCGAACAGGCTCGCCGGATGATGGACGCCTTCAGCGCCGGGACCCGGCGAGGACGGGAGGCGGACGTCGATGCCGACGGCCGCGAACACGACAGTGACGGTCAGGTCGGCGGCAGAGCCGACGATCACACGGGAGAGAGCGACTGAGATGGTGGGCAAGAGCAACGCCGCGGACAACCTGGACTGGCTCCTGGACGACCTGGTCGACCGCGTCGTCGGCGCCGAGCACGCGATCGTGCTGTCCGCCGACGGGCTGCTGCTCGGACGCTCGCGGGGGTTGGCCTCTGACGACGCCGAGCACCTGTCGGCGCTGGCATCCGCCTTCCAGAGCCTGGCACGGGGCACGGGGCGGCACTTCGGCGGCGGCGACGTCCGTCAGACCGTGGTCGAGATGGAGCACTCCTACCTCTTCGTCACCGCAGCGGGGGCGGGCGCGTGCCTGGCGGTACTGGCCAGGGAGGACGCCGACGTGGGCCTGGTGGCCTACGAGATGAACCTGCGGATCAAGAGGGTGGGCCAGTTCCTCACCGCCGCGCCCCGCAGGCCGGGGCGGCTCAGCTTCATGGGAGGCACCGGTTCGTGAACACCTCCGAGGAACAGCGCGGGACGGGGTGGACCGGTCCCGCCCCCGGCAGGCCGACGACCGGTCCGTTCCCCCGGCGCCCCGCACCGTCGTGGAACCGGGGGAGGGGCCACCCGACGTCGGAGGGGCCCTCGGCGGGCGTCGGAGACGCCCCCGCCGCGTCCCTGGTGCGCCCCTACACCATGACCAGGGGCCGCACCCGGCCGCCCACGGGGCCGCGACTGGACATGATCACCATCGTGGTGGCCGCCCGGGACCGGGAGGAGCGGGCCCTGGAACCGGAGTACCAGGCGATCATGCGGCTGTGCCGCAGACCCATATCGCTGGCGGAGATCTCCGCCAGGCTCGACATTCCCCTGACGGTGGTGAGGGTGCTCCTGGGGGACCTCGTCGCCGCCGGCGACGTGCGCACCCGCGCGTCCGCGCCGGTCACACGGCTTCCCGAGAAGAAAGTACTTCAGGCGGTACTCGATGGCATCCGCAGACTCTGAGAACCGGCCGCCGGAGGCGATCCCGCAGGCCGTCAAGATCATCGTCGCCGGGGGTTTCGGCGCGGGGAAGACCACCCTGGTCTCCTCCGTCAGCGAGATCACCCCGCTCAGCACGGAGGAGGTGATGACCGAGGCCAGCTACGGGGTGGACGACCTCGGCGGTGTGGAGGAGAAGACCACCACCACGGTCGCGCTGGACTTCGGCCGGATCACGATCAACCCCGACATCGTCCTGTACCTGTTCGGCGCCCCCGGCCAGGACCGGTTCTGGTTCATGTGGGACGAACTGGCGGAGGGGGCCCTGGGGGCGATCGTCCTGGCCGACACCCGCCGCCTGCACACCTGCTTCCACGCGGTGGACTTCTTCGAGCGCAGGGGCGTGCCCTTCGTGGTGGCGGTGAACCGCTTCGACACGTCCGCCGACTACTGCCAGGAGGAGGTCCGCGAGGCGCTGGACATCTCCGGGGAGGTGCCGATCGTCATGGCCGACGCGCGTGACCGGGAATCCTGCAAGGAGGTGCTGGTGGAGCTGGTCACCCACGTGATCCAGGGCCGGAGCCCCGCCATGAGCGGCTGATCCGGGCGAGGCGTCCCCCCGGCCCCCACCTGGGGGGCGCCTCGGTATACGTTCAGGAGACACGCCCGTGAATATGGTGTTGAACGCTACAATGTCGCGTCCGACGACCACTCTTCCGACTGGGCACCCCAATCCGCCTCTCATCTGAATCCTGGTATGCGAAACTCTGACCGACTTCCCCCACGCGAACTGCCCAAGCGGCGTTCCGGCCGCCACCGCAACCCGCTGTCCTTCGACAACTGGTTCGGCACCCCCGCGCTGATCATGGCGGTCCCGGGCACGGCCGAACAGGCCAGGGGCGCCGACGGCGAGTCGATCGGTGCCCGGATGGCAGACCTCGTGCGCGCCTACCGCCCCGAGGTGACCATCCGCTACGGGCACGTCGAGGGCGACGAACAGACCCTGGCCGAGGCGCTCGCCGACCTCGGCCCCTCGGACGAAAGGCCCCTGGGCGGCGTCGTCGTCCCCCTGGTGACCGCGCCGCACCGGAGGGTCTCGGCCGCGATCGAGGACGCGGCCGTCCGGACCGGCGCCGACGTGCGCGTCACGGAGGGGCTCGGACCGCACCCGATGCTCGCCGAGGTCCTGCACCTGCGCCTGGCCGAGGCCGGATACGTCCGGGCCGACCGTATGAGGCTGATCAGCGTGGTCGCCCGCAACACCACCATGGCGGACGGCGTCGTGGTGGGCGCCGTCGGAGGCGAGGGCGCCGTCGGGGCCGCGGGGGTGACCGCGGTCCTGCTCGCCGCCCGGCTGGGCCTGACCGTGCTGCCCGCGGACCTGGAGAACGAGGCCTCGGTGGAGCAGATCGTCGGCCAGCTGCGCCAGGGGGGCTGCCGGCGCCCGGTGATCGCCCCCAGCGCGCTCGGCCCCGAGCTGTCCGTCGGGGAGATGGAGGCGATCGCGGCGCGGTTCGGCGCCCGGCTCGGCGCTCCGCTCGGCGCGGACAGCCTCCTCGGCAAGATCGCGGCCCTGCGCTACGCCGAGGTCCTCAACTCGCTGGGCGTGGAGCAGCCGCCGACGGCGGAGGAGCTGCCCGCCCCCGTGGGCTCCCGGCACCGCCCGGAGTCCTGAGGGGCGCGACACGCCGTGCCCCGCGGGCGCCGGAGAGTGTCGCGAAGGGGCCGCCCGTGGCGACGGGCGGCCCCTTCTCCGTTCCCACCTGCGGCTTCGTCGAGCCCGGGCGGCCGTGCTAGCACAGCCGACGGGATGTCGCGCGGGAGAAAAGGCAACTGCTAGTGATCATTTGACAGCATACGGCAACGATTTTTCGATAGCCTCGGCAGGGCCGAAAGCCGCCGAGGCGCCCTCCCGGGCCCCGGCATCCGCACAGGCCGGAGGGGGCCATGCGCAGAAACCGCGACAACGCTTCCACGATCCGAGGGCAGCTCACCCGCATCGTGCTCATCCCGAGCCTGTGCTTCCTGGCGCTCTGGCTCGTCGTGGCCGCAGTGGGCACGGTCCAGGCTGTCCAGCTCATGGGGGCGGTCCACCAGGCCCGCGAGGGGACCGCGGTCTTCTCGCGCGCCGCCGAGGAGCTGCGCCTCGAACGCAGGCTCTCCCTCGTCTACCAGGGGCGTTTCGAGAACAGCGGGCCCGACGAGGAGGCCTCCGCCGCACTCGACGAGCAGAGGGAGGCCACCGACGCCGCGCTGTCCTCCGCCGTCGAACTGGCCGAGCGCCTGCGCGGCACCCGCGACGACGAGGTCCGGCGCAGCGCGTCCGCGGTCACGGAGAGCCCCGAGGCCCTCGCCGGGATCCGCACGCGCATCGACGAGCACGCCGCCGTACGGGAGGAGACCCTCCTCCGCTTCGGCGAGCTCCTCGACGTCACCACCGACGCGACCACCGCCCTGGTGCACACCACCGACGGCGGCGCGAACCTCACCGACGCGGTCCTGACCACCGAGCTCCTCGGCGCGAGGGCGGAGAGCGCCACCGCCGACGCCCTGCTCGCCGGGAACATCGCCCGGGGGGAGATGGGCTACGAGGAGACGGCGCACTTCACCTACCTGACCGCCTCCTACCGGGACACCCTGGAGTCGGCCGCGCCCGTCATGCACCCGAGCGTGCGGGAGCACTACGAGGACATGACCGCCTCGGAGTCCTGGACCCGCACCGAGGACCTCAGCCGCCAGGTGGTCACACGGCCCCCGCTCAGGGAGGCCGTCCCGGACCCCGACGCACCGGCGGAGGAGACCGCGGCCCCCGAACCCAACACCTCCGTCGACGTCGGCGCGGAGGAGTGGGACGAGGCGTCCCCCCGGACCGTGGCGGCGCTGGACGGACTGGCCCTCGCCCAGGCGGAGCGCACCGTCGACCTGGCGTGGAGCGCAGCCCTGCTCCGCGTGTCGCTGGGCATCGCGGCGGCCGGGACGGTCCTCGCCGGCGGAGTGGTCGCCATCGCCGTGGTGAGCCGCTCCTCGCGGCGCCTGACCGTGCGCCTGCTCCGCCTGCGCGGACAGATCCTGGAGCGCGACGAGGACCTGCCCGACATCGTCGACAGGGCCCAGCGCGGCCAGAAGGTCGACGTCCACGAGGAGCTGCCGCCGCTCGACGAGTGCGGCGACGACGAGATCGGGCAGGTCGCGGAGGCCTTCGACAGCGCCCAGCTCACGGCGGTGGAGGCCGCGGTGCGCCAGGCGGAGATCAGGCGGGGCGCCAACCGCGCCTTCCTCGGCATCGCCTTCCGCAACCAGAACCTGGTCCAGCGGCAGCTGCGCCTCCTCGACGAGATCGAGTACCACGAGCAGGACCCCGAGGCGCTGCGCCGCCTGTTCCGCCTGGACCACATGGCCACCCGGGCCCGGCGCTACGCCGACAACCTCATCATCCTCGGAGGAGGGCAGTCGGCGCGGCGCTGGCGGCAGCCGCACCCGCTCGTCGACGTGCTGCGAGCCGCCATCGCCGAGACCGAGGACTTCGAGCGCGTCCGCCTGACGTCCGCACCCCGTGTGCTCATGCACGGCCAGGTGGTCGCCGACGTGGTCCACCTGCTCGCCGAGCTGGTGGAGAACGCCACCCAGTTCTCCCCGGCGGGCACCCCCGTCGACGTCAGCTGCACCCCGACCGCCGAGGGGCTGGTGGTCGAGGTCGAGGACCGCGGCCTGGGCATGTCCGACCACGGCTACGCCGCGGCCGAGCGGACGCTCAGCCGTCCTCCCGAGTTCGACGTGATGGCGCTTCCGGACGACCCCCGCCTGGGGCTCTTCGTCGTCGCCCGACTCGCCGAGCGGCACGGCGTGCGGGTGTGGCTCAGGCCGTCCCCCTACGGGGGCACCCGGGCCACGGCGCTCCTCCCCAAGTCGCTGCTGGAGCCGGTCGAGAACCCGGTGACGGTCACGGGCTCGCAGCAGGCGGTCCGGGACACCGGCGCGCACCCCTCGGTCGGCTTCGCCCGGACGGGGCCGAGCGGACCGCAGAGCCCCGTGCCCGCACCCTGGCAGACCGGCGCCCAGAGCGTCGTCCCCGCTCCCGGCCAGAGCGGCCCGCAGAGCGTCGTCCCCTCCCCCCCGGACGACATGCGGGACGCCGACCCCTCCTACGGGTACCGCGGGCCGGGGGGAGCGCAGGGCGCCCCCCGCGCCGACGGGCCGTGGGACCCGGTCGCACCCGGAGGGGGGTGGGCCCCCCGGACGGCCCCGCCGGCGTCCCCTCCGGGAGGCCCCGCCCGCGCCCCCGGGCACACCGCACCCGGAGGCGACGGGGGCGGCCCCTCCGCCGCCCCCGACCGGGGAGGCCTCCGGGAACCCGTTCCGCCGACGCGGACCACGGGCCCCCAGCACGGCCTGCGGCCGAACGGTCCCGGAGCCCCGACGGGGCCGCAGGGCGCCCTTCCGCAGAGGCGCCCCGGACCGGTGCAGGCGGGCGGTCCCCGGCAGTCCGCGCTGCCGAAGCGGTCGGCCCCCCGCCGTGAGGACGGCCCCCACGGCGCAGGAGTCACCCGAACGTCCGTGCCGACACCGCCGGGGGGACACGGTGAGCACTGAGGGAACCCGCGTCCGCCGTCCCGCCGACCGGCCCCCCGCGCCGGGGCCGGACCCGCAACGGTCGCCGGGGTGCGCCGACCGCGTGGCCGAACCCGGCGGGGAGCGCTTCCTGCGCCCGTTCGCGGTGGCGGCCGGAGACCCCGGGGGCGGGGACCTCGCGGGGCCGGGCGCTCACAGCACGGACCTGCTCACACTGGTCATGGCGGCCCGCACCCCCGGTCGGCGCGAGTGGCTGCGGCCCGAGCGCGAGGCCATCCTCGAACACGCCCTGCGCGCCCGCACCGTGGTCGAGCTCGCCGCCGAGGTGGGACTGCCGGTCGGCCAGGTGAGGTGCATGGTCTCCGCCATGGTCGCCGAGGGCGCGCTCCAGCGGTGCGGCCCCTCCCGGCCGCTCGGCAGCGGGGAGATCCTGCACGCCGTCCTCGTCGGCCTGCGCTCGCTCTGACCGCGGGCCCCGGAGGGGCCTCCGCCCGCGAGGCGTCCGGAAGCCGACCGGCCCCCGGCGGGGACGCGTCCACCGGCGGTCCCCGCCCGCGCGGGCCCCGGCCGGGGTTGCTAGCGTGCCGCCATGCGCAGCACCGAACACATCGGCGTCATCGGAGCGGGGATCGTCGGACTCGCCCTGGCGCGGCGGCTCGCCCTCCACCGCCCCGGCACCCGGGTCACCGTCCTGGAGAAGGAGGACCGGGTGGCCGCGCACCAGACCGGACACAACAGCGGGGTGGTCCACGCCGGGCTCTACTACCGCCCCGGCTCCCTCAAGGCCACACTCTGCCGCCGCGGGGTCGGGCTGCTCAAGGACTACTGCGCCGAGCACGGCCTGCCCTACGAGGAGGTCGGCAAGGTCCTCGTCGCCCTGGACGCCGGGGACGAGGAGCGCCTGGACGACATCGAGCGCCGTGCCCGGGAGAACGGGGTCCCGGGCGTCACGCGGCTCGGCCCCGGGGGGCTGCGCGAGATCGAGCCCCACGCGGCGGGGACCGGCGCGCTGCACTCGCCGCACACGGCCGTCACCGACTTCGTGGCCGTCGCCGAACAGCTCGCCGACGACGTCCGCCGCTCCGGCGGCAGGGTCCTGCTGAACACACCCGTCATCGACCTGCGCCAGGACCACGACGGGGTCCGCGCCCTCACGGGCGACCCCCGAGGGGAGCGGTCCGTCCACCGGTTCGACCGGCTCGTGGTCTGCGGCGGACTGCACAGCGCCCGTCTCGCACGCATGGCCGGCGCGGCGGACGACCCGCGGATCGTGCCCTTCCGCGGCCAGTACCACGAACTCGTCCCCGAACGCCGCCACCTGGTCAACGGGCTGCTCTACCCGGTCCCCGACCCGCGGTACCCCTTCCTCGGCGTGCACCTCACCCGCCACGTCCACGGCGAGGTCATGGCGGGCCCCAACGCCATCCTCGCCACCGCGCTGGAGGGCTACAGCGCCGGGGACCTGAGCACCGGCGACCTCGCGGGCACCCTGTCGTGGCCGGGGTTCTGGCGGCTGGCGCGCCGCCACTGGGCGGTCGGGGCCAGGGAGACCCTCGTGTCGGCCTCGCGCGCCGCCTTCGCCTCCCAGGCCAGGAAGCTCCTCCCCGAGCTGGCGGCGGCCGACCTGCGCCCGGCGCCGGCGGGGGTGCGCGCCCAGGCGCTGGGCCGGGACGGCGCCCTGCTCGACGACTTCCGGGTGGACACGCACGGCCGGGTCGTGTGCGTGCGCAACGCCCCCTCGCCGGCGGCGACCTCCTCACTGGCGATCGCCGAGTTCCTCACGGACACGTTCGTGCACCCGCCCCGCGGGTAGGACACGACCGGCCCGGAGCCGCTCCCGCGCGTGCCGGACCCGGGTTGTCCACAGGCCGGAGAACACTCTGGCAGCGGCTTCCGCAGCGCCCCACCATGAGAGGCAGCGGTGGTCCGGGACGGTCCCACGACCGTCGCCGGAGGTGAACATGTCCGTTGCCCGGTGGATCGCGGTGGCACTCGCCACCTCGCTCGCGCTCGCACTCACGGCGGCCCCGGCCGCCACCAGCCCACGAGGGGGAGAGTTGGACGGTTTCAGCATCGGGCACCTGCCCGCACAGGTCGACGACCGGACCTCGGTCTCGGACTTCGACTACGAGTGGGGCGACGTGTCCTTCTCCACCCGGGTCTGGGAGAGGACGCTGGAGGGGGGAGGGGTCAGGGTCCTCCTCCAGGTCCTGGTCATGCGCGGCTCCGCGCTCTCCGACCTGTCCGCCGTCCGCGACTTCCTCACCGAGTACCACGAGCGCTCGCCCGACTGGGCGCTCGAGGAGTTCGACAACAACGGCCACGCCGCCCTGCGCGGCGAGACCGAGGTGTTCTGGACGCCCGCGAAGGGCGTGGCGGTGGAGGTCCGCGACTCCTTCGGCCTCGTCGGCCAGGAGGAGCTCCTCGCCACGGCCAGGGGTGTCGCGCCGAGCACGGACTCCGGCTGACCGGACGGGGCCCCGGTCGACCGGGGCCCCGCGCCCTCCTCCGGGCGGATCAGCAGCCGGAGAGGACGTCGCGCAGGGCGGACTCCTCGTCCGGGTCCACCGTCAGGTCCCACACGTGCTTGACCTCGATCCAGGACACCGCGTAGTCGCAGTGCGAGGACTCCAGCGGGGGCATCCACTCGGCGGGGTCCGCGTCCCCCTTGGACCGGTTGGTCGAGGCGCTCACCGCCCACAGCTGGGTGGAGTCCATGTCGTTGGCGAACCGGCCGCGCTCCTCGGTGGTCCACGCGTGGGCGCCGGAGCGCCAGCCCTCCTTCAGGGCGACCATGTGGTCGATGTCGATGTCCTGCGGGTCGGTGAAGGTCTCGCCGTCGTAGGCGCTGTACCAGGATCCGGACACCGGCCGGCAGTCCTCGTCGGTCTCCACGGCGTCGCCGTCGCGGATCAGGACCGCCTGGCGGGTCGTGCAGTTCTCCTGGACACCGGTGTCCCAGTGGGGGAACAGCGCGCGGTCGTACCCGGGCGGATCGTCCTCCTCCTCGATCCGCAGCTCCTCCAGCTGGGAGCGGGCCTGCTCCACGGACGGCTCCGAGGCCGTCGCCTCGCCGCCCTGCGGCTCGGCGGCGCCCTCCGGCGCCAGGTCGATCACGCCCAGCTGGTACAGGACGAACGCGGCGACGGCGAGCACGCCGACCACGGCGGACAGCGCACCGCCGATCTTCGACGACTTCTTGGGCATCAGGGGACTCCACAGCGGGTCGGGCGCCACACGGGGGCGAAACGGTCGTGTCCACCAGCTTGGCCCATGCCCCCACCCTGCGGGAACTCCGCCCGGGGTCAGGAATCCCTCACCCGGGACGGTTCCGGAGCCGGGGACCCGGGAGGCGGTGAGGTGGTACACGGACGGGCCCGCCGGGAGGAGACCGAGGCCGACGCTGTGGAGCAGGGCCCGCGTGCGGTCCGGCCGGGCCCGGCGCGCCCTCCCGGCGGCAGCCGAGGGGGTCCCCACCGGCCCGGACCGGGGAGCGGCGGGTCTTCGGTCCGCCGTCCGGGAACGGCACGCCCGGCCGGCGCCGCCTACACCCTCCCCGTGTCCTCGGATGCCGCACCCGTGCCGAGCGAGGCGGCCGGCCACTCCTGGAAGGCGCGCACGAACCCCTCCACCAGCAGCGCGTAGGACCGGTCCACGTCCTCGGGCAGACCGAAACCGCCGCGCGTCTCCAGGTCCACGAACCCGTGCAGCGCACTGCGCAGCGCCCGGATCGCGTGCACGGCCTGGTCCTCGGCGATGCCGAACCCGCTCAGGACGGCGGCCAGGACCCGCACGGGGTCGGTGGCCGGCCTGCTCCCGGCCCCGGCCAGCACCGGCAGCTGCTGGAGGGCGATGTAGCGCCCGGGATGGGCGTGCGCGTAGCGGCGGTAGGCGTCGGCCGTCGCCCGCAGGGCCTCCGGACCGGACCGGCCCACGGTGGCGCGCTGCACCTCCTCGCCGATTCCGTTCGCGCCGAGCAGCGCCACTTCCCGCCTCAGCCCCCGCAACCCGTCGACGTGCTTGTACAGGCTGGGCGTGGCCACCCCGAGCCGCTTGGCGACCGCGGCCAGGGACAGGGAGTCGAACCCCTCCTCGTCGCTGAGCCGCGCCGCCTCCTCGGCCACCACCGCCGGGGTCAGCCCGGCCCTAGGCACCGGCGACGACCTCCTCGGCCGACGCCTCCACGGCGGGCAGGGGGGAGCCGGCCGCCGACGCCCGGTCGGCGCGGTCGTCGTAGGCGGTGCCGCGCGGGTCCGCGGCGGCGACCCGGTCCCCGGCCGGACCCGCGCCGACGCCTCGGAGGGGGTGGCGGCGGTCGGGCACGCGGACCACGAGGGGGCTGCGGCCCCCGGTTCCGTGGAGGTCGCGGGCGATCGGGCCGCGGGGGCGCCGGAGGTGGCGCGCGGTCTTCTCACGATGGCTTGCAAGCATAGCCAAAACGCTAATGTTATTAGCCAAAGGTGTCAACGGGTCGGACGCGGACGCGCGGGGGCCCGGGGCGGACCCGCTTCCCGTGCGGGCCCGGACCGCGCGACCGGGGGCGTCGGCACAGCCGATAGCGTGGGGGAGGGGGAAAACCACGTGATGCCCAGCGGCATTCCGCCTAGACTCCGAGGCAGATCGGGCCCCGGGGCCCGCCTACACAACAGAGAGCAACACAGTGACCGACATCATCGACGAACTCCAGTGGCGCGGCCTGCTCGCGCAGACGACCGACCTTGACGCACTCCGCAAGGCCCTCGCCGATGGTCCGATCACCCTGTATTGCGGCTTCGACCCGACGGCGGGCAGCCTGCACGTCGGCCACCTCACCCAGATCCTCACCCTCGCGCGCTTCCAGCAGGCCGGACACCGTCCCATCGCGCTCGTCGGCGGGGGCACCGGGCTCATCGGGGACCCGAAGCCCAGCGCGGAACGCCGGCTCAACTCGGTGGACACCGTCCGGGGCTGGGTGGACAACCTCGCCGGGCAGCTTTCCGCGTTCCTGCGCTTCACCCCCGAGGGCGAGCAGGCGGGTCCCACCGACGCGGTGCTCGCCAACAACGGGGACTGGCTCGGCGAGATCAACGCCATCGAGCTGCTGCGCGACGTGGGCAAGCACTTCAGCGTCAACCAGATGCTGGCCCGGGAGACGGTCAGGAGCCGTCTCGACGGAGAGGGCATGAGCTACACCGAGTTCAGCTACGTGCTGCTCCAGTCCTACGACTACGTCCAGCTCTACCGGCGCTACGGATGCACCCTCCAGACGGGCGGCTCCGACCAGTGGGGCAACATCACCGCGGGCCTGGACCTGGTCCGCCGGATGGACGGCAACGAGCCGCACGGCCAGGCGCACGGGATGACCACGAACCTGCTCACCAAGGCCGACGGCTCCAAGTTCGGCAAGACCGAGTCCGGCACCATCTGGCTCGACCCCGAACTGACCTCGCCGTACGCCTTCTACCAGTTCTGGTTCAACGCGGACGACCGGGACGTGGTCCGCTACCTGAAGACCTTCAGCTTCCTCTCGGAGGACGAGATCGCCGAGCTGGAGCGCCAGACGGAGGAGCGGCCCCAGGCCCGCGCCGCCCAGCGCACCCTGGCCGAGGGCCTCACGGCGCTGGTCCACGGCGAGGAGGAGTGCCGCAAGGTCCGGGAAGCGAGCCTCGCGCTGTTCGGCCGGGCCGACCTGTCCGAGCTGGACGGCCGGACGCTCGACGCGGCGCTGGCCGAGGTGCCCAGGGCCGAGGTCGCGGGACCGGTCGACGGCCTGCTCGTCGCGGACCTGTTCGCGCAGAGCGGTCTGACGCCGAGCAAGTCCGCGGCCCGGCGCGCCATCCAGGAGGGCGGCGCCTACGTGAACAACGTGAAGGTCACCGACGTCGAGGCCACGCTCGGGACCGCCGACGTCCTCCAGGGGCGCTACGTGGTGCTGCGCAAGGGCAAGCGCAACATCGGCGGTGTCGTCCTCCAGGGCTGACCACGCGTCGTGGCCGTGGGGGGGGGGCCCCCCCCCGGCCCCCCCCCCCCCCGGGGCGGGGGGGGGGGCCCCCCCCCCCACCCCCCCCCCCGGGGGGGGGGGGGCCCCCCCCCCCCCGCGGGGCGGGGGGCCCCGCCCCCCCCCCCCCCCCCCCCCCCCCCCCCACGGCTGTGTCCGGGGCGGGCCGCCCTCGAAACTCTGCGGCCGCATGGGGGTTTCGGCCGGGAATCTCCCGGGCACGATCGTCGTTGTCTGGCACAACAGGCGACGTGACACACGGTTCCGGAACGGGAACCGGGCACGTCAGGGGCCTTCAGAAGCCGCCCGGGACGGGGCGACAGGGTCCCGGGGCGACGGTTCCACCTCGGCTCCGGGCTCTGACTTGACGTCCGCTGCGGCCCTCCCTATAGTTGAACGAGTCGCTGCGGCACGGCGAGCTTCCATCGGGAAGACTCGGCACCGGTCCGCGAGGAGCGGCGCCATCTCTTCTCTGGAACACGCGGTTCGAGCACTGCTCCGGCCATGTAAACTCAGGGAGTCGCTTCAAAAGCCCAGTCCATTCGGACAAAAGCAAACGAAGCACAACGGGCTTTACCCCGATCAGCACCACCACAAACCGCCGATTTGGCGGGGCGCGGAACACCTGATAAAGTAAAGACACAACAAAGCGGAAACGCAGACGCCTTCCACGGAAGAGCAGACGGCCGAACAGGCCGGCGCTTGTACGGGAAGGGCGGTTGTTTCTTGAGAACTCAACAGCGCGTGTTTGATTTTCTTTAAGCCATGTTTGTTTTGGCCCCGTCACCCGAACAGTGGTTCGGTGTGAAGGGTTCCTTTGATTAATCGGGGCAACCCGGTTGGTCAGGATTACTTCTAGGTTTATCCGCCCCAGGCCGACCTCACGGTCGCCGGGACGGATGGTATGACCTTTATGGAGAGTTTGATCCTGGCTCAGGACGAACGCTGGCGGCGTGCTTAACACATGCAAGTCGAGCGG
>NZ_JBIWMK010000006.1:440076-556276 GCF_044766605.1 Nocardiopsis sp. NPDC101807 | reverse complement strand
GCCGGGCAGGTGTGGATCACCCTCTCCGGGACCGGTGTGCGCATCGTCAACGACGGCGCGCAGCAGGGCCCGGTCACCGGGCTCAGCGGCCTCGCCGCCCTGCGCGAGCGCGTGCTCGCCGACGGCGGCGAGCTCACGGTGGAGCGCGGGGACGGACGGTTCCTGACCGCCGCGAGCTTCCCGCGCACGGCCTCCGACGCCTCCCGCCCCGCACCGACACGGAAGGACGACCGATGACCACCGTGGTGCTCGCCGACGACGAGGCCCTGCTCCGCAAGGCGCTGGCCGCGCTGCTCCCCATGGAAGGGGAGATCACCGTGCTCGCCGAGGCGGAGGACGGGGAGCAGGCCGTGGAGGCCACGCTCCGGCACCGGCCCGACGTGCTCGTCGTCGACCTGGAGATGCCCGGGACGGACGGGCTCGGGGCCGTCGCGGCGATCCGCCGCGAGCTCCCGGACCAGGTGATCCTCATGCTGACCCGGCACGCCAGGCCCGGGGTGCTGCGCAAGGCCCTGCGGCTGGGGGTCCAGGGCTTCGTCAGCAAGTCGGCGGAACCGGCGCACATCGCCTCGGTCGTCGCGACCCTGCACGGGGGCAAGCGGTGGATCGACCCGGACGTGTCCGCGCTCGCCGTCATCGACGACTGCCCGCTCACCGACCGGGAGGTGGACGTCCTGCGGGCGACCGGCGAGGGGTACTCGGCCGCCGACATCGCCGCCCGGCTGCACCTGGCCGAGGGCACGGTGCGCAACTACCTCTCGAACGCCATGCAGAAGACCCAGACGCGCACCAGGCACGAGGCGGCCAGGTACGCGCGCGAGCACGACTGGCTGTAGCGGCCCGGCCGGACACGCCCGCGGTCCCCGCCGACACGGCTGCCGCCGCCCGGGGCCGGACCGCGCCCCGGCCGGCGGGCGCCGGGGCGGGTCGGGCGGGCGGAGCCGGCCCCGCTCCGGTCCGCACGCCGGAACCCTCTCGCCTCCGGGTCGCGACCGACCTCCCCCAGGGCTTGGACCTGGGGTTTTCCTCTTTTCCGGGCGGGTGCGCCGCCCGGGGGGCGAACAAATACCGATCAGCCGGACAACCCGCTCGGGGGCCGCGGGGAAAACAGGAAATCTGGCCTACCAGGTCGTCGTCAGGGGCATGGCCAACGCCAGATCGACTCCACATCGTGATATCACAAACACAGAAAGTAGCGATGTCGGCCGTTTGCGGTCTCCCGTGACCGGCCGCACCGCCTCCGACCCGTCACTCCGCGGCCGCTCTCGCCCGCTGTCCGTCGCCCGACCCGCCCGAGGCGCGGCACAGCACCCGCGGACCGTTCGGCCTCACGCCCCGCGACCGACCCCGGTCGGCATCCCTGAACTCGTGGAGAAGACACCCTTGACCCAGATCTGCCGTCCCCCGGTGTCACCGGGGCGCGTCACACCTCCGTCCGGCACTTCCCACCGGGCGCCGCGACGGCACCGCGGCGCCTCCCCCGACACCCGCACGCGTCCGCTCCGCCCCTCCCGCCGTGAGGGGGGCGAGTCGTGAAACGCGAAGCCGTCGTCACCGGCGTGGGCGTCGTCGCCCCCGGGGCCATCGGCGCCACCGCGTTCTGGGACATGCTCACCGCGGGACGCACCGCCACCCGGGGCATCACCCTGTTCGACCCGGCGGGCTACCGCTCCCGCATCGCCGCCGAGGTCGACTTCGACCCCGCCGCGCACGGCCTGGACGAGCAGCGGACCGCGCGCATGGACCGGTACGTCCAGTTCGCCGCCGTCGCCGCCGCCGAGGCCCTGGCCGACAGCGCCGCCCCGCTGGCCGACGTCCCGCCCTGGCGCGTCGGGGTGAGCATGGGCACGGCGGTCGGCGGCACCACCCGCCTGGACCGGGAGTACGCGTCGACGAGCCGCGGCGGCGCGGACTGGGTGGTCGACCACACCGCCACCGCGCCCCACTCGCACCTCGCGCTGATGCCGAGCACGCTCTCCGGGGAGATCGCGGAGCTGGTCGGCGCCCGCGGCCCGGTGCGCACGGTCTCCACCGGCTGCACGTCCGGGCTGGACGCGGTGGGCTACGCCGCCCAGGCCGTCGAGGACGGCCTCGCGGACGTGGTCGTCGCCGGGGCGGCCGAGTCGCCGATCTCGCCCATCGCCATGGCCTGCTTCGACGCCATCAAGGCCACGTCGGACAGCAACGACGACCCGGGGCGCGCGTCCCGGCCCTTCGACCGCCACAGGAACGGCTTCGTGATGGGCGAGGGCGCGGCCGTCCTCGTCCTGGAGGAGGCGTCGGCCGCACGGCGGCGCGGCGCCCGCGTCCGCTGCCGGGTCGCGGGCTTCGCCAACCACGGCAACGCCTTCCACATGACCGGCCTGCGGCGCGAGGGGACGGAGATGGCGCGCGCCGTCACCACCGCGCTGGACCACGCCCGGCGCCCCGCCTCCGACGTGGACTACGTCAACGCGCACGGGTCCGGCACCGTGCAGAACGACCGGCACGAGACCGACGCCATCAAGCGCGCGCTCGGCGAACACGCCCGCCGGGTCCCCATGACCTCGATCAAGTCGATGGTGGGGCACTCGCTCGGGGCGATCGGCTCGATCGAGCTCGTGGCCTGCGTCCTGGCCATGGACACCGGCGTGGTCCCGCCCACGGCCAACCTGGCCACGCCCGACCCCGAGTGCGACCTCGACTACGTCCCGGTGACCGCGCGCGAGCACAGGACCGACGTGGTGCTGTCCGTGGGCAGCGGTTTCGGGGGTTTCCAGTCGGCGGTCGTCCTGGACCGGGGAGAGTGAGGAGCGGCCATGACCATGGTGATCACGGGCCTGGGCGCGGTGTCCCCGGCGGGAACGGGCACCGACGCCTACTGGGCCGCGCTGGTGGAGGGGCGGACGCTCCTGACGCCGATCCCCGACGTCGGCGCCCGGGGGTACCCGGTCCGCCTCGGCGGCAGGGTTCCCGGGTTCGACCCGTACGAGCACATCGAGGGCCGCTACGTCGTCCGGACCGACGCGTTCAGCTGGTTCGCGATGGTGGCCTCCGACGAGGCCCTGCGGGACTCGGGGGTCGACGTCACCACCGACCCCTACGCCACGGGGGTGCTCATCTGCAGCGGCAGCGGCGGCAACGAGTTCGGCCAGCGCGAACTGGCCGCCCTGTGGGGACGGGGGCCGGAGTTCGTCGGCCCCTACCAGTCCATCGCCTGGTTCTACGCGGCCAGCACGGGCCAGGTGTCGATCAGCAACGGCCTCAAGGGCATGTGCGGTGTGCTGACCACCGACGAGCCGGGCATGCTCGACGCGCTGGGGCAGAGCATGCAGATTCTCCGGCGCGGGACCCCGGCGATGCTGGTCGGCGGCAGCGACGCGGCGCTCGGCTCGCCGTTCGCCCTGGCCACCCAGCTGGGCAGCGGCGTCCTGAGCGAGGGCGAGGACCCCGGCACGGCGTACGCGCCCTTCACGGAGAGGGCGTGCGGCTTCGTCCCTGCGGAGGGCGCGGCCGTCGCGCTGGTGGAGGACGCGGCCACCGCGCGGACGCGCCGGGCCAGGGTGCGGGCCGTCGTCGCCGGCCACGCGAGCACGTTCGGCGGCGTCGGCGCGTTCGACCCCGGCGGCGAGGGGCTCCTGCGCGCGGCCGAGGAGGCGATGCGCCGCGCCGGGGTGGGCGCTGAGGGGGTGGACGTCGTCTTCGCGGACGCCGTCGGCCTCCCGAAGGCCGACGCCGACGAGGCCGCGGCGCTGCGGCGGCTCTTCCCCGACGGCGTGGCCGTCACCGCGCCGAAGGCGGGCTTCGGCCGGGCCTACGCCGGGGCGGGCGCCCTGGACGTGGCCGCCGCGGTGCTGAGCCTGGAACACCAGGTCGTTCCCCCCACCCCCCACGTACCGGACGCGCCCCTGGGCCTGGACCTGGTCACCAGGGTCGCCCGCCCCGCACGCCTGCGCTCCGCGCTGGTGCTGTCCCGGGGCGTGGGCGGCGGGAACTCCGCGCTCGTCCTCCAGCATCCCGACCACGTCTGACACACGACAACAAGGAGACCCATGGCCGAGAGCCGCATCACGATCGAGGAGCAGGTGGAGCTGATCTCCGCCTGCGCCGGGATCAGGACCGACGTCGCGACGGCGTCCTCGCAGACCTTCGACGAGCTGGGGGTCGACTCCCTCGGCGTCCTCGGCATCGTGGCCGAGATCGAGCGCCGCACCGGCCTCAAGCTGGGCGCCGACGCGGAGCAGGCGCCCTCGCCCGCCGCACTCATGGCCCTGGTCAACGGGGACGTCCCCGCCCACATGGAAGGAGCGTGACGGCCGTGCCCTCGCGTACCGAGAACAGCATCGTCATCGACGCCCCCCTCGACCTGGTCTGGGAGATGACCAACGACCTGGACGAGTGGACCGGTTTCTTCCCCAAGTACGCCGAGGTGGAGGTCCTCGAGAGGGAGGGGGACACCGTCCGGTTCCGGATCACCAAGTTCCCGGACGACCAGGGCCGCGTGTGGAGCTGGGTCTCCGAGCGCGTCATGGACCGCGCCGCGGGCGAGGTGCGCGCCCGGCGCGTGGAGACCGGGGCGTTCGAGTTCATCAACCTGCACTGGACCTATGAGGAGGTCGCGGGCGGGGTCCTCATGACCTGGCGCAACGAGTTCACCATGAAGCCCGACTCGCCCTACAGCGACGAGCAGATCACCGCCAACATCAACCGGGAGGCCCCGGTCGAGATGGGGCTGATCAAGCAGAGGGTCGAGGCGAGGGCCATGGCGGAGAACCCCGTCGGCTGACCGGGTCCGTGCCCGGGGCCTTCGGCCCGGCGCGGCCCTGCGCCCCCGCCGTACCGGAGTCCGGTCCGGCGGGGGCGGGGCGGGTCAGCGCCGGTGTCCGGGGGCCCGTGCCAGCACCGCCTTCTGGAGGGCCTCCAGGGGACCGGCGCGGAACCGGCGCAGCCACAGCGTGGAGGCGGTCAGGAGCAGCGCGCACACCGCCGCCCACAGGCCCATCACCCACCAGGGGCCCGAGCCGGCGAGGCGGGCGGCCAGGCCCAGGCCGAAGCCCTGGAGGACCAGCACGCAGACGAGGTTCTGCGCCACGTAGCCGCTCATCGCCGTCCTGCCGAGGGACGACACCGCCGTGACCGCGAGGCCCCCGGGGGCGGCCCGGTCCAGCACCCGGCCGACCAGGCCGATCACGCCGAGCGCCACCACCGGGGCGGCGACGTAGCGGTCCAGGAGGGCCAGCCCGGGCCCGGCCAGGGACGTGGCCAGGTTGAACGGCACCCCGACGCCCAGGCCCCACGCGAGCAGGCGGCCCCGGATCCGGCGGCCGGCGCCGTCGTCCCCGAAGGCCCCGGCGCGGAACAGCCGCACGCCCAGCAGGAACATGAACACCATCAGGGCGAAGGTGAGGATCGGCTCGGCGCGGAAGAGGAGCACGTGGTCGAGCCGGAAGGCGACCTGGTCCAGGTAGCTCCCGTGGGCGTAGAGGTCCACGACCTCGGGCGGGGTCTCCCCTCCCGCCGCGGCCGGGTCGAGGACCATCACCGCGGTGAGGAGCCCGATGAGGGCCGTGTGCACGGCCGCCGCCGTCCACATCACGGCGTTCTGCGCCCTCCGGGAGCGGGTCAGCAGCCAGGCGACCACCAGGGACGTGACCGCGTAGCCCATGAGGACGTCGGCGGCGAAGACCAGGGTGAAGTGCACGAGGCCCTCGGCGAACAGGAACAGCGCCCGCCACTTGTAGGGGCCGGGCCAGCGCTCCCCCCGCCGGGTCGCCGAGCGGAACTGGATGGCCAGGCCCACGCCGAACAGCAGGGTGAGCAGGGCGAGGAACTTGCCGTTGGCGAGGAAGAGGAACAGCCCCTCCCCCAGGGAGGCCGCGGACGGCGACTCACGGAAGTCGGTGAGGGTGCCGAGGGAGTCCGCCCCGAACAGGAAGCTCGCCTCGGAGCCGGGGGCGGTGAACAGCCACACGTTGGTGGCGAGGGTGCCCATGATGGCGACGCCCCGCAGGACGTCGAGCAGGGGGAGCCGCGCCCCCGCCCTGGCGGGGGTCCCGGTCTGCGGATCGGTGGTGGTCATGTGGATCGCCCAGCTCTCGGTCGGACGCGGGTCACGAGCTCTCGGGGTCCGGGAAGAGCCGGTCGACGTAGGTGGTGAGGGAGGCGAGGACGGGGGCCTCGGCGAAGTCCCCGCCGGTGACGAGGTGGTGCACGGTCAGGCCGTCCACGAAGGCGACGAGGGCGGCGGCCTCCGCGCGGGCGTCCGTGCCGGGCGGCAGCTCGCCCGCCCGCAGGCCCTCGCCGAACGCCCGCTCGAACGCGTCGACGAGCTGACGCGTCGTGGCCCTGTGCAGCCGGGACATCTCCTCGTCGGCCATGGTGGCCGGCAGGAACTCCAGCCAGACGGTGAGTTCCAGGCGCCGCTCGTCGTCGAGGGGGAGGAGGGTCTCCGCCGCGCGGAGGACCCATTCCCGGACGGTGGCCGGCCCCTCGTCCGCGGCGAGTGCCACGAGGCGGGCCTCGCCCTGCTTGTACATGTACTCCACTCCGAACCGGAGCAGCTGGGACTTGGTGCGGAAATAGCTCTGCACCAGCCCGACCGACACCCCGGCCTCGTCGGCGACGTCGGCGAGGGTGGTCCTCGCCAGCCCCCGCCTGCCCACCGAGCGCAGGAGTGCTCGGGCGACCTGTCGCCGCCGCTCATCGTGGTCCGCCGTCCTCGCCATGAAAAAATAATACGACACTATTTTTAATGTCGCGACAGGTCCCGTGGCCGTATCCGGCCACCGCGCCCGCCGGGAGCGCCCGGCCACCGGCCCCGGACGGCCGCGCCACGGCGCCCGTGACGCCCACCACGGACTCCGCGAACGCCCGGGACCTGCGCTTGTGATGCAATAACAACGGGTTCGTGAACCCGCGAGGGCTCCGAGACCGGCAACAGCACATCGACAGAGGGAGGTTGGTCCCCCATGACCGACCGCGCGTACGTGATCGCAGGATCGGAGGCCACCGGCGGCGCCGGCATCCAGGCCGACCTCAAGGCCTTCCAGGAACTCGGCGTCTACGGGATGGGGACGATCACCTGCATCGTCTCCTTCGACCCCGGCAACGGCTGGGGCCACCGGTTCGTCCCCGTCGCCCCGAACGTCATCGCCGACCAGATCGAGGCGGCGACCGCCTGCCACGACCTGGACGTGGTGAAGATCGGCATGCTCGGCACGCCCGACACCATCGACGTGGTCGCCGAGGCCCTCCAGCGGCAGCCGTGGCGGCACGTGGTCCTGGACCCCGTCCTGATCTGCAAGGGCCAGGAGGCGGGCGCGGCCCTGGACACCGACAAGGCGCTCACCGCCCAGATCCTCCCGCTGGCCACGGTCATCACGCCCAACCACTTCGAGGCGCGCACCCTCGCGGGCATGGAGCGCATCGACTCCGTGGACGACCTGGTCGAGGCCGCCCGCCGCATCCACGAACTCGGCCCGAAGCACGTGGTCGCCAAGGGCGGCACGGAGCTCCCCGGCCCGGACGCGGTGGACGTGTACTTCGACGGCGAGGAGGTGACGGTCCTCAGCGCCCCGAAGATCGGCGAGGAGCGCGTGAGCGGCGCCGGGTGCACCTTCGCCGCCGCGATCACCGCCGAACTGGCCAAGGGCGCCGAGGTGGGCGCCGCCGTCACGACCGCGAAGGCGATGGTCCGCGAGGGGATCGAGAGGCGGCTGACCACGCACGCACCGTTCGCCTCGGTGGTGCCGGTCGCCCCGCGCGGCTGACGCGCACGGCCTCCCGGCCCAGGTTTTCAGGCGAATTCAGCCCATTTGGGAAGTTTTTTCTGCGGATCATGATTGGGAGCCGTCACAGCGGTGAGGGCAGAGACCAGGACCGAATGCCCAGCAGGAGGTTGACATGTCCGAGCAGAACCGCGCCGGGAACAAGGCCGACGAGTACAAGGGCAAGGCCAAGGAGACCCTCGGCAAGGCCACCGGCAACGAGCAGTGGCAGGCCGAGGGCAAGACCGAGAAGACCACGTCCAAGCTCAAGCAGGCCGGTGAGAAGGCCAAGGACGCCCTCACCTCGGACAAGAAACCCAAGGCTCCGTAGGACCCGCACGGACGGCGGGGGGGGGGGGGGCCCCGGGCCCCCCCCCCCCCCCCCCGGGGGGGGCCGGGGCGGGGGGGCCGCCCCGGCCGGGGGGTGCTGCCCCCGTCCCCCCCCCCCCCGGCCCCCCAACCCCCCCCCCCCCCCCCCCCCCCCGGGGGGGGGGGGGGGGGGGCCCCCCGGCCCCCCCCCGCCCCCGCCGCGTGTCGTGCCGGCCCGGGGCTCCGCTCGGGTCCGGGCTCCTCCGCCGGGCCGACCCGCTCTCACGGGCCCGCCCACGGCGCCTCCGGAGCCCCACGGCCGCCCGGGCCGTGAGCGCTCCGGTGCCCGGGAGCACGGGGACACGGCGCCCGGGAGCACTGAGCGCAGAGCACAGGGTCACGGGAGCGCCTCGCGTCACACCGGTGGCGGACCCGGTCGGCCCGCTATCCCACGCGCGCCCCCCGTTCCGGGCGCTCGCGGCCGCGCAGGGACAGCACGACGGCGCCGATCACCGTCAGCAGGAGGGCGAGCCCGCCCCAGACCGCGTCCTGGCCGATCAGCATCTCACCGCCCTCGGCCCCCGGGGTGCGGCCCCCGTCCCGGCCGGTGATCGTCACGGCGAGCAGCACGACGACGGTCGCCGCGACCGCCAGCCGGGCGCCGAGCCGGGAGAGCGCCCGGAGCTTGCGCCCGCCCGCCAGGTCGCGGAGCGTGAAGCGCTCGTCCGCGCGCAGCGGCGCCAGCAGCCGTGCCAGGAGCAGCAGGGCCACGGGGAGCTGGAGGGCCCACACGAACGTGCGGAACCAGCCGTCGAACCACACGTTCGTGCCGTAGAGCAGGGTGTGCCAGACGCTCAGCGCGTAGACGACGATGACGAACCGGTGCAGCGCCCGCCACGTGCGCGTCCCGGTCCGGAACCGGAAGTAGTAGGCGAGGCTGAGCGGCACGGCCAGGTAGAGGGCGATCAGCCCGATGAGGATCGCGACCTGTCCGGTCCCGGTGGCGTAGCCGCCGGGCACGAACACGTCCACGAACGCGGACAGCAGGCGTCCGCCCCAGGCCAGCCCCTCCTCGTTGTCCCGCACGAGTTCGAGGAAGAACGCGAACGCGTGCGCGAACATCAGCCCCATGGTGGTGAGGCTGGTGACGCGGTGCCAGCGCTCGATGCGGGCGTGCGGGACGGGGGCCCGCGCCAGGGGCGCGGTGGAGCGGAGCAGCCCGAGCATGACGGTGATCCAGGCCCAGAGGAGCCCCGACCACCCGAAGGCCTGGCAGAGCCAGTACAGCCAGTACTCCCCGGCGTCGGACAGGAACGGCATGACCATGAGCGTCATCGAGGTTCCCGCCTCGATGCGTGCGTAGACGACGAAGAAGATGACGAGGGTGACGACAAGGGCGGCGGCGCTGTCGGGAACGACGCGCCGCAGGTCGGCGCGGAGTGCCGCGCCGTCGATCCGGGAGGGTCTGCGTCCGGGGCGGGCGCGTTCGGGTCCGGTGGTGTCGGCCATGGGCGGGGGGCGCCTTTCGTGAGAGGGAACCCCTATGACAGCAGCGCTCCCCCCGCCTGGCCACCCCTCTTCCCGGGGTGTCCGGGAACCGGTCCGGACCGGTCTCCCCGGACGGCTCCGCGCCCCGGCGGGGGGAGGGCCCCTCCCCCCGCCGCCGCGTGTCCCGGGGGCCGGGACTCAGGGGGTCGGGGCCACCGGGGAGAACCCGAGCCGGAGCCGGTGGCGTCCGGCGGCCAGCCGGTGCGCGGGCAGCACGCCCGGACCGCAGGAGGCCGAGCCGATGCCGTGGTGCTCCAGGTCCAGGTGCAGGTGGATCCGTCCGTCCGGCACCAGTTCGTGCGGGTGCCGGGCGGCGTCGAGGGCGGCCGTGTCCCACCGGCGCGCGGAGAGGCCGAAGACCGGGGCCCCGTCGATCCGCAGCCCCGTGCCGTCCTCCGTCCGCAGGACGGCCCACCGCACGTCGGCCCGGTTGCCGTTCTCCTGGGGTCGCAGGTAGGGCGTCTGGAGCCCGTCCACCGAGTTGGTGAACCGGCCCACCCTCGCGGCCTGGCCCACGTCGCGGTAGGCCTCGCCCGGCCCCCGCCCGAACCACTCGACCCCTCCCAGGGAGGAGGGCACGGTCATGCGCACGCCGAAGCGCGGCAGGGGGCAGGGCCACTCCCCCTCGGCCTCGGCGTCCACGTCCAGGAGCAGGCGCCCGCCCTCCGCGGTCCAGCGGTAGGCGACGAGCATCCCGAAGTCCGCGCCCGCCGGGGCCAGCCGGTCGCGCACGACGTACGCCTCGCCGTCCCGCCCGGCGCGGACGCGGCGCGAGGTGATCCGGTCGAGCCCGGCCGCCCGCCAGGGGGCCTCGACGGACACCCCGTGGCGCGCCTGGTCGTTGTCGGTCGGCGCTCGCCACAGGTCCGCCTCCGGGGACCCCACCGGCAGTCCTCCGACGGAGAGCAGGGCGCCCGTTCCCGTGTCGAGGACGCCCGGGCCGAGGCGGAGCAGGGTGCCCTCCGTGCCGACGGCGGACACGGCGGTTCCACCAGACGCGGCGGTCCCGGCGGGTCCCGGGGGCCCGGCCGCCCCGACAGCCCCGTGTCTCCCGGCGACCCCGTGTCTCCCCGCGGCGCCGTGCCCTCCGGCGGTGAGCCGGGCCTGCCCCCAGGCCAGTTCGTGCCCGGCCGGGGCCCAGGGCTGGTCCGCGCCCAGGTGGACCGACACCGTCAGCCACGCCTCTCCGCCGCCGGGCGGCTCGGGCAGCCCGGGCAGGGGGACGTCCGCGCGCGCCCCGGGGCCGAGCGACGGCATGTCCAGCACGCCCTCCCCGAACGGCACGCCCTCCTCCTCCGCGCGCCACCGGAGGACCAGACCGGACGTGTCCCGGAAGTCCCAGGTGTTGGCGACCCCCACCGTCCCCGCGGCCGGGTCGGGGACGACCCGCACCGGCTCGATCGTCTTCTTGTAGGCGTGCAGGCCGGGCCCGGGCGTGCGGTCGGGGAGGAGCAGGCCGTCCGCGACGAAGTTGCCGTCGTGCACCGTCTCGCCGAAGTCGCCGCCGTAGGCGAACCACTCGGCGCCGTCCGGTTCGCGGCGGCGGATGCCGTGGTCGATCCACTCCCAGACGAACCCGCCCTGGAGTCGCTCGTGCCGCGTGAACAGCTCCTGGTACTCCTCCAGCCCTCCCGGGCCCGTGCCCATGGCGTGCGCGTACTCGCACAGCACGAACGGGAGCCCCCGCCGGTGGGCGTCGGCCCCGGGGTCGTCGGTGGCCTCCTCCTCCCGGCGGCCGATCGCGTCGACCTCGTCGTGCGGCGGGTACATGCGCGAGTACACGTCGGCGTAGGAGCTGTCGCGGTCGCCCTCGTAGTGGACCGGCCGTGAGGGGTCGTGCTCGCGCACCCAGGCGGCCATGGCCTCCAGGTTGCGGCCGGTCCCCGACTCGTTGCCCAGGGACCACAGGACGACGCTCGGGTGGTTGCGGTCCCGCCCCACCGTCCGCGCGATCCGGTCGAGGTAGGCGTCACGCCAGCGCGGGTCGTCGGAAGGGTTGCCGCGCCACCCCACCAGCTCGAAGCCGTGGGTCTCCAGGTCGCACTCGTCCACGACCCACAGGCCCAGCTCGTCGCACAGGTCGAGGAAGTCGGGGTGGGGCGGGTAGTGGCTGGTGCGCACGGCGTTGACGTTGTGCCGCTTCATCAGCAGGACGTCCTCGCGCATGGTCTCCCGGGGCACGGCGCGGCCGTGGTCGGGGTGCCACTCGTGGCGGTTCACGCCGCGCAGCAGCAGCGGCCTGCCGTTCACGCGCAGCAGGCCGCCGGAGACCTCCACGGTGCGGAAGCCGACGCGCAGCCGGGCCCGCTCCCCCGGCGCGGCGACCACCGCGTCGTAGAGGCGGGGCTCCTCGGCCGTCCACGGCTCCACCGGGCCGACCGCGTGCTCCACCCCGGCCGGGGCGTCCACCAGGCCCAGTTCGGGGACGCTGACCAGCGCCTCCGCCGACCCGGCCACGTCGACGCGCAGGACGCCCGTTCCGTTCTCGTGGTCGTAGGAGGCGTGGACGGCGACGTCGCCGACCCCCCGCTCGGGGAGGGCGGTCAGGGTGACGTCGCGGAAGATCCCGGACAGCCACCACATGTCCTGGTCCTCCAGGTAGCTGGCCGCCGACCACTGGTGGACGCGGACCGCCAGGACGTTGCGGCCCGGGCGCAGCAGGTGGCCGGCGTCGAACTCGGCGGCCAGCCGGCTCCCGGTGGAGAAGCCCAGCTCGACGCCGTTGAGCCACACGCGGAAACAGGAGTCCACGCCGTCGAAGCGCAGCGCCGCGGCCCCCTCCGGCCAGTCCTCCGGCAGGTCGAACTCCCGCCGGTGGTCCCCGGTGGGGTTCTCGTCCGGGACGTGCGGTGGGTCGACGGGGAAGGGGTAGACGACGTTCGTGTAGGCGGGGGCCCCGTGTCCGTGCAGCTGCCAGTGGGAGGGCACGGGAAGCCCCTCCCACCCGGAGTCGTCGTAGTCCGGCCGCTCGAAACCGTCCGTGCCGGCCGGGGCCCCGGGGAGCATCCGGAACCGCCACGTGCCGTTGAGGTCCAGGGAGGGGGCGTCGCCGTCGAAGCGGGCGCGGGGCGCGCGGGCCCCGGCGGAGGGGGCGAAGTCCTCCAGGTAGGCGGGCTTGCGGGTCTCGGTCATGTCAGACCTCCCTCAGGTGCAGGAGCAGGGCTTGGGACGGGTTGAGGTTGGGCAGCTGCACCCCCGAGCGGGCGAGGACCGCGCCGGAGACGGCGGCCTCCCCCTCGCGGAACCACGCCGGGAGCGCCTGCTGGAGGGTGGAGGGCCGTCCCGCCTCCCGGCGCCACGCCAGCCGGTAGACGCGGTCCTCGCGCAGGCCGGGCAGGCGTACCCGCCCCGGGAGGGCCCGGGCGGAGGTCGTCAGCCGGGCGTACCGGAAGACCGCCTCGCCGCCGTCGCGGGAGACCACCCCGTCGAGCTGTTCGGAGGGGTCGGGCGCGTCGGCGTGCACGGGGTCGCCCGAGTGCAGGAGGGGCCGCAGCTCCTTGTAGAGGGAGATCCAGGAGGCCAGGACGCCGAGCTCGTCCTCGGTGCACGTGGTGACGTCCCATTCGATCCCCGTGTGGGAGAGGAGGGCGGCGAGGCAGCGGAACGACAGGTCCGCGGCCCGGCCGGTGGTGTGCGAGACGGGGCCGCCGACGTGGCTGCCCACCAGTTCGGGGGGCAGGAGCAGGGAGGTCCAGCGCTGGAGGGCCAGCCGCTCCAGGGGGTCGTTGCAGTCGGAGGCCCACACCCGGTCCGTGCGCTCCAGGACGCCCAGGTCCACCCGTCCGCCGCCGGAGGAGCACGACTCGATCTCCAGGCCGGGGTGGCGCTCGCGCAGCCGGTCGAGGAGCGCGTACACGGCGAGGGTCTGCCGGTGCGTGCCCGCCGCTCCGGTGGGGGCGTGCACGGGTTCGAGCAGGTCGCGGTTGTGGTCCCACTTGAGGTAGTCGGGGCGGTACTCGGTGACCAGGGCGTCCAGGTGCTCGAACACGTACCGGAAGGCCTCGGGTCGCGACAGGTCGAGGACCTGCTGGCTGCGGCTGGGCGGGGGCAGGCGGCCCTCGGCGGCCAGGATCCACTCGGGGTGGGCGCGCAGCAGGTCGGAGTCGGGGTTGGCCATCTCCGGCTCGACCCACAGCCCCGCCTCCATCCCCAGGGAGCGGACGTGGTCGAAGAGGGGGTGCAGGCCGTCGGGCCACACCCCGGTGTCCACCGTCCAGTCGCCGAGCCCGGCGGTGTCGTCGCGGCGGCCCCGGAACCACCCGTCGTCCAGGACGAACCGCTCGGCGCCGATCCGGGCCGCCGTGTCGGCCAGCCGCTTGAGCTTGTCGAGGTCGTGGTCGAAGTAGACGGCCTCCCAGGTGTTGAGGACGACCGGTCGCGGCGAGGAGGGGTGGCCCGGCCTGGCCCGCAGCCAGCGGTGGATCCGCGAGGACATCCCGTCCAGCCCCCGGTCGGACCAGGACAGGAACACCCACGGCGTGGAGTAGGACTCGCCCCGGGCGAGCCGGACCTCGCCGGGGTGGAGGAGTTCGCCGCCCGCGAGGACCGCGTCGGCGTGCCCGGCCCCCTCGGGCAGGCGCTCGGCCAGGTGGACGTGGTCGCCGCTCCAGGCGGTGTGCACCCCCCACACCTCGCCGTGCCGGAACCCGAACCCGGGCGTCCCGGCGGTGAGCAGCAGGGTGGCGTCGTGCCCGGTCCTGCCGCGGCGGGAGGCGCGCATGCGCGTGCCCATGGAGAGGTCCTGGCGCTGGGGCGCGCGTTCGCGGCACCAGCGCCCGGTGAGGTCGAGGACCTCCCCGGCCTCGCGGGGCAGGGGCATGGTGACCAGGAGCGAGTCCAGGGTCCACGGGGCGTCGTCGGTGTTGGTGACCGTGTTGCGGGCGCGGACCAGGCCGGAGGGCTCCAGCCTCAGCTCGCAGCGCAGTTCCAGCCCCGCGGCCGCGGCGAGGACGGTGACCGCGCCCCCCGCGCCGTCCCCGGGGGCGCCCGCCCCCGCGCCGCCGTCCGGGCCCTCCGGCGGGTCGACGGTCACGGAGCGGACGGTCCAGGCGGGGAAGGTCGCCCGGCCCTCGTGGTGCCCGGCGATCCCGGGGTGGCCGCGCCAGCCCTCCCCCTGGGTGGGCGCCAGCGACACCCAGGTGGGGACGTCGATCCCGTTGTGGGCGGCGGGCGGCGACGCGGCGTCGGCGAGCCCGGCGTCGTCGGGCAGGTCGGCGCCCCAGTGCAGCACGTGGGGCAGGCCCTCGTCGGGGACCCCGACGACCAGCGCGGTCCCCGCCGCGTTCAGGCGGACGGTGCGGTACGTCATCCCTTGCTCGCTCCCAGGGTCAGTCCGGCCACGAAGTGGCGTTGCAGTACGAAGAACACGACCAGCGTGGGCAGGGCGACGATGACCGACCCGGCCGACAGCAGGTTGTAGTCGACGAAGAACGCGCTCTGGAGGTTCTGGAGCGCGGTGGTGATGGGCAGCTTGTCGGCGCTGGACAGCAGCGCGAGCGCCCAGAAGAAGTCGTTGTAGATCCAGGTGACCAGCAGTGTGGCCAGGGCCGCGAGGCTCGGGCGGCACAGCGGGAGCACCACCTTCCGGTACTGCTGGAAGACGGTCGCCCCGTCCACCCTGGCGGCTTCGAGGAGCGACGCGGGCATCGCCCTCATGAAGTTGCTGAGGACGAACGTGCAGAAGCCGATCTGGAACGCCGTGTGGATGAGGACCACGCCCAGGTGGCTGTCGTAGAGCGACCCCGACCCGCTGATCCAGTAGGGCAGGGGGACGGCGTTGTAGAGGCGGAACAGCGGGACGAGGAGGGCCTGCGACGGCAGGAGGTTCGCGGCGAGGAACACCGCGAGCATCACCAGGTTGAAGCGGCGCGAGTAGGCGGAGAGCACGAACGCCGCGCACGACGACAGGAACAGGGTGAGCAGCACCGCGGGGACGGTGATGACCAGGGAGTTCAGGAAGTAGCCCGGCAGTTCGCCCTGGTTCCAGGCGTTGGCGTAGTTGTCGAGGGTGAACCCGCCGAGGGACAGGTAGCCGTGCAGCGCCGTGTAGTCGTAGTCGCGGAAGGAGTTCACCACCGCCCACAGCACGGGGAACAGCCAGGCCAGCGCCGTCACGACGAGGAACGCGTGCAGCAGCGCCCGTGCCGGGCGCAGGCGCCGGCGGGCGGGGCCCCGGCGCGTCGGGGGCCCGGTGCGTCGGGTCTCGGGGGGTGTCGCGGCGGTCACCTCTGGGCCCCTCTCAGCATGGTGGACACGTAGACGACGATGAACACCAGGGAGATCACCAGCATGACCACGGCCAGCGCGGAGCCGAAGCCCACCCTGCTGGCCTCGCCGATGACGTTGGAGGTCACCAGCGCGGAGATCAGCTCCAGGCCGTTGCGGCCCCGGTTGATGACCCACACGATGTCGAAGGCGCGCAGTGCGTCGATGACGGTCACGACGACCACGACCAGGTTGATGGGGAGCAGCGCCGGGAAGACGACCCGGGTGAAGGTGCGCACGGGTCCGGCGCCGTCGATGGCGGCGGCCTCGCGCAGGGACGGGTCGACGGCCTTCAGCCCCGCCAGGTAGAGCAGCATGATGTACCCGGTGTGCCGCCATCCGGCCGCGACCAGCACCGCGTACAGGTTGATGTCCGGGTCGCCGAACCAGTCCACGGCGGGCGCGTCGGCGACGACGGCGAGGAACGCGTTGAGCAGGCCCTGGTCGCGGGAGTAGATGAGCTGCCACACGAACCCGATGAGGGCGAGCGAGAGCACCACGGGCAGGTAGAAGATGCTCTGGTACACCGGGCCGCCGCGCAGCTCCCGGTCGAGCAGCACCGCCAGGAGCATCCCGAGCAGGGTGGGGACCGTGAACAGGAACGCCAGCCACACGAGGTTGTTGCGCAGGGCGGGCCCGAACGGCGGGTAGATGGTGAACGCGTCCGTGTAGTTCTGGACGCCGATCCACTCGATGGTGTCCAGGCCGCCGATGCCGTCCCACCGGGTGAACGACAGCAGGACCGTGGCCGCCGCGGGCAGCCACACCAGGCCGATCACGAGCAGGGCGGGCACGCCCAGCATGAGGGCGAGGGCGGCGCGGTCGGCGCGCCCGTGGCGGGGGCCCGTCCCCGGGCGCCGGGCGCGTCCGGTGCGCCGCGCCGGGGCGGGGGGAGGGGGCCCGTCCGTCCTGGCTGCGGGGGGAGGCGGGGGGCCGTTCGACGCCATGCCTGTCTCCTTCACTTCTGGTTCACCGGCCGAAGATCGACAGCTTCTGGCGCTGGATGGTGCCGGTCAGGTCGGCGATGTCGTCGGGTTGGCGCAGGAAGCGCTGGAGGGCGGGGATCATGACGACGGACGCGAAGTCGGGCCGGGTGTCGCGGTCCATGTACTGGGTGAGCGCGCCGGCGCTCGCGACCATGTCGTTGACCTTCGCGTCGAGCGGGCTGAACCCGCCGGTGCCCGCGTCCAGGTGGGTGGGGAGCGCCTGCGGGTCGATCGCGGTGTAGATCTCCTGCGCCTCCAGCGAGCCGAGGTGGCCGAGGAGTTCGCGGGCGCCCTCGGGGTTGCGCGGGTCGCCGGAGACCATGAACCCGTCGATGGGCGCCTCGACCACGTCGGCGCCGATCTCGGGGTCGAACTCGGGGAAGGCGAAGCAGTCCAGGTCGTCCAGGTCCTCCCCCTCGGGGAAGACGTGGGTGATGAACATGCCGCACAGCATCATCCCGGCCTCGCCGCGCACCAGGGAGGTCTGCGCCTCGTTGATCCCGCGGCCCAGGGGGTCGGGCTGGTGGTGGGGCAGGAGGTCGGCCCAGGCCCCGAAAACGCTCCTGACCTCGGGCGAGTCCCAGGAGTGGTCGCCGTCGAGGAGTCCGAGGTGGAACTCGGGGCCGTTGATGCGCAGGTTGAGGTGGTCGAACATGCCCATCGCGGGCCAGCCCTCGCGGATCCCGGAGGCGAGGGGTTCGAGGCCGTCGGCGCGCATCCGCTCGCACAGCCCGACGAACTCCTCCCTCGTGGCGGGGACCTCGTAGCCGTTGCGCTCGAACAGGCTCCTGCGGTGGAAGACCGCCCAGGGCGCGGTGGAGTCGGGGACCATGTACTGCCTGCCGTCGGGGGCCGTGCACAGGCTCCTCACCTGGTCGGTGAAGGCCCCCTCGAAGTGCCGCTCCCAGACGTCGGAGACGTCGCTGATCAGGCCCCGTTCGGCGAAGAACCGCATCCGGTACCCGGCGAACCAGCCGATGACGTCGTCCGGGGTGCCCTGGAGGTAGTTGTTGACGCTCTCCTGGAAGGAGGTGGAGTCGAAGGTGTTGACCTCGACGGTCCGCCCGGAGGCGGCCTCGTACACGCCGAGGCTCTCCCGGACGGCCTCCCGCTGGGCGGGGTTGGCCCGGTTCGAGGCCATCGTGACCGTGTTCGGGTCGTCGCGGCCCGCGGCGCCGCACCCGGTGAGGCCGGGCAGGGCCAGGAGCACCCCGGCTCCGGCCAGGCCGCCCAGGAGGGCGCGTCGCCGCAGGCCCGGCGGTCCCGGAGGTCTGTGGTGCATCGAGGACTCCTCCGAACGGGTGTGAAGGCGATCACAGTTCTCCACATGTTCGGTACATCACTCCCACTTGTCAACACTTCTCAACTTTTCCGAACAGAAAACCACGCACTATCGTCCCTATTGACACGAACACGGAACCTGCAACACTGGAACGAACACCTTTCAACATTTCCACTCATCGCTTGGGGGACGGATGCTGGCCGCGCAACGGCAGGAGCTGATCCTCGAACAGGTCAGGCGGACCGGGGGCGTCAGGGTCGCCGACCTCGTCGAGAGCCTCGCGGTGTCGGACATGACCGTCCGGCGCGACCTCGACGTCCTGGAGCACCGCGGCTCCCTCCGCAAGGTGCACGGCGGCGCCGTCGCGCCGGAGGGCGCCCGCACCGAGGAGCCGGGGTTCGAGGCCAAGTCCACCCGCCAGGAGGACGAGAAGCACGCGATCGCCCGCGCCGCCGCCGGCCTGGTCGAACCGCACAGCGCCGTCGGCCTGTCGGCCGGCACCACGACCGCGCTCGTCGCCGAGTACCTGGCCGACACCCCCGGGCTGACCGTGGTCACCAACTCCCTGCACGTGGCCGAGGTGTTCCACCGCACCGCCCGGCCGGACCAGACCGTCGCCCTGACGGGCGGCTTCCGCACGCCCTCCGACGCGCTCGTCGGCCCGCTCGCGCTCGCCTCGATCCGCGGCCTCAACCTGGACGCCCTGGTCCTGGGCGTGCACGGCATGCAGGAGCGCGCCGGGTTCACCACCCCGAACCTCATGGAGTCCGAGACCAACCGCGCCCTGGTGGAGGCCGCCGCCACCCTCGTCGTGGCCGCCGACCACAGCAAGTGGGGCACCGTCGGGATCAGCACCATCGCGCCGCTGGACCGCTGCGACGTGCTCGTCACCGACTCCGGGATCCCCGACGCGGCACGCGCCGCGCTCTCCGAGCAGGTCGGCCGCCTCGTGGTCGCCGACGTGCGGCCCCGGACGGAGCAGGGATGACGCGCGCCCCGCAGGACGGCCCGGCCGGGCGCGGGCACCGACCGGGCGCCGCCGGCGGGGGCGCGGGGCGGGGCGCCCCCGGCACCGTCGCCGCGGAACCCGCCCGCCCCCTGCGCAGGACCCCGGCGAAGCTGGCCGACGGCCGCGAGATCGTCTACTTCGACGAGGGCGGCGCCGTCCGCGAGCCCGCGCCCGACACGCGCGACCTGCCGCCGTCCGCCACCGGGTCGGAGATGCGCTGGGACCCGCTGCTGCGCGAATGGGTGGTCGTCGCCTCCCACCGGCAGGGGCGCACCCACCTGCCCTCCAGCGACGACTGCCCCCTGTGCCCCTCCGTCGGCGGGCGCGCGACCGAGATCCCGGCGGCCTCCTACGACGTGGTGGCCTTCGAGAACCGCTTCCCCTCCCTCGTCCCCGACCACGGCCGGGAGCTGGAGGACGTCGGCGAGCTGGAGCCCTCCCGCAGGGTGGGCGCCGGCCGCTGCGAGGTCCTCGTGTTCGGGTCCGACCACCGCGCCTCGTTCGCCGACCTCTCCCCCGGGCGCGCCCGCACCGTGATGGAGGCCTGGGTCGACCGGACCCTCGCCCTGTCCGCCCTGCCCGGCGTGGAGCAGGTCTACTGCTTCGAGAACCGGGGGCCGGAGATCGGGGTGACCCTCCACCACCCCCACGGCCAGATCTACGCCCTCCCGTTCGTGACCCCCCGCACCCTGCGCACCCTCGACTCGGCCGAGGAGTACCGGGCGCGCACCGGGGGCGACCTGTTCGCCGACGTCCTGCGCGCCGAGCAGGAGGCGGGGAGCCGGGTCGTGGCCCGGACCGAGCACTGGACGGCGTTCGTCCCGGCCGCCGCGCGCTGGCCGGTGGAGGTGCACCTGTACCCGCACCGGGCGGTGCCCGACCTGCCCTCGCTCACCGGCGCCGAACGCGACGACTTCGGGCTCCTGTACCTGGACGTGCTGGGCCGCTTCGACGCCCTGTACGACGCGCCCCTCCCCTACATCTCCGCCTGGCACCAGGCCCCGGTCCGGGACCCCCGGCGCGGCCTGGCGCGCCTGCGCCTGGAGCTGTTCTCCGTCCGCAGGGCGCCGGGCAAGCTCAAGTACCTCGCCGGGACCGAGTCCGGCATGGGCGTGTTCATCAACGACGTCGCCCCCGAGACCACCGCCCGCCGCCTCAGGGAGGTCGCACAGTGAGACTGCTCGTCACCGGCGGGGCCGGATACGTCGGCGGTGTGGTGACCGCCCTGCTCCTGCGGGCCGGACACGAGGTGACGGTGCTGGACGACCTGTCCACGGGGCACCGCGACACCGTCCCCGGGGGCGCCCGGCTGGTGGTCGCCGACCTGGCGGACGCCGCCGACGTGCTGGACCCGTCCGTGGACGCCGTCCTGCACTTCGCCGGGAAGTCGCTGGTCGGCGAGTCCGTGGACGACCCCGGGGCCTACTGGCGCACCAACGTGGCGGGCTCCCTCGCCCTCCTGGAGGCGGTGCGGCGCCACGGCGTCCGCCGGATGGTGTTCTCCTCCAGCGCCGCCGTCTACGGCGAGCCCGTGTCGCCCGGGCCGATCGCGGAGACCGACCCCGCCGTGCCCACCAACCCGTACGGGGCGAGCAAGCTCGCCGTGGACCACATGCTGGCGTCCTGGGCCCGCGCGTACGGGCTGGGCGCCATGAGCCTGCGCTACTTCAACGTCGCCGGCGCCCATCTCGGCCTGGGCGAGCGGCACGACCCCGAGACCCACCTGATCCCGAACCTGCTGCGCGTGGCCGCCGGGGAGGGGGACGGCGCACACGTGTACGGCACCGACTACCCGACCCGGGACGGGACGGCGGTGCGCGACTACCTGCACGTCGCCGACCTCGCCGACGCGCACCTGCGGGCCCTGGAGCGGTTGGTCCCGGGGACCCACCGCGCCGTCAACCTGGGCACGGGCGGGGGGCACACCGTGCGCGAGGTCCTCGACGCCGTCCGGCGGGCCACCGGCCACCCGGTCCCGGCGGTGGACTCCCCGCGCCGGCCGGGCGACCCGGCGGTGCTGGTGGCCGCCAACGAGCGGGCCCGGCGGGACCTGGGCTGGTCCCCGACCCGCACGCTGGAGGAGACCGTCGCCGACGCGTGGGCGTTCGCCCGCGCGCTCCCCCGACCGTGAGGCCGGCGGACGGGCCCTCCCCCGGGGCGGCGGGCGGTCCGGGCCGTCCGGCCCACGGCCGCCCGGGGCGCGGACCGGAGCGGGGGGCCGGGACGGGACGGGGACGCGGACGGCGCACGGGGCACGGCTCCGGGGCCGGCCCGGGGGCACGGACGGCACGCGGACCCGGACGGCGCACGGGGCGCGATGCCTCGGACGGACGAGAGGGCACCACCACATGAGCGACGTGTCGTCCGCGTTCCGCGCGGTGTTCGGCCACGGCCCGGAGGGCGTGTGGTCCGCGCCCGGCCGCATCAACCTCATCGGGGAGCACACCGACTACAACGACGGGTTCGTGCTCCCGTTCGCCCTCCCCCTCGCCCTGACCGCCGCCGCCTCCCGGCGCCCGGACGGCGCCGTGCGGTTCCGGTCCGGGCAGACGGCCGGGGAGTTCGGCGCCTCCCTGGCGGAGCTGGTCCCCGGCGCGGTCGGGGGGTGGGCCGCCTACCCGGCCGGCGCCCTGTGGGTCCTGGGACAGGAGGGGTACCCGGTGGGCGGGCTGGACCTGCTGGTCGACAGCGCCGTCCCGACCGGCGCGGGGCTGTCGTCCTCCGCCGCGCTCACGTGCGCGGTGGTCATGGCCGCTGCCGCCCTGCACGGCGCCGACCTCCCGCCCGACCGGGTGATCCGCCTGGCCCAGCGGGTGGAGAACGACTTCGTGGGGATGCCCTGCGGGATCCTGGACCAGTCGGCGTCCATGCTCTCCACCGAGGGCCACGCCCTGTTCATGGACACCCGCACGATGGAGACCGAGCAGGTGCCCTTCGCCCCCGGCGAGCACGGGCTCTCCCTCCTGGTGGTGGACACCCGCGCCCCGCACCGGCTGGTGGAGGGCCACTACGCCGACCGGCGCCGCGCCTGCGAGGACGCCTCCCGGGCCCTGGGGCTGGCGGCCCTGCGCGACGTCGCCGACCTGCCGGGGGCCCTGGCCGCCCTGCCCGACGACCTGTCGCGGAGGCGGGTGCGCCACGTGGTGACCGAGAACGCGCGGGTGCTGGAGGCCGTGGCGCTGCTCCGCTCCGGCGACGTGCGCGCGGTCGGCCCGCTGCTCACCGCCTCGCACGCCTCCCTGCGCGACGACTACGAGGTTACCGTGCCCGAGGTGGACACCGCCGTCGACGCGGCCCTGGCCGCCGGGGCGCTGGGCGCGCGGATCACCGGCGGGGGGTTCGGCGGGTGCGTGATCGCGCTCGTGGCGGCCGACGGGGCGCGGGACTGCGCCGAGGCCGTACGGGAGGCCTACCGGGAGCGGGGCTTCGCCGAACCAGGGGTCTTCGAGGCCGTCCCCTCCGCGGGGGCGCGCCGCGTCGTCTGACACCTCCCGGGCCGCAGCGCGGGAGAGAGGGGGCCGGTCGCCGGGGTCGGGGGCGCTCCCCTGCACAATGGCGGCCGGCCGACAACAAGGGAGAACCGTATGGGCCTCAGGTTCGGACTGCTGGGCACCGGCCACTGGGCGGCGGAGACGCACGGCGCGGCGCTGGACGCGCACCCCGACGCCGTCCTCGCCGGGGTGTGGGGACGCGACCCGGCCAAGGCCGCGGCGCTCGCCGACCGCTACGGCGCCCGCGCGTACGACGGCGTCGACGCGCTGCTCGCCGACGTGGACGCCGTGTCGATCGCCCTGCCGCCCGACGTGCAGGCCGACCTGGCCCTGCGCGCGGCGAGGGCCGGGAAGCACCTCCTGCTCGACAAGCCCGTGGCGCTCTCAGCCGCGGCCGCCGGGGAACTCGCCGCCGAGGTCGCGGCGCGGGACCTGGCGTCGGTGGTGTTCTTCACCAACCGCTTCTCCGACAGCGTCGAGGAGTTCGTGCGCTCGGCCGCCGCCGAGGGCGGGTGGCACGGCGTCCGGGCGACCCTGTTCGCGTCGATCTTCCAGCCCGGCAACCCGTACGGCGCCTCACCGTGGCGCCGGGAGCGGGGAGGCCTGTGGGACGTGGGCCCCCACGTGCTGTCGGTGGTGCTGCCGGTGCTCGGCCCGGTCACCCGGGTGACGGCCCTGGCCGGCCCCGGGCACACCACGCACATGCTCACCCAGCACGAGAACGGGGCGGTCGGCTCGTTCGCGGTGACCCTCGACGCCCCGCCGGAGGCGACGACCTTCGAGATCGTCCTGCACGGCGAACGGGGCTGGGTGCCGGTTCCGGGCGGCGACCGGTCGGCGGTGGAGGCGTTCGGCACGGCGGTCGACCGGTTGGGAGCCCGGATCGGCGGCGCGGAGGAACCGTGCGACGTGCGCTTCGGCCGGGACGTGGTCGCGGTGCTGGAGGCCGCCGAGAGGTCCGTGTCGCTGGGCCGGGCCGTGGGCGTGGACGAGGCCACCGGGTAGGACCCGGTGGCCTTCCGGAGGTGCTCCCCGGGGCCTCGGCCCCGGGAGGGTCGCCCCGGCCGGGGACACCGGCCGGGGTGGCGCCGCTAGGCGGTCCCCCTCGCGTTCTTCGAGTACATCCCGTCCGCCAGGTAGACGATTCCGGCGGCGACAAGAACCTGGATGACCAGGATGAAAAGGAACTGGTCCCAGATCATCGCCCCGATCCAGCCGCCGAGGAAGGCGGCCACGATGCCCAGGAGCAGGGTGAGCCAGATCGGCAGGTGCTGTTTGCCCGGCACGACGAGGCGGCCCAGTGCTCCGATGATGAGGCCGACGATGATCGCACTGATGATTCCGGTGATCTCCACAGGTTCCTCCCCCACGTAGATGCCCTCTCCCCGTGCCCATTGCCGGAAGGGGAAAACACGGCGAGTCCATCCCCTGAACTACTCTTTTGCCGCTTTTTTTGCCCCCGTCCCTGCTCATCCCGGCAGAACCCGTGCCTGTGCGGGGGCCGGATCGACGCGGAGCGGCGGACCGTCGGGCCGGGCGGGCCCGGCCGCGGACGGGCGCGGAGCGGGATCTGCCGGGGGCAGATCTGCGGCGGGCCGAAACGGTGGAATCCGCCGGGGCCGCGGCCGCAGTCTGGGACCACCGGCCGGGCGGGCGACCACCCCGCCACGGAGGGCCGGACGAGGAGGGTTCCATGTCCATCCACCCACGTCCCGCCGCCTCGCACGAGGCGGCGGGGGCGGCCTTCGACGACCAGATGGCGGCGCGCCTCATGCGCAGCCGCATCGTGCTGCTGGGCACCCAGGTCGACGAGACCAGCGCGAACCGCGTCTGCGCCCAGCTGCTGCTGCTCGCCGACGAGGACCCGCACAAGGACATCACGCTGGCCGTCAACAGCCCCGGCGGCTCCGTCTCCGCGGGACTGGCCGTCTACGACACGATGAACTTCATCCCCAACGACGTGTCCACGCTGGTCATGGGGTTCGCCGCCAGCATGGGCCAGTTCCTGGCCTGCGTCGGCGCCCCCGGGAAGCGCTACAGCCTCCCGCACTCGCGCATCATGATGCACCAGCCCAGCGGGGGGCTCGGCGGGACCGCCGCCGACATCGCCATCCAGGCGGAGAACCTCGCGCACACCAAGCAGACCATGGTGCGGCTGATCGCCCGGCACACCGGGCAGTCGGAGGAGACCATCTCCCGGGACCAGCACCGCGACGCCTGGTTCACCGCCGAGGAGGCCAGGGACTACGGGTTCGTCGACCACGTGGTCGCGTCCGTGGCCGAGGTCGGCGGCGGCGGCATCCGGCTGGGCACGCAGGCCCCCGGGTTCGCCACGGGCACGGCGGGGGGAAGGCGATGAGCGGGCGGTACACGGTGCCGGTGGTCGTGGAGCGCACGCCCCACGGCGAGCGGTCCTTCGACGTCTTCAGCCGGCTGCTGTCGGAGCGGATCGTCTTCCTGGGCACCCCGATCGACGACGATGTCGCGAACGTGGTCATGGCGCAGATGCTCCACCTCGACTACGAGTCCAGCGACGCCGACATCCAGCTGTACATCAACTCGCCGGGCGGCTCGAACACCGCGCTGACGGCGATCTACGACACCATGCGGTTCGTGCGCGCCGACGTCGCCACGGTGTGCATGGGCCAGGCGGCCTCCGCCGCGGCGGTGCTCCTCGCGGCGGGCGCGCCCGGCAAGCGGCTCGCGCTGGAGCACGCGCGGGTCCTGCTGCACCAGCCCTCGGGCGAGGGCCAGGGCGTCGCCGCCGACCTGGAGATCCAGGCCGGCGAGATCCTGCGGGTGCGCTCGCAGGTGGAGGAGATCCTGGCGCGGCACACGGGGCAGTCGGTGGAGCGGCTGCGCGCCGACACCGACCGGGACAAGATCTTCACCGCGCGGCAGGCCGAGGAGTACGGCCTGGTGGACGGGGTCATCACCACCCGCCGGGTCGCACCGGAGGCCGTCGGCGCGGCCTGAGGGGCGGCGGGGCCCGGGGCCCGGCGGGCGTGCCGCCGGCCCCCGGGCCTCCCGGACGCGCTCCGCCCCCCGACCGCGTCGGGGGGCGGGGCAGGGCCGCTACGCGGCCAGGGAGAGGACCCTGGCCCGGTGGGCGGGGGCGGCGACGGAGGGGGCCGGAGCGCGCCGGAAGTCGCCCGGGCCGGTGCGTGTTCGCGTGAGCGGGGCCATCACGGTCCGCTCGTACAGTGCGGCGAGCACGTCGGCCATGCTGAGGCCGAGGGAGCGGTAGACGGCGGCGAGGACCTCGGAGGAGGCCTCCTTGCGTCCGCGCTCGATCTCGGACAGGTAGGGGAGGGAGACCTGGGCGTCCTCCGCCACCTCGCGCAGGGTCCGGCCCTGCTCGGTCCGGGTCCGTCGCAGGAGGTCGCCGATGAGGTCGCGCATGAGCGGTTCCGGCGGTTCCTCTGCGCGGTGACCCCTCCGGGCCTCGTCCAGGGAGCGTAGGACGTCGGTCATCGGGTCCTCCCGGTGGGTGAGCGGTGGTCTCCTCCGAGCGTACGCCGCGGCGGGGAGACGGACGGCGCCCTTCTGCGCAAGGCAGAACCGGCCCGGCGGAGGACGCGCCACCGCCCACGGCGGCCCTCCGGCGCCTTCCCGCCGCCTCCGCCGGCCCCGGGGGCGGCAGGACGCCCGCCGTCCGGGCCGGACGGGCCCCTCCCCCGGCCTCAGGGGCGGGCGATGCGGTCGACCACCCCGTGCACCCCGGCGCGGACCCGCTCCTCGGACATCCCGCGCCCCCTGCGCTGGTGCACGTGGAGAGCGGCCTCCAGCGGGGCGAGCAGGACGTCCGCCAGGTAGGCGTGGTCGGCGTCCGGGCGCAGTTCCGCGACCAGGGAGACCAGGTGCGCGTGGTGGGCGGCGTAGGCCCCGCTCCGGTAGCGGGCCTGCGGCGAGGCGGTCTCGGCGACGGCGAGGAGTCCGGCCTGGACCTCCAGGCGGTCGACGAAGGCGTCGGCGAAGGCGTGCAGCCGTTCGAGGGGGGGCGCTCCCGGCCCGAGGGGCGGCGGGCCTTCGAGGAAGCCCCGCTGGAACTCGTACTCCTGGGAGTCGACCATCGCGTGGGTGAGCCCGGCCAGGTCTCCGAAGCGCCGGTAGACCGTGCCCACCCCGGTGCCCGCGCGGGCCGCCACGGCCTCCAGGGTGAGGCCCTCCGCGCCGTGTTCGGCGTGGAGCTCGCGGGCGGCGGCGAGGAGGGCCCGGCGGTTGCGGGCGGCGTCGGCGCGCTCGGGACGCGCCGCCCCGGCCATGGGGAGCGTACGGCGCCGCGGGGCGGGGGCGCTCACGGGGACGCCTCGGGAAGTTCCTGGTGACCTGCGAACACGCGGCGAGTATAGCCGGAGCCCCACCACCCCCTTGTAAGTGGAAGAAATTCCACTTAGTATCGGCCGCGCGGGGAGCCCTCCCCGGACGCACCACCCCCAGCAACGCACCAGGGAGCCGACATGGCCCACGACAGCACACGGAGCCCCCTCGCCGGACGGGTCGCGCTCGTCACCGGCGGCAGCCGCGGGATCGGGGCCGCGATCGTCCGCAGGCTGGCCGCCGACGGCGCCGACGTGGCGTTCACCTACCTGAACGCGCGGGAGCGCGCCGAGGCGCTGGCCCGCGAGGCCGGGGCGGCCGGGGTCCGCGTCCTCGCGGTCCGCGCCGACTCCGCCGAACCGGACCGGATCCGCGAGGCGGTCGACCTCGTCCACGAGCGCCTGGGCGGACCGGACATCCTGGTGAACAACGCGGGGATCGCCGTCTTCGGGCCCTTCGGCGACGCCACCGTGGCCGAGTTCGACCGGTCGATGGCCGTCCACGCCCGGGCCGCGTTCGTCGCCGCCCAGGCCGCCGTCCGGCACATGGGGCCGGGCGGCAGGATCATCGGCGTCGGGACCAACCTGAGCGAGCGCGCCTCCCTCCCGGAGGCCACGCTGTACACGACGAGCAAGGCGGCCCTGGTGGGGCTGACCCGCTCGCTGGCCCGCGAGCTGGGCCCCCGGGGGATCACCGTCAACCTCGTCCACCCGGGGTCCACCGACACGGAGATGAACCCGGCCGACGGCCCCGGCGCCGACGCCGAGCGCGCGCTGACCGCCCTGGGGCGCTACACCGACCCGGAGGACGTGGCGGCGTCGGTGGCCCACCTGGCCGGACCGGGCGGGCGGAGCATCACGGGGACGTCGATCCTGGTCGACGCCGGGGCCAACGCGTGAGCGCGCCGCACCCTTCCGAGTGGCTCCCGCTCCCCTGGGCGCTGCTCCTGGCCGCCGCGGCCCTGGAGGTCGTGTGGGCGCTGGCGCTGAAGGAGTCGCACGGCTTCTCCCGGCTCTGGCCGAGCGCCCTGGCGGTGGGCGCCGCCGCGACCAGCTTCACGCTGCTGTCCCTGGCGCTGCGGGACCTGCCAGTCGGCACGGCGTACGCGGTCTGGGTCGGGCTCGGCGCGGCCGGGGTGGTCCTGGCCGGGACCGCCTTCCTCGGCGAGGCCCTCGGTGTGCTGCGGATCGGCTTCGTCGTGCTGATCCTGGCCGGCGTGGCGGGGCTGCACCTCGTGGAGGGGGCTGCGCCGTCCCCGGGGGAGGGGGCGCCGGAGGTCTCCGGCGGCCGGGGCTGACCGGGCCGAACGCGACGGGGCGGGACTCGCCGCGCCGGGGTCCGAGTGGGACGGCCGGGCCCCGCGCGGCGGGGCGCACGCCCCGTCCGCGCCCGGCGCACCCCGGCCCCGGGGGCGGAGGGGACGCGCTCCGGGCGCCGCGTGCCGGAGGGGCGCTCCGCCGCCCACGGGGCGGCGTCCGGAGCGCGCCCGCGCCGGGTCAGGTGTCGTCCACCGCCGCGCGCAGGTCGCGCAGGAGCGTGAGCACGACGGGCCTCAGCGAGGGCCTTATGGCGTCGAAGACCTGCCGCTGCTTGCGCTCCATCTCCTTGCGCCGGATGGCGAGGACCCTCTCACCCTCCTCCGTGAGCGCCACCACCGTGCTGCGCTCGTCACGCTCCGAGCGGCGGCGCGCCATCATGCCCTTGCGTTCCAGCTGTTGGATCATGCGGGTGGCGGAAGGAGAGGAGACGCCCACGATCTGGGCGACGGCGCCCACACTCGGGCTGTCCATGCCCCGCACCGCCTCCATGAGCAGGGCCTGCGTCAGAGTGAGTTCTTCGGCACCCCGGTGTCCGTGGCCGCTGCGCGAGCGCGCGTGTATGGCCGCGTTGATCAGTTCGGTCCAGGCACGCTGGAACTCTTCGAGCTCGGCACTTGGCTGCTCGGCACTTGGCTCGTGGGTCTCGTCGGGCACGAAACGGTCCTCGCAGGCTGGGCGGGCGCCGCGGGTCCTCCGACCCGCGCGGTGGTTTGACGTTTGTGTAGTCTAGCTATTAAATAGCTTAAGCACGCAAGTTCATAAACATCCATGCCCCCACAAACCGTAGCGACACCCCGTCCACGCGTCCGCTTGTGGACGACGAGGACCGCCGCTGGGGGCAGTGGACGTCCGTCCGGCACCGGGCGGGCCCGGACCGGTCCGGGAGGGGCGCATTGACAACAGTGCTGATCGCGCATTTCATCGCAGCGGCGATCGCACCCTTACTGGTACGCCAGTGGGGCCGCAACGCGTTCTTCGCCCTCGCCGTCGTCCCCGGCGCGTCCACCGTCTGGGCCCTCTTCCAGACCCCGGTCGTCCTGCGCGGCGGTGAGCTCTCGTCCTCCATGGCGTGGGCCCCCGAGTTCTCGCTCAGGCTCGGCCTGTACATGGACACGCTCGGCCTGGTCATGACGCTCATCGCCGCCGGCGTGGGCACGCTGATCCTGGTCTACTGCGCCCGCTACTTCAACGACTCCGAGCCCGGCCTGGGCCGCTTCGCCGGTGTGTTCGTCGCCTTCGCCGGGGCCATGCTCGGCCTGGTCCTGGCCGACGACCTCATCCAGCTCTTCGTGTACTGGGAGCTGACCACGGTCTTCTCCTACCTCCTCATCGGGCACAACACGGAGCTCAAGGAGAGCCGCCGCTCGGCGATGACGGCCCTGACCGTCACCACCTTCGGCGGCCTGGCCATGCTGGTCGGCATGATCGTGCTCGGCGAGACCGCCGGGACCTACGTGATCTCCGAGCTCGTCGCCGCCCCGCCGTCGGGCGTCCTGGTCGACGTCGCGCTCGCCCTCGTGATGGTCGGCGCGATGTCCAAGTCGGCGCTCTTCCCGTTCAGCCTGTGGCTGCCCGCCGCCATGCGCGCGCCCACGCCGGTCTCCGGCTACCTGCACGCGGCGGCGATGGTCAAGGCCGGCGTCTACCTGGTCGCACGGCTCACCCCGGCCTTCCCCGACTCCGCCGTCTGGACCTGGTCGGCGCTGTTCTTCGGCGTGCTCACCATGCTGCTCGGGGGCTGGAAGGCGCTGCGCCAGTACGACCTCAAGCTCGTCCTGGCCTACGGCACCATCAGCCAGCTCGGCTTCCTCATCGTCCTGCTCGGCGCGGGCACCCGGGCCGCGGCCCTCGCCGGCGTCTCCATGCTCATCGCGCACTCGCTGTTCAAGGCGCCGCTGTTCCTCGTGGTCGGCATCATCGACCACAGCACCGGCACCCGCGACCTGCGTGAGCTCTCCGGCCTGCGCACCTCCATGCCCGGGACCTTCTGGATCTCGGTCCTGGCGCTCGCCTCGATGGCGGGCCTGCCCCCCACCCTCGGTTTCGCCGCCAAGGAGCTGGCCTTCGGCGCCTTCACCGAGGGCGGTCCCTTCGACACCGCCGTCCTCGTCGGCATCGTCACCGGCTCCGTCCTCACGGTCGCCTACAGCCTGCGCTTCCTGTGGGGGGCGTTCGCCGTCAAGGAGGACGTCCCGGACACCCCGGTGCACGCCCCCGGAGCGCTCTTCCTGGCGCCCGCCGCGGCCATGGCCGCGCTCGGCCTGCTGGGCGGTCCCCTCTCCCACGCACTCGACGTCCTCCTCGCCCGCTACGCGGACACGGTGCCCCTCGCGCCCGGCGCGTACGCCACGCACCTGGCGCTGTGGCACGGCTTCGAGCTCCCGCTCCTGCTGTCCGCCGTCTGCGTCGCGGTCGGCCTCGTGCTGTTCTACTTCCGCCACCAGGTCGTGTGGATCGGCACCCGCACCTCCTTCGTCGACCCCGACCGGATCTACCGGCGGATGCTCGCGGCACTGGAGAACCTGGCGCTCCAGGTCACCGGCCGGACCCAGCGCGGTTCGCTGCCGGTCTACCTCGGCACGGTCCTGGTCTCCCTCGTCGTCGCCGCGGGCTGGTGGATGGTCAGCGGCCGCATCTGGGAGGGCCCGCACCCCGAGGTGCGCCTCTGGGACACCCCGGTCCAGGTCATCCCGGCGGTGATCGTCGCCGGAACGGCCCTGCTGGCCCTGTTCGTGCGGCGGCGGCTGTTCGCGGTGATCCTCGTCGGCACCGGGGGCTACGGCATCGCCGCCCTCTTCTACCTGATGGGCGCGCCGGACATCGCGCTCACCCAGTTCCTGGTGGAGACCGTCAGCCTGGTGGTCTTCGTCCTGGTCCTGCGCCGGCTGCCCTCCCTCTTCTCGGCGCCCGCGCTGCGCGGCCGCCGGGTGTGGAACATGGCCATCGGCGGCGCGACCGGCATCCTGGTCGCCACCATGACCTGGTTCGCCCTCGCGGCGCGGCAGGCGCCCTCGGTCTCCGAGGGGTACCCGGCCGCCGCCGAGGAGGCCGGCGGGTACAACATCATCTCGGTGCTGCTGGTCGACGTCCGCGCGTGGGACACCATGGGCGAGATCTCGGTGCTCGCCGCCGCGGCCGCCGGTGTCGCCAGCCTGATGTTCGTGCGCCGCCGGGCGCAGCCCCGCAAGGCGCCGGGCGGCGTGATGGCGGTGTCCGTCACCAAGTCCCCGGAGCCCGCCGGCGACCGGAGCAGCATCGACCTGGGCGAGCTGCGGATGGCGCCGGACAGCCTGCACATCAAGCCCAGGTGGAACAACGCCTGGCTGCCAGGCGCGGACGCCCTGCCCACCGAGCGCCGGTCGGTCATCTTCGAGGTCGTCTCGCGCTTCCTCTTCCCGGTGATCATGGTGATCTCCGTGTACCTGCTGCTCACCGGCCACACGGCGGTCGGCGGCGGGTTCGCGGGCGGCATCGTCGCCGGTCTGGCGTTCATCGTCCGCTACCTCGCCGGAGGCCGTTTCGAGCTGTACGCCACGGCCTGGGTGCAGCCGGGGGCCCTGATCGGCGCCGGGCTGGCGCTGGCCACCGGCACGGCGCTGGGCGGGGCGATCTTCGGCACCGACGTCCTCGCGGGAGGGGACGCCTACATCGACTTCTGGATCCTGGGCGAGGCCCACGTCACCGTGTCCATGCTCTTCGACGTCGGCGTGTACCTGCTGGTGATCGGCCTGATCCTGGACATCCTGCGCAGTCTCGGCGCCCGCATCGACGAACAGATCGAGAGGGACGCCGCACACGCGGAGGAGGACGCCGGGGCCGGGGCGCCCGCACGTGCCGAGGAGGTCACCTCGTGAACGAGTCACCCAGCCTGATCCTCGTCGTCCTCGTCGGCGTGCTCGTCGCGGTGGGGGTCGTGCTCCTGCTGGAGCGCAGCCTCACCCGTGTGCTGCTCGGGTTCATCGTGATGAGCAACGGCGTCAACCTGATGATCCTGTCCATGGCGGGGGAGGCCGGCGAACCGCCGATCCTGTGGCTGTCCGAGCCGGAGGAGATGACCGATCCGCTGCCGCAGGCGATGATCCTGACGGCGATCGTCATCACCCTCGGCATCACCGCGTTCCTGCTGGCGATGGCGTACCGGAACTGGCAGCTCGAAGGCAACGACGAGGTCCAGGACGACGCCGAGGACATCAGGATCGTGCAGGGCGAGGGCCGCCGCGCGGTGCGGCAGCGCTTCGCCAAGGAGCGCCGCAGGCTCCAGGCCGACATCCGCCGCCAGCGCGCCGAACTCCAGGCGACCATCGCCGCCGCCGACGCCCAGGAGCTGGCCGAGCAGGCCCGCATCAAGGCGGAGATCGCGGCGGCCCAGGCCGAACTGGCCCGCTACGAGGTCGAGGCCGAGGAGAGCGGGCCGGACGAGCGGTCGCAGGAGACCATGCGCAGGCTCACCGACCGCACGGAGAGCATGACCGCCCAGGTGCAGGAGCTGCGCGGGCGCATCCGCCTGGGACGCAGGCGGCTGCGCGAGCACCGCCGCGCCGACCGGGCCGCCGAACGCGAGCTGTGGCGCGAGCTGCGCCGCCGTATCCGCTCGCAGCGGCGCCAGGCGCGCCAGACCATGTCGGCCGAGCGCGAGCGCCTGGCCCGCGCCGAGGACAGCGACCTGCAAGGGAGTGACTGATCATGGATGGGGAATACCTCGTCGGTTTCGTGCACTACCTCATCCCCCTGCCGGTGGTGCTCCCGCTGTTCGCGGCCGGGGTCAAGCTGGCCCTCGGCATCCGCTGGCCGCGGGTCCAGCAGTGGCTGAGCGTCATCTCGCTGGCCCTGGTCCTGCTCATCGGGTTCGCCCTGATGCTGGGCGCCTACGAGTTCGGCCCGCAGGCCGTGCAGGTGGGCGGCTGGGAGGCGCCCATCGGCATCACCCTGGTCGCCGACCAGCTGTCCGCCCTGATGGTGACGGTCTCGGCGGCGATCACGCTCGCCGTGCTCGTCTACTCGATCGGCCAGGGCATGGCGGGCAAGGCCGAGGTCGCGCCGCTGTCGGTGTACCAGCCGACCTACCTGATCCTGGTGGCCGGCGTCTCCAACGCCTTCCTCGCCGGTGACCTGTTCAACCTGTACGTCGGGTTCGAGATCCTGCTGACCGCCAGCTACGTGCTGCTGACCCTGGGCGGCACCCAGTCGCGGATGCGGGCGGGCGCCATCTACGTGGTCGTGTCGCTGGTGTCGTCGGTGCTGTTCCTGATCGCCATCGCGCTGATCTTCGGGGCCACCGGCACGGTCAACATGGCGCAGCTCGCCGAGCGCCTCCCGGAGATCTCCCCCGACCTCAGGGTCGTCCTCCAGGTGATGCTGCTGTTCGCGTTCGGCATCAAGGCGGCGGTCTTCCCGCTGGCCGCCTGGCTCCCCGACTCCTATCCGACCGCCCCCGCGCCGGTCACGGCGGTGTTCGCGGGCCTGCTCACCAAGGTGGGCGTGTACGCGATCATCCGCGCACAGACGCTCTTCTTCCCGGGCGAGGTCCTCAACGACCTGCTCATGTGGGTGGCCCTGGCCACCATGATCATGGGCATCCTCGGCGCGGTCGCGCAGACCGACATCAAGCGTCTGCTGTCGTTCACGCTGATCAGCCATATCGGCTACATGCTGTTCGGCGTGGCGCTCGGCAGCGAGCACGGCCTGGCCGGAGCGGTGTTCTACGTGGCGCACCACATCACCGTGCAGACGACGCTGTTCCTGGTCACGGGGCTCATCGAGCGCCGGGGCGGTTCGACGTCGCTGGACCAGCTGGGCGGGCTGGGGCGGATCGCGCCGGTGCTGGCGGTCCTGTTCTTCATCCCCGCGATGAACCTGGGCGGCATCCCGCCGCTGTCGGGCTTCCTGGGCAAGATCGGCCTGCTCCAGGCCGGTGTGGAGGCGGGCACGCCGCTCGCCTACACGCTGGTCGGGGCCTCGGTCCTCACCAGCCTCCTGACCCTGTACGTGATCGCGCGGGTGTGGAACTACGCGTTCTGGCGGACGCCCTCCGAGGGCATGGTGGCCGAGCCCGGCACCGTGCTGGAGGACGTCGAGGCCGACGACGCGTCGACCGCGGCCCTGGGGCCGGGCGAGGCGGTCGGCCCGTCCTCCCGGCTCGGCGACACCTCGACCCTGGCGGGCCCGGTCGTGACGTCCGTGGTCCTGCCCAAGAGCATGGTCGGCGCCACGGTCGCTCTGGTCGCGTTCGGCCTGGCCCTGACCGTGTTCGCGGGCCCGCTGATCCACTACTCCTCGGAGGCGGCGGTGGAGCTGATGGCCCGGACCCCGTACGTCGAGGCGGTTCTCGGAGGCGCCCGGTGATCGACCTGAAGGCGAAGAAGAGAATGGGCCTGGCCGCCCTGCGGCGGCGCCTGGGCAAGGTCCAGGTCCCGGTGGCGCTCGGCATGACCCTGGTGTGGCTCCTGCTGTTCGACGGCTTCCAGCTGCGCTTCGAGTCCCTCGGCCTGCTGGTCCTGGGGTTCCTGGTGTCGGTCCTGATCATGCTGGTCTTCCCGCTGCCGCCGATCACCCCGGGGTTCCGGTTCCGGCCGGTGCACCTGGTCCGCATGCTCGTGTACGTGTTCGGCAAGATGGCCGTGGCCAGCTTCCGGGTGACGGTGCAGACCCTCTCCCCCGGCCCCGTGCGCAGCTCGGTGGTCGCGGTGCCGCTGCGCACCGAGGCCGACCTGATGCTGGTGTGCACGGCGATCGCCAGCTCGATCATCCCCGGCAGTGTGATCGTCGAGGTCTCCCAGCCGAACCACATCCTGTACGTGCACCTGCTCGGCGCGGACGACGAGAGGGGCATCGAGGCCGGCCGGGAGGACATCTGGAAGCTGGAGGAGCGCATCGTGATGGCCCTGGGCACCCGGGAGGACATCGACGCGCTCCGTGCCGGACCGACCGTCGACAACCGGAGGGAGGACGCGTGAACGTCCTGTGGATCGCCATCGGCCTCCTGCTCGGGGCGGCCGTCCTGCTGGGCGTGACCCGTATGGTGATCGGCCCCAGCATCCTGGACCGTGCGCTGTCCGTGGACGTGCTGCTCGCCTCGGCGCTGACCGGCATCGGCGCCTACGCGGCCTTCCACCGCGACCCGACGGTCCTGCCGACCCTGCTGGTGCTGTCGCTGCTGGGCTTCATCGGCTCGATCAGCATCGCGAAGTTCGTCGCCCGCCGCCCGGAGGAGCACGTGGCCACGCCGACCGAGCCCCCGGCCCCGACCCCCGAGGAAGGGGGTTCGTCATGAGCGACCAGGTCGTCGCCGTCCTGGACTGGATCGCGATCCTGTGCCTGCTGGCCGGGGCGCTGCTCTCCCTCGTCGCCGGGGTGGGCCTGATCCGCTTCCCCGACCTGCTCTCCCGCATGCACACCGCGGCGAAGCCGCAGGTGCTGGGGCTCCTGCTGGTCCTGGTCGGGATCGGCATCCGGCTGATCCCGGAGGAGACCAACGTGTTCAACGTCGGGACGCTGCTCCTGGTGGGCCTGTTCCAGGTGGTGACGGTCCCCGTGGCCGGCCACATCGCCGCCCGGGTGGCCTACCGGACCGGGCGCGTCCGCGAGGACCTGATCGTCCGGGACGAGCTGGCCGACCGGCTGGCCGCCAAGCGCCGGTCCGACGGCGGCGGCGAAGGGCTCCCCGAGACGCAGGCCTGAGCCGGGCGGCCGGGGCGCCGGTCCGCACCGGAGAGGGGAACGGCCGGGGGAGGAGGTCCTCCCCCGGCCGTTCCGCGTGCCGCCGCCCACCGCGCCCCAGCGGGCGGCCGCGCGTGCGCGCGGACCGGGGTCCGCGCGCACGGGTCACCGTGCGGGGCGTTCGGCCTCCCCGTCGGCCATCAGCCTCGACCGTAGGAGGAACCGGCGGCCGGTCGGCGCCTCCAGGGAGAAGCCCGCGCCCCGCCCCGGGACGACGTCGATGGTCAGGTGGGTGTGGCTCCACACCGCGAACTGCGAGCGGGACATCCACACCGGCACCGGTTCGGGCGTGCCCGCGTCCAGGTCGCCCAGGTGGACGTCCGAGTCGCCCGTGCGGAACTCCCCCGCCGGATAGCACATCGGCGAACTGCCGTCGCAGCACCCGCCGGACTGGTGGAACATGAGCGGCCCGTGTTCGTCGCGCAGCTCGCGGAGCAGGGCCGCGGCCTCCTCGGTGACGGCGACCCGCTCCACCTCCGCACCGCTGCCCGGGGCGCCCATCAGAAGAGCCCCGCCGCCTGGTCCGAGTAGCTGACCAGCAGGTTCTTCGTCTGCTGGTAGTGGTCGAGCATCATCTTGTGGTTCTCGCGCCCGATGCCCGACTGCTTGTAGCCGCCGAACGCCGCGTGCGCGGGGTAGGCGTGGTAGTTGTTCACCCACACGCGGCCGGCCTGGATGTCGCGGCCGGCGCGGTAGGCGGTGTTGCCGTCGCGCGTCCACACCCCCGCCCCCAGCCCGTACAGGGTGTCGTTGGCGGTCCTGACGGCGTCGTCGTAGCCGTCGAAGCGGGCGACGGACACCACCGGGCCGAAGATCTCCTCCTGGAAGACGCGCATGCCGTTCCGCCCCGCGAACACGGTCGGGGCCATGTAGTAGCCGCCGGAGAGGGCGCCGCCGAGGTCGACCCGCTCTCCCCCGGCGAGCACCTCGGCGCCCTCCTGCCGGCCGATGTCGACGTAGGAGAGGATCTTCTCCAGCTGGTCGTTGCTGGCCTGCGCGCCGAGCATGGTGCCGGTGTCGAGCGGGTCGCCCTGCACGATCCGGCCGACCCGCTCCAGGGCGTCGCCCATGAACTTGTCGTAGAAGGAGTCCTGCACGAGCGCGCGGGAGGGGCAGGTGCACACCTCGCCCTGGTTGAGGGCGAACATCGCGAAGCCCTCCAGCGCCTTGTCGTAGAACGCGTCCTCGGCCGCGGCGACGTCGGCGAAGAAGAGGTTGGGGCTCTTCCCGCCCAGCTCCAGGGTGACCGGGACGAGGTTCTCCGACGCGTACTGCATGATCAGGCGCCCGGTGGTGGTCTCACCGGTGAAGGCGACCTTGCGCACCCGGGGGCTGGCGGCCAGCGGTTTCCCCGCCTCCACGCCGAAGCCGTTGACGACGTTGAGCACGCCCGGCGGCAGCAGGTCGGCGATCAGCCCGACCAGGAGCATGACGGAGGCCGGGGTCTGCTCGGCGGGCTTGAGGACCACGGCGTTGCCCGCGGCGAGCGCGGGCGCCAGCTTCCAGGTGGCCATGAGCAGGGGGAAGTTCCACGGGATGATCTGCGCGACCACGCCCAGGGGCTCCTGGAAGTGGTACGCGACGGTGTCGCCGTCGATCTGGGAGTTGTGCCCCTCCTGCGCGCGGATCGCCCCGGCGAAGTAGCGGAAGTGGTCCACGGCCAGCGGGAGGTCGGCGGCCAGGCACTCGCGGACGGGCTTGCCGTTCTCCCAGGACTCCGCGACGGCCAGCCTCTCCAGGTTGTCCTCGATCCGGTCCGCGATGCGGTGGAGGACGAGGGCCCGCTCGGCCGGCGAGGTGCGGCCCCAGGCGGGGGCGGCCCCGTGGGCGGCGTCGAGGGCGAGCTCGACGTCCTCGGCTCCGCTGCGGGCGACCTCCGTGAAGGTCTGCCCGGTGACGGGCGTGGGGTTCTCGAAGTAGCGGCCCCGCACGGGCGCGACCCAGTCGCCGCCGATCCAGTTGTCGTAGCGCGGCGCGTACTCGACGATGCTCCCCGGCTGTCCGGGGGGAGCGTAGACCGCCATGGTGGCCTCCTTCTTCGGGCGGGGGCCGGTGGTGCGTCCGGCGCCCGCTCCCGAGGGATCTGGGGCCGGTGACGCTAGTCACGGCGACGTTGCGACCACGTTGCGGGGGCGGGGCGGGTTCAGCCGCCGAGCCAGCGCAGCCTTCCCCGGAGGGCGGCGTGGCGGGGGGACCCGGGGTCGAGGGAGCGCAGCGCCGCGGTCACCACCCGGGGGTCGTCGCGCCACTCGGGGTCCTCCGACCAGGCCAGGAGCACGCTCGGCGGGGCGTTGGCCCCGAGCACCTCGCACACCTCCGCCTGGAGGGCGTCGCGGATCTCCGCCACCCCCGGCGCCTCCGACCGGGGGAGGACCGGCCCGGCGTAGACCTCCAGCGCCCTCCGGTAGGAGCCCTCCGCCAGGTGGCGCCGGACCTCGTCGATGTCGGTGGACGGCGGGCGGAGCAGGCGGTAGGGGCGTGACGCGAGAAGACCGGGGCCGAGCAGGCGGCGCAGCCGCGACATCTCCGCGCGGACGGTGACCGGGGAGGCGTCGTGCTCGTTCAGCCGTGCCCCGAGCTCCTCACCGGTGAGGCCGCGCGGACTGCGGGCGAGCAGGAGGAGGATCTCGGAGTGGCGGACGCTCAGCTCCGCCTCGCCGCCGTCGAGGGAGATCAGGGCCCCGGCGCGGCCCAGGACCCGCAGCGCGGGTCCCGCCGAGGGGCCCCGTCCCGGGGGCGGCACGGGGCGGGCGCCGCCGGTCCCCTTCACGCCCGGGGGCCGGTGCGCGCCGCGGTCCCCGGGCGCGGTCCGGGGACGGGGAGGGAGCGAGCCGAGCCGCAGGGCCCGCAGCTCCATCTCCACCGCGGCGGCGGCCGTCCGCACCAGGGCGAGGGCCTGCGGGGAGGCGAGGTGGTCCTCGCCCGTGATGTCGAGGACGCCCAGGACCTCCCCGGTGCAGGGGTCGTGGAGGGGCGCGGCCGAGCAGCTCCAGCGCTGCACGCCCCTGGAGAAGTGCTCGCTCGCGAACACCTGGACCTCGTGGTCGAGGGCGAGGGCGGTGCCGGGCGCGTTGGTCCCCGCGGACCGCTCGTGCCAGTTGGCGCCCTCCACGAAGCGCATGGCCTCCGCGCTGTCGCGCAGCCGGTGGTCGCCCTCCACCCACAGCAGGCGTCCCGCGGCGTCGCCGACCGCGACGATCTGCGGCCCGGGCGCGGTGTCGACCAGGAGCCGGCGCAGCAGCGGCATGGCGGCGGCCAGCGGGTGGGCGTCGCGGTGCTCCCGCAGGGCGTGCCCGGCGAGCTCGATCCGGGGCACGGTGGTGTCGGGGTCGACGCCGTGCAGGACGCTGCGCCTCCAGGACTCGCCGACGACCGCCCGGACGGGGCCGCTGACCCGGCCGGAGTCGGTGAAGCGCTCGTGCGCGGCGGCCACGTCGCGGCGCACGGCCTCGGGGTCGGCGTCCCACGACCACGCGTTCCACGTCCCGGACATCACGGCGCCCCCTTCGTCGAGACGACGGCGGACCGTGCCGGCGGACCGCCCCGACCCCCCGATTGAAGCCGCGCCCGCCCCTCCTGACAAGTGGTTCCGCGAGAACGGCCGGAGGTCCTCCCCGCCCGGACGGCGGAGCGCAGGACCGGAGGAGAGCGGCCGGACCCCCGTCCCGTTCCGGGCAGCCGCGCCCGGGCCGGAGGAGAACGGCCGGAGGAGAACGGCCGGAGGTCCGTCCACGTGCGAGCAGCGGGACGCAGGGCCGGAGGGGGACCGCCGGGAATCCGCCCCCGCCCCAGCAGCCGGGCCGGGCCGGGAGGGGGAGCGGCCCGGGGCGGATCAGGGGCCCGGTCGTGCGCGTGCACGCCGTCGTGCCGCCCCGCACACGGCGGACGGGGCGCACGGGGCGGGCGTCCGGGCGGGGGGAGCGCCCCCGCAGCTCCGTCCCGCACCCGCGCGGCGGGGCCGGGCCACGGGGGAGAGCGGCCCGGGGCAGGGTCCCCGCGGGCAGCGGCCCCGGACGGCGGAACGCGGCCGCCCGCCGCCGTCCGGACGTCCACGCTCCGTCGTCACCCGGTGGCACAATACGGGCCATGTCCTCTCCCCCCTCCCCCTCCGCTCCCCGTCCCCGCTTCTCTCCCCCGGCGCCGCACGGCACGGACGAGTCCCCGGTCCAACCGCCCCGGGGCGGCCCCGCCTCCCCCGAGCGCGCGCTGCGCCCCGGCAGGCACTGGTACTGGGCGGGCGGCCTGATCTTCCCGGCCACCCTCGCCTTCGGCGTCCTCCTCCTCTCGGGCGAGGAGGACACCCCGCCGGAGATCTTCTTCGGGATCGTGACGCCGGTGCTCGGCTTCATCGCGAGCCTGGTCGTCCTCCTGGTCGTCTTCCTGGTGCGCTACAGCCGGGCGGCGGCGCTCCGCCGGGCGCGGTACCCGCACCCGCCCCGGGGGGCGGGCGCCCGCGGAGGGCCCGCCGCGCACGGGGCGTACGGCGCCGGTCCGGTCCACGCGGGACCGCCGCTTCCCCCGTTCCGCCCCCGGATCGACCGGAGTGCGGTACGCCCCCGCCCCCGGTGGTTCTGGATCGGCGGGCTGTGCGTCCCCGGGGGCATCGCGGCCGGGGCCCTCACCCTGTGGGCGATGACGGCCTCGGGCAGCACGCTCCCGGACTTCGCCGGGCAGGTCGAGACCCGCGGCGAGATCTCCTTCGAGGCGGCCGAGGGCGAGGACGGGGCCTGGGGGCTGTGGGTGTCGCCCGGCGACGCCTCCCACCACTACGACTGCACGGTGGAGGGGAGCGACCCGGCCGACCACCCCTTCAGCTTCCCCGGACTCTCCTACGAGTCCGACGGCTGGAGGCTGGTCGACGCCGTCGACACCCCCGTCCCCGGCGAGTACACGCTCGTCTGCGACGGGGACCCGGGCGTCTCCTACGCGGTGGGCGACATCGCCACGGCGGAGGCCGCGAACTCCCGCCGGGACTCCGGGCTCGGGGCCCTGGCGCTGCTGTCCCTGGCGGGGATCGTCGCCGGGCCGGTCGTCATCGTCGTGACGGCGGTCAGGCGGGGCCGGAGCGAGGCCCGCCTGCGCGAGGAGGCGGGACGGGAAGCGGCCGGGGGCGGCGGACGGCCGGGCCCGGCCGCACCGTCCGGTCCCCTTCCGGGGCCTCCCCCCGGCCCCGGGGCCGGGGGCGGCGCGGACCCGCACCACCGGGACCACGGCGTCACCGTCGTCCCCCCTGACCAGGAGGTCCGGCCGGGGCCGGAGTGACCTCGGCGGGGCCGGAGAGCCCTCTCCGGCCCGGACGTCGTCTCCCGTCCGGCGGTGCGGGGGCGGCCGGACGCCGGTGCCGACCCCCGGCCCGGGCCGTCCGGCCGCACCCGTCGCGCTCCCCGGCGCCCGGGGCCTTCGCCGCGCCGCTCGCCTGGCCGGGAGCCCCGCCACGGCGTGGAGCGGCCCGGCGCCCGCGCCCCTCTCCTCGCGGAGTCCCCCGCCGGGACCGTGCGCGCCCGGTCGGCCTCAGGAGAGTCCGGGCCCGAGCCCGGCCGGGGGAGCGGAGGGCTCCTCGACCAGGGCGGCGAGGGCGATGGTCATCGCCACCCGCGCCTCCGGGTCGTCCAGCGGCAGGTGCGCGATCGCGCCCATGCGGCGCAGCCGGTACCGCACCGTGTTGGGGTGCAGGTCCAGCGCCTCCGCGGCCCGCCCCAGGTCGCCGTGCGCGTACAGCCACGCCCGCAGCGTGCCCGCGTAATCCGTCCCGTGCCCGGCGTCGTGGCGCACCAGTTCCGCGACGGGGTTGCGGGTGGGCATCCTGCCCGCCTCGGCCACCAGCCGCAGACGGCGCAGCAGCACCGCGTGCCAGACGTCGTCGTAGACCACCGGCCCGGCGGGCCCCGGCGACCCCGGCCCCGCGGCAGGCGCTCCGCGCGCCCCGCCCCGTCCCGGGGGCGCCGTGTGCGCCCCCCGGCCGTGCAGGGTCAGGCACTCGTCCGCCTCCTGCCTGCTGGCCGGGAGGCCGGAGGGGTCGGCGACGCCGCCCACGCCGGCGGCCACGCCCAGCTGGTCCGGCAGCCCGCGCACCGTCGACCGCACCCACTCCACCGCCGGCGAGGGGTCGTCCCCGCACGGCAGCACCGTGTAGACGTTCGTTCCGAGCAGGGTGCTGCGCCCGGGCCGCGACCACCCGAAACCCGTGGTGACCAGCTCGAACAGGTGCAGGATCGCCGCCTCCGGCTCGGTCCTGGCCCTCGCCTGGAACGCGATCACCCGCAGGCCCGTGTCGGGCAGGCCGAGGCGGCCGGCCGTCTGCGCCGGGTCCGCCGACCCCTCCAGCAGGTCGATCACCGACTCCGACTCCACCTGGCGCTCCAGGTCGCTGCTCACCCTCGCGCGCAGCATGTGGAGTCCCACCGTGTGCGCCCCCTCGCGCAGGGCGCGGGAGCGCCCGGCGTCCAGCGGGGCGTCGCACACCACCCACAGGGAGCCCAGGAGTTCGCGCCCCACGCGGATCGGCGCGGCCGTGCGCCCGCCCAGCCCGAGTTCGGGCACACCGGGGACGAAGCGGGGTTCGGCGGAGGCCGCCAGCCCGGCGAACACCCCGTCGGCGGCGAGGCGTTCCCGGACCTCCTCCGGGGCCCTCCGGTCGATCACGGTGGCCCGGCGCACCCGGTCGGTGTCCCCCTGGGAGGCGGAGTAGGCGACCACGCGGGAGGAGCGGTCCTCGATCGTGACCGGTCCGCCGACCTCGGCCGCGACCGTGTCCGCGAGGGTGAACAGGTCGCTGGGCCCGCGTCCCGCCTCGGTCTCGCGGCCCTCCAGCACCAGGCCGTAGACGACGCCGGAGATCTGGCTCCAGGACACCGCGGGGTCGACGACGAGGAGGGCCAGCCCGCGCGTCCGGAGGTGTTCGCGCACGTCGTCCGCGGGGTCCGCGGCGGAGCGGAGGAGGACGACGGTGGCGCGCGCCTGCTCGGCGAGGCGGACCGCCTCGGCCGCGGAGTCCACCCCGACCGCGAGGAACGCGTCCCCCAGGGGCGGGGCGTCGTCGGTGGGGTCGTGCATGGCGACGCTGCGCAGCTCCCTGCGGCGCAGGCCCTCGGCGCCCACCAGCCTGGCGCCGTACCCGCCCAGCACGTTGACGAGCCGGTCGAGGTTGATCATCTCCCGCTCCCCCTCCCACCACGATGTTGTCGGATCTCGACAAAACCAGGTCACGGGAATGTCGGCCCAGGATAACCCCGTCCCCCTCCGCCGTGGACACACTCGGTAATGAGCGGCAGCACCCCCCTCGCCGGCCCTCGCTGTGTTTCTCCACCCACGGACCGAGCCGTGGCGTGGGCCCGTGAAGACAAGGAACGTTCCATGACCAGGACCACCGACCGATGGATGACCAGGGAGGGCTACGAACGCCTCCAGGAGGAGCTGCGAGTGCTGCGCGGCCTCCCCGACGACGACCCGGACACCACCGGGGCGGACGGGGGCGCGGGGAGCACAGTCCCCGCGCCCCGCTACATTCACGACCCGGCGGTGCGGCAGGCCCGCGTCCACACCATCGAGCGCCTGCTCAGCGAGGCCGTGGTGGACGAGGCCGCCCCGGACGACGGGATCGCGGCGCCGGGCAAGGTGCTCACCATCCGCTACGACGGCGAGGACGAGACCGAGGAGTTCCTGCTGGGCCTGCGGGACGCGTCCGTCGCGGACCGGATGACGGTGTACTCGCCGGAGTCGCCGCTGGGGGCGTCCCTGCTGGGCGCCCGCCGGGGCGAGCGGCGCACGTTCACCTCTCCGCGCGGCGCGGTCATCGGGGTCACCCTGCTGGGCGCGGAACCGTACCGGGCCTTCGTGGCCGGCTGAGACCGGGGCCCATGGACCGGACGGCCGCCCCCGGGAAAGCGGGCGGCCGTCCCGTGGCCCGTCCGCCCGACTGGGAGGGCGGACGGGCCGACACGGGGGCGGCCCCGCCTCTCGGCGGGACCGCCCCCGTTCCCCTCCCGCCGCCGCTCCCCCGCCCCGCAGCCGCGGGGACGCCCTGGGACGGCTGGCGCCCACACTCGGTACGGGGTCCCCGACCCCCGACCGCGGGGACGCCCTGAAACGGCTGGCGCCCACACCCGCCGCCGCCCCCCGACCCGTAGCTGCGGGAACCGCCCGGTGCGCGGCCGAGGACGCGCGCACCCTCCTGTGACGTGCGAACCCCCTGCACGGCCACGCGCCCGCCGGGGGGCCGCGCCCCATAGGATGCGACGCATGGGCGAGGCTGCGGAAACGGTGTCGGAGGGGTCCGGCCCCGGCCGGACCCTGGTCCTGTCCGTGGGCCTGACACTGCTGTTCAACGCGGTGATCCTGCCCGAGTGGCTCCGCGCCCTGGACGGGGCCGGTTCCCCGGCCCTGCGGACGCTCGCCGCCGTCCTCGCGGCGGCCTACGTCGCCGGGTGCGCCGCGGCCGTCCCCCTGGCCCCGCGCCTGGGGGGCACCGCACGGCATCTGGCCTGCGCCGCCCTGCTCCTGCTGGGTTGCGCGCTGTTCGCGGTCCTCGGGCTGCCGCACTCGTGGGTCCTCGTCTTCGGGCTCGCCGTCACCGCCGCGATACTGCCCCTGCGCCCCACGCTGTGGGCCACCGTCCTCGCCGTGGTGGGCGTGACCGCCCTGGCCCTGGTCACCGGGCGGGTGGGCGAGCAGTTCGGCAACCTCGTCATCATCACCACCGTCACCGTCGCCACGGCCCTGGCCGTGCGGCTGGTGGAGGCCAACGCCGAACTCCGCCGCGCCCGGGACCAGGCCGCGCAGCTCGCCGTGCTCCGGGAGCGCGAGCGCTTCGCCCGCGACCTGCACGACCTGCTGGGGCACAGCCTCACGACCATCGTGCTCAAGGCCGGCGTGGGACGCAGGATCCTGGAGTCCACGGGCGACGCCGACCGGGCGGCGGCGGAGCTGCGGGACCTGGAGGACCTGGGCCGGCGGTCGCTGGCCGAGGTGCGCGCCGCCGTCTCCGGGTCGCGCCGGGTCACCCTGTCGGCCGAGCTCCTGCGCGCCGAGGCGGTGCTGAGCGCGGCCGGCGTGGCCCTCGAACTGCCGCCGGGCGCGGACGCCGCGGGCCCCGGTTCCGCCGGGTCCTCAGGGGCGGCCGTCCTCCGCCGCGACGGGACGGGCGGCCCCGACGGTACCGGCGGCCCCGACGCCGACGCGGTCGACGAGGTCCTGGGGTTCGTGCTGCGGGAGGCGGTCACCAACGTGGTCCGCCACTCCGGGGCGTCCCGGGTGCGCGTCGCCCTGGGGCCGGGCTGGATCGAGGTCGGCGACGACGGCCGCGCCCGGCCCGGCGGGGTCGTGCCCGGCGACGGCCTGCTCGGGCTGGAGGACCGCGTCACCGGGGCGGGCGGCGCCCTGACCGTGGAGCCGCGGCCCGGCGGCGGGCTCCTCGTCCGCGCCGAGCTCCCGGCGGCCCCGGACGGCGCCGGGCAGGAGGCCCCCCGGGCGGGGACCGGCGACCTGTCCGGGGACACGGTCGCCCCCGCCGTCCCACCGGACGGCGCGGCGGGGGACACGGCGCGCGGCGCCGACGGTGACGGGGAGCGGGGATGAGCGGGACGATCAGGGTCCTCGTCGCGGACGACCAGGCCCTCGTGCGAGGGGCCCTCGCCACCGTGCTGGACCTGGAGGCCGACATCGAGGTCGTGGCCCGGGCGGGGACCGGCGCGACGGCGCTGGCCGAGGCGCGCCGCGTCCGGCCCGACGTGGCCGTGCTGGACGTGCAGATGCCGGACGGGGACGGGATCGGCGTCTGCGCCGCACTGGTGGCGGCCCTGCCGGGCTGCCGCGTGCTCATGTGCACGACGTTCGGCCGCCCCGGCTACCTGTCCCGGGCCCTGGCGGCGGGGGCGACCGGGTTCGTGGTCAAGGACGCCTCCCCCGAGGACCTGGTGGACGCGGTCCGCCGGGTCCACCGGGGGCTGCGGGTGGTGGACCCCGCCCTGGCGGTGGAGTCGCTCGCGCACGGCACGAGCCCGCTGACCCCGCGCGAGCGCGAGGTCCTGGCGGCCGTGGCGGCCGGGGGCGACGACGTGGCCGCGCTCGCCCGCTCCCTCGGGATGAGCCGGGGGACGCTGCGCAACCACCTGTCGTCGGCGATCGGCAAGACGGGGACCCGGACGCGAGCGGAGGCGGCCCGGGTCGCCGAGCGCAACGGCTGGCTCTGAGCCCTCAGGTGTCCCTGCGCCGGTTCGCGCCGAGGGCGGGCAGGAGGAGCGCGACCGCCCACACCGTCAGGACCGCCGGTGCGGTCCACGGGTTCGCGTGGTCCTGTCCCGGTCCCGTGATCCCCGCGAGCACGTGGACGGCCTCCCCCGGCAGGAACGGCACGACCGCCTGTCCTCCCGGCAGCCAGCCCGCGACGGTGGGCGCGACCAGCAGGGCCGCCACCCCCGCCACGCCGCCCGCCGTGGACCGGGTGAGGTCGGCGAGGGCCACCGCCGCCAGCGCGTAGAACGGTCCCATCAGCGAGGCGCCGAGCACGACCCGCCACACCGCCGGTTCGGTCGCGTCCCAGACCGGGAGCCCGGAGAGCCACAGGACCAGCAGGCTGACCAGGGCCGCGCCGACCGCCGCGGCGAGCGACACAGCCCAGGAGGCGGCTGCCGCGACCAGGGCCCGGGCGACGAGCACGCGCCCCCGGGAGGGCGTGGCCGTGAACGTGGTCCGGATCATCCCCGTCGCGTACTCGCCCCCGGTGCCCGCCGCGGCGAGCACCGCCAGCACCAGGGCGGCGGCGTCGACGCCGAGCAGTCCGGCGGTCAGGACGTCGAAGACCGGCTGTTCGGCCAGCGGGACCCCGGTCGTGGCGCCGAAGGTCAGGCAGAACAGGGCGGCGACCAGGAGCGCGAGCGCGACGGCCCCCGCCGCCGTCCGGCGGTTGCGGGGCAGGCCCGCCAGTTTGGTCCACTCCGCCGCCACGGTGTCCCTGGCGGTGGGTCGACGGTGGTCCACGGCGGTCATCGGACCGTCTCCCTTCCTTGCGGCTTCCGGTGGTTCGCACCTGCGGCTCCGGCGGACCCGGGCCCCTCGGCCCGGCCCTCGTGGCCGCCCTGACCCCGGGTGAGGGCCATGAACGCGTCCTCCAGCCGGGCCCGGACCGGCACCAGCTCGTGCACGGGGATCCCGTGCCGGGCGGCCAGGTCGCCCACCCGGACGGCGTCGGCCCCGGTCACGGCGATCCGGCCGCCCCCTCCTCCGGCCACCGTCGCGCCCTCGCGGCGCAGAAGGGCGGCCAGTTCGTCCGCGCGCGGCGAGACGGCCTCGACCCGCGTGCCCGCACCGGTGGCGACCAGTTCGGCGAGGCCGACGTCCGCGACGAGCCTCCCGCCTCCGATGACCAGCACGTGGTCGGCGGTGGCCTCCATCTCGTTCATCAGGTGGCTCGACAGGAGGACGGTGCGCCCCTCCTCGGCGAACCCCTTCAGCAGGCGGCGCGTCCAGACGATGCCCTCGGGGTCCAGTCCGTTGAGGGGCTCGTCCAGCAGGAGCACGCCCGGGTCCCCGAGCAGCGCGGCGGCGATGCCGAGCCGCTGCCGCATCCCGAGCGAGTAGTGGCGGATCCTGCGCCCGCCGACCTCCTCCAGCCCGACGAGGCCGAGCACCTCGTCCACCCGCGCGCGGCCGATGCCGCCCGCGCGGGCCAGCCACAGCAGGTGGTTCGCCCCCGTGCGCCCGGGGTCGGCGGCTGCGGGGTCGAGCAGGGCCCCGACCTCCCGCGCGGGCGCGGCGAGCCGCCGGTACGCGGTCCCCCCGACCAGGGCGGTCCCCGACGTGGGGGTGTCCAGGCCGAGGACCATCCGCAGGGTCGTGCTCTTGCCGGCCCCGTTGGGGCCGAGGAAGCCCGTCACACGGCCGGGGGCCACGGTGAAGGTCAGGCCGTCCACCGCCAGGTTCTCCCCGTACCTCTTGGTCAGTCCGCGAACGCTGATCATCGCTCTCCTCCGGTGTGGGCTTCCAGGCTGTCCCGGATCGGAGGGGAGGGCGTAGGCCGTCCGTCAGGAGGTGACCGTGACAGGTGTCATGGGCGACGGCCGCCCCGGGCGGGGCGGCGCCGGGATCGACGAGGCCGTGGACGCCTGCGCCGACGCGGGCGGCAACGTGCCCGACGCCCCCGTGAACCACGCGGGGGCCGGGGCGGCGCTCCCCCTCCGAGCCCGGCTCCCCCGCGCCGGAGGTAGCATTCTGACCCCCGCCACCCCTTCCCCGGTCCCATCGGAGTTCCGTGACGTCCCACCGCCCCCCGTTCCCTCCCCTCCTCCCGGGCGACCCCCGAACGGTCGGGGGCTACCGCACCGTCGGTCGCCTGGGCAGCGGGGGCATGGGCGCGGTCTACGCCGCCGCCGACCCCTCCGGCCGGCTGGTCGCCGTCAAACTGGTCCACGCCGACCTGGCCGCCGACCGGGACTTCCGGGCCCGGTTCCACCGGGAGGCCTCGCTGGTCCGACGGGTGGTCAACCCCTGCGTGCCGCGGTTCGTGGCGAGCGACACCCGGGCCGGGCAGCCGTGGCTCGCCACCGAGTACGCCCCGGGCCCGACCCTGCGGCAGCACGTGGGCGAACACGGGCCGCTGGCCGGCGCCCCGCTGCACGCCTTCGCCGCCGGCGTCGCGGAGGCGCTGCGCGCCGTCCACGCCGCCGGGATCGTCCACCGCGACCTCAAGCCCGGCAACGTCGTCCTCTCCGGGGACGGACCCAAGGTGCTGGACTTCGGCATCGCCCGAGCCCTGGACGAGACCGCGATCACGCGCACCGGCGGCCTGTTCGGCACCCCGGGGTGGGTCGCCCCGGAACTGCTGCGCGGGGCGCGGCCCGGCCCGGCCGCCGACGTGTTCGCGTGGGGCTGCCTGGTGGCCTTCGCCGCCACCGGCCGGGCCCCGTTCGGGGCGGGCTCCGCCGAGTCCGCCGCCCTGCGCATCCTGGAGGGCGAACCCGACCTCGACGGCGTGCCGGAGAACCTGCTCGGCCTGGTGCGGGGCGCGCTCGCCCGCGACCCCGGCCGGCGCCTCACCGTCCCCGCGCTCCTGGCGGGCCTCCTCGGTCCGCGCCTCGGCGCCGCCGCCGGACACGAGGAGACGACCGCCCTGGTCACCGTGGTGATCGCGGACGGGTGGGAGGCGCCGCCCGCCCCGGCCACGGTGGTCCCTGCCCCGGTCCGCCCCTCCGCGCCCCCCGCCCGGGGGGCGGTCCGTCCGCCCGGACGGCCCGGACGCGGGGGCCGCCCGTGGGCGGCGGCCGGGGCCGCGCTCGCAGCGCTCGTGCTGGTCGTCGGGGGCGCCTGGTACGCGGGGGACCGCTTCGGCCGGACGGGGGGCGCGGAGGGCGACGCCGCTCCGGCCTCCGCCTCCGGGGAGCTGGCGGTGACCGTCCCCGGCGACAACGTGATGATGGTCCTCGCGGACCCCTCCGGGGACATGGGGGCCGCCGACGGGTTCGCCGGGTGGACGTACGAGCCGCCCGAGGGGTTCGCCCGTGAGGACCACGCCATCGCGACCATGAACATCTACGTCACCTACCTCGACACCGCCGCCCTGGAGGGGTCGGACGGCCTCACCGTCAGCGGGGACATCACCTACCTGCCCGACAGCGGCGACTACACGCTCCGCTCCGACGACATCACCCTCTACGAGGTCGGCCCCGGCCTGGAGTCCGTGCCCGAGGACCCCGACGACGGCAGGGAGGACTACCGCGTGGAGGGCCGGACGCTCGCCGAGCTGACGCCGTCCGACCCCACCGCGGAGTTCTCGTTCGACGTGCCCGACGCGCCCAGCTCCGTCCTGGTCGCCTACCGCCCCGACCCCGGGGCGGCCCCGAGCGGGGAGTACGCGGCGGTGCGGAGCCAGGGCGCCTACATGTGCGGGACGGCCTGGACCCAGGTCTCGACGAGCACCATGGACGGGTCGTTCGACGGCGACCCCTGTCCCACCTTCGACTCGGTGGCGGGGGAGGACGGCCTGTGAGCTTCGCACCCGTCCGCCCCGGCGACCCGGCCGCCGTGGGCGCCTTCCGCGTCGTGGGCCGGATCGGCAGCGGGGGCATGGGCACCGTCTACGCGGCGTCGGCCGGGCGGGGCGGTTACGCCGCCGTCAAGGTCATCCGGGCCGACCTGGCGGAGGACCCCGCGCTGAGGGACCGCTTCACGCGCGAGGTCCGCCTGCTCCGCCGCGTGCGCAGCCGCGCCGTGCCCGCCTTCGTGGCCGCCGGGGTCGACGGCGGGAACCCGTGGCTGGCCACGGAGTTCGTGCCCGGCCGGACCCTGTCCGACCACGTGCGGACCCACGGGCCGCTCGCCGGCGCCCCGCTCGACGGGCTGGCGGTCGGGACCGCCGAGGCGCTGCGCGCCGTCCACGCCGCCGGGATCGTCCACCGCGACCTCAAGCCCGGCAACGTCATGCTCTCCCCCGAGGGGCCGAAGGTGCTGGACTTCGGCATCTCGCGGGCCCTGGACGAGACCGTGCTGACCAGGACCGGGGGGCTGTTCGGCACGCCCGGGTGGATCGCGCCCGAGCTGTTGCGCGGGGCCCCGCCCTCCCCCGCCGCCGACGTGTTCGCGTGGGGCGCGCTGGTCGCCCACGCCGCGTCCGGGCGCCCGCCGTTCGGGACGGGGCCCGCGGACGCGCTCGTGTACCGGGTGCTCAGGGAGGAGCCCGACCTGTCCGCGGTCCCCGCCCGGCTGCTCCCGTTCGTGTCGGCCGCCCTGGACAAGGAGCCGGGGCGCAGGCCCACCGCGGCCCAGCTGGTGTCGTCCCTGACGGGAACCCCCCTCGACCTGCCCTCGGACGAGGTGGCGGCGTCCGTCGACAGGGCCCTGGAGCGCTCCTGGCGCGAGGTCCGGGAGGGCCTCCCCGCCGCGCCCCGGCCCCGGCGCCCCCGCGCGCTCCTCGCCGCGGGCGCCGCCCTGCTCCTCGTGACGGCCGTGGCGGGGGGAGCTGCGGCGGCCCGCGTCCTCGCCCCCGGGCCGGGCGACGGCGCGGCCGGGGCGGCGCACGGACCCGCGCAGGACGCGGCCGGGAACGGAGCGGAGGCGCACGCCGGCTGGACGCGGTCGGACGTCCGGACGGACGGGCACAACGTCGAGTGGTGGACCGCGGCCCAGACCGGCGGGGACCCGGTGGTGAACCCCGCCGAGGCCGCACCCGGCGACCGGCCGTCCTTCGCGGCCTCGTCCGACTCGTTCGAGAGCGCGTTCAGCATGTCCGTGGACTCGGTCGACGCGACCCCCGGCGGCGTCCGGTTCGCGTTCACCGTCGACCTCATGGAGGTCGAGCTCGGCGACGACGTCCCGTCGATGCTCGCCGTCACCGGCGGCGAGGGGCCCCTGGCGCCGTCCGGGGTGGAGGCCGACGGGGAGGTCGGGGCGGGCAGCGCGTTCGCGGTGACCTTCGACGGGGCGCCCGACGAGGGCCTGCTCGTCCTCGCGAGCCCGGACTACGTGCCGGACGTGTCCGGGGTCCCGCCGACCGGGCTCTGCTACGACGCGTCCGAGCGGACCCTGTCCTCCGACGTCCCCTCGTGCGGCGGGGGGACCGCCACCGGGTAGGGCCTCTCCCCCGACCTCGTGGAACACCCACCCGGGTTCGCCGGGGGGAAGTGCCGTCTGCTGTCCTTCGGGGAGGACCGGGCGACCGCGCCCGGCGACCCCTCCGGATCGGAAGGAATCCCCTGATGCTGCACGCCCGTACCGCCCCGCACGAGAAGCGCCGCGCCCTGCGCGAGGCCCTGTCCTCGGGACGCCTGTTGCGCGTCCCCGGCGCGGTCAACCCGCTCACGGCGGTGCTCGTCCAGGAGCTCGGCTTCGACGGCGCGTACGTGTCGGGCGCGGTCGTGGCCGCCGACCTGGCCCTGCCCGACATCGGCCTGACCACGCTGTCCGAGGTCGCGACGCGGGGCGGCCAGATCGCCCGGGTGACCGACCTGCCCACGCTCATCGACGCGGACACGGGCTTCGGGGAGCCCATGAACGCGGCCCGCACCGTCCAGGCCCTGGAGGACGCGGGGCTCGCCGGGTGCCACCTGGAGGACCAGGTGAACCCCAAGCGCTGCGGCCACCTGGACGGCAAGGCGGTCGTCGGCGCCGACGAGATGGTCCGGCGGATCCGGGCGGCGGTGAGCGCCCGGCGCGACGACGGGTTCGTCATCTGCGCGCGCACCGACGCCGCCGCGGTGGAGGGCCTGGACGCCGCGATCGAGCGCGCGCGGGCCTACGTGGACGCGGGCGCCGACATGGTCTTCCCGGAGGCGATGCGCGGCCCCGCCGACTTCGAGGCGTTCCGCGCGGCGGTGGACGTGCCGCTGCTCGCCAACATGACCGAGTTCGGCAAGAGCGAGCTGCTGACCGCCCAACAGCTGGAGTCCCTCGGGATGAACATGGTGATCTACCCGGTCACCACGCTCCGCCTGGCCATGGGCGCGGTCGAGGACGGGCTGCGGACCCTGCGCGACGAGGGCACCCAGGCGGGCCTGGTCGACCGGATGCAGACCCGCAGGCGCCTCTACGAACTGCTCGACTACCCCGCCTACAACGCCTTCGACGGCGACGTCTTCGACTTCACGGTCTGAACGGATGCGGTGGGCACGGCCGACACGACGATCGGCGGGGCCCGGCCGGACGGTCCCGCCCGGGGAGCCCGTCGCGCGGACGGCGGGCTCCCCGGGACGCCGGAACGGCTAGTGGCCGCCCGGACCGGGCTGGTTCGGCTGCCCCGGGTATCCGGGGTAGCCGGGGTGGCCGGGGTATCCGCCCTGCCCGGGGTGGCCGGGCTGCGGGTGGCCCTGGCCGATCTGCCCGGGGTGGCCGGTGTATCCGCCCTGCTCGGGGTGACCGGGCTGCGGATATCCGCCCTGGACCGGCGGGGGGCCGGCGGGGGCGTTCGGGTCGGTGGCCCGGAACCACTCCTTCGAGGACGGGCCCTCGATCAGACACAGCACGGCGATCGCCAGGCCCAGCCCGAGTGCGGGGTTGGAACCGGTCATGATGCCGAGGACCGCGTTGGCCAGCGCGAGGCCGATCACGACGCGCAGGAGGGTGCGGGCCCGGGGTCCGCCCTTGCCCATGTCCGCGATGACGTAGATCTCGAAGCCGGTGATGAGGAGGCCGACGACCAGGGCCGCAACGAGGGCCGCCACGGGCATTCCCGCCGCGGCCTCGACCTCGGCGGCGGGCAGCGTCATGAGGACGAGGAGGCCGAGGAAGGCCGTCCCGTAGAGGAGGACGGCGATGACCGCCCGGATGATCAGGATGACCCTGACCGCCTTGAGGACGGTCGGCATGGGAGGTCTGGGAGCAGGGGGATACACGGGGAGGTTCCTTGTCGTCGGGATCACGGACGGTCCGCGGGCGTTGCCGGGGATACGACTCCGGGGCGCACCCGACGGTTCCCTCCCGAGGGTACGGCCCCGCTCCTGGGCGGTCGGCCGCGCCCGCGTAGCGCCGCCACAGGGGGTTCCGAGCTCTTCACCCCTCCCACCATGAAAGGTGAGCTGCGTCACACGCACAGCCTTCCGCCTCGGAAAACTCCCCCGCACCAGAAGCACGCACCGTTACCCCTGTTGACGCAAGCGTGACTAAATGATCACTTAGTTTCCAGTCTCTGACCCGCTACCAAGGAGACCTCATGATCGACCGCAGGCTTTTCCTCGGGGGCGCCACCCTGGCCGTGGGGGTCCCCCTCCTCGGCGGCTGCGCCCCGGCCCCGACCCAGGCGTCGCTCAGGTCGGACTCCTCCGCCCTGGCCAATCCGGGAGCGCTCCCGGTCAGCATCGTCAACAACACCGGCCGGTTCGCCGACGGAGAGGTGCTCGTCTACGTCGTGGGCACCGACCTGACCACGAACCAGCACGTGTGGGTCGACGCCTCCGGGACGCCCCACCCCGTCAGCGAGGGCGACAACACCGACAACGGGTACACCGACTACTCGATCCCGCTCGACGCCCTCGCCGGCATGACGCTCCCCTACATGTCGGGGCGCATCTACCTCGCGCTCGGCGGCAAGCTCGGCATCCGCATCGTCATCGGGGGCGACGGCACGCCCGCGCTCCAGCTCCCCGCCGGCTGGGTGGAGAGCGACCACGGCTTCGACGTGCTGCACGACTCGGTCGAGTTCACCCACAACGACGCCGGGATGTTCTGCAACACCAGCATGGTCGACCAGTTCAGCGTGCCCATCGGCATCCGGCTGACCGGCGACGCCGACCAGACCACCGGCACGTTCAAGCCGGGCGGGCGGGCCGCCGTGTTCGAGACGCTCTCGGCGGACCCGGTCTTCTCCTCCCTGGTGTACGACGACCTGCGGGTGATCGCCCCCGGGCACGCCCTCGACCAGGGGCTGTTCCCCGCGGACTACTTCGACCCCTACATCGACCAGGTCTGGTCGCACTACGCGTCCACCGACCTGACGGTCACCACGAACGCCGGGACCTTCACCGGCCGCGTGCAGGGCGAGCAGCTGGTCTTCGACGGGGGCGTCGCGCCGATCTCCCGGCCCTCGACCAGGGACGTCCTCTTCTGCGACGGCAACCTGGCCGCCCCCAACGACGGGATCACCGGGCCCGTCGCCGCCATCCTGGGCGCCGCGTTCAACAGGGCGACCCTGCTGGCCGCCGCCCAGCAGCCGACCGACGACCCGGCAGGCTTCTACCAGTCGGAGATCGCCAACCACTACGCCGCCGTCTTCCACGCGAACACCGTGGACGGCAAGGCCTACGGGTTCGCCTTCGACGACGTGGAGGACTTCGCGTCCTACATCCAGGACCACGGGCCCTCCGCCTTCGAGATCACCCTCACGGCGTTCTGACGCCGCGGCCCGCACCGCCCGCGCACGCGGGCGGGCGCCTCCGGGCCGGGATCGGATCCGGGAAACCGCCCCGCGGCGGCCCCGTGCCCGGCCCGGAGGGCGGGCCCTCCGGACGCCCGGTCCGCCTGCCGTCGCCGGGACCCGTTCCGCGTGTGGGGCGCGGGAACGGGTCGCGGCGGCGCGGCGGACCGGGACCGGTGACGCCCCCGTGCCGCCGGGCACGGGGGCGTCACCCTTTTCCCGCGCGGTCGGCGGCCCTGCCCCCGGCCTCCGGGTTTCGGGCACGGCGGGCACGGCGGCACGGAACCCGGGGACCGGCCGCCGCGGCGCCGACCGGAGGGGGGATCGTGGAGGGGCTCGGTGGCCCGCCCGGAGAAGTCGGGGCGGGCGGGACGGCACCGTCCGAGAGCACCGGGAGGGCAGTGACCAACGGGATGGCGGGAGACGGCTGTGGGCAGAACAGTTCTGGTGACCGGCGGTACCAGGGGCATCGGGCTCGGCATCGCCAAGGGGTTCGCGGAGGCCGGGGACCGGGTGGTGATCGTGGGCCGCGACGAGGCCAGGACCCGTGAGGCCGCCGAGGGCGTCCCGGGGGCGCGGTGGGCGGTGGGGGACGTGGCCAGGGCGGCCGACTGCGCCCGCATCGTGGAGGAGGTCGTGGCGGACAGCGGCGGGCTTGACGTGCTCTGCGCCAACGCCGGGATCTTCCCCTCCTCGCCGCTGGTGTCGATGGGCGAGGACGAACTCGACCGGGTCCTCGACACCAACGTCAAGGGCACCGTGCTGATGGTGCAGGCCGCGGTGGAGGCCCTGACGGCCTCCGGCCGGGGGCGGGTGGTGATCACGTCCTCCATCACGGGGCCGCTGACCGGGTACGCGGGCTGGTCCCACTACGGGGCCACCAAGGCCGCCCAGCTGGGGTTCATGCGCAGCGCCGCCCTGGAACTCGCGCCCCGCGGCATCACCGTCAACGCCGTGCTCCCCGGCAACGTGCGCACCGAGGGCCTGGACGAGATGGGCCCGGACTACCTCGAACGCATGCGCGCGGCCATTCCGGTCGGACGCGTCGGCGAGGTCGAGGACATCGCCGCGGCCTGCGTGTTCCTGGCGAGCGCCGGGGCCTCCTTCATCACCGGCCAGTCCCTCGTGGTGGACGGGGGCCAGGTGCTGCCCGAGGACGGCCAGGCCTTCGGTCGGGCCCTCGGCCCGAACTGACGCACGGGGTCACCTGGCGGGGAACCGCGGCCGGGCTGCCCGGCCGCGGTGACTCCCCCGTCAGCGGCCCCGCCGGGACGGCACGGGAAGCGCCCGGGGCTCGGGCGGACACCGGGTGCGGTTGCCCCCGGCCGCAAGACGGACCTTCCGAAAGCGCCTCTGCGGAAGACCCTTTCAAAGGGTTTCCGGAAGGGGGGCGGTTTCAGTTTGCACTCTTCGTCACCAAAGACCCGAAAGGCCGAAAGGAAAATCCCCGCCATCGACGCCGAGAGCGTCACAGCCGATCGAATCTCAGTAATGTTTGGTCTCGGGCAGCAGCCCGGACAAGCACGAGGGGCGAGAAGCCCACGGCGCCATCCTTCGGAGTTCCCTCATTCCCATAGGATGCCGATGGGGTATTTCCCACCCTTGCACGCTTTCCGGAACCTGCCCTTCCGAAGAGCCTTGCGAAAAGCACTCCCTGCCCTCGCTCGGAATGCAGCAGGCCGCAAAAAGCTAGGGAAGTACGCCATGGCCGAGAAGTGGGTCAAGTTCATCCAGTTGCACTGCAACACCACCGAGGACAACACCGGCCCTGACAACGCCTACCTCAAGTGGGACGGCACCAACTTCTGGGGGGTCGTCGAGATCAACGACGGCCAGACCAAGGACATCGACCGCATGGTCAAAATGAACGGCGGTTCCGGAAAGGTCGAGCTCTGGGACGAGGACACCCCGGACCCGGACGACTTCCTCGGCAGCGAGAACATCCAGGCCGAAGAAGCGGGCCAGGGTGAGAAGAAGACCACGTTCACGGGTGACGACGCGAGCTACTGGCTCACCTACAAGGTCGTGGAAATCTAGCGGCCCCGCCGGGGCGTGGGACCGCCGCGTCCCGGGTCCGCATTCTTTCGGTCTTTCACCGCATCACCGCATCGTTGTCCTACATCAATCCCCAGAACGGCTCCGGCTCTTGCCGGGGCCGTTTTCCTTTTGGCATCCCGGGATGCCCGGGGCTCCTCCGAAGTTCTCGGAGCCCACCCTGTCGGGCCGCGCCGAAGAGGATTTCCCGCCCCTCGCCCCGGCACGGCCGGGGCTCCTACCAGCGCACCTTGACCTCAACGGAAGTTGAGGTTCGAGAATGTCGACCACGTCCACCGACACAGAGGAGAAAGACGTGCGTGCGACGAGTGATCCGCCCCGGAGGACGCCCCGCCCCGGAGTGCTGCTGGCGGCCGTCATGACGGGCGTACTGGTCGTGGCCATGTCGATCTCCGGAACGGCGGTGGCCGTCCCGAGCATCGGCTCGGACCTGGGGGCCTCCGGCGCCCCGCTCCACTGGGTGGTGGCCGGGTACAACCTCACCTTCGCCGCGTTCACCCTCGTCTGCGGTTCCCTCGCCGACCTGTTCGGAAGACGGCTGCTGTTCGCCGCCGGGGCGATCGTCTTCGCGGCGGGCAACGCGGTCGGCGCCCTGGTCGGTGACATCCTCGTCCTCGACGCCGCCCGCCTGGCCGCCGGTGTCGGCGGTGCCGCGATCATGGCCAGCGGCGGAGCGCTGCTGGCGACCTTCTTCGAGGGGGCCGCTCGAACCCGTGCCTTCGCGGCCATGGGCACCATGGCCGGGGTCGGCATCGCCGTCGGCCCGACCCTGTCGGGGCTGCTGGTCGGGGCCGTGGGCTGGCGGGCGGCGTTCCTCGTCTACGCGGCGGTCGGCCTGCTCATCCTGGGCGGCTCGCTGTTCATCGCCGAGTCGCGCGCCTCCGACCGGCCGCGCGTCGACTGGGCCGGGGCGACGACCTTCATCGCCGGTCTGGCCCTGGTGATGTTCGCGGTCATCGAGGCGCCGGAGGCGGGCTGGACGAGCCCGGAGGCGCTCGGCGCCCTGGGCGCCGGGGCGGTGCTGCTCGTGCTCTTCCTCCTCATCGAACGCCGGGTGGCACAGCCGGTGCTCGACCTGGCCCTGGTGCGCAACGGCCCGTTCATGGCGTGGTGCCTGGCCACGCTGACCACGTCGGTCGGGTTCCTCGGCGTGCTGGTCTTCCTGCCGACCTACCTCCAAGGGGTCCAGGGGGTGGGCGCCCAGACCGCCGGCCTGATGATGCTCATGCTCACGGCACCGGTCCTGGTGACCCCGCTCCTGGGCGGGTGGCTCGTCACCAGGGGCGTTCCGCCCCGGGGGCTGATCATTCTCGCCCTGCTGTTCGTCGCCGGGGGGAACGGCCTGCTCACCGTCCTCCATCCGCAGATCGGCCCACTGGCGCTGGCCCTGCCCTTGGCCCTGATAGGCACCGGCATGGGCCTGTCGTTCGGCATCACCGACGGCCAGGCGATGACTCTGGTCCCCTCCGCCAAGGCGGGTATGGCGGCGGGCTTCCTCAACACTCTGCGCGGCGGTGCCGAGGCCCTGGTCATCGCCGTCTTCGGGGCCGTGCTGACCAGCGTCGTCGCTGCCCGCACCGGATCGGTCGAGATCGCCGCACGTGCGACCGCCGGCGACCTGACGGGCCCCGGGTCCGGGGCGCTGGCCGAACACCTCACGGCGGCCTGGGACATCGCCTCCTGGGGTGTCGCGGCCCTGTCGCTGGCCGCCACGATCGGTGTGGCCGTGCTGTTGGCCCGGCGGCGGGAGTCTCCTGGAGCGGTTCGGGAGGCCGCCGGGACGGAGGACGACGTGGTGCCCGGGTAGGCCCGGAAACGGCGAAGGCCCCGAACGGGGATCGCCGGAGCCCGATCCCCGCCGCGCGAACTCCCCCGTGGGGGACCGGCTCCGGGCTCAGGACGGCGGGGGCGTCGCCTGGTTCTACGGGCTCGACGACCGGTCATGGGCGGCCGTGCGGTGGGAGCCCGGTGTACCGGGTGAGGTGTGGCAGTCGGGGCCCCGGAGACTCTGGGACGAGGTCGAGGCGGCGTGGCGGTGGTGGGTGGAGCGGGGCCGTCCGGGCGTGGAGCGGTTCGGGCTGACGGTGGACGCGAGCGGCCACCGGGTGTGGCTGGATGCCCCGGGAAACCGGGTGGCCCGGTTCCCGGAGGGGCCTGAGGAATGGTCGGCCGCCCCGCCTCCTGGTGTCAGGACGTAGGACGATCCCGGCTCAGACCGGCGACTGGAACCTACTCCAGGCGGACGGCTCCGAGGAGCGCGCTCCACTCCCGGCCGGGCAGGAGGAAGTGACCCTGTTGAGGGTTCTGTGAGTCGCGCACGGCAGCGGTCCCCTCCCCCGCGTCAGCGAACTCCACGCAGTTCGAGGGGTTGCTGTAGCTCGACTTGCGGAAGTTCAGGTGGGAAACGCTGGCGGCCATCAACGGTGCCCTCTCGACTAATCGTGGATCGCGGTGCTCAGGAGTGCAGCCCACTCGGCAGCGCCGAACGTGAGATGACCCAACTCGCGGTACTGGGTGTCCCGGACGGCCGCAGCGCCCGGGAGATCAGCGACCTCCACACAGTTCTGCGGGTTGCTGTAGCTCGACTTGCGGAAGTTCAGGTGGGGAGTGCTGGTGGTCATCAATGGTGCCCTCTCGGCTAATCGCGAGTCGTAGTGCTCAGGAGTGCAGCCCACTCGGTGGAGGGGAAGGCGATCACGCCCAGCTCAGGGTTCTGGGAGTCGCGGACTGCCGAACCACCATCAAAGTCGGCCACCTCCACGCAATCCTGCGTCTGGCCACCGCTGTAGCTGCTCTTACGGAACGTCATGGTGTGGGAGGTCTCAGACATGGGCGCCTTCTTCATAGGGATGCGAGTCGGTAGCTCCTGCCCGGAAGAGTACGGCGGGAGGACCCTGGAAACTAGACACCTAGTGGCGCCCTTCCTGTCACCCAGGCGACCGGGGGCACGTCCTTCTACAGCCCTTGGAGCAGGGCCAGGTTCCTCGCCCGCCCTCAGGACGGGCAACGGCCCCGGCTTCTCCGGGCCGCTTCTCGTCCAGACTTCAGAACTGGTCGGAACCGGTCACCTGCCCGACCGGGAACGAGTGGCGGGAGGCAGCACAGATCGTCTCCAAGGCGTGCACGGGAACGTCCTCGGTCGAGTAGCTGACCCGAAGCACCTGCACCACCCACTCACCCGGGATGTCCAGGAGGTCGGCCTCGTACGGTGTGGCCGGACGCGCGGTCAGGGTCTCGGTGGCGTTCCCGAACCGGTGGCCCATGTCCTCGATGGCGGCCTGAAGTGTCGGCAGGACGAAACCCTCGCCGTCGAGGCGCGTGTTCTCGCCGACGTCCAGACGAAAGTACGAGGTCGAGATCCGCACGGGAATCTCGTTGGCCCAGAACATCTTGCGCCTGGCGATCACGTTGTCACCGGGTTCGACGCGCAGGCCGAGGGCAACATGTTCGTTCGCGGGCTCCTGCCCGACGAACAGCATCTTCCGCTCCGGCTTGAGACCCTGCTGCTGAGCTTCGGTCAGGTACAGGGACTTGGATCCGCGGATGGCAGGCGGAGTGGGCAGTGCGCGTTCGACCAGCACGCGCGGACGCGGGTCGAGGGGCCCGGTCGGCGCTTTGTGCTCGGAATCTTCTGCGGCGGCCTTCTTCATCTGGCTCACACGACCGGGCGACACCCCGAGGTGCCGTGCGATGTCTTCCTGACGGAGGCCGGACCGTTGGGCCTCGATGATCGCCGCGCGCCGTATCCGGGACAGCTCCACGCTTTGGCCCTGCAAGCTGGTCATGGCCGCTGACGCTGCGCGGGCTCTCTCAAGTGGGTCGGTTATGGCGGCGATGTCGTGCAGCGTCCGTGCGTCCATGGCGCATCCTCGGGTCGGGGACTCCACGGCGGACTTTAGCCCCTCTGTCGCGTTGGGCGAAAGAGCGATCGCAGATCGTCACGGACCGACCGGCGCGGTCACCAGGAGCCGGGCCTTCTCCCCTACCCGGCATCCGAGCGGCCGAGTAGAGTTGGCGCGGGATTGCATCAGGTATGCAACGACGGAGGCCCCCAGCAGCGCTGGGGGCCTCCGCTGCGTTCTCTACAGGCCGGTGGTGCGAACGCCCGCGAGGAGTGCGGACCACTCGGTGCCACCGAACTCCAGGTGACCGAGCTCCCGGTTCTGCGTGTCGCGCACGGCCGCGCCGGCAGGCAGCTCCGCGACCTCCACACAGTTCTCTGTGCGCGCGCCGGAGTAGCTGGACTTACGGAACTTCAAGCTGGTCGGGTCGAGGTGGGATTGCATTAGGTGTCCTTCAACTGGTTGGGCTGCTCAGGAGGCTCTCCAACAGCGCCAGAGACTCCTGTACTCCCAGAGCGGATGCGCTCACATACTGATACACGAGGTCGAACGCTTCCACATCCTCTATTTCTTCATGTACCCGCTGGGTAGCCGCATCCTCGCTGTACCCCACGCTTGAGTCATCCTCGAAGTCCAGGATGGTGAAACCGCCGCTGATCGCCGCATGGAGGCCAGCCGCGTCAGGCAGGATCTGGATACGTAGATCCGGACGCTGAACGTCGATGAGGTGTTGAAACTGGTGTTCACGCAGGCTGGCCGGAACCTTGCGCAACGCCGCTTCATCGATCACCGCCCAGTACTTCGGGCCTTCCGCTCCAACTCCCAGGATCCGCTGACGGAGCATCCGAGCTTCGACACGCCGATCAATCTCGCTTGCGTCGACGATGCCGCCACCCACAATGACCGCTCGCGCGTATGCCTGAGTCTGGAGCAGTCCGGGGATTACCGCGATCGCGACGTCACGGATGCGCGTCGCCCCTGGCTCCATCCCCGTCAGCCACCCGCGCCCCAGTACGTCGGAGTAAGAGTCCGCCCACTCCTTCTGGCGAGCTTCTTTCACCAGGCGAACACATTCAGCACGCATCACAGGGTCGACATCGTAGATGTCGAGCAGCAACTCCACGTCTTCCAGCTTTGGCCGCACCCACTCGTTGCGCTCCAGCCGGGTGATTTTCGAGGCTGACCACCTGCCCCCACCGAGCTGACGTGCACGATCCACCACTTGATCGGCAGTCATGCCTGTTGCCTTGCGAGCTTCCTGTAGCCGCTTGGAAAGGCGCCGCTTGCTCAGCGGAGGTGAGGTTGTCACCACGTCGCTCCCTGCTGGTGTGGCATGCGTGGCCTTCGATCGTAGGGCGCGACCTTGGTTTTCGGACATTTTGCTCATCACCAACCTGGTTCTAGGGGAACTACCTGCAATACTCTCACTAACTTAAAAGTTGGTCTTGCATTTTTTGAGACATAGCGCAACGATGGGCCTACCTGATGAATCCCGCCGGGCCTCCCACCCGGCTCCGACCAGGAGGTGTGCATCCTGTGCGCTACCTGAACCCCTCGGCCCTGGTGGCCGCCCGCTTCATCGCCTCGGAGGCCATGCGCCGCCGACGACCACGGCGGGCGGCCCGGGTCCGGGCCTACGCCCCCGCCCGCTTCGTGCCCTGCGCCCCGACGCCGCGCGACGTTCTCGAAGCAGTCCTGGACGGCCTCCACCGCCTGGAGGTGAGGGCGGCATGATGCCCCCGCACTGCGCCGAGACCTCCCTCGACCGGAACGGCATCCCGCGCTGCTGCGTCATCGAGGCGGGTCACGAGGGCGACCACATGGACCACCAGGCCCGCACCTGGGAACCCCCGGGCACCGTCCTCGCCCGCCTGCGGGAAACCTGGGGTCGCACCCACCGCATCATCTGGACCGGCCGCATGTGGATCGCCACCGCCCACCGCGACGACGTCCACTGGCGCACCGAGGTCGAACCCACCCCGGCCCAGCTGGAGGCGAGCCTTCAGAAGCACTCCCGGCCGCCCGACCGGCCCCGCGCCCGCTCTGCGCCCCCGACGCCTACCGCGCCTTCCGCGCCTTCCACACACTCCGCGTACCGGGTCCTCGACGCCACCGACACCGGGGGCACCCCGTGAACCGACAGCGACCGCCGCGACGAGGCCCCGCCCGCCTCTGCGCCGACGACGCCCCGCTCACCCCCGAGGAACAGGCCGCCTACGACCGCCAGGGCGAGCTGATCGCCATGGAACTGCGCTGGGAGAACGCCCTCCGGGCCTCCGGTCACCGGGTCCCCGCCACCATGGACGGTGTGCGCTGGGGCAACGGCGACAGCAGCCGCGAGGAGAGCACCCGGGACCGCGAGGACGGGTAGCGCCCCGGGAACCCGAGCCGGACGCAGGGCACGGGGCCACCGGGCGACAGCCCGGCGGCCCCGGTCCGCACCCGCTCGCCCCGCTTCCGCGACCACCCTCGACTTCACCGCGACATCCGCCTACGCATACGCATACGCTTCGAGCTGGAGAAACGACCGATGACCCCCGTACAGCCCCTCATGGACACCGCCGAGGAACTCCTCACGCCCGGCGAGGTCGCCCGACTGTTCCGCGTGGACCCCAAGACCGTCACACGCTGGGAGAAGGACGGCCGCCTCACCTCCCTCCGCACCCTGGGCGGCCACCGCCGCTACCCCAGGAGCCAGATCACCGAGGTGCTCAACGCCGAACCTGCCGGCGGCGAGGTCGTCCGCGCCCTGGAGAAGGTCCACGCCCTCGCCCTCGAAACCGGCGCGACGGCCGAGGCCGGGCGCATCGCCGACCTGATCGGCACACTCCACGGGAACGGGTGACGCCCGCCCGGACGAGCCGCTCCACGTCTCCGGTTCCACCAGCCCTGGAAAGCGCCATGGACAAGATCTGCCCGAACTGCCTGCAACCCTGGCCCGACTGCGTGTGCGTGGTCCCCCTCGGACAGGACACCGCCGTCACCGTGTCCTGGTGCCCCTGGCCGCACCCGGTCCTGTCCCAGCAGCTCGGAGGGACACTGCTGGAGCCCTTCGGCCGGGTGGACACGTCGGACCCGCCGAAGGAGTTCTGCCAGGACTGCTCCCAGCCCTGGCCGTCCTGCCGGTGCGAGGGCCGACGCCTCTGACCCCGCAGGACGCGGCCGTCCCGCTCCCCCGGCCGGGGGAGCGGGACGGCCCGGGTTCGCCCCCGGGCTAGGCCAGCCCGAGCGGGCCGTCCGGCGCGGGGACGAAGTGCCGGGCGACGTCCTCGTCGGTGACCGCCTCCAGGGTGTCCGGCACCCACTTGGGCGAGCGGTCCTTGTCGACCACCTGCGCGCGGACGCCCTCGGCCACGTCGGGCGAGGCCAGGGCCGCGCAGGAGACCCGGTACTCCTGTTCCAGGACCGCCCCCAGCCCCGGCAGCTCCCGGGCGCGGCGCAGCGCCGCCAGAGTGACCTTCACGGCGGTGGGCGACTTGGCGAGGACGGTCGCGGCGGCCCGCGCCGCCTCCGGGTCGCCGTGGGAGCGCAGCCGCTCCACGACCTCCTCGGCGGTGTCGGCCGCGTAGCAGGAGTCGATCCAGTGCCTCTGGCCGTCCAGGACGGAGACGGGGGCGGCCTCGGCGAACCGGCCCACCGCTTCGGCGACCTCCTCGGCGGAGGCCGCGTCCGCGAGCGCGGCGGCCAGGTCCGGCAGCCGGTCGGAGGGCACGAAGTGGTCGGCCAGGCCCAGGTACAGGGCGTCGCCCGCGCCGACCGACCCGGCGGTGAGCGCCAGGTGCGTGCCCGTCTCCCCCGGCGTCCGGGACAGCAGGTACGTGCCGCCGACGTCGGGCACGAAGCCGATCGTGGTCTCGGGCATCCCGAGGACGGTTCGCTCGGTGACGATCCGGACGGACCCGTGCGCGGACACCCCCACGCCGCCGCCCATCACCACGCCGTCCATGAACGCGGCGTAGGGCTTGGCGTAGCGGGCGATGTGCGCGTTGAGCAGGTACTCGTCGCGCCAGAAGGCCGCGGCGCGCAGGTCCCCGTCGAGGGCGCTGGCGCGGATGGCGCGGACGTCGCCGCCCGCGCACAGGCCGCGCTCCCCGGCCCCGTCGAGCAGGACGGCGGCGACGGCGTCGTCGTCCTCCCAGGCGGTGAGGGCGTCCCGGAGGGCGCCCACCATGGCGTGGTCGAGGGCGTTGATGGCGCGGGGGCGGTTGAGCGTGAGGCGGCCGAGTCGGCCCTCCACCCTCGACACGACCGTGTCCCCGGCGGCTCCGGTGGCGGACATCAGGCGGCCCCCGTCGGTCCGGGTTCGATGATCGGGCTCATGGTCTCGTCGGTCCCTTCCAGGGTTCGGTGCACCCGCAGGTCGAGGACGATCCTCCCGGTGCCGTACCCGGTGGGGCGACGGCGACCCCCGCACAGCGGGGGTGCGCGGTCCGCTGCCGTGGACCCGGCCCGGCGGCGGGCCGTCCGACCGTGGCGCACGGCCGCGCAGCACCGGGGCACATGCCCCGGGGGCCAGGGCACGTGGTCCCGGGCGGCAGGAGCCCGGGGGGAGCCGGGACCGGGGCGACCGGGATCCGGAGCGACGGGGCCCGGGGGCCAGGGGCAGGGGCGGCCGGGACCGGAGCGACAGGGGCCCGGGAAGAACGACGCCGCCATGCGCACGGTCGGCCGGAAGGGCCGGGGCCGTGGGCATGGCGGCGGTCGGGCCGCTCACGGCGGCGCTCACCCCCTCGTGGGGGGCACGAGGACGCGCTACGCGTCCCCTACGCGCCGGCCGGAGCGGTGGGCCCGGCCGTGGCGGTGGTGTCCGGAAGCAGACTCACCCGCCCCGTGCACGGGCACGGCGGGCGACCCTCGGCCCGGGGCCCGCTCTGCGGAGGGGCAGCCCCCTGTTCAGGAGGCCGCCTGCCTTCCGATGGCGCGCAGCAGCAGGTGGGCCTCGTCCAGACGGGGGACGAACGCCTCCGGGGTCTCGGAGAGGCGCATGGCGGTCAGCTCACAGGCCATGGCGGTGTGGGCGGCGAGCACGGCGATGTTCTCGGGCGTGCCCGCCTCCACCAGGGCCCCGGCCAGCCGGGAGGCCCGCTGGTGCTGGGTGAGGAGGTAGCGCGAGCGCAGTTCGGTGCTCTCCGCGAGCAGCCGCACCAGGACCGCGGAGTGGGCGGGGGACAGTGCGGCGTGCGGCCGGGTGGCCGCGTTGGCCTCCCGGAGCAGTCCTACCGCGGCGTGCAGGTCGTCGCCGATCGGCTGCGCGGCCTTCTCCCGCACGTAGGCGCACATGCGGTCGACCTCGGCCTCGTCGTCGGCGAACAGCACCTGCTGCTTGTCGCCGAAGTACCGGAAGAAGGTGGTGCGACCCACCTCCGCGCGTTCCGCGATCGAGGCGACCGTGACGTTGTCGAATCCGTGTTCGGCGAAGAGTTGGAAGGCGGCTGACACGATCATGGCTCGGGCCTTACGCCGTTTGCGGGCGTGGAGCGTGTCCGGGGGGTGGTGCATGAGGCGACCCTATCGAGTGGGAACCCGGTTCTCCCTGGTACGCGGGACCATTGGGACGGTAGTCCTGAAACGCACAGTGGGAACCGGGGAGCGGGAAGTCGTCTGGCCTGTTGTTCACGAGGAACGCAACCGTGCGGGCACAGGCCGGGTCCGCACGGGTGCACCGGTTGGCCCGGAATTTTATTGCAGAGGAGTCTCGGTCTGACACCCGCCTTCCACTGGGGACGGAACCACCGCCAGGAAAGTGGTTCCCCTCTCAGGGCGGTTATGCCGCCGAGGGGCGAACCATTTCCGGTCGGAACTCATTAAACACCGGCGGTAAATCGTTCAGGTTCCTAACCATTGACTCCCCGCCCTGTCCGGAACCCGCCACGGCCACGCCTCCTCACGGATTGTCACACCCTTGTGCCACAGTGGAGTCATCGATCGCTTCCTGGAGTTGGTCATGGCATATCTGCTGCTCATCGGCACACGCAAGGGCCTCTTCACGGCCCGGAGCGAGGATCGTCGGCGCTGGGAGGTGGAGGGCCCCCACCGGATCGACGCCGCGGACTACGCCAGCATGAGCGCGGTGTACGCGGTCGGCGTCGACCCCCACACCGGCCGCATCCTCGCCGGGGCGGAGAGCTCGCACTTCGGCCCCAGCGTCTGGTACAGCGACGACCTCGGCCGCACCTGGCACGAGCCCGCGTCCGCGCCCATCGCCTTCCCGGAGGACACCGACGCGTCCTTCGTCCGCGCCTGGCAGTTCGCCTTCGGCGAGGACCCCGGCACCGTGTACGCGGGGGTCGAGCCGCACGCGCTCTTCCGTTCCACCGACGGCGGCCTGAGCTTCGAGCTGGTGCGGGCGCTGTGGGACCACCCGCACCGGGCCGAGTGGTTCCCGGGCGCGGGCGGCGCGGCCATCCACACGGTCCTGCCCGGCGTGCTCGGCGCGGGCGACCGCTCACCCGACGCGATCACGGTGGCCATGTCCACCGGAGGTGTCTACCAGACACGCGACGGGGGTGCGAGCTGGAACCCGGCCAACCGGGGCATCTCGGCGGTCTTCCTTCCCGAGGAGGAGCCCGAGTTCGGCCAGTGCGTGCACAAGGTGGCCGTCGCCCCGGACGGGTCGATGTACGCCCAGAACCACCACGGCGTGTACCGCAGCGCCGACCCCGCCGGCGAGGGGTGGACGGCGGTGGAGGAGGGGCTGCCCACCGACTTCGGGTTCGCCCTGGTCGCCCACCCGCACCGCCCGCTCAGCGCGTTCAACTTCCCGGTGGTCAGCCAGGAGGTGCACCTGACGCCGGGCGACCGGCTGGCGGTGTACCGGACCGACGACGGGGGCGGGAGCTGGCGGCCGGCGGTCCGGGGGCTGCCGCAGGACCCCTACTTCGGGATCGTGCTGCGCGACGGCGCCTGCACCGACGGCGCCGACGTGCCGGGCTTCTACTTCGGCACCCGCTCCGGCGACGTCTACGTCTCCACCGACGACGGGGACGGCTGGGAGCAGGTGGTGGCACACCTGCCCGACGTCCTGTGCGTCCGCGCGACGGAGGTCTGACATGCGTGTGACGGTGCACCTGCCGGGACTGCTCCGGGCCGACGCCGACGGCGCCGCCCACGTCCAGGTCGAGGCCGCGGACGGCACGCCGCTCGGCGGGGTCCTGGACGCGCTCACCGCCCTGCACCCGGGCCTGGACCGGCGCATCCGCGACGAGCGCGGGGAGCTGCGCCGGTACGTCAACGTGTTCGTGGACGGCGACGAGTGCCGCGGCGCGGGAGGGCTGGCGGCGCCGGTCCCCGACGGCGCGAACGTGCGGGTGCTCCCGTCCGTGGCGGGCGGCTGACCCCGGCGGTCCCGGACGCGCGCCGGGCCCTTGCCCCGCGGCCCCGGACGCCGTCCGGCCCCCGCCCCGGGCGGGGCGGGGGCCGGGTCGGCCGTCCACAGGTGCGCGCTCGCCCCTACCGGGGCGCGTCCCCCTGCGGTTCACTTGACACAGGGGGACCCGAGGGCCCGCCCGCACCGTGCTGCCCCGGAGTCGGCACGGAGGCCGGCACGGGGGCCGGCACGGGGGCCGGCACGGCACCGGAACGGGGGTCGGGACGCCGCACCCGCACGGCGCCGGAGCGCCGCATCGGCATCGGCCGCAGGTAGGTCAGGCTCCGCCACAGCCACTCCAGGGGGCCGAGCCGCAGCCAGCCGCTCCACACCCGCGCGAAGGCCGCAGCGGCCACGAAGAACGCCAACGCCACGCCGTACTGCGCCAGCAGCGGGATCTCGCCCTCCAGCGGCCCCATCACCGCCAGGAACACCGCCGTGCTGGCCAGGTACACCGTGAGGGTCATCCGACCGAGCGGGGCGAGGGCGCCCAGCACCCGGGCCGCCGTCCGGTCCCGGCGCACGAGCCACCACACCAGGCCCAGGTAGAACAGCGCGCCGCCCCCGCCCATCAGCGTGGACGCGAGGGACACCAGCAGCGACGACCCCGCCGGCTCCACGGGCATGCCGTCGTCCCCGAGCACCGGGACGCCGTCGGCGCCCATCTCCATCGGGAAGAACACGTCGGCGGCGAGCATGGCGCCGTACCCGAGCACTTCGAGGGCCAGCCCCGTCCACAGCATGACCACCGGCAGGCGCGAGGGCGCGGCCCCGGCCCCCGGCGCGAGTTCGGGGCGGCGGGCCAGCCACGCGCCCACGCAGAAGAACCCCAGGGTCTGCGGCACCTGGACGACCAGCGTCGTCCAGCTGTGCGGGGGCAGCAGGGAGTGGAGGAGGAGTTCCGCGAACGGCGCCGCCGCGAACAGCACGAGGGCCGCCGCGAGGGGGCGCACGCGGGAGCCGCCGGTCAGCAGCGGCATGAGGGGGACCAGCAGGAGCGCCGTCAGGGCGTAGTGGGTGAGGATGTCGCCGTCGAACACCAGCAGGTGCGGCACCCCGAACAGCAGCCCCAGCACGGCGTAGCGGCGCGCCATCACGGCCGCCGGACGCCCGCCGCGCCGGACCGCCGAACGCCAGGCCAGCACCGCCCCGACCCCGATCAGGACCATGAGCACCGCCCGCGCCTTGCCGCTCAGCAGCAGGCTCAGCCCGGTGTCCACGAGAGAGGTCAGGGTCGAGCGGTCGAGCTCCCCCGCCATCTCCGCCGAGAACACGACGAAGGGCGCGTTCATCAGCACCACGCCGATCATCGCGAGCGCGCGGGCGACGTCCAGGAAGGCCACGCGCCGGGACGCCTCCGGCGGCGTGTCGTCCACCCGACCGTCCGGGCCGCGCCGCCCCCCGGTCCCCGGGCCCGGCGCGGCGGCCGACGCGGGCGCGTCCCCGGGCGCGGGGGCCCGCGCCGGCCGCGGCGCGTCCCCCGGATACCGGTCCCTCTGCGGATACGGCCCCGGCTGTACGTCGGTCACGTCTGCTCCCCTCGTGTGCGTGTCCCCAGACTCGCTCCGGGGCCCTCCCCCGCACATCGACCGAACAGACGAACGGCCTCCCCGGCCCCCTCCTCCTTTCGGCCGAGGGCTCCGGCCGTTACCTCCGACGTCATCGACAGCGCGCACCGTCCGGCGGGACCCTTGGGGCGTGCCGGACGACCGGCAGCGACACCGACGAAGGAGATCCCATGACCGCCCACCTCCCCGGCACCCGCACCCCCGGAACCTCCGGCCCGGCCGACGGGACGGCCGCCCGGCCCGGACACCGCGTCGCCCTCGCCGTGCGGTTGGACGCGGCGACCTGCGCGGGCGCCGGCCTGCTCCTGACGGCCGGGGCCGCCCTCCTGGCCGCGCCGCTCGGCCTGCCCGTCCCCCTCCTGCTCGGTTCGGGCCTGTTCCTGCTGGTCTTCGCCGCCCTCCTGTGGTTCGGAGCCGCGACCACCCCGATCGTTCCGTCCCGGGTACACGCGGTCATCGCCGTGAACGCCGCCTGGGTGGCCGGAAGCGCCGCCGTCGTCGCCCTGGCCGGTCCCACCGCCGTCGGGGTAGCCTTCGTGCTGGCCCAGGCGGCGGCGGTGGCGGGCATCACCGTCGCCGAAGCGGTCCTCCTGCGCCGTGACGCGAAGGGGGACGCGTGACCGCCGACACGGCCGTACCGGGGGCCCAGCCGATCGGAGCCCTGCTCCGCGGGTGGCGGCAGCGGCGCCGGATCAGCCAGCTGGACCTGTCCATCGAGGCCGACGTCTCCACCCGGCACCTGAGCTTCGTGGAGACCGGCCGCTCCCGGCCCAGCCGGGACATGGTGCTCCTCCTGAGCGAGGCCCTGGAGGTTCCGCTGCGCGAACGCAACCGGCTCCTGCTGGCGGCCGGGTTCGCGCCCGTCTTCCCCGAGGCCGCCCCCGACGGCCCCGGGCTGGAGCCCCTGCGCGGCGCCCTGAGGGCGGTCCTCGCCGGGCACGACCCCTACCCGGCGGTCGTCGTGGACTCCCGCTGGAACCTCCTGGAGGCCAACGCCGCCGTCGGCCTCCTCCTGGAGGGGGTGTCGGCCGAGCTGCTGGAGCCCCCCGTGAACGTGCTCCGGGTGAGCCTCCACCCCGGGGGCATGGCGCCGCGTGTCGCCAACCTGGGCGAGTGGCGGGCCCACCTGCTGGACCGGCTGGAACGCCAGTCCGCGTGGAACGACCGCCCCGACCTGGCCGAGCTCCACGAGGAACTGCGCGGCTACCCCGGGGGAGGCGTGCCGCCGGGCGGGCGCGTGCCGGGCCCGTACGACCTCGCGGTGCCGCTGCGCCTGCGCCACGGCGGCGGCGAGCTGGCCTTCCTCAGCACGGTCGCGACCTTCGGCACCGCCGTGGACGTGACACTGTCCGAACTCACCATCGAGGCGTTCCTCCCGGCCGACCCCGCCACGGCCGCCGCGCTGCGGGCGAACACCGTCCTTTCGGCCGAGGGCTCCGGGAGCCGAGGCGTCTAGCCTGGGCGCATGGCGTCGAACAACATCCCCTCCCCTCCGCACGGCCTCATGCCGGGACTGGAGGGCGCGGCCGTCCGGCTCGTGCCGTGGGCCGTGGCCGGCGTGCTGGCCGTGGCCTGGGGGTACGGCCTGGTCGGCACCGTCCAGCAGCAGACCCTTCCGGACTGGCCGGGACCGCCGCGCTCACCCATGGACTACGTGCCGACGGCCGCGGGCGCGATCGCGTGCGCGGTGGCGCTGGTCGCCCTGCACCCCCGCGCGGGCCGCGCCCTGACCACCGCCTGCGGGGCCGCCGCCGCGCTCGCGGTGGTCGCCGCCTCGGCCGTGCTGGCCCCCCTGCCGAAGGGCGTGTTCGGGTACGCCTTCGCGCTCTCGGAGGTCCTGCCCCTCCTGGTCCTGCTGTCGCTGGCGGCGCTGCGCTGCCGCCCCTGGCAGGTCGCCGCGGTCGTGCTGTGCGCGTTCGCGGCGGGCCTCACCGACCAGCTGCGCGAGCCCAACGGCTACGAGGTCGTCTCGCCGTCCCTGATGATGGTGGCGGCCGGGCTGGCCCCCGGCCTGTACCTGCGCTGGAGGGCGTTCCAGCGGCGGTCCCACGCCGAGCGGGCGCGCGCCCAGGAGCGCCTGGCCGTCGCCCGCGACCTGCACGACGTGGTCGCCCACGAGGTGACCGGCATCGTCGTGCAGGCGCAGGCGCTGCGGTACATCGCCGAACGCGACCCCGGGGCGGTGCGGGACGGGCTGCCCGAGATCGAGGCCGCGGGGGCCCGCGCCCTGGAGTCCATGCGGGGGATGGTGATCCGCCTGCGCGAACCGGACGACGTCCCCCTCTCACCCGACCTCTCCGGCGGCCTCGCCCGCCTGGAGGCCGCGGCCTCCGACGGCCTCCCCCGCGTGTCGGTGCGGTGCGAGGGCGACGTGGACGGCCTTCCACCGACCGTCGGCACCGCGGTCCTGCGGATCGTCCAGGAGTCCGTCACCAACGCGCTGCGGTACGCCCGCGGGGCGGACGCGGTGGACGCGGTGGTCCGCGCCGGTCCGGACGGGGTCGGGGTGGAGGTGCTCGACGACGGCCGCGAAGCGGGGAGCGGCGTCGGCGGCGGGTTCGGCCTGGTCGGGATGGCCGAACGCGCCCGGATCCTCGGCGGGGAGCTGTCCGCGGGGCCGCGAGGCGGGGGGCACGGATGGCGGGTACGGGCGTGGCTGCCGCTGGAAGGGGACTCATGACGATCCGTGTGCTGCTCGCGGACGACCAGAGCATGGTGCGGACGGGGTTCCGGTACATGCTGGACGCCGAGGACGACATCACGGTGGTGGGCGAGGCCGGGGACGGCCTGGAGGCGGTCCGGATGGCGCGGGAGCTGCGCCCGGACGTGACGCTCATGGACATCCGGATGCCGGGCGTGGACGGGCTGGAGGCGACCCGGCGGCTGGCGGGCCCGGGGGTGGAGGACCCGCTCCGGGTGGTCGTGGTGACCACGTTCGACCTGGACGAGTACGTGCACGCGGCGCTGGGCGGAGGGGCGGTCGGGTTCCTGCTGAAGGACGCGGGCCCGGCCCTGCTGATCGAGGCGGTGCGCGCCGCCGCCCGGGGCGACGCCCTGGTCTCCCCGCGGATCACGGTGCGCCTGCTGCGCCACTTCTCCGCGGCGGCCCCCCGCTCCTCCCCCGACGACGGCGGGCTGACCCCCCGGGAACTGGACATCGTGCGCTCGGTGGCGCGGGGACTGACCAACACCGAGGTCGCCGCGGAGCTGTACGTCACGGTGAGCACCGTGAAGACGCACCTGGCCAGCGTCCAGGGCAAGCTCGGGGCGCGGAACCGGGTGGAGATCGCCGCCTGGGCGTACCGCGGCGGGCACGTCACCTGACGGGCGCGCCGGGACCGCTCCGGCCGCTCCGGGACCCCGCGCCGTGGGACGGGGGGCGCCGGGGCCGGGCGTCGCGGTACCGGCGTGCCCCGACGGCGGCGCGGAGGCGGGCGGGCCGCCGCCCGCCTCCGTCGGGCGGGCCCCGGGCACCGCGGCGGGCGGACACGCGCCCTCCGCACCCCGGCGGCGACGCACCGTCACGCACCATCGGTGGGTCCATCGGTGGGTCCATCGGTGTTTTGACCCGATTCTGACCCGTCCCCCGGTGTCGTCCCCGCCCCGGCGCGGCGGACCCCGATGATGATCGGGGGAAGCACCCGACCGCACTGACTGCGAGGTTTGCCCATGGCCACGATGCGAGCCGCCCGGCTCAACGTGAGGACCCGGACCCTGGAGGTCAAGGACGTTCCGCGGCCCGTCCCCGGCCGGGGCCAGGTCCTGGTCCGGGTGAGGGCGGCGGGCGTGTGCCTGTCCGACGTCCACCTGGTCGAGGGCGTCCTCCGACCGCAGTACCTGGAGGGCGACGAGGTCACCCTGGGGCACGAGGTGTCCGGCGAGGTCGAGGAACTGGGCCCCGACGTCCGGACCGCCGAGGCCGGGGACCGTGTGGCGCTCCAGGCGGGCCAGCGCGACATCGCCGGCCGGACCCTCACACGCGGTGTGGACTACGACGGCGGCTGGGCCGAGTACGCGCTCGCCGACGAGGCGACCCTCGTCCCGATCCCCGACACCCTCCCCTTCGACCAGGCGGCGATCATCCCCGACGCGGTGTCCACGCCGTGGGCGGCGGTCACCGCCACGGCCGGCGTCGGCCCGGCGGAGTCGGTCGGCGTGTGGGGAGCGGGCGGGCTGGGCGCGCACGCCGTGAAACTGCTGAGGCTGGTGGGCGCCGCCCCGGTCATCGCCGCCGACCCCGATCCCCGGGCCCGGGAGCGCGCCCTGGCGTTCGGGGCCGACGCGGCCCTGGACTCGGCCGCGCCCGACTTCGCGGCGAAGGTCCGCGAGCTGACCGGCGGGCGGGGCCTCGACGCCGCCTTCGACTTCGCGGGCGTCCCGATCGTGCGCGAACAGGCGCTCCGGCTGCTCGGCGAGCACGGCCGCCTGGTCCTGGTCGGCCTGACCGACAAACCGCTGGAGATCAAGGACGGCACCCGGTTCAGCTACCTCAGGCAGCAGGTCCTCGGCCACTACGGCTCCGAGCCGGAGCACGTCGTCGAACTGGTGGAACTGGTGGGCGCGGGCCGCCTGGACTTCGCCGGCTCGATCAGCGGGACCCTGGGTCTGGAGGAGGCGCCGGAGGCGGTGGAACGCCTGGAGAAGCGGATCGGCTCCCCGGTCCGGCTCGTCCTGGAGCCCTAGGCGTACCGGGGCCGGGCCCGCGCGTCCGGCCCGGCGCCCCGCGGTCCCGGAGCGGCGCCGGGACGGGCGGCCCGCGGCCCGTGCCGGTGCGCCGCTCCGGTGCGCCGCTCCGGTGCGCCGCTCCGGTGCCCGGGCAGCACGGTGCGGGCGGGCCCTCAGGGCCCCCTGTATCAAGCCAACCGCAGGAAGACCCGCCCCGGTAGGGGCAACGGCGCACCTGTGGACGGCCGGACGGGGTCCGGGGCCGCCCGGCGCGGGGGCCGAACGGCGTCCGGGACCGCCGGGGTCGGCCGCCCGACGCGCGGCCGGTCCCGGCCTACCAGTTCCCGGGCGCGTAGTCCTTGAGGAAGCACCCGTGCAGGTCCTCGCCCAGCTCGCCCCGGACGATGGGGTCGTACACGCGCGCGGCCCCGTCCTCCAGGTCGAGCGGCGCGTGGAACCCCGCCTCGGCCATCCGCTCCTTGTCCGGGTGCGGCCGCTCGTCGGTGATCCAGCCGGTGTCCACGCTGGTCATGAGGATGCCGTCGGACTCCAGCATCTCCTCGGCGCTGGTCCGGGTGAGCATGTTGAGCGCGGCCTTGGCCATGTTCGTGTGGGGGTGGCCCGGGCCCTTGTAGCCGCGGCCGAACACCCCCTCCATCGCGGACACGTTGACGATGTAGGAGCGTCGGGCGGAGGTCGCCGCCAGGGCGGGCCGCAACCGGTCCACCAGCATGAACGGCGCGCTCACGTTGCACAGCTGCACTTCGAGCATCTCCACGGGGTCGATCGCGCCGACCCGCCGCGTCCAGCTGTTCTCCGCCGCGAGGTCCGGGACCAGGCCGCCCGCGTCGATCGCCGTGCCGGCGCGCACCCGCTCCAACGAGGCCGACCCCGTGGTCAGCGCGAGCGACGTGAGCATCTGCGGCGTGAGAGCGTGCGGCGCCACCGCGGCTCCCCCGTCGTCCGCTCCCTCCACCGCCTCCAGCGCGCGCGGCCGGACGCCGCCCAGCACCAGCGGCTCGGGCAGGCCCGCACCCGTGAGCGGCTGCGCCTCCGCCTCGATCAGCGGCCCGTACGAGCCCGGCGAGCGCCGCACCGTCTGGGCGGCGTTGTTGATGAGGACGTCCAGCGGCCCCTGCTCCGCGACCGAGTCGGCCAGGCGCACCACCTGGGCGGGGTCGCGCAGGTCGATGCCCACCACCCGGAGCCGGTGCAGCCACTCGCCGCTGTCCGGCATGGCCGCGAAACGGCGCACCGCGTCGTTGGGGAACCTCGTCGTGATGGTGGTGTGCGCGCCGTCCCTCAGCAGCCGGAGGGCGATGTACATGCCGATCTTCGCGCGCCCGCCGGTGAGCAGCGCGCGCCGGCCGGACAGGTCGGTGCGGGCCGCACGCCGCTCCCTGTTGAACGCCGCGCACGCCGGGCACAGCTGGTGGTAGAAGGCGTCGACCTCACGGTACTTCTGCTTGCAGATGTAACAGGGCCGGGCCTTGCGCAGCACACCGGCGAGCGCGCCCCCGGCTCCGCTGGTGAGGGCCCGGCCGTTGGTCTCGTCGTCGATCCGGTCCGGGGCGGCGGTGGCGGTGGCCGCGAACACGGCCTCGTCGTGGGCCTTCTGGGCGGTCTGCCGCTCCTTGCGGCGGCGCTCCTTGACGGCCTTGAACAGCTTGGCGGTGGCCCGTTGCAGGAGGGCCGAGTCCGGGTGGTCGTCGGGCAGCTCGCCCGCGCGGGCGAGGACGTCCAGGCACACGGCCATCCGCTCGGGGGAGATCCCCTGCTGCGCCCCCGCGGCGCCCGCGTCCCCGGGGGCCGGCGCCGCCCCGTCGGCGGAACCGGTTCCGGGCCCGTCCGCCCGTCCGACCCCGTTCGCCGGTCCCGTCCTCGTCTCCGTCATCGTCTCCGTCACCGCTCCGCTGCCGTCCTGGGGCCCGCGCTCGCGGACCCGGTGGCGCCCGACTCGGGGCCATCAGGAACCTTATGCGCACTCGCACACCACGCGGGGCACAATCCAGTCGAAGGGACAGGTGACCATGGAGTGGACACAGACGACGCATGGGATATACGAGGCCCATGGGTAAGGGGAGATCCGTGATCCAGCCGAGAGCCGCCTCGGACGCGGCTCGCACCGACCGCGAGCTCGTGGTGCTGCTCGACGAGGAGTACCAGCGGGTAGGGGTGGCCGACAAGGCCACCGTGCACACCGGGGACACCCCGCTGCACCTGGCGTTCTCGTGCTACGTCCTGGACGCGGACGACAGGGTGCTGCTCACGCGGCGGGCCCTCGGCAAGACCACGTGGCCCGGTGTGTGGACCAACAGCTGCTGCGGCCATCCCGCGCCGGAGGAGGGGTTCGAGGAGGCCGTGCGCCGCCGCGCGGGGCAGGAGCTGGGGCTGACGGTGGGCGGGGTGCGGTCCGCGCTGCCGGACTTCCGCTACCGGGCCGTGTCCGCCGAGGGGATCGTCGAGAACGAGTTCTGCCCGGTGTTCTGGGCCCGGGCCGAGGGAGAGCCCTCCCCCAACCCGGAGGAGGTCGCCGAGTACGCGTGGGTGGAGTGGGCGGACCTGGTGGCGGTCGCCGGGCGCACGCCGTGGCTGCTGAGCCCGTGGGCCGTGGAGCAGATCCCCCGGCTCGACGCCCTCTGAGCGCCCGGCCCGCCCGTCCCGGGACCATCGGACGGGCGGGCCGGGCTCAGGCACGGGGCTCGGCGCGGAGGGAGCGCCGGAGCGGCCGGGACCCCGGTCCCGGGCTCACCTGACGGACGGGCCGGGCTCAGACACGGGGCTCGGCCCGGACGGCGCGCCGGACCGGCCTGGGCGCCGGACCCGGGACCACCGGACGGGCCGGGCCCCGGCGCGGCGACCCGGCGCGCCCGGGTTCTGGGAGAACCAGGTCCCCGGCCGGAGGTGCTGAAGGCGGCGCTCCCTGGGTAGGACCCGGATGGGTGCCCCCTCTTCCCCTGGAGCTGAGACCCATGGCCACAAGCCCTGCGGGGCGGTCGCTCCGCCCCGCCGCCCTCGTCGTCGACGTCCTCGACACCCTCTTCCCCCTCGGCCCCCTCGAATGGCGCTTCCGTGAGGCCGGGATCCCCCGGGTGCTCATGACCCGCTGGTCGGACCACCTGCTGCGCGACTCGTTCGCCCTGGCCCTGACGGCCGGCGGGCCCGGGTCCGGGGACGGCCGCTCCTTCGAGGACGTCGTCCGGGGCGCGCTCCGGGACATCACCGGCCACCAGATCGCACCGGCGGCGGAGGACGCGATCATCGAGGGGCTGGCCTGGCTGGACCCCCGCCCCGAGGCCGCCGCGGCCCTCGCCGCCGCGCGCGGCGCCGGCCTCGGGGTGGCCACCCTGGGCAACGGCGACGCCGCGCTGCACCGCGCCCTGCTGGAGCGGGCGGACCTGCTGGACCTGGTGGACCACGTCGTCGCCGCGCACCCGACGGGCGACTGGAAGCCCGCCCCCGGCGCCTACCTGGCCGCCGCACGGGCCCTGGGCCTCCCCCCGGAGCGGGTGGGCCTGGTCAGCGGCCACGGCTGGGACGTGGCCGGCGCCCGCCGGGCGGGGCTGGTGACGGGCTGGTCCGGGCACCTGGAGGGTCGTTTCCCCTCGCTGTTCGCCCCGCCGGACGCCTCCGGACGCGACCTGGCCGAGACGGTCGACCGGCTCCTCGCCCTGCCCGCGGTTCCCGTGGCCTGACGTGCTCCGCCCCTCCGCCGTGTCCTCGTCCCCCGGGACGGTTCCCGCGCACGGACCCGCCACGGGCACGGGAACGCCGGGGCCGGGGGCCGCGGCACCGGCACAGCCCGCGCGCCGCGGTCCGGGGGCCGGGCGGTCAGAGGGTCAGCCCTCCCAGGACCGGTCGTACTCGGGGTGGGTCCGGTAGACGGCGGCGAGGTACTTGACCGCCAGCCGCCAGGCCAGCAGCTCGGACCAGGGGTCGCCGCCGCCCGTGTCCGCCTGGGGGCCGGGGGTGAGGCTGCGCATGCTCGCGTGGTGCGCGTCGGCGTATCCGCGCACGATGTTGCGCTTGGCCGCGACCTCCGCCAGGGCCCGGTCCCGGCCGCGCGCTCCCACCGGAACGGCCTTCGACGCGCGTTCGTCCTCGTCCAGACGCGCGTTCAGGAACTCGACGATGGTCAACGGACAACTCCCCTTCTGTCCCCCTTGCCCGGCACAGGGGTCAGTATCTGCCATAAATACGGTCCGGGCCACTTCGTCCGGATGCTCGCGGACACGCCCCCGGGCCCCTCCGGCGTGGCCGTCCGACGGGTCGTGCCCCGGGGAAGGCGGGGCTCCCCGTGCACGGGACCGCGGGCCCCGGCGGGCCGTCAGGCACAGCCCTCGAACTGGGGGACGCTGTCCAGCGTCTCCAGACCGGTTCCGTCGAACCACCTGCGCAGCATGTCGTCGGCCGCCCCGTCCTGGTACATCCTGCTGATGGCCCTGTTCACGGCCTCGCACGCCGCCACGTCCCCGTACCGCAGGCCGACACCGTACTTCTCGTCGGTGAAGGGGTTGCCGACGAGCCGGAACTCGCCGGGGCTCTGGGCCAGGAACCCGGCGAGGATCAGGTTGTCCGTGGACACGGCGTCCACAGCGCCCTCCCGCAGCAGGTCGATGCAGTCCGTGTAGGTCGGCTCCTCCGTCGGGGTCACGGCGATGCCGAGACCCTCGGTGATGCGGGTGGTGGAGTTGGACCCCCTGCCCTGGCAGACGTCGAGCCCCGCCAGGTCGCGGACGCCTTCGATCTCCGTGGCGTCGGAGCGCACGAGCACGTCCTGCTTGGCCACGTAGTAGGGGCCGGCGAACGTGACCTCGGTCTTGCGGGCCGGGGTGATGGAGTAGGTCGCCACGACCATGTCCACACGGCGGCCCGAGACCAGCAGCGGGTCCTCGGCGTCCAGCACGGCCTCCCGCTCATCGGACGTGACGCCCACGAAATCGACGTTGCCCCTGGGGATGCCCAGCTCCTCGGCGATGTACCGCGCCACGTCGACGTCGAAGCCCTCGAATTCGTCCTCCCCGACCTCCAGCCCGAGACCGGGCTGGTCCGCCTTGACCCCCACGGTCAGGGACGTGGCGTCCACGAGGGACCCCTCCTCGCCCAGCACCGCCGAGCAGGCGGACATCCCGGACACCGCCGCGGCGGCCAGGGCCGCCGCGGCGACGGTGCGGCGGTGTCGAAACATCATCGGCCTGTTCCTCGTCTCTCGTCGGTCAGCGGTACTCGGCCAGCCGGGGGCGCACCCCGGCCACGACGAGGGCGAGCAGGACGACCGTTCCGGCGGGCAGCAGCCACGACCACGGGGCCAGGACGGAATCCCCGCGGCCGATGCCTCCGTCGAACTCGGCCGTGTGCTGGCCGGTCAGCTCTCCGAGCGCGTCCTCGTAGGCGCGGAACGCGCCGTCCTCCGCGTGGGCGATCCCCATCCTGATGGCGACGGCGGAGTCGGTGTCGCCCCTGTCCGCCGCGGCGCGCAGTTCGCGGTCCTCGGCCTGGAGGGCGTCGTAGGACGCCAGCACGTCGGCGAGCGCCTGCTCCTGGCTCGGCAGCGGCTCCTCCCGGCCCGAGGAGGCCAGTGCTTCCTGGGCGCTCCGTCCCAGGTAGCCCAGCGTGCCGGGGTCCTCGTCCTCCTCGCCGTCCCTGCCGTCCGCCCCGCCCCGGTCGGCCCCGTCGGGTCCGGGAAGGTCCGGGTACTCGGCGACCACCTCTCCGATGGCCTCGTAGTAGTCGTCCAGGTTGTCGGCCGGGCGGAACAGCACCTGCTGTGCCCGTTCCAGGTACACCTGCTGGTAGTTGTCGGCGCCGGCCTGCTCCGGCTCGGCCAGGAAGCGGCTCTGGTCGGCCTGCATGACGGTGGAGATCGCCCCGGCGCGGGACAGCGCCATGGCCGCGTCCAGCCCGTCCTTGGCATCGCGCTGGTGGCCTCCGCTGGCGACGAGCGCGAGGACCACGCCGGCGGTGAGCAGGGCCGTCCCGGCGGTCGCGGCGAGCACGGGGGCGTTGACCCGGCGGCGGAAGCGCACCCGCAGGTAGAGCTGGAGGACGACCATCGCGACGAGCGTCACCGCTCCGGCGGCGCCCACCCACACCAGGCCGAGCGCGACGGCCGACTGCCCCTCCTCGTGGTTGGCCCGGACGATCGCCGAGGAGTCCAGGCCCACGTTGAACGCCTTGGGCAGGAGCTCGGTGTGCATCAGGTGCGTGGCCTCGCGGTACGACTCCAGCGCCGCCTCGTCCACGTTCCCCGGAGGCGCCTGCGCCTCGTCGTTGAGGAGCCGCGCCTCGGTGGCCAACCGCTCGTAGGCGCCCATCCCGTCGAGGACGGCCTGGAGGTTGAGCTCCTGGACGCTGCGCTCCTCGGCCCTGCCCTCCCCGGCGTCGCCCTCTCCGGCTCCGTCCTCCCCGGTGGCGACCTCTCCGGCAGTGGCCTCCTCGGCGCCCTCCTCCCCGGAACCGTCCGCCCCGGTTCCGCCCTCCTCGGCGTTGTCCTCGATGAGGGAGGCGGCCTGGAGCAGCGCCTCGTTGGCCCGGCCCCGGCTGGCCTCGTACCGCTCCAACGCCTCCGCGCGGCCCGAGCCCAGGTCGTGACCGGTGCCCATGAGCAGGACGTCCGCCGTCCGGGCGTCCATGTCGGCGAGGGCGAGGTACAGGTTGGTGGTGGCCAGGGCCTGCGGCCCGGCCGCGTGGCCGACCACGTCCAGACCACCGCGCGCCTGGTTGAGGGTGAGGGTCGCCGAGCCGAACAGCCCCGCCAGGGACACCAGGCACACCACTGTCAGCAGCCACACCCGGGCCGGTGTGGTGCGGAGCCAGCGGCGTGCGCGGCCCACGCGGTCACGGGCGTGGCCGCCGGTCCGGGCCTCACCCCCTCGGGGGAAGGGGGGCGGGCCGACCGCCGGTCCGGCGCCGCGGACGGGGGGCTCCCCGGAGGGGGTCGGCGGAGAGGCGGGACGGGCCCGGCCCAGCTCCTGGTCCGAGTCGGGGGACATCAACGGGTTTCACCCCTTCTGGACGATGATGACGGTCCATGCTCCGAGGTAGATCCGGTCACTGTCATGCAGGGGCACCTCCACCTTGCGGGGGATCGTGTTGGCGGTCCCGTTGATCATGGTCCCGTTCGTGGACCCGGGGTCGACGATCGACCAGGTCCCGTCGGGCTGGGCGACCAGGATCGCGTGGATGTGGGAGATCGCCGGGTCGCCCTTGGGCCCGCCCAGGTCGATCTCGGGCGTGAAGCCCCTGGACGCGCTGCGGCGGCCGATGTGGACCCGGTCGCCCTTCAGGCTCACCCGGCGCTGCTTGTTCACGGAGGGGAAGGCGATCTGGGCGGGGTCGAGCATGCCCCGGTCGACCATGTACTGGTAGTAGGCGGGGTCGGCCACGACGATGGCCCGCCAGCGCGGGGCGGGCGGGACGCCGTCCTGTTCGGGGCCCCCGCGCGTGTGGCTGCCGGACTGCGAGGCGAAGTCGTAACCGCACTCCTCGCAGAAGCGCCCGGTACGGGAGGTCGAGCACTCGGGGCAGGGGCCGCCCCTGGGCGCGACGGGCCGCCGCGGCGCGGGGGCGCGCGGCGGCGCCGGCCGGACCGCGGGGGCGTCCTGCGGCGGGGGCCGGTAGTGCTGGGGCGGCGGCGAGGGGGAGTACGCCTGGAGGCGCAGCCCGCAGGTGTCGCAGAAGTCAGTCGCCGTCGAGTCGTGCCCGGAGGGGCAACTCGGCATGGGTCCCTCCTACCCGGGGCCGGGGGAGCCGTGGGTTCCGGTCCCGTCCCCGGGCCGGGTCCGCACGGTCCGGGTCGAGTTGGCGTCCAGGGTCATCTCGTCGACCTTGTCGACGCCGGGTTTGAGACGGACGGTGCCGGTGGCCGGGTCGAGGACGTCGACCACCTTTCCGAGGAGCCTCGCGGTCTCCGCGTCACCCGTCTCCTCCGCGAGTGCGACGGCACGGCCCAACCGCGTGGTGGCGGTCTCCTCGTCCCCGTCGCGACGGGCCGCGAGCCCGTCCTGAATGGCCTGGGCCAGTTCGACCTGGCCGGTGTAGTGCGCCACCCGCGGGTTGATCCGGGTGGCCGTGGCCTCGTCCGCCGTCCACTCCGCGAGGATGTTGCCGGAGGCGAGGACCTGGTCCTCCGCGCCCCCGGTCCCGGGGAGGACCACGCGCACCCACCCGGCGCGCAGCTGCCGTCCGGGATCGCCCGCGGGCACCTCCACGCACACGTGGTAGTCGCGGTTCTCCGTGCCCCACGACCCCGTGGGGTAGTCGCCCGCCTGGGGCGCCCGCGCCACCGCCCGGTGGGTGAGGTCCTGCACCGTGGGCGACACCTGCTTGACGTGGCGCACCACGGAGTTCTGCGGGGTCCACAGCCGCAGGACGACGTCCGCGACGGACTTGCCCATGGACGCCTGGGCCATGGCGCGGAAGTCGGCGGCCAGGTCGGCGGGGTCGGCGACGAGGCCGGGGCCGCCGCCGAGCAGCGCGGAGTCGATACGGCGCAGGTCGTCGACCCTCCAGTCGGTGCCCACGCCCCGGCAGTCGCACACGAAACGGCCGGAAACCTGCCGCAGGACCCGCTCGAACTCCTCGGCGACCTCGTTGTTCTGACCGTCGGTGAGCAGGATGGCGTGCTTGATGCCCTCGTCCACGGTGGCGAACAGCTCCGCGGCGAGGGACAGCCAGGCGCCCATCCTGGTGCCGCCCTCGGCGCGCATCCCGCCGATGGCCTCCAGCGCCTCGGCCCTGGTGACGCCGTCCACCTCGACGAGCCGCCGCCCACCCTCGGGGAAGGCCATGCGTGCCGTGCTGCCGCCGCTGATCAGGGCGAACCTGACCCCCTCGCGCAGCGTCTCCACGGCGGCGCGGGCGGCGCGCTTGGCCTCCTCCAGCTTCTCCCCGTACATCGAACCGGAGGTGTCGACGATGATCACCTCGGAGGCGCGCACCGAGGACCCCACCAGGACGGGGCTGCGGGAGGTGACGCTGACGACGGCGTGCACCTCGCGCCCCCCGATGGGCAGGAACCTGTTCTGGTCGACGTCGATCCGGAACTCCGGTTCGGCGGACCGGTCAGTCCTGTTCGGCACGGGGACCCCCTCGTTCGGCGGGTACGGGGATGAGGACCGCGGTGATGTTGTCCTTGCCGCCGGCCCTCAGCGCGAGGCTGATGTAGGTGCGGGCGGCCTCGTGGGGTCTGGCCCCCGCTCCCGGCACCGCGTCGGTCAGCGACTGCGCCTCGGGGTAGTAGTTCCACAGGCCGTCGCTGCACAGGAGGACGGTGCCGGGCCCGATCGGGGTGACGGTGGAGATGTGCGCGTCGATCTCGCCGGAGTCGGCGCCCATCCACGCGATGAGGGCGTGCGCGTTGGACGACCTCATGGCCTCCTCCCGGGAGAGCGCCCCCATCTGCACCATGGCCTCGCTCCAGGAGTCGTCCCGGGTGAGCAGCGCCGAAGCGCTGGACCTGGGCCCTCCGGAGAGCCAGTAGGCGCGGCTGTCCCCGACCCAGCCGACGGTGACCGTCCCGGCGGCGGGGTCGACGACCGCGGACACGAACGTGCACGCGGGCGCGGAGTCCAGCGACTCGGCGATCCCCGCGACGGCCTCGGCCGCCCTGGTCATCGCCGTGGCGGTGGCCTCGCGGGGGTCGGCGCCGCGGCGGATCTGCTCGGCGAGGACCGTCGCCCCCGTCTCCGCGGTGACCCTGGACGCCTCGTCGGAGCGGGGCGAGCTGGACACGCCGTCGCAGACCACGGCGCAGACCGTGCCCGGTGCGCGGGGGTCGTCAGCGGCGACGACGCGGATGGCCATGGCGTCCTCGTTGCGCCGGTGGCGGAGCCCGCGGTCGCTGACGCCCGCGGCCTCGTCCGTGCGCACCTCGACGTGGTCGCGCCCGGTCGGCTGGAGGAACCCGCACTTCTCGCAGTAGCCGTCGCCGACCCGTCCGGGGCACCACGCGCACATCTCGGGGTTGGTGGGCTGCACGGGGCTGCTGCCCACGGCGGGCGGCGGCCAGTCGGACACCGTGGCCGACGGCGCCGGAACGGAGGACGCGGCAGCGGACGGCGCGGCGGCGGACGGCGCGGCGGCGGACAGGGGTCTCAGGGAGTCCCGCCGTATCGGCTGGGTGGTGAACGAGTCGGCCCCGCGCCCTCCCGGCCCCGCCGCGGGTCCGCCGCCCCTCGGACGGCCTCCCTCCGCGGGGGGCGCGGCCTGGGACGCGGCCCCGGGGTCGCGGACAGCGCCGTTCAGGCTCACCTGGGGCGCCGTCGGCCCCCCGTCGGCCGGGACGAGTCCGGGGCGGGGGCCGCCCCCCGCGTCGCCGCCGCCGACCGGCCCCCGCGTGGCGCCGGACATGCTCTGCTGGGGAGCCGTGGGCACGTCGTCGGCGCGCTCCACGGGGGCGCCCCCCTCCTGCTCCGGGAGGGGGCGACCGCACCCCTCGCAGAAGACGTCTCCCGCCGCCGCCCTGTCAGAGCAGGCAGGGCAGGTCCGCACCGTTGTCATCGCCGTTCCCTCGATCCTCACAGCAGCGTCACGGGACGCAGGGAGTTGGCCTTGTCGATCAGCTCGTACCGCCCCGCGGAGGCGGTGGACCGCTGGGCGAGCGCACGGTAGCGCCGCTCCAGGTTGGTCCGCACCCCCTCCTCGGTGAACGGGCCGTCGAGCAGCCTCCCGCCGCCGGGTGCGGCGCCCCCTCCGTCGAGCCACCCGAGGGCGGACTCCAGGACGCGCGCGGCCAACCGGTCGGCGGACTCGCTGTCCAGACCGATGCGCTCCAGGCGCCGTCCGGCCTCGACGAAGTCGGCGGCGCCCGCCCCGGGGTGCCGTGCGGAGAGCACGGCGATCAGCGCGGTCTGGGCGTGGACGTGGAGGCTGGACATCTCCGGCACCCTGTCCAGGACGGCGACGGCGGCGTCCCGGTCGCCCTGGGCGAGGCGGACGCGGGCCAGGCCGAACGCGGCGCTGACGAAGGAGTGGTCGGTCTCCCAGACCGTCCGGTACTGGTGGGCCGCGGTGTCGAGCTCACCGGTCCGCTCGCAGGCGAGCGCCAGGCCGAGCTTGGGCGCGGCCTCCCCCGGGAGGTGGTCGTACAGCTCGTCGAAGTGGTCGCGGGCATCGCGGAAACGGGCGGTGCTCAGTTCGGCGACCGCCAGGTACCACATGGTGCGCCAGTCCCCGGGGACGGCCTCGCTGAACTTCTGGAGGACGTCCATCGCCTCGCCGTGCCGGCCGAGCGTGATGAGCGCGCGGGCCAGCATCAGCAGGGTCTCGGGGGTGGGCGCGGGCATCGCGCGCAGGGCGGGGACGAGCTCGTCCGGGGGAAGCGCCCGGAACCCCCGCAGGTGCTGGGACGCCGCGTCGCCGCGGTCGACGAGGGGCGTGGGCAGCAGGGCCGCCGCGTCGGTGGGGGTGGGCGGCGCGAGCATGCGGTCGGCGTCGTGCGCGCCGACGCCGCTGACGGCGCTGAAGTTCTCGCCGCCGAACAGGGTGGAGGGCGCCGGGTGCGGGGCCCCCTCCAGTTCGGACAGGACCTCGCGCAGGACCCCGGTGAGCTGGTCGGCCATGTCGCCCGCGTCGTGGAAGCGGAGTTCGAGCTCGCTGTGGACGGAGCGGCGCAGGAGCCGGTCGTAGGACTCGAAGCGCTGGAGCAGCGGCACGGTCTCGCGCGGGGGGATGCTGTGCGGGTGTTCGCGCATGAAGCTGAAGCGGAAGCTGAGCACGGCCAGCGCGCGGCCCACCGAGTACAGGTCGGCGCTGACGGTGGGTCCCGGTCCGCGCAGCTCGTCCTCGGTCACGCGGTAGCCGGGGGTCGTGTACACGGGGCTGACGGCGTCGTCCATGCGCCGCACGCCGCCGAGGTCGATGAGCTTGATCTGCTCCTCGCTCTGGATGACGTTGTCGGGCTTGAAGTCGCAGTACAGCAGGCCCCTGGAGTGCAGGTACCCGAGGGCCCGCAGGGCCTCCAGGCCGTAGGCGATGACCTGGTCGACGGGGAGCACGGCGTCGGGGTCGTCCTCGCGGCGCTCCACGAGCAGTTCGCGCAGGGACTTGCCCCCGACGTACTCCATGACGATGTGCCCGCCGGGGATCCCGGTACGCGGGTCGGGGTGCTGCGAGAAGTTGATGATCTTGACGATGTTGGGGTGCTCGACCTCGGACAGGAACGCCCGTTCCGCGGCGGCCGCCTTGTGCGCCTCGGCGTCACCGGCGTTGAGCAGGCCCTTGAGGACGACCCACCGGTCGTTGACGTTGCGGTCGCGGGCCAGGTAGATCCAGCCGAGGCCGCCGTGGGCGAGGCAGCCGAGCACCTCGTACTGCCCGCCGACCCTGTCCCCGGGGGAGAGCTTGGGGGTGAACGAGAACTGGGTGCCGCACTTGCGGCAGAAGCCCTCGGTGCGGCCCGGCTGCTCGCCCCTGCTGCGGCCGACCTTCTCGCCGCAGTTGCCGCAGAAGCGGTTCTTCTCCGAGACGACCGGGTTGCGCATGACGGCCTCGGAGGGGTCCCGGTAGGGCACCGGGGGCACCATGACCATGCCCATGCCGAGCATGCCCCGGGACGAGCCCCGGCGGCCGGAGCGCCCGGTGCCCGGACCGTCGGGCCCCGTGCCGACCCTGCCGGAGATGCTGCCGGGGCCGGACCGCCCGGAGAGCTTGACGTTGCCGGAGATCGGGTGGGAGTGGACGGGGTCGCCGCCGGAGGAGGGGGACGAGGAGGACCACTGGTCGGGGGCCTCGCCCGGCGGGGTCCCCGCGGGCGACGGCCGGCGGCCGGAGCCCTGCCGCCGACCCTTTCCGAGCCCCTGGTCCCCGGTGCCGGCCGCGGCCCGCGGCCCGGTTCCGCCGGGGGGTGCGAAGGACCGCTGCGGACCCGGGTCCGGCGGCGGTCCGCCGGCCCCGGGCCCGGTCCCGTCGGGGGGCGCGCCGAACGCCCGGGAGGCGTCCGACGGCCGCGGGCCGCCTCCCGGGGAAGGTGCGCCGGACGCCGGCGTCGCGGTCGCCCCCGGGGGCCGTGCGTCCACCGGGGCCAGGCCGCACACACCGCAGAAGCCGTCCTCGATCCGGCCGTGGCAGCCGGGGGCCGTGCACTTGGTCATCTGCTCACACCACCATCGCTCTCGCCGTCTGACGCGCCCGTGCCCGGTGTGGTTCTGTCCCCGGGCGTTTCGGTTCCGCCGAGTTCGCGGAGCGCCCGGAGGTAGGACGACAGGAAGACCGTGGCGGCACGCAGGTCGCAGGGGGCCGTCCACAGCTCCGTGTGGGCCCGGTCGTGGAGTCCGGCCAGGCGCTCGTCCTCCGCGAGCCCCAGCCGCACCGCGCGGGCGCGGAAGGCCTGCAGGCGCCCGCGCAGTTCGGCGCGGCGCTCCATGAGCCCGGCGAGGTCGTCCTCGCGGTCGCGCGCGTCGTCGGCGGCCTCGTGGACGGCGCGCTGGAGTTCTCCCAGCCGCGTGCCGAGTTCGCGCCAGCGTCCCCGGGCCCGCAGGGAGTCCATCTCGCCGAGGCCCGCCCGCAGCCCCTGCACCGGGTCCGGGACCTCGACCGCGGCGGGCGAGGAGACCTTGGCGACGACCCGGGCGCGGAGCCCGCGGGCGCGTGCGACGGCCTCCTCGACGTCGTCGATGGCGGAGCCGAGCCGCTCGACGCTCTCGGTGTAGGAGTCGCGCATGCGCAGGGCGTCGCGGAGTTCGCCGCGCACGCGCTCCAGGGACTGGCGCAGGCGGTCGAGGTCGGAGGTGTCGACCCGCCCGTCCTCGACCAGCGAGAGGGGGTCGGTGCGGACCGTCGCGCCCACGGCGGCGAGGTCGGACCGGAGTGCCTCGTACCCGTCCTCCTCGTCCTCGCCGAGCCCGACCATGTCGGAGAGGGTGCCGGTCTCCTGCCACATCGCGTCGAGTTCGCCGAGCCTCGGGTTGAGCACGTCCCAGGCGGCCTCGACCGCCGAGATGACCCCGGTGGCCTCCTCGTAGGCGGCGGTCATGCGGGCGACGGCGTCGGCGAGGGTCACCGACTCCTCGTCGGCGTCGAGCAGTCCCCGTTCGCCGAGGGGCGTGTGCCGTACGGGAAGGACCACCGAGGGCCCGTTGAGCAGGGCGGTCAGCGCGGCCTGCGCCCCGGGGCCCGCGCCGGCCGCGCGCAACCGGGTGGCCTCGTCCACCACGAGGCGGAAGGCGTCGTAGACCGTCCACAGGGTGTGGACATGCGCGTCGGCGTGCTCCCAGCGCCGCCGGGTCCGCCCCTCGAGGGCGGCGCCCTTCAGGAGCTGGTGTCCGACGTGGGCGTCCAGGTCCGCGAGGTTGAGGGTGATCCGGTCGGCCTCCCCGCGCACGCGGTTGAGCTCGTGGTCGATGCCCTCCCAGCTCATGGGCGGTATACCGGCCCCCGACGCACTCGCCACCTTCCGTACCACTCCCGTCAGCACGCCCCCGCCCGCGTGTGCCCGAGCGGGAACGGTCGATGTTCCTTTACCTGACACGAGTCTGGCGGGGAGGTCCGCGAACCACAAGAGAGTGCCCGCTTTACGGCCATGAACGGCCACTTCCTCACCATTTGTGAACCAGACCACCGTGACGTGACAGACACCTTCCCACGCCGGCGCCACCGCTGTCGCCGCCGGCGGCGCCACGGCCGTCGTGGGCAGCGCCCCCGGGCCCGCGCGCCCCGGCGCCCGCGGCCGGGCGGACAGGACGTGCGGCGGGGCCACGGCCGTCGGGCGGCGCGGACGGAAGCGGGCACGGGGTCACGGCGGCCCTCGCGGGCCGACCGGCCGCGTCCGGCCGGTCGGCCCACCGGTCCCGGGAGCCGAGCCCTCAGCGGCGCCCGGCCCGCGCCCCCGGGTCGCGGGGCGCCGTGCCCAGGACGTCCAGCACGAACCGCGCCCGCTCCGCGACCGGGACGCGCGGCAGCTCCACCAGCTCGTAGCCGTGCGCGGGGTAGGCCTCGACCATCGCCCGATGGGTGCGCCCGGCCTCCTCCGGGGACTGGTGGCGCTCGGCGTCGCCGGTGAAGATCTCCGGCCACGGCGGGGCGACGAACACCCGGCGGTGGTAGCGGAACCGCCGGGCCGCCCGGTCGACGTGCGCGGGCACCGGGAGTCCGCGCAGCAGGAAGTAGCCGACCAGGTCGGGGACGCCCCGGTCGCAGAAGACCGGGCCCTCCCACGCGGAGGCCTCGCGGTGCGACCGGATCTCCCAGGACAGCATCAGCTCGGCGAACAGGTCGTCGTCGCGCCAGGCCAGCCCGGGACCGTCGATCTCCCGCTGGTCGCGGATGATCGCCCGTCCGGCCTCGGTCGTGCGCGCGTGGCCGAGCGCGGCCAGGTGCTCGATCAGCGCGGTCTTCCCGGAGCCGGGGCCTCCGGTGACGACGACGAGGTGGTCCATGGTTCTCCCTGGGTTGTCGGGCGGCCCCGGAGGGGCCGGATGCGGCTCGCGCCCCTTCCGGTCCCCGAGCCTCCCGGAGGAGCGGCCTCCACCCCTCCGGGAGGCCCGGGGACGGGACGGCGCGGCGGACCGCGGTACGGGCGGGGTACGGGGCCGTCGGCGGGCGGTCGGGGCACAGGGCGGAGCGGTATACGGGGTCGGCGGCGTGCGGGGTTGGCGGCGTGCGGGGCGGTCGGCACGGGGCCGGAAGGACCCGCGGACCACGGCCTACCGGGCCGGGAGCTCCGCCTCGACCAGGTCGGCCGCGTACGCGGTGCCGCTCTCCCGGAGCCGGGCGCTGATGCCGGCCAGCCTCCGGGCGACCTCCGGGTCGGCGTCCAGTTCCAGCAGGGCCGAACGGAGCGCGGCCGCGTCGGCGTCCGCCGTGTCGATCCTGCGGGCGACGCCGAGCTCCACCAGCCGGTCGGCGTTGTCGAACTGGTCGGTGGCCTGCGGGACGGCGATCATCGGCACCCCGCAGTACAGGCCCTCGTTGGAGCCTCCCATACCCGCGTGGGTGACGAACGCGTCGGCCCGGCGCAGGATGTCCAGCTGCGGCACCCAGGGGTGCGTCTCCACGTTGGCCGGGATCTCCCCCAGCTCCGCGGGGTCCACGGACTCGCCGATCTGGAGGACGACGTGCCAGCCCGGCAGGTCGCCGAAGGCCTTCAGGCACTCGCGGTAGAACCCGGGCAGGTGGGTGAACGCCGACCCCAGGGACACCAGCAGCACCTTCTCCGGGCCCGCCGGGCGCGTCCACCCGCCCTGGTCCGCCCGCGCGCCCAGGCAGGGGCCGACGAACGTGACCGTGTCGGCGACGGTGTCCGCGTAGGGCTGCATCTCGCTCGGGATCAGCGCCAGCGCGCGGTCCGGGCGCCCGGCGAACGAGGCGTGGTCCAGCCCGGTGACGCCGTTCTCCGCCAGCCAGGCGTCGAACCTGGCGAAGTGCTCCGCCGCCCCGGGCAGGGCGCGCAGCGCCTCCATGACGGTGGCCCCGTGGTCGGCCCACGCCACGTAGGTGGGCGAGAGCTGCACGCTGGGGATGCCCCAGTTCACGCCGAGCACGCGGGCGGGGTACCCGGCGATGTCGTACAGGAAGAGGTCGGGGCGGTCGTCCTCGTAGGCGGCCCGGACGACGGGGAGCTGGGCCATCCCGTCCTCCAGGAAGACGTCCATCGCCCGGATCGGGTCCTCCGGCCAGTCGGCGTCGGCGACGGGCAGGGTCGTGGCGCAGGGGACGAGTTCGGCGCCGGCGCCGGTGATCAGGTCGGCCGTCAGGGGGTCGTTGGCGTAGGTGACGCGGTGGCCGCGGGCCGCCAGCTCCCGGATGATCTCCAGGCTGGGCAGGACGTGGCTGACGGCGGGAACGCCGACCATGGCGATGTGGGCGCGACGGGTCATCGCAGTGTCTCCGGATGCAGGTGTCGGGCAGGGCTGTGGGGCACCGGGACCCGGGAGCGGGGCGGTGCGCGGCGGCGTCCTCGACGCGGGCCCCTAGCCGTACATCTGAAGCATGTGCACGGCGTGATGCTATCCGTGGCGTCCTGGCGGCGACAAGCCGTTTTCCCGGGGTCCCTCCGGCCGTAGGGTCGGGTCCTCAGCACCGCTCCCGCTCCCCTTCCGGAGGTCCCGTGCCCGCCTCGGTCCCCGGCCCCGCGCCGGTCGCACTCGTCGTCTCCCTGCGGGTCCTCCCCGGCCGCCGGGAGGACTTCCTCGCCGGGATCTCCCTCAACGCGTCGGCGGCGGTGCGCGAGGAGCCCGGCTGCCTGCGCTTCGACGTGGTGCAGGACGGCGCCGACCCGGACGTCTTCCGGGTGTACGAGGTGTTCGCCGACCGGGAGGCCCTGCTCGCGCATCGCGGGACCGCGCACTTCCTGGCCTGGCAGAGGAGAAAGGCCGAGGTGGTCGTCCCCGGAAGCCAGGTCGACCACCTCGGATCGCTCGCGGTCAGCGAGGGCTGAGGCGCCTCACTGCGGGTCCTCCGGCCGCTCCCGGGGCGCGCGGTGGCGTCCTCCGCCGGAGCGCCTGGAGGCGCCCTCGCCGTCCGTCCCCTCCGGGCCTTCGTCCTCCGGCCCGGCCCTCTCGTCCCCGCGGTAGCCGTCGGCGTAGCCGCCCGCGTAGCCGTCGTCGAACGCGGTCAGCCCGGACCCCTCCTCGGCGGGGCGGGGCTCGTCCCGGGCGAGGGGGGCGCCGTCCCCGTCCCCGTCCCGGACGACCGCGTGCGCCCCGCGGAGCCGGAACCCGGCGACCGCCATCACGACGCCGAAGATGACGGCGTAGACGCCGACCACGAACACGATGGCCTGCGCGCCCTCCAGCGGCCAGAACCACAGGAGGAGGCCGAACACGACGGAGAGCGCGCCGACGAAGATCAGCAGCCACTCCGAGCTGATGTGCGCGCGCAGGCGGATGGCGGTGACGATCTCGGCCACACCGGTGATGACGGCCCACGCGCCGATCACGAGCACGACCGCCAGGCCGAAGGCGACCGGCCAGATCAGGGCGATGAGGCCCAGCAGGACGCTGACGGCCGCCTGGGCGGCCAGGGAGCCCCGGCTGCCCGGCGCGGCGCGGTACGCCGCGTAGCCCAGGGCCGCGCCGTCGACCAGCGCGTAGGCACCGAAGACGATCGCCAGGGCGACCAGGGTGACCCCGGGCCACAGGAGGGCGATCAGTCCGAAGAGCACCGCGGCCACGCCGCGGAGGACCACAACCCACCAGTGCCGGCTCAGCTCACCGAGCAGGTCACCGGTCAACGCGTACCGGACCATCGTCGCCTCCCCTTCACCAGCACGGCCCGTGCGGGCCACACCCTGCAACTTCCCTCAAGGTCGCACATGGATGACAGACTGTACGCAAAATGCGGGGAAAGGGCGGACTATGTACCGGTAGGGACCGTGTCGCGGTCCCCGGGAGGACCGGTACGAGGGGCGCAAGGACTCGCCAGGGGGACGAACCGCCCCGCCGCGACCGGCACGCGGGTGGGCGGGAACGACGGCGCCCGCCCTCGCCGGTGGCGTGGGCGGGCGTGGTCGTGTGCCTCGGGCGGGGTCTACCCCTGGCCCGGGAGGCGCCGCTCGGCGGAGCCGACGTAGTGCTGGCGCGGGCGCGCGATCCGGAAGGCCGGGTCGTGCAGCTGCTCGCGGTAGTGGGCGACCCAGCCGGGCAGACGGCCGATCGCGAACAACACGGTGAACATGTTGGTGGGGAAACCCATGGTGCGGTAGATGACGCCGGTGTAGAAGTCGACGTTCGGGTAGAGCTTGCGCTCCGTGAAGTAGGAGTCGGCGAGCGCCGCGGCCTCCAGCTTGAGGGCCAGGGAGAACAGCTCGTCCGGGTTCTCGTCCCGGTCGAGGATCTGGCTGGCCAGAACCTTGATCTCCTTGCTGCGCGGGTCGAAGTTCTTGTAGACCCGGTGGCCGAAGCCCATGAGGCGCATCTCGCGCGCCTTGACCTTCTCCAGGAAGTCCTCGATGGAGATGCCCGAGTCGCGGATCTCCTCCAGCATCTCCAGCACGGCCTGGTTGGCGCCGCCGTGGGACGGGCCGGACAGGGCGTTGATGCCGGAGGCGACGCTGGCGTAGATGTCGGCCTGCGAGGAGCCGACCACGCGCACGGTGGCGGTGGAGCAGTTCAGCTCGTGGTCCGCGTGCAGGACGAGCAGCATGCCGACGGCCTTGTTGAACAGGTCGCCGAGCTCGCCGCTGGGGGCCTTGTCCCCGAAGGTCATCCGGATGAAGTTGTCGACGTAGTCGAGCGAGTCGTCCGGGGAGATCGGCGTCTCGCCGATGGAGTTGCGGTAGATGCGGGCCGCGATCGTCGGCAGCTTGGCCAGCAGGCGGATCGTGGCGAGCTCCACCTGGGCGTCGTCACCCGGGTCCACGCTGTCGTCGTAGTACGCGGCGAGGGTGTTGACGGCACTGGCCATGAGCGCCATCGGGTGGCCGTTGCGGGGCATCGCGTCGATGAACGCGCCCATCTCGGCCGGGATGTCGGCGTTGTCGCGCAGGCTGTCGGAGAACTCCTTCAGCTGGCCGGGCTCGGGGAGCTCGCCGTAGATCACCAGGTAGGCGACCTCGAGGAAGGTCGCGCCCACGGCGAGGTCCTCGATCGGGTATCCGCGGTAGCGCAGGATGCCGGCGGCCCCGTCGATATAGGTGATCTTCGAGCTACACGAAGCGGTGTTGCCGAACCCGGGGTCCAGGGTCGTCATTCCGGTCGACCCCAGCAGGGTCTTCAGCTCGATGGTGCGTTCACCCTCGGTACCGGTGAACACCGGCAGCTTCAGCACGCCGCCCTCGTAGTGGAGCTCCACCGTGCGGTCTTTGTCGTCTTCGCTCATGCCCGAGGTCAACCTTTCCCAGCGGGGGATACGTGAGGTGCGTCAGACGCGGGGCGGTCTGCCGCCACGTTCTTGATTCACTCGTTATTGTTCTGTTTTGTTAAACGACGGTTAAGCAAAATCATATAAGTTTCACCGATTCACGAACAGGTGACATGCAACACATACCCAGACGTGAGAAGAATTACCGCACGGTGAAGATTTACAAACTTTGCCGATTGTCGATTAGTCCGTGATCGCCCTGAGACGTCGCAGACGGCACCGGGGGTTCTCCCGGCGTCGTCACCGTCTCCTGTGTGGTGGTCCCCTGAGCACCCCGCCACCCGTCCGGACCGGCCCCTCGGCGCCCTCTTCACAGAAGTGGACATACCCCAACGAAGCTCAGTGCGGCCAGGTGTTCGAACGCGCCCTAGCGGCCTTGTCTCAGGGTACCTTCGCCCTGATCAAGGGGGTTGACACGGGGTACCCCCTGCTTGGTGATCTTGACCTCTGCCTGCGCATCAGCGGTCCCACGGGCACCTCGGGACACGGCGGAGCGGAGCCTGGATGGGCTCGTGGTGTGCGTGCGGCACGAGAGTTCACACGGGCCCCGGGAGCGGCGGAGCGCTCTCCCCGTGTGGCGCCGCCCACGGTTCGCGCCCCTCCCCGGAGCGGTCCCGTGCGCCCCTCCCGGCGCACACGGGGGACGGACGCGCGGCACGCGGAAAACGGCGGGTCCCGTTCCCGGCAGCGGGCGCCGCCGGCCCGGGGGGCCGGCGGAGGACGTCACTCGCCCTCGTCGACGCCGCCCGCCAGCAGGGGTTCCATGAGCAGCGAGGGGTGGTCCCGCTCGATGACCCTCAGGCGCCACTTGTTGTGCACCAGCACCAGGAGTTCTCCGTCGGAGCGGCGCCTGAGCACCTCCGCCCCCGACAGGGCGTGCAGGACGGGGGCCGACTCCTCGTCGGTGCGGCGCGCCACCGAGTAGTCCAGCGGCGACGCCTCCACGGGGCTGCGGAACTCCTGGTCCATACGGTGCTTGACCACGTCGAACTGGAGCGGGCCGACCGCCGCCAGCACGGGCGCCTGCTCGCCGCGCACGTCGGAGGTCAGGACCTGCACCACGCCCTCGGCGTCGAGCTGGGCGATACCCCGCTGGAACTGCTTGTACTTGCCCGCGTCGACCGCGCGCGCCACCACGAAGTGCTCGGGGGCGAAGCTCGGGATCGGCGGGAAGTCGACCTTGGGCCCGTCGTAAAGGGTGTCGCCGACCGCCAGCGCCTGGGCGTTGACCAGGGCGATCACGTCGCCGGGGTAGGCGGTGTCGATGGTGGAGCGGTCCGAGCCGAACACCGCCTGCGTGTACTTGGTCGCGAAGGGGCGGCCGGTGGAGGCGTGGGTGAGGACCATGCCGCGGTCGAACCGGCCCGAGCTCACCCGCAGGAACGCCATGCGGTCCCGGTGGTTCTTGTCCATGTTGGCCTGCATCTTGAAGACCTGGCCGGAGAAGGGCTGCTCCACCCTGCGCGGCCGGTCCTTCACGTCGAGCTTGGCCGAGGGGGCCGGGGCCAGCTCGACCACCGTGTCCAGCAGCTGGCCGACGCCGAAGTTGGACAGGGCCGCGCCGAACAGCACCGGGGAGGACTCCCCCGCCATGAACGACTCGGGGTCGAAGTCGGCGCCGAGCGCCTCCAGGAGCTCGATCTCCTCCTGCGCCTGCACCCAGGCGTCCAGCTCGACCTCGGCCGCCCGCTCGGGCTCCAGGACCTCCTCGACGGCCTTGGTGGCGCCGCCGGGCGTGCGGGTCATCTTCGTGTAGACGCCGCTGGTCCGGTCGACGAGGCCGCGGAAGTCCCCCGCGATGCCCACCGGCCAGTTCATCGGGGTGGGGCGCAGCCCGATGCGCTGCTCGATCTCGTCCAGCAGCTCCAGCGGCTCGCGGCCGGGGCGGTCCCACTTGTTGACGAACGTGATCACGGGCATCTTGCGCGCCCGGCACACGTCGAAGAGCTTGAGGGTCTGCGGCTCCAGGCCCTTGGCCGAGTCCAGCAGCATGATCGCGCAGTCCACGGCGGACAGGACGCGGTAGGTGTCCTCGGAGAAGTCGGCGTGGCCCGGGGTGTCGAGCAGGTTCAGGACGCGGCCGTCGTAGTCGATGCGCAGCGCCGCCGAGGTGATGGAGATCCCCCGGTCCTGCTCCATGTCCATCCAGTCGGAGGTGACGCCCTTGCGGTCGCCCTTGCCGTGGACGGCGCCGGCGGAGGAGATGGCCGCGGCGTGCAGGGCCAGGGCCTCGGTGAGGGTCGACTTTCCGGCGTCGGGGTGGGAGATGACCGCGAAGGTCCTCCGGCGCCCCGCCTCGTGGGCGACCTCTGACTCCTGCTTGGTCACGCCCGCCGTGTCCACACTCATTCCCGCTGTCCGCCCCGCCTCGTGTGCTGTCGTCCGACCGGCCCGTGGGCCCTGTCCAGCCTACGCTCGCCGGGGCGTGCGGGCGACAGGAACCCGGCCCCCGGGCCCCCGCCGCCGGTGCGGCCCCGTCCCCGGGCCCGCGCGCTGCGCCGGCGCCCGGCCCCTCCGCCGTGCCCGACCCGGGTTCAGCCCCCGGGCCCGCGCGCTGCGCGCCTGCCGAGGTGGCGCTTCGACCCGGGGGTGGTGGGTCCGAGGACCGTCCCGAGGGGGAGGGGCGTGGGCGTCCGCCGCGTGCGGGGGACGGCCCCGACCTGGCAGGCGTCCTCGTAGACGATCCGGCCGGGGTCGTCGGACTCGCTCCTGCGGTGCTCCACGCCGTGGGCGCGGAGCAGACCCCGCAGGGCGTCGAGACGGCCGGTGAAGTGCGCGCACGCCTCCGTCCTGAACCAGGTCACCGCGCCGACCGTGTTCCCGTCGGCGTAGAACGGAGGGGTCGGCAGCGCCTCCCGGAACCAGTCGTCGACGTCGAAGTAGAGCTCCTCCTCGTCCTCCGACAGCCACCCGGCCCGGCGCAGGTGGTCGACCGCGACGAAGAGGCCGACCCCCGCGCCGAGGCGGCCGACGTAGTCCGCGTGGATCCTGAAGTACCGCGCCACCCCGCCAGTGTCCCCCCGCCGCGCGCCGCGGTCCAGGGGCGGCCGGGCCCCGCGGCACGGGGAGGGCGGGGCCCCGCAGTCCGGGAGGCCGGCGGCACCGGACACGGGGCCTCAGGCGTCCCCGGCCCCCTCCACGGCGGCGGTGACACGGCGGATCAGCTCGTCCCGGCCGATGCCGCCGGGGTAGACGGCGACCAGCACGCGCTCCCGCGCGGAGCCCTCCTCCGCGCGCAGCATCGGTTCGGCGGCCCGGCGGACGAACTCCATGGCGGCGTCGAAGCTCGCCCACACCTCGCGCCGGTCCTGCTCCGGGCTGCGCAGCCACGAGCGGAGGACGTGGTTGTGCGCCGAGATGAGCGAGGCCGCGGCCACCCCGGCGGCCAGGGACCGCTCCCCGCCGCCGTCCCCGCCCTCCCGATCGGCCAGGAAGCGGCTGAACGCCGCCTGGTAGCGGGCGGTCATCGCGACCTCGCGGTCCCGCAGGCGCGGGTGCGCGCGCACCAGCCGATAGCGCGGCACGGTGATCTCCGGGTCCCCCAGGTACCCCTGGAGCACCAGGCGCGCGGCGGCGAACACCGAGCTCAGCGGGTCGTCGGGGGAGGCCTCCAGGTAGCGGACCACGGTCGAGAACAGCTCGTCGTGCTCGGCGAAGAGGATGTCCTCCTTCGACCCGAAGCGCCGGAACAGGCTGCGGCGGCTCACCCCCGTGGCGGCGGCGATCCCGTCCATCGTGGTGGCGTCGAACCCGTTCTCGGTGAACAACCGCACGGAGGCCAGCACCACCTCCCGGGTGGCCACGCGCCCACCCGACCGTTCCCGCGCCATGGCGCACCCCTTCGACGTACGGAAGCTGCCAAGAAGCTATACGACTGTGTACTTCGCCCTTTCCACCCCCTATTCTGGCACCGGATGCCACAGAAAGGCACGCGGTGCCGGGGAAGGGAATCGGATGAGTGACTTCGACCTGTTCAAGACCACCGAGGAGCACGAGGAGCTGCGCGCGGCCGTGCGCGCCGTCGCCGAGGACAAGATCGCGCCCCACGCGGCCGAGGTCGACGAGAGGAGCGCCTTCCCGCAGGACGCCCTGGAGGCCCTGGTGGCCACCGACTTCCACGCACCGCACATCGCCGAGCGGTACGACGGCGTCGGCGCCGACGCCCTGGCCACCTGCATCGTCATCGAGGAGGTCGCCCGCGTATGCGCCTCCTCCTCCCTCATCCCCGCCGTCAACAAGCTCGGCACCATGCCGCTGATCCTGGGCGCCTCCGAGGACGTCAAGCAGCGGTACCTGCCCGAGGTGGCCCGCGGCGAGGCGATGTTCTCCTACGGCCTGTCCGAGCGCGAGGCCGGCTCCGACACCGCGAGCATGCGCAGCCAGGCCGTGGCCGACGGCGACGACTGGATCCTCAACGGACAGAAGTCCTGGATCACCAACGCCGGCGTCAGCGAGTACTACACGGTCCTCGCCGTGACCGACCCCGAGGGCGCCCGCGGCCGCAACATCTCGGCGTTCGTGCTCCACGCCGACGACGAGGGCTTCACCCTGGGCGAGCCCGAGCGCAAGCTCGGCATCAAGGGCTCCCCCACCCGCGAGCTGTTCTTCGACAGCGTGCGCATCCCCGGCGACCGCATCGTCGGCGCCCCGGGCGAGGGCCTCAAGATCGCCCTGCGCACCCTGGACCACACCCGCGTCACCATCGGCGCGCAGGCCGTCGGCATCGCCCAGGGCGCCCTGGACCACGCCGTGGCCTACGTCAAGGAGCGCAAGCAGTTCGGCAAGGCGATCGCGGACTTCCAGGGGATCCAGTTCATGCTCGCCGACATGGCGATGAAGCTGGAGACCGCCCGACAGATGGTCTACGTGGCCGCCGCCAAGTCCGAGCGCGGCGACGACGACCTGGCCTTCTACGGCGCCGCCGCCAAGTGCTACGCCTCCGACGCCGCCATGGAGATCACCACCGACGCGGTGCAGCTGCTCGGCGGCGCGGGCTACGTCAAGGACTTCCCGCTGGAGCGCATGATGCGCGACGCCAAGATCACCCAGATCTACGAGGGCACCAACCAGATCCAGCGCATGGTCATGGCCCGCCAGCTCCTCAAGAAGTAGGCCGCAGGCCTCGGTTCGCGCCTTCACGGCCCGGCCGTGGGGTGACGGCGGCGGACCCCCGGTCACCGCGTTCCCGGGGGTCCGCTCCGTCCGTGCCCCGTTCGGCCGCCCGCAGCGGAACCGGTCGTCGAACGCGCGTGGCCGGGGGCGCGCCGTCCCGCCGGCAAAGGGCCCTACGGCGCCTTGACCTTGGGCACCCCACCCTTGCGGCCGATGGAGAAGGCGATCCGGTACACGTCCGGAAGGTCCAGCCGACCGTCCTTGCGCCTGCGCATGACACCGAGTTCGATGAGCTCACCGATCAGGTCCGGATAGTCGTCGGGGTTGCGCGGACCCGTACGGACCCTCTTGTCATCGACATCGCCGCGCCGGGCCTCCCGTTCCAGCTTCTGCGAGAGCTCCCCGGCCTCCCAGTGCGCGATCACGTCGGACTGCTCGATGGGGACCTGCTGCCCTTCCAGAGGCGCAACAGCGGTCCGCACCCAGGGGAGGTCCTCCCTGATCTCCAGGACCCGTGTCTGCGAGGCCGCCTGTACCCCTTGCCGGATGCCCTCGTAGTGCACGGCGTGGTCGTGGTTCGCGTACTCGTCGTTGGTGACGTTCACGGCTCTGCGCAGCGCGCTGAGGAAACTCCGCGGACTCACCTGTTCAGTGCCGTCCATCAGATGGTTCGGAAGCCAGGTGTAGGTGTGCCCCTTGCGGAAGTTCGCTCCCATGTAGGGCCCGGCGATCCTGGTGAACTCCCCCTTCTGGATCTCCGCGTCCACCAGGAGTCCAGCAGGAGGCAGGTACCGGTCTGCCGTCTCGTTGCGCCAGCCGGCACGCTGGGCCCGGAAGTCGGCTGACCGATCCGCCGATCCCCGGTTCCCCAAGTAGTGGAAGAACAGACCGTAGAGATTGGTCGTCGACCAGGTCAGGTCGGCCGCGTTGGTGCTGAGCTTCGAGGCGTCGGGGAAATGTCTGCCGCCGCTCTCGAACATGTCCGGACGGATGAACACCTTGAAGCGCAGGTTTCTTGTGCTCAGCCGCATCTCCAACGCCAGCCGCAACAGACCGCTCACGAGCCGGTCCGCCTGCGCGCGTTCCCGGTGCAGGTGGTCCAGCGCGTCGAAGAGCACAAGGCGGGTCACGCCGTCTTTCCTCGCCGCCTCGTCCGCATGTGCGACCGCGGCGTCGCGGGCGTCGGGGTTCTCGCGGGTCCATTGGACGCGCTCCTCCCACGTCGGGAGCTCGCGAAGTTCGGGCACGTCGAGGGCCACGAGCAGCACGCTGTTCCACAGGTCGGCCGGATGAGCACCCGATTCCAGGAGCTGGTGCATGGCAGAAGGTCCGGGATAGAGCTTCGGCTTCAGCGCAGCTCCGTATCCCGCGGTGGCGGAGATCCTCGTCAAGCGACCGATCTCGTACTCCTCCGCCGCTATTCGGCGAAGATCGTCGTCGAGCAAGGAGCGGAACCAGAAGGTCTTGCCGACCCCGCGTCCGCCCCGGACCACGGTCACCTCGGGGTCCAGGGCAAGGCGGTGGTTGGTCGGTGTGAAGAGAGAATGGGGGCTCGGCGTCTCCGTATCGGCGTCTGTCGCGAGGGGCAGCGACTCGTCCAACAGCGCGCGCAGGTCGATGGGGCTCATTCCTCGGCTCATGGTGTGTCCTCGTTCACTACGAGTCGACCGGCAAACCGCAGGAACTCTCCGTAGGCCGCTTGAACGAAGGGCTGGTCGCACCAGCCGGGCGTCCGTGCGCTGTCGAGCCCGACCAGGTCAGCGGTGAAAAGGATGGGGATCGGGGCGTGGGGGGCGGTCTCGTCCTCCAGAACAGGGTTGAAAGCCTCCAAGTCCGCATCGAACGCTTCGCCCTCGCGTCTAGCAGGCACGTCGTCGTAAAGCAGGGAGAAGGTATCCATCGCATGGTCCCTGAAGGACTCCAGGTACTCGCCGCGCCTGTTGGCCGGGACCATGGAGGCGACGACCCTGAGTTTCTCCCTGATCTTCTGTGCCTGGCCCGAGTCCTGCCATTCCTGGAACAGGTCCTTGTAACCCCGCCAGGTCTGTCCGTTGTCCGCTCCGAAGAGCAGGGCGTAGTCACACAGCCGGGAGATCGCCACGGCGGCGATGTCGTGGATGCCCGCCCTGCTGTCGAGCAGGACGACGTCCGGCCGCCTGCTGAGTCCCGCCACCCGTCGTTCGCAGGCGGCCACCGCCCCCTCGAGGCGGTCGGCGAAGCTCAGGGGTTCCTCCCCCGCTCCGGGGACGTCCGCGTAGACCCGGTTGAGTTTGTCCACGTAGGAGTAAGGGGCGGCTTGAGGACCCCTGAATCCACCTCCTCGTGCGGGGGCGACCCAGAGTTCCCCGTTGCCCTCCACGGACAGGTGTGAGGCCCGGACCACGAGATCCAGGTCGTCGGCGTTACCGACCGCAGCCTCCACGAGATGGTCCACCACGCCGAAGGCCGGGAGGTGGTCCTCGTCCAACAGCAGCGGTCCGGCCCCGGGGGATTCGAGGTCCAGGTCGACGATGAGCACACAGCGCCCCTGGCCCGCGAGGTGCCTGCCGAGCAGATAGGTCGCGGTGGACCGTCCCACACCTCCCTTGAAGCCGTACAGGGTCGTGCGCGCGGTACGCCCGCCATCCGACCCCGTATCGGCCGAAGGGGTCGTGACCTTGGACCATTCCTCACCCACGACCGTGTTGTCCAGGAGATACACGTCCCCCGCGCTGTCGGAGGAGGCCGACGAGAGGATCCGGCGCGGGGACTCCAGAAGGGACTCCGGCGCGAAAAGGTCCGACGCCAGAAGCAGCGGGTCCTCGGAGGCGTAGTTGCCGAGATCCTGCCGGAGCCGTGTTCGCCACCCCTCCACCTGTTCGGGGTCCTGCGCCGCACCGCGATCGTCGAGCAGCAGCGTGAACCGGCCCACGAAGTCACGGACCACCACGACCGTGACAGCGGTTTCAGCGATTGCCTGGGCTGTCGCACGAGCACGCGGAGCGGCTTCGTCGAAACGGACGACATGGGGATTCACCGCAGTCCTCCGACCACGAGAGCCTGTTGGTGGAGTGTGAGCAACCTATGCGCAGCATTCCTGCGCTCGGTGAGGACCTCAGCATCCACCTGTGGATTGCCACGATAGCGATGCTCCACGCGGTATCCGGCGAAGGGATTGGTCGCGCCCATCGCCGAGACGAGTCTGGTCGCGGAACGACCACGGGCGTGCACGGCGGCATCCTTCCAGACACCGGGCAGGTGACCCAGCTTGTCCGAACCGTGGACGGGCTTGTTGTTGTTCATCGTCGCTCCGAGGTATCTGAGCAGGAGGCTCTTGAGAGCACACTCCACCGCGAAACCGTAGTGGTAGTCGGCGTTGGGAAGCCGACCGTTGGATCGGAGCAGTTCCGCGTCGTCGAAGTGACGCCCCGCGGCCCCCGCGAACTCCTGCGCATGATCTGTCCCGGACACGCCGGAATCCTATCGACCGGCCCACCTCTACGGGGCCTCTCGCGCGGGCGACCGCCCCTCGGGAAGGGACGTCCGCGCCCGGCGCGGACGTCCCCCCACGGCGCCCCGGCCGGGGTCAGAGCACGGACTCCCGCATGAAGCGGGCCAGCGGGATGGGGTCGCGGTTCAGGGCCGCGCGCACCCCCTCGGTGACCTCGGCGGCCCGGCCCGAGACGGCGGCGGCGAAGCGCTCGTTGAGCGTGTCGATGTACCTCTCGCCCCAGCCGCGGTTGGTGGCGCGGAAGTAGAAGCCCGCCTCGTCCACGGTCTTGAACCGCCACACGGGGCTCTCGGTGCCCTTCGTCCGCTTGACCACCTCGCGGAAGGTGAGGGCCTGCGGGCCCGTCAGCGTGTACTCCCGACCCCGGTGGTCGCCCAGCAGGGCGGCGACGGCGGTGTCCGCGACGTCGCGGGCGTCCACGAAGCTGACCGCGGTCCGGCGCTTGACGGGGAGTTCGAGGCGGCCGTTGCGGGAGCGCGCCAGGCTCGCGAACGTGCCCTCCGTGAAGTCCTGGAACAGCCAGTTGGGCCGCAGGACGGTCCACGTGTGGAACAGGTCCTTGGCCCGCAGTTCGGCGGCGCGCTGGTCCGAGTCGGAGGGGGCGTGCTCGGTGCCCATGGCGGACATGACCACCGCCCTCCCGACCCCGGCGTCGGCCGCCTTCTCCAGGAACCCGGCGACCCGGTTCCCCAAGGCGCTGCCGACCGGCGTCACCACGAAGATGCTGCTCACGCCCTTGAGGACGTCGTCCCAGTTGGAGGTGTCGGTCCAGTCCAGGCGCGTCTGAGAGGAACGGGACGCCCCCGTCGCGGGCAGCCCGCGCCGCGTCAGCTCGGTGAGGACGCGACGGCCCACCATTCCGGTGGCTCCGGTGACCAGTGTGCTCATTGGAACCACCGTACCGAGGGCGCGCGGCCGACCGGACACGAACCGCCAACGGGGCCGCGATTTCGGGCGCGCCCAGGGGCGGGGAGGGACACGCGGGCGGGCCCGGCCGGCCCCGCCCGGGGTCGGCCCCGGGCCGTGGGCGCCCCTGCGCCGGACCTGCCCGGACCGGCCGGCCGCGCCCCGCCACCTGCCCCGACGACCAAAGTATGGACCTGGCCGCCATCGGTAGGGCGTCCCGCCGGGCGCCTGCCCGGGGCCGGGCGCCGAACGTAGACTTCGCAGCGATGAACGCTTCCACGGTGACCGGTGCGCAGCGGTGCAGTGCGCGTGACTGGATCGTGGACCTGTCCATGTTCCTGCTCGCCCTCGCCTACGCGGTGATGACCTCCCTCGAACTGCCCGGGACCTCTCCCCCCGGCGTCGAGTTCGGCCCGGAGCTGGTGCCCCCGGGGCCGCCGTCCGCCTGGTTCGAGGGCGCGGGGCGCCTGGCCGCCTTCCTGGCCTGCCTGTCCCTCTGGTGGCGCCGCCGCTGGCCGGTCCAGCTCGCCGTCGCCCTGGTGCTGGTCGCCGTGGTCTTCCCCCTGGCCATGGGCGCGATGCTCATCGCGCTGTTCTCCCTGGCCGTGCACCGGTCGCCGCGCACGAGCCTGGTCGTGTTCGGGGTGGGCGCGGCCACCGCCTACCTGCACGCGGTCCTGTGGCCGGACCCGCACCTGCCGATGCTGGTCACCGTGCTGCTGAGCGTGGCCATCCAGGGCGCCGTCATCGGCTGGGGGCTGACCGTCCACCACCGGCGCGAGCTCGTCGAGTCTCTGCGCGACCGGGCCGTGCACGCGGAGACCGAGGCCCAGCTGCGGGCCGAGCACGCCCAGCACCAGGTCAGGGAGGCGATGGCCCGGGAGATCCACGACGTGCTCGGACACCGGCTGTCGCTGCTCAGCGTGCACGCAGGAGCCCTGGAGTACCGGCCCGACGCCCCGTCCGAGGAGGTCGCGCGCTCGGCGAAGGTGATCCGGGAGAGCGCCCACCAGGCCCTCCAGGACCTGCGGGAGGTGATCGGCGTCCTGCGCGCGCCCGTCGGGGAGCTCCCCCAGCCGACCATGGCCGACCTCCAGCAGCTCGTGGAGGAGGCCGACGAGGTCGGCGCCCGCGTGGAGTTCGCGGAGGAGTACACGGGGACGGTCCCGGAGCGGACCGGCCGCACCGCCTACAGGATCGTCCAGGAGGGCCTGACGAACGTGCGCAAGCACTCCCCCGGCGCCGACACCCGGGTACGGGTGAGGGGCGCCCCCGGCGAGGGCCTCGTGGTGGAGGTGCTCAACGGCCCCTCCCCCGAGCCGCCTCCCCCGAACCCCGGCGGGGGCTCGGGCCAGGGCCTGGTCGGCCTGGCGGAGCGGGTCTCCCTCGCGTCGGGGCGCCTGGAGCACGGGCCGGCCGCCGGTGGTGGCTGGCGCCTGTCCGCCTGGCTACCGTGGCCCGTATGAGTCGAACAGAGCGGGGAGCCAGGGAGATCGGGGTGGTGATCGTCGACGACGACGCGCTGGTCCGGGTCGGCCTGGTGATGATGATGGGCGGCGCGCCCGACATCCGGGTGCTGGCCGAGGCCGAGGACGGCGGGTCGGTCGTCGGACTGGTCGAGCGGTACTCCCCCGACGTGGTCCTGATGGACATCCGCATGCCGACGGTGGACGGCCTGACCGCGACGGAGCGGCTGCGCTCCCTGGAGGACCCGCCCGAGGTGCTGGTGCTGACCACGTTCGACGCCGACGAGCACGTGCTGCGCGCGCTGCGGGCGGGCGCGGCCGGGTTCCTGCTCAAGGACACCCCTCCGGCGGAGATCGTGGAGTCGGTGCGGCAGGTCTCGCGGGGCATGTCGGTGCTCTCCCCCGCCGTGACGCGGCGCCTGGTCGACCGGGTGGGCGCGGGCGACCACGGGGCACGGGCGGGCCGGGCGCGCGAGCGGCTGGCGGCGCTGAACGGCCGTGAGCTGGAGGTGGCGGTGGCGGTCGGCGAGGGCCGGTCCAACGCCGACATCGCCTCGCGCCTCTTCCTCAGCGTGCCGACGGTCAAGACGCACGTGTCGAGCATCCTGACCAAGCTGGGGCTGAACAACCGGGTACAGGTCGCGCTCCTGGTCCACGACGCGCAGCTCCTCGACGGCGGCTGAGCCCGGGGACACGCCTCCCCCGGGCGCGGCCTTCCGGTCCGGACACGCTCCAGCGCGGATACTCTCCGTGACGGTTCATCCACTCTGAGCGCGGGGGCTTCCGATGAGCGGGCACGGGGACGCGACCACCGACGACGTCTACGCCGAGCGCCTGATGCGCCACGGCGCGCCCAAGTCGGGCTTTCCCGCCCGGGGGACCGAGGCGCGTGCGGCCTACCAGCTGGTCCACGACGAACTGATGCTCGACGGGGTCTCGCGGATGAACCTCGCCACCTTCTGCACCACCTGGTCCGAGCCCGAGGTGCACCGGCTCATGGACGAGGCGCTCGACAAGAACATGATCGACAAGGACGAGTACCCGCAGACCGCGGAGCTGGAGAGGCGCTGCGTGCGCATGCTCGCGGACCTGTGGCACTCACCCGACCCCGCGGCGACCGTCGGGACCTCCACCACCGGCTCCAGCGAGGCCGCCATGCTCGGCGGGCTCGCCGCCAAGTTCGCCTGGCGCGAGCGCAGGAGGGCCGGGGGCAGGAGCACCGACCGCCCCAACTTCGTCTGCGGCCCCGTCCAGGTGTGCTGGGAGAAGTTCGCCCGGTACTTCGACGTGGAGATCCGCCGGGTCCCGCTGCACGGGGACGAGTACGTCATGACGCCGGACGACGTCGACCGGTACTGCGACGAGAACACCATCATGGTGGTCTGCAACTTCGGGCAGACCTTCACGGGGCTGTTCGAGGACGTCCATGGGATCTCCGAGGCGCTGGACCGCTTCGAGCAGCGCACCGGCCACGACATCCGGCTCCACGTCGACGGGGCCAGCGGCGGTTTCCTCGCCCCCTTCGTCAGCCCCGACCTGCTCTGGGATTTCCGCCTGCCGCGGGTCCGCTCGATCAACGCCTCCGGCCACAAGGGCGGCCTGGCCCCGCTCGGCTCCGGCTGGGTGGTGTGGCGCTCGGCCGCGGACCTCCCCCGGGACCTCGTCTTCCAGGTCAACTACCTGGGCGGGGACGAAGCCACCTTCAACCTGAACTTCTCCCGGCCCGGCGGTCAGGTCATCGCCCAGTACTACGACTTCGTCCGCCTCGGCCGCGAGGGCTACCGGCGGATCCACGCCGCGAAGTACGAGACCGCCCGGCACCTGGCCGGACGCATCGCCTCGATGGGCCCGTTCGAGATCGTCCACGGCGGCGATCCGGACCGGGGCATCAGCGCCGTGGCCTGGCGGATGGTCGGCGACGAGCCCTTCACCCTCTACGACCTGGCCGACCGGCTCCGCACCCGGGGGTGGCTCGTGCCCGCCTACCCGCTGCCGGCCGAACGCCAGGAGGAGGTCGTCCAGCGCGCCCTGGTCCGGCACGGCTTCAGCCACGACATGTCCGACCTGCTCCTGGACGACCTGGAACGCAGCATCGACCACCTGCGCTCCCACCCTCCCGCCCCGCCGCTCACCCAGGACGAGGCGGGGGGCTTCAACCACGGCGCCAGGTCCGGCGACCCGGGCACCGGCGGGCGGGGGAGCCGGTGAACGGCGCCGTCGGGCGCCCGGCCGCGGCGGCGCCGGGGTCCACCACGGCCGTCGGCGTCGGCGCGGCGTTCCCAACGGTCCCGGAGCGGATTACGCCGTCCCCCGTCGGGCAGGGCCGTCACGGGGACCCCCCGCGAGGACCGCTCCACGGGAAGGGAGGACCAGGTGGACGACAGCGACTACTACCCCGGCGTGCTCGACGCCGTCATGGAACGGGTCCGGAGCCACATCGGCGAGGGGCGGGTCGCCGACTACATCCCCGAGCTGGCCGACGTGGACCCGGACGAGTTCGGGTTCTCGATCGCCACCGTGGACGGCGGCATGTACAGCACCGGCGACCAGGCTCGCACCCGCTTCTCCATGCAGAGCATCACCAAGGTGTTCACCCTGGCCCTGGTCATGCGGGGCCACGCGGGGTCCGACGTGTGGAAGCGGGTGCACCGGGAGCCGTCCGGCAACGCCTTCAACTCCCTCCACCAGCTGGAGTTCGAGAACGGCGTCCCGCGCAACCCCATGATCAACCCGGGGGCGCTCATCGTCACCGACCAGCTCCTGTCCGACACCGGGGACGCGGTCGGGGAGCTGCGGAGGCTGCTGTGCGAGGAGACCGGCGACCCCGACCTGCACACGGACAACCTGGTCGCGGAGTCCGAGTCCAGGAGCGGCGACCGCAACCGCGCGCTGGCCTACCTCATGGCGAGCTTCGGCAACATCCGGAACCCGGTTCCTGAGGTGCTGGACCACTACTTCCGGCAGTGCTCCATCACCGTCAGCTGCGAGGAGCTGGCCAGGGCCGGCCTGTTCCTGGCCCGGCGCGGCCGGCGGGCGGACGGCTCGGAGCTGCTCAGCGTCTCGGACACACGCCGGATCCTGGCGGTGATGCTGACCTGCGGCACGTACGACGCCGCCGGGGAGTTCGCCTACCGCGTCGGGATCCCCTGCAAGAGCGGTGTGGGGGGCGGCATCCTCGCGGTCGTCCCGGGGCGGTGCACGGTGGCGGCCTGGGGGCCCGGGCTGGACGCCAAGGGCAACTCGGTGACGGCGGCCCTGGCGCTGGAGGCCTTCACCGACGTCACCGGCTGCTCGGTGTTCTGAGCGGCGCGCGGGGGGCGCGCCGGAGCGCCCGGTCCGGGGAGCCCGGAGGCGATGAGTTCCGCCGCGCCGCCGGGTCCGTACCGGTGAACACCCGACCACGCGCCTTCCGAGGAGAACGCCATGACCGCCACCTACACCTTCGACGTCTTCTCCAGCCTCGACGGCTTCGGCTCCTACGGCGGGGACGGCGACTGGGGAGGCTACTGGGGCAAGCAGGGCCCGGAGCTCCTCGGCCACCGCCTCGCCCTGTACGGCGCGGAGCAGCGGATGGTCCTCGGAGCGACCACCTACCGGGAGTTCGCGCGGATGCTGGGGCCGGACCCCGGCGCGGGCGACCCCTGGGTCGCCCGGATGAGGGCCCTGCCCCTGAGCGTGGTCTCGACCACCCTGGAGGAACCCCTCGACTGGCCGGGCGACGCGACCGTCGCCCGCGGCGGCGCCGTCGACGCCGTCGCCCGGCTCAAGGAGGAGTCCGCGGTCCCGCTGCGCTCGCACGGCAGCCTGTCGGTGAACCGCTCCCTGATGGCCGCCGACCTGGTCGATTTCGTCCAGGTGACGATCTTCCCCGTGATCACCGGCCGCACCGGGACGGCCCCGCTCTTCCGGGGCGCGGCCGACTTCGACCTCGACCTGGTCGACCACCGGACGCTGGACGGCCGCGTCCAGGAACTCGTCTACCGGCCCGCGCCGCGCGCCTGACCCGGCCGGGTCAGGCGTCCGGGTCGAAGGTCTGCGCCATGTGGTCCAGCATCTCCCGGTTGAGGTCGGGGTGCTCGTTGCTGGCCACGAGGAACAGGGCGTAGCCCCTGTCCTCGGTGTGGAAGCCCCGGTTGACGGCGTGCATCCGGCCGCTCCTGCCGTCGAAGGTGAACTCCCAGTCGGCCGCGCTGACGTAGTCGTCCGCCCAGTCGGCGTCGACGTCCTCGATGCCGACGAGTTCGTAGCCGGAGAAGTTGCCGCGCACGCCGGGCTCGGCGGCGCGCCAGTCGTCACCGGCGTCGGGGTTGGGGCTGTCCGTGTACTCCACGAGCAGGTACCCGCCGTCGGGGTTGCGGAAGTAGACCTGGACCCCCGACCGTTCGATCTCCCAGTCCTCGGGGACGTCCACGGCGAAACCGTTCTCGTCCTCGTGGCGGACGAGGTGGTCCCACCTGTCGTCCTCCTCGTCCTCCTGCTCCTCCTCCGTGTCCGCCTCCTCCGACCCGGACTCCGGTTCGGAACCGGGGTCCGCGGAGGGCTCGGCCTCCTCCTCCGACGCTCCGTCCCCGGCCTCCGCGGACGGCTCGACGGCGGCCTGATCGGAGTCGCCGACGAGTCCGGCGCCGGGGTCGCCGGCCCGGTTCACGGCCACCAGGACTCCGGTGGTCGCGCCCGCGACCAGCAGGACGAGCACGAGGGTGAGAAGCAGGAGGGGCCCCCGCCGACGGCCGGAGCCGCCGCCGGAGGGACGGGGCGCGGGCGGCGCGGGGGCCGGCGCGGCGGACTCGGCCCGCGCCCCGGCCCCGGCCGGCGCCTCCGCGGGCCCCGTCATGGTCGGCGCCGGCGCCACCGCCGTGACGGGGGTGTCGGAGGCGTCGCGGATCTCGCGGAGCCACGTCCGGACCTCGCTCACGGACGGCCGGTCCTCGGGCCGCTTCTCGCACAGCGCCTCCAGGACCGGGCGCAGCGGCCCGGCGTTGACCGGCTCGGGCAGGTCCTGGGTGACGATGGCGGTCAGCGTCGCCATGGGGGTCGGCCGGTCGAACGGGAGCGTGCCCTCGGACGCCTGGTAGAGGGTGATGCCCAGGGCCCACATGTCCGAGGCCGGGGTGGCGGAGTGCCCGTGCGCGATCTCCGGCGCCAGGTAGCTCGGCGACCCGATCAGCAGGCCGGTGCTGGTGAGGTGGGTGGAACCGTCCAGGTGGGCGATGCCGAAGTCGGTCAGGACCGCGCGGTCGTTGCCGGCGATGAGCACGTTGCCCGGCTTGATGTCGCGGTGCACGATGCCCCGCGCGTGCGCCTCGGCCAGCCCGGCCGCCATCTGCTCGCCGATGTCGGCGACCCTCTTCGCCGACAGTGCCCCGTCGGAGCGGATGAGGTCGCCCAGGGAGGGGCCCAGGACGAGTTCCATCACGATCCACGGGCGGCCGTCCTCCTCCGCCACGTCGAACACGGTGATGATCGAGGGGTGGCTGAGCTGCGCCGCGCTGCGCGCCTCGCGGAGCATCCGGGTGCGCAGCACGTCGACCTCGTGCGCGGGGAGGTTGGGGGGAGTGGTCAGTTCCTTGACCGCGACGGGGCGGTCGAGGAGGGTGTCGGTGCCCCGCCAGACGCGCCCCATGCCGCCTGCTCCGATGACCTCGTCCAGGCGGTACCGGTTGGCCAGGACACGGCCGGGGTCGGCTTCCGAGCTGTTCGTCAAGGCGCGATTCCTCTGTGGGGGGAAGGCGGTGTGTGAGGGTTCCGGGACGCGGAGGGGAAGGTCCGGGGACGCCACGATTCTAGGAGCCCGGGGCGACTCCTGCCGCTCTTCCCCGGGGCGGCATGTCTGTGTCCCGTGTCGGCCGAGTGCCCGTGGAACCTCTCTGAAATGCGACGATCCCGCCGGGAACACCTGGGGGCGTCCATCCGGCGGGACCGAATCACCGGGAGTGTCACACCCGGAAACCGTTCAGCGGGGGCGCACGGGGAGGGCCTCCACCCCGTCCGGCAGGGAGCCGGTGACCGCGACCGCCCTCCCCCGCATGCGGTCGACCCGGCTCGGGGCGAACCCCTGGGAGACCGGCCCGCGCAGGCGGGTGCGCTGTTCGCCGTCGCTGGCCGGCCTGTCCTCGGCGGCGGTCCAGGGGATCCGGGGCCGGTCCGCCGGGACCTCGCCGGCGTTGAACGCCCTCCCGTGCCTCCTGTCCTTCCGGACCCGCGGGTCGGCCGGGGACTCGGCGGCCCCGGCGTGCGTGGTCACGACCCGCGCCGCAACCTCTCCAGGAAGCTCGACAGGGACGACAGGGGCGATCCGCCGGAGGCGGGCCGCTCGTGCGCGGAGGTTTCCGGGGGCGGGTGCGACGGGCCCCCGGGGTCTCCCTCCACGGGCGCGGGTGCCGAGGGCTGCTGCGGGGTGAAGAGGACGGGGAGTTCGACGGGGGTCCACGACGGCCCGGCCAGGCGCCAGCGCAGGTCCTCGGCCGGGACCGCCGCCCGGAGCCCGGGGAGCCGGGTCAGGAGGGTGCGCGTGGCGATGATCGCGATGCTCGCGGCCTCGTCGCGGGCGGGGCAGCGGTGCGGGCCGGCGCCCCAGGCGAGGTGGGCGCGGTTGGGGGTCTCCTCCATCAGCTCGGCGTTCTCCCGCAGGAAGAAGTGGTTCGCCGCGGCGAAGCCCAGGAGGACCGGCGACCCCGCCTCGATGACCCGCCCCCCGTCGAGGGGGATGTCGACGCGGGGGTAGACGGCCGGGTGGGCGGTGATCGGGGGGTCCGCCCACAGGACGCGGTCGACGAGGTCGCCGAGGGCGGCGTCCGAGAGGGAGACGGCGTCGTCCCCGCTGACCGCGGGGTCGGCCAGGACCGCGCGGACCGCCGCGCCGATGAGGTCGGAGGTCGGCTCGCCGGCCGCGGCGGCGACGAGGAGGAGCTGCATGGCCACCTCCTCGTCGCTGAGCCCGGCACGGTGCCGGATCAGCCCGGAGGTGAGGTCGTCGCCGGGTGCGCGGTGCTTGTCGGACACCGCCTCGGACAGGACGCGGACGGCCTCGGCGCCGGCCCCCTCGGCGTCCGCGCCCAGCCGCAGGTCGCGCATGGCGGTGGCGAAGCGCAGGCCCTGCTCCCCGTCGAACCCGAAGAGGTCGTTCAGGACGAGGAGGGGCAGCGGGCGGGCGTACTCGTCGAGGACGTCCGCGGCGCCACGCCCGCAGAACCCGTCGACGAGCCGGTCGGCGTGCCCGGCGGTGATCCGGCCGAGGTGCTCCGCGCCGACGCCCCCGAGGACGTCCGTGATCGCCCCGCGGTAGCGCTGGTGCTCCGTCCCGTCCACGAACCGGGCGTTGGACCGCGGGGCCATCGCGGGCAGGAGCGGGGAGTCCGGGCGGACCCTGCCCTCGGCGAGGTCCCGCCACAGCCTGGGGTCGTGGCTGAAGGCGGTGGTGTCCCGCGACCAGGAGATGAGGGTGGAGTAGTCCGTCACGAGCCACCCGCGCACACCCGGTTCGAGTTCGACCGGGACCACGGGACCGTGGTCGGCCCGCATGCCGGCGTACACGGCGTAGGGGTCGGGGTGCGGTTCGCTCCGGTACAGCGCGGCGTGGGGACAACCAGAAGACACGGGTACCTCGGGGGTGTCGGTCGGCTAGGGGCCGGGTTCCGTCCTGCGCCTCCTCGGAGCTGTCGGGCACGGCGGGACCGCCGCGGCCGCGCGTGCGGGGGCCCGCGGCCGGCGCCACTGGGCGCACACCCTAGCGGCCCGTCCCGGGGGACGCGAGAGCGGATCCCCCGTGCGACGGCGGGCAGCGGTGGTCATCCGCCGTGATGCCGACGCCGTTCCCTCCCCCGCCTCCGCGCGCGTGCGCCGGGACGTATAAGCCCCTGCCTCTCATCCTCAGCTTGGCCCCCGCCTCCGCGCGCGTGCGGAGGGACGGGTCGTCGAGCGGGCGGAGATGGAGAAGGTCACCCCTCCTCCGCGCGCGTGCGGAGGGACGGTCCGCGCGGGTCGCCCCGGCGCACACGGCGGAGCCCCGTCCGGAGCCGCTGCTCCGGACGGGGCTCCCGGCCGCCCCTGCTCAGGACCGGTCGGCGGCGGTCCCCATGTGGTCCGACAGGGGCCGGAACCTGCGCAGCCTCTGACTGTTGGTCACCACGAACACGCTGGACACGGCCATCGCCGCCCCCGCGAGCATCGGGTTGAGCAGCCCGGCCGCCGCCAGCGGCAGCGCCGCCGCGTTGTAGGCGAAGGCCCAGAACAGGTTGCCCTTGATGGTGGTGAGCGTGCGGCGCGAGAGCCGGACCGCGTCCGCCGCCGCCCGCAGGTCGCCGCGCACCAGGGTCAGGTCGCTGGCCTCGATGGCCACGTCGGTGCCGGTGCCCATGGACAGCCCCAGGTCGGCCTGGGCGAGCGCGGCGGCGTCGTTGACCCCGTCGCCGACCATGGCCACGGTGCGCCCCTCGGCCTGGAGGCGCGTCACGACGTCGACCTTGTCCTCCGGCATCACCTCGGAGAAGACCTCCTCGATGCCGACCTCGGCGGCCACCGAGCGGGCCACCGCCTCGTGGTCCCCGGTCAGCAGGATCGGCGTGAGGCCGAGCTCGCGGAACTGGCGGACCGCCTCGGCGCTGGTGGGCTTGACGGTGTCGGCCACCACGAGCACGCCGCGGGCGCGGCCGTCCCAGCCGACGGCGACGGCCGTGCGCCCCTCCCCCCTGGCCTCCTCCAGCGCCAGGGTCAGCTCGGCGGGCAGCTCCTGGGACCACTCCTCCAGGAGCGCGGGGCGGCCGACCAGGACGGCGCGGCCGTCCACGACCCCCTGCACGCCCATCCCCTCGACGTTGGCGAAGTCCTCGGGGGCGGGCAGCGCGCCCACCCGGGAGGCCGCGCCGGCGGCGACGGCCCTCGCGACGGGGTGCTCCGAGGCGTTCTCCAGGGCCCCGGCCAGGCGCAGGACCTCCTCCTCGTCCTCGCCGTCCGCGACGGCCACGCCGGTCAGCGCCATCCGCCCCGTGGTGACGGTGCCGGTCTTGTCCAGGACGACGGTGTCCACGCGGCGGGTGTTCTCCAGGACCTCCGGGCCCTTGATGAGGATCCCGAGCTGGGCGCCGCGTCCGGTGCCCACCATCAGGGCCATGGGCGTGGCCAGGCCGAGGGCGCAGGGGCAGGCGATGATCAGGACCGCGACGGCCGCGGTGAAGGCGGCGCTCGCGGGTTCGCCCGTGCCGAGCCAGAAGCCGAGCGCGGCGACCGCGATCATGATGGCGACCGGGACGAACACCCCCGAGACCCGGTCGGCGAGGCGCTGGACGGCCGCCTTGCCGTTCTGGGCGTCCTCCACCAGCCGCGCCATCTGGGCGAGCTGGGTGTCGGAGCCGACCCGGGTGGCCCGCACGACGAGGCGGCCCCCGGCGTTGACGGTCGCGCCGACGACGGCGGCGCCCGGTGAGACCTCCACGGGGACGGACTCGCCGGTGAGCATGCTCATGTCGACGGCGGAGGTGCCCTCCTCGACCGTGCCGTCGGTGGCGATCTTCTCCCCGGGCCGGACCAGGAACCGGTCGCCGACGACGAGTTCCGCCACGGGCACCGGCTCCTCGCGTGCGGAGGGCCCCTCGCCCCGCAGGACGGTGACCTCCTTGGCCCCGAGTTCGAGGAGGGAGCGCAGGGCGGCCCCGGCGCGCCGCTTGGAGCGCGCCTCGAAGTACTTGCCGAGGAGGATGAAGGTCGTGACCCCGGCCGCGACCTCCAGGTAGACGTTGGCGGAGCCGTCGGTCCGCGCGATGGTGAGCTCGAACGGGTGGGTCATGCCCGGTGTCCCGGCGGTGCCGAGGAAGAGCGCGTACAGCGACCACAGGAACGCGGCGGAGACGCCGAGGGAGACCAGCGTGTCCATGGTGGCGGTGGCGAGCCTGAGGTTCTTCCACGCGGCCACGTGGAAGGGCAGTGCCCCCCAGACGACGACGGGCGCCGCCAGGGCGAGGGAGGCCCACTGCCAGTACGTGAACTGGAGCGCGGGGACCATCGCCATGGCGATGACGGGCACCGAGAGCACGAGGGAGACCAGGGCCCGGTTCCACAGGACCGCGGCGGGGTCGGCGGGCTCCGCCGCGGAGGGTCCGGGGTCGGGCCGGGGGACGGTGGCGGTGTAGCCCGCCTTCTCCACCTGGGCGACCAGGTCCTCCACGGGGGTGGGCGCCCCCTCGAAGGACACCCGGGCCTTCTCGGTGGCGAAGTTGACGGTGGCGGTGACGCCCTCCAGCCGGTTGAGCCGCTTCTCGACCCGGTTCGCGCACGCGGCGCAGGTCATGCCGCCGATGGCCAGTTCGACCGCCGCGGCGCCGACCGGATCCGCCGTGGTTCCTCCGCTACCCATGGTCCCTCCCCGACTCCCTGCGCTCCTCGTCGTGCCCGTCCGACGCGTCCTCCGGGTGGTCCCGTCCGCCCGTGGTGGCTTCCTCCCCGGTCTCCGCGCTGGGCGCGTGCCCGGGGGCCTCCTGCGGCAGAACGGGGCCGGCCAGGCCGCCGACCCCGAACGCCGCGGCGAACACGGCCACGAGTCCCAGGGCGTAGAGCCCGAGCTTCGCGGTCACGTTCATGTCAGTCACGCACCTCGTAACCCGCCTCGTCGATGGCGGCGCGGATCGCCGCGTCGTCGACCGGACCGTCGCTGGTGACGGTCACCTTCTTGTCGTCGAGGTCGACCTTGACGCCGGTGACCCCGCCGACCCCGCCGACCTCCTCGGTGACGGAGCTGACGCAGTGCCCGCAGGTCATGCCCTCGACCGTGTAAACAGCGGTGGTGGTGGCAGCCATTTCGCCTCCTGTGGCGTGTGTGGTGTGGCGGTCTCCGTGGCGAACCGCTCCAACAGGGCTCAATATACCCCCAGGGGGTATGTGATTGTCAAACCTCGGCCACCACACCGACCCCTCCCGCCCGGCGCGAGGGCGCCCCCCGCACCGAACTCCCCCTCGTTCCACTGTACCCCCGGGGGGTAATCCCACGAGGCGCGTCCCCGCCGAACACGGATCCGGGGCCCCCCCCCGCCCCCCGGGGGGCCCCCCCCCCCCCCCCCCCCGGCGGGGGGGGCCCCCCCCCCCCGGGCGCCCGGCCCGCCACCCACCCCCCCCTCCCCCCCC